>NZ_LZZQ01000005.1:0-761863 GCF_014170225.1 Pseudomonas sp. UME65 | reverse complement strand
CGATACAAACCGAAAGTTTGCGAACACACAAATCTATTACATACCCATTCGCTGGCACGTTGCACAAGCAACGGACTGGCTACCGAATTTCTTGACGACCATAGAGCGTTGGAACCACCTGATCCCATCCCGAACTCAGAAGTGAAACGATGCATCGCCGATGGTAGTGTGGGGTTTCCCCATGTGAGAGTAGGTCATCGTCAAGATTAAATTCCGAAACCCCAACTGCGCATGCAGTTGGGGTTTTGTTTTTGCGCGTGGAAAAACTTGCGCTATCCAAGTAGCCGCCAAGGCGCCATTGATCAGCCGCGATGGAAATCCCCTCAAAGTCCGTGGGTGGTTTTTGGTATGGTGCGGCTCTTTTTAAAGGACTTGAGTTCATCCGCACGGAACAGCGTCGACCTCTATTCACCGAGAAGCTGTAGCAATGCCCGAAGCGATTCCGATCAAGGACCACGAGAAAGAAAGCCGCCTGGTCAACAAACGGCTGCTGGCCTGTGCCGTATTGGTGGTGGCCATCACCTGCGCCCTGGTGGCGCGGATGTATTTTCTGCAAGTGGTGGAGTTCGACTACCACTCCACCGTTTCCGAGAACAACCGCGTCCATGTGCTGCCGATCACTCCCACCCGGGGGCTGATCTACGATCGCAACGGCGTGGTCCTGGCGGACAACCGCCCCAGCTTCAACCTGACGATCACCCGCGAGCGCACCACCGACCTCAAGGGCGAACTGGACACCGTGGTCGATCTGCTGCACTTGCCCCCGGAAGACCGCACGCTGTTCGACAAGGAGATGAAGCAGGCCCGTCATCCCTTCGTCCCCGTGACCCTGTTCTATGAGCTCACCGAAGAGCAGATCGCCGTGCTCGCGGTCAACGAATACCGGTTGCCCGGCCTGGACGTGGAAGCCCAGTTCGTCCGCCACTATCCCCTAGGCGCACACTTTGCCCACTCCATCGGTTACGTCGGGCGGATCAACGAGAAAGAAGCCAAGACCCTGGATTCGGTGGCGTACCGTGGCACCCAATCCATTGGCAAGACCGGCATCGAGAAATTCTACGAAGCCGAACTGCACGGTCATGTCGGCTATGAGGAAGTAGAAACCAACGCCCAGGGCCGGGTGATGCGAGTGCTCAAGCACACCGATCCGATCCCCGGGAAGAGCATCGTCCTGAGCCTGGACATCAAGCTCCAGGAAGCCGCTGAGGAGGCCCTGGGCGATCGCCGTGGTTCCGTGGTGGCCCTGGACCCGGCCACCGGCGAAGTCCTGGCCATGGTCAGCAAGCCAAGTTTCGACCCCAACCTGTTCGTCACCGGCATCAGCTTCAAGGAATACGCTGCGCTGCACGACTCCATCGACCGGCCCCTGTTCAACCGAGTGCTGCGGGGCCTCTACGCGCCGGGCTCCACCATCAAGCCGGAAGTGGCGATTGCCGGCCTCGATAGCGGCGTGGTTACCGCTTCGACCCGGGTCTTCGATCCGGGCTATTACCAACTGCCGGACTTCGACCACAAGTACCGCAACTGGAACCACAGCGGCGATGGCTGGGTGGACATGGACGCAGCGATCATGCGTTCCAACGACACCTACTTCTATGACCTGGCGCACAAGCTCGGCATCGACCGCCTGCACGACTACATGGCGATGTTCGGTCTGGGCGAGAAGGTCTCTCTGGACATGTTCGAAGAGTCTCCCGGCCTGATGCCCTCCCAGGCCTGGAAACGCGCCACCCGTCGCCAGCCATGGTTCCCGGGGGAAACCGTGATCCTCGGCATCGGCCAGGGCTATATGCAAGTCACGCCGCTGCAACTGGCCCAGGCCACCGCGCTGATTGCCAACAAGGGCGTGTGGAACCGTCCGCACCTGGCCAAGACCATCGACGGCGTGGCCCCGGTGGACGAGCATCCGATGCCCAACATCCTGCTGAAGAATCCCCGTGACTGGGATCAGGTCAACCACGGCATGCAGATGGTGATGCACGATCCCCGCGGTATCGCCCGCGCCGCGGCAGCCGGGGCGCAGTACCGCATCGCCGGCAAGAGTGGTACGGCCCAGGTGGTGGCGATCAAGCAGGGCGAGCGCTATGACCGTCTCAAGACCCGCGAGCGCAACCGTGACAACGCCCTGTTCGTGGGCTTCGCCCCGGCGGAGCATCCACAGATCGTGATTTCGGTGATGATCGAGAACGGCGAAGCCGGTGGTCGGGTGGCCGGCCCCGTGGTGCGGCAGATCATGGACGCCTGGCTACTGGACCAGAACGGCCACCTCAAGCCGCAGTACGCCGCCCCGGCCAAGGCCCCTGGCGATCCCCACGTCTGAATCATTTCAACATCAGGCTACCCGGCACCGGCTCATGCTGACTGAGCATGTGCTGGATGCTCTGCAGAAACAGTACCTCGGCCCGGCTCATGCGCTGCTCGCGGTTCCACAGCAGGTGAATGTCGACATCGGCAATGCCTTCGTGTGGCGGCAGGCGCCACAGCAGCCCGGCTTCGGTATCGGCCGCCACCACATGCTCCGGCAGGCAGCCGATGCCAAACCCGGCGATCACCAGGCGCCGTACTTCCTCCAGGCTCGGCGAGGAGGCGACGATGCGCCCGCTAAAGTCCTGCTGATCGCGAAAGATGGTCAGCGGCGAGAGCATGCCGCCGATCTGGTCGCTGGTGAAACTGACGAAGTTCTCCCGTTGCAGATCGCCCTCGGCCACATCCCCGCGGCCGAACAGCGGGTGGTGCTTGCCGCAGAAAAACGCATAGCGCTGACGCAGGAACAGCCGCTGTTCCAGGCGCGGCTGTGGCCGGCGGTTAAGGCTCAAGCCCAGGGTCGCGGTCTTTTCCTGCAGGGCGCTGACGATGTCCGAGCTGCGCATCACTTCCACCTCCAGATCGACCCGCGGGTGCTGACGATGGAAGTCGGCCAGGAAGTCATCGAAGCGTTCGCTGAAGATCCGGCTGATGATCAACAGCCGCACTTTGCCGATCACTTCGTCGGCGGGCTGTTCCAGCATGCTGCTGACCTGGGACATCTGGCCGTAGATCTCTCCGGCCAGTGCGAAGATCTGCTCACCCACTTCGGTCAGGGCAAAGCGTGGGCCGCGCCGGGCGATCAACTGCCGGCCCAGTTGTTCTTCCAGGCGCTTGAGGGCCTGGCTGACCGCCGGCTGGGTCAGGTGCAGGCGCGCCGCTGCACGGCTGATGCTCAGCTCCTGGCCAATCACCCGAAAGGTGCGCAACAGGTTCCAGTCGAGGCGGTCGTTGAGCAGGCGGCGGGCATCGCGGTCGGACATGGCAGGGGCTCTGGTGCGGGCGGTAGCTGAATAATAAGCCAGGATAATAATCGAGATAACCAATAGAAAATTGACTAATTATCCCCCGGAACGGATAAATCCACCCCAGACAGGTGCCAGCAGAAGCCCCTGCGCCCGACCCTTCCTCCTGCCAAAAAAATAATCAAGGGAGCCAACCATGAAGCCTTCCGCTTCGCCTCAGCCTCGCCGGGCTGCGGCCGCCGCCTTTATCGGCACCATGATCGAATGGTACGACTTCTACATCTACGCCACCGCCGCGGCGCTGGTGTTCGGTGCCTTGTTCTTCCCCTCCGACGACAAGCTGTTCAGCACCATGGCCGCCTTCGGCACCTTTGCCGTGGGCTTCTTCGCCCGACCTTTGGGGGGCATCATCTTTGGCCATATCGGCGACCGCATCGGCCGCAAGAAATCCCTGGTCATCACCCTGCTGATGATGGGCGTGGTCACGGTCTGCATCGGCTTGCTGCCGACTTATGCACAGATCGGCGCCCTGGCCCCGGTGCTGTTGATCCTGCTGCGCATCGTCCAGGGCATTGCCGTGGGAGGCGAGTGGGGCGGTGCGGTGCTGATGGCCGGTGAACATGCGCCCAAGGGCCGGCGCAACTTCTTCGCCTCCTTCGCCCAATTGGGCAGCCCGGCGGGATTGATCCTCTCGCTACTGGCCTTCAGCGCCGTGACCCGCCTGCCCGAGGACGCGTTGATGAGTTGGGGCTGGCGCCTGCCGTTCCTCGCCAGTGCGTTGCTGCTGCTGGTAGGCCTGGCGATTCGCCTGGGGGTCAACGAGTCACCGGAGTTTCTCGCCAGCCGCGAGCAGGCGGCCAAATCGGTGCGCAAGGAACAGGCACCGGTGATGGAAGTGCTGCGCACGGCCTGGCGCCCGCTGCTGCTGTGCATCGGCGCCAATACCCTGGGAATCGCCGGGGTGTATTTCACCAACACCTTCATGATTGCCTACACCACCCAGCAACTGGAGATTCCCCGTTCGCTGATTCTCGAATGCCTGTTCGTGGTGGCGATCATCCAGTTCTGCATCCAGCCCCTGGCGGCCTGGACCGCCGAGAAAATCGGCGCCACGCGCTTTCTCTGCCTGGTGTCGCTGTTGGCCATGGCCTCGCCCTATCCGATGTTCGTGCTGGTGAGTTCCGGGCAGGCGCCGCTGATGATCCTCGGCATCGCCCTGGCGGTGGTGTGCATGGCTTCCTTCTATGCGGTGATCGCCGGTTACGTCAGCGGCATGTTCGAGACCCGGGTGCGCTACACCGCGATCTCCCTGGCCTATCAGGTCTGCGGTGCCCTGGCCGGCGGCCTGACCCCGCTGATCGGCACCTGGCTGGCCCATCGGTTTATTGGCCAATGGTGGCCGATGGCGGTGTTCTACAGCCTGATCGCTGCCGTTTCGCTGATCTGCGTGCTAGCCCTGGCACGCCGGCACGCTCACGCCCATCGCCTGGAAATGGCATCCCACGCCTGATTGTCTGGAGAATCTGATGATGTTGAAAATCAATGGCCAGCGCCTCTGGGCGAGCCTGATGGCCATGGCCGAAATCGGTGCCACGGCCCGTGGCGGCAGCTGCCGCCTGGCCTTGAGCGATGAAGACCGGGCCGGTCGCGAACTGTTTGCCCACTGGTGCACCGAGGCCGGCATGAGCCTGAGTGTCGACCCCATTGGCAACCTGTTTGCCCGGCGCCCAGGTAGCGACCCGGACGCTGCCCCGGTGATGATGGGCAGCCACCTGGACACCCAGCCCGAAGGCGGGCGCTTTGATGGGGTCTACGGTGTGCTGGCCGGATTGGAAGTAGTACGCACGCTCAATGACCTCGGGATCCAGACCCGCAAACCCCTGGAAGTGGCGGTCTGGACCAACGAGGAGGGCGCGCGTTTCACCCCGGCGATGTTCGGCTCGGCGGTGTTCACCGGGGTCATGGCCCTGGACGCCGCCCTGGCGGTGCGTGACGCCGATGGCATTAGCGTCGCCCAGGCCCTGCAGCGCACCGGTTATGCCGGCAGCCGGCCCCTGGGCGCAGCGGTGGATGCCTACTTCGAAGCCCATATCGAACAGGGCCCGATCCTTGAAGATAACGCCAAGAGCATCGGCGTGGTCAGCGGCGGCCAGGCCATCTGCTGGCTCAATGTGCAGGTCGAAGGCCTGGCGGCCCACGCCGGTACCACGCCGATGCCGCTACGCAAGGATGCGCTGTACGGCGCGGCGCAGATGATTCTTGCAGTGGAGCAGTTGGCAGCGGATTTTGCCCCCCAGGGTCTGACTACCGTGGGTGAGCTGAGCATCGCCAAGTCGTCGCGCAATACCATTCCCGGCCTGTTGAGCTTCACCGTCGACCTGCGCCACCACCAGGATCGGCAGATCGCCGCCATGGAGCAGCAGGTCGAGGAACGCCTGCAGGCCATCGCCGGCCAGCGCGGGCTCAAGGTCAGTATCAGCCGGCACTGGGTCAGCCCGGCCACGCCATTTGATGCCGAGTGCGTGGCGGCGGTGCAGCAGGCGGTGGATGGCCTGGGCTACCCTCAGCAGTCCATCGTCAGCGGCGCCGGCCACGACGCCATCTTGCTGGCCCGCTATTGCCCGACGGCCATGGTGTTCATTCCCTGTGTCGGTGGCCTGAGCCACAACGAAGCCGAAGACGTGTTGCCCGAGGACGTGCGCCAGGGCGCCGATGTATTGCTTAACGCCGTGCTGGCCCGTGCCGGCCAGGTTGAATAAGGAGAAGGTCATGCGCAGTTTTTTCCACCCCGAACAGTTGCTCCACCATCCACGCAGCTACTACTCGCGCGGCCAGATGCGCATACCCCAGGAGGTGCCGGAGCGCGCCCAGCGCCTGGTGCAGGCCGCACACTCCCTGGGTTTTGCCGTCGAGCAGCCACGGGATGCCGGGATGGCACCGTTGCTGGCGGTACACGGCGCGCCGTACTTGGCGTTCCTGCAGGATGCGCACCAGGGCTGGAAGGACATCCCCGAAGACTGGGGTGATGAGGTGATGTCCAACATCTTCGTGCGTGAGCCCAATGCCCTGCGCGGGGTCCTGGCCCAGGCCGCGTGCTACCTGGCCGACGGTAGTTGCCCGGTGGGTGAGTCGACTTGGCGTGCAGCCTACTGGTCGGCGCAAAGTGCCGTCGCCGGGGCCCAGGCGTTGCTCGACGGTGAGCCGGCGGCCTACGCCTTGTGCCGCCCGCCGGGCCACCACGCCCGGTCCGAGGCGGCCGGGGGCTTCTGCTACCTGAACAATGCGGCGATCGCCGCCCAGGTCCTGCGGGACAAATACGCCCGGGTGGCGGTGCTGGACACCGACATGCACCACGGCCAGGGCATCCAGGAAATCTTCTACGAGCGCGCCGATGTGCTGTATGTCTCGGTGCACGGCGACCCGACCAACTTCTACCCGGGGGTGGCCGGGTTCGCCGAGGAGCGTGGCGCCGGGGCGGGGGAGGGCTACAACCTCAACCTGCCGATGGCCCATGGCGCCAGCGAAGGGGATTTCCTCGCCCGTCTGGAACAGGCCCTGGTGGCGGTGAAGGCGTTCGATGCCGAGGTGCTGGTGCTGTCTTTGGGGTTCGATATCTATGAACTCGACCCGCAGAGCAAGGTGGCAGTGACCCGGGACGGCTTCGCCATCCTTGGCCAGCGAATCCGCAGCCTGGGCCTGCCGTGCCTGATCGTCCAGGAAGGCGGCTATCACCTGGAAAGCCTGGAAGACAACGCCCGCGCCTTCTTCGCAGACTCTGGCGCCTGGGCCCTGTAGGCACCACCAGCTCCTGCACAAGCTGGCATGCATTCGTCTTAGGAGCCGGCCTGCCGGCTAAGGGGTCTCAAGTCCTGCGCTCGTCTCGGGGCCTTCTTCGCTGGCAGGCCAGTGCCAACGGGAGGGGCGTGCGGTACTTGCCATTTGCTTTACGTTAACGTCAAGATGCTCGGGCGCCCGTACCACTGGCGCAGGTTTTGCTTGATCTCCAATGACAGGGTAAGCAATTCAGGGCTGCCCGATGATTCGGGCAAAGCCCCTTTACTGCCCCCTGAACCCGGTGTAGACATTGACCACGGCTTGCGTGCTTCGCGCAATCCAAGGGAGTGGAGCGGGATGCAGCGGGCGGACCGATTCGGAGCGCTTGATGACTCTTATAAAAACAATAAAGGGTGAGCAGCAACACGAAGCCCGGCTGGCCCGGGAACGGCTGCACCTGGAAGGCCAGATCCCCGACGGGGTTCTGCGTGCGGAAATCGATGCCTCATGGCGGCGCAGCCTCAGCCATGGCGTGCACTTTGGCAGCCAGCACCAACTGACCCTGGAATCCAGCGCCAGCCTCGAAGTGCTGCTGGCCAGCAACCGCCTGTTGCTGGACGCGGCGATCCCGGCCATCGACTACCTGAGCCAGCATCAGGGCAAGGACGGGATGATCATCCTGGCCAATGCCGACGCCACCATCCTGGCCATCGAAGGCCGCGCCGACCGTCTCAAGGACAGCGGCGTGCAGGACATCACCCTTGGCGCCTGCTGGAGCGAAGCCACCCGCGGCACCAACGCCCTGGGCACGGCCCTGGTGGAGGCCCGGCCGACCCTGATCGACTGCGGCGAGCACTACCTGGACCGTCTCAGCCATTTCTCTTGCACCTCGGTGCCCATCCAGTGCCCCCAGGGCGAGATTCTGGGCGTGCTCGACCTGACCCGCGAAGGTCCCCTGGGCCGGGCCCAGGACAGCACCGCGCTGCTGGCCATGGCGGTCAGCCAGATCGAAGCCCGGGTGTTCCATGCCACCTACCCGGAGCAGATCGTCCTGGCCTTCCACAGCCGCCGGCAATACCTCGAATCACCGTGGCAGGGGCTGCTGGCCCTGAGCCTGGGCGGGCAGATCCTCGCGGTCAGCGGCCAGGCCTGCCAGTTGCTCAACACCTCGCGCGCAGCCCTGGTGGGCCGGCGCTGCGAAGAGTTCCTCGGGGTCGATGGCCTGCAACTGCTCGCACGCCTGCAACAGGGCGCCGTGGGTAGCCTGCAAACCGCCAAGGGCGAGCTGTTCTACAAGGCCCTGCGGGCGCCGCAGCCAGCGCTCAACCTGCACCGCGCGCCACGCAGCGCTCCGAAAGCCGCAGCCATGCCCCAGGACCTGGAAGCCCTGGCCGGGGGCAACAGCCGTTACGCCCGCACCTTGCGCATGGCCCGTCAGGGCCTGGCCAATGACCTGCCGGTGTTGCTACTGGGCGAAACCGGCACCGGCAAGGAAGTCCTGGCTCGGGCCCTGCACCGCGCCGGCAGCCGCGCCGAGAAACCCTTTGTCGCGGTCAACTGCGCGGCGATCCCCGAAGGCCTGATCGAGTCGGAACTGTTCGGCTATCGCGAAGGCGCCTTCACCGGCTCGCGTCGTGGCGGCATGATCGGGCGCCTGCAACAGGCCCACGGTGGCACCCTGTTCCTCGATGAGATCGGCGACATGCCACTGGCCCTGCAAGCCCGCCTGCTGCGCGTGCTGCAGGACCGCAAGGTGGCGCCCCTGGGGGCCGGCGAAGAACAGGACATCGACATCGCCCTGATCTGCGCCACCCACCGCGACCTCAAGCAGCAGGTGCAGGACAAGGCTTTTCGCGAAGACCTGTTCTACCGGGTCAACGGCATCAGCGTGCTGTTGCCGGCCCTGCGCGAACGCGAAGACCTGCAGCCCCTGGTGGACAGCTTGCTGGCCAAGCTCGGTGGCGCCCAGGTGAGCCTCAGCGATGAGCTGCGTCGGCTGCTGGCGGACTACCACTGGCCGGGCAATATCCGCCAGCTGGAGATGGTCCTGCGCACCGCCCTGGCCCTGCGCGAAGACGGTGAGTGCCACATCGGCCTGGAGCACCTGCCCGACAGCATGCTCGACGACCTCAATGCCAGTGCCCGACCGCAGACCGGGAGCATCCGCGAGAATGAGCTGGAGCTGATCCGCAGTGCCCTGGACAACCACCAGGGCAATGTCTCGGCGGCAGCGGACGCCCTGGGCATCAGCCGCGCGACCCTGTACCGCAAGCTCAAACAGTTGCGTGCCTGATGCGGCGCCTGATCACCCGGCTGGTGGACAGCCGCGACCCCCAGGCCCTGAGTGCCGCCCTGGGCTGGCTCTACAGTTTCGTGCGGCCCCATCGGCTGGCCATCGGCGGCCTGCTGGGGCTGTCGGTGTGCGCCTCCCTGCTGGTGCTGGTGCAGCCCTGGCTGACCAAGCTGCTGATCGACGACGGCCTGCTGGCCCGGGACTTCCCGCGGCTGGTGCTGATCGCCGCGCTGATGATCGGTGCCGGGCTGCTGGGCACCGTGCTCTCCGGGGTCAACCGCTACCTGCACACGCGCTTGTCCGGGCGCATCCTGTTCGCCCTGCGCGACGACCTCTATCGGCATCTGCAGCGCCTGTCGCCGAGCTTCTACGGCCAGCGGCGGATCGGCGACCTGATGTCGCGCCTGGATGGCGATGTGGCGGAGATCCAGCGCTTTGCCGTGGACTCATTGTTCTCCGCCGTGTCCAGCGTGATCGGCCTGGTGGTGGCGCTGGCCATGCTCCTGACCCTGTCCTGGCAACTGTCGCTGCTGGCCCTGGTGCTGATCCCCCTGGATGTGCTCTGGCTGCGCTGGATGCGGCGCAAGGTGGAGCGCGATGTGCGCCAGTTGCGCGAGCGTTCGGCGGACATGTCCTCGTTCATGGTGGAAACCCTGCCGGTGATGAAGTTCATCCAGAGCGCCGGCCAGCAGCAGCGCGAGGCCCGGCGCCTGGATGGCCTTGGCCAGGGCTACCTGCAACAGCTGCTGAAACTGCAAGTCACCGAGTTCTTCACCCAGGCGGTGCCCGGTACCCTGACCTCGTTGTCCCGGGCCTGCGCCTTCCTGATCGGCGGCTACTGGGTGGTACAGGGCACCTGGCAACTGGGGGCGCTGATTGCCTTTTCCACCTACCTGGGCATGGCGGTGGGCCCGGTGCAGAGCCTGTTGGGCCTGTATGTGGCGATCCAGCGCATGACCGTGAGCCTGGGCCGGGTCATGGAGCTGCGTGGCGAGGAACCGGGCATCAGCAACCCCGAGGCGCCGCTGCCGGTGCCGGAGCAGGGCGAGCTGCATTTTCACGCAGTGCACTTTTGCCACCCGGGCCGCGCCTCGACCCTGCAGGGCATCGAGGCGCGTATTCCCTACGGCCGCAAAGTGGCCCTCAGCGGCACCTCGGGCGCAGGCAAAAGCACGCTCATCGACCTGTTGCAGCGCCATCACGACCCGCAGTCCGGGCAGGTGCTGCTGGGCGGCGTCGACCTGCGCCAGCTGGACCTGGCGCAGTTGCGCCGGCGGGTGGCGGTGGTCAGCCAGGATATCGTGCTGTTTCGCGGCAGCCTGGCGGACAACCTGGCCTACAGCGTGCCCGATGCCAGCCGCGAAGCCGTGGCCGAGGTGGCGCGGCTGGCGCAGTTGCAAGGGCTGATCGAGTCCCTGCCCGAAGGCCTGGACAGCCCCCTGGGGGAGCGCGGCCAGCAATTGTCCGGCGGGCAGAAACAACGCATCGCCATTGCCCGGGCCCTGCTCCAGGACCCGATGATCCTGGTGCTGGACGAAGCCACTTCGGCGGTGGACGAGGCCACCGAGCGCGAGGTGATCGAGGCCATCGACCACCTGTTCGCCGGGCGCACGCGGATCCTCATCAGCCACCGACCCTCGACCCTGGCCGATGCCGAACTGCGCTTCGAATTGCGCGATGGCGTACTGCATGCGCTGGAGGTGGCCCATGAAGCCTGAGCTGCGCATCGGCGTGATCGACAGCGGCCATGCCGCCCATCAGCGGGTGGCGGGCGGACGACGCTTCTTCCTGCAGCCCGAAGGGATAGGCCAGGGCCCCTTGCAGGAAGACGCCCTGGGCCATGGCAGCGCGATCATCGAGGCCATCGGCCAGCGCGCGCCGACGGCGCAGGTCTATGTGGCCCAGGTGTTCGACCGGCGCGCAGTCACCAGCGCCGCGCAAGTCAGCGCCGCGCTGCACTGGTTGCTTGCGCAGGACGTGCGCCTGATCAACCTGAGCCTGGGCCTGCGCCAGGATCGCGACCTGCTGCGCCAGGCCTGTGCCGCGGCCGAGGCCCGCGGGGTGCTGTTGTGCGCATCCAGCCCGGCCCAGGGCGAGGCGGTGTTTCCGGCCAGTTACCCCGGGGTGCTGCGCGTCACCGGCGATGCGCGATGCAGCGCGCAGCAGTGGTCATGGCTGAACACCGCCCAGGCTGATTTCGCCGCCTGCGTGCGCGGCAGCAGCCCGGGGCAATCCGGCGCCAGCCTGGGGTGCGCGGCCCTGAGCGGGCATATCGCGGCCTACCTGGGTGCCCACCCGCAAGCCGACAAGGCCCAGGTCCGGCAGTGGCTGCAGGACAACGCCCACTACCAGGGGCCGGAACGCCGGCAACAGCCATGCACACCATCCTGATCCTCGGCGCGGGGCCGGCCGGGGCCGCAGTGGCCCTGGGGCTGCGCCGCCTCGGCTACCCGGTGACCCTGGTCAGCGACTGGCGACGCTTTCCGGCCCTGGAAGGGGTCTCGCTGCGGGTGCTTGAAGCCTTGCGCGGTGCCGGCCTGGAACAGGCGCTGGCCCAGGCCCTGCAACCGTCCCAGCGGCAGGTGGCATGGAACGGTGCAGAACATGCGCAGAATATCGAATACCTGCTGGATCGCCCGGCCTTCGACCGCGGCCTGCGGGAGGCCTTGCGCGAAGTGCAGGTCAAGCTGATCGAGGGCCGGGTGCTGGGGGTGCAGTCCAGCGAGGCCGGGCATCGGGTCCAGGTGCAAGGGCAGGGCGAGGTGCGCGGCGAGTTCCTGGTGGAGGCCCGTGGCCGGCAGGCGCCGGTGCTGGACAAAGCCTTGCGCCAGGGGGGCGGCAAGGGCCTGCGCGGCCCGGAAACCGTCAGCCTGCTCAACCGCTGGCAGGGCCCTGGCGGCAGCGCCGCCAGCGCGGTGCACAGCCTGGAGGACGGCTGGGCCTGGATGGCCCGGCGTGAGGACGGCCAGTGCTACTGGCAGCTGACCCTGGATGTGGAGAGCGCCGGGCTGCCGGGCAAGGCGCAGTTGCTGGAGTACTGTCGCCAGCGCCGCCTGGGCTCGGCCATGGCCCGGGAATTCTTTGCCGGTGGCCAGGAGCAGCAATTGCACCTGCATGCCCGCAGCAGCACGGCGATCCTCAACCCCCAGGCCTGTGGCGCGAACTGGCTGCGGGTCGGCGATGCGGCCATGGCCGTGGACCCTTTATCCGGCAACGGCATTTTCCAATCCCTGTCCTCGGCGTTGCAGGCCCCGGCGGTGATCAACACCTTGCTGCAGCAGCCGCAACGTGCAGCGCTGGCGCAGCGTTTTCACGGGCAGCGGGTGGAACAGTTGTTCCTGCGTTTTGCGCGCATCGGCCGGGACTTCTACGCCGACGAGCAACGCTGGCCCGAGCAGCCGTTCTGGCAGGCCCGCCGGCAGTGGCCGGATTGCCAGCCGGCGCACCGTGCCGTGGACTTTTCGGCCTTGCGCATCGAGCGCGCCCCGGTGCTGCGCGACGGCCTGGTGGATGAAGCCGAAGTGGTGATCACCCCGGACCAGCCCCTGGGCATCTGGCATGTACAGGGCGTGGAACTGGCGCCGCTGTTGCGCCGTTTGCGCAGCCAGGGGGCGGCCCAGGCCCTGGCGCAACTGAGCCCGGACCAGAATCGGCTGATACGCAGCTGGTTGCTGGCCCAAGGCTACCGCCCCTGAACGGGGATCGTAGGAGCGAGCTTGCTCGCGAACCGCGCAGCGGCCATCCACCGGAGTGAACCTGCGGTCTTTTTCGCCGGCAAGCCGGCTCCTACAGGGGGCACCGGGAGCTGGCGCAGCCCCCGGGCTTGCACTGGCCGCAGTCAGCTACGGGGGTTGAGGTACACCCGCTGGCCGCCTTTCCAGGTTTCGCAGACCTTGATGTCGCGAATCCGGGTGGCCGGGAACTTCTCGTCCAGTGGGTCCTGCTCGAGGATCACGAAGTCGGCGAAGTTCTGGTCCTGCAGGGAGCCGGTCCAGGCCTCGGCATGGCACTGCCAGGCAGCGTCGTAGGTGATGGCTTTCAGCGCCTGCTTGCGGGTCAGGCACTGGCCCTCATTGAGGATGGGTTGCAGGCGCGGGTCATGGACGAACTGGTTGTCATGATTGCGGATGCCTTCCATCTTGCGGGTCACCGCCTGCTCCATCGAACGCAGGGGGCCCAGTGGGGTCACGGAATAGTCGCTGTGCAGGGAAATCCGCAGCTCGTGGTCCAGGGCCGACTTGCAGAGGTCGAGCATGTTGTGTGCCTTCTTTTCGAAAATGGCTTTATCGAAGGCGTAGCCCCAGTAGCCGACATGGCCAATCAAAAAGCTCGGTGACAGGCCCAGGCGCTGCATGGTTTCCAGGGTGCTTTTGCTCAGCAGCGAGCAGTGTTCGATGCGATGGCGCTTGTCCAGGCCGCTCTGGCCCTGCAGGGCCAGGTCATAGGCCTGCAGAGTGAATTCGATGGCCAGGTCGCCGTTGGCATGGATCATCAGCGGCCAGCCTTTTTTCACCGCCGCGTGGATAAATTCCTGGTATTTGACCGGGAGTGTTTTCGGGGTGTCCTCGCCCTCGTCGCACAGATTGAAGTTGCCCACCGGGCGGGCGGTCTCGCAGCAGTAGGGCGCGACCTGATAGCCGGTCAACCCCTGGTTGGACCCGTCCGAGATCACCTTGATCGAGCTCTGATACATGTGCCTGGCCTCTTCCCGCGTGGCCGGCCGATAGTCCGGCAGCAGCTTGAGGGCTTCGAGCGAGTTGTTGCAGGCGGCGGCGTAGCCGATCCGCAGCGTTCTGGGGTGGGACAGGAAGTAGGCGTTCAATACCAGCTTCGACAAGGGGTCCATCATCGCGTCGTACAGCAGGGTGATCCCGCGGCTGGCCGCGGTGGCGAAGAAGGTGTCCAGGCGCTCGAAGATCTTCAGCATTGCAAGCTTCTGCCTGGCGGGAATCGACAGGATCCCGGCCACTATCTGGGTTTCCTGCAGCACGCCGTTCTCCACCATGACCCCGGTTCTTTCATGCACCAGATCCCGGGCCGCCGTGTTCATGTAGGCGGTGTGCATGGAGGCACTGATCAGCAGCATCGGCCGCTTGGCCTCGATGGTGTCCAGGTAGCCCTCTTCGGGCGTGTCGCCACATTGCAGGGTCATGAGTTGGTTCAGGCCGCCCGGCACCACCTTGAACGGCATCAGCGCCGGATCGACCAGGTGCCCGAGGACCCAGCTCGTGCTGTCGTCGGGGAGGTTGTTCTGGATGGTTTCCTTCAGCCAGCCCCAGGTATAGAGCGGCCGCAGGCGCTGGCTGTTTTTCTCTGGCGCCTGCTGGCTATCGCCGTCGTCGGGCTCGATGGCGCCCAGGTTCAGCCAGCCATCCATGGCGCAGCTCTGCACGATGTGGGCGTGGGGTTCGACCAGGCCGGGCAGCAGGGTCTTGCCGTGCAGCGACTGCTTCTTGTAGTCGATGCCCAGGGCCTGCATGCGGGCTTCGACGGCGGCCAGGGTGCCCGCGGCGACCACGTCGCCGGCATGGATGCCCAGGGCTTCGACCCGCTCATCCATGTTGCCGTCGCGCAAGGGGTAGATGATGCCGTCATGAAACACCAGGGACTCGCCGTTCGCGTCCCTGGCCGGGCCCTGTGCTGCGTTGGGGTGGCTGGCGATATAGCTGGCGGGGTCGAGGGTGTCTTTCAAGGCTTCCCAGACGGGGTTGTGGCAGCCGCACTGGATGTAATCGTGATCATTTCCATTTGATCCCATGATGCTTTCCTCGGGTTTTCGGTGGTGATGAGGCGTTGTGGGGGGATGAGCCCAGGCTCTTCAAACGAGGTGGCCAGCCGGCTCGGGCTGAGCGTAGCAGTGCTTTGCACGGCGAACAGGGCGGTCGTCGGGGGGCGCCGGACCACCTCCGGCGCCCCGGGTGGGGCGGTTGGCGCGGGGCGGATCAGAGCTTGATCAGCACTGATTTCAACTCGGTGTAGTGCTCGATGGCCGCGTGGCCCATTTCCCGGCCAAGCCCGGACATCTTGTAGCCGCCAAACGGCAGTGCCGGGTCCAGGGCACTGTGGCAGTTGACCCACACCGAACCGGACTTGATCCGCGGAATCATCCGGTGCACCGCCGCCAGGTCGTTGGACCAGATGCTCGCGCCCAGGCCGTAGGGGCTGTCGTTGGCCATGCGCAGGGCGTCGGCCTCATCGTCGAAAGGAATGGCCACCAGCACCGGGCCGAAGATCTCTTCCTGCACCAGCGAATGCTTCTGGTCCACATCCACTATCACCGTCGGCTTGACGAAATACCCCGGGCCGAACTGTTCGCCGCCGCAGGCGATGGTGGCGCCGCTTTCGCGGCCCATCTCGATGTAGCGATAGACCCGCTCCTGCTGGCGCGCGGAAATCAGCGGGCCCATCTCGACGCTGGCGTCCAGGCCATTGCCCAGCTTCATGGCATTGGCGATGCCGGCGATGTCGGCTACCACCTTGTCGAAATGCTTGCGCTGCACATACAGCCGGGAACCGGCGCAGCACACCTGGCCCTGGTTGAAGAAGATCGCGCTGGCAGCCCCGGCCGCGGCGCTGGCCAGATCGGCGTCGGCCATGACGATGGTTGGCGACTTGCCCCCCAGTTCCAGGGTTACCCGGGTCATGGAGTCCATGGCGATCTTGCCGATTTCCTTGCCCACGGCGGTGGAGCCGGTGAAGGTCAGCTTGTCCACCAGGGGGTTGCGGGTCAGGGCGCTGCCGGCGGTGATGCCGGTGCCGGTGACTACGTTGAACACGCCGTCGGGGTAGCCGGCTTCCTGCACCAGCTCGGCCAGTTTCAGGGCGCTGAGTGGCGTTTCATCGGCGGGCTTGAGCACCAGGGTGCAACCGGTGGCCAGGGCCGGGCCGAGTTTCCAGCAGGCCAGCAGCAGCGGGAAGTTCCAGGCGACGATGGCGCCGACCACGCCCACGGCTTCGCGGCGGATGAAGCTGTGGAACTGATCGTCAGGCATCAGGGGCAGCGAGACCTCGACGCTTGAACCCTCGATCTTGGTCGCCCAGCCGGCCATGTAGCGCAAGAAATCGATGGACAGTTGCACGTCCATGGCCTGGGCCACGGCGGCGCTCTTGCCGTTGTTCAGGCATTCCAGCTGGGCCAGCAGTTCGGCGTCGCGCTGCATCAGGTCGGCGAGTTTCCACAGCAGGTTCTGCCGCTCCCGGGGGCGGGTGCGGGTCCAGGGCGAATCGTCGAAGGCCTGGCGTGCGGCGAGCACTGCGCGGTCCACATCGTCCACCGTGGCCCGGGGCACCAGGCACAGCTGTTCGCCGGTGGCGGGGTTGCGCAGGGGCATGGTCTGGCCGTCGCCGGCCTCGGTCCAGTGGGCACCGATCAGCATGCGCGGGGCGCGCTGGATAAAGGCCGTGGTAGCGGCGAGCAGTGGGGCAATAGCCATGGCGAAGCCTCTTGTTGTAGGTGAGGCAGGGGCTTTCGCAATGGCTGTGCCAGTTCCACCCAGGCGCCGCGGCCCCGCTATGGCGGGGCCTGGGGCGCAGCACCGGGGCTTGCGCGGCGGCAGTTTTTCGCAAACTGCGACAGCCCGGTGAGATTCAAGAGACGCATCGGCTGGCAGGTTCCGGGGGCCGGCAGGGTGCTCTAGATGTGCAGCCAGGCCAGGGTGCCCAGTAGCACGCTGCCGCCGGCCGCGCCGTAGGCGAGCTTCTTCAGCCATTCCTTGCGGGTCAGCAGGGTGATGGCCGCCATCGAAATGGCGATCTGGATCGCCATCATCGCCTGGGCCCAGCGATGGTGCTGGTGCAGCGCGGCTTCCGATTGTTCGTCCCAGTCCCGGGCCTCGGCTTCCAGGGCCTCGGCCTTGAGGCGCACCGCTTCCTTTTCCTTCTGGTAGCGCTGGGCTTCGATGCCGTAGTGCGCGGCATCGACTCCGGGAATGTGGGTCGCCAGCTCCGCCAGGTTCTGCCGGCTGGATTTGGCCTGGTAGTAGCTCCACTGGTTGGCGGCTTCGGTCTTTTTCATCGCGGCATTGTTCTTGTCCATCGCCGCCAGGCTTTCCGAGGAGCCGGCCTGATAGCTCAGGAGTGCTCCCAGGGTGGCCATGATCGCCGTCATCACCGCGATCTTGCTGGCGAAGCGGTCACTGCGCGCGTGGGCATGTTCGCTCACGTGTTCCAGGTGCTTTTCGTGGGGGCTGGGCACATCGAATTCTTCGGTCATGGCGATCCGATCGGCTGGGTAGGGGGTGTTTCAAATTGTATCCATGGCCACTGGCGCCAGCAGGGCCAGTGTGAGTTCGTTCAGCTGGCCGACAGCCTGGGGCTGTGGGCGCAGGCCGGAAGGGCCGCGCTTGGGATCAAGGTTGACCATTTCGCGATAATCGAAAAGAAGTTCTCGTTAGACGGTCGCCAGCTGGCCTTTCTAAAGTAGGCGCTTCGAATCCGTGAGTACTTCCCATGCCCATTTACCCGAGGCCTGCATGGGCCCTGTGCGCCCTGTGCGCCCTGTTGGCCGGTTGCACCCTGGGGCCGGAACGGCCGCCCGGCAGCACTGTGCCCCTGCCCGTGAGCCACCCGGACGCAATGGCCGAGCAGGGGCTCGACCAGTGGTGGCAGCTCTACCGTGACCCTGGGCTCAATGCCGCGGTACAGGAAGCCCTGAGCCAGAACCGCGACTTGCGGATGGCCGCGGCCAACCTGCTGCAAGCCCGGGCGCTGCTGCGCGAAACCGATACCCTGCGCCAGCCTTCCACCCAGGTGACGGCCCGCGCCGGCTACGGCAGTACCGCCGACGACCAGCTGGAAGCCGCCTTGCAGGACAGCCAGCACATCCGCACCGGCAGCCGCTATGGGGTCGGCCTGGATGTGCAGTGGGAGGCCGACCTGTTCGGCCGCCTGCACGGCCTGGCCGATGCCGCCCGGGCCGATGCCGAGGCGGCCCGGGCCGCCGAAGATGGCCTGCGGGTGGTGGTGGCCGCAGAAACCACCCGCGCCTGGTTGCAGGCTTGCAGCTACGGCCAGCGCCTGCAGGTGGCGGGCGAGTCCCTGGCGCTGGTGGAGCAGGGCCGCACCCTGAGCGCCCGGCTGTATCGGGCCGGCGCCGCGGTGACCCTGGATGTGGTGCGCGCCGAAGGCCTGGTGGGCCAGGTGCAGGCCAGCCTGCCGCCGCTGCAGGCCGGACGGCAACGGGCCCTGGCCGAACTGGCCGTCTTGCTGGGGCGCCCCCCGGGTGATGCACCGGCGGCGGCCCAGGCTTGTCGCCAGGCCCCGACCCTGGGGTCGCCCATGCCCCAGAGCGATGCCCTGGCCATGTTGCGTCGGCGCCCCGACGTGAGCCAGGCCGAGCGCCGGCTGGCGGCGGCCACGGCGCGCATCGGCGTGGCCCGGGCCGACCTCTATCCAAGGGTCAGCCTGGGGGCCGGGGTCTTCACGTCGGCGCACCACCCCGCAGGTTTCGATGACCGCGACGCGTCGGTCTGGCAACTGGGGCCGCTGTTGTCCTGGAGCTTGCCCAACCTCAATGCCGCCCGCGCCCGCATCGCCCAGGCCAGCGCCGGAGAAAGCGCGGCGCTGGCGGATTTCGACCGCAGCATCCTGGCGGCCCTGAAGGAGCAGCAACAGGCCCTGAGCGACTACCAGGCCGCGTTGCAGCGCCAGCAAGCCCTGCACCTGGCAGCCGAACGTGACCACCAGGCCTTGCGCCTGGCCGGGCTAGCCAGGGCCGCCGGTGCCTCCACGGCCCTGGATTACCTCGATGCCCAGCGCACCGATGTACGTACCCGGGCCGCGGCAGCGCAGGCCGATGCCGCCGTCATCGATACCCAGGTGCTGGTGTTCAAGGCCCTGGGCGGCGGCTGGCGCAGCGCGCCGCCGATTGTCCTGCCGCAGCCGAGCCGGGCTGCGGCCAACCCTTTCCCGCGAACCCCCAACGAGCCTTTGCAATGACCCAGACCCCTGTTCCCGCTTTCCCGGCGCAAGCCGTCACCCGCCGTCGCTTACTCGGTTATGCCGGGCTGGCGCTGGTGTTGCTGCTGGTTCTCGCCTGGGGCCTGCGCTGGTGGTTCAACGGGCGTTTCCTGGTGGAGACCGACGATGCCTACCTGCGCTCGGACATCGTCACCATCGCGCCCCGGGTCGCCGGCTACCTGGTGGCGGTCGAGGTCCGGGACAACCAGCCGCTCAAGGCTGGCGACCTGCTGGCGCGGATCGACGACAGCGACTACCGGGCTCGGGTCGAACAGGCGGAAGCGGCGCTGCGCGAGGCCCAGGCCGAACAGCGTGCCGGGCAGGCGCGGCTGGCCAATCTGGCCGCCCGCCAGCAACAGCAGCAGAGCCTGATCGCCGAAGCCCAGGCCCGGGTCGGCGCCGCCGAGGCCGAGGCACAACGGGCCGGCCAGGAAGGGCGGCGGCAGCAACACCTGGCCAGCCAGCAAGTCAGCAGCGTGCAGCAACTGGAAAACGCCGCCGCCCTGGCCCGTCAGGCCGATGCCGCCCTGGGCGCGGCCCGCGCCAGCCTGGCCGCGCGGCGCCAACAGGTACAGGTGCTCGATACCGAACAGCAAAGCGCTCGGGCGCAACTGGACAAGCTCGAAGCGGGCGTGGCCCGGGTCACGGCCCAGCGGCAACTGGCCCGCATCGATCTGGCTCGCACCTTGATCCGCAGCCCGGTGGACGGTATCGCCGGCCAGCGGCGCCTGCGCCTGGGGCAGTACGTCGAAGTCGGTGCGCCGCTGTTGGCGGTGGTGCCTGAGGACGCCTATGTGGTGGCCAACTACAAGGAAACCCAGGTCGACGGCATGCGCCCCGGGCAAGCGGCGCGGGTCGAGGTCGACGCCTTGGGCGGCCATGTACTGGAGGGACGGGTGGAGAGTTTCGCCCCGGCTTCCGGCGCCGAATTCGCCCTGCTGCCGGCGGACAACGCCACCGGCAACTTCACCAAGATCGTGCAGCGCATGCCGGTGCGCATCCGCCTCGATCCGGGGCAGCCGCGACAGGCGCAGCTGCGCCCCGGGATGTCGGTGGTGGTGACCGTGGACACCCGTCATGACTAGTGCCCAGGCCGTATCGGAAGGCACCGGCGAGGCCGCCGCACAGGCAATCTCCCTGCGCACCTGGGTGGCGGTGCTGGGCAGCGTGGTGGGCTGCTTCATGGCCGGGATGAACGTGCACGTGACCAACGCTTCCCTGCCGGACGTGCGTGGCTCCCTGGGGGCGACTTTCGAGGAGGGGTCGTGGATCACCACCGCCTACCTGGTGGCGGAGATCATCATCATTCCCATGACCGGCTGGCTGGTTTCGGTGTTTTCCATGCGCCGGGTGCTGATGGTCGGCACCGCCGGTTTCGTGCTGTTTTCGATCGCCTGTTCCCTGGCGCCGAACATCCACAGCCTGATCTTCGCCCGGGTGCTGCAAGGGGCCTTTGGCGGGGTGCTGATTCCCCTGTCGTTCCAGCTGATTGTCACCGAGCTGCCGGCGGCCCGGCATCCCATGGGCATGGCCCTGTTCGCCGTGGCCAACAATGTCGCCCAGGCCGCGGGACCGTCCCTGGGCGGCTGGCTCACCGATGCCTATTCGTGGCGCTGGATCTTCTACCTGCAAGTGCCGCCGGGGCTGTTGCTGCTGGCGGCCATCGGCTGGTCGGTGCGGCCCCAGCCCATGGTCCTGGCAAAACTGCGCCAGGGTGACTGGGGCGGCATCGCCAGCATGGCCGTGGGCCTCTCGGCGTTGCAGATCATGCTGGAGGAGGGTGGCCGTTACGACTGGTTCGCCTCAAGCTTCATCAGCCATTGCGCGATCCTGGCCACGGTCGGCCTGCTGGCCTTCGTGGCCATCGAACTGCGTCGCGAGCAGCCGTTGATCAACCTGCGCCTCTTGGGGCGCTACAACTTCGGCATTGCCAGCCTGATGCAATTCACCTTCGGTGCGGTGGTGTTCGGCGTGGTGTTCCTGGTGCCCAACTACTTTGCCCAGATCCACGGCTACAACGCCCGGCAGATCGGCCTGATGATGATTCCCTACGGCCTGATCCAGTTCGTCATGTCGTTCGCCACCCCGCGGCTGATGCGCTGGACCAGCGCCCGCACCATCATCATTGCCGGGTTCGCCATCACTGGCATCGGCTGCCTGATGAACATCCACCTCAACCCCGATGCCTCGGTGAACGTCATCGTGCCCTCGCTGGTGGTGCGTGGTATCGGCCAGTCGCTGGTGGTGGTGGCGCTGGGGGTGATGGCGATCCAGGGGCTGGAAAAGGACCAGGTGGGCTCGGCCTCCGGACTGTTCTCCATGGTGCGTAACGTCGGCGGGGCCATCGGTATCGCGCTGTCCAGCCAGATCGTGGTGGAGCGCGAGAAACTCCACGCCCAGCGCATTGGCGAATCCGTCAGCCTGTTCGCCCAGGCCACCGAGGAGCGCCTGGTGGAACTGGTGCGCCTGCTGGCCCAGGCACCGGTGGAGTACGCAACGGCCCTGCATTCGGCGGCGCTGGCGCCCCTGCGCCAGCAAGCCCTGGGCATGGTGGACAAGGTGCTGCACCGCGACGCCCTGCTGCTGGCCTACAGCGATGCCTTCTTGCTGGCGGGGCTGGCCATGCTGTTGTGCGTGGTGGCCGGTGTGCTGCTGCGCCGGGCCTGAGCCCTCAGCGGTAGAACTCCGAAGGCGGCGTGCCGAACTGGCGCTTGAAGGCGGCGGCGAAGGCGCTCTGGCTGTCGTAGCCGTGCTGCAGCGCCACTTGCACCACCGGCATGCCTTCGGCCAGGCACTCCAGGGACATCAGCAACCGCGCCTGCTGGCGCCAACGGCCAAAGGTGATGCCGGTGTGGCGCTGGAACTGGCGATGGAAGGTCTTGGCGCTCATGGCCAGGCAGTCGCCCCATTGTTCGGCCGTGCGGTTGTCCGAAGGGTCGTCCGCCAGCGCCTGGCACACCCGCAGCATGCGCGGCTCATGGGGCCAGGGCAGGCTGAACGGCAGCACCGGCAGCGAGCGCATCTCATCGAGGATCAGGCGCATCAGGCGGCCGTCGCGGCTGTCCGGCGAATAGTGCGTGCCGACCTGGGCGGCGGCCAGGATCAGCTCGCGCAGCAACGGCGAGACCTCGATCACGCAGTCATGCTCGGGCAGGCCGGCAATGGCATCGACATTGATGAACAGGCTGCGCATGCGCACCGCGCCGCGCATGCGTACCCGGTGCTCGACGCCGGCCTGCAACCACACCCCGCGGCTGGGCGGCACCACCCAGCGGCCGGACTCGGTGTCGATCACCAGCACGCCCTCGATGGCATAGGCCAGCTGCGAGCGTGGATGGCTGTGGGCAGGTATTTCATGGCCGTTGGGGTAATCCACGGCGATGCTGGTAACCGGCATGGACAGGCAGTCGATGGACGAGACAACAAGCAGATCGGACATGCAGCGCAGCGCCTCCGCCCCGGAAGGGATCATGGGGCGCTTATCATAGGTGGAAATGTCCATTTTGCGATAATCAAAGGGTGTTTAGCGCATTACATTCAGAAGATCGCTACCTAGACTACAGATCACTCCTTGCCCGCCGACGGTTGCAACCGCCCATGAACCCCCTGTTCCTGACCCTGCTACTAGCGCTACCCCTGCCTTACGGCCGGGGTCTGCCGGTGCTGCCAGGAACCTGGCACCCAGGCTGATCTCCCTCAGACTCCGGCCTCGAAGCGCTTTCCATGATGAAAGCAGGGGAGATCCATCGCGTTCTCCATTGTGCTTTCGAGGTCAGTATGCTCGCCCATCCCCATACCAAATATCGTGCCTTTGCTCCCGTGGACCTGGCCTCGCGCCAGTGGCCGTCACGTACCATCACCCAGGCTCCGATCTGGCTGTCCACCGACCTGCGCGATGGCAACCAGGCGCTGTTCGAGCCGATGAACCGCGAGCGCAAGCTGCGCCTGTTCGAGGAACTGGTGCGTCTGGGCTTCAAGGAAATCGAAGTGGGATTCCCCGCCGCCTCGCGTACCGATTTCGAGGTGGTCCGCGAGCTTGTGGAACAGCAGCGGATTCCCGCCGACGTCACCCCCATGGTGATGACCCAACTGCGCGAGGACCTGATCCGCGAAACCGTACGCAGTGTGCAGGGTGCGCGCCGGGTCATCGTCCACCTGTACAACGCCATCGCCCCAGTCTGGCGGCGCGTGGTGTTCGGGTTTTCGGTGGACGAGGTCGAGTCCCTGGTGGAGCGCCATGTAAGGCTGTTGCGCGAGTTGACCGACCAGCACCCGGAAACCGAATGGGTGTTGCAGTACTCCCCCGAAACCTTCTGCATGGCGGAGCTCGAGGTGTCCCTGCGCATGTGCAACACCGCGATCCGTACCTGGGACGCCGGCCCGGGGCGCCCGATCATCATCAACCTGCCGACCACCGTCGAGGTGGCCACCGCCAACGTCTTTGCCGACCAGATCGAATGGATGCACAAGCGCCTGGAGCGCCGCGACCAGGTCACGCTGTCAGTGCACCCCCACAACGACCGGGGCACCGGCGTGGCCTGTGCCGAACAGGCGTTGCTGGCGGGCGCCCAGCGGGTGGAGGGCTGCCTGTTCGGCAATGGCGAGCGCAGTGGCAACCTGGACCTGGTGACCCTGGCCCTGAATCTCTATACCCAGGGCATCAGCCCCGGGCTGGATTTCTCCGATATCGCGGCAGTGGCCCGGGTTGCCGAGGAATGCACGGCGCTGCCGATCCATCCGCGCCATCCCTATGTCGGCGACCTGGTGTTCACCGCCTTTTCCGGCTCGCACCAGGACGCCATCGCCAAGGGCTTTGCCGCCCAGGCGGCCGACGGTTTCTGGGAGGTACCCTACCTGCCCATCGATCCGCAGGACCTGGGGCGGACCTACGACAGCATCGTGCGGGTCAACAGCCAGTCCGGCAAAGGCGGGATCGCTTTCCTGCTGCAGCGTGACCACGGCATCGTCATGCCCCGGCGCATGCAGATCGAGTTCAGCGCCATTGTGCAGAAGCTGGCTGATGCCAGTGACGCCGAGTTGAGCAGCGACGCTTTATGGGAGGTGTTTCAGCGCACCTATCTGGCGTGCGCAGAGGGCACGGCCGGCCTGCGGTATCTCGCCCATCGGTTGTTCGATGCCCCCGAGGGGCAGGGGATCGAGCTGCGGGTCGCCACCCCCGGGAACCAGGAGGCGTGCTTGCATGGCGTGGGCAACGGACCTGTCGCGGCGGCCCTGGCCGCCCTGGGCTTGCCGCTGCGCATCGACAGTTTTGAAGAGCGCAACCTGGGGGCGGGGGCCGATGCGCAGGCGCTGGCAATTGTCGAAGCGGTGTGGCCGGGCGTTGCCGGGTCACGTTTTGGCGCCGGCTGTCACGCCAATATCGTCACCGCCTCGGTGCAGGCCGTGATCAATGCCGCGGCGCGGTTTTATCCCGAGCAGGCGCCGGCATTCGTCCCCACCCAGGCATCGCTTGCGGAGCGGGCGGCTCCCTGAGTGACCCGCACCAGCAGTCGGCGCCCCAGGGGCCGGCCGCTGGAGCCCGGGCAAAAAAAAGCCCGCTGTAGCGCGGGCCAAATGGGATTCGTTAAGGAGTGATTGGCAATATAGGGGCGGCGAGGTGAAAGCACCGTGAAAAAAAAGTCGTGCAGGGATAAACCTCCAGCATCTTTGCCCAAGTCGTAGGGTGTTTTCGGATATGTCCGATATTACTGCCCCTGGAGCCCGCGTATATTCCCTCCTGCTCGCCCAGCCAAAGGGGGTACTTCGGTCTGGATGCCACTGCCGAAGTGATGGGCGAGCACCTTTTTCCCTCCTGCCGTTTCTTTCTCCCTGGCTGTTTCCTTCCCGCTTGGCCTGGCCAATATCCTCATCCCATTCCCTTCAGGGCAGATCGAGCCGGCGCCGGATCTCGGCCCACAGTTGCGGGTCGTCGAAGTCGTTGATCACGCGGTGGGCGCCGGCATCCAGCAGGGTTTGCGGGCGCTGGCTGGTGGCCAGGCCGAACGTGCAGATCCCGGCTTTTACCGCGGCTGTCAGCCCGGGTACCGAGTCTTCGAAGGCCAGGGCCTGGTCGGCGGTGGCCTGCAGGCATTCCAGGCCGCTCAAGTAGGGCAGGGGATCGGGCTTGGCCCGAGGCAACTCCTCGGCCACCAGCACCGTCTGGAAGCGCTGCCGCAGGCCCAGCACCTCGAGCATGTGCTCGGCATTGGCCCGGGGCGCGTTGGTGACCACGCACACGCCGATGCCGTGCTCCTGGGCAAAATCCAGCAGGCGCAGCAGGCCGGGCATGGGCATCAGTTGCGGGGAGAGTTGGCGAAAGCGCACTTCCTTGCGCTCGGCAAAGGCTTCATGTTCCGCCACGCTGCGCTCGGGGAACAGGTAGCGGCACATGTTGGCATTGGCCTGGCCGCTGACATGGGCTTCGAATTCTTCCTGGGTGAAGGTCCGGCCATCCTCTTCCAGCAGCAGTTGCTGCAGGGCCAGCAGGTGCAGGGCGTCGGTGTCGGTCAGGGTGCCATCAAGGTCGAAGAGCAGAGCATTGAGCATGGGACAGTTCCTGTCGGGCCCCATCCGGGCCGGTTGGCTGAATCGATCAAGCCCGCATCCTAGCAGGCTTGATCCCAACCGTGACCGGTTCGCTCGGGGCCTCAGCCCTGTGCGTTGTCGCCTTCGCCCTGGTCTTCCACTTCGTCAGGCTGCGGGCAGTAGTCCTGGGGGTTGGCCGGCCACAGCACCTGGTCATGGCCGTCGTGCACCTGTTCGGCGCCGCAATCGACCTGGCTGACCTGGAAGCTCGGAGTGCCGTCCAGGCGATACAGGGCCTTGAGGCTGCGGGACTGGTCGTCGCCCATGCCTTCCACGGCATAGCCGAAGATGGCGCCGCGGGTTTCGTCCACCACCAGTTCCTGCCACTTGCCGGGGATCAGCCGCTTGCCCTTGAGGTCGTACAGCGCCGAGGTGGCCAGGGCCGAGGTGTCGTCGGTGGCCAGCAGGTAGTGGCCGCTGTTGTCCAGGTGGATGTCGACGTACTGGCCCGGCTCCAGCAGCACCTTGCCGCTGGCGTCCATCAGGCCCACGGTACGCACCTGGGTGGCCTGGCCGAACAGGGTGGCCTGCTTGGTCGGGCTGTTGGCGGTGCTGAAGACGAACAGGTCGGCATTGATCGCGCCGATCTGGGCGTAGGTGGGCTTGAACAGCTCGACGCCCTTGTCCACATCGAAGATACCGAAGGTGGCGCTGAACACGTTCTGCAGCACCGCGACCTGGTTCAGCCCCGGTACCTGCCGGAACATTCCCAGGGGGCTGAAGCCGGCCGGGTCCGCCGAGTCGTAGACCGGCTGCACCTTCCATTGGCCCTGGCGGTCGATCAGCCCGGCCTTGCCGGAGCTGCCGTCGGCGTTCTTGGCGGTGACCAGCGCGCCCTGCTTGCCGAATACCTGGCAGGTGCCGAACTGGGCCTGGATCACGGTCTTGCCCTGGAAATCCATGTAGCCGCAGGGGCTGTCGTATTTTTCCCGGAAGGCCACCAGGCCGTCACCCGGTTCGCCCATCCAGTTGTAGGTGGCGGCGCTGATCAACTGGGCCTGGGCATCGGCCAGGGCCTTGCCCTGTTCGGTGCTGACCACCAGATGCTGGTTGGCAAAGTAGTCGATGCTGTCGAAGTCGATCTTCTTCTGCTCGCCGGTCTTGAGGTTCAGCGCCCACTTGTCGTTGCCGCGTTCGGCGATCATCCACCAGCCGCGCTTGGCGAAGTCATCGCGGACCATGCTGCTGTCATACAGGGCTTCGGTCACCACCTCGCCCTTGGCACTGAGAATGCCGCGCTTGCCGCCGATCTCGTAGACGATGAAGTCGTCGTTGCCGCCCACGTACAGATCGTCGAAGCGCGGTGGCTGAATCTGTTTGCCGCTCTGGTCGATGATGCCCAGCTTGCCGTCCTGGCCGAAGCCGAAGTAGCCCGGGGTCAGCAGCCGCAGGTCATCGGTGAAGGCGGCCTTGAGGGTCTGCTTGCCATCGGCGCTGCTGAGGTTCCAGGTACCGTCCTTGGCGAACAGGAAGGTCTTGTCCAGGGGCAGGGCGACCACGGCGTCGTAGTCGTTGTCGGCGCTGACCAGCACCTTGCCGTCCTGGTCCAGCACCGCGCATTCGCCATTGGCGCAGATCGGCATGACCATGGCCGCCGGAGCGGGGGCCGCAGCGACGGCTGCAGTCTTGGGACTGGTTTCTTCCTTGCATCCGACCAGGGTCAGGGCAGACAACGAGAGGATCAGCGAGCCGAGACGGGCACAGGCGCTTCTATCCATGAACTTCAGGTTCCTTGTAAGAGGGGAGGTGCGGCACACCCCATGGGACGGGGCAGGCAAAGCGGGGGTGATTCTGCGGCGCCGCCGGATAAATGCAAGATCCAATTGCAAAGAAAACCAGCGGTACAGCCTCGTCGCCGGCCTTGAGAGCTGTTCTGGCGCTGGCTAATCGCTGTCTCAGACTGAGACGTTTGTCTCGAAATTGAACGTCGGGTAACACCCGCAAGCCCGCCAGGGATCGGCGTCTTCGCCCAAGTCGTTGATTCCGGGTTCTTTTATAAGCTGGCACGCTCCGTGTATTGCATATCAGCAGACGTTTCTCTTGCCTCCATGACCGGGCGTGCCGGGCATGGCAGAAACCATAAAAACGACTCGCTAAAAATAAGAAAGCACCGTGGGAGGTTTGACGTTGATGAAGAGAAGACTGCGCCTGAGGCTCAGTGCCAGCCTGCTGGCCATTGCCACCTGTACCGCCTTGCATGCCCCTTCGAGTTTCGCCGCGCGGGATGCGCAGAGCATCCTCAAGGAAACCTGCCAGGGTTGCCACACCCCCGAGGCCGGGGAAGCCCTGAGCCGCATCAGCCACCAGCGCAAGACCCCGGAAGGCTGGCTGATGAGCATTGCCCGCATGCAGACCATGCACGGGCTGCAAATCAGCGATGACGACCGCCGCACCCTGGTCAAGTACCTGGCCGATACCCAGGGCCTGGCGCCCAGCGAGACCGACGGCGTGCGCTACGCCCTGGAGCGACGGCTGAACACCGTCGAGCATTTCGACGAACAGACCACCCAGATGTGCGCCCGCTGCCACTCCGGCGCGCGGATCGCCCTGCAGCGCCGGCCGGCCCAGGAATGGGAGCGCCTGGTGAATTTCCACCTTGGGCAATGGCCATCCCTGGAGTACCAGGCGCTGTCCCGGGACCGGGAATGGCTGCCCACCGCCCTCAAGGAAATGGTGCCGCTGCTGGCCAAGCGTTATCCCCTCGACAATCCCGCCTGGACAGCCTGGCAACAGGCCCGCCCGCAAGCGACGGCGCTGGCGGGGGACTGGAGCTTCAGCGGCCACCTGCCGGGCAAGGGCGAACTGGCCGGGGTGATGAGCGTCAGCGCCGGGGAAGGCGATCAGTTCAAGCTCAGCGTCAAGGGCCAGTACGCCGATGGCAGCCCGTTCAATGGCGAGGGCAGCGCGATCCTCTACAACGGCTATGAATGGCGCGGCAATGTCACCGTGGATGGCGTGGTCATGCGCCAGGTGCTGGCGGCACAGGGCAATGCACTGCAAGGGCGGATGTTCGAGGCTGAGCACGACGAGCGCGGCCTGGACTTCATCGCCGCCCGGCAAGGCAGCCAGCGGTTGCTGGCGGTGCAGCCGGGTTACCTGAAGGCCGGTGAGGAGGCCGAGGTGACCCTGGTGGGCGCGGGCCTTGCGGGCACTCCGAGCTTCGGCAAAGGGGTGGAGGTCGTGCAGGTGCTGGAGCAGAGCCCCGAACGCATCCGCGTCAGGCTCAAGGCGGCGGCCAGCGCCCAGCCGGGGCTGCGGGAAGTCAGCGTCGGCAGCCTCAAGGGCGCGACGCTGGCGGTGTACCAGCGCATCGCCGAGGTCAAGGTGGTGCCGGCATTTGCCGTGGCGCGGATCGGTGACGGCGGCGGCTCGACGCCCAAGGTACAGGGCCGCTTCGATGCCGAAGCCTGGGGCAAGGGGGCCGACGGCAAGGCCTACCGCATCGGCGTGATGCCGGCGCAGTGGAAGGTCGAGGCCTTCGACGCCCAGGCGGCCAAGGATGAAGACGTCAAGTACGCCGGCAGCATGCAGGCCGACAGCGGCGTGTTCACCCCCGGGGACGCCGGGCCCAACCCGCTGCGCAAGATGTCCACCAACAACGCCGGCAACCTCAAGGTGATCGCTGCGGTGGAGGAGGGGGGCAAGGCCCTGACCGGTGAAGGCCAACTGATCGTCACCGTGCAACGCTGGAACAATCCACCCATTCCCTGAGGGGCGTCGAGCGATACCGACAGACACTTTCAGGCAATGACCGCAGGCCCCGAACGCGGGGCAGGCACAGGAGGTTGTAATGGGCGCAATTCTGAATCTGGTGGAGCGCAACCTGCATGAAGTGCAGGTGGACGCCAACCGCATGCTGTTCCATATCCCCAGCAGTTCGCTGTTTGCCAGCGATGCCTTGACCGGCAGCATCATCGATGCGCTGCGCGGCCCGGGCTGTACCCCGGAAGACTTGATCCAGCGTCTGGCCGGCGCCTATGACGGTGCCGACGTCAGCGACACCCTGCGTGAGCTGATGGCCCTGGAACTGGTCAGCGACGGCTCGCCCCTGACCCCGGAAATCGGCGTCAAACGGGTCGAACGCACGGCGATCAATACCGTGGTGCTCAACGTCAATACCGGCTGCAACCTGAGCTGCACCTACTGCTACAAGGAAGACCTGGACAAGCCCTCGGCGGGCAAGAAGATGGGCCTGGACACGGCCATTGCCTCGGTGGAAATGCTGCTCCAGGAGTCCCCGGACGAGGAGCGCTACACCGTGGTGTTCTTCGGCGGCGAACCCTTGAGCAACCGGCCGCTGATCGAGGCCATGGTGGACTACTGCGAACAGCGCTTTGCCGCCGCCGGCAAGTTCGTCGAGTTCGTCATGACCACCAACGCCACCCTGCTCACCGAAGAGGTGGTGGACTACCTCAACGCCCACCGCTTCGGGCTTTCGGTGAGCATCGACGGGCCCAAGACCGTGCACGACCGCAACCGCATCACCGTGGGCGGGCAGGGCACCTATGACGTGGTGCGGCGCAAGGCGCAGATGCTTCTGGAACGCTACGACAGCCGGCCGGTGGGGGCGCGGGTGACCCTGACCACCGGGGTCACCGACCTTGAGACCATCTGGGATCACCTGTTCAACGAGCTGGGGTTCGCCGAAGTGGGGTTCGCCCCGGTGACCTCGGGGGACATCAGCAGCTTCAACCTCAGCAGCGAGGAGCTGATCGAAGTCTTCGCCAGCATGAAGCGCCTGGGCCGGCGTTACCTGGCGGCGGCACTGGAGCACCGCAATATCGGCTTCTCCAACCTGCACCAGCTGATCACCGATATCCACGAGGGCCACAAGAAGGCGCTGCCCTGCGGCGCCGGGCTGAAGATGCTGGCGGTGGACCACAAGGGCGAGCTGAACCTGTGCCACCGCTTCACCGGCTCATCCCTGCCGACCTTCGGCAATGTGCATGACGGTGGGGTCAAGCAGATGGAGCTCAATGACTTCCTGTCTCAGCGCCTGGACCGCACCAACACCGGCTGCGACAGCTGCCGCATCCGCAACCTGTGTTCCGGCGGCTGCTACCACGAGAGCTATGCCCGCTACGGCGACCCGGCGCATCCGACTTATCACTATTGCGAACTGATGCGTGATTGGGTGGATTTCGGCATCGAAGTCTACAGCCGGATCATGGCGCACAACCCTGCGTTCATCAGCAGCTACATCACTCCGCGCAAGGCTCACTGACATGAAACATCTCAAGCCGATCAACAACAAAGCTCAGAAACTGACCGAGGCCGCGGCCCAGGACCGTATCGAAGAAGTGCTGGCGATGAACTCCGTGGCCGGCTGCGCCTCGACCACCGACCCGGGCTGGGAAATCGATGCCTTTGGCGGCGTCTCGTCACTGTGCCAGCCGATGGAGGCCGACCTCTACGGCTGCTCCGACCCTTGCTGGTGGCCGGCCCAGGTGCCGGACATGATGAGCACCTACCCCGACTGGAACAAGGACGCCCAGGCCTCCAACGACAACTGGCGCAACCTCGGCACCGTCTTCCCCAAAGACAAGTAACCGGACAGCACAAGGATTCCAGCATGCGAGCTATCACAGTGTGCGGCCTGGCCGCCGGCGCGGTTCTCAGCGCCTGTTCTTTCACCGCCCTGGCCGACGAGGGCCTGGCCCTCAACAGCGGTCACGAGTACATGGTGACCACCAATTACCCGAACAACCTGCACGTTCTCGATCTGGCCAGCGACAGCCTGTACAAGACCTGCAAGATGCCCGACGCCTTCGGCCCCGGCACCGTGCAACTGTCGCCGGACCGCAAGATCGCCTACGTGCTGAACAACCACTATGCGGATGTCTACGGCGTCGAGCTCGACAGCTGCAAGCAGGTGTTCCACGCCAGCATCACCCAGCATCCGGGGGAGAAGGCGCGCTCGATGTTCGCCTTCACCGTCAGCCACGACGGCAAGGAGCTGTACACCGTGGCCAACCCGACCCTGTTGCTCAATGACCGCTATGAGGTCAAGGAGCCGCGGCTGGATGTCTACGCCACCGATGCCGGGCTCGACGCCAAGCCGCTGCGCAGTTTCCCCGCGCCGCGCCAGCTGACCATCATGCAGAGCGGCGACGACGGCACCCTGTATGTGGCCGGGCCGGACCTGTACAAGGTCGACGTCAAGACCGGCAAGTTCGAGGTACTGATCCCCAGCCGCCACTGGAAACGCCCCAACTACAGCGCGCCGGACGTGCTCTACGTGTGGAACCAGCAGACCTTCCGCCATGACTTTTCGCTGCTCTACACCGCGGCGAAGTTCAAGGACAAGAAGCAGGACCCGGCTACCGCCGAGCCGCTGTACGGGCTGTTCAGCGTCGATCTTGCGACCGGCAAGACCGAGACCACCGACTTCGGCCCGCTGACCGAGATCTACTTCAGCGGCATGCGCTCGCCCACGGACCCCAACCTGATGTTCGGCGTGCTCAACCGCCTGGCCAAGTACGACATCAAGCAGAAGAAACTGCTCCAGGCCGCGACCCTGGAACACTCCTACTACTGCATCTCGTTCAACCGGGCCGGGACCAAGATCTACCTGGCGGGGACCTTCAACGACGTGGCGATCTTCGATGTGCAGAGCATGAAGCAGATCGGCAAGATCACCCTGCCGGGCGGCGACATGGCCATCACCACGGCGCAGATCTTCGTCCGCTGACCCCGCCCCCAGCCACCGGCTCCTGTAGCAGCCGGCTTGCCGGCGAACAGGCCGGCAAGCCGTGCAGGGCCCTCACCGACGCCTTCGCGGGCAAGCCCGCTCCTACCGTGCGGGGACCGGGCAGCTCAAGTCGCCTTCCTTGCACTGCAGGTACTGTTTGAAACTCTCCACGCGGGTCTTGGTCAAGGCCGTGATGCAGTTGCTGTAGGCCACCGGATACAGGCTGCCACCTTCCACGCCCGAGGTGGAAAAACTGCACTCGGCATCGCGGAACGCCACCCAGGCGCGCTGGGCGCTGACCAGCAGCTTTTTGCTGTGTGGCTGGTCTTTCAGGCGCTGGTTGATCTGTTGGTAAAGGGCGTTCAGCTCCTTGTCCGCGGCCTTGTGCTGGACGTTGGCGCACAGGCTCATATCGGTCTGGGTGGTGTTGTTGCACTCATAGGCCTGGGCCAGTGGAGCAAGCAGCAGCGGCGCAAGGGCCAGCAACAGGATCGGACGCATGGAAAGTCTCGCAATCGGTCAATGAGGAAGAAACAGTCTAGCCGCGGCTGGGTTGCCACTCGGGCCAGCGTTGCAGCGCTTCGTCGGCCAGCCAGGGCACATCGTGGGAGGTCCAGATATGCACCTGTGGCGTCTGCCCCGGATCATCGTCCAGGGTCGCCACCCGCAGGATCACGTGGGGCTGCCCCGGGCGCTCCGCCAGCAGGTGAGAACCGCAGACCGAGCAGAAGTGCCGCAGCTTGCCCGGGGACGATTCGTAGGTGCTCAGGCGTTCCTGGCCCTGGGTCCACTGGAAGTGTTCGCGCATGACTCCGGCGGTCGAGGCAAAGGCCGCGGCGTGGGCCTTGCGGCAGGTCTGGCAATGGCAGTGGCCGATGGGCATGTCCAGGCGGTCGACCCGGTATTGCACCGCCTTGCACAGGCAACTGCCATGCAGCGGCCGGGCAGGCGCGCGACGCCGGGCGGCGGCCAGCAGGTCGTCGGCCATGGCCTGGATCTCCTCGCCCATGTGCAGCTTGGCCAGCCAGTGCGGCGGTATGCCCTGGGCCCCGTAGAAGGCTCCGGCCAACTGGCCGACGATGGCGGCGGTGGTGTCGGCGTCGTCCCCCAGGTTGGCGGCGGCCAGCACTGCTTCGGCATAGCTGTCGCTGTGCTGGAAGCACCAGAGCGCGGCCTCCAGGGAGTCGACGCAATAGCCGTTGCCGCGAATCTGGTCGCGGGTTTTATCCAGGTAATTGCCCTGGGCCAGGGCCGCGACCTTGCTCTCGCGAAAGCCCTGGGCGTCGGGCCGTTGCAGTTGCTGCTTGCTGGCACCGTCCAGGGCCTTGGCGATCAGCCCGGCCAACAGCTGGCAGCATTCGATGGCTTCGGCGGCGCCGTGGGTGGTACGCGAACTGGCCCCGGCAGACTCGCGGACCTGGGCCAGGTCGGGGTAATGGAACAGCACCACCGGCGCCAGGCGCATCAGCGAGCCATTGCCGGCGGTCTGCGGGTCGCTGGAACCCGCCAAGGGCTGGCCGTGTTCCTGATAGTCGGCCAGGGCCTGGCGCACCGTCATGCCGATATCGAAGCATTCGCCGGTGGCGCTCAGGTAGCCCCATTGCCACCAGTTGAGGTAGCGGCCCATCTGGTCGGCGGGGTCGAAACCGTCCTTGCGCAACAGGCTTTCCCCCAGGCACAGGGCCATGGAGGTATCGTCGGTCCACTGTCCGGCCTTGAGGTTGAACGGGCCACCGCCCAAGAGATCGGTGACCGGGGGGAAACTGCCCCGTGGCTTGAATTCCACACTGGTGCCCAGGGCATCGCCACAGGCCAGGCCCAGCAGGCTGCCACGGTAACGGTCGGTGAGGGTGAGGGGCATGGCAGGTCCTTTGCAGAGGTATTGGCGCCGGCGACAGTAGCATTTTTCGTTCCGGGCAATCAGTGGGTCCTTCGGCCAGATAAAGGTTGCGCTCGATTCAGAGAGGTCTAGTGTTCATCACTGGAGGTGGCCCATGAATTCTTCAGATCGCATCGAACGCAAGATCCTGCTCAAGGCCGACCCGGCCCAGGTCTGGCAGGCGCTGAGCGAGGCCGAACGCTTCGGCCGCTGGTTTGGCGTGGCCCTGGCCGGCCAGCAGTTCATACCCGGCCAGCGGGCCCGGGGCGCGGTGACCTACCCAGGCTATGAGCACCTGACCTGGGATGTCCTGGTGGAGCAGATGCTGCCCCTGGAGCTGTTCTCCTTCCGCTGGCACCCCTACGCCATCGATCCCGCTCAGGACTATTCGGCAGAGCCCAGCACCCTGGTCCGGTTCGAACTGGAAGAGCACGCCGGTGGTACCTTGCTGCGGGTTACCGAGTCGGGCTTCGACGGCATTCCCGCCGAGCGCCGGCTCAAGGCCTTTCGCATGAACAGCCGGGGCTGGGACGAGCAGATGAGCAATATCGAGAACTACCTGCAGCAGGGTTGAAACAGGCAGTTGCAAGCGGCACGTTGCAGAGCCAGGCCTGTCGCCTGAAACTGGCCGCTTCCCGTCTGGAGCAGCCCCTTGTTCGAAACCTATATGAAACGCTGGCGCCTGACGCCCGATGGCGATCCCATCGTCACCCCGGGCAGCCGCCTGTTGCCGGTGCGTCTGCAAGACGGTGCGCCGGCCATGTTGAAGATTGCCCTGGATGAACACGAGCAGGCCGGCAACCGGCTGATGGCCTGGTGGGCCGGGGAGGGGGCGGCGCGGGTTCATGCCCAGCAAGGCGATGCCCTGCTGATGGAGCGCGCCATGGGCAAGGGTTCGCTGATGCGCATGGCCCTGGCGGGCCAGCACGATGAGGTCAGCCATATCGTCTGCGCCACCCTGCAACAGTTGCACCGGCCACGGGCACAACCGCGGCCGCCGCTGGTGTCGCTGGACCGCTGGTTTGCCGACCTGCGCGAGGCGGCGCCGCAGCAGGGCGGGTTGTTCCTGCGCTGCCTGGCCGAAGCCGAGCACCTGTTGGCCACGCCCCGGGAGCTGGTGGTGCTGCATGGCGATATACACCACGACAATGTGCTGGACTTCGCCGAGCGCGGCTGGCGGGTGATCGACCCCAAGCGGGTCCATGGCGAGCGCACCTTCGATTTCGCCAACCTGATCTGCAACCCGGACCTGCCCAGCGCCACCGACCCTGTGCGCTTTGCCCGCCAGGTGCAGGTGATTGCCCGGGCGGCGCAGCTGGAGCCGCGCCGGCTGGTGCAGTGGGTGCTGGCCTTCAGTGGTTTGTCCGCTGCCTGGTTTCTCCAGGACGATCATCAGCCCGGGGCGCAGCACCAGCTCAAGCTCGCGGCTTTGGCCGCCCAGGCACTGGAGGGGTGAACTAGGGGTTTGCGTAAGTGCGGTATAGCGAATTTCCTACACGCGCTGTAATTCAATGCGCCTTCTGCGCACCGGGCTTTGTGTTTAATCTTCTTTCCCACAACTGCAGCGCAGGAAGCGCTCAGGATCAGGGAAGGTCGACCATTAGCACGGATGCTGCAGACAGGAAGTCATAATGGTCTTGGAAAAAACCCGCTTCGGCGGGTTTTTTTTCGTCCGGCATTTCGTGCCTGCAGCCTGGGTGCGGTGGCCGCTTTGATACTTCACGCAGTGGAACATGAACGTGGCAGGTTTTTTTCAGCCCGACGCTAAGCGCGGGCTTCTGTGCAAATGGCCGTGGTTGCGGCAGATCGTTGTAGTGGGTGCGGCGCTGCTGCCCACCTTGAGCTGGGGGGGAATGTCGTGCCAAGGGCCGGATTGCCCCGGCATTCTGACGATGCTGGCATTTTTCCTGGGGGCCTTTGTCCTGGCCAATATACTTGGCGCACTGTGGATGATTGGCCGGAAGATCAAGTCGGTCTGGCGGCGCTGGCGTGATCCGAATGGCCGTGAGGCGTGCGAGCCGCCGGCCACGGATGATGCCCCCGGCCATTGACGCCGGTGAGCAGGCGCTCTTCGCCGGCAAGCCGGCTCCTGCAGGTGTGGTCAACGAGTGATTTCGTTGCGGACCTTTTCCAGGGCCTGCTCCAGCAGCGGCAGGCCGATGGAGCCCAGGGCCAGGCGCAAGGCCTGGGGCACATGGGCGGTGGTGGCGAAGGGCTCGGCCGAGGTCACCGTTACCCCCTGATGTTCCAGGGCCGCCACCACGGCATCGGCCCGCCGTCCTTCCGGCAGTTTCAGCCAGAGAAAATACGATGAGCCATAGGCCTGGTAATCGCAGCCCTTGAGCACCCTCCGGGCCAGTTGCTGGCGGCTGCGGGCATCGTTGCGCTTCTGTTCTTCCAGGCTGTCCACCAGCCCCGACTCGATCCAGCGGCAGCCCAGGGTCACGGTCAGCGACGGGGTGCTCCAGGTGGACACGCGGATCGCCCGTTCCAGGGCCGGGATCATCTCCAGGGGCGCGACGATAAACCCCAGGCGCAAGCCCGAGGCGACGCTTTTCGACAGCCCGGAAATATACAGCGTGCGCTCCGGGGCCAGGGTCTGCAGCGGCGGCGGGGCCGGTTCGGCGAGGAAGGCGTAGGCGCCGTCCTCGATCAGCAGCAGGTCATGCTCGCGGGCCAGTTGCGCCAGGCGCCGGCGTTCGGCCAGGGGCATCACCGTGCCCAGGGGGTTGTGCAGGGTCGGCATGCAGTACAGCGCCCGCACCGGGCGCCGGCGGCACAGGGCCTGCAGGGCGTCGAGGTCCATCTGGCCGTTGTGCTGGGGCAGCGCTTCGAGGTCCAGGCGATGGACCTGGGCCAGGGTCTTGAGGCCGGGGTAGGTCAGGGCGTCCACTGCCAGGATGTCCCCGGGCTGGAGTAGCGCCAGCAGGCTCACCGCCAGCCCCTGCTGGGCGCCGTTGACGATCAGAACCTGCTCGGCGGCGACGCGGATCTCGCGGTTGCGCAGGTGCCGCGCTGCGGTCTGGCGTTCATGGGGGCGGCCGCCCTGGGGCGCGGAATGCAGCAGGGCATCCAGGTCGCCGGAGGCGGCTATCGCCCGCAGCCCCTCGCGCAGGCTTTCCGCCTGGCCGGGCAGGGACGGGTAGTTGAACGCCAGGTCCACCGAGGCGGCGCTGGCCGGGTGCTGTTCCAGGCCCATGCCCCGGGGCAGGCTGGTGTCGCGGACAAAGGTACCGCGCCCGGGCTCGCCCACCACCAGGCCGATGGCTTCCAGCTCGTGATACACCCGCAGCGCCGTGGCCAGCGCCACCTGCTCGCTGGCCATCAGCGCCCGCACCGTCGGTAGCTGAGTGCCCGGGCACAGCTGGCCGGCGCGGATGCGCTGGGCGAAGTGATCGACGATGGTTTTGTAACGGGTACGGCGCATGCTCGGCCACCTTGTGTATCTAGAACACTTTTTTGTTTGTATCAGATAGGGCGCCTAATCTAGCGGCTTTTGCGCAGGAGCGCTCACATGCCGGACCTTTCCACCCTGTCGATTTTCCTCGGCGCCGTGCTGCTGTTGCTGCTGTCGCCGGGACCCAACATGGCCTTCGTCATCAGCCACGGCGCAGCCTATGGCTGGCGCGGTGGGGTGGCATCGGGGCTGGGGATCGGCGCAGCGGATATCGGCCTGACCCTGCTCACGGCCACGGGCGTCACCGCCGTGGTGGCCAGCTGGCCGCCGGCGTTCGACCTGATCCGCTATGCCGGGGTTGCCTACCTGTTGTGGCTGGCCTGGAAGGCCCTGGGCCAGCGGGGGGGCCTGGACCTTGCCGATACACCCCGGGTGCCGCTGGCCACGGTGTTTGTCCGGGCCCTGTGCAACAGCCTGCTGAACCCCAAGGCGCTGCTGTTCTTCATGGTGTTCCTGCCGCAGTTCGTGCGCCCCGAGCACGGCAGCATCGCTGTGCAACTGGTGGTCCTGGGCTTGCTGCTGACCCTGGTCAGCGGGGTCTTCCATACCAGCCTGGGGATCTTCGGCGCGGCCTTGCGCCGTGGCTTGCCCGGCAGCGATTCGCGGCTGGCCCGCTGGCAATCCTGGCTGCTGGCGGCGGTGCTGCTGGCCCTGGCCCTGCGCCTGGCGCTGCTGGCGCGTCCGCTCTGATTCATCAGCCAATGGAGTTTGACCATGTACATCGCCGCCTTTATCTACCAGCCGGGCCAGCGCGACGAGGAGTTCCACCGCCTCAGTGCGCTGATCGACGAAATTGCCATCAGCCTGCCGGGCTTCGTCGGCGCCCAATCCTGGACCAGCGCCGACCAGGGGCTGATCAACGCCAGCTATTACTGGGAGGACGAAGCCTCGATCCAGGCCTTTGCCAGCCACCCCAGGCACATCGAAGCCAAGCGCCAGTACCGGCGCTGGTACGCCGGTTATCAGGTGGTGATTTCCAGGGTCGAGCGCACCTATGGCGATGGCGCCATCACCCAGTTGTTGGGCAATGCCCGCCAGGGCCCGGTACGCCGTGCCTGAAGGCTCAGCCGGCTGCCAGCCGCGCGGCCGCGCGCAGGGTGATTTCCCGGCGCTTGTGCAGCGAATCCGCGGCGCGTTGGCGGGCCTGCTGCACCACGCTGGCGGGGGCCGTGTCCGGGCTGCCGGCATTGAACGGTGGCGCCGGGGCGTACTCCAGTTGCAGCTGTACCCGCTGCGCGGTGGCGGCGTCGAACATTTCGGCGGCCAGGGTCAGGGCGAAGTCGATGCCGGCGGTGATACCGCCGCCGGTCAGCAGGTTGCCGTCACGCACCACCCGCTCATGCACCGGTATCGCCCCCAGCGGCGCCAGCAGTTCGTGGTAGGCCCAGTGGGTGGTGGCGCGCTTGCCCTGGAGCAGGCCCGCGGCGCCGAGCACCAGGGAGCCGGTGCACACCGAGGTCACGTAGCGCGCCCGGGCGGCCTGCTGGCGGATGAACGCCAGGGCCTGCGGGTCTTCCATCAGCGCCCCGACCCCGGTACCGCCGGGGATGCAGATCACATCCAGCGGCGGGCAGTCGGCGAAGCTTGTGGTGGCCTGCAGCACCAGCCCCGAGCTGGCCACCACCGGCCCCGGCTCCTTCCAGATCAGGTGCACCTGCACATCCGGCAGCGAGGCCAGTACGTCATGGGGGCCGGTCAGATCCAGTTGCTGGACCTCGGGGAACAACAGAAAACCTATCTGCACTGCCATTGCCTGTTCCTTGTGTCGATGAAGTGGACGGCTTGACTCTAGCGCTCTAGGATTTGGCGCATACGCCAACCAGCCCTCGATTTACGCCAACCATGCCCACTGCGCCGAAAAACGTGTTTGTCCTGGCCTTCGCCAATGCCCAGTTGCTGGATGTCAGCGGGCCGCTGCAGGTATTCGCCTCGGCCAATGACCGGGCGCGCGGCCTGGGCCTGCCCTTGCCCTACCACCCGCGGGTGATTGCCAGCCCGGGCGGGGCGACCCTGAGCTCCTCGGGGCTGGCGCTGCTGGCCGAGCCGCTGCCGCTGCCGCAAGAGCCCTGCGACACCCTGATCGTTGCCGGTGGCTGGGGCGTCTACGAGGCGGCCCGTGATCCTGAACTGGTGGCCTGGGTGGCGGCCCGGGCTGCGGCGTCACGGCGGGTGGCGTCGGTCTGCACCGGGGCCTTTCTGCTGGCCGCCAGCGGCTGGCTGGACGGGCGCCGGGTGGTCACCCACTGGACCCGCTGCGAGCAGTTGGCCGAGCAGTATCCGCAACTGCAGGTGGAGGCCAATCCGATCTTCATCAACGATGGCCCGGTGTGGACCTCGGCCGGGGTCACCGCCGGCATCGATCTGGCCCTGGCCCTGGTGGAGGCCGACCTGGGGCGCGCAGTGGCGCTGGAAGTGGCGCGGCAACTGGTGGTGTTTCTCAAGCGCCCGGGGGGCCAATCGCAGTTCAGCGTAACCCTGTCGCTGCAGAACCAGGGTGGGCGTTTCGACCGGCTGCACGCCTGGATCGCCGAGCACCTGGACCGCGAACTGACGGTGCCGGTGTTGGCCGAGCAGGCGGGAATGAGCGAGCGCAGTTTCGTCCGTCACTACCGCGCCGACACCGGCCAGACCCCGGCCCGGGCCATTGAACTGATCCGTGTGGAAAGCGCCCGGCGCCTGCTGGCCGACAGCACCCTGCCGATCAAGCGCATCGCCGCCCAGTGCGGTTTCGGTAGCGAGGAAACCCTGCGTCGCAGCGTGCTGCGGGCCCTGGGCGTGACGCCCCAGGCCTACCGCGAACGCTTCGCCAGCATTGCGCAGCCTTGAGCGCGGGTTTCAGCCTTCTACCAGGCTCAGTTGGCCGTCGGCATACAGCACTTCGCGGCCGATCCAGGCCGGGTCTACCTGGGGCAGTACCGCCGAGGGCTTGCGCAGTTCGCGCAACAGGGTCGAACCGTGGGACAGGCGCCCGCCCATGCGTGCGATCACTGCCCGGGCCTGCTGATAGTGGGCATGGCGCCCGGGGTCGAGGGTGTCCTCCAGCAGAATGTCGACCCCCAGCACGCCCTGGACCTGGCCCGGGTAGATCATGAACCCAGCCGCCTGCTCGCTGCCTTCGCGGCCGTCCTGCCAGAAGCTGCCGCCACGGTTGCGCACCTGCTCATGGGGGGCGAACCAGTAGCCGCGATCAGCCTCGGGCACGGCGTGGTGCAGGCGGAAGAAGATCCGCATCAGGTTGTCCCGGTACCACTCGCGCACTTGCAGGTAATAGCCGCGCATGCCCGGCAAGCCCAGGCGGTGGGCCAGGGTGATGGCCGGGCTCCAGTGCGGGAAGGCTTGCAACGGCAACTCGGCGCACTGCGGACGCGGGGTGCCTGGGTCGGTTTCCCAGGGCAGGCGATGGGGGCTGTTGTCCAGGTTGTCGTAGGCGGTGGGCGGACGCCCCAGCAGCGCGCCGCCACTGCTGGCCAGGGCGGTGGCGATGCACAGGTTGCCCTGCACCACGAACACATAGAAGCGGCTGAACCAGTCTGCCAGTTGCTGGCCGTCGGCCCCGGCGGCGCGCAACTGCGCCAGCTCCCGGTCGAAGCGCCGCAGGCCCGGCTCCAGGCTCAGCAGGTGGCCGCGGGCGATGTGCTGCATGCGCAGGAACCGTGGCAGCGAGCGCAACAGGCGCAGGGGCCGCAAGGGCAGCTGCGGGGTGGCGCCGCCCACCTCGCCGGCATAGCTGGAGGAGGGCAGGCCCCAGTCGGCCAGCCGCGCCAGGAACAGGTCATTGTTGATATAGGAAGCACCGCCGAACACTGCGGTGAAGGGCTCATTGTCCTGCAGTACACGGGCGTCCCAGCGCGCCATGATCGCCGGAATGCTCGCCGCCGCCCGGCGCTGGCCGTACTCGACGAAACGGCTGGGTTGCGGTGGCAGGATCTCGGCGATATTGGCCGCGGTCAGGTGCCGGCGCCAGCCGTAGTCGCTGATGGGGCGGTACTGCAGCAGCCACAGTTGCTGGCCGTCCCAGGCCCATTCCACATCACCGGGCACGTAGTGGAAGGTCTTGAGCACCCCTTGCAGGAAATCCCACAGGGCGCTGGCGCTCAGGCCCCGGGTGGTGGCGAAATGGCCGCTTTCCCAGGCTGCGCCCAGGCGTGAAAGGATCGCCCGCTGCGGGCTGACCTGACCGTCGGCAAGGCTTTCCAGATGGCCCTCGACCCACTCCAGTTCCACCGCCAGGTGACGGACGAAGGCAATCCCTGACAGGGTCGGCTGGATAAAGCGCTGCACCACCACTTCCTCGACCCCGGCATCGCGCAGTTCGCCGATGCGCCCGGGCACTTGCTCGCTGGGCACCCGCAGGTAAGTGGTGCTCAAGCCGGCATTGGCCGAGTCGGCCTGGTCCTCGCCGTAGCTGGAGGAACGCACCGCCCACAGCGCCGCAGGCTGGCTGGCGAGCAGGGCCGGCAGCTGCGGGTCGCTGGCGCTGTCCAGGGACAGGGCGCTGGGCACCGGCTGGCCGGCCAGCTCCGCCAGGCGCAGGCGGCCGCCCTTGGTGTGGGCGACGAAGCCGTTGTCGGCGGATTCCAGCCAGGCGACGAACTCGGCGGGGTGGTCGATCCAGGGGTAATGGCCCCAGCCCGGCCGCAGGCTGACCCGCAGGTCGGCCCGGGCCAGGATGGCCGACCAGGCTGCGGCCTGGGCAATCCCCAGCAGCCGGTCCTGGTCGCCCCAGACCAGTTGCACCGGGTCCTTGATCCACTCCAGCAGCGGCAGCGCGGTATCGGCCCGCAGTTGCTCCCACAGCGGTACGAAGGCCCGGCACCGACCATAGCCGGCGCCCATGCGCCGGTACTGCTCCTGGCTCCACGGCTGGCGCGAGAACTTGCCGGCAAACCACGTCGGTTTATGGCTGAGCAAGCCGTGAATCAGCAAGCGCGCGGGCAGCGGCGACATCAGCGCCGGCAAGCGCCGTTGCCAGAGAAAGGCCCCCACGGGCGACAACAGCACACTGCGGCAGAAGTGCCCCGGGCGGCGCTGCAAGGCGTGCAGCACGATCAGCGCGCTGACCCCCACCGCGACAATCCCCTGGCCCGGCTCGGTCATGCCCAGCAGGGCCTCGGCGTATTCACCCAGGTCCTGGCAGGGCGGCAGCGGGTTGTCGCCAAACCCCGGCAGCTCCAGGGGCTGCACCTGATAGCGCTGGAAGTGCGGCAGGGCATCGTCCCACCAGTCGGCGGCGCTGCCATTGCCCGCCAGCAGGTACAACAGGGGCTTGCTCATGGGCATTCCTCAGCTCAGGTCAGGTCGCGCAGGGCGGCGTCCAGGGTCGGGTAACGGAAGCGGTAGCCGGCCTGCAGCAGGCGCGCCGGCACTACCTTCTGGCCATCGAAGAACAGCTCGGCCATCTCCCCGGCCAGGGCCCGTACCGGCGCAGCCGGCACGTGCAGCCACACCGGGCGCTTGAGCACCTTGCCGACAGTAGTGGCGAAGGTGCCCTGGCTCACCGCTTCCGGCGCCACCATGTTGTAGGTGCCGGACAGGGACGGGTCGTTCATGGCCCGGGCCATCACCTGCAACACGTCGTCGCGGTGCACCCAGCTCATGATCTGCCGGCCATCGCCCATGCGTCCGCCAAAGCCGAAATGGAAGGGCATCAGCAATGGCTTCAGGGCGCCGCCGGGACCGAAGACGATCCCCAGGCGCAGCACCACCTGGCGCACGCCGAAGCGGGTAGCCGGTTCGGCGGAGGATTCCCAGCGCGCGCACAGGTCGGCCATGAAGCCTTCGCCGCGCTCGGCGTTTTCATCCAGGCTCTGGCTGGCGTCGCGCACGCCATAGAAGCCGATGGCCGAAGCCTGGATCCACAGCTCCGGCTTGTGCTGGGCGTGTTGCAGCCAGTTGAGCAGGGCTTCGGTGGTGCCGACCCGGCTGGCCAGCAGTTGCGCCTGGCGCTTGGCCGACCAGCGCGGCCCGGCCACCGGGGCACCGGCCAGGTTGATGATCACGTCGAAGGCTTCGCCGTGGCCCAGCTTGCTCAGCGAGCGCAGGCAACGGGCACGACCGTCGAACAGGTAGGCGGCGCGCAGCGGGTCCCGGGCCAGCACGCTGACCGTGTGCCCGGCATCCAGCAGTTGGTTGACCAGGGTCTCGCCGATAAAACCGGTGCCACCGGTGACCAGCACCCGCTTGCCGCTGCCACCGGCAAAGGGGTTGGCGCCCTGGCCCTGGCGTTGCAGGCGCAGCGCCGCCAGGCCGTCGCGGATGCCCGAGGCGGTGACGCCCACGGCGAACAGGCTCAGGGCCCAGCCCTGCCAGCCCAGGTCGATGGGATTCAAGGCACTGGGCAGGCGTGACCATTCCAGCAGTTGCAGGCCGTACAGGGCGAAGAAGGCCCCGGCGTTGATCGCCAGCACGGTGTGCATGATGCGTTCGATGGCCGGCAGCTTGCGGCTGCGATCCTCGACCACGAAGTCCCACAGGGTCAGGCCGATTTCCAGGGCGAACAGCAGGGCGATCACCAGGGCCCAGATGCCCTGGAACGCCAGGTGGGCGATGCCCATGAACAGCACGCCGTAGAAGCACGAGCGCAGGGCATGGATGCTCAGTTCCTTGCGGGCGCTGTGACGCTGCGGCAGGGCCACGGTGAGTTCGTGATGGTAGAGAGTATCCAGGGCGCCGAGCACGCCCTGGGCGAGCAACAGGGCGATAGCCCACTGCAGGATTGGCAAATCAGCCACGATGGTGAAGTCCTTTTACGAGGGAAGACGAGAGGTACGGCGGTCGTGGCGCTGCAGCCACAGTAACGGCGGCAGCAGCACCAGCAGGGCGAAGCTGTCGATCCACAGGTGGGCGGTCATGTTCATCTGCCAGGACAGCCACATGTCCTGGGGCGCCCACAGCACAATCCCGGCCATCAGCCAGGCCCAGGCGGCAGGGGCCCGCAGGCGGTTGCCCAGGTGCACCAGCCCCAGCAGGAACAGCGAATAGCTTTGCAGGGTGGCGCCGAACAGCCCCAGCCACCAGATCTGCTGGGCCCGGGCCGGTGCCGGCGCGGCGGCGCCCCAGAAGGCCTGTTCGATGCCCGCAAGGTAATCGTTGAACAGGCCACTGTGGCCGGCCCAGGTCAGCAGCAGCCCGGCCAGCAGGTGGCCGGCGCCGACGGCATACAGCCAGAGCACCAGGGCCCGGCGCAGGCCGGGTCGGGGAGAAGCGGCGACGGATAACATTCCATGTCCTGTGGGGGGATCGAGGCCGCGAAGTGTACCGATTTTTTCCGCCCCATGGCGTGCGCCGGTGCCCATCTCAGGGCTTGCCGAGCAATTCCAGCAGCGCGTCGAGGGTGGCTTGCGGCGCTTCCTGGGGCAGGTTGTGGCCGATCCCCGGGAGGATCCGCCGCTGATAGGGCCCACTGAACAGGCCGACATCGGGATCCGGCTCGGTGGCCGGGCCGACGCCGTCGTCAGCGCCGCACAGGGCGATGGTCGGCACCTGGATGGGCGGTTGTGCCTGCAACGCCTGCTCGATGCTTTCCAGGCTGGGGTCGCCGGGTACGTAGCCGAAGCGATGACGGTAGGAATGGATCACCACCGCGACGAAGTCCGGGTTGTCGAAGGAGGGCGCGCTCAGGCCATAGAGCCCGGGCCCTTGTTTCCAGGTTGGCGACCACAGGCGCCACAACAGCTCGCAGAATTCCCGGCGGTTGGCCGTCAGGCCGTCCACCCCGCGCTGGGTATTGAAGTAGTACTGGTACCACAGCCGCAGCTCGGTCTCCGGCGCCCGGGGCTCGATGGCCCGGGGAATGTCCTGGATGTTGTAGCCGTCGGCGCTCATCAGGCCCTTGACCCGCTGCGGCCACAGCGCTGCGACGATGCACGCGGCGCGCCCACCCCAGTCGTAGCCGGCGAGGGTGGCCTGGGGCAGGTACAGGGCGTCCATCAGCTCCAGCAGGTCCCGGGCCAGGGCCGCCTGCTGCCCGGAGCGCATCACCTGTTCGCTGGCAAAGCGCGTCGGGCCGTAACCCCGCAGGTAGGGAACGATGACCCGATAGCCGCGCTCGGCCAGGGGCGGGGCGATCTCGTCGTAGGCCCGCACGTCGTAGGGAAACCCGTGGAGCAGGATCACCGGCTCGCCGTTGCGCGGGCCATGTTCCTCATAGGCGATATGCAGGTTGGGGGTGCTGACCTGGTGCAGGGAGGCTGGGCTGGGCATGACGACTCCGGATCCGGTGGGCCGGGAAAAGCTAGCGCAAAACTTGCGTGCTGTCCTCAAGCCGCAGCGGCATGCAGCCCGTGGGCGTCGCGCCAGCAGCCGGCGGATGTCTTCCAGGGAACTGTGGCCCTACGGTTCGGGGCCCTTGATGTGCACGTAGCAGCGCAGGCCGGCGGTGAAGCTCATGAGGGGCCTGGTGAGGGAGCGCGAATGCGGACCCTAGCGCTGTGTGGCCCGCAAGATTGCCTTCGCCGGCAAGCCGGCACCTACGCAACGGCGCTGCCACCTGAGGGCTGTAGGAGCTGGCTTGCCAGCGAAGGGGCCCGCAAGCCGGCCCCTAGAGTTCGTCGCTGCGGGCCAGGTGCTTGAAGTGATGCCGCCACAGGTCGATGCCCAGGCCGCCGCTGCGGTCCAGGGACGAACCCACGGTCAGGTCGGTGAGCAGGGTCGGCTGCAAGCCGGCATCGAACAGGGCAAAACCTGCGGCCAGCACGCAGGTGTCGGTCTGGATACCGCACACCAGCACACGCTCGGGGGCGAGGCTTTTGAGGTGCTCGAGAATCTCCGTCGTCGGCCCGTAGCCGTGCTTGATGAAGACCTTGTCGGCGGCCACCAGGCTCTGGTCATCCACCGCCGGCTGCCAGCCCAGTTGCCGGGCGAAGGGCGTGCGGCTTTCATCATGGCGCTCCACCGTGGCCACCGAGGGCATGCGCCCGAGCAGGCGGTTGATGCCGTCCACCAGCCACTGCGGAGGGTTGAAGCAGGGTTGCACGTCGATGATCAGCAGCACCTGGTTCATGACGCCTGCCCCAAACGGGCCGGCTGGCGCAGGCCGATGCAGTTGCCCCAGGGGTCCTGCACCTGGCAGATCGAGTCGCCGCCTTCAATGACCATGGGCCCGCGATACAGGCGCCCACCCAGCCCGGTCAGGCGCTGCACCTGGCCGGGCAGATCGGCGACCTGCCAGTACACCACCGTGCCCGCCGGCCCCTGGCCGACCTTGGCGTCGCAGGGGACGATTTCCAGGGACAGGCCCGCGAGCTGCAAATGGCCGAAATCATCCGGCTCGTGCAGCACCCGGCGGGCCTGGGGAAAGGCCTGGGCGTACCAATGGGTGGCGGCACGCCAGTCGGCGGCATGGATCATCACGGCGATGATCGGCGAGTCGGGCATGGGGCGAGTTCCATTTCTGTCGGGCACCAAGGGAAGAGCGCCCCGGTCTCAGCACCGGGGCCGGGCTCAAGGTTGCCAGACGCTCTTGTCGCCACTCAAGCGCCGGTCGAGAAAACTTGCCGCGCTGATCAGCGCCAGGTGGGTCAGGGCCTGGGGCGTGTTGCCCAGGTGGCGGCCGTGGCTGTCGAACTCCTCGGCGTACAGGCCCAGGGGGTTGGCGTAGCGCAGCAGTTGCTCGAACTCCAGGTGCGCCTGCTCCAGGCGCCCGGCCCGGGCCAGGCATTCGACGTACCAGAACGAACAGGCGGCGAAGGCGCCTTCGGTGCCGGCCAGGCCGTCGATCTGGCTGTCGTCATTGCGGTAGCGGTAGACCATGCCGTCACGCACCAGGCTCTTTTCGATGGCATCCAGGGTCGCCAGCCAGCGCGGGTCCTTGGCGCTGACAAAGCGCACCAGGGGCATCAGCAGCATCGAACCGTCCAGGGCGGTACTGCCGATGTGCTGGACGAAATGCCCGTGCTCCTGGTTCCAGAACCGGCTCCAGATATCGTCGTAGATGGCTTGCCGGGTCTGGTCCCAGCGGGCGAAGGGAGCCGGCAGCGAACGCTTGGAGGCCAGGCGGATGGCGCGGTCCACAGCCACCCAGCACATCAGCCGCGAGTGCAGGAAGTGGTGCTGCTCGCCGCGCATCTCCCAGATGCCCACATCCTTGCTCTGCCAGCTGTCACAGACCTGGTCCACCACCTGTACCGTGTGTTTCCAGCCTTCGTGGGAGATGGCCTCGCCGTACTTGTTCACCAGGTACACCGCATCCAGCAGCTCGCCGAAGATATCCAGCTGCACCTGGTCGTAGGCCTGGTTGCCGATGCGCACCGGTTGCGCGCCGCCGTGCCCGGAGAGGTGCCCAAGCTCGGTCTCCGGCAACTCCTGGCGGCCGTCGATGCCGTACAGGATATTGAGCTTCATCGGTTGCCCATGGCAGTCGCTGACCCGGCCCCGCAGCCAGCCCATGTAGGCGTTGGCCTCCTCGACGAAACCCAGGCGCATGAAGGCGTAGACGGTGAACGAGGCGTCGCGTACCCAGGTGTAGCGGTAGTCCCAGTTGCGTTCGCCGCCGGGGCTTTCCGGCAGGCCGAAGGTGGCCGCCGCGAGGATCGCGCCATGGCGCCTGGAGGTCAGCAGTTTCAGCGCCAGGGCCGAACGGTTGACCATCTCGCGCCAGCGGCCGCGGTAGTTGGACTGGCCGATCCAGTCGCGCCAGAACTTCAGGGTGCGCGTAAGGTGCAGCTCGCTATCGCCGTGCCGCACCCGCAGATCGTCGACGCCACCGAGGATGAATTCAGCGCCCTGGCCCTGTTGCAGCACGAACTCGGCCCGCGCCGAGTCCCGTTCAAGGTGCAGCGGCTGGTCGCCCAGCAGGCGCAGCCCGGGCTGCCCGGGGGCTTCGAAGCACACCGAGTCGCCTTCCTGTCGTGCCCCGGTGGCGGCCCGCCCATAGTCCAGGCGCGGCGCGCAGTGCAGGCGCAGGGTGGCCTGGCCGCTGACCACCCGTACCCGGCGGATCAGCAGCGGCAGCTGCTCGGGGTCGTCGTCGATGGTCAGCAGGTCGGTGACTTCCACCACCGCCTCGGTTCCCAGCCAGCGGGTCTGCAGGACGTTGCTGTCGGGCAGGTAGATCTGCTGGCGCCGGGCGTCGGCCAGCACCGGTGCCAGTTCGAAGATCCCGGCGGCGGGGGAGTCCAGCAGCGAGCAGAAGATGCTCGGGCTGTCGAACTCCGGCCAGCAGAAGAAATCGATGCTGCCCTGGTCGTTGACCAGGGCGGCGCTGCGCATGTCGCCGATGATGCCGTGGGCGTCGATGGGGCGTTGTGCCGTGGGATGCTGGTCAGCCATTGCCGCGAAACTCCGGATAGAGGCTCATGCCGCCGTCGATGAACAGGGTGCTGCCGACCACATAGTCGGAGGCGTCCGAGGCCAGCCATAGCGCGGCATTGGCCACATCCTCGGGGTCGCCGACCCGGCCGTAGGGAATCAGCTTGAGCAGTTCCTGCTCTGCCGCGCCCTCGGTGGCGGTGCGGTTGATGGCGGTGCGGATCGCCCCCGGGGCGATGCCGTTGATGCGGATCCGCTGCTGGCTGACTTCCTGGGCCAGGGTGCGCATCAGCATGTCCACGCCGCCCTTGGAAGCCGCGTAATTCACGTGCCCGGCCCAGGGAATCAACTGGTGCACCGAACTCATGTGGATGATCTTGCCCGCCGCCTTGGACACCCCGGCGCGCACCCCCTGGCGCTGGAAGATGTTCAGCGCCGCGCGAGCACAGAGGAACTGCCCGGTGAGATTGACGCCGATCACCCGGTTCCAGTCGTCCAGGCTCAGGCTGGCGGCCGGCCCATCCTTTTGCAGGCCGGAATTGGCCACCAGGATGTCGAGAAAACCAAAGGCCTCGATGGCCTGGGCGAACAGCGCCTCGACCTGGGCCTCATCGGCCACATCGGCGCCAATGGCAATGGCCCGGCCGCCTTCGGCATTGATCCGCGCGGCCAACTGCTCGGCCGGCGCGGCCTGGGAGTTGTAGTTGAGCACCACGCTGGCACCGGCCGCCGCCAGGGCGATTGCGGTGGCGGCGCCAATGCCGGAGCTGGCGCCAGTGACCAGGGCTACCTGCTGGTCGAGGGATATCTGCATGCACTGCACTCCTGTCGCCGCTGTCGAAGGCCGGGGCTGATGCGCCCATGCGACACGCAACGCATCAGTGGCCCCTGTTGTGCTGACCCCGGACGCGGTTCAGGAGTTCAGTTCAGCGCGGTGGTTGCAGCCCGCGCAGTAGCAGCTCAAGCGCTTGCAGGGCTTGTTGCAGGCGTTGCCCGGGCTGCTCGGCGGCGGCGATCCACAGCGCCGCGTCCACCAGGCTGCCGTTGATCAGGCGCGCCAGGGCCTGGCTCGGCGCGGGCGTGATCAGCCCGGCTTCGACCAGCGCTTGCAGGCGGCGGCTGAGGGAGTCGATGCAGTGTTCCTCGGCTGGCTGCCGTTGCCCCAGTACGGCCCGGGCATCCTGCAGGACGATGCGGCGGATTTCGGCTTCCTGGGCCATTTCCAGGTAGGCCCGGCAGCGCTGGGCAAAGCCTTGCCAGGGATCACTGGCCGCTTCGGAAATGGCCTCCAGGCGCTCATCCATTTCACTGTCGATCTGCTCCACCACCGCCGCCAGCAACCCCTGCTTGTCACCGAAGTGGTGATACAGCGCGCCCCGGGTCAGCCCGGCTTCGGCGGTCAGGTCGTCCATCGAGGTCTTGGCGTAGCCCAGGCGGGCAAAGGCCTGGCGCGCGCTGGCAATCAGCCTGGCGCGGGTTTGCTCGATCATCGCGGCGCGTGGGCGGCTGCTCATGGACACAGTTCTCCAACAAATGGCGGGTTGACATACGAGGCGTATGTTTACATGATTTTTAACATACGAGGCGTATGTGTTTCTACTGTGCCTGCCCTTTGTGGCAAGTTGCAGCCCCCCAAGGAGTCGTTGTAAATGGCAAACCCCTACCGCGAACTGTTCAAGGCCCCCGGCAGCCGGGCCTTTGTGCTGGCCGGGATGATCGCGCGCATGCCGATCTCCATGACCGGCATCGGCCTGATCACCATGCTGGCTCAACTGCACGGCGGGTACGCCCTGGCCGGCTCGGTGGCGGCGACGTTCGCCCTGGCCACGGCGTTCTGCGCGCCCCAGGTATCGCGCCTGGTGGACCGTTACGGCCAGAGCCGGATATTGCCCCTGGCCGCCGGCCTGGGGGGCGGGGCGCTGCTGGCCCTGCTGCTGTGCACCCGCTTGCAGGCCCCGCACTGGACCCTGTTCCTCTGCGCCGCCCTGGCCGGCTGCATGCCCAGCATGTCGGCCATGGTCCGTGCCCGCTGGACCGAGCTGTACCGCGGCCAGCCGCAACTGCAGACCGCCTATGCCCTGGAGTCGGTGCTCGATGAGGTCTGCTTCATCGTCGGCCCGCCCTTGTCGGTGGGCCTCAGCGTCGGCCTGTTTCCCGAAGCCGGGCCCCTGGCGGCGCTGCTGATGCTGGTGCTGGGGGTCAGTGTGTTCGTCATGCAGAAGAGCACCGAGCCGCCGGTCCATCCCCATGAGGAAGGGCACGCTGGCTCGATCATTCGTTCGGTGGAAATCCGCCTGCTGCTGTTGCTGATGACCGCCATGGGCACCATCGTCGGGGTGGTGGACGTGGTCAGCGTGGCCTTCGCCCAGCAACAGGGGCAGCCGGCGGCAGCGAGCATTGTGCTCTCGGTGTACGCCATCGGCTCATGCCTGGCGGGCATCGCCTTTGGCGCCCTGAAACTGGCCACGCCCTTGCCCCGGCTGTTCATGTACGGCGGCATCGCCACGGCGCTGACCACCTTGCCGCTGCTGCTGGCGAGCAACATCCTCGGCCTGTCCCTGGCGGTGTTCGTTGCCGGGCTGTTTTTCTCGCCGACCCTGATCGTCGCGATGGCCCTGGTGGAACGCAGCGTGCCGCCGGCCAAGCTCACCGAGGGCCTGACCTGGCTGGTCACCGGCCTGAGCATCGGCGTGGCCCTGGGGGCCGCGGGGTCCGGAGCGCTGGTGGACCAGTTCGGCGCCCGCAGCGGCTTCTGGCTGGCCCTGGCGGGCGGCGCGGTGGTACTGGGGGCGGCGTTGCAGAGCTATCGGCGCATGCGCTGAGGTGATCGGTGGACTAATTTGTTCCCCTCGTGCTGCGTTTCTTTAGCGTCCATCCGTCGAGGGAATAACCGTGACTCAGTTGAACCTGCTGTGCCTGCCGTATTCCGGCGCCAGCGCCATGGTCTACAGCCGCTGGCGCCGCAAGCTGCCGCAGTGGCTGCACCTGCAACCGCTGGAGCTGCCCGGGCGTGGCGCCCGTTATGCCGAGCCGCTGCACACCGACATGCGCGAGCTGGCGCGGCAGCTTGCCCTGGAAATCCGGGGCACGCTGCGCACCCCTTACGCCCTGTTCGGCCACAGCCTGGGCGCCTTGCTGGCCTGCGAACTGGCCCATGCCCTGCGCGTCCTGGGGTGCCCGGAGCCGGTGGCGCTGTTTGCCTCGGGCACTGCTGCGCCGACCCTGCGCACCGAATACGACCGGGGGTTTGCCGAGCCCAAGACCGATGAGCAACTGATCGAACAGTTGCGCACCCTCAACGGCACCAGTGAAGAAGTGCTGGCCAACCAGGAACTGATGAGCCTGACCTTGCCGATCCTGCGGGCCGACTTTCTCTTGTGCGGGCGCTTTCGCCCGGTGCAACGGCCACTGCTCAATTGCCCGGTGCATGTGCTGGGCGGCAAGACGGATCGCGCCACCACCGAGCAACTGATTGGCTGGAGCAAGGAAACCCACGGCAGTTTTTCGGTGGACATGCTGGCGGGCGGGCACTTCTTCATCCACGAGCACGAGGCCAAGGTGCTGAGCCTGCTCAAGGGCCATCTGGAGGTGCATCGCCGCCGCCACCTGCAACCGGTAGCCGCGGTTTCCTAGCGGCTACACACTTGCTTGCTGTAGCCGCTGGCGCAGGCTGCGCACGGCCCGCAGGGGCGCAAAAATCCCGGGTTCGCCAGGGGTTCGGCTGGCGATCGCCAAGCAAGGCCCGGCGGGCCTTTGTGCAGCTTCGCGGGCTCGGCAGCGGCTACAGGGAAGAGGGTGGGGCGGTTGGTGGGGCTCAACCCAGGGAGCTGCCCAGGCGCCAGTAGCCCATCAGGGTCAGGTTGCGACGCTCCTGGCCGCGCTCGTTGATCAGGTGGCGGCGAATGTTCATCACCGTGGCCGACTCGCCGGCCACCCAGGCGTAGAAATCGTTGTCCGCCGGTTGGGCGGTTTCCCAGAGGCGTTGTTCGTCGTTGCGTTCGGAAACCTTGATCGGCCGGCGCTGGCTGTTGGCCGGCGGCAGTTCGGCCAGCTCCCGGGCGGCATGGATCAGGGTTTCGCCATGGCGTGCGCCCAGCAGGTCCCGGGGCAACCAGTTGATCCGCGCCAGCGGGTGGCAGCGCAGGTCGATGCAATCGCTTTCATAGGGCACTTCGATAAACGCCTGCACATCCGGATGGTCCGGATAACCCTGCAGTTCTTCCAGAATGCCGGCAATCGCCGGCAGCGCGGTTTCATCGCCCATCAACAGCACCTTGCGGATCCCCGCCGGCGGCAGCCATTCATAACCACCGGGGTCGCCGCTGTAGGCCTTGTTCGGCACCACCATCTGCAGGCGGTCGCCGGGCTGGGCATGGGTGGCCCAGGCGGAGGCCGGGCCGTTGACCCCGTGCAGGACGAAATCCACATCCATTTGCGCAGGGTGCAGGCGCAGGGCGCGAATGGTGTAGGTGCGCATTGGCGGTTGCTGCTCGGCCGGCAGCTTGCGCCGGGCCGCCTGCCAGTCGCCTTCCACCGGCAGTTGCGAGGGCGTGCCATCGGCCCCGGGAAACAGCAGCTTGATGCGCTGGTCCGGTGCCAGGGTACGCGCCTGGGCGATGTCCTCGCCGGTGAACACCAGGCGGGCCATGGACGGGCTGAGGTGGATGCGCTGCTTGAGCTCGACGTTGATTATCCGGTAGCTGCGGGGTTGCTGGGCGCCGGCGCCTACCAGCTTGCGCAAGCCATTTGCCAGTGAGCTGGCCAGTGAAGTGGCTGAGGACATGATCGCGACCTTATTAAAGAGAAGGTCCTGATTTGACGAGCCGCAAGCCCTGGAATTTACCGATCGCAGCGGCGCCGCAGTGCTGCGCCCACGGTTAATTTTTCCCCTGGCCCATCCGTTTCGTAGGGATAGCCGAGCCAAAGCTCGATACCCAACATGTACGGATGAACCCAGATGAACGCTGAAAAGTCCCTGAAACTTGCTCGCCGGTTTATCGAGCTGCCGCTGGAGAAACGGCGGTTGTTCCTCGACGGACTGCGAGCGGAAAACATCGACTTTTCGCTGTTTCCGATCCCCGCCGACGTGTTGGTCGAGGACCGTCACGCGCTGTCCTACGCCCAGCGGCGCATGTGGTTCCTCTGGCAGCTGGATCCGCAGAGCGGCGCCTACAACCTGCCCGGGGCGGTGCGCCTCACCGGCGTGTTGAATCGCTCGGCGCTGGAGCAGGCCTTTGCCAGCCTTGTTGCCCGTCACGAAACCCTGCGCACGGTGTTCAAGCGTCATGCCGACGACAGCCTGGAGCAGGCGCCTGCGGATATTTCTCTGCCTGTGGAGTTCCTGGATCTGAGTGATCTCGATGCGCCCGGGCGCGAGCAGGCCGTGGCGGCCGAGGCCCAGCGCCAGTCGCTGCTGCCGTTCGATCTGGGCAGCGGGCCGCTGCTGCGGGTCAAGTTGCTCAAGCTCGGCACCGAGGAGCACGTACTGTTGCTGACCCTGCACCACATCGTCTCTGATGGCTGGTCGATGAACGTGCTGATCGATGAGTTCATCCGCTGCTACGACGCCTTCGAACGAGGTGAGACACCGCAACTGCCGCCGTTGCCGATCCAGTACCGCGACTACGCCCTGTGGCAGCGTCGCTGGCTGGAGGCCGGTGAGCAGGCGCGGCAGCTTGAATACTGGCAGGCACGCCTGGGGGAGGAGCATCCGGTGCTGGAACTGCCCATTGATCATCCGCGCCCGGCGATGCCCAGCTACCGCGGCACCCGTTATGACTTCGCGATAGAGCCGCAGTTGGCCGAACAGCTGCGGGCCCTGGCAAAACAGCACAACGTGACCCTGTTCATGCTGTTGCTCGGCGCCTTCAACGTGCTGCTGCACCGCTATACCGGCCAGGGTGATATCCGTGTCGGCGTACCCATTGCCAACCGCAATCGCGCGGAAGTCGAGGGGCTGATCGGCTTCTTCGTCAACACCCAGGTACTGCGCACCGAGCTTGGCGGCCAGACCCGGGTCGGCGAGTTGTTGCAGGCGGTCAAGGAAGCCGCCCTGGGTGCCCAGGCCCACCAGGACCTGCCGTTCGAGCAATTGGTGGAAGCCTTCAAGCTGGAGCGCAGCCTGAGCCATACGCCGCTGTTCCAGGTGATGTACAACCATCAGCCGCAAGTGGCGGACATCAGTACCGTGCAGACCGCCTCCGGGCTGGAGCTAGGGGTAGTGGAATGGCAGAGCCGCACCACCCAGTTCGACCTGACCCTGGACACCTACGAGAAGTCCGGCAAGCTGCATGCTGCCCTGACCTATGCCAGCGACTTGTTCGACGCCGCCACCATCGCCCGCATGGCGCGCCATTGGACCGCGCTGCTGCAAGGCATGTTGGGCGATGCTGAACAGCGCATTGGCGAGTTGCCGTTGCTCGATGCCGAGGAGCAGCAGACCCTGGTGCACGAGTGGAATGCCACCCGGGTCGCTTACCCCACCGGGCAGTGCATGCACCAACTGATCGAAGCCCAGGCCCGGCGCACCCCCGCGGCCTGCGCCCTGGTGTTCGGCGAACGGCAGCTGAGCTATGGCGAACTGGATGCCCGGGCCAACCAGCTGGCGCGTCTGCTGCGTGAACAGGGCGTGGCGGCGGATGGGCTGGTGGGGATCTGCATCGAGCGCTCCATCGAGATGGTCGTGGGCCTGCTGGCGATCCACAAGGCCGGTGGCGCCTATGTGCCGCTGGACCCGGAATACCCCCAGGACCGCTTGGCCTACATGATCGAGGACAGCGGCATCCGCCTGTTGCTGACCCAGAGTTCGCTGGAGCCGTTGCTGGCGGTTCCTGGTGCTCAGGCCCAGGGGCTCAAGGTCATCACCCTGGACCAGGAGCAGAACTGGCTGGATGCCTACAGCGACAGCCCCTTGCAACTGCCACTCGATCCGCTGAACCTGGCGTACGTGATCTACACCTCGGGTTCCACCGGCAAGCCCAAGGGCGCCGGCAACAGCCATGCGGCGCTGGTCAACCGCCTGTGCTGGATGCAACAGGCCTATGGCCTGGACGCCAGCGACGCGGTGTTGCAGAAAACCCCGTTCAGCTTCGACGTCTCGGTGTGGGAGTTCTTCTGGCCGCTGATGACCGGCGCCCGTCTAGTGGTGGCCGCCCCGGGCGCCCATCGTGAGCCGGAGCGGCTGATCCAGGTCATCACCGAGCAGCAGATCAGTACCCTGCATTTTGTGCCGTCGATGCTCCAGGCGTTTATCCACGACAGTAGCGTGACCGCCTGCACCAGCCTCAAGCGCATTGTCTGCAGCGGCGAGGCGCTGCCCCTGGATGCCCAGCAGCAGGTGTTTGCCCGGCTGCCGAACGCTGGCTTGTACAACCTCTATGGCCCGACCGAGGCGGCGATCGACGTCACCCATTGGACCTGCGTCGATGAGGGCGCCAGCAGCGTGCCCATCGGCCGGCCGATCGCCAACCTGCGCACCCATGTATTGGATGCCCAGCTACAGCCGGTTCCGGCGGGTGTCGCTGGCGAGCTGTATCTGGGAGGCATTGGTCTGGCGCGCTGCTACCACCGACGTCCGGCTCTGACTGCCGAGCGCTTTGTGCCTTGCCCTTTTCATCAGGGGGCGCGGCTGTACCGCACCGGTGACCGAGTGCGCCAGCGTGCTGACGGCGTGATCGAGTACCTGGGGCGTCTGGACCATCAGGTCAAGCTGCGTGGACTGCGTATAGAACTGGGTGAAATCGAGGCCCGGCTGATGCAGCACCCCGGTGTACGCGAGGCTGTGGTGCTGGTGCAGAACGCCAAGCACCTGGTGGCGTATCTGGTGTTACAAGAGGCAGGGCTTGCCGAGGCGTGGCGCGACGAGCTCAAGGCATGGCTGGCCGGCAGCTTGCCGGAGTACATGGTGCCCCATCATCTGCTGGCCCTGGAGCGCCTGCCGGTGACCGCCAATGGCAAGCTCGACCGCAGAGCCTTGCCGCTGCCAGAGGCGGCACCGCAGCTGACCTACGTGGCTCCGGAAAACACCATGCAGAAGGCCTTGGCGGGAGTCTGGCGCGATGTCCTGGGGCTGGACCAGGTGGGCCTGGACGACAACTTTTTCGAGCTCGGCGGTGATTCGATCATCTCGATTCAGGTGGTCAGCCGCGCCCGTCAGGCTGGGATTCGCCTGGCCCCCCGGGACCTGTTCCAGTACCAGAGCGTGCGTAGTCTGGCTCAGGTTGCGGTCCTCGACGATCTGCCGCAGATCGACCAGGGGCCGGTGGCCGGCGAGGTCCCGTTGACCCCGGTACAGCACTGGTTCTTGGCCCAGGAGGTGCCTCGACCCGGGCACTGGAACCAGTCGTTGCTGCTCGATCCGCGTCAGCACCTGCAGCCGCAGCTGTTGCAGGCGGCGCTGCTGCACCTAGTCAATCATCACGATGCATTGCGCCTGCGTTTTGCTTTCTCGCCGCCTGGCTGGCAGCAGGCGTACGCCGAGCCCGCTGGCCATTTCGACCTGTGGCAGCGCCGGGTGGCGGATGATCAGGCTCTGGCGGCGTTGTGCGATGAGGCCCAGCGCAGCCTGGACCTACAGGCTGGCCCCCTGATGCGCGCAGTTCTGCTTGCGCACGAGTCCGGCCGCCAGCAACTGCTGTTGGTGATCCATCACTTGGTGGTGGATGGCGTGTCCTGGCGTGTGCTGCTGGAAGACCTGCAACAGGCCTACCGGCAGTTGGCAGAGGCTCGGCCACTGCAACTGCCGCCCAAGACCAGCGCCTATCAGGCATGGGCCCGTCGTTTGCAGGAACATGCGCCACGGCGCGAAGCCGAGCTGTCGTACTGGATGGCGCAGCAGGCCGGGGCGGGTGACTTGCCCTGCGATAACCCGGCGGGCGGATTGCAGAATCGTCATGGGCGCAAGATCGAGTCGCGCCTGCCGGCGCAGTTGACCCGACAACTGCTGCAGCAGGCCTCGAGCGCCTATCGCACTCAAGTCAACGACCTGCTGTTGACGGCCCTGGCTCGCGTATTGTGCCGCTGGACCGGACAGCCTTCGGCGCTGATCCAGCTGGAGGGGCATGGGCGCGAAGACCTGTTTGATGAGCTGGACCTGACCCGCACCCTGGGCTGGTTCACCAGCCTGTACCCGGTGCGCTTGCAGCCTGCAGAGCAGGCCGGAACTGCGATCAAGGGCATCAAGGAACAATTGCGCGCGATTCCCGGCAAAGGGCTGGGCTACGGCTTGCTGCGCTACCTGGGCACTCCGGCCCAGCGTCAGGCTCTGGCGTCTTTGCCGGAGCCACGGATCACCTTCAACTACCTGGGCCAGTTCGATCGCCAGTTCGACGAGCATGCGCTATGGACACCGGCCAGCCAAAGCAGCGGCCAGGCCCAGGACCCACAGGCTCCTCTGGCCAACTGGCTGACCCTGGAGGGGCAGGTCTTTGGTGGCGAATTGGCTTTGCAATGGGGCTACAGCCAGGAGATGTTCAGCGACGCCAGCGTACAGCGACTGGCTGATGACTACCTTGCCGAGCTGCATTCGCTGATCGAGCACTGCTGCGGCGTGGCCCAGGCCCAGGCTACGCCCTCGGACTTCCCGCTGGCGCGGATTTCCCAGCAGCAGCTCGACGAGCTGCCGGTGCCCGCCGCCGCGATCGAGGACCTTTACCCGCTGACGCCAATGCAGCAGGGCATGCTCTTTCATACCCTCTACGAACCCCAGGAGCAGGCGTACATCAACCAGTTGCGCCTGGACATCCATGGCCTTGATCCGCAGCGCTTTGCCGATGCCTGGCAGGGCGCTTTGGACCGCCACCCGATCCTGCGCAGCAGCGTGCACTGGGAAGGGCTGGACACGGCTCATCAATTGGTCAGAAGCCAGGTCAAGGTACCGTTGCAGATACTGCAGGCGGCTCCGGTGGATCTCGACCTGTTGGCCGAGCAACAGCGCCGCCAGGGATTCGAGCTGCACCGGGCGCCGCTGCTACGCCTGTTGCTGGTGCCACTTGGAGATAACAGCTGGCACCTGATCTACACCTGCCATCACCTGCTGTTGGATGGCTGGAGCAACGCCAGCCTGCTGGCCGAAGTGATCCAGTTGTACGCCGGCGCGCAGTTGCCGGTTGCCCCGGGTCGCTATCGTGACTATCTGGGCTGGTTGCAGAAGCAGCCGGCCCAGGCTGCGCAACAGTTCTGGAGCCAGCGGCTGCAAGCGATGGACTCGCCGACCTTGCTGGCCGACGGGGTGCGCAAGCCGGTATCGGGCAGTGACTATGGACAGTATCTGGAAGGCTTCGATCAAGCCATGACGCAGCGCCTGGCAAGCTTCGCCCGGCAGCAGAAGGTCACCCTCAACACCTTGCTGCAGGCCGCCTGGGCGTTGTTGCTGCAGCGTTACTGCGCGCAGCGGTGCGTGATCTTCGGGGCCACCGTGGCGGGGCGTTCGGCGCCGCTACCGGGTATCGAACAGCAGTTGGGGCTGTTCATCAACACCTTGCCGATCATTTGCCAGCCCCGCTCGGAGTGCAGCGTGGGGCAATGGCTGGAGCAGATGCAGGAAATCAATCTGGGCCTGCGAGAATACGAGCATGTGCCGCTTTACGAGGTCCAGGGCTGGGCCGGGCAGCAAGGCACGCCGTTGTTCGACAGTCTGTTGGTGTTCGAGAACTTCCCGGTCGCCCAGGCGCTGAAGGAGGGGGCGCCAGCAGGTCTGAAGTTTTCCGGCCTGGCCAACCACGAGCAGACCAGTTATCCGCTGACCCTGGGCATTGAGTTGAGCGAGTGCCTCAGCCTGGACTTCAGCTATGAGCGCAGTCGTTTCAGCGCGGATCAGGTCCAGGGCTTTTGTGCCCAGTTGCGGCATTTGCTGGAGCAGTTCATGGATGATCCCGGCATGGCGCTGGGGGCGCTGCAATTGCTCACCGAGCCGGTACGCCAGGACCTGCTGCAGCGCAGCGAAGTGGTCGAGCTGATGGGCTCGCAGGCCTTGCTGGTGCACCAGAGGATCGCGGCGCAGGCTGCGGCCACGCCCGAGGCGCTGGCACTGGTGGTCGATGCCGAACGTCTGGACTACGGACAGTTGAACGCCCAGGCCAACCGCCTGGCTCATTGCCTGCAGGCCCAGGGGATTGGCCCGGGGGATCGGGTCGGCCTGGCGCTCAAGCGCGGGCCGCAACTGATCGTCAGCTTGTTGGCAGTGCTCAAGAGTGGCGCGGCCTATGTGCCGCTGGACCCGCAATACCCGCAAGAGCGCCTGGCGTTCATGATCGCCGACAGCCGCCTGAGCCTGCTGCTCAGCGATACCGGTTCCTGGGCCGCGAATCTGTTGCCCGACAGCGTGCTGCACTGGGACCTGCCGAGCCTTGCGCAACGATTGAGCCAGTGCTCTAGCGCCGATCCGCAGAACAGGGCCTGCCCGCAAGACCTGGCCTACGTGATCTACACCTCGGGCTCCACCGGGGTCCCCAAGGGCGTGGCGATCGATCACCGGGCCTTGTCGGCGTTCTGCGAGGCGGCGGCGGATTACTCGGCGCTCACCGCCACTGACAAGGTGCTGCAGTTCGCAACATTCAGCTTCGACGGTTTCGTCGAGCAGTGTTACCCGGCCTTGTGCCTCGGCGCGGCACTGGTAATGCGCGGTGACGAGCCCTGGGCCGTCGAGCAACTGGCGGCGGTGATCGTCAGCCAGGGCGTGACCCTGGCCGACCTGCCGGCGGCTTACTGGCACTTGCTGGCCAAGCAATGCATGGCTGACGGTATCCGCAGCCTGGGGCGCCTGCGCCAGGTGCATGTTGGCGGCGAGGCGATGTCGGTGGAGGGCTTGCGCCTGTGGCACGCCGCAGGCCTCGGGGCCGTGCGCCTGCTCAATACCTACGGCCCGACCGAGGCCACGGTGGTCTCCAGTGTCCACGACTGCCGGGAACAGGATGCCAGCGAGGTCTACGGCATCCCGATCGGCCAGCCGATCATCGGCCGCGCCCTGCGGATCATCGACGGCGACCTCAATCCGCTGCCCGAAGGCGGCACCGGGGAGCTGTGCATCGGTTCTGCGTCGAGCCTGGCCCAGGGCTATTTTGACCGGCCGGGACTGACTGCCGAACGCTTCATCCCCGACCCCTTTGCCCGTCAGCCCGGCGCCCGGCTGTATCGCAGTGGCGACCTGGCGCGTTACAACCCACAAGGGGCGATCGAGTACATCGGCCGCATCGATCATCAGGTGAAGATCCGCGGCTTCCGTATCGAGCTGGGGGAAATCGAGGCGCGCCTGTCGGCTCGGCCGGATGTGCGTGAGGCGGTGGTGTTGGCCGTGCCGGCCAACAACGGTATGCAACTGGTGGCCTATGTGGTGCCCTCTGCGTTGCCTGGAGATACCAACGACGGCCTGGGCGATGCTCAGGCACAGGCCGAGCGTTGCGCGCTGATCAAGGCCGGGCTCAAGGAAAAGCTGCCGGATTACATGTTGCCGAACCACGTTCTGCTGTTGCTGCGCCTGCCCCTCAACCCGAACGGCAAGCTGGACCGCAAGGCCTTGCCCAAGCCTGATTTGAGTGCCCTGCAACAAGCGTATGTGGCCCCCCGCAGCAAGCTGCAGCAGCAAGTGGCGGCTATCTGGCAGAACGTGCTCGAGGTTGAGCAAGTCGGCTTGCAGGACAACTTCTTCGCTTTGGGCGGGCATTCGCTGCTGGCCACTCAGGTCATCAGCCGGGTGCGGCATGAACTGGGCCTGCAGGCCGCGCTGCGGACCTTGTTCGACGCGCCGGAGCTGCAGGCCTTTGTCGCTGCCCTGAGCGCCGGCGATGCTCCAGCAGCGGCTCCGGCCCTGCTGCGGGTGGATGACTCGCGACCGCAGCCGTTGTCCTTTGCCCAGCAGCGCTTGTGGTTCCTCTGGCAGCTGGAGCCGCAGAGTTCGATGTACAACATTGCCCGGGCCCTGGAGCTGCGTGGAGAGCTGGATATCGACGCGGTGCGGCAAGCTTTTGATTCGCTGATGCAGCGGCATTCGGTATTGCGTACTACCTACAGCGAGGTCGAAGGCGAGAGCTGGCAGCACGTCCATCGCCACCTGCCGCTATCGTTCGCGTTCGATGACCTGTGCGCCTTGCCATTGGCCGAGCGCGAGGCCATGGCCCAACGGCAGTTGCAGCAACAGGCCGGGGAGCCTTTTGACCTGATCGCCGGTCCGCCGATGCGTATACGCCTGCTGCGGCTGGAGCCGCAACGCTACCTGCTGCTCATGACTGTGCATCACATCGTCGCCGACCATTGGTCGTTCGGCATTCTGCCGGCCGAGTTCGTGAGCCTGTACCACGCTCATCGAACCGCCATTGCCAGTCCGTTGCCGGAGCCGGCGCTGCAATACGTGGATTTCGCCGTTTGGCAGCGCAAATGGCTCGAAGGCGGTGAACTGCAGCGCCAGCTCGATTACTGGCGTGAGGTCCTGGGCGATGACCATCACCTTACGCGCTTGCCCGCCAGTGCCACGGTGCAGCCCGGGCAGGCGCCTTCACCCTTGTGCGATCTCCACGAATTCCATTTTTCGGCTGCCCAGAGCGAGGCGCTGCGCGCCTTTGCCAGTGCCCAGGGAGTGACTCTGTACATGCTGTTGCTGGCAGGTTTTGCCTTGGTAGTGGGCCAGCGCAGTGACAGTTCACGGGTTCGTCTGGGGACCGATATCGCCAACCGCAATCACGCCGGCGTTGAAGATCTGGTGGGCTTCTTCGTTAACCAACTGGTATTGCAGGTAAGTGTCGAGGAACAACAGTGCGTCAGCGATCTGCTACAGGTGACACGGAGCACGGTCATCGGTGCCTCGGATCACCAGGACCTGCCTTTCGAGCGCCTGGTGGAGGCGCTCCGGGTGGTCCGGCGTGCCGGTCGTTCGCCGTTGTTCAGCATCAAGTTCATCTATCAGGAAAGCCTTGACCAGCCGTTGTCGATCGACGGCCTGGACGTGCAGCCGGTGGCTGCCGGCAGGGCCGCGGCGGAGCTGGACCTGGTGGCCGAGTTCGTCAATGCGCCACAGGGCATCTACCTCGGCCTGAAGTGCGATGCAGGGCTCTATACCGCGGCAGACATGGCGTGCCTGTTCGAGCAGTTGCAGGCGGTGTTCGAGCTGATGGTGGTCGATACCCAGGCGCCGTTGGCGGCGTTGCTGAGCAAGGCACGGGATATCCAATACCTGCGTGAGCGGGACCAGTTGCAGCAGCGCCAGGCCTTGCTCAAGCAACAGCACCCGATCCAGCGCCGCCGTCCAGGGCGCGTGCCGGTCGAGTGAAGCCAGTTATTGAAGAGTCATGCAGGCGCGTGCGATCGCCGCGCCTGATACCGCGAATCGGAGGTGGGTAATGTCGAAATTCGAGTCTCAAGCCATACCGGCATTGGGCAAAGGACGGCGCAAGAGCTTGAGCCTGGACCAATCCAGCCTGGTGACGTTCACGCCGCTGTTCGAGAACAGCTCGATTCCTCTGTTATGTACGCCGAACGTTCCCGGCGTGGGCCTGGCGCAGTGGGCGGGGGAAAACCGCGAGCTGCTCCAGGAAAAGCTCGATCGGCACGCGACGTTGTTGTTCCGCGGTTTCGCGGTGCAGGACATCAACGAATTCAACCAGTGCGTCGATTCGATTTCCGGTGGTGCCCTGGAGTACCTGTTCCGGGCTTCGCCGCGGACCCAGATCACCAAGAAGCTGAATGTCTACAGCTCCACCGACTACCCGGCCGTGGAAAAGATCTTCCCCCACAACGAGCATTCTTATTCCCCGGTGTTTCCGTTGCATCTGTATTTCTACTGCGATGTGCCATCGACCACCGGCGGCGAGACGCCATTCGGCGACACCCGGCATTTGCTGGCACGAATCGATCCGCAAGTGCGCGAGGAATTCCAGCGCAAGCGCGTGCTCTATGTGCGCAACTACGGTGACGGCATGGGGCTGCCCTGGCAGACCGTGTTTCAGACCGAAGACCGCGCCGAGGTCGAGGCCTATTGCGCGAAGATCGGAGTGGCCCCGGAGTGGAAATCCGGCAACCGCTTGCGCACTCGGCAACAGGGCCCGGCCATGGTCCGGCATCCGCGTACGGGGGAGAGCGTGTGGTTCAACCACGCGACTTTCTTCAATGCCCTGACCCTGCCAGAAAGCATCCGCGACAGCCTGCTGGCGGAGTTCGCCCCCGAGGACCTGCCGCAAAACACCTTCTTTGGCGATGGCAGCCCGATCCCCGATGACTACATCACCCATCTGCAACAGCTCTATCGCGAGGTGATGGTGGAGTTTCCCTGGGAGAAGGGCGACGTCGTGATGCTCGACAACATCCTCACCCTGCATGCCCGCAACGAATATTCAGGCCCGCGCAAAATACTCACAGCCATGGCCATCCCGCTGAAAAGCACCGACGTGGCCATTGGTTAAGGACATCAGCATGACCGACTTTTCCCCAGTAGAGACTTTTCAGATTTCGGCCCAGCAGGCCGCGATTCTTTCCCAGCAGCAGTACCTTGGTCGCCCCCTGGCTGCCCAGGCGATCTTGTCTTTCGACACGCCTCCCGCGCGTGCCGAGTTGGAAGCCGCGCTAGGCGAACTGTGTCAGCGCCACGAAATTCTGCGCACTAGCTACCGCCAGATGCCCGGGTTCAAGCAGCCGGTGCAGGACATCGCCGCGCAGGTTCGTATGCGCCTGTCGATGGAGCCGGGGCGTAGCCTGCAACAGGCCCGTGCCGAGGATCGTCTGGCCCTGGCCGAAGTGCCCCTGGTGGCATCGCTGCTGGATCGTCAGTTGCTGATCAGCGTGGCCTTGGCCAGTTGTGATCGGCAGGCTCTGGCATTGCTGGTGACCGAACTGCAGCAGCTCTGTGCGGGGGTGCAGTTGCCACCGTTCGACAGCCTGCAGTACGCCGATTACGCCGCGTGGCAGAGCGAGCTGGGAGAGGAGGCGATCGGGCGCGAGGGCCTGCAGTTCTGGCGCACCCTGTATGCCGAGCAGCAGAAGGGCGTGCGCCTGCCCTTCGAGCGGCGGCTGGACTTTGCAGCGCAGGTGCAGGAATGCCGTCTGGACACCGACCTGGCGCCTGCGTTGCGCCAGGTGGCCAAGGATGCCGAGCTGAGCGTCGAGCAAGCCCTGTTGTTCCTCTGGGCGGGCTTTCTTGCAGGGCTGGGTCAGCAGGACTCGCTGCTGGTGGCTCTGACTGTTGACGGTCGCAGCGACCAGTTGCAACAGACCCTGGGGCATTTCAGTCGACGCCTGCCAGTGGCCGTTGCTCTGCAACCTCAAGCCACCTTGCAGGACAACCTGCAGGCGTTTCGTCATCAGTTGGAACTGAGCCGCTCCTGGCAGGACTGCCTGAACGAGTTGGAGGTGTTCGGCGCCGAGGAGCCACGCCCCCTGGACCTAGGGTGTTCCTACACCGAGGGCGCCGAGGAACAGGACCTGATTCTCGATCAAGCCTACTTCGAGAAGCTGCACCTGCAGGCTCGGGCCGATGCTGACCAGCTGACGCTGCAGTTGAGCTGGCAGCCTCATTTACTGCCTGAAGGTATGCCGGCTGCCTGGCTCGAACAGTTTGCCCAGTGGCTGAAATCGGCCGCCGCGCACAGCGACCTGCCACTCGAGCAACTGCCGCTGGTCGGTCACGATCAGGCTCAGCGCCTGCTGCGCGACTTCGACCGCAGCGCGCAGCTGGTCGCCGCCGATGCACCGCTGCTGCACCAGTTGTTCGAAGAGGCGGCCCGGGCTTTCCCCGAGCGTGTCGCGATTCATGTCGATGGCCAAGAAGTCACTTACGGCGAGCTCGATCGCCAGGCCAATCAGTTGGCCCACAGGCTGCGCCAGCAAGGGGTTGCCAGCGACGCCATCGTCGGGGTCTATGGTGCTCGTTCCATCGAGATCGTGGTGGCCCTGCTGGGCATTCTCAAGGCCGGTGGAGCCTACCTGCCACTGGACCCGGCCTATCCCAGCGAGAGACTGTCCTTCATGCTCGAGGACGCAGAGGTACGTTGCCTGATCACTCTGCAGCCTTTGCACCCGGATATCCTCCTGCCGGCCAATCTGCCTCAGGTCACTCTGAATCGGGAGATGTTGAGCGGTAATATCGACGCGCTGCAGAGCGGCAGCAGTGCCGATAACCTGGCATATGTCATCTACACCTCGGGTTCCACCGGCAAACCCAAGGGTGTGATGGTGTCCCATGCCAATGCCAGCACCTCGACTCTGGCCCGGAGCGCCTTCTACCAGGCGCCCCTGGAGCGTTTCCTGATGCTGTCCTCGTTCTCCTTCGACAGTTCCGTGGCGGGGATTTTCTGGACCTTGAGCCAGGGCGCTACCTTGTACCTGCCTAGCGAAGAGCAGCACAAGGACCCGCAGCAGGTCGCCGAACTCATATGTGCGCAACAGATTTCGCACTTCCTGGCCCTGCCGTCGTTCTACGCGCAGATCCTCGAAGCCCTGCAGCAACCGCAACTGCGCTGCGTAATCGTGGCCGGTGAGGCTTGTCCGGTGGAGCTGGCTCTGCGGCACCGAGAATTGCTGCCCGAGACCTTGCTGGTCAATGAATACGGCCCTTCGGAAAGTGCGGTCTGGTGTTCGGCGTTCGCCGTGGAGCAGCCGCCTGTGGATGAGCGGGTGGCCATCGGTGGTGCTATCGCCGGTACGCGCCTGCGGGTGCTGGATGAAGAGGCCGAACTGGCCGGTATCGGTCGCGAGGGCGAGTTGTTCATCGGTGGTCCGGGCCTGGCCCGTGGCTACCTCAAGCGTCCGGCCCTGACTGCCAGCCGCTTCCTCCCGGACCCGTTCGCCACTACGCCGGGCGCTCGTCTGTATCGTACCGGGGACCGGGTCAGCAGCCTGCCCCAAGGGGAGCTCGATTATCTCGGACGGATAGACTTCCAACTGAAGATCCGCGGCTTCCGCATCGAGCTCGGTGAAATCGAGAGCCTGCTGGGACAAGCCGCCAATGTGCGCGAAGCCGCTGTAGTGGCGCGGGACACGGCCGCCGGCAAACAGTTGGTGGCGTATGTGGTGCTGGCCCGGGCCGACGATCGCGAGGCCCAGGAACAGGCATTGCTGGCCCAACTGCGCGAACAATTGCCCGAGTACATGGTGCCGTCTTTCCTCAGTGTCCTGGAGCGTTTCCCGCTGACCCCCAACGGCAAGCTGGATCGCAATGCCCTCAGTGCCCTGGAGTTGCAAGGCAGCGCCTACGTGGCGCCGCGCAACGAGCTGGAGGCCACCCTGGCCGCCATCTGGCAAGAGGCTCTGCAACTGGAGCGGGTGGGTGTGCATGACAACTTCTTCGCACTGGGCGGCCACTCGCTGCTGGCCACGCGCATTCGCTCCAAGGTTCAGAGCGAGCTCAACCTGTCCTTGCCGCTGCGGGTGTTCTTCGAAGGCGAGACGGTGGAACTGCTGGCCAGGCAGGTCGAGCTGCATCGTGATTCCGGGGTGACAGGGGACAAGGTCGATGCCTTGGAAGCCCTGTTTGCGGAGGCCCAGGAGTGATGAATCCGTTACCTGAGCGCATGCTGGCGCTGTCCAAGCGGTTCGCCGCGTTCAGCCCCCAGGAGCGTAGCGCCTTGCAGCGCAAGATGATCGAGCAGGGGCTGTCCCTGGACCTGTTGCCGATCCCTGGGCGCAGTGAGGCCCAGACGCTGATGTGCGCTTCCTATGCACAGCAGCGCCTGTGGTTTCTCTGGCAGCTGGAGCCGACCTCCAGCGCCTATAACCAATTGGCGGTGCTGCGCTTGCAGGGCGACCTGCAGGATGCTGATCTGCAACGCAGTATCCAGTACCTGATCGATCGCCATGAAGTGCTGCGCAGCACCTTCAGCCTGCACGGTCAGCAAGTGATGCAGGTGATTCATACCCGGCGTGAATTCCTCCTGCAACGCCTGGATTACAGCCACCTTGAGGACGCCGGCCCGCAGGTGTCCGAACAGGTGGCGGAGCAGGGCGAACATCCCTTCGATTTGGAACATGACCTGCTGTTGCGGGCGACCCTGATCAAGCTCGGGCCCCAGGAGCATGTGCTGCTGTTCTGCACCCATCACATCATCAGTGATGCCTGGTCGCTGCCGATCCTGGTGGGCGAGGTGACCAGCGCCTATGAGCACTGGCGCCAATACCAGCGTGCGCCGGAGCTGGCGCCGCTGGCGGTGCAGTACGCCGATTTCGCCGTTTGGCAGCGCCTGTGGCTGGAAGCCGGTGAAGCCGAGCGGCAGTTGCAGTACTGGCGTGAGCGCCTGGGCAGTGAACCCTTGACCCTGGAACTGCCCCTGGACCGGCCGCGGCCGCCCGTGCGCAGTGCCCGGGGCGGACGTCACACCCTGGTCTTCGAGCAGGACCTGGACCGTGGTTTGCGGGAACTGGCCGCGAGTGCCGGCTGCACGCTGTTCATGGTGCTGCTGGCCTCCCTGCAGGTGCTGCTGCAGCGCTACAGCGGTGCCCGCAGCATTCGCGTGGGCACGCCTGTGGCCAACCGCACCCGGGCTGAAGTCGAGGGGCTGATCGGCTTTTTCGTCAACACCCAGGTGTTGCAGGCCGAGATCGACCCGCAGCAGTCATTCAGCGCCTTGCTGGCCCAGGTCAAGACCCGGGTGCTGGAGGCCCAGGCTCATCAGGATTTGCCGTTCGAGCAACTGGTCGATGCGCTGCAGCCTGAGCGCAGCTTGAACCAGAGCCCGTTGTTCCAGGTGCTGTATAACCACTTGGCGGGGGACAACGAAGGGGCGCGGGTGGAGATTCCAGGGCTGCGAATCGAGGCCCTGGCCAGCGATAGCGAATCCGTGCGGTTCGACCTGACCTTCAATACCCATGAAGAAGGCGGGCGTCTGCATGGGGCGCTGGTCTACGCCAGTGACCTGTTCGATCCGCAGACCATCGAGCAGATGGCCCGGCATTGGCACAACCTGTTGCAAGCTGTAGTTCGCGAGCCGCAGCGTCGCCTGGGCGAACTGCCCATGCTGGATGCGGCGGAGCGCGAACAGATATTGGAACACTGGAATGTCGGCACCGCCTTCGAGCGTCCACCCTTGTCGGTACCGGCCTGCGTCGAGGCGCATGCAATGCGCAGCCCGGATGCGCTGGCCGTGGTCTGCGCCGGGCGGCAGCTGACGTATCAACAGCTCAATGCGCAGGCCAATCGTCTGGCCCGTCAGCTGCGTGGGCGCGGAGTGGGGCCGGATGTGCTGGTGGGTATCGCCGCGCATCGTTCGATCGAGATGATCGTGGGCCTGTTGGCTGTGCTCAAGGCTGGCGGCGCCTACGTGCCTCTGGACCCCGAATACCCGCAGGAACGCCTCAACGGCATGATTGAGGACAGCGGCATTACCCAGTTGCTGGCCCAAGAGCAGTTGATCGCGCGTTTTGCCGATCTTCCCGGGCTCTGTGTCGAGCCCCTCGAGGATTCGCCGGTGCGCCAGGCCCTGAGTGCCGACAACCTCGACCCGCTTACGGCCCCCGGGCACCTGGCGTATGTGATCTTCACCTCCGGCTCCACGGGCCGGGCCAAAGGGGTGACCATCAGTCACGGCGCCCTGGCCAACTACGTGGCGGCCATTCACCAGCGCCTGCCGCTGGCGTCGGCCCGTAGCATGGCGCTGGTGTCCACGCCGGCGGCGGACCTTGGGCACACGGTGCTGTTCGGTGCCCTGTGCGGCGGCCAGGCGCTGCACGTGATCAGCGCCGATCTGGCGGTGGACGGTGCGGGCCTGGGCCAGTACCTGCAACAGCAACAGATCGATGTGTTGAAAATTGTCCCTTCGCACCTGGCGGCCCTGCTGGGTGAGGACAATGCTGCGGTGCTGCCTCGTCAATGCCTGGTATTGGGTGGCGAAGCCTGCCCGGTGAGCCTGGTGGAGCGCATCCAGCGCCTGGCGCCGCAGTGCCGGATCGTCAACCACTACGGGCCGACTGAAAGCACCGTGGGCGCCCTGACCCAGGCCGTGGACGGTGACTGGTCCCAGGCCGCGTCGATTCCCATGGGCCGGCCGCTGACCAATGTCCGTGCCTATGTGCTGGACAGCGAAGGCCAGCCGGCGGCCATCGGTAGCCTGGGCGAACTGTATCTGGCCGGTGCCGGGCTGGCCCGTGATTACCATCGGCGCCCTGAGCTGACCGCTGCCAGCTTCATCCCCGATCCTTTCGACCTGCAGGGCGGCGCCCGGCTGTACCGCACTGGCGATCAGGTGCGCTACCGCCGCGACGGCAGCATCGAGTTCTGTGGCCGCATCGATCAGCAGATCAAGATTCGTGGCTTCCGCGTCGAGCCGGGAGAAATCCAGGCCTGCCTGCACAGCCATCCCTGGATTCGCGAGTGTGCGGTACTGGCGCTGGATGGACCCCAGGGCAAGCAACTGGTGGCCTATCTTGTATGTCAGCCTGGGCTCGATCCAGAACACTGCAAGGATGTCCTCAAGCAGCATATGAACGCGCGCCTGTCGGCGCATCAGGTTCCCAGCCATCTGCTGTTGCTGCCGGCGCTCCCTCTCAGCCCCAACGGCAAGCTCGATCGCCAGGCCCTGCCGCGCCCTGAGCAGGGCCCTGCGCAGGACCTCTACCGTGCTCCACAGAACCCAGTGCAGCAGACCCTGGTGGGTATCTGGCAGGAGGTCCTGAACCAGCCGCGGATCGGTATCAACGATAATTTCTTCGAACTGGGTGGTGACTCGATCATTGCCATCCAGATGGTCAGCCGGGCCCGTCAGGCTGGCTTGCAGATTTCCTCCAGGGACGTATTCCGTTGCCAGACCATTCTTGAACTGGCGGCGGTGGCCAAGCAGGGCACGGCCTTGCGCATCGATCAGGGACCGGTGCGTGGCACGATGCCGTTGACGCCGATCCAGCAAGTGTTCTTTGCCAGCGACATTCCCCAGCGCCATCACTGGAATCAGTCGCTGCTGCTGACTCCGCGCGAGCCGCTGCAGGTACCGCTGTTGGAGCTAGCCCTGAACCAGCTGCAGGTGCAGCATGATGCGTTGCGCCTGAGGTATCGGCAGAGCGCCGGCCTCTGGCAGGCCGAACACCAGGATCATCCCGAGCCGGTCAGCCTCTGGCGGCAGCAGGTGGCGGATGCCGAGGCGATTCAGGCACTGGGACAACAAGCCCAGAGCAGCCTCGACCTGGAACAGGGGCCGCTGTTGCGCGCGGTGCTGATGGACCTGGACGATGGCAGCCAGCGTTTGCTGCTGGTCATCCATCACCTGGTGGTGGACGGCGTGTCCTGGCGGATTCTGCTTGAAGACCTGCAAAGCCTCTATCGGCAGTTGGCCGAGGGTGCAGCAGCGGTCCTGCCTTCCAAGACCAGTGCTTTCCAGGATTGGGCCGTGCACCTGCAAGACTGGGCGCAGCGCCTTGGGCACACCGACGAACTGGATTACTGGTGCCGGCAACTGGAGCAGGCGCCTCAGGGCCTGCCCCTGGACTATCCCGCCGGGGCGAACCTGGCGTGCCATGGCATGGCGATCAATGCCCGGCTGCCTCGGGAACTGACCACCCAGTTGTTGCAGGAAGCCCCCAAGGCCTACCGCACACAGATCAACGACTTGTTGCTGGCCGCCCTGGCGCGCGTGATCTGCCGTTGGACCGGGCATTCGCAGATGCTGGTGCAGTTGGAAGGTCACGGACGCGAGGAACTGTTTGCCGATGTCGACCTGTCGCGTTCGGTGGGCTGGTTCACCAGCCTCTATCCGTTGTGCCTGACTCCGGCGCAGCCACTCGCGGATTCGATCAAGGCGGTCAAGGAGGACTTGCGCCGGGTGCCGGCCAATGGCCTGGGTTATGGCGCGTTGCGTTACCTGGGGCAGGACGCGGTCCGCGAACGCTTGCAGGGGCTTGCGCAGCCGCGGATCACCTTCAACTACCTGGGGCAGTTCGACCAGAGCTTCGACTCGCAGTCACTTTTTGCGCCGGCCGCGGAAGCAGCCGGTGACGAACGTCACAGCGAGGCGCCACTGAGTAACTGGTTGACGGTCAACAGTCAGGTCTATGGGGGCGAACTGTCCCTGAGCTGGAGCTTCAGCGATCGGTTGTTCAAGCCGCAGACGGTTCAGCGCCTGGCTGATGATTACCTTCTGGAACTGCAGGCGCTGATCGAGCATTGCACCCTGGACACCTCGGCTGGTGTCTCGCCGTCGGACTTCCCCCTGGCCGGGTTGAACCAGGCTCAGCTGGATGCGCTGCCGGTGCCCCCACGAACCATCGTCGACCTGTACCCCTTGTCGCCGATGCAGCAGGGCATGTTGTTCCACACCCTCTACGAGCAGGCCAGCGACGATTACGTCAATCAGGTCCGGGTGTCGGTCCAGGGCTTGGACGTACAGCGTTTCCGTCGGGCCTGGGAGGATGCCCTGCAGGCCCATGACATTCTGCGCACCTCTTTTCACTGGCAAGCGGAGCTCGAGCAACCGGTGCAGATTGTCCAGCGTCAGTTGGCGCTGCCCTTCCGGGTGCTCGATTGGTCGACCGGGCAGGCCAGCGAGCCGGCTCTTGAAGCGCTGGCCGGCGAAGAGCGCAGCCTGTGCGCGCATTTCGATCGTGCACCGCTGTTGCGCCTGTGCCTGGTGCAGACCACGGCCCAGGACTATCAACTGTTCTACACCAACCACCACATCCTGATGGATGGCTGGAGCAGTTCGCAGTTGATGAGCGAGGTCCTGCAACGCTACGCCGGGGTGGTGCCGCCACAGGCTCCGGGGCGTTATCGCGACTACATCCAGTGGCTGCAACGCCAGGATCTGGAGGCCTGTGAAGGTTTCTGGCGCGAGCAACTGGGGCGTTTGTCGACCCCGACCCGCCTGGCGGGCAGCATCGCCCTGGAAAACCCGGGCGCGGATGCCGGCCATGGCGAGTTCCACCATGATTGGACCCAGCCGTGGACCGAGCGCCTGGTGGCCTTCGCCCGGCAGCAGAAAATCACCGCCAACACTCTGTTGCAGGCGGCCTGGCTCCTGCTGTTGCAGCGCTATACCGGACAGAGCACCGTGGCCTTTGGCGCGACGGTGGCGGGGCGTCCTTCGGAGCTGCCGGGGATCGAGCAGCAGATCGGTCTGTTCATCAATACCTTGCCGGTGATCGCCACCCCCGATGCGCAGATGAGCGTGGCGCAGTGGCTGCAACAGGTTCAGGTGCACAATCTGCAACTGCGCGAATACGAACATACGCCGCTCAACGATATTCAGCGCTGGGCCGGCAGCAGCGGTGACGCGCTGTTCGATACCCTGCTGGTCTTCGACAACTACCCGGTGGCCCAGGCCCTGGAGCAGGAGGAGGCTTCCAGCGTGCGCTTCGGTGCCGTGCAGAGTCGTGAACGCACCAACTATCCATTGTCGGTGGCGGTGGCGCTGGAGCAGCGTCTGAGCATCAGCTACGGCTATGCCCGGGAGGCCTTCAGCGCGGCGGTGATCGAGCGCCTCAACGGCCATCTGCTGCACCTGCTGGCGCAGTTGATTGATAACCCCCAGTTGCAACTGGGCGCCATCGAGCTGCTGACCCCGGCCGAGACGGCGAGCCAATGCGTAGCGCCCGTCGCGCCGGGGATCGAGCCGGCGGTACACGAGAGCATCGGTGCCCTGGCACAACGCTGGCCGGAGCGCCAGGCGGTGCTGTTTGCCGGGCAGCGCTTCACCTACGGTGAACTGGACCAGCGGGCCAACCGCCTGGCCCATGAACTGGTGGCCCGTGGGGTCGGCCAGGAGGTCCGGGTCGGCGTGGCCCTGCCCCGGGGCGAGGGGCTGCTGGTGGCCTTGCTGGCGGTGCTCAAGGCCGGCGGCGCCTTCGTGCCGCTGGACCTGAGCTACCCCGCCGACCGCCTGGCCTACCTCATGGCGGATTCCGGCATGGCCCTGTTGCTCAGTGACAGCGAGTCGTTGCAGCGCCTGCCTTCGGCCGCCGATCTGGCGGTGCTCGATCTGTCACGCCTGGAGGTCGGGCAGCATCCGCTGACCGCGCCTGCGGTGACGGTGGCGCCAGAGAGTCTGGCGTATGTGATCTACACCTCGGGCTCCACCGGGCAACCCAAGGGTGTCACCGTGGCCCATGGTCCGCTGGCGATGCACTGTCGCACCACCGGCGAACGCTATGGCATGACGCCTGATGACTGTGAACTGCATTTCCTCTCGTTTTCCTTCGACGGCGCCCATGAACGCTGGCTGACCGCCTTTGTCTGCGGTGCCAGCCTGCTGCTGCGTGACGACAGCCTGTGGACCCCGGAGCAGACCTGTGAAGCGATTCGCAGCCATGGCGTGACCATGGCCGGCTTCCCGCCGGCGTACCTGCATCAGTTGGCGGAACATGTGCAGCGGGTCGGCAATCCGCCGCCCATGCGCCTCTACAGCTTTGGCGGCGATGCCATGCCTCAGGCCAGCTTCGAGCTGGTCCAGCAGGTGTTGCGCCCTCAGTACATGATCAACGGTTACGGTCCCACCGAAACCGTGGTCACGCCGCTGGTATGGAAAACCGCTGCCGGTGAACCCTGTACGGCTGCTTATGCGCCCATCGGCCATTGCGTCGGCGAGCGCAGTGCCTATGTCCTGGATGCCGATCTCAATCCCTTGCCAGTGGGGGTCGCAGGGGAGCTGTACATCGGCGGCAATGGCTTGGCGCGAGGTTATCTGAAGCGTTTCGCGCAGACCGCCGAGCGCTTTGTTCCCGATCCCTACAGCCCCTTGGGGGGACGTCTGTATCGCACCGGGGATGTGGTGCGCCAGGGCAGTGACGGGGTGTTCGAATACCTGGGGCGTATCGACAACCAGGTGAAGATCCGTGGCTTTCGCATCGAGCTGGGTGAAATCGAAGCGCGGCTGATGGCCCATGAGCAGGTCAGCGAGGCGGTGGTCCTGGCCCAGGACACCGCCCATGGCCGGCGTCTGGTGGCTTATCTGGTGACGGCCGCGACCGCGCGTGAGGACGAGCAAGGCCAGGAAAGGCTGCGTGAAGCCCTGCGCCAGGCTCTGAAAGCCTGCCTGCCCGACTACATGGTGCCGTCCTATTGGCTATTCCTAGAACGCTTGCCGCTGTCGCCCAATGGCAAGCTGGATCGCAAGGCGCTGCCCATGCCGGAAATGGCCCAGGCCAGCCACGCCTATGTGGCACCGCGCAGCGATCTGGAGAAGCGCCTTGCACTCATCTGGCAGGACGTGCTGAAGCTCAAGCAGGTCGGCCTGACCGACAACTTCTTCGAGCTGGGCGGGGACTCGATCATCTCCCTGCAACTGGTCAGTCGTGCTCGTCAGGCCTTGATCCGCTTTACCCCTAAGGATCTCTTCGAGCAACAGACCATCCAGGGGCTGGCTGCGGTGGCGCAGTGTGGGGAACAGGACGACATCGACCAGGGACCGGTGAGCGGCGACATGCCGCTGCTGCCGGTCCAGCGCCTGTTCTTTGCCGAACCGATTCCCCAGCGGCACCATTTCAATCAGTCAGTGCTGCTGATTCCAGCCATGCCATTGAACCCGGCGGCCTTGGAGCAGGGTTTGCGGGCCTTGTTTGGGCATCACGACGCATTGCGCCTGCAGTTTCAGCAGGGAAGCACAGGCTGGAGTGCCAGCCATGGTCCGCTGGATCAGGCCGGGCCCGGCCCGGACCTGTTGTGGCAGGCCGAAGCTGCCAACGCCGCTGAGCTGGAGCAGCTCTGCGAGAAGGTCCAGTGCAGTCTTGATCTGCAGCGCGGGCCTTTGTTGCGGGCGCTGCTGGTGACCCTGGCAGACTCTACCCAGCGCTTGTTGCTGGTAGCTCACCACCTGGTGGTGGATGGCGTGTCCTGGCGCCTGTTGTTCGAGGACCTGCAAAGTGCCTACACCCAGGCGTTGGCCGGGCAAGCTGTGCAGCTGCCCGCCAAGAGCAGTTCTTATCAGGCCTGGGGGCGACGCCTGCAAGCGTATGCCCGTGGGCCCGAGGCACGGGCCGAACTGGCCTACTGGCGCGCGCAGCTGGAAGGCGCACAGGCATCGTTACCTGGGGTTGAACCTGGCACCCAGGCCTTGAGCCGCGACGCTGGCAGTGTGCAGGTCCAGCTCGATGCCGCGACCACCCAACGCTTGCTGCAACGGGCTCCGGCCGCCTACCGGACCCAGGTCAACGACCTGTTGCTGGCGGCCCTGGCCCAGGTCATGGGGCAGTGGACCGGACAGTCCTCGACCCTGATCCAGCTGGAAGGCCACGGGCGTGAGCAGCTCTTCGAGGATCTGGACCTGAGCCGCACCGTGGGCTGGTTCACCTCGGTGTTCCCGGTGCGCCTGAGCGCCGCGGACAGCGCCGAGTCTTCGATCAAGCGGATCAAGGAACAGCTGCGGGCGATTCCCAACAAGGGGATCGGCTACGGTGCCCTGCGTTACCTGGGCGACACCGCCAGTCGCGAGGCGTTGCAGGGGCTCGCCCAACCTCGGATCACCTTCAACTACCTGGGCCAGTTCGATGGCAGTTTCGACGATCCCCAGGCGCTGTTCATTCCAGCGCCAGAGGCCCATGGCGCGGATGCCAGTCTCGATGCGCCCCTGGGCAACTGGCTGTCCATCAGCGGTAAGGTCTACGAGGGGCAGTTGCGCCTGGACTGGAGCTTCAGCCGGCGCATGTTCGACAGTGCGCAGATCGAGTCGCTGGCCCGGGACTATGTCCAGGCGCTGCAGGCCCTGGTGGAGCATTGCTGCCAGGCCCGCGGCGGCGTCACGCCATCGGACTTCCCGCTGGCGCGGCTGACCCAGGAACAGCTCGACGCCCTGACGCTGGTGCCGGCGCAGATCGAGGACATCTACCCATTGGCGCCGATGCAGCAGGCCTTGTTGCAGCATGAGTTGCACGACCATGAGGCGGGGGATTTCGTCAACCAGATGTGCATGGACGTGCAAGGTGTCGACCCGCAGCGACTACGTCAGGCTTGGCAGCAGGCCATGGATACCCATGAAATCCTGCGCAGCCGTTTTGTCTGGGGCGGGTCCCTGGCGCAGCCGCTGCAGGTGGTTCACAAGCAGGTCGAGGTGCCGTTCCAGGTGCTAGACGGCATGGCGATGAGCAGTGATGAGCTGGAGCGTCTGGCCCTGGCCGAACGACTCAAGGGCTTCGACCTGGCCCAGGCGCCGATGCTGCGCCTGCAAGCGATCCAGCTGGGCGAGGGACGCTACCGGCTGATCTGTACCAACCATCACATCCTGTTGGATGGCTGGAGCGGCTTCCAGTTGTTCAATGATGTGCTGGCGGCCTACACCGGGCAGGCCATAAGTCACCGGCCGGGTGGCTACCATGACTACATTGCCTGGCTGCAGGCCCGTGACCAGCAGGCGGACGAGCGCTTCTGGCGTGAACAGCTCGCCCCCCTGAAGGTGCCGAGCTTGCTCAGTGATTGCGCGATTGCCCAGGGGGACCCACAGCGGGGCGGACATCGTCAGCACTACTTCCACTTCGACGAGGCACAGACCGAGCAACTGACCCGTTTCGCCCGGCAACAGAAGGTTACCGCCAATACTCTGGTGCAGGCCGCCTGGCTGTTGCTCCTGCATGTGCATTGCGGTCAGTCCACGGTGGCCTGCGGCGCGACCATCGCCGGGCGCCCGCCCCAGCTCAAGGGCATCGAGCAGCAATTGGGCCTGTACATCAACGACGTGCCGCTGGTGGCCAGTATCGAGTCAGAGCAGAGCGTGGGTGACTGGCTGCAGGCACTGCAAGGGCGCAACTTGCTGATGCGTGAGCATGGCTACAGTGCCTTGAGTGATATCGAGCGCTGGGCCGGGTTGCCGGGTGGGGAGTTGAGCGACACGGTGATCGTGTTCGAGAACTATCCGGTCAGTGCGGCGTCGGCGGGTGGGGATGTCGGTGATTTGCGCCTGGAGAGCATGCACAGTTTCGAGCAGACCAGCTCGGCTCTGACCTTGTATGTCGAGCTCAAGGGGCAGTTGCAGTTCCACTATGACCATCGTCTTGCTGCCTTTAGCGAGGCGGCGGTGCAGGGGGTGAACCTGCAACTGGTGCAGTTGCTTGGGGTGTTGGCAGAGGGTTCGCCGGCGCGCTCGCTGGCGCAGGTGTTGGCGCAGCTGGGTGGGACTCGGTCTCAGCGGGAGGTGCGGGTGGGGGCTTAGGCTCAGGAGACTGGAATGAAGGGCGGGAGGGCAGGTGACTGTTCTTTCGCTTTTAAAAAGTGCATCGCGGAGCTGGAGGCGTGCCGCAGCCGTGGGCGGTCGAGGTCGAAACTGAGGGCTACACGTACCGCGAGGATGTGGAGGAAAACCGGGTTATGTTCGAGTTTGATGGCAAGCCTGAACAGAATGTTCGTGATCTGCTCAAGCGCAACGCTTTCAACTGGTCGCCTAGTCGGAACGCATGGGTGCGCCAATTGACGAACTCCGGAATTTACGCAGGCGAAATGGTATGCCAGGGTTGGCCAAGCTCAGGGCCAATTAAAGAGCTATAGCCAGGGCGCGTCCCTACACTGTGCTGCGGGTCGGGCTTTCGTGCGGCGCATTGAGCCGCCCCGTCTCCACCCATTGGGTTTCGATCCCTAATGGCCTCGGCCTGACGGTCTATGAGCTCTACATATTTCCAGAGCAACAGCGAGTATTCGTGCCGTTTTTCAACCGGCGCTTGCAGCGCTGTAATTAGAGGCCGGTGAAACTCCGGCCCAGGTAATCATTCCCGGTTTCGGTTCGCAGCAACCAAGCTTCTAAGGGGAACTTGCCCCAATGAACTACTTTAAGTGGGAAGGCAAAGTGGTCGAGTCGGTAACCGAGGCTCTGCAAGTCAGTTATTTAGATGCATTTGGTATCATTGAAGTGCAGCCGTTCTACGTGCAGCAATCGTGGTGCAAAGGCATGGATACACAGCGGTCGGCTACAAAAAAACCTGCAGTAGCTCAGGGTGATTAATGGGGATGTCTTGGGTGCTAGATATCAGCGATAGGTGAAGTCATAACTGACTAAACAATACCGGCCTAAGCCGGTGTTGTTATGTCGCCATTTTTTATGGCATGGTGGCTTCAATTTCGAAATTGATAATGTTGATCTTTTCGTCAACTTTATAGTATCCAATACTGCTGTAGTTGAATACTGTATCGGTAGTCTTCAGCTTGACTTTTCCAGGAAGGACTTCTTGAATGGCGCCTGAGCTTTTTGTGGTTAGAAACGGGTGCGAGTCTTTTGCTTTAACTAATGCTGTACTATCATCAATTTGTACGTTCATGAGGTAGTAGTTATAGGTTAGCGGTACGGTCGCCCCTCCATTGTCAGAAAGTATCTCGTATATTGCCCCTCGCTCTCCTATTAATGTAGTGGATACAAGCTTTGTTGGCTCCGGAGAGTTTTGAGTAGAGCCGTATATATACAGGGCTTGCCCAAGGCAAATAATAATCAGTACTCCTACCAGCCACTTAGTAGCCTTTTGATTTTGCATACTCAATCCCAGCTTTGATCCATTCTTGATCCATCGGGTCATCGCCATAAGGCGCGCTTTCCCACCATTTTCCAAACTCTTCGCTGGAAGTACCAGCTACTGATTGCGCAGCTCCCGCTGCCCTCAGCAGTATTTCTGTGGAGATACCAGCAGCCTCTCCAGTGGCACCATAATTGAAATTTCCAAACTCTTGGTATTGACTGCCACGTTGTTTGTAGTCCCAGTCTCCTTTATTTTTTACCTTCGTATAAAACCAACCTAAAAGAAATGCATTGGCTCCATTGAAGAACTTATACCGTTCTTTAGCCTCCTTGAGGTTTTCGTCTATTAGAACGCCGACCGGAGCTGGAGGGACGGTTGTAATCTTAGCCTTCTCTTTAATTGCCTCGGCCAATTTCTTTTCAAGTGCTTCAATGGCTAAGGAGTGAAGCTCAATGTTGAGATCTGCTGTGAGGCCATCAATCATCTGGTCTAGGATCTCTTTAAAAGCATCGTCATCGCTGCGAGTTGCTAGATCGATTTCATTCATTATTTCTTCGATAGAGATTGAGGTGTATTTTCTCGGCGGTAGCGTGGATAAGATATATTGATTGTCTTCTAGAGCTTCTTGTCTTTTTTTGATGAGTTTGTTGATTGTAGCTATCGATTTGTCAAATGAATTCTCATTGCCTGGGATGGGGGTGCCGCCCTCTGCAGCGATCTCAGATCTAACTTTGTCTTCAATGCCTTCTTTGTTTTCTCTCGCACTAAATTTTATATCGTAAAATGCTTCTGTGAGTTGAAGTGGAACAATTTTCCAAACGTTGAGAGAAAGATCTTTATAGCTGTCCATGCTTGGCCATCCTTCCGACTCATCACGTAATCTGTCCGCTAGGTCGATTCCTGTAGTCGAGGTCCTTCCTCGGCGTAAGCCTTCACCATAACCACCACCGCCGCCAACTCCATAGTTTTGTTGCCTATCTGGATGAATCGTGAACTCTAGTTCGAAAGCTGACCCTGACATATATACATACCTGCGCCGCTAACTGCCTCATGCTAAATCACATGGCTCGTTGGCATTAATTTGTTCCAGAGACATCCCTACAGGGCGCTCCGAAGTTATGTGCTGCAGCGCCTTTACTCATTTCGAGCTGGATGCGCTACCAAGGCACAAAATAACTGTACGTATAGCCAGTGCTTTGCGCAATAAAACATGCACTTGTGCATAATTTTATTGCTACTGATTCTCATTTATTTTCAGGAAACGGAGGGGCAAAGTGAAGAGGCATCTGACCCTAAGCTGGGAAGCCTTCCCGGGCGGACTGCTTGTTACAGGTGGCCGGCCGCAAGTGCTCTTCACGCGGGGCACCTGTTTCACAACGTGAGGATCTCCATTCGCCAAAAGCCGTAACCATTCACCCCCTTGCATAATTTTCCGTGAACACCACGGCACGCGGGCCTGTAAGCTATTCAGGAGGTCCGCTGCCAACTCTTCTCAGGATCGTTCGCGATTCGTCACCAATCCTGGTAGAGAGCCCCATGACTGCATCCGTCCCCTGAGCAACATCCCTTCGCCCTGGACAATTCAAACACCTGATCCGCGTAGTATCCGTGACTGGCCGTCTACCAGAGCGCGACGTAATCCTGTTGTGGCTCACACACACACTACTGGCGTTCGCGCTCCTCGAGCTGGCTTGCCAGCGAAGGCGTCAGCCCAGACGCTGCATGGCTTGCGGGCCTCTTCGCCGGCAAGCCGGCTCCTACGAAAATCCAATACCAATGCGTATGCCGAAGACCGAGGGCGAAACATCAGGTCGATGCTGGCGCTGCGGACAAAAAAATCCCCGCCCCGGTGACCGGAGCAGGGAGGGGTTCAACTGGGGCGAATCAGAAGCTGTATTTGACGTTGAACATGACGTTGCGCGGGTCACCGTAGTAGATCGAATTGTAGGTGCCGATACCGCTGTAATAGGTCCGGTCGAAGACGTTGTTCAGGTTGACCGTGGCCTTGAGGTTCTGGTTGAAGTCATAGCTGCTCATCAGGCCCACAACCGCGTAGCTTGAGCGGGTGAACTTGTGGCTGGGCAGCGGATTGTAGGCGGCATCGGTGAAGGTGTCGTCGACGAACGAGGTCGCGCTCTGCCATTGCATGTTGCCGCCCACGGTGACCTTGTTCAGCTCGGCAGGCAGGCGATAGGTGGTGGCGACTTTGAACAGATGCTGTGGCTGGGTGGTCGCCACACGCTTGTTCTTGGCGTCGTAGGACTCCTGATAAACGTAGCCGGCGTTGACGTTCCAGTCCGGCAGCACTTCACCTGCCATTTCCAGTTCAACGCCATTGGTGGTAGCGCCCTTGATCGCACGCATGGCCTCGAAGCCGTCGACACCTATGACGCCACTGCTCTCGGCAAGGTTGTCCTGCTTGAGTTGGAACAATGCCATGCTGGCGTTCAGGCGACGGTCGAAGTATTCACCCTTGATCCCCACCTCGTAGCTCTGCCCGGTCAGCGGGTCCAGGGGCTTGCCGTCTGCTCCCAGGTTGTAGGGCTGCGGCTTGAAAATGTCGGTGTAGCTGGCATAGACCGTGTGGTGGTCGTCCAGGTCATAGGTGACGCCGGCATAGGGAATGACTTCCCCGGAATTGGTGGTGGAGATTCGTGGCAGTTGGCGAAGGGCGTTGACCCGATCGATCTGCCAGTCGTAGTCGTTGACCCGGGCGCCGAGAATGAAGTTGAGGGCATCGGTGGGCTTGAGAATGACCGCCGCGTAGGAAACCTTCTGTGTGCTTTTCACGTCGAAGGTCGACCACCAGGCCCAGTCGGTTGGATAGGGTTCGCTGTTATCCCAGTTCAGTACGTTGTCAATGGTACTGGAGCTGGTGCCATCGGTACGTTTGGACATGGTGGTGGCATGGGAGTAGTTGTAGCCGAACACCAGTTCGTGGGTCCTGCCAAACAGCGCGAACGGACCCTTGGCATAGGCATCGAAGGACTTCTCGTCGCTGTTGGAGTCGAAGTTGGTCACGCCGCCCGGAGGCAGGTAGCCATAGTCCTGGCTGTTGTCTAGGTTGACGTGCTCGCTGGACATGCCGGCGATGATTTCCCGCGAGGTGTATTTGCGCGCATTGACCGTCGCCTTGAAGGTCCAGTCATTGTCGAACTGGTGATCGAGGCCGACAAAGGCGTGCTGGGTTTCCTGGTTGCGGTAGGCGTACTTGTCAGCCGGGTTGGTGGAACGGGAAAACTTGATCCGATTCCCGTTCTTGTAAAACACCGGCAAGCTGGTGTTGGTCGTGGCGTCGTTGTTGTTCTTCTGGTAGTCGTAGCCGACGCTGAGGGTGGTGGAATCGCTCAGGTCGCCTTCGAGAATGCCGTAGAAGACGTTCTGCTCACCTTTCTGATAGTCGATGAAACTGTTGCGCTTGCCGGTCCCGGCCACCATCCGCCCGCGTATCGCACCACCTTCTACCAGGGGGCCGGAGACATCCACTTCGCTGGTATAGCGGTCCCAGGAGCCAGCGCCTGCGGCGATGTGGCCCTGGAATTCCCGGGTTGGGCGCTTGCGCACCATGTTGATCACCCCGGACGGATAACCGATGCCGTTGACCAGGCCGGTGGCACCCTTGAGCACTTCGATGCGGTCGTAGATCAGGGTATTGCCGATGCTGTAGTTGTCGCGGATGTTGCCGCCGTCGGTGCCCAGGCTGGGAATGCCGTCGTACTGGAAGTTCTGGATTTCAAAGCCCCGCGAGTAATACACGTAGCCTTCGGAACTCTCGCGGTTAACCGTGATACCGGGGGTCTGTTGCATGACTTGCGCCAGTTCGGTCAGCCCTTGATCATCCATTTGCTGGCGGGTGATGACGCTCACCGACTGTGGCGTTTCGCGCAGCGAAAGGTCCAGACGAGTGGCCGAATTGCTTTGCCCTGTGGTGTAGGAACCGGTCCCCTCGGTGGTGCTCCCCAGCCCTTGAGTGGAAATGTTCGTGGTCCCCAACTGCACGGACCCGCCGCTTTGCCCCAGGGTCACTGTGTTGCCTTGCCGCTGGTAGGTCACCCCGGTTCCCTGTAGCAGCTGTGTCAGGGCCTGGTCGGGTTGCAACGAGCCCTTGATTGCCGTGCTGCGCTTGCCCTGAACGCTGTCCTGGTTGTAGAGCACCTGCAGGTCGGCTTGCTGGCCGAACGTCTGCAGGGCGTTACCCAGGGACTGTGCAGGAATATCGAAGTTGGCTTGCTGGGCTTGTACCTGGGCGGCACAAGGCAGCGCCAGTACGGCCCCAAGCAGATACGACCGCAAGTTCGGCCGCAGCGCATGACGCATGAGCAGGGCTTTTTTAAGGGGGGTGAGTCCAAGAGGTGCTGGCATGTTCATTTGCTCTTATTAAAGCGGCAATGGGAATTCATTTTAAATGTGAATGTTTCTCAAACTTACTATGAGACGTTCGACTTCCCGAAAACCGGAAAGCCGATACGTAAAAAATCAGGCGGGTTCGAGTTCGCAACTGACCTTGCCTGCCTCCATTCGAACCAACTGGTCGGCAATGTCGAAATAGCGATCGTCGTGGGAGATAACGATGATGGTCTTGCCCATGCGCTTGAGATCCGGCAGCAGCTCGGTGTAGAAAATGCGCCGGAAGGTCGGGTCCTGGTCAGCAGCCCATTCGTCGAACACCAGCACCGGGCGCTCCTCGATCCAGGCGTTGACCAGTGCCAGTCGCTTGCGTTGCCCGGTGGACAGGTCGGTGGTGGTGAAAGCCCCGTCGCGGATGCTCACCTTGTGCCCGATCTCCAGGCGCCGCAGATACTGCTCGGCATCTTCGGGCAGTTGTTCGCCACCCTGGACTAGGTCATCGAACAGGTAGTAGTCGGCAAAGATGGTGGTGAACAGTTGTCGATAGTCGTCGCGAGTCTCGGCGGTGACCGCGCCGCCGTTAAGCCGGATCTCGCCTTCCTGGGGTCGGTACAGGCCCAGCAGCAGCTTGATCAGAGTGGTCTTGCCGCAGCCGTTTTCGCCGACGATGAACACGATGTCGCCCTGGTTGATCCGCAGGTTCACCGGGCCCAGGGCAAAGGGCGCACTGCCTTCCACGGCAGGAAAGGCATAGCGCACATCGTGCAGTTCCAGGCTGTGCACCACCTGGGGCTGGGTCGCGGTTTCACTGAGCAGCAGGTGCGGTTCGGGCGAGGAGAAGCGCTCCGACAGCTCGGCGATGCGGCGGAAGGCCACCTGTGCCCGGCTGACGATCGGCAGGTTGCCGATCAGCAATTCCAGGGGGCCCTTCATGTACAGCAGCACCAGGACGAAACCGCTCATCACCGCGCGGTCGTTGTTGGGCCAGAAGGACTGCAGGGCCAGGGCCAGGCCGATGACCACGAAAAAAAGCATGGAGCCGAAGGTCTTGGCGACAATGAAAATGTTCACCGACTCGATCTGTTTGTTGCAGATGTGCTCGGCGCTGTGCTTGATCCTCTGGTTGAACATGCGGTTGCGTCGCGGCCGGTGGATGCGCAGCTCCTTGGCGCCGTCGGCAATGGCGTTGTAGTGCTTTTGCAGGTTGTCCTCTTCATCCCGGGCGTCCATGAACCCCTTGATGCCCTTGGTCTGCGCGACAAACTGCACGCTGCAGCCAATCACGATGGCCACCAGCATCAGCAGGAACATCGGCCATGAGAGTAAGGCCAGGTAACCCAGGCAGCCCAGGGTCACGGTCAGGGAAATGGCCAGTGGCGCGAAGGCGAAGGCGAAGTCGCTGATGGTGTCGATGTCGTGGGTCAGTACCGGGATCAGGCGATGGCTGCGATAGCGTTCGATCTGCTCGATGGGCGCGCTCAGGACTTTCTCCCCCAGGTCTTTGCGCAGCTTGCTGATGATGTGCTGGCCGACGTAGTTGCTGCCGATGTCCGACAGAATCGAACACAGCAGCGCCAGCAGGCACAGCCCGGCGAAGGTCAGGACCACGCCGCGGCTGAGGCCGTCGGCGCCGTTCAGGGCCTGATTGATGGTCGCCAGCAGGACAGTGATGCTCAGGCCACCGATGATGCCCAGCACGATCGAGAGGGCCACTGTGGGCCAGAAAGGTTTGAGCAGGCCCAGCAGGTCACGGATGGCGCTGCGGCTACGCGGAGGGCTGTTCATGATGACTCCTGGTTCAAGCACGGATAAGTGCGTGTGAGAGGCGGTTGGCGTTGGTGGTGCATGGGGGGCGGGGTGCAGCCGTCGGGTTCATCTGGTGCGCTTCCTCTGGAATAGATCGAAATACGGGCAATGGTCCGGGGTGCACAGCGCTGCGCGGCGTGCAGTGCTAATTGCTTCAGTGCCAGGCTTGAGGAGGCTGTCGCGCTCGGGGCGGGGCTTGACTCAAGACCGTTGCAGAGAAGACGAAGTGGCGCTGGGGGGATTTAGCGCAGGCCATGCGTTGGGCCATGCGCCGGTCGCTGCAGGGTGGCTGCAGCGACCGTGCGATCAGGTCAAAGTGGCCGATCGAAGAAGAACTCGCGCTCCAGGCGCAGCAGCGCAGCCTTCTTGTGGGCCAGCTGGATGTCCTTCAAGTGACCGAAGCCCTGGGACTTGAGGAAGTCGATCTGCCGGTCATGGTCGATGCGCGGTTCGCCGAGGATGCGCTGGGTGCGTGGGTCATCCAGGAACATGTAGTGCATCAGCGAATTGAACCAGCCCTTGAGCTTGCCGATGCCCTGGTGCTTGTTCTCGCCCACCACCACGTGCCAGCCGCGGTCGTGGTCCTGCACGTCGTAGTAAGGGGCGATGCGGTCTTCCTTGCACCAGTAGACTTCGAAGTAGGCGAAAGGCTCGTCGTCGTAGCAGCCGATCAGCGGGTGGACGCGTGGGTCTGCCAGCATGTCTTGCAAGTAGGCGGCATGCTCGTCGAGGCTTCCCGCTTGCTCCCAGAAGAACGCCACCTGCTCCAGGTTCATCCAGCGGTTGAAGGCTTGCAGGTCACGATCCGGGTCGATGGTGCGCAGGCTGAATTCGGTGTTCAGCCCCGGCAATCGGCGGCGGTACACCTCGCCCTGAGGTAGCGGCGGGCGTTGTGGGTGACGTTTCTCGCCGCTGAACTGGTAGAAGGGCGCGGTGTGAGCGCTGGCCGGAGCACTGAGCCAGGGCAGCGGGTGCTGCCAGAAGGTGCTGCGCCGGCACTGCAGTTCCACTTGATGGGCGTCGGCGGCGAGCAAGGTGTCAAAGACCCCCTGGCGGATGGCCGACACGGCAAAGTCGCGGCTGGCACGCAGGCGAACCCGCACCTGAGCGGACTTTTTCTTGTAGCAGAAATGCCCGCCGAGCAGGGCCAGCAGCGCGCTGGCCGGATAGTTGGGCGCAATCTCGCCGCTGATCTCGATCAGTTCGCCATCGCTGCGAAAGGTCAGTGCCGCGAAGCCCTCGGTGTGCAGGCTGCCCTGATTCTCTTCGGCGTCATGCACACTGGCGGTGGAACCGTCGCTCAGCGACAGGGTGAACAAAGCTGCTTTCATTGTGTGTCTCCGTCAGTCGATGAGGGGAAGGGTCAAAGGTCGCGGGCAACCCGGAACCCCAGCCAGTCACCACGATCGGTGGGGTAGATGTTGTTGCGGTTGCCTGAGCGGGAAAAAATCGGCGCTTCGGTCCAATCGTTGCCGCGCATCTGCAGGACGCTGCAGTTGGGCTCGGTCCAGGCGCTGCCGTCGGTGGGGGCGCCGACATAGTTCTCATGCCAGCAGTCGGGGGTGAACTCGTAGACATTGCCGTGCATGTCGTAGACGCCGAAGGCGTTGGGGGGGAAGGAACCGGCTGGCGAGGTGAAGCTGAAGCCGTCTTCCGGGCCGTAGGTGTTGGCGTGCTTGGCGATGCTGTACTCCTTGCCCTCGTCGAAAGGGAAGGGGAAGGGACCGGTGCTGCCGGCGCGGGCCGCAAATTCGCGCATGGCTTCGCTGACGATGAAGTAATGCTGGCCGGTGCGCTTGGACAGCCAGGCGGTGTAGGCCTGGGCTTCGTTGAAGTCCATGCACACCGCCGGTTGGCGCGGGCCGACTTCGTAGCGGGGTTTGCCGGCCTTGCATTCACGGCCGGGGCGCGTGTCGCCGTCGGGCATGCGGTAGCCGGTTTCCCGCAGGTAGGTCGCCCATTCGCCGGCCAGGACCTGGAAACGCCCGATGGCGAAAGGTTTGGCGAAGGTCACTTCATGCATCGGACCCTCATCCTCCTGGCGGCCGACCTCGTCAGCGGGGGTGCCCATGGTGAAGGTGCCAGCGGGCAGCACCACCATTTCCGGGCAGTCCTTGCAGTCCTTGAACACCTTGCCCGGCTGGGGCGAGGCGGCGGCCTGGGCGGCGGTCGGCAGGAACAGGCTCAGCAGCAGGGCCAGCGAGAGGCTGGCCAGGGCCGGGCGGTGGGCGGTACTCAGTGAATGCTGTTTCATCATGACTCTCTTTTTAAAAGTGACACAGGGCGCAAGGAGGGGCGGTTTCAAACCTTTTTGCGCAACAGGTCCATGAGGCGATCGATCTGTTGTTCGTCGTTGAGCAGGCCAGGCGCGGTACGGATCACTGGGCCCACATCGCGGTCCACGGCATCGACCACCACCCGATTGGCCATCAGGTAGGCGGCGACCTTGTCGCAGTCCTGATTCTTGACCCGGAAGAAGGTGAAACCCGCCGACAGCTCGGGGCTCAGGGGAGTGACCAGCTCCACTTGGGGCAGCTCCTGCAGACGCTGCTTGAGGTAGCTGTTGAGGGCGTGGATGCGCGCCTGGACCTCGGCCTTGCCCAGTTGCAGGTGCAGCTTGAAGGCCTCATCCAGGGCCCAGCGATGTTCAAAGGCGTGGTAGCCGCCGGGGGTCATGCTGGTGCCGAAATTGTTGTCCTCGGAAAAGGTCGGCACGCTGGGAGTGACGTTCTTGAGCTCCTCGGAGCGGGCACAGATGATCCCGGTACCGCGGGGGCCGAACATCCACTTGTGGGTGCCGGCGATGAAGAAGTCGCAGTGCATGTCGGGAAAGCTCAAGTCCTCCACGCCAAAACCGTGGACCCCATCGACCACGTAGAGGATCTGCTGCGGTTCATCACGCTGGCGATTGAGTTCCTCCACCAGTTTGCCAATCTCGCCGATTGGCAGTTTCACGCCGCTGCCCGACTGCACCCAGGTCATGCCCAGGACCCGGGTATTGGGGCGGATGCTGCGCTTGATCGAATCCAGGATTTCATCGCTGGAGACCCGGTGCGGGTCCTTGAACAGGCTGATCTTGCGCACTTGGGTACCCTGTTTGCGTACCCGGTATTCCAGGCTGTACTCGGTGGCGTAGTGCTCGTGCACCGTGGTCAGGATTTCCTGCTCGGGCCTTACGTGAATACCGCCATAGATCATCGCCAGGCCTTCGCTGGTGCTGCCGGTGAGGGCGATCTGGCCGGGCTTGGCTTGCAGATAGCGGCCTGCCCACTGGCGGACTTCGGCTTCGCGTTTCCAGGGTTCCTGCAGGTCCCAGTCCATGGTCAGCCCGGGGTTGCGATCGATGTTGGCGCGATGCCGTTCGATGGCTTCACGCACGGGCCTTGGGTGCGAGGTCACCAGGAAATTGGAGAAGTGCAGGTAGTTCGGGTCCTGATCGAACAGCAGGCGCAGTTGCGCCCATGGGTCCTTGGGCGTGGGCGCCGGGGCGCTAGCGCTAGTGCCGGACGCTGCCAGGGCACCGGCGCCCAGAGGCAGGCCGGCGGCGAGGATGCCGGCCTGTTTGAGAAATGTACGGCGATCGGTCATGAGCTCATTTCACTGGTTGGCAAAAGGGGAGGATCAGTGGTTGGCCAGGGGCTTGGCGGACTTCTGCACCTGCTCCCAGACTCGCAGGAAGTTGCCGCCCCAGAGCTTGGCGATATCTGCTTCGCTGTAGCCGCGCTGCAGCAGTTCGGCGGTGATGTTGCGGCCCTCGCTGACGTCCTTCCAACCGTCCAGGCCGCCGCCGTCGTTGAAGTCCGAGCTGATACCGACGTGGTCGATGCCGATCTTCTTCACCGCGTAGTCGATGGCGTCGCCGAAGTCCTTGAGGGTGGCCTTGGGTTCTGCTTCGACGATGCTGTACAGCTCGCCGGCGTACTCGCCGAAACGCTGCTCGGGCCACACGGTGATGATGGCGTCGCCGGGCATCAGGGCCATTTCCAGCCCGGTCAAGGGTTGCAGGTCGAAGCGGGCGCGCAGGGCGTTGAGCTTGTCCCGGGTCGCTTGGCTCAGGGGGCGGATATAGGTGGGAAAACCGACGATCTGCACCACGCCGCCGCTGTCCTTGATCAACTGCATTTCCTTGTCGCTGAGGTTGCGCGGGATATCCACCAGGGCCCGGGGCGCCGAGTGCGAAGCGACGAAGGGCGCGCGGCTGAGCTGGCTGACTTGCTCCAGGGCCTTGCTCGACATCTGCGACACGTCGATGATCACCCCCAAATCGTTGAGCCGGCGCACGGCCTGCTGGCCCAGGTCGGAAAGCCCGCCCAGGGCATCCGGGGTGTCGTTGAAGAACGGCAGTGGCCGCGAGGAATCGGACCAGGCGTTGTTGCCTACATAGCTGAAACCGAACATGCGCATGCCACGGGCAGTCCAGAGATCGAGCTGGTTGAGATCGGTGCCCAGTGGGTAGGCGTTGAGCATGCTGAGGAACACCGCGAACTTGCCTTCACCATTGAGGCGGCGGAACTCTTCCGGGGTGTGGGCGATGGCCACCTGGTTGGGGAAATCGCGGACCATGCCGGTGAGAATCTTGTAGCGCGCTTCCTGTTCATTACGCGCGGCGTCGACAAAGCCCGCCGTTGGGCGATGAGGGGCATTTGGGCCGTTCCAGATTTCCGGCCAGCCAAAGATCGTCAGGGCTGCGCCGGACAGGCGCCCGCGTCCGGCCTTGGCCAGGTCGAACTGGCCGCTGCCGTCCTTGTCGGCCTCGTTGCCGGCACTGCCGAAATCCAGGGGCACGGTAATGTGGCTGTCGAAGGAGAGGATGCGCTCCTGCAGTTCCTCTGCCTGCTTCATCACCTTGACCGGGTAGCCGGGGTTGTCCCTGAACCAGTAGTCCCAGGCCAGGAAGCCGGCGCCGGCGCCAATCGCCAGGGCCAGTGGCAGGCCGATGTAAAGAGCCTTCTTCGAACGTGGTTTTGTCATTGCCATCTCAGTCGGTTTCGCCGTCAAGGTGCAGGCACAGGGGCCTTTGCTATCTGGGAAGAACGAGCCAGTGACGAGGAAATTTAAGCCCCCTGCGCGGGCGGTAAATTTCCTGGGGCAATAAACGTTCTAGCTTGGATAAAGCCTGCATCAGGGCTGACACAGGTAGGGCAATGACGATTTCTCGACGAGGGTTCATGGCGGGCTTGGCGCTGACTGGCGCTGCAGTGCCGGCGGCGTTTTATGTGCATCGCGAGTTGACGCGTGAGGAAGCGTTTCCCATCACCCCGGGTGAAGCCACGGTGGACCTGGCGGACACCGCCGGGCAACGGCTGGCGGACCAGTTGCGAGGCATCTGGAGCATTCGCTTCGAAGGCGCCGATGCCGGGCTCGATGGCCTGCCGCGCCAGAACCTGGAGCTGTTTCTGGATATCGCCCAGCGCGGGCGCGGCCTGCGCGGTTACCTGGATAGCGCCGAGGGCCTGCGCGGCGACGCCGAGCCGCGCTACCGGATCGTTGCCGACCTGGTGAGCCCGCAGCCGGGTGAAATGTACTGGCGGTTGATTCCGGCCAATGCGCTGGACGGTGCCGCCGCCTATGAATTCAAGATGAGCCTGGATGAGGTCTGGGCCGGTTTCGCCAATGCCGGCAGCGGCACCCTGAGCGGCCGGGTCGAGCGCCTGGACCGGCCTCTGGCGTTGCCTGCCCTGGACAACCGCTTTGTCGCCACCAAGCAGATGTTTCCCGAAGCCCGCCAGCGTATCGGCCTGAACCCGACGCTGCAGGCCTGGCTGGTGTCGCCCGAGCATCGTTTGTTCCACCAGCTGTGGCACGCGACCCGGGACAAGTGGCACCGGCTTTCCGAAGAGAAGCGTGACGCCCTGCGTGGCATCGGTTGGCAGCCCGGCCCGCGGGGGCAGGAGCGCGATGCTCGCGGTCCGAAAAAAGATCGCAATGGCTCGGGTATCGATTTCTTCTTCATGCACCGGCACATGCTCGGCACGGCGCGTTCCATGCAGGACCTGCCGTCCTGGCAGCATTTCCCCCTGCCGCAGCCGGAACTGCTGCGGGATCGCCTGGGTTTCGCCCGCTATTTCGACAACCATGACGGCGGTTCCCTGCCGCCGGCGTGGCTGGCCGATGACGATGACGACTACAGCCAGTGGGTCAGCGACATCAAGGCCGGCGAGACCTACCACAGCAACTTCCAGGTCTGGGAGTCGCAGTACCGTAACCCGCGCTACCTGGCGAAGCTGACCCTGGGCCAGTTCGGCTCGGAAATCGAACTGGGCCTGCACGACTGGCTGCACATGCGCTGGGCCTCGGTGCCGCGTGATCCTTCCAGTGGTGCGCCGGTGCCCATGGCCCGCGATCCGGCGGACTTTTCCCCGCGCTGGTACCAGCCGGAAAACGACTTTCTCGGCGACCCGTTTTCTTCCCATGTCAGCCCGGTGTTCTGGCGTTTCCATGGCTGGATCGACGACCGCCTGGAGGACTGGTTCCGCGCCCACGAGCGTTTCCATCCCGGCGAGCTCAAGCGCCTGGAAGTCAATGGCGTGCCCTGGTTCGCCCCGGGGCGCTGGGTCGAGGCCGGCGACCCCTGGCTGGGGCCGGTGACCCACGGTTGCAGCACCATCCCCGGATTGCAGACCGGCAAGACCGTGGAGATGGACCCGGAAACCATGAAGCTGGCCCTGCGCATCACCTTTATCGAGGATGAAAAGCAGTTGGCCGATCTGCTGCGCAAGGTGCCGCGCCGGCCCTGGTATGCGCGGCATTTGAAGGTCAGGCAGCGGCTGCTGTAGTGGCGCCGGACTGATCGCGAACTTCGAGTCTGGAGGTCGTTGCTAGGGGTGTTCAGATCGAAAGGGCCACTTCGGCCAGGAAGCTGAACAGTTCTGGGTATCCGGTCTGCTGCCATGCTTGGGTTTCATGATCAAAAAAGCACACCTCTGCCAGGCATTGGTTATTTTCAATCCGGAAGCCGTAGAAGTCGCCGCAGCCGTTCTCTGAAAACAACAGATGACACTTGCCAATCAGTGGGTGTTGTCGATTGATTCTGGCCAGGTTGAAATCGCTGTCTCTGTCCAGTGAGTAGACGATTCCCAAGGCAAAGTAGCCGCCCCCATGCTTCAGCAGGAACTGGCGGTACTCGACAGGAAGTCGCAGCGCCAGGTCATTTTGAGCCTCGGTGATGTCCTCCTCGGTGGCGGCGCTGTCCGAAGGGAGCTCAAACCAGATCGGATGGAGGTTCTTCTTGGCATTCAGCAGTTGTTCAAATTCACTGAAGTTCATTGTCCAGGTCTTCTCGAGGCTCGAAAGATCAGTTGTCGGCCAGGGTTTCAGGCGCCCCGTGATGGTTCAGGAGCCGAGTTAGCGATGCTATCTCCTGAGCTTTCGGTTTCTTGCAGGTCATGGCCTCGTAGATCTCGTTGAGGACCAGATCCGGGTCCTTGTGAGTGAGCTGTGAAATGACATTCGCCAGGTTTCGATCTGACAGATGTTCATATAGCGCTGCCAGAAGAGGGCGGTAATCGGTTGTGCTGACTCCGTTCGGGAATGCTCTTTTCAGCATCGACAGCACGTCTGCCAGGGCGGCGTCCAGCTCGGTTCCAAGGGGCATGGTGGGGGCGTTGCTCGCGTCTGTGGGTGGTCGGACGATTCTAGGTCATCAGCGCCCTGGCCGTCGCTGCGACGATGGCCAGTGGTGATAACGCTGGCCATGCGAGCCTTTGGTGATTCATTGATTCCAGCCGCCCCCCAGGGCCTTGTACAGGGCAATGCTCGACTGCAGGCGCGACAGCCGCAGTTGCACGTTCTGGTCCTGGGCGGTGTACAGGGTGCGCTGGGTTTCCAGGACGGTCAGCAGGTCTTCGGCGCCGGCCTGATAGCGGCTCTGGGCGATCTCGAAGGCGCGCTGCGCCTGGTTCAGTTCTTCGCTCTGCCACTGGCGCTGCTGGTCCAGGCCGCGAATGCTGTTGAGGGCTTTCTCCACATCGGCAAAACCATTGATGATCGCCCCGCGATAAGTCTCCAGCAGCTCTTGCTGGCGCGCTGTGGCCCTGTCCCGTTCGGCGCCCAGGCGCCCGTTGTTGAAGATCGGCGCCACCAGCCCGGAGGCGAGGTTGTAGAAGGGATTGCGCAAGACCTCGCCCATCTTGTCGGAGCCCGTGCCCAGGTTGGCGGTCAGGGTCAGGGTCGGCAGCATGGCCGCCCGCGCCACTTTGACATCGGCCTGGGCCGCCGCCAGCCGGGCCTCGGCACCGGCGATATCGGGACGGCGGGTCAGCAGTTCGCTGGGTACGCCGGCGTCGATGGTCGGCCAGCTCAATTGGGCAAAGGGTTGGTCACTCAATTTCAGGCTCTGTACCGGCCGGCCCAGCAGGGTGGCGAGGGTGATCTGCGCTTCTTCGGCCTGCTGTTGCACCAGGGGCACCTGGCGTTGCTGGGCGGCCACCAGGCTTTTCTGCTGGGCCAGCTCCAGGGCGGTGGCCGAGCCGGAGTCATAGCGGGTCTGCACCAGTTGCAGCACGTTCTGCGCATTGGCCAGGTTGAGTTCGGCGATGCGGCTCTGTTCCCGCAACGACAGGACCTGGGCATAGCTGTTGGCCACGCCGCTGAGCAGGGTCAGCTCAACGGTGGCCTGGTCGAACTCGCTGGCCTGGACTCCGAGCAGGGCGCTGTCGTAGGCGGCGCGGCGACCGCCCCAGAAGTCGACTTCATAGGTGGCGCTCAGGCCCGCGTCGAACGAGTTCGTGACCGTGCTGTTGCTGCTGGAATCGAGCTGGCTGGAGTTGTTGCCGCGCAACTGTTTTCTGCGGCTGGCGTTGAAGGTGCCATTGACGCTGGGCAGCAGCGGAGCCCCGGCGACGATGGCACTGGCCTGGGCCTGGCGGACCCGGGCCATGGCGGCGGCCAGGTCATGGCTGCCGGCCCGGGCTTCGGCGATCAGTTGGTCCAGCTCCGGGCTGCCGAAACGGGTCCACCAGCGCAGGTCTTGCTGCCGGTCGCCCTGGCTGGCGGGAGAGTGCCAGGACGCCGGTGCTTGCAGGCCGCTTTCCGGGCGCGGCGCCGGGCTGCTGCAGGCCGCCAGCAAGACGCTGGCGGTCAGGAGGGTCAGGTGCACTTTCATAGATCGATCATTCACTGGTAAGGGCCGTGACCGGGTCGAGCCGGGCAGCTTTGCGGGCCGGCATGAAGCCGAAGATGACGCCGGTGACCAGGGCGCAGGCGAAGGCGCCGAGCACTGCGGCCAGGGAGAAGGCCACCGCCACTTCGCTGAGGATCAGGATGCCGCCGATGATCAGGGCCACGCCGATGCCGGTCAGGCCGCCGACCACCGAAAGCATCACTGCTTCGGTGAGGAACTGGCGCAGGATGTCGCGCTGGCGGGCACCGGTGGCCATGCGGATACCGATTTCCCGGGTGCGTTCGCGCACGGTCATGAGCATGATGTTCATCACCCCGATGCCGCCCACCAGCAGCGAGATCGCGGCGATGGCGCCGAGCATCAGCGACAGGGTGTTCTGGGTCCGGGCCTCGGCCTGGATCATCGCGGCGTTGTTGGTCAGTTCATAGTCGCGCTTGCCGTTGTGCAGGCGCAGCATCAGTTGGTCGATGGCTTGTTCGGCTTCCTTGACCTTGCCGGCATCGGCGGCGGCGATGGCCACGTATTCCGGGTTGCGACTGCCAAACAGGCGAGTGCTGGCGGCGGAATAGGGCACGGCGATACGGTCGTCGCTGTCCTGGTCGCCGGAGCTTGCACCTTTGCCCATCAGCACGCCGACCACCTGGAAGGGCGCGTTTTCGATCAGGATGTACTGGCCGATGGGGTTGGCGACATCTTTTAGCAGTTTCTCCCGGACCTTCTTGCCGATCACTGCCACTGCGGCGCCGGCATGTTCGTCGGCCTCCGTGAAGTAGCTGCCTTCCACTACCGGCCAGTTGAAGATATGCGGGAAGTTGGTGTCGTTGCCGCCGACATAGCTCATGTGATCGGCATTGCCGAAGCGCACTACGGCTTCCGATCCATTGACCGGCATGATGCGCTTGACCTGGGGCAGGGTGGCCACGGCGGCGACGTCGTCGAGGCTGATGATGCCTTGCGGCGCGCGCGGGTTGGGCGCGTGTCCGCTCAGGTAAATGATGTTCGAGCCAAACGCCCCCATCTGCGCCATCACCTGGCGCTTGCTGCCTTCGCCCACCGCCAGCATCACCACCACCGAGGCCACGCCGATGATGATCCCCAGTAGGGTCAGGGCGGTGCGGAAGCGGTTGATCCACATCACCCGCCAGGCGGCCTGTATGGCTTCCAGCAGTTCGCCTTTCCAGGCACCGGTGGGCTCGCTGCCGTCGGCCAGGCGCTGGCGCAGGTCCACGGCTTGCAGGGCGCCGGCGTTGGCGCTCAGTTGTACCGAGGGATCGCTGGTGGCGGTGTCGCTGATGATCTCGCCGTCGCGGATCTCGATGATGCGCTTGGCCCGTGCCGCCACTTCGCGGTCGTGGGTGATGAGGATCACCACGTGGCCCTGGCTGGCCAGTTCGTCCAGCAGGGCCATGACTTCGGCGCCGCTGTGGCTGTCCAGGGCGCCGGTAGGTTCGTCGGCGAGGATGATGTGGCCGCCGTTCATCAGGGCGCGGGCGATGGACACTCGCTGCTGCTGGCCGCCGGACAATTGATGCGGGCGGTTGCCGCTGCGGCTGGCCAGGCCCAGGCGCTCCAGCAGGGCGGCGGCGCGGGCGTGGCGTTCGGCGGCCGGGGTGCCGGCGTAGATGGCCGGCATCTCGACGTTTTCCTGGGCCGAGCCGGAAGGGATCAGGTGGTAGCCCTGGAACACGAAGCCGAAGGCCTCGCGGCGCAGCCAGGCCAGTTCGTCGCTGTCCAGGTGAGCCACGTTCTCCCCGGCGAACAGGTACTCGCCCGAGGTCGGGCGATCCAGGCAGCCGAGGATGTTCATCAGCGTCGACTTGCCGGAGCCCGAGGCGCCGACGATGGCGACGAACTCGCCGGCGTGGATCGACAGGTCGATGCCCCGCAGGACATCGACCTGCGGGCTGTCGCCGCCGCCGTAGGATTTGCGGATGTTCCTGAGGTCGATCAGAGGCGTCTGCATTCAACCCCCGCTGCTGTTGGCCGGGCCGATCAGCAGATGATCACCTTCGTTCAAGCCGTCGAGGATCTGGATGCGCAGGCGGTCGCTGATGCCGACTCGGACCTTGCGTTCGTCGATCGAGCCGTTCTTGGCCACTACCCGAGCCATCTGCAGGTCCGGCTCGGTACTGCCGTGCAGGGCGGCGATGGGGGCAGTGAGCACATTTTTTGCCTGATTGGCGACGAAGAACACCTGGGTGGTCATTTCCGCCATCAGGGCGTTGTCGGCGTTGTCCACGTCCAGCAGCACGGTGTAGAGCACCACCCGGCCGCTGCCGCTCTTGCTGGTGCTGTTGGGGCTGCCGCTGCCCTGGCTGGATTCGTTGAGGGGCTTGGGCGGGATCGGCAGGATCTGCCGCACAGTGCTGGTCCAGCGTCGGTTGCCGCCGCTCAGGGTGGTGAAGTAGGCGTGCATGCCGGGTTTGACGTGGCCGATATCGGCTTCCGAGACTTCGGCCCAGACGGTCATGGGCGAGAGCTTGGCGATGCGCAGGATCAACGGGGTCTGCTGCTGGGCGTTGAGGGTCTGGCCTTCGCGGGCGTCCACCGCGACCACGGTGCCGGACATGGGCGCATAGATGCGCGTGTAGCCCAGTTCGGCCTGGTCGCTGCGCAGGCTGGCCTGGGCCTGGCGGATCTGCGCCTTGTACATGTCGATCCGCGCCTGGGTGGCCTTGAGTTCGGCCTGGGCGGTCTGTACGTCTTCCTCGCGGGTGGCGCCGCCGGCCGCCAGATTCTGCTGGCGCTGGTACTTCTGCCGGGCCAGCTGGTTCTGGGCGTACTGCTCCTGCAACTGGGCCTGCAGGTTCTCGATGGAGAAACGGCTGGCGTCGAGTTTTGCCTGTTGGGTGGAGGGGTCGATCTCCACCAGCAACTGGCCTTCCTTGACCTGATCACCGGATTCGACGTGGATCTTGCGGATCTGCCCGGACGCCTGGGCGCCCACATCCACGTAGCGTCGTGGCTGCAAGGTGCCCAGGGCGGTGACGCTGCTTTCTATATCGCCGCGGCTCACTTGCACGGTGGTGAACTGGTCACGGCCTGCCGGGATGAACTTCCAGGCAGCGATGGCAACAACGGGGATCACACACAGTGCGGCAAGCAGGGCGCGTCGGGTAGGGCGAGGACGTTTCATGCAGGGTTCCGGCCAGGGGATATCGGCCCGTCACAACGGCCAGCTGCACAAGGGGCAGCCAGGCTTGCGGCTGCCGCAGGAACGGCAGAGACGGGGAGCTGTCAGGTAAACGAGATGCCGGGGGGGGAATTTAACTGCCGACACATGGCGTTACAGCTGTCGGAACACTGAAAATAAACCCACCGCGGTGCTGCGCTACTTTAAATCTATATGAGAATTACTATAAATTACGCCGCTACTAAACAGCCATCACGAATTACCGGGTGCAATCGGCCATGGCCGGACTTGCTCAAGGACAGAACCGCCCCAGTGGGCGCTCGGGAGCCCTGTTGGAAAACTACTATCGCGAGCTGATGTGCTTCCTCAACGCCAAGCTGGGCAATCGCCAGGTGGCCGAGGATGTGGTGCATGACGCTTATGTGCGGGTCCTGGAGCGCTCCAGCGATACCCCCATCGAGCAGCCGCGGGCGTTTCTCTATCGCACGGCCCTGAACCTGGTGATCGACGGCCATCGGCGCAATGCCTTGCGCCAGTCCGAGCCCCTGGAGGTGCTGGACAACGAAGAGCGTTACTTCAACCCTTCGCCGCAGACCAGCCTGGATCACGGCCAGCGCCTGGAAATGCTGCAACGGGCCCTGGCCGAGCTGCCCCGGCTGTGTCGTGAGAGCTTCCTGCTGCGCAAGCTCGAAGGCCTGTCCCACCCGCAGATCGCCGAACAGCTGGGGATTTCCCGCAGCCTGGTGGAGAAACACATCGTCAATGCCATGAAGCATTGTCGGTCGCGCCTGCGCCAGTGGGATGCTCAGTGACGAGCGGTGTTCGTCAACCGGGCAGAGCCCTGCACTGAATCTGACGTACCGGCAGCTTGCTTTTGTCTGAAGGCAACACCACCAGGCGGTTAAATTTTTTTTCATCGTCCTCGTTCCTACTCAACAGACGACCTGCTGGCCTGCATGGGCCGGCGAGGTCACCGGCGTAATTCCCCACGTTGAGGGGCTTCTCCAGAGGACACTGGACATGACACAGGCAATGGCATCGGCCATCGTTCACGATTTGATTGGTATCGGTTTTGGCCCCTCTAACCTGGCGCTGGCCATTGCGCTGGAGGAGCGCGGCCAGGTTCAGGGTCCTCTGGACGTGCTATTTCTCGACAAACAGGCCGATTATCGCTGGCACGGCAATACCCTGGTGGCCCAGAGCGAGTTGCAGATTTCCTTCCTCAAGGACCTGGTCACCCTGCGCAACCCCACCAGCCCCTATTCCTTCGTCAACTACCTCAAGCACCATGGGCGCCTGGTCGACTTCATCAACCTCGGGACCTTCTACCCGTGCCGAATGGAGTTCAACGATTATCTGCGCTGGGTAGCCGCTCAATTCAAGGATCAGAGCCGCTACGACGAAGAGGTCCTGGCTATCGAGCCGCTGTTGCACAACCAGCAGGTCGAGGCGCTGCGGGTCATTTCGCGTAATTCCCAGGGGGAAGAGTTCGCCCGCAGCACCCGCTCGGTGGTGGTCAGTGCCGGTGGCACCCCGCGGATTCCCGATACCTTCAAGGCGCTCAAGGGCGATCGTCGGGTCTTCCATCATTCCCAGTATCTGGAGCGCATGGCTGAACAACCCTGTGTGGCCGGCAAGAAGATGAAGGTCGCGATCATTGGTGGTGGCCAGAGTGCAGCAGAAGCCTTCATTGACCTGAATGACAGCTTCCCTTCGGTACAGGTGGACTTGATTATCCGTGGTTCGGCACTCAAGCCCGCAGACGACAGTCCCTTCGTCAACGAAGTGTTCTCGCCGGAATTCACCGACCTGGTGTTCCAGCAAGCGAGCAGCGAGCGTGAGCGCCTGGTCAACGAGTATCACAACACCAATTACTCGGTGGTGGACATCGACTTGATCGAGCGCATCTACGGAATCTTCTATCGCCAGAAGGTTTCGGGTATCGCCCGCCACGCGTTCCGTACCCTGACCCTGGTGGAAAAAGCCGTCGCTACCGATCACGGCATCGAGCTGGTACTGCGCAATAGCGCCACCGGGGCCTGCACCACTGAACACTATGACGCGGTAGTGCTCGCCACTGGCTATGAGCGCCAGATGCACCGTCAATTGCTGGCACCGCTCCAGGAGTACCTGGGTGATTTTGAAGTGGATCGGCACTATCGCGTGATTACCGACGAGCGCTGCAAGGCCGGCGTCTACATGCAGGGCTTCAGCCAGGCGAGCCATGGCCTGAGCGACACCTTGCTGTCGGTGCTGCCGATCCGTGCCCAGGAGATTGCCGATTCGCTCTACGAACACGGCAAGAGCCGCGGTCACAGCCGTTCGGTGCGTGACATGCTGCTGGCCACCGCCAGCTGATCGGCGGCGCCTCCGTTCTTGCCGGCGAAGGCGATCTATCGGGCCCTTTCGCTGGCAAGCCAGCTCCTACGGTTGTCAGTGACAGTGTGGGGAGCCGTAGGAGCCGGCTTGCCGGCGAAGGCATTCCTGAACCTTGGCTGAAGAACTTTTCGATTCCCTCTGCCAGGGTTTCCCTCCGGTTTACTCTGCAAATAGTGCGGCGTAAGCTGCGCGCGTTTTCAATCAGTGGAGGCCCAGTGTGGGTACTTGTTCGAGTGACAGGAGTCGGCCGGTTTCAGTAACCGGCGCAGTCCCGGCAAGATAGCGCGCAGCCTTTTTCCTGCCGCTGTCTCGCCGTCCAGCGAGATGCGGCATCCCGATCGCGAACTTCTGTGGTTCGCTTCCCGACGCCACTTCCTGGCGACTTCTATTTCCCCTTCGACCCGGCCGGCTGCCGTGTTGTGGTGGCATCGACGCGCAGGTCCAGGACCTGCGGATCAGGCATGCATGGAGGATTACCCTCCGGCAACGCCCGATCGTACCTGCCTGCGGTTTTCTCTACGCCGTTGCTGCAGGAGTCATCACCATGAAGCTCACCCTGTTGAAAGAGTTCTTTGCCGGCTTCCTGCGGACCCGGCATTTCGCCCGGCACTTCCGCCGCCTGGCACTGCTGGAAAGTTTCAGCGATGCCAGCGTCAGCCGCGACGTGCCGCCGACCCTGGCGCAAACCCTGGTGGTGGCGGCCAACAGCGATGCCGCGCAACTGCTGGACCAGCTCGGCAGCCACACCGACGGCCTGAGCACCGAGGAGGCCGATGCCCTGCGTGAGCGTCACGGCCTCAACGAGGTCGAGCACGAGCAGGCGCTGCCCTGGTGGACCCACCTGTGGCACTGCTACAAGAACCCCTTCAACCTGCTGCTGACCCTGCTGGCGGTGATTTCCTGGCTGACCGAAGACATGAAGGCGGCCACGGTGATCTTCTCCATGGTGGTGCTTTCGACCCTGCTGCGCTTCTGGCAGGAGGCCAAGTCGAACAAGGCCGCCGATGCCCTCAAGGCCATGGTCAGCAACACCGCCACGGTCATGCGCCCAGGGTCGGCGCCCCAGGCCGCGCCGATGCTCGGCCGCCTGCTGGGGGCCGCCGCCGAGGTCAAGGGCGCTCAGCGCATCGAATTGCCGATCAAGCAACTGGTGCCCGGCGACCTGATCGTGCTCTCGGCCGGCGACATGATTCCCGCCGACTGCCGGGTGCTCAGCGCCAAGGACTTGTTCGTCAGCCAGGCGGCCATGACCGGCGAATCCATGCCGGTGGAGAAATTCCCCCGCCAGCAGGACGCCGACACCAGCAACCCCCTGGACCTGGACAACATCCTGTTCATGGGCACCAACGTGGTCTCCGGTTCCGCCACGGCAGTGATCCTGACCACCGGCAACAGCACCTATTTCGGCGCCCTGGCCCAGCGTGTCAGCGCCACCGACCGCGCGCCCACCTCGTTCCAGAGCGGGGTCAACAAGGTCAGCTGGCTGCTGATCCGCTTCATGTTCGTCATGGCGCCCCTGGTGCTGTTCATCAACGGCTTCACCAAGGGCGACTGGATGGAGGCGCTGCTGTTCGCGCTGTCGATCGCCGTCGGCCTGACCCCGGAAATGCTGCCGATGATCGTCACCTCGACCCTGGCCAAGGGCGCGGTGTTCCTGTCGCGCAAGAAGGTCATCGTCAAGCGCCTGGACGCGATCCAGAACTTCGGCGCCATGGACGTGCTGTGCACCGACAAGACCGGCACCCTGACCCAGGACAAGATCTTCCTGGCGCGGCACGTGGACGTCTGGGGCGAGGATTCCGACGACGTGCTGGAAATGGCCTACCTCAACAGCTACTACCAGACCGGGCTGAAGAACCTGCTGGACGTGGCGGTACTGGAGCACGTCGAAGTGCACCGCGAGCTCAAGGTCGGCACGGCATTCCAGAAGGTCGATGAAATCCCCTTCGATTTCACCCGTCGGCGCATGTCGGTAGTGGTGGCGGAACAGGACCGGCCGCACCTGCTGATCTGCAAGGGGGCGGTGGAGGAAGTGCTGGCGGTGTGCCGCAACGTACGTCATGGCGAAGCCGAGGAAGCCCTGACCGAGAGCCTGCTGGCGCGGATTCGCCAGGTCACTGCCGATCTCAACGAAGAGGGCCTGCGGGTGGTGGCGGTGGCTGCGCGGCCGATGCTTGAAGGTCGCGACACCTACAGCCTGGCGGATGAGCGCGAACTGACCCTGATCGGCTACGTGGCGTTCCTCGACCCGCCCAAGGAAAGCACTGCGCCGGCCCTCAAGGCCCTGGCCGAACATGGCGTGGCGGTGAAAGTGCTGACCGGTGACAACGAACTGGTGACGGCGAAGATCTGCCGCGAAGTGGGCCTGGAGCAGCAGGGCCTGCTGATGGGCAACGACATCGAGCGCATGAGCGACGAGCAACTGGCCCAGGCGGTGGAAACCACCAACGTGTTCGCCAAGCTGACCCCGACCCACAAGGAGCGCATTGTCCGCCTGCTCAAGGCCAACGGCCACGTGGTGGGCTTCATGGGCGACGGCATCAACGATGCCCCGGCGCTGCGCACCGCCGACATCGGCATTTCCGTGGACAGCGCGGTGGACATCGCCAAGGAAGCGGCGGACATCATCCTCCTGGAAAAGAGCCTGATGGTGCTGGAGGAGGGCGTGCTGGAAGGGCGCCGGACCTTCGCCAACATGCTCAAGTACATCAAGATGACCGCCAGCTCGAACTTCGGCAACGTGTTCTCGGTGCTGGTGGCCAGTGCCTTCATTCCGTTCCTGCCGATGCTGCCGATGCACCTGCTGGTGCAGAACCTGCTGTACGACATTTCCCAGATCGCCATTCCCTTCGATAACGTCGATGAGGAAATGCTGAAAAAACCCCAGCGCTGGCAGCCGGCGGATGTGGGGCGGTTCATGCTGTTCTTCGGGCCTATCAGCTCGATCTTCGACATCACCACCTTTGCCCTGATGTGGTACGTGTTCGACGCCAATACCCCGGACCACCAGACGCTGTTCCAGTCCGGCTGGTTCGTGGTGGGGCTGCTGACCCAGACCCTGATCGTGCACATGATCCGCACGCCGAAGATTCCGTTTTTGCAGAGCCGCGCGGCCATGCCGTTGATGGTGATGACCGGCGTCATCATGGCGGTGGGGATCTTCCTGCCGATGGGCCCGCTGGCGCACTACTTCAAGCTGCAGGCGCTGCCGTCGCTGTACTTCGTGTTCCTGCCGCTGATCCTGCTGGCCTACATGGCCCTGACCCAGGCGGTGAAGGGCTTCTACGTGCGGCGCTTCGGCTGGCAGTAATGCTGCCCTGTAGGAGCCAGCTCGCTGGCGAAGGCTGTCTTGCCAGCGAAAGCTCCCCGGCGGGCGAAGGCGTCCTCACGGGCCTCTTCGCTGGCAAGCCGGCTCCTACGGTCAGCCGTGCATCCACGGCAGGCCATGAGACGTTCATGGACCGCTGCTAGAGTCCTCTGGTGCCATTCATGCCCTTCGCTCAAGGACAGTCGCCATGCAAGCCCTGCACAACATCAACCTGGACTCGCTGATCGATACCCTGGTCAGCCTCAGCGCCGCCTTTATCCTCGGGGGCCTGATCGGCTTCGAACGCCAGTACCGCCAGCGCACCGCGGGTTTGCGCACCAATGTGCTGGTGGCGGTGGGGGCCGCGATCTTCGTCGACATGGCCAACCGCCTGGGGGGCGCCGAAGGGGCGGTGCGGGTGGTGGCCTACGTGGTCTCCGGCATCGGCTTTCTCGGCGCCGGGGTGATCATGCGCGAGGAGGGTAACGTCCGTGGGCTGAATACCGCCGCCACCCTCTGGGCCTCGGCGGCGGTGGGGGCCTGCGCCGGTGCCGACCTGATCCTCGAGGCACTGCTGGGCACCCTGTTCGTGCTGGCCGCCAATACCCTGCTGCGGCCCATCGTCAACAACATCAACCGCCAGCCCCTGGACGTGGTGTCCGCCGAGGTCACCAATATCGTCTACGTGATCGCCCACCGCTCGAAGCAGAAGGCAGTGTTCGCCCTGCTGGAAGCGGAGCTGGCGCGCTGCAACTACCCCGCCAGCGACGTTGATGTGCACGCCTTCGGTACGGAGGATGTGGAGATCGAGGCGACCCTGGCGACCACCTCGGTGGACGGTGACGAACTGGATGCGCTGGTGGCCCGGCTGTCCACATCGCCCTGGGTGCAGCAGGCGTTCTGGAGCCCGAGCACCACCGAATGAGCATTTTTCGCCTCCGCCCAGGGGAGGCATGAGATACGGCTCGGTTTCTCTCGGAAGGGGCTTACCTGACAACAAGACCTTTCAAGGGCCTGACCCCTGCTAAAAGCCGTGGCGGGTGGTTAGGGTAGGGCACGGTTGCACAGCGGGGCCGGAGGGCGAGCCGCGAGCGCCAGGCGGGCGGGGTAGAGCGCCGTCCGGCGGGGCGCCCTTGGCAGCGACTTTCAGGTTGTTCCTAGAGCCAACCTCCACCCACTGGCTTAGCCTTCCAGCGGCCCGGGAGTAGGGCCGGTATTCGCAGTGCCGAAGTCTTGTCAGCAGGATCAGAAAAATGTCCAACAGAGCATTGCGCATATTGATTGCCGATGATCAGCACTTTCGTCGCATGCAGATCGAAAGAGCCCTGAATCAACTGAACTATTACCGAGTGGCCCCGGTGCACAGGCTGGAGGAACTGCTGACGCTGGTGGAGTATTCCTGCGAGTCGTTCGACCTGCTGATCATCAACGCCAACCTGGCTGTCCGCAGCGATTTCGACCTGCTGGCTTTCTGCCTGGACCACCCGCATATCGATCAAGCCCTGATCTACGGCAGCCAGCATCTTGTCGCCACTTCCGGCAGCCGGCGGTGCAAGGTGCATGTCAGCCCGGCCGAATGGCCGGACAGCGCGGCGATCAAGCGCCTGATGCTGTGGGTGGACCCGCCATTGCCCGATGCCGCCGTGCCTTCCCGGCAGCGGCTGGCGCAATTGCATGGCCATTGGGGCAGCCCGAACTGACCGAGGTTTGCGCACCCCACGCCAAACGGCATCCCGAGGGATGCCGTTTGGCGTTATTGTCAGCGCCGTTCGCGCTTCAGTCCCACTGCGGGGCAATGCCTGCCGGGCTGGTCAGGCGTTGGCCGCGCTCCAGGCCGGCGATGCTCTCAAGCTCCGCGCTGCTCAGGGTCAAGGCGCAGGCGGCGAGGTTGCCTTGCAGGTTGGCCCGGCGGGTGGAGGAGGGGATCACCGCATAGCCCGACTGCATGGCCCAGGCCAGCACCACCTGGGCCGGCGTGGCCTGGCGTGCCTGGGCGATCTGCAGGATCAGTGGGTCCTTGAGCACTTCGCCATAGGCCAGGGTCATGTAGGAGGTGATGTGAATGCCCTGGCTGCGGGCGAACTCCACCACCTTGCGGTTCTGCAGGTAGGGGTGCAATTCCACCTGGTGGCTGGCGATCTGCTCGGCCCCGACGGCATCAATGGCTTGCTGCAGCAAGGCATTGCTGAAGTTGGACACGCCGATCTGCCGGGTCAGGCCCTGGGTCTTGGCTTCCAGCAGGGCCTGCATGAACTCCGCCACCGGCACCTGGTTGTCTGGCGAGGGCCAGTGGATCAGGGTCAGGTCCAGGTAATCGGTGCGCAGCTTGTGCAGGCTTTCCTTGAGGCTGGGGATCAGGCGCTCCCGGGACAGGTTGGCGATCCAGATCTTGCTGGTGATGAACAGCTGGTCGCGGGGAATGCCGCTGGCGGCCACCGCGGCGCCGACATCGGCTTCGTTGTCGTAGATCTGCGCAGTATCGATGGCGCGATAGCCCAGTTCCAGGGCGCTGCTCAGGGAATCGATGAGCACCTGGCCCTGAAGGCGGAAGGTGCCGAGGCCAAAGGCGGGTACAGACATGGGTCACTCCGGGCATTGCAGTGGGATTGGCCGGCAGTATCCGTACCTGCATCGCTGAGAAAAACCGCCGCCGGCACAAAGGAATATTGCCCCGCGTTCACGAATCCACCTGCCCCTGTAGGAACCCGCTTGCCGGCGAATCGCGCAACCCAGGCACGAACCCCACAGGGAGGCTGCCCAACCGCCACCGCCTGGCCGCTCCAGGCGCTTGCTTCTGAGCCTCAGGCCATGTCGCTGTGGCTGAATTCCTCCCCGAGAAAGTCGATCAGGCTGCGTACCGAAGGCAGCAGCCCTCGGCGCGAGGGGAAGATCGCATGCACGATGCCGCACCTTGGCGCCCAGTCGGGCACCAGTTCCAGCAGTCGCCCGGCCTCCAGGTCTTCACGCACCACCACCTTGGGCAGGTGGGCGATGCCGATGCCCGCCAGCACTGCATGGCGCAGCGCCAGCAGGTCGTCGGTGACCATCCGCGGTCGGTGGCGGATCAGTGCCTCGGCGCCGTCCGGGCCCAGCAATTGCCATTGATATTCACGTTGCGCCGCCCCCCAGTGCACGCTCGGCAAACCGCTGAGGTCGGCCGGTGTTGCCGGGCCCGACAGGCGCTGGAGAAAATCCGGGTGGCCCACCAGGCACTGGGTGCTGTTGCCCAGCACCTTCATCACCAGGTCGGTGTTTTCCAGGGGCGGGAAGCGCACCCGCAGGGCGATGTCGAAGCCCTCGTGGATCAGGTCGACCCGGCGGTTGGTGCTCTCGATGAACAGTTCCACCAGGGGGTACTTGAGCATGAAGCGGGTAAGCATCGGCCCCACCCAGGAATTGAGCAGGGCCGTGGGGCAAGCCACGCGTACCAGACCCTGGGGTTCGGAGCGGTTGCGTTCTATGACTTCCGCCGCGCCCTCGGCTTCCACCCGCATGGCCAGGCAGCGCTGGTAGTACTCCTGGCCGATCTCGGTCAGCGAACAGTGGCGGCTGGTGCGATGGATCAGGCGCACTCCAAGGCGTTCCTCCAACTGGGAAATCCGTCGGCTGAGCTTGGACTTGGGCATGTCCAGGGCCCGTCCCGCGGCGGCAAAGCCACGGTGCTCCACCACCTGGGTGAAGTAGTAGAGGGTGTTCAGATCTTCCAAGATCGTTCTCCAGATAGAACGCTAAGGGTGATTTTTGCAGTCTAGCGCGGCAAAGGTCTGAGTTTTAAGGTGTGTCCATCAGATAGTTCTGGAGGACGACATGAAAAACATCATCGGCATCTACACCAGTCCACGGCCCCATTGGGTCGGTGACGGCTTCCCGGTCCGTACCCTGTTTTCCTACGACAACCTGGGCCAGCACATCAGCCCGTTCCTGCTGCTGGATCACGCCGGCCCCGCGCAGTTCAGCCCCACCAGCGCCCGACGCGGCGTCGGCCAGCACCCCCATCGCGGTTTCGAAACCGTAACCATCGTCTATGACGGCGAGGTGGAACACCGGGATTCCACCGGCAGCGGCGGCAAGATCGGCCCTGGCGATGTGCAGTGGATGACCGCGGCCTCGGGGATCCTCCATGAGGAGTTCCATTCCACGGACTTCGCCCGGCGTGGCGGCAACCTGGAAATGGTCCAGTTGTGGGTCAACCTGCCGGCGAAGGACAAGCTCGCGGCGCCCGGTTACCAGACCATCGTTGCGGCGGACATCCCGCAGGTCCCGCTGCCGGGCAATGCCGGCAGCCTGCGCCTGATCGCCGGCGAGTTCGATGGCCACCGGGGCCCTGCACGGACCTTCACCCCGATCGACGTCTGGGACATCCGCCTGCAAGCCGGCAAGCACCTGGACCTGCCTCTGCATTCGGGGCGTAACAGCGCCCTGGTGGTATTGCGCGGCACGGTGCAGGTCAATGGCCAGGAGCTGGTGCGCGAAGGTCAGCTGGCGCTGCTGGAGCGTGACGGCCAGGACATCAGCCTGGAGGCCAACAACGACGCGATCGCGCTGTTGCTCAGCGGCGAGCCCATCGACGAACCCATCGTCGGCCACGGCCCGTTCGTGATGAACAGCGAAGAAGAGATTCATCAGGCCTTCGTCGACTTCCAATCGGGACGCTTCGGCCAGATGGACGCAACCGGTCACTGACCGGTTGCACTGGCGCGGCGGGCATCGGCAACTAGGCTTTGCCAGTCGCGCGCAACTCCCCGGCGCCCGCCGTTACCCCGGCGGAGCGTGCCACGGGTTTCATCCAAGCCGGGTCTTCCGGCATCGATCATTAGCGAGGACTTTACATGACTACTGCATACAAGCGTCTGGACAAGGATAACGCCGCCGTTCTGCTGGTAGACCACCAGGCCGGCCTGCTGTCGCTAGTCCGTGATATCGAGCCCGATCGTTTCAAGAACAACGTGCTGGCCCTGGCCGACCTGGCCAAGTACTTCAAGTTGCCGACCATCCTCACCACCAGCTTCGAAACCGGCCCCAACGGCCCCCTGGTGCCGGAGCTCAAGGCGCTGTTCCCCGATGCGCCGTACATCGCCCGCCCGGGCCAGATCAATGCCTGGGACAACGAGGACTTCGTCAAGGCGATCAAGGCCACCGGCAAGAAGCAACTGATCATCGCCGGCGTGGTAACCGAAGTGTGCGTGGCGTTCCCGGCGCTCTCGGCCCTGGAAGAAGGCTTTGAAGTGTTCGTGGTTACCGACGCTTCCGGCACCTTCAATGCCCTGACTCGCGATTCGGCCTGGAACCGCATGTCCAATGCCGGCGCCCAGTTGATGACCTGGTTCGGCCTGGCCTGCGAGCTGCACCGCGACTGGCGCAACGACATCGAGGGCCTGGGCACCCTGTTCTCCAACCACATCCCCGACTACCGCAACCTGATGACCAGCTACAACACCCTGACCCAGGGCCAGTAATCCCTGAGTCGCGGCGGGCCCTGCGCCCGTCGCCCGATCCCGGCCCGGGGCGCACGCCCCGGGCTTTTCCAGCTATACCTGCTCCTGCGTCTTTCGTGCGATCGTGCCGTCTTCGTCATGCCGGAGTGCCTCGATGTCTTCCCTGTTCAGCGATCATCCGTTGTTGGCCGCGCTGTTCCTGCTGTTCCTGGATATGCTGCTCTGGCGCCTGATCGGCAGCCGTGGCGACTACTGGAAGCTGGCGGTACGGGTGCTGATCTTTTCCCTCTACAGCCTGATGCTGTTCAACCAGGGCATGAACCCGATGCAGGCCGCGCCCTGGCCCGACGACGTGCCCCTGCACCTGGCCGCCACCGGCCTGGAAATTGGCTGGTGGCTGTTTGGCGCGCGGACCCTGACGGTGTTGCTGGGCACCCTGATGATGCAGCGGGTGGGGCATACCGGGCGCCTGCTGCAGGACCTGATGGGCGCGGTGATCTTCCTCATCGCCATCATCGCCGCCCTGGCCTATGTGCTGGAACTGCCGGTCAAGGGCGTGCTGGCCACCTCCGGGGCCTTGGCGATCATCGTCGGCCTGGCGCTGCAAAGCACCCTCAGCGACCTGTTTTCCGGGATCGTCCTCAACACCACCAAGCCCTACCAGATCGATGACTGGATCGCCATCGACGGCACCGAGGGGCGGGTGCTGGACATCGACTGGCGCGCCACCCGGCTGCAGACCTCCCAAGGCAGCATGGTGGTGATCCCCAACTCCCTGGCGTCCAAGGCCAAGATCACCAATTTCAGCCGGCCGGTGGATGTTCATGGCCTGTCGGTGAGCGTGCAGGTCAGCCCCCACGCGCGCCCGCAGAAAGTCATCGAGGCCCTGGAACGGGCCACCCTGGGCTGCCGCCTGCTGTTGAGCACCCCGGCGGCCAGCGTGGCGATGAAGAGCACCAGCAGCAGTGGCGCGGAATACGAGATCAGCGGTTTTGTCGCCGACATGGGGCACAAGCGCGAGGTGCGCAACCAACTGTTCGACCTGGCCTTCCGCCATTTGCAGGCCAGCGGCATCGGCCTGCTGTCCGCCGCCGAGCCCGTCCAGGCGGCGACCCTGTCGCGGCCCCGGGCACTGCTGGACGCCTCGAGCATCTTTTCCACCCTGCGCCAGGATGAGAAGGACACCTTCAGCCAGAACATGCACCTGCAGACCTACCGTGCCGGCGAGACCATCCTGGCCCAGGGCGAGGTCAGCGATCACCTGTTCATCATCGAATCCGGGGTGGTTTCGGTGACCATGCAACGCGACGGCAAGCCCTTCGAGGCCGGGCGCATGGGGCCGGGGGAGGTCATCGGCGAAGCCGGCGTGGTGGCCGATCAAGCCACAGTGGCGCAGTTTGCGGCCAAGACCTTCTGCAGCCTCTACCGCATCGACAACGAGTTCCTCAAGCCCTGCCTGGATGCGCGCCACGACATCAACGAGGCCATGAAGAACCTCCTGGATTTTCGCCGGCACATGGCCCAGACCCTGTCCCAGGCTGCGCCCAAGCCAGTGCCCAGGAAGGGTTTCCTGCAATGGCTGCGCAGCCGCACCTGAGGCGCCGGCCACCCCAAGCCCCGGCCCGGCCCTGGCCTGACAATGTCCCTGACATCGCCGCGTCTGCGCGCAGCCGTTCGCAGCCTGCGGCAGCGGCTACAAAAGTCGCCGAACGGCACTGGCCCTGTAGCCGCTGCTGAGCCTGCGAAGCTGCGCAAAGCCCGAAGGGCCTTGCCTGGCGATCTCCCGCCATGCCTCGCCAAGGCGCTGGGCCGCGACGGCATTGGTCTCCTCAAGTTCCCCGATAGCGGTCATGGGCCTGGGTGCGCGCGGCACGTAACGTAGCCCCACCTCGACCCGTGCTGTAGCGGTGGGCTTTCGCCACATCCCCCAGGAATGAAAGGTGCGGGCTTACTTGAAATACGCCCGCGGCGTGGTGCCGGTCATGGCCTTGAAGAAGGCGATGAAGATGCTGTCGCTGGCAAAGCCCAGTGCGCAGGCGCTGTAGCCGATGCCGCGGCCTGTGGCGAGCAGTTCGATGGCGCGCATCAGCCGCCACTGCTGGCGCCATTGCTGGTAGCTCAGGCCGGTTTCACGCTGGAAGATCCGGCCGATGGTACGGCTGCTGGCGCCGACCTGGGTGGCCAGTACCTGCAATTGCGGCGGCAGTTGCTCCAGGTCCGCCAGCAGCGGTTGCAGGCGTTTGTCCCGGGGCAGGGGCAGCGACAGGGGCTGGTGCAGGGCCTGGCGGATTTCCTCGATGCACAGGCCCAGCAGGTGCGGGTAGCGGCCCTGGCTCCAGTCGCAGTCGAAGGCGGCCTGGGCCATGGGTTCCAGCACGGCCTGGAGCAGCGGGCTGACCTCGATCACCGCCACTTCGGCCGGCAGGCGCTGGCTTAGTTCGGCGCTGAAGTACAGCGAACGGTAGTCCACGCTCTGCTGCATTTGCGCGCGGTGCGTGACGCCCGGGGGAATCCACGCCGCCCGCGAGGGCGGCAGCAGGCACAGGCGATGGTCCAGGGTGATCCGCGTGCAGCCCTGGCGGGTGTACAGCAATTGCCCGCGGCGGTGGCGGTGCAGGCCGGAGTCGTGGTCGCCGAGGGTCGCGGCGATGCCCAGCAGGGGGGCGTCGAAGCGGTCGGGGTCGAAGAGTGCCTGTGGTTCGAGCCAGGCCATGATTGGCGTACTTCCGATGTTTGTTGGCAGGGTTGCGATAATACGCCAGGCGCCGCTGCCTAGAATCGCCGGCATGTTTTTTTTGCCGAGCACTGCCTGATGAATCCCCGTTCCCTGTTGCCCCTGGCCCTGGCCCTGCTGATGTTCCCGCAGCTCGCCCAGACCCTCTACAGCCCAGCCCTGGCCGATCTTGGCCGGGCCTTTGGCGTGGCCCCCGCGCAAGCGGCCCAGAGCCTTTCGGTGTTTGTCCTGGGGTTTGCCCCGGGGGTGCTGCTGTGGGGGCGCTTGAGCGATCTTTGGGGCCGGCGCCCGGCCTTGCTGGGTGGCCTGACGCTGTACGTCCTGGCCATCGGGCTGCAATTGCAGGTGCAGAGTTTTACCGCGCTGTTGCTGTGCCAGGCCCTCGCCGCCCTGGGTGTGGCGGCGGGCTCGGTGGTGACCCAGACCCTGCTGCGCGACCTGTTTCGCGGCAGTGAACTGGTGCGGGTGTTTTCCCTGGTGGGCATGTTCCTGGCGGCCAGCCCGGCCATTGGCCTGTTCAGTGGGGCCGGGCTGGTGCGGGCCTGGGGCTACCAGGGCGCGCTGGCCGGGTTGCTGGTGCTGGCCCTGGCCTTGCTCGGCTGGTGCGCCCGGGCCTTGCCGGAAACCCGTGCGCCGGCGCCGCACCTGGCGCCTCTGGCCGGGACCTTGTGGCACATGCTCAGGGACCCGGGCATCTGGCGCTCGGCGCTGCTGGTGGCGCTGTTCAATGTGGCCTTGCTCAGCTACTACAGCCTCGGGCCGTTCCTGTTTCGCGACCTGGGGTGGGGCGAGCAGGGCTTTGGTTACAGCGGTGCGGGCCTGGCCCTGGCTTCGGGGCTGGGGGCCTGGCTCAATCGTCGGCTGCTGGGGCGGGGCTGGTCCGGTGACACCCTGCTGCGGCTGGCGGCCCTGGCGGTGACCCTGGGGGGGCTCGGGGTGACAGCGCTTGGGCACAGCCTGTGGTTGCTGCTGCCCATGCTCGGCGTGGTGCTGGGCTTCGGCCTGGCCATCCCCAATATCCTCGGCTCGGCGCTGGCGGCCTACAGCGACCGGCTGGGCAGCGCCGGGGCCGGGTTCGGCCTGTTCTACTACCTGCTGATTGGCGCCGGGTTGCTGCTGGTGGGCTGGGGCCAGGCCCTGGGGCCGACCCTGGGCCTGTGCGGGGTTGCGGCGCTGTTGTTGTGCCTGGTGCGGCGCCGGCAGCAGGGCTGAAGGGCGAGTTTGCGACACACGGTCGCCCCAGCGGCCGCCAAGGGGCCATTGTTTGACCATGATCAAGCCCTTCCCCGGGGTATCCGCGCAGTCTGTCAGCAGACCTGCGGATTCGCGCAGACCCCTTCCCGGCAATGGAGATCGGCAACATGGCCAAGATGAAAGCAGCGGTATTCGTGGAGAAGAACCGCATCGTGCTGGAAGACAAGGACATCCCCGAAATCGGTCCGCTGGACGCCCTGGTGCGGATCACCACCACCACCATCTGCGGCACCGACGTGCACATCCTGCGGGGTGAATACCCGGTGGCCAAGGGCCTGACCATCGGCCACGAGCCGGTGGGGGTGATCGAGCGCCTGGGCTCCCAGGTGCGCGGCTTCCACGAGGGCCAGCGAGTGATCGCCGGGGCCATCACCCCCAGCGGCCAGAGCTACGCCTGCCTCTGCGGCTGCGGTTCCCAGGACGGCCCGGACACCCGCCACGGCTTCCGCGCCACGGGCGGCTGGAAGTTCGGCAACACCATCGATGGCTGCCAGGCCGAATACGTGCGTGTGCCGGACGCCCTGGCCAACCTGTGCCCGATCCCCGACGGCCTGAGCGATGAAGAAGTGCTGATGTGCCCGGACATCATGTCCACCGGTTTCTCCGGCGCCGAGCGTGCCGAGGTGAACATCGGCGACAGCGTGGCGGTGTTCGCCCTGGGCCCCATCGGCCTGTGCGCGGTGGCCGGAGCCAGGCTCAAGGGTGCCACCACCATCATTGGCGTCGACACCGTGGCCGCGCGCATGAGCGTGGCGCGCGGGCTGGGGGCGACCCATGTGGTGGACTTCAAGCAGGGCGACGTGGTCAAGCAGATCATGGACCTCACCGACGGTCGCGGGGTCGATGTGTCGATCGAGGCCCTGGGCACCCAGGGCACCTTCGAGTCGGCGCTGCGGGTGCTGCGCCCGGGGGGCAAGCTGTCGAGCCTTGGGGTCTATTCCAGCGACCTGCGCATTCCCCTGGATGCCTATGCCGCCGGCCTGGGCGACCTGAGCATCCTCAGCACCCTGTGCCCGGGCGGCAAGGAACGCATGCGCCGGCTGATGGAGGTGGTCGCCAATGGCCAGGTGGACCTCAAGCCGCTGGTGACCCACCGCTTCAAGCTCGACGATATCGAGGCCGCCTACGAGCTGTTCGCCAGCCAGCGCGACGGCGTGATGAAGATCGCCATCACCCCATGACCCGTGCCACCGGGCGCCCTTGATACCGATCAAGGCGCCCGGTAGCACGGCATTCCACACTCAAGCTCACGTATCGCCCAAGGAGGAGCACCATGAGCCAGTACCAGCGTCTGTTGCTGATCGCCGATCCACAGCAGCACCAATCCCCCGCGGCGCGCCGTGCCGTTGCCCTGGCCCGGGCCAGCGGCGCGGCGCTGCACGCCCTGGTGTTCGTCGAACCGCCGGCGCGCACCTACCTATGGGAAGAACACCTGGAAGACAGCGAGCGCGAAGCCTACCTGCAGCGCCACGAGCGCTGGTTGCAGGTGGAAGCGCAGTGGATGGCCGAGGAGGGCGTGCAGGTCACCACCCAGGTGATCTGGAGCACCCAGGTGCTCAAGGACATGCTCGCCTACATCGACGAGTTCCGGCCTGACCTGCTGATCAAGGACGTGACCCTGGAGTCGGCCCTCAAGCGCGTGTTCGTCACCCCGCTGGATTGCCACCTGCTGCGCGAGGCGCCGGTGCCGGTGCACCTGGTCAACGACGCGCCGCACAAGCTGCCCCGGCGGATTGTCGCCGCGGTGGACCCGGCCCAGTCCGACACCCAGATCCGCGGGCTCAATACGCAGATCATCCAGACCGCCCACGCCCTGGCCCTGCAATGCGACGCCCAGTTGCACCTGCTGTACGCCTACGACCTGATGCCGATGCTCGATGGCGTGGCGCCGGTGGCGTCCACCGCCTGGAGCGTCAACTGCCTGGACGAGTTGCGCGACTCCCTGCACAAGGAATTCGAACGCCTGGGGGATGAGCACAACGTGCCCCAGGAATTCCGCCACTTCATCATGGGCCCGCCGGTGCCGGGCATCGCCCAGTTCGTCGACGAATACCTGGTGGACGTGGTGGTGATGGGCACGGTGCACCGCACCGGCTTTGGCCGCTTGATCGGCAGCACCACCGAACGCGCCTTGTACTCGATGCCGGGGAGCATCCTGGCGGTGAAGGCGTCTGGCGCGGCCTGACACCCACGCCCGTTTCAGTCCGGATCGGCGCGCTTGCTGCCAGGCAGGTACGGCAGCAAGCGCTCGGTTTCCTTGCGCACCACCCCATAGCACTCGCAGCTGTGCTGCTCCAGCCGCGGCCGGTCAAGCACATTGATCCGGCCGCGGCTGTATTCGATGATGCCCTGGCGCTGCAGTTTGCCCGCGGCTTCGGTCACGCCTTCGCGACGCACCCCGAGCATGTTGGCGATCAGTTCCTGGGTCATCACCAGCTGGTTGCCCGGCAGCCGGTCCAAAGACAGCAGCAGCCAGCGGCACAGTTGCTGGTCGATGGAGTGGTGGCGGTTGCACACCGCGGTCTGGGCCATCTGGGTGATCAGCGACTGGGTGTAGCGCAGCATCAGCAGGAGCATTTCGCCGTGGCGGTTGAACTCGTCCTTGAGGCGCTGGCCGGGCAGGCGCAAGGCGTGCCCGGCGCTCTGCACGATGGCCCGGCTGGTGGTGCTTTCGCCGCCCATGACCAGGGCCACCCCCACCAGCCCTTCGTTGCCCACCACGGCGATTTCCGCCGAGGCGCCGTTTTCCATCAGGTACAGCAACGACACCACTGCATCGGTGGGGAAGTACACGTGGCGCGGTATGTCCCCGGACTCGTAGAGCACCTGGCCCAGGCTCAGGGCCACCGGCTTGAGGTGGGGCAGCAGGCGCTCCTGCACCGCCGCCGGCAGTGCATTGAGCAAGTGATTGGGCCCGTGCCCAAGGTTGTCGAACATCTCAGAACCACCGGATGGCAAGGCGTCAGCGCTCACTCAGGGTAGTCCAGGGTGTGGCCGGGTGTCTGTCATGGTGCCGGCTCCGTATGGGTCGCTGTCGGGGTATGCCCGGCCTGCGCGGGCAGGGCCGCGGGCCAGGTGAGCAGCACCCGGCGCGTACTGCCGTCATCCAGCAGCGGTATGGCCAGCCCCACCAGCGGCCGGCCGTCCAGGCTCAGGCTGAGGGTGGCGCCGGGGTTCTGCCGCACTTCAATACGGTAGAGCGTCTCGCCGAACCGATAGTCCAGGCTGTAGCCCGGCCAATGCGCCGGGATCACCGGTTCGATGTACAGGCTCTGGCCTTCGCGGCGCAGGCCCAGCAGCGACTCGACGATCAGCCGGTAAGTCCAGCCCGCCGAACCGGTGTACCAGCTCCAGCCGCCGCGCCCGGTGTGGGGCGCCACGCCATAGACGTCGGCGGCCATCACGTAGGGCTCGACCCGGTAGGTGGCGACCTGTTCGGCACTGCGCCGGCTTACCGGGTTGATCATGTGCAGCAGCTCCCAGGCCCGGGCACTGTCCCCCAGGCGGGCGAAGGCCATGCTGGCCCAGACCGCGGCATGAGTGTACTGGCCGCCATTTTCCCGCACCCCGGGCACGTAGCCCTTGATGTAGCCCGGGTCTAGGGGGCTGTGGGCGAACGGTGGGTCGAGCAGCAGCACCACGCCGCTGTCGCGACGCACCAGGTGCTGGTCCAGGGAGGCCATGGCCTGGTGCTGGCGGGCATCGCTGGCGGCGCCGGACAGCACCGACCAGCTCTGGGCGATGGAGTCGATGCGGCACTCCTGGTTGCTGGCGCTGCCCAGGATCTGGCCATCGTCGAACCAGGCGCGGCGATACCACTGGCCGTCCCAGGCCTGGCTGTCGAGGGCGGCGCGCAAGGCCAGGGCCTGGGCGCGGCACTCCCGGGCGAAGTCCGGGTCCTGGTGCTGCTCGGCGGTGACGGCAAAGCGTTGCAGCACTTCATGGCCGAAGAAGCCCAGCCACACGCTTTCCCCCAGGCCGTGTTCACCGACCCGGTTCATGCCGTCGTTCCAGTCCCCGGTGCCCATTAGCGGCAAGCCGTGGACCCCGCGCCGCTGGCCGTGCTCGATGGCGCGCCGGCAGTGCAGGTAGAGGCTTTCCCGCAGCCCGCTGGCCTGGGGCAGGTCGTAGTAGGACTCTTCCCCGGAATTGAGCAGGCGGCCTTCCAGGTAACCCACTTCGACCTCCAGCACGCTGTGGTCGCCGGTGATCTGTACATAGCGGCTGGTGGCCAGGGGCAGCCACAGGAAATCATCGGAGCAGCCGGTGCGCACCCCGCGATTCTGTGGCGGGTGCCACCAGTGCTGGACGTCGCCCTCGGGATACTGGTGGGCGGCGCACAGCAACAGGTGCTCGCGGGCCAGGGCCGGCTCGGCGTGGATCATCGCCATGCTGTCCTGCAACTGGTCGCGAAAGCCGATGGCACCGCCGGACTGGTAGAAACCGCTGCGGGCCCAGAAGCGGCAGGCAATGGTCTGGTACATCAGCCAGCCGTTGGCCATGACGTCGATGGCCGGGTCCGGTGTGCGCACCTGTACCGCGCCGAGGCTGCGCTGCCAATGCTGGTGCACGGCCGCAAGCTCGGCCTGCGCCATCTGGCTGCCGCGGTACTGCAGGACCCGGCGGGTGGCGGCCTTGGCATCCACTTCGGCCCCCAGGCGGAACAGCACCTCCCGGCTCTGGCCGTCCTCCAGTTCCAGGCTCACCTGCATCGCCGCGCAGGGGTCGAAACCGGCACCGGAGCGCCCGGACAGGCGCCCCCGAGTCAACGCTGCCGGCGCCGCGAGGCTGCCGTTGCGGCCGATGAACTCACTGCGATCGCCGGTGAAGCTGCTGACCTCGGCGTCCGTATCGAGAAACGCCACGTGCCCGGAAAACTCCATGTTGTAGGGGTTGCGGGCGAACAGTGCGCCGCTCACCGGGTCGCTTTCGCTGACCACGTGCATGGCCGAGCGGCTGCGGGACTCTCCCAGCACCCATTCCACATAGCAGGTGGCCGACAAGCGCCGTGGCCGACCGCTGAGGTTGCGGATCTTCAGCCGCGAGAACTTGATCGGCGCCTGCAGCGCCACATAAACCGTGAGCTCGCTGTGGATGCCGTCCTCTTCATGCTCGAAGACGCTGTAGCCGAAGCCGTGGCGGGTGCGGTAGCTGCCGCTTCCGGGGCAGGGCTGGGGAGTGGGCGACCAGACCCGCCCGCTGTCTTCGTCGCGCAGGTACAGGGCCTCGCCGCTGGGGTCACTGACCGGGTCGTCGTGCCACGGGCTGAGGCGGTATTCGTGGGCGTTCTCACGCCAGCTGTAGGCGCCGCCGGTTTCCGAAATCACCGTGCCGAACAGCGGGTTGGCGAGCACGTTGGCCCAGGGCGCGGGCGTCGGCTGCCCGGGGTTGAGGGTGATCAGGTATTCACGGCCGTCGCTGCTGAAACCGCCGTAGGGGGTTTCCAGGATCAGCTCTGGCGCTGCAGCGGTACTGGCTCGGCTGGCGGGTGGTGGCAGGCGTACCAGGGGCGCTTCCAGGCGCGGCAGCGAAGGGTCGGCGCGGCGCCGGTGGACTTGCTCGGCGAGGCTGCCGCGGCTGTCGCTGACCACCAGGCGCGCCACCGCCAGCATCAGCGTGCGGTCCTCGCCGGACAGTTGCTGGGCCGGGCGCACGAAGATGCCCCCCGGGCGGTCGATCAGGCTGGCTTCGCTGCCGGAGGTCACCAGGCCCATGATCAGGTCCTGGAGCTGCTGGCGGTAACCCGCCTGGTCCTCGTTCCAGATCACCAGGTCCACCGCCAGGCCTTTTTGCCGCCAGTAGGCGTGGGCCTTGATCAACTGCTGCACCAGGGCAATGTTGGCCAGGTCGCCCACTTGCAGCAGGACGATCGGCAGGTCGCCGGAAATGCCCTGGCCCCAGAGCCCGGACTGGCTGCGCCGGTTGGCCTGCAGCAGGCTGTTGTCGGCGCGCAGGGTGGCGTTGGCGTAGAGCAGCGAGGCCGCCATCTGCTGGAACAGCCGGGCCTCGGCCAGGGATGCGTTGAGCTGGCGCAACAGCACCTGGCTGTGGGTCCAGGCCAGGTCGAAGACCCGGTCCGCCAGGTGCCGGTCGCGGTATTTGTGGATCAGTTGCAGGCAGTGTTCACGGCTTTCGGCGACCCCGGTCACCAGGTCGATGGTGGCGCTCTGGCCGGGGTCGAGGGTGATCCGGCAGCGGATCGCCACGATCGGGTCGAGCACCGGCCCGGCGCTGCCCGAGAGCCGTTCGGTCTGCGGGTCCAGGGCCTGGGGCGCGGCCAGGTCGCGGCCACGGCCGATAAAGCGCGCGCGGTCGGTTTCATAGGAAATCGCGTCGATGTCCACGCCGTGGGCCGCCAGCAGGTGGCACATCCAGGGCACCGGCTGCTCCTGGGAACGTGGCCGGCGGCTGCAGACGATGGCCTGCCAATCGGGCAGCAGCTCGGTCTCGATGAACAGGTTGCTGAAGGCCGGGTGGGCGGCATCGCTTGGAGCCGGGGCCAGCACCACTTCGGCGTAGCTGGTGAGCTCGATGCTGCGGCGTACCCGGGCGCGGTTGCAGATGTGCAGGCGGCGCAGCTCGATGGGGTCTTCGGGGGACACGACGATTTCCGTGTGGCTGTCGAAGACCTGTTCACGCACGCGGAATTCGGCCCGGGCGTCGGTGAAGATCGCCTCGAAGCTTGAAGGGCGGCCTCGGGTCGGCTGGTAGGCGGCGGACCAGAACGTGCCGCTGGCCACGTCCCGCAGGTAGCAGAACTGGCCCCAGTGATCGCGGGTCGGGTCTTCGTGCCAGCGGGTCACCGCCAGCTCGTTGCAGCGGCTGTAGCCGCCGCCGGCGCTGCTGAGCATGACGTGGTAGTGGCCGTTGGAAAGCAGTTGCACCGCCGGGCGCTTGCGGTCCGGGTCGGCGAACACCCGCAGTTTGTTCTCGTGGGCCCGGGCGGCTTCGTCGGCCGCCGGGGCACCGGCGGCATGCAGGTACTGGGCGGCGGTTTTCGGCACTCGTTCCTGCAACAGCAGGGCGATGGCCTGGAACTGCGGGTCGGATTCGAAGCGTCGCTGCATGGGCTGGTCCAGCAGCAGCCACGCCAGGGACAGCAGGCTCATGCCCTGGTGGTGGGCCATGAACGATTGCACCACGGCATGGTTCTGGCCCCGGGGCAGGCGCGACTCGGTGTAGTCCACGGCTTCATAGAGGCCGAAGCGGCCCTGCAGGCCCAGCTGGGCCAGGCGCTGCAGGTTCTGGCAGGCTGCCTGGGGCGCCACCATCAGCGCCAGGACGCTGGCGTAGGGCGCCACCACCCGTTCCGCGCCGAGGCCACGCTTGAGCCCCAGCCCCGGCACGCCGAACGCCCGGTACTGGTAGTTGAACTGGCTGTCGAGGGTGTTGTAGCCCGACTCGGACACGCCCCAGGGCAGGCCCAGTTGCTGGCCGTGCTCGATCTGCAGGGCCACGGCGGCGTGGCAGGTCTGGTCCAGCAGGGTGCCCTGGTAACTGGGCATCACCAGCATCGGCATCAGGTATTCGAACATCGAACCGGTCCAGGACAGCAGCACCGGGGTACCGGCGCTGCTGGTGAGCAGGCGGCCGAGGGCAAACCAGCTTTCCTGGGGCAACTGCCCCTGGGCGATGGCGACAAAATGGGTCAGGCGCACTTCCGAGGCCAAGAGGTCGTAGTAGCCGGCATCCAGGCGGTGCTCGTCGGCGTTGTAGCCGATCACCAGCAGATGGCGCCGGGTGTCGTAGAGGAAGCCGAAATCCATCTGCGCCATGCCGGTCACCTGCTCCAGCAACTGGTTCACCGCGGTGCAGCGTTCCAGCGCCAGTTTCCGTAGCGCGGCGATCCGCCCATGGTGACGGGGCAGCCAATAGTCGGTGTCCAGCTCGGCCAGCTGGCGCCAACTGAGGAGGCCGAAGCGGCGACCGTCGGCCATGGGCGGTGGGGTGCGCCAGAGCAATTCGTCATGCAGGTCGCGACATTGCGCGGTCAGCGCCTGGTGCCAGAAGGCGCTGTCATCGGATGCCTCGCCGTGGGAGTCGGCGGCGCTCTCGCCAATGCGTTGCAACAGGCCCAGCAGGCCCTCGGCGCTGACCCCGGCATGCAGGCTCAGGTGTTCATGCACGGCGCGGGTTTCCAGGCGCCAGCGCAGCACGGCCGCGGTGTCCTGACCCGCTGCGGTGAGGGCGTCCTGGAGCACGTCGAGGCAGTCCAGCAGGCCGTTGGCGATCTGCACCGGGGACGGCGGGCTGTCCATCAGGCCCTGCAAGCCCGGGCGCAGGGTCAGCAGCATCCCGGCCAGGTTGCCGCTGTCCACCGTGGACACATAGCGCGGTGGCAAGGGCTCCAGGCTCTGGGTGTCGTACCAGTTGTAGAAGTGCCCGCGATAGCGCTCCAGCCGGCCCATGCTGGCGAGCATCCGTTCCAGGCGCTGCAGCAGCCGGCTGCTGCTCAGGTAGCCGAAGTCATGGGCCGCCAGGTGCGCCAGCAGGGCCAGGCCCAGGTTGGTGGGGGACGTGCGATGGGCTACCCGCTGCTGGGGTTGCTCCTGCAGGTTGTCCGGGGCCAGCCAGTTGTCCTGGGGGCCGACGTACTGGTCGAAAAAGGCCCAGGTGCGGCGGGCCAGGCTCTGCAGGAAACGCCGCTGGCCCGTGTTGGGCACGAAGGCCACCTGGCTGGCGGGGCGGCTCAGCCACCAGGCCAGGGCCGGGCCGGCCAGCCAGGCCAGCAGCAGGGGCACGGCCACCAGCAACTGTGGGCGCGGCCACGACAGCCCGGCCAGGAGCAACGCCAGGGCCGGGCCGACCCACATCCGCCGGTAGAGCTCCAGCAGGCTGTCATCGGGGCCGCGTTCGGCTTCCCGGGACGGTTGCCATTGCAGGCGATACTCCTTGCTGATGCTCATGCGCCATAGCGCGCGGCCCAGGGCACCCAGGCTGTAGGCCACCTCATGGGGCAGCCAGGCCAGGGGCAGCAGCGCCCGGGACAGGTGCTGGCCGGCTGTGCCCAAGGCGGCCACCAGGTGTTGTTGCAGGGGCACATCCGGGGTCTTTTCCAGCAGCTCGCGAAAGGCCGCCGACAGCGGCAGCACCAGCAGCAGAATCAGCACCGCCAGGGTCCAGGCCACGGGGTGGGTGGCCCCCAGCCAGCCCCACAGCAGCATGCCCAGCAGGGCCATGGGCTCCAGGCTGCGGCGCAGGTTGTCGAGGATCTTCCAGCGCGCCAGGGGGCTCAGGCGATTGCTTTCCAGGCCTCCACCGGCCTTGGGCGACCAGGGCAGGAGCCACGGCAGCAGTTGCCAGTCACCGCGGATCCAGCGCTGGCGGCGCTTGACGTCGGCGCTGTAGCGGGCCGGGTATTCCTCGAACAGCTGCACATCGCTGAGCAGCCCGGAGCGGGCGTAGCAGCCCTCGATCAGGTCATGGCTGAGGATCCGGTTGTCGGCGAAGCGCCCGCCCAGGGTCTGCTCGAAGGTGTCTACGGCATAGATGCCCTTGCCGACGAAGGAGCCTTCCTGGAACAGGTCCTGATAGACGTCCGATACGGCGCGGGTATAGGGGTCGATCCCGGCGTCGCTGGCGAACAGCCGGGCATAGGCCGAACGGGCGGTGCTCGACAGGCTGATGCCGACCCGCGGCTGGAGAATCCCGTAGCCGCTGACGATGCGCCCGCTCAACGGGTCGGCCAGGGGCCGGTTCAGGGGGTGGTCCATGGCCCCCACGCATTGCTGGGCCACGTCCCGGGGCAACTGGGTGTCGCTGTCCAGGGTGATCACGTAGGTGATTTCAGGCAGTGCCTGGATATCGCCGACGATCAGCGAAAAACGCTCCCGACCCCGGCCGCGCAGCAGGGCATTGAGGTCTTCGAGCTTGCCGCGCTTGCGTTCGTGGCCCATCCAGCAATGTTCCGCCGGGTTCCACAGGCGTGGCCGGTGCAGCAGGTAGAAGCGCTCCACGGCTTCTTCGGGGTACTTCAGGTTCAGCGCCTCGATCCGTTGCCGGGCCAGCATCAGCAGGCCGGCATCGGCGTCCAGGGTTTCGCTGGGGGCGTCGAGAAAGTCGCTGAGCAGGGCGAAATACAGCTGGGCGTCGCGGTTTGCCAGGAAGCGCACTTCCAGCCCTTCCACCAGCTCCTCGACATCCGCCGTGCAGCCGATCAGGCAGGGCACTGCCACCAGGGTCCGGGCTCGGGGAGCAATGCCTTCGCTGTAGTCCAGGCGCGGCAGGATGCCGGGGGCCACGGTCAGGGTCACCAGGCCGTTGATCAGGCCGATGGCCAGCCGGCTGGCGAGCAGCAGCGCCGGCACCGCCAACAGCCCCAGCCAGTAGTGGCCGGAAGTCGCTTCCTGATACAGGGCACTGAGGAAGGGCCAGGCGAACAGGGCCGAGAGCAGGATCACCGGCACCAGGAAAAAGCCCAGGGGCGCCTGGGTCAGCAGGCGGCGGCCACGTTCAGCCAGGGGGACTCGGGCGCCGATCTGCTGTTCCAGGGTGCGCCGGCCAGCGCCGATCAGGTAGTGACCGACGTGGCCGGCCACGGCTTCCGGCGCCTCGGCGCGGTACTGGGCGCGGGCCAGCTCGATGCACTGGCGGGCCACCTGTTCTTCACTGTGGCGGCAGTGCCGGGCCAGGCGTTCGAGCACATGGCGGTAATGGTCGCGGGTGGCGAAATCCATGCGTCGGTAGACCCCCGCGGGGTCCTGTTCCAGTACCTGTTCGACCCGGCTCATCAGCTCGACGAACTCGCGCCAGTTGCTGGCCGAGAGCAGGCGCAAGCTGGAGATGCTGTTGCTGATGGAGACCTGGTCGGCGGCCTGCTGCTGGGCGTCGAGCTGCACCAGGCGCTCGATGTTCAGCCCGGTTTCCCCCAGCAGTTGCTCGATCCAGGCCAGGGGCAGCACCAGGGCCGCGTTCTGTCCTTGCAGGCGACGCGCCAGCTCGGCGACGAAGGCGGCGGTCATGGGCGGTGCCGAGCGGGCCATGTCGGCCACCGCCAGCACCACGCTCTTGGCGTCCTGCTCGGCGGTTTCCATCAGGCGGTCGGCCCAGTCGTTGGCCAGGTTGCGTTCGCTCCAGTTGGCCATGACCCGGAAGGCCACCCGGCGCAGGTTCTCGATCAGGGCCAGGCGCAGCATGATGGGGATTGCCCATAGCTCGCCGAGCATCAGCGGGGTGACGCTCTGGTAGCTGTCGACGAAGCGCCCCAGGCTGTCGGTGTCGACCCGGCCGTCGCCGTGGGAAATGGTTTCCAGGGCGATGTCATAGACCCGCGGCAGGCCCGCCGACTGGCCGTTGGCCAGGCGCGGCAACTGCCGGCTGTAGCCCCGGGGCAGGTGGGTGCGGGTGATGCGGATCTGTTCTTCCAGCAGGTAGTAGTTGTCCAGCAGCCATTCCGCGGCGGGGGTGGCCCGGGGGGAGGCGTGGGTGGCGGCGGTCAGGCTCTTGCAGCAACTGGCCAGGGCGCTGGCGTTGTCCGCCAGGCGGGCCAGCAGCCAGTCCGGGGTGCGGCTCGGGCTCAGGCGATGCTGTTGCGCCAGCAGGGTGCCGTGGCGGGCCATCTGTTCAGTGCTGAACAGCTCCGAGCGCAGCGGCGCCTGGTATTCGACGCTGTTGCGCGAGGCCTTCCATTGGCCGTATCGGGCGGCGGGCAGCCGCCAGAACCTCAGGAATGCGTGGGTCCAATGACTGTCCATGTTTTCCTTGGCATAACAGAGCCGTCCCTCGGCACGGGGTGCGAGGGAGGGCCGGGAGCGGGGCGTGCGGTCAAATCGAGGCACCGTCGCGACGAGCGTGTCAGGCAAAAATCTGCAACCTTGAGGTTGCCGGGCAGAGGCGAGGGTTGTCTGTGCGCTGGGGCACATAGCCTGGCGATAAGGATGAAGGGTGACGCTGCTTGTAGCCGCTGCCGAGCTTGCGAGGCTGCGACAAGGGCCGCAGGACCTTCAGCGCTCTCAAGAGCGGCGCCTGCTTCGCAGTCGTTCGCAGCCTGCGGCGGCTACAGGGACCGTATGGGCTGGGAGCTGCTTTGAAGGTGAGGCGATGCGCCTTCTTTTTAGTTCTGGTCCGACACTGCACTCTTCGGGAGTCGGCTATAAAGCTCGCCACAACCTCACCGCTGGCAGGCCCATGAGTCTCGCTTGCCCTGCATGGGTGATTTTCCGCCGCTTTTTTCACTGTTAATCTTGCCGCCATGACCCATGCCTCCCCCCATCGCCCCCACATTGCCTGGACGCTGTATTTCTGCGTGCTGTTCAACGTGTTCGTCTGTGGCCTGGGCCACGGGCAGATGGCCGGGCTGGAGCTCAATGGCGTCGGCGGGCAATTCTGTTCCGCCATGGGCAACCCGGGCCCGGCCCTGGACGGCGACTTCAGCGATCAGGCCGTCGCCGGTGGGTTGAGCACGTTCATGTGCCCATTGTGCTCGGCCGTGAGCCTGGGCATCGCGCTGCTGTTTTGCCTGGGCTGGATGCTGCGCCGCCAACGCCCGCCACGGCTGGGGGGCGAGCAGCGCAGCAAGGCGCCGCCGCGTTCTTGCTGGCCTGCGCTCAATCCCCGGGCACCTCCTCTGGGCTGACTCGCTCCGGCGACCGTCATCGGCGGTCGCGCTTTCTCGTCCTCCGGCACTAGCTGCACGGTCGCTCCGGCGACTGTTGCCGGACGCTGTTCGATGATTTTTTTTCGAGTCCGAGTCCATGAAACACCTCAATCGCTCCCCCCACTGCGCGGCGCTGTGCTGCGCCCTGTCGTTCAATGCCCTGGCCGACTCCCCGCTGGAGTTGCCGCAGATGCGCATCAGCACCGACGAAGAACGCAAGATCGGCCTGCAACTCGATACCCAGGGCAGCACCGGTTCGCGCCTGGGCCTGACGCCCCGGGAAACCCCGGCTTCGGTCAGTGTGGTCAACCGCCAGCAGATCGAGCAGCGTGGCGCCGCCAATACCCAGGACATCCTGGCCAGCGTGCCGGGGATGAACGCGGCCTCGTCCCCCGGGGTGCCGGGCTTCGTGTCCTATCGCGGCTTCTCCGGGGCGCAGATCACCCAATTGTTCAATGGCATCAGCGTGCAGTACGACTCCATCGCCGCGCGCCCGGTGGACAGCTGGATCTACGACCGGGTCGAGGCCGTCGGCGGCCCGTCGAGCTTTCTCTACGGCGCCGGCGCGGTGGGCGGTTCGATCAACTACATCACCAAGCTGCCGTCGCGCACCGAATCGTTCAATGAAGGGCGGGTCAGCTACGGCTCCTACGACAGCACTGAAACCTCCTTCGGCTTCAACCACGCGCTGAACGAGGGGGCCGGCCCGCGGCATTACGCGCGCCTGGACCTCAGCCACACCACCAGCAACGGTTATGTCGACCGTGAACAGCGCGACGCCTGGACCACGGCCTTCTCCCTGCTGACGGACTTCAACGACCAGCTGTCCCACACCCTGGCCTACGAGTACCAGGACGAGCGCGTCGACAGCCCCTACTGGGGCACCCCGGCGCTGAACCCGTTGGGGGGCAAGATGGAGGTGGACAAGAGCCGGCGCTTCGAGAACTACAACGTCCGTGATGGCCGTTACGAACAGCGGGTGCAGTGGTTGCGCTCGATCATCGACTATCAGGTCGATGACCGTACTTCGCTGCGCAACACCCTGTACCACTACAACGCCGACCGCGAATACCGCAACCTGGAGACCTACGCCTACAACAGCGACAACAGCCAGGTGGTGCGTTCCGGCATCCTGCTCCAGCGCCACGCCCAGGAGCTCAACGGCAACCGCTTCGAGCTGCTGCATCACAACACGCTGTTCGGCCTGGACAGCCAATGGTCGGCGGGCATCGACTACAGCCACAACGTGATGAGCAACTTCCCGCGCTCGGTGTCGGGCTCACTGCCCGGCGTTGATCCGGGCGATTTCGACCCGGGCAGCTTCTGGGACTTGCCCGGCATGCAGCGCGGCTTCGACAAGAACCGCCGCAACCAGGTGGACACCTGGGCCCTGTTCCTGGAAAACCGCCTGCAACTGAGCGAGCGCCTGTCCCTGCTCAGCGGCCTGCGCCACGACCAGATCGACCTGCAAGTGACCAACTACCGCGCCGTCACCGAGGCCAACCCGGCGTTTTTCCAGCGTAAGTACCGCCCGACCACCGGGCGCCTGGGGCTGGTCTACGAGCTGACCCCGGCGGCCAACGTGTACGTGCAATACAGCACCGCCGCCGACCCGCCGGCGGGCATCCTGACCACCGCCAGCTATGGCCAGGTGCGCGACTTCGACCTGAGCACCGGCAACCAGTGGGAGGTCGGCAGCAAGTTCGATTTCCTCGACGGCCGCGGCTCGGCGACCCTGGCCGCCTACCGCATCGAGCGCAAGAACCTGTCCACCGCCGACCCGAGCAACCCCGGCAGCAGCCAGCCGGTGGGGCAGCAGTCTTCCCGGGGCGTGGAACTGGCGGCATCGCTGCGGGTGACGCCCAGGCTGCTGGCCGAAGGCAACTTCGCCTACGTCGATGCCCAATACGACGAGTTCTATGAAAACGTCGGCGGGCGCCCGGTATCGCGCAAGGGCAACAGGCCTACCAACATTCCGGACAAGGTCGGCAACCTGTGGCTGACCTATGACCTGGCGCCGTCCTGGCAGGTGGGCAGCGACGCCCGCTACGTGTCTTCGATGTACGCCAATGCGGCCAACAGCCGCTACGCGCCGGCCTACACGATCTTCGGTGCCTTTGTCGGCTATCAGGTGAACGCCGATACGCGGATCACCGGGCGGGTGCGCAACCTCACCGATCAGGTCTACGCCCGCACCACCGCACCGAGCCAGCTGTACCTGGGGGCGCCGCGGACCTTCGAACTGGCGCTGCAAACGCGCTTTTAACCTGAGTCAGCGGGGCGCCCGGTGGCGCCCCGCGCATCTGCGAGTTACCCGTGATGAAGCGTTACCTGTACCTCTGGCACCGTTGGCTGGGCATCGTTGCCTGCCTGTTCATGGCCCTGTGGTTTATCTCCGGGGTGGTGATGCTGTATGTCGGCTACCCCAAGCTGACCCCGGCCGAGCACCTGGCCCACCTGCCGGTGCTGCAACTGGAGCCTGCCCCTGCCGACCTGGGGCAGGTGCTGCACGCCGCCGATCCGCACCAGCCGCCCACCCGCATCCGCCTGACCACGGTGGCGGGGCAGCCGCGCTACATCCTTGAATACCCCGGGTCGCGCAAGGTGGCGGTCGACTCCAACAGCGGCCTGCCGGCGGCGCCCCCCGATAGGGTCGAAGCCCTGGCCGCGGCCCGGCAGTTCGCCCCCGAAGCGGTGGCGCGTGATCGTGGCGTCGTGCAGGAAGACATGTGGAGCCTGTCCCGGGCCCTGGATGCCGACCGGCCGCTGCACCGGGTGGCCATTGCCGATGCCGAGCGGCGCCTGCTGTATATCTCCGGCACCACCGGCGAGGTGGTGCGTGACGCTACCGCCAGCGAACGCGGCTGGAACTGGATCGGCGCCTGGCTGCACTGGCTGTACCCGTTGCGGGGCATCGGCATCGATGGCGCCTGGGGGCCGATCGTCACCTACCTGTCCCTGGCCGCCACCCTGATGGCGGTGCTCGGCCTGGCGGTGGGCGTGCTGCGCTGGCGCTTCAAGCGCACCTACCGCAACGGCTCGCACTCGCCGTACCAGGGTTTTGCCCGCTGGCATCACCTGGGGGGCATGCTGTTCGGCGTGCTGCTGATCACCTGGATCTTCAGTGGCCTGATGTCGATGAACCCGTGGAAGCTCTTCAGCAGCGCCCAGCCCTTGTCGGTGGCGGCGTACCAGGGTGGTCCACTGGGCGCCCTGGCCTTCCCGCTGAATGCCGGGCAGGTCCTGCAACGCTTTGCCGATGACGGCCTGCAGGCCCGGGAACTGGAGTGGCGGATGATCGCCGGCAAGGGGTATGTGATTGGCTATGACGGCGCCGGGCGTACGCGGATCTTTGACATGGCCGGGGATCGGGTCCAGCGCCGGTTCCACCCCGGCACCTTGCAGCAGGCGGCCTGGGCCATCCGGCCAGGGCAACCGATGCTCGTCGAACAACTTGCCGCCTACGACTTCTATTACTACGCCCGGGAACCGCAAAGCATGATGGGCCACCTGCAGCAGCGCCTGCCGGTGCTGCGGGTGCGTTTCGACGACCCGGCGCACACCTGGCTGCACCTGGACCTGCACACCGGCGCCATCGTCGGCCAACTGGACCAGCCGCGCCGCGCCTCGCGCTGGCTGTTCGCCCTGCTGCACAGTTGGGACTGGCTGCCGCTGCTGGCCAACCGGCCGTTGTGGGATCTGTGGATGATCGCCTTCAGCGCCGGAGGTTTGCTGGTCAGCGCCAGCGGGGTGGTGCTGGGCTGGCGGCGCCTGGGGCGGTCGTTGCAGCGGCGTTGACGCGGGGGCAGGGGAATACACCGACCTGGATCAGCCTAATGGGATATTTTTCCCGTTTAACCCACCGGCGGCCGGTCCAGCGGTGATAATGCGCGCCAGCCACTCACGTTCAGCCATTGGAGCCCGTCGCGCCCATGTTCGTCATCACCCCGCAGGACCCTGAGACTTACCGTCGGCAAACCCGGCGCAGCACCTTGATCATCGCGCTGGTGTTCATTGCCCTGGCCATGCTGTTTTCCAGCGCGGCGGTGGCGCTGTTCGGCCAGCCCGGCGGGGACAACCTGCTGTGGAACGCGGCAGGTGTGTTCACCGGCCTGCTGATCAGCGCGGCGTTGTTGCGCAGTGTGTTCTGGAGCAAGCCGTGGATGGCGGCGGCGGTCTATGGCTGGCGCCTCAAGCGCAGCCTGATGCGGGTGACCAACGTCATGCACCAGGTCACCGCCGGGGTGGCGGCGGGTGATCCTGCGGCCCTCAAGCTGCTGCGCTTCTATCACCTGGGGCTGATCCAGATGCACCAGCTGGACGCCAACTCCAGCGCCCACGGGCAGATGCACGGTGAGGTGGAGCGGCATCTGGCGCTGCTGGCCGAGCATGGCATCGACCCGCACCAGGAACGCCTTGAAGCGCAATGGCTGGAAGCGGTGAAGCGGCACAAGACCCCTTGACCGGCAGGCCCCGGCGCTGCCGGGGCTATTGCAGATACCGCCACAACGCCTGGGCAATCTCGCTGGGCTGGCACTGGGTGCCGAAGACTGCCTGGCCAATGCTCAGGCCCAGTTGCCGGTAACTCTCGAACTGCGCCTCGTCGAAAAACTGATCCACGGTGCTCTGGTTGGGAAAGCCCGGATTGGTCCGGGCGTAGTTCAGCACGTCCGGCGTCAGTCCGGCGATCAGCCGGGGCTTGAGCACCAGGATCCGGCAGTGGGGCGTCTGGCACAGGTCATCGTCATTGCCCGGGGAGTGGGCATGGACGTTGAGCAGCAGGGCGCATTTCTGGTTCTCGGCGCTCGGTGGCTGGCGGAATTCCTCAAGGCTGGCAAACACCGTCTTGAGCTGCGGATGGCTCAGAACCCCCGGGTCTTCGCGGATCTCCAGCGCCTGGTCGATGCGCGCCAGGCGCACCAGGTTGGCCAGGTCGTCGAACTGGTAGTCGGGGTCGCAGCCGGCGTCGCAGGTGACGATCAATTCCACCTTGCGCTCCTTGCGCAGCAGTTCGTAGGTACCGGTGTTTTCGAAGTGCCCGCCGTCTGACAGGTACTGGTAGTCGCGGCGGTAGCCGTGAAAGCGCGCGGTCAGTTCATAGAACAGGTAGGCCTGGGTGCCGTAGCGGGTCCAGGGCTTGAGGTCCCGGGGCACCCAGTGCTGTTGCCCGGGGTCGAGGAAGTGGCTGGGCCACCAGATGCCCAGGCGCACGTTGGCCAGCCCCAGCACCAGCGACATGCCGAGGCTGGTGGCGCGACCCAGGCCGGTGCTGAAGGCGGCGCCGGAGACGCCGATCCACTGGCCCAGGGTCAGCGGGCTCATGATCTCCGAGGCCGGGCCATGGTCGAGGTCGCGACGATAGGCCGTGCCATCGAGAATGTAGCGTTCTGCCGGGCATTCGGCGCTGGGGGCCGGGCTGTCGGGTGCCCAGTTCGGCGCGATGCACAGCGGCTTGCCCTTGCGGTCGCGCTGCACCAGTTGTTCGGCCGGGTCGACGGTCAGGTTCATGGTGACGTTGATCAAGTGCACCGGGCCGGCACTGGGGCTGGCGTAGTACTGCTGCAGCGACAGGTCGTCGCTGGACATGGGCTCGGCCACGCTCATGTAGGTGCGGCGCTGTGCGGCCGGGCCGTTGAAGCGTCGGCCATTGGAGGCGCCCAGGTAGGCGCGGATCAGCCGCGCCGAGTAGAAGGCCTGCAGCGATGAGGTATTGAGGAAGCCGATGAAGCGCCCGCTGATGTGGGTCAGCACGGCCGCCAGCAGGCTCAGCGCCGCCAGCCGCCAGGCCACCGCGTGGTCGCCGGACACCACCCCGCCGTCGTGGGCGATCCACTGCACCAGCAAGCCCCAGCACAGGCACAGCAGGCTCAGCAGCAGGCCGCCGGCAATCAGCGCGAGCACGTCCAGCGGCAGCTTGTGCATCCAGCCCGGCAGGCGTTTTTCATCCTTGAGCAGGGCCAGGCGCCGCACCAGCCACACCAGGCCCACCAGCAACAGTAGGCTGCCCAGGGCCCTCAGGTCGTGCAGGTAGCTGTACAGCGCCTGGGCCGCAGTCACCAGCAGGGCGAGAAAACCCAGCACCGCCACCGCGGCCATCGCCCGGCCCAGGGCGCGGGTGATCTGCACTCGATAGTTGCGCACGCTGTTGGCGCAGGCGTTGTCCTTGGCCGGGTCGCGGTTGTCGGCCAGGCGCCGCACCAGTTGCCGGGTGATCAGCAAGGCGCAGCTGCCCACCAGGGCACAGCCCAGGGTCAGGGCGCCCACTGCCTGCCACTGGGCCAGCCAGTAGGCCAAGGCGCCGCTGAGCCACAGGCCGATGACTATGCCGAGCATGATCCGGTACGCCGCGTTGCCCATGCTCGGCGGCCGGTCCAGGTCGCCCTGGGGAATGACCAGCCAGTACGCCACGGCGCAGGGCAGGGCGAACAGCACACCGGCCATCAGCGGCCAGAGCAGCAGGCTGGCCTGGCTCAGGACCTGGAACAGGCTCAGCAGGCTGAGCAGCAGCACGATGGGCAGGCCGATCATGGCCTGCAGCGACAGCCAGTTGCGCCAGGTCATGGCCAGGGCGTAGAGCATGTCACCGGAGCCGGTGGGGGTCAGGTAGCGGCCGTTTTCCCGCAGCCAGGCCGCGGGGCCCTGGCCCGGTGGCCGGGTGGCGTAGTCGACGCCGGTGCTGATGCGCCCCGGCGGCTCGAAGCGCAGGGCCTGGTAGGCGCTGTGGGCGGCATGGGCCACCGGGTCCTGGGGAGCCTGCGGCTGCAGGCGCCCGGGGAGGAACAGGCTGCTGAAGAAACTGCCGATATAGCCACCGCCGCTGACCGTGGACAGGTAGTCGATGCGCGACAGCAAGCTGTGTTCGCGCGCGGCCGCAGGCTGTGGTTGCGCCACGACGGGGGCCGGAGCCCGGGCCATGGCCTGCAGCACCCCAAGGCCGAAGGTTGCACTGCGAATGCCGCCACCGGACAGTGCCAGCCCCCAGTTGCCCCGGCCGGGTGCGCCGGTTTCGGGGGCTTCCTGTTGCAGGCTCTGGCGCCTGAAGCGGATGCGTTGGTGCTCGATCTGGTACGAGGTGTCGGCAGAGGTCATGGGCCTTCCTTGGAATCGGGTGTGGGGCACGAGCCAGGGGGAGTGCCAGGCCGGGTGCCCCGGCAAGCGTCAGGCAGAATACCGGATGCCGCGGCCCTGATGTGCAGCGCAGAGCGTTCGGCGTCTGTCGGCAAGTGTTTTTTTTAGCCGCGTGCCAGGGGCGCCGTGGCATGTGGCGGCTGCAATTGCGCAGGGGCTGCCATGCGCCTTGTGCATGAGAAAAATGGGCCTGGTTATAACGTTAGATTTTATTCATATAAATGGACATAAGCTTTAGCCGCTATGCTGCCGCCAGTTTTTGACCTGGCCGCGTGATTTGTAGGGCTTTATTGATGGATGTGGGTAACTTCGGTTTTGTAGTCGCGGGCCTGGTAGTGGGTTTCATCGTAGGCATGACGGGTGTGGGGGGCGGTTCGCTGATGACCCCGATCCTGCTCTGGTTCGGCATCAACCCGGCCACGGCCGTGGGCACCGACCTGCTGTACGCGGCCATCACCAAATCCGGTGGGGTGCTGGTGCACCAGAAGAACCGCAACATCGACTGGCGCATCACCGGCTGGCTGACCCTGGGCAGCGTGCCGGCGGTGGCGCTGACCCTGTGGTTCCTGAAGAATCTCGACACCGACCCCCAGGCCCTGAACGCGGTGATCAAGCAGGGTCTGGGGTTCGTCCTGCTGCTCACGGCCCTGGCCATTGTCTTCAAGAAGAAACTCATGGCCTTCGCCCAGCGCCATGGCAGCGACTACCAGCCCAGCCCCGGCGGGCTCAATGGCCTGACCGTGGTCACCGGGGTGATCCTGGGCACCATGGTTGCCTTGACCTCCATCGGCGCCGGTGCACTGGGCACCGTGGCGCTGTTCATCCTCTATCCGTTCCTGGCCACCAAGCGCCTGGTGGGCACTGAAATCGCCCACGCCGTACCCCTGACCCTGGTGGCAGGCCTGGGCCACGCCAGCATGGGCAACATGGACTGGCACCTGCTGGGTTTCCTGCTGATGGGCTCGTTGCCCGGGATCTGGATCGGCAGCCACATGACCGGGCGCATTTCCGACGAGATCCTGCGCCCGTGCCTGGCGGTCATGCTGTTTTCCATTGGTTACAAGCTGGCCTTCTGAAACCTGGCGCGGCGTTTCAGCTGCGCCGATACAGCGCCAGAAACCCCGCCAGCGCCAGCATCGCCGCACCGCAGCATTGATTGAGCCGGCGCATGCCGCTGGCGGTCAGGAACTTCGCCGCCTGCACGCCACCCGCGGCGTACAGCCCCATCACCAGCACCTCCACCACCGCAGTGACCAGCGCCAGAGTGGCGTACTGGATGAGGACCGGCTGGGCGGGGTCGACGAACTGCGGCAGGAACGCGGTGAAGAACAGCAGCACCTTGGGGTTGGTCATGGCCACCGAGAAGCTGCGCCGGAACACCTCTGCGCGCCGTGACTCGGCCTGTACCTGCTGGGCTCCGAGGGCCTGGGGCGCACTGCGCCAGAGCTGGATGCCGAGCCAGGCCAGGTAGCACACCCCGAGCCATTTCAAGGCCATGAACAACTGCTGCGAGGCCATCAGCATGGCCCCCAGCCCGAGGCCCACGGCAGCGATGATCAGCACATCCGAGAGCGCCGCACCGGCCATGCCCACCGCCACCAGCTGGCGATTGCGCGAGGTGCCGTTGGCCATGGCCAGGAGTGAGGTCGGCCCGGGAATCAGGGCGCCGATAAAACAGCTGGAGGTGTAGAGCAGCAAGGTGGTGGTATTCATCGCGCGGTTCTCGGCGGGCAGGTGGCAATGCCGGTGCAGAATGCCTCAGGCTGGCGCGGGTTTAAAGGCATTCGCCGGGCACTTTGGCCGCCGTTGTCGAATCAGCGTTGCCGTTTGCCAACTTCTGCGGATCCACGGGGTCAGTTATCCTGCGCTGGCCATTGGATGGCAGTGTTGCCTTTTTCCTTTTCTGTGATGTGTTCATGACTACTTCCCCACCTCGTGGTGCAGCGCCCAAGACCTCCCGCGGCGGCGAGATCGGTGCTGCAATCCGTCGCTTCGACTGGTCGCAGACCGCGGTGGGCCCCCGTGAAGGCTGGCCCGGCCTGCTGCGCAGTACCTTGAGCCAGATGCTCGAGTCCCCGGAGAGCCTGTACCTGCTGTGGGGGCCGCAGATGCAGTTCTTCTTCAACGATGCCTACCGCCCGGTCCTCGGCCCGCGCCTGGCCAATGCCCTGGGGCAGACCATCCAGACCCTCTGGGCCGATGCCTGGCCGGATGTCCAGCCGATGGTGGAGCAGGCGTTTCTCGGTTACTCCTGCCGCCACGAAGACCTGCCGGTGAACATGCAGCGCTACCCTGGCGAAGAGCTGACCTGGTGGTCGTTCTCCATGAGCCCGGTGTATGACGAGGACGACGAACAGGTGCTCGGAGTGCTGTGCCACACCGTGGAGACCACCGATCGCGTGCTGCTGGCCCGGCACGCCCGGCAGACCGAGGCGCACCTGCGCGAAACCCGCGAGCTCAATACCCGGGTGCTGGCCGCCAGCAACGACTGCATCAAGGTGCTGGACCTCGATGGCCAGCTGTCGTTCATGAGCGAAGGTGGCCTGCGGGTCATGGAGGTCAGTGATTTCAATGCGGTGCGGGGCTGTCCCTGGCCGGACTTCTGGCAGGGCCAGGGCCACCAGGAGGCCCGGGATGCCATTGCTGCCGCGCGCCAGGGCCGCTCGGCGCGGTTCCAGGGTGCCGCCGATACCCTCCAGGGGCGCACCAAATGGTGGGATGTGCAGGTTACGCCGATGCTCGACGCGGCCGGCCAGCCGGAGAAGATCCTCTGCATTTCCCGGGACATCAGCGCCACCCGCGAGGCGCAGGAGGAACTGCGGCGGCTCAATGAGTCTCTGGAGCAGCGGGTCCAGGAGCGTACCCAGGAGCGCGACCGGATCTGGCAGCTGTCCACGGACCTGATGCTGGTGGCGGACTTCAATGGCCGCATCGTCGCCGTCAACCCGGCCTGGACCCAGCTCCTGGGCTGGCAGCGCGAGGAACTGGAAGGCAGCAGTTTCTACGATTTCATCCACCCCCAGGACAGCCTGGCCGCAGCGGGGGCGGCGGCCGATCTGTCACGGGGCGAGAGCTTTTCGCGCTTCGAGAACCGCTTTCGCCACCGCGACGGTTCCTATCGCTGGATGGCCTGGAGCGCCGTGCCGGACCCGCACCACATTCACGCCGTGGGCCGTGACATGCAGGCCGAGCGCGAGGCCGCCCAGGCGCTGCGCAAGACCGAGGACATCCTGCGCCAGGCGCAGAAGATGGAGGCGGTGGGGCAACTGACCGGTGGCGTGGCCCACGACTTCAACAACCTGCTGACGGTGATCCGTTCTTCCACCGACCTGTTGCGCCGCAACCTCAGCGAAGAGCGCCGGCAGCTGTACATCAAGGCGATTTCCGACACCGTCGACCGCGCCAGCAAGCTCACCGGCCAGCTCCTGGCGTATGCCCGCCAGCAGAACCTGCGCCCGGAGACCTTCGACGTCGGCGCCAGCGTGCAGTTGCTGGCGCAGATGATCAATCCACTGATCGGCGCCTGCATCGAACTGCGTATCGAGTTGCCGCAGCAGCCTTGCTACATCCACGCCGATGCCGGCCAGTTCGACACGGCGCTGATCAATATGGCGGTCAATGCCCGGGATGCCATGCAGGGCGAAGGCTTGCTGGTGGTGGCTGTGGAGCGGGTGGCGCAGATTCCCCCCAGTGCCAGCCAGGGTGCCCAGGCCGGGGACTTTGTCGCGGTCTCCCTGACTGATACCGGCGCCGGCATCGACCCCCAGCAGATCGAACGGATCTTCGAACCCTTCTTCACCACCAAGGAGGTGGGCAAGGGCACCGGCCTGGGCTTGTCCCAGGTGTTCGGTTTCGCCCAGCAATCGGGCGGCGGCCTGGCGGTGCACAGCCAGCCGGGGCAGGGCACGTGCTTTACCCTGTACCTGCCGCGCGCGGAGGCCCTGGCCGGCTTGCCGACGCCAACCCAGGCGGTGGTGCCCATGATCGACGGCCAGGGCATGACCCTGCTGGTGGTGGAGGACAATCCCGAAGTCGGCGTGCTGCTGGCCCAGTCCCTGAACGAGCTGGGCTACCAGACCGAATGGGCCACCAGCGCGGCGGAGGCCCTGCGCCGCCTGGGCGAGGAGCGGACCCGATTCCAGGCGGTGTTTTCCGATGTGGTGATGCCGGGCATGAGCGGTATCGAACTGGCCAGCCGGATCCGTTGCGACTACCCGCGGTTGCCGGTCATCCTCACCAGCGGCTACAGCCCGGCCCTGGCCCAGGGCCAGACCCGGGAATTCGTGTTCCTGCAAAAGCCCTACTCGGTGGCGGAACTGGCCCTGGCCCTGAGCGCGGCGATCGGCCAGCCCGAGGTGCCGTAGGCACCCGTTTCAACTCAGGCTGGCTTCGATCACCAGGACATTGGCGCTGGCGGTGCGCACGTTGAAGCAACGCGTGGGGCTGATGGTGGAGCCTGCTTCGATCAGCACTTCCTGTTCATGTTCCATGCCGGCGCCGCCTTTGCGATAGACCACGGCCTTGCGGTTGCCGTAGGGCGCGCTGAGGATCCAGATCGCCGGGGCTGGGTTGGGGGCCGGGAGCAGGTCGTTGTACGCATGCCAGGCGGCAATTTGAGGGCACAAAGAGGTCGAGAGCGGTTTGTTGGTGACGAAGGTTGCTACTTCGCTCGGGCGGCAGGAACCACCGTGGAACAGCACCTGGCCGGGGGCGATAAACCGTCCGAAGTGCCTGACCTCGGTATTCAAGGTGTCCGCAGTGAACTTGCCAGATGCTCTTTGATACTCCTTGAGCGGTGCGGAATCCTTGAGGTAGGGCATGGCCGCCTTGGCTTGCCTGAGCTGGGGGTGCACTTGGAGTTGGCGGCGGAATTCGTTGACCACGCCCGAACCGACGTAGTGGCCCAGGGTGTGCAGCACAAAGTCCCTGGCGTTACGCACGGTCTGTTGCACGCGCAAGGGCCGGGTTGGCCAGTTGTTCTTCAGCGCGGCCTCGTGATACAGCCGTTCCCGCTCATCCGGAGGGCTGTCGCTGATGGGGTAGAGGTCGATCAAGGGAAGGTGGGTCATGGGGGGCTGGCCTGGTACTCATCCGCGGCGGGCGGCGGGCAAATAGTCGCCAAGCCTCTGCTGCAGAGGCTTGGGCGCAGGAGTCTTGCATGCTTGCCGGGCCCCGGCAATGGTTCGCGGGGCACTGGTTCAGCTGGCCTTGCTGAACCATTCCTGGGCCGAACGCCACAGGCACACGCCGAGAAAGTAGGCCGAGGCTGCCAGCCACAAGCCCATGATCGGCGGGCTGTGCAGCGGGTGGCTGAGGATCAGCAATGCGCCGCTGAGCAGCCAGACGAAGGTCACGATGATGTTCAGCCCCATCCACTTGCGTACCCGGAACGGATGCAGGAACTGCACCCGGGTGGCGGTCAGCAGGGCCAGGGCGAAGATGCTCAGCAGGCTCAGCCAGGGGCCGGGCTCGATCAGATAGAAGCACAGGGCGACCACGTTCCAGGCCGCGGGAAAGCCCTGGAAGTAGTTGTCGTGGCTCTTCATGTTGACGTTGCAGAAACACAGCAGCGACGACAGCAGGATCAGCGAGGTGGCCAGCAGCGCGCTGTATTCCGGCAGGGGAATGTAGCGGTAGATGAACAGCGCCGGGATGAACACATAGGTCAGGTAGTCGATCACCAGGTCCAGCACGGAGCCGTCGATGTTGGGCAGCACCGAGCTGGTCTTGACCTTGCGCGCCAGGGAGCCGTCGACGCCATCCACCAGCAGCGCCACCCCCAGCCATAGCAGGCAGGCCTTGGGCTGGTTGTCGAACAGTGCCAGGGTGGCGAGCAAGGCACTGACCACCCCGGTGGCGGTGAAGCCATGGGCGCCCCAGGCTTTGATTCTGGCGATCTGCAGGGTCGATATCACGGACGTTTCTCCAGCGGCTGTGGTGCCCGGGCGATGTCCGGCGCAGCAGCGCCGGCAAGCCTGGCCAGGTTGCAGTTATCGACCGGAAAGCCTGGCAGAAGGTTCAGCGCGAACCTTGAATCAGGCCCGGCGCTGCAAGCGCCGGGCCAGTGGCTGGCCTGGCCCGAGTGCGCGGTCGAGGGGGCTGGTTTGAGTCTAGGCGCCACTCTGGACGAGGCAACAGGAAAAACGCCACGTGACCGAAGATCAGGTGGCGTTGGGGGCAGGCGCAGGCACCGGAGGGGCTGCCGGGTTGATTACTTCCCGGTCTCCAGGGCCGTGAGGATGGCGTGGGCGGCCTTGATCCGTTCCTCGTTGGGGTAGTTCTTGTTGGCCAGCAGGACAATGCCGATCTGCTGGCTCGGCACGAACACTACATAGGCGCCGAAACCGCTGGTGGAACCGGTCTTGTTGTACAGCGCGTCGGCCTTGGGGGCTGCGGCCGGGGTCAGCCATTGCACCGGGTGCGGCTCAAGGGCCATGGCCGATGAGTTGCCCGCCAGCAGGCGCGCCAGGGGCACCGGGTAGGCGTAGCGCTCCCAGCCCAGGCCCTGGGTCATGTCGCCGACCTGGTAGTAGCCGCTCTGGGTCGCCACCATGGCTTGTTGCAGGGGGCGGTCGAACTGGCCCGGTTGCAGGTTGCCGGCAATGAATTGCAGCAGGTCCGGGGCGCTGGTCTTGACCCCGTAGGCTTCGGCGTCCAGCGGCCCGGGGCTGAGGCGGATCGGCCGGTTCTGCTTGTCGTAGCCCTGGGCGTAGTGCCCCAGCTGGTCCTTGGGCAGATGGATGTAGCTGTGCTTGAGGCCGAATTTGGGAAACAGCGTCTGCTCCATCAGCCGGTCGAAGGGCTGGCCCAGGCTGCGGGCGGCCAGGTAGCCGAGCAGGCCGATGCTGGGGTTGGAATACTGGCGCTGGGTGCCGGGGCTGAAGGTGGGTTTCCAGGTGTTGTAGTAGTCCAGGGTCTTGTCTTCACCCTGCACCTCGTCGGGGAACTGCAAGGGCAGGCCACCGGCGGTGTAGGTGCCCAGCTGCAGCAGGCTGATGCCGTCGAAGGCACTGCCGCGCAGGGCCGGCAGGTACTGGCTGGCGTGGTCCTCAAGGGCCAGCTTGCCGCTGGCCTGGGCGTAGCCGGCGAGGGTGGCGGTGTAGGTCTTGCTCACCGAACCCACCTCGAACAGGGTGTCGTTGTCCACCGGCTGTTGATTGTCCTTGGAGGCAACCCCGTAGTTAAAGTAATGTCGCTTGCCGTTGGCGATGATCGCCACCGCCATGCCGGGAATGCCCTGCTGGTGCATCAGCGGGCGGATGGTGGCGTCCACGGTGGTTTTCAGAGCGCTGTCCGCGGTGGTCTCGGCGAAGGCGCTGGAGGCGCCCAGTAGCAGTGCGCAGGCGCTGATGACGCTTTGTCCGGTCAAGGTTGTGTGCCGCATGATTGGTTGGTTTCCCTGGGTTCTGGTTATGTACGCCGCGTTTGTCCCAGCGGCTTTGCGGCCCCGGCGTTCTTCGCGGGAACGCTCCGGGCGGCCTGCCCGCGAAGCCTTCCTGGCTCAGGAGGGCGTGGCCGGTGCTGCGCGAGCGAGGCCAATGTAGGCAGTTTACGGCGCATCGACAAACGACCATATTTCGCACGAGCCATTAGAAAAACTAGGGAATGCCCATGCTCCGTCCCCATCTGCCCCTGAATGCGCTGCGGGCTTTCGAAGCCTCGGCGCGGCACTTGAGTTTCACCCGTGCGGCCATCGAGCTGTGCGTGACCCAGGCGGCGGTCAGCCACCAGGTCAAGAGCCTGGAGGCCCAGCTCAACGTCACCCTGTTCAAGCGCCTGCCCAGGGGCCTGATGCTCACCAGCGAAGGCGAGACCCTGCTGCCGGTGCTGCGCGAATGCTTCGACCGCATCGCCCAGACCCTGGGACGATTCGAGGGTGGGCACTATCGTGAAGTGCTGACGGTGGGCGCGGTGGGCACCTTCGCCGTGGGCTGGCTGCTGCCGCGGCTGGAGGACTTCCAGGCACGCCATCCCTATGTCGACCTGCGCCTGAGCACCAACAATAACCGGGTGGACGTGGCGGCGGAGGGCCTGGACTATGCCATCCGCTTTGGCACCGGGGCCTGGCACGGCATCGAGGCGCTGGCGTTGTTGCAGGCGCCACTGTCGGTCTTGTGCGTGCCGGAACTTGCCCGCCAGTTGCACAGCCCGGCGGACCTGCTGGGGCAGACCTTGCTGCGCTCCTACCGCACCGACGAATGGCCGCAGTGGTTCCAGGCGGCGGGGCTGGGGGCCAACAGCCTGTTGCCCCAGAGCGTGGTCTTCGACTCGTCCCTGGGCATGCTCGAAGCGGCGCTGCAAGGCCTGGGCGTGGCCCTGGCGCCGCCCTTGATGTTCCAGCGCCAGTTGGCCAGTGGCGCGGTGGTGCAGCCCTTCGACATCGGCATTGTCACCGGCAGCTACTGGCTGACCCGCCTGCAATCCCGGGCCGAAACCCCGGCCATGGGCGCGTTCAAGGCCTGGCTGCTGGAAGCGGTGGCCGGCTAGCCATCAATAGCGCCAATGCCCCGGTGTCCAGACCCACTGGCCGGCGTGCCAGCGGTAATGCCCGGCAACCCAGTGATAGCTCGGCGCCGGCGCCATCGGAATCACCTCGACAATGGGCGGCGGCGGTGGCGGCCGGCGAGGATGGGCCGGGGCCACCACGCAGCCTGCCAGGGTGGTGCCAAGCAAGGTGGCGATGAGAATGCTTTGGATCGTACGAAGCATGGGCGGTTTCCTGAGGGGGCTGTGGGCCCGCGGCCATCGCGGGCGGTTGAGGGTTGAACGTGCCTCGGGGCGAAATCCGTCGCCGGGCCTTCAATCTCTATTGGCTGCGCGGTTTTTCCCCGGGCCCCGCAGGTACATGGCGTCCACCAGTTGCTGGCGCTCCTTGAGCGACAGGCTGCCGGCAAAGTCGGCCAGGACCTCGTCGACCCGGGCCCGCAGGGCGATGTCGGCATCCCGGGATTTGCCCAGTTGGGCATCCAGGGCATTGCGGTCCAGTGGTTCGGCCCCCAGTTCACGCACCACCGCCTGGCGCGCCTCGCGCCCGGCGATGATCAGCGGCTGGCTATCGATGCGAGTCTGGCGCAGCAACTGGCGCAACTGGCGCCGGCGCTCTTCCGGCATCTGCGCCATGGCCTGGCGCAGGCCGTGCTGGGGTACCGCCAGGGCCTGGGCCGGCTTGGGGTGGCCAAGCCACTGATAGAGGCCGCCGGCCACGCCGCCGATCAGGAACACGTTGATCAGCAGCGACAGCACCAGGCAGGTTTTCAGCGCACGCATGGACAGGCTCACTGTTCGGCCTCCTCGGCATTGATGCTCAGGACGAATTCCGCATCGCTCTGGTCGAACACGCTGGGCAGGGCCTCGGCGGAGGTCGACAGCGGCAGGCTCAGGGCCACCGCAAGCATGCCGGCGGCGACTCCGGTAAGGCCGACCCCGACCCAGCCCAGGGAGGCCAGCCAGCCGGCGTAGCGGCTCCAGAACGGCGCGCCGGGCTGCTGCGCGGCGGCGATGATGCGCTGGGCCAGGGCCGGGCTCGGTGCGGGCACCTGGTAGCGGTCCAGCTGGCTGTCGAGCCAGTGCGCCTGGCGCAGGGCTGCAACGGCCTGGGCATCACTGCAGTCGAGCAGGGCCTGGGCGGCGGCGCGTTCAGCGCTGGGCCAGCGTTGCAGGTCGGCGCCATAGGCGTCGGCCAGGTGCACGAAGCGTTCGGGGGTCATGGTTTTCTCCTTCCTGAGAGGTCCGCGCCGGGGGCCTCGGCGAGGTGGCTGCGCAGGTTGCGCCGGGCCCGCGACAGCAGGCTTTCCAGGGCTTCGACGCTGATCTGCATCAGCGCCGCGGCCTCGGTGTTGGACAGTTCCTGGTAGTACTGCAGGACGATCGCCTCGCGCTGGCGATCCGGCAGCTGGTCCAGGGCCTGGGCCATGCGCCGGCTCTGCGCGCTGGCCTCCAGTTGTTCATCGGGCGCCGGGCGGGTGTCCAGGGCCTCGCAGGCGTGCTCGCTATCGACCGGCACATGTTCCTTGCGCCGGCGCAGGCGGTCGTAGCACAGGTTCAGCGCCACCCGGTGCAACCAGGTGTCGAACCGTGCCTGTTCGCTGCGCCAACTGGCGGCCTGTTTCCAGATCCGCAGGAAGCTCTCCTGGGCGATGTCCCGGGCTTCGTCGGCATCCCCCAGCAGCCGGCTGGCCAGGGCCAGCAGGCGCGGCAGCTTGCGCGTGACCATTTCCTTCACGGCCTGCGCGTCGTTGTTGCCGATGCGTTTAAGCAACTCCAGATCCGGGTCGGTTTCGTTCAAGTGGGCAAGTCTCGGTGCGCTAACGGGGTAGTCCAGGGCATCACAGCATCAGCGCACCCAGCGGCCTTCGACCCAGTACCAGCGCGGCCCATGGGCCTGCCAATGGCCGGGCATCCAGCGCCCGCGCTGCATCACCGGTTGCCAGTGGCCGGGCACCCAGACGTAGCCGTGCCCGCGCCAGCGCCAGTTGCCTCGGTCCCAGGCGTAGCCGGGGCGGGCCACCGGCATCGGCTCATAGCGCATGGGCGGTGGTGCCTGCTGGATGATGATGGTTTCGGCATAGGAGGGCGTGCTTGCCAGCGCACCAAGTGCCAGGGGGATCAGCAGCAATGTGCGCAGACGCAGCAGGGAACGGACAAGCTTCATGATGACTCCTTCAGGCCTGCGTTCGCTGATGAACGCAGCTGATGGGTTCAACGATAGATGGGCTGGGAATCCGTCGCGGGCAAATGAAATTTTTATCCGCGCCCGGTTCAACCCGGGTTCAGCTGGCGGGGGCAGGGCGCGGGCAGCGGCGGCTGGAAATATTTGTGCAGGGGCGGCGACGGATCTCTGCGCGCTGCGCCGTTGAATCAGTAACCGTGCAGCCACGGCTGGCGATGGTCGCCAGCGGCGCTTGCCGGTCGTATCACTGAACCCATGAGGAATTCACCATGTCCCGTCGCATTGCACTGCTGATTGTCATGGCCACCATGCTCTCCCTGGGCGGTTGCGTGGTTTACCCCGGGCACTACCACGGCTGCTGCTATCGCTATGGCTATTACCGCTAGGGCACTGGGATGAATAGCGGTGTGCCCCGCGGTTCTTGGCTAACCCCCAGGGGCCCGGCACAATCCTCGACCTTGCAGGGCTTGCCTGGCCGTCAGACGGATGGCGGGCATGGCCCGATGCCGTGGAGGAAGGTGGATGCCCGTCTTGAACGAACAGGATCAGCCCCAGGATCCGGATGCGATTGCGCGCCCGGTGTGCGCCTTGCGCATCTCGACTCAGGAACAGCGCTGGGAGCGGCCGTGGCACAGCCATCGCAAGGCCCAGCTGCTGTTCCCATTGTCCGGCGTGCTCAGTTGCGAGAGCGCCGAGGGCCTGTGGCTGGCCCCGCCGCAATGCGCGGTATGGATCCCCAGCGCCACCGACCATCGGGTCCAGGGGTTGGAGAACGCCCTGGGCTATTGCCTGTTCGTCGAACCCGAGCATGCCCGCTCACTGCCGCAGGCCTGTTGCACCCTGGCAGTATCGCCCCTATTGCAGGAGCTGCTGCAACGCTGCGCGCAATTGCCCTATCTCTATGACCAGCAGGGTGCCGAGGGGCGGCTGATGGCCGTGGCCCTGGACGAGCTGGCGGCGGCGCCCCGGGAGCAGATCCACCTGCCCATGCCCCGGCATGAACAGTTGCGGCGCCTGGCCGGGCAGATCCTTGAACAGCCGGAACGCCGCCTGAGCCTTGGGCAATGGGCCGAGCAGATCGGCCTCAGCGAACGCAGCCTGAGCCGTCTGATTGTGGCCGAGACCGGCCTGAGCTTCGGCCGCTGGCAGCGCCAGTTGCACATTCTTCTGGGGCTCAAGCAATTGGGCCGGGGCGACTCGGTGGAACGGGTCGCGCTGACCCTGGGCTATGACAGCGCCAGCGCCTTTATCCGCATGTTCAAGAAAGCCGTCGGCCAGCCGCCGGGGCGCTTCTTTGCCGAACGCCGCCAGGCCCTGGAACACGACCTACCCCTGTAGCCGCCGAGCCCGCGAGGCTGCGCAAAGGCTCGCAGGGCCTTGCTTGACCCACACCAGCGCCTGCAAAACCGCCACGGCCACCTCCATCACTGTGGTCGTTTGGCCGGATTGATCAATAATTTGTCAATCTCGACTGATGCGGACAGGTCCATACGGGAAGATGATAACCATTCTTGTTTGTCGGCTTTCTTGAGGTGTTCCCATGTACTTCGATCATCAGCATTTTCCCCTGGTCTGGATGCGCCCCGCCAAAGGCGCCGGGCAGCCGGGAGTCGAGCCGTTCCAGCAGTTGGAGGCGTTGATGCAGCGCGGTCAGGCCTTCGTCCTGATGAGCGATGCCATGCCCGATCCTGCGCAGCGCAACACCGAGCAGAGCAAGGCATTGCTCAAGCAGGGGGCGTTATGGATGAAACGCAACAAGGCGGCGATCCGTCGCTGGATCAAGGCCATGATCGTCATCGCCCCGGAGCCCGAGGCCCAGGCCGGGGTCGAGGCCTTTGCCGATACCTATGAAAAGTTCTGGGGTTATCCGCTGTTGCACAGTGCCTCGCCGCTGGCGGCCGCCAGCCTGGCCCAGCAACTGCTGGCGCCACCGCGCAGCAACCGGCACAACTGGTGAGGGTGGGGCGGCGGCCCCTAGCCACGCAGGTGTTCGGGGAGGTTGGCGCTGATCACCTTGCCCATGCTGATCCGCGGTTCGACCTGATAGCCCAGGGCCTGGTAGAAGCTTTGCACGGCGGCGTTGCTGCTGAGGATCTGCAGGTTGATCTTCAGGCAGCCGCGGCCCTGCAGGGCTTGTTCGCCATGGCGCACCAGGGCCCGGCCAGTGCCGAGCCGGCGCTGTTGCGGGTCCACCGCCAGGGCGTAGAGCCAGCCGCGGTGGCCGTCATAGCCGGCCATCAGGGTGCCTATGACCTGTCCTTGGTCCAGGGCGACGAAGAACAGAGCGTCATCCACCGCGAGCTTGCGGTCGATGGCCAGGCTCGGGGTGTTGTGGGCCGTGTCGTAGCCGAAGCTGCGGTTCCACAGGTCGATCACGGGCTGGCGATGGTGGGGGTTGCTGTATTCGACGATCTGGATCATGGCGTGGCTCGCTAAAGTGTGGGAGCACAGAAGGGCGGGTTTCAGTCCTGATGGCCGGGCCAGGTTTCGGTGGGGAAATAGGCCTCCAGCCCCGGCTCCTTGTGGTCCACCCCGTCCCGGGTCCAGTAGCAGCTCAAGCGTGAGTAGTTGTCCAGGTCGCCGCGCACCAGGCAGGTGGCGTTGTGCCCCGGCCAGTTGAAACGCAGCACATCGGCCTCGGCCATGGTGGCCCGTTCCACTTTGCCGGTGGCGGTGGTGGTCTTGCCGTCGATGGTCTTGACCAGGGTCAGGGCCTGGTTCTCGTAGCGGATCACTGCGGTGCCCGAATAGGTCGGCCCGCCATCGGGCTCCTTGCCGATCAGCATGAACTGGCCGGGCACCATGCTGTAGTAGATGTGAAGGTCCTGGTCCTGCTTGGGGGCGGCCTGGGCGGCAAGGCTGGCCAGCAGCAGGCCGAGGAGGGGCGCGCGGCGGGAGAAATACGGCATTGATGCTCACTCCTGTTGAGGCGGGGGGCCATGATTCCAGACTTGGCCCTGCAGATAAATGCCCGGGCTCTAGCGATGTTCGATGACCAGGATCGCCGTGGTGTCGGCCTCCAGGGCTTCGAACACGTGGGGCAGGTCGGCGCTGTAGCGGATGTAGTCGCCGGCCTCCAGGCTCACCGGGCTGTCCGCAGGCCCGGCCAGGGCCCGCCCGCTGCAGATCACCAGGTGTTCCACGGTGCCCGGCAGGTGGGCCTTGGACTGGCGCGCCTGGCCGGGTTGCGCCTTCAGGCGATACAGGTCGCGCTGCGCCCCCGGCGGGCAGTCATCGAGCAGGGTCGCCGCGTAGTGGGCATCCTCGGCATGGGCGGTGGTGCCTTCGTGGGCACGGATGACTTTCAGCTGATACGCCGGTTGCTGGAAAAACCGCGTCACCTGCAAGCCCATGGCCTGGGCCAGGGCCCACAGGGTCTCGATGCTCGGGTTGCCCAGCCCGGCTTCCAGTTGGGACAGGGTGGACTTGGCCACCGCAGCCCGCTTGGCCAGTTCCGAAACGGAGAAACCAGCGTTCAGGCGCTCGCGCTTGATGGCCATGGCCAGCAGGCCGATGGGCGACAGGGAGGTTGGGTCGTTCGTTTTATCATTCATATCTCTATTAAATCATCCTTGATTCTCTTGACGCAGATAAATTTCGCCGTTCATTATATCGGTTAATTGTTCGGTATAAATAAAACAAGGGCGCCGAGATGAACCGATTGTACAAGGCGGGCCCATGGGCCTGAGCCTGCGCCTGATGGTCATTCCGTACCACGAAATCTACCTGGCCGTGCATTGCCTGGCCCACCTGCAACAGTGCCTGGGGGACTGGCTGGTGGCGGGGCAGACTCACCTGTTTGTCGAGTCGCCGCGCTGGTACAGCCGCTAGGGCCGACCGCCGGCGCGAGGTGGGCGGTGAATCCATTGCCTGCATTAATGCGAAGCATTACTATTCACGCCCCACTTCCCCAGCGCCCCGCGATGACAGCCAAGCCGCCCCGCAGACCAGGCTTTTTCGAGCACTACGAAGAGTTGATCGGCACCTGGACCCGGCGCTTGCGCAATCGCCAGCAGGCCGAGGACCTGGCCCACGACACCTTTGTCCGGGTGCTGGAATCCGATGCCGCCACGGTGCAGCAGCCGCGCGCCTACCTGCATCAGACCGCGCGCAATATCGCCGTGGATGCCTTTCGCCGAGAAGACCGGCGTGGTGCCCTGGAAGAACAGGGGGTCCACCTCAGCGTGTCGCCCAGCGGCGACCCGGAGCATTTCATGCACGCGATCCAGTTGGCCGATTCCATCGAACGGGCGCTTGGCGAGTTACCGGTCAACTGTCGCAAGGTGTTTGTCTGGCAGAAGATCGAGGGCCTGACCCAGGCCGAGATCGCCGAGCGCCTGGGGCTGTCAAAGAACATGGTGGAAAAGTATATGATCCGCACCCTGCGGCATCTGCGCGACCGTCTGGACGGGTCGGCCCCATGATCAGTCGTGGCGATTTCTCACCCTCTGCCAAACAGGAATTTGCATGATGGACAGCCGCGATTGCGCCAGCGCGCAGGCCAGGATTCGTGACGAGGCGGCGGCCTGGTTCACGCGGCTGCAGGAGCCCGAGGTGAGCCCGGAGCAGCAACTGCAGTTCCAGCAGTGGCTGGCCGAGGATCCGCAGCACCGGCACGAGTTCCAGTTGCTCGAAGCCCTGTGGGCGGCCACCGACCTGGTGCCCAGGGCGCGCCTGCAAGCGCTGTGCGCCACCCCGCCGGCCAAGGCCCGGCGGCGCCCGCTGCTGCGCTTTGCCCTGGCTGCCGGGGTGGCGACGCTGGCCGTGGGCCTGGGGCTGTTCAGTGGCCTCAACCAGCCGGTTTCCTACAGTGCGCAATTCGTGACCGCCCTGGGCGAGCGCCGCCATGTGGCCTTGCCCGATGGCTCGCAGATCGACCTGAACAGCCGCAGCCACCTGCAGGTGCGTTATGCCCGGAACCAGCGGCTGATCGAGCTGGTGGAAGGCGAAGCCCTGTTCAACGTCGAGCACGACACGGATCGGCCCTTCGTGGTGGCGGCGGGAGCGGGCAAGGTCACGGTCACCGGCACCCGCTTCGATGTGCGCCGCGATGAGCGCCAGACCCGGGTGGCGGTGGAGCAGGGCCGGGTCAAGGTGCAGGGGCGCGACGCCGCAGCGGATGATTTCATTGCCCTGACCCCGGGCCAGGGCACCCATGTCGATGAGCACGGCAAGGTGGCTCAGGCCTACGCGGTGAACCCCGAGGCGCTCACGGCCTGGCGCAGCGGCAAGCTGGTATTCAACAACGCCTCCCTGGCCGAGGTGGTGGCCGAAGTCTCGCGTTATCGCGAACAGCCCCTGCGGGTGGCCAGCGCCGCAGTGGGTGAGCTGCGCCTGACCAGCGTGTTCAAGTCCGACGACACCCAGGCCCTGCTCAAGGCCCTGCCGAGCATCCTGCCGGTGGAGGTGCGGACCCTTGCCGACGGTAGCCAGGAAATTTTTTCACGTTAGATTCAGGTTTTTTTTCAGTTCATCGTCTTCTTGTCCAACTGCAACTGGTTTGCATTAACAGACGCACCTTAGTGTGATCGACAGGACTGCCGCCGACGTGAAAAAAATAGCCGTTTCTCCCGCCGTATCCCCGTTGCCCGCGCGCCGCTGGCTGCCCCTGGCCCTGGCCCTGGCGGTCAGTGCGGCCTTGCCCCAGGCCCAGGCCGGGCAAGCCGCCGCCATTCACATCCAGGCCCAGCCGCTGGGCCAGGCCCTGAGCCAGTTGGGCCTGCAGACCTCGTTGCAGGTGTTCTTCAGCCCCGAGCTGGTGGCCGGCAAGCAGGCCCCGGCGGTGGACGGCAACCTGTCCCCGGAACAGGCCCTGGGCCAGTTGCTCCAGGGCAGTGGCCTGCAATACCAGATCGACGGTGGTTCGGTGACCCTGAGCCCGGCTCCGGCAGCCACGGGCGGTGCCCTGGAACTGGGCACCAGCAGCATCAGCGTGGTGGGCGACTGGCTGGGCGATGCCGATGTGCAAAAGGTCCAGAACCACCCCGGTGCACGCACAGTGATCCGCCGTGAGGCCATGGTGGAGCAGGGCGCGATGAACGTCGGCGACGTGCTGCGCCGGGTGCCCGGGGTGCAGGTCCAGGATGCCAACGGCACCGGTGGCAGCGATATTTCCCTGAACGTCGGCGTGCGCGGCCTGACCTCGCGCCTGTCGCCGCGCTCCACGGTGCTGATCGACGGCGTGCCGGCGGCCTTTGCACCCTATGGCCAGCCGCAGTTGTCCATGGCGCCGATTTCCTCCGGCAACCTGGACAGCATCGATGTGGTGCGCGGCGCCGGTTCCGTACGCTACGGGCCGCAGAACGTCGGCGGGGTGATCAACTTCGTGACCCGGGCGATTCCGGAAAAGGCCACCGGGGAAATCGGCACCACCCTGGAAACCTCCCGGCAGGGCGGCTGGAAGCACATCGACACGGCTTTCCTCGGCGGCACTGCGGACAACGGCCTGGGGGTGGCGCTGCTGTATTCCGGGGTCAACGGCAATGGCTACCGCGAGGGCAACAACGGCAACGACATCGACGACGTGATCCTCAAGACCCACTGGGCACCCACCGAGCAGGACGAGTTCTGGTTCAACCTGCATTACTACGACGCCACCGCCGACATGCCCGGCGGCCTGACCCAGAAGCAGTACGACGCCAAGCCCTACGACTCCGATCGCGACTGGGACAACTTCAGCGGCCGGCGCAAGGATGTGTCCTTCAAGTACCAGCGTCAGGTCGACGACCGCACCCAGTTCGAAGTGCTGACCTACTACTCCGACAGCTTCCGCGGCAGCAACATTGCCGCCAGCGACCAGAAGACCCTGGTTTCCTACCCGCGCACCTACTACACCTTCGGCATCGAGCCACGGGTGTCCCATGTGTTCGACCTGGGGCCCACCACCCAGGAAGTCAGCGTGGGTTATCGCTACCTCAAGGAAGGCATGCATGAACAGGCCAGCCGCGTGGCCCTGGTGAACAACCAGCCGGTGCTCACCGCGGATTCCGACGGCCATGTCTACCAGGACCGTACCGGCGGCACCGAGGCCAATGCCTACTACATCGACGACAAGATCGACGTCGGCAACTGGACCATCACCCCGGGCATCCGCTTCGAGGACATCAGCACCCACTGGCACGACCGGCCGGTCCCGGGCACCAACGGCGTGCGAGTGCAGGAGAAGCGCCGCAGCATCGACAGCAACGAACCGCTGCCGGCCCTGAGCGTGATGTATCACCTGTCCGATGCCTGGAAGCTGTTCGCCAACTACGAGACTTCCTTTGGCAGCCTGCAGTACTTCCAGCTGGGTCAGGGCGGCAAGGGCGACCAGACGGCCAACGGCCTGAGCCCGGAGAAGGCCAAGACCTACGAGATCGGCACCCGCTACAACGATGATGTGTGGGGCGGTGAAGTGACGCTGTTCTACATCGACTTCGACGACGAGCTGCAATACATCAGCAACGACGTGGGCTGGACCAACCTGGGGGCCACCAAGCACCAGGGCCTGGAAGCCTCGATGCATTACGACCTGGCAGCCCTGGACCCACGCCTTGACGGCCTGACCGCCAACGCCGGCTTCACCTACACCCGCGCCAGCTATGAAGGCGAGATCCCCGGCTTCAAGGGCCGCGACCTGCCGTTCTACTCGCGCCAGGTGGCCACTGTCGGCCTGCGCTACGACATTGACCGCTGGACCTACAACATCGACGCCTTCGCCCAGTCCAAGCAGCACTCGCCGGGCACCGGGGTGAACGCCAACGGCAGCTTCAACGGCAACTACATCACCGATGGCAGCGCCGATGGCCGGTACGGCGACATGCCGGGCTATGTGCTGTGGAACATCCGTGGTGGCTATGACTTCGGGCCGCAGTTGTCGAACCTGAAGCTGGGGGCCGGCGTGAAGAACGTCTTCGACCGCCAGTACTTCACCCGTTCCAGCGACAACAACTCGGGGATCTACGTGGGCGCGCCCCGGACCTTCTTTGTCCAGGCCAGCGTCGGCTTCTGACCCCCGCAACAGGCGCCGGCTTGCCGGCGAATCCCCAGAGCGGCGCAGGTTCTGGAGGATGGGTCATGGCTGGCGGCCCCTTCGCTGGCAAGCCAGCTCCTGCATGGAGGGCGGCGAATCCCTGGCGCAATGCTGTGCTTTAGTGGCTCAGACCTTGAGCACCTTGCCGCTGGCGGCCACCGCCAGCAGCAGGACGGCGATCAGGCCGAAGGCCGCGCTCAGGCTGCTGCCATGGGCAATGAAGCCGATCACCGCCGGCCCGGCCAGGATGCCGGCGTAACCCAGGGTGGTGATGGCCGGCACGGCGATGCTTTCGGGCATGACGTTCTGCTTGCCCACGGCGGTGTAGAGCACCGGCACTATGTTCGAGCAACCCGCGCCCACCAGGGCATAACCCACCAGCGCCGCCTCCCAGGCCGGGGCCAGGGTCGCCAGCAACAGGCCAGCGGCGGCGGTGGTGCCGCCGATGATGATCACCCGGCGCGCGCCCAGGCGATGGACGATGGCATCGCCCGTCAGGCGGCCCAGGGTCATGGTCAGGGCGAAGGCGGCGTAGCCCAGGCCGGCGTAGGCGGCATCCAGGTCGCGCTCGGCGGTGAGGAAGACCGCGCTCCAGTCCAGCACCGCGCCTTCGGCGAGGAACACCACGAAGCACAGGCAGCCGATGAACAGCACCACACCATGGGGCACGGCAAAGGCCGGGCCCGAGCTCTGGCTGCCATAGGGCAGCATGTGCGGCGCGGCCTTGAGCAGCGCCAGCAGCATCAGGGCGATCACCACCAGGGTCGCGCCCAGTGGCGACAGGCCCAGGCCGAGCAGGGCGCTGACCCCCGCGGCGCCGACGATCCCGCCCAGGCTGAACAGCCCGTGAAAGCCCGACATCATGGTCTTGCCGCTGGCCCGCTCGACAATCACCGCTTGCAGGTTGACCGTGGAATCCACGCCGCCCAGCCCGGCGCCGAACATGAACAGCGCGGCCATCAGCAGCGGAATCGAGGTCAGGGTGGCCAGCAAGGGCAGGGCCAGGCAGATCAGCAGGGTGCCGCCGGCCATCACTTTGCGGCAGCCGAAGCGCCCGGCCAGGGCGCCGGCAATCGGCATCGCAAGGATCGAACCCACCCCCAGGCACAGCAGCAACAGGCCCAGGGTGCCTTCGTCGAGCCCGGCCCGGGCCTTGGCGTAGGGCACCAGCGGGGCCCAGGCGGCAATGCCGAAGCCGGCGATGAAAAAGGCGATGCGCGTGGACATCTGTTCGAGGCGGCCGGGGGTGGCCTGGAAGTGGGTGTTGCTGGCAGTCATAAAAATCCTTGGCGATCGAACTCGCTGCCGGCCGCCTGATGCCCCCATGGCGTGATGGCGGCCGGGTGGGGATTGTGACAAATCTGGCCCTCGAAGGTTGCAGAAATCCGCAGCGCAGTGCTTCTGCAGCGGGTTGCGGGTGAAATAAATTTGCGCAGGCCGGCGGTTTGTTTCGCATAATCGGCGGCTGTGCACAAAAACGTTGCAGTGCGTGCCGTTCCTTCCCGGAGTTTTCCTGCCCATGAATGCCAGCCTCGACGCCTACGACCTGAAGCTGCTCGCCGAGCTGCAACGTGACGCCAGCACCGCGCAAAGCGAGCTGGGGCTGCGGGTCAACCTGTCCACCGCGGCGGTCAACCGGCGGCTCAAGCGCCTCTGCGACGAGGGGGTGATCGAGCGCTACAGCGCCATCGTCGCGCCGGATGCCCTGGGGCACGAACTGAGCATCATCGTCGAGGTGGAAGTGGAGAGTGAGCGCATCGACCAGATCGACGCCCTCAAGCGCAACTTCCAGGCCTGCCCCCAGGTCCAGCAGTGCTACTACGTGGCCGGCGAGTGCGATTTCGTGCTGATTTTCTGCGTGCGCAACATGGCCCAGTACACCCAGCTGACCCGCGAACTGTTCTTCGACAACCCCAACGTCAAGCGCTTCAAGACCCTGGTGGCGATGAACCGGGTCAAGGTCGGCCTGGAAGTGCCCACGGCCGGCTGAGGCTCAGGGCGCCTGCAGCGCCTCCATCAGGAAGTCCACGAACACCCGGACCTTCTGCGACAGGTGGCGCTGGCTGGGGTACAGCGCATAGATCTGGCGCCCGGGCAGGTGCTGGTCCGGCAGCACCCGCAGCAGTTGGCCGCTGTCCAGCAACGGCTGGGCGAGGAAGCCGGGTAGGGCACCGATGCCCAGGCCGGCCACCAGCATGTCGGCCAGCAGCAGGCTGTTGTCCGCGGAGAAATGCACCGGCAACTCCAGCCGGGTCTGGCCTTCCGGGCCTTGCAACTGCCAGCGCCCCGGGTGTTCCGCCAGCCGGTAGGCCAGGCAGCGATGCTGATGCAGGTCGGCGATGCTGGTCGGTGTGCCCGCGGCCTGCAGGTAGGCCGGCGCGGCGCAGATGACCTGTTCCACCTGGCCCAGCTGGCGGGCGATCAGCGACGAATCCTGCAGTTGCCGGCGAATCCGCAGTGACACGTCGAAGCCTTCGCCCACCACATCCAGCACCTGGTCGTTGAGGGTCAGGTCCACCTGCAACTGCGGGTAGCGCTGCATGAAGGCCACCAGGATCGGCGACAGCACCTTGAGCCCGAAAGACAACGGCGCATTCACCCGCAGGCGCCCGCCGGGTTCGTGCAGGCCGGCCTGGGTGGCCCGCTCCAGGGCGTCCAGTTCGTCCAGCAGGTGGCAGCATTCGCTGAAGTAGCGCTGCCCGGCTTCCGACAGGCTCATGCGCCGGGTGGTGCGCAGGATCAACAGGCTGCCCAGGCGTTCTTCCAGCTGGCGCACCTGTTTGCTCACCGCCGCCGTGGATTGCCCTAGGTCGGCGGCGGCCTGGCTGAAACTGGAGCGTTCCGCCACCCGGCGAAATGTGCGCATGGCCAACAACACATCCATATTGTTTCTCCCGGGTTGAATATGTATCCACGAAATGGCTGATTATCTCTGATCTGCCACTCAATACCATGGCCACTTCATTTCACTGGAGTGTTGTCATGGCTCATCGCGCAATGTTGAAGATGGCTTCCGGGGCGCTGGCCCTGTCCCTGCTCAGTGGCTTGTGCCACGCCGCCACGGCGGCCCGGCCCGAGGTGGGTATCAGCCCCTGGGGGCCCAGGGACGAGATCGGCCGCCTGAACCTGATCACCCCCCAGTCGCGGGCGGCGATCATGGCCCGGGTCAGTGGCGAGCAGGCCTACGACCTGGCGGTGGACTATTTCGTCGGCATGCCCAGCTGGCAGGCCGCCGGCGACCCGCCGTACCAGATGTGGATGACCCACACCCCCCACGGCAACGTGATCGCCGACCCGATGCAGGTCGGCGAACCGATGAACCAGCACGTCAGCTACAGCGGTTCGGCTGTGTCGATGTACGCCCACATGGGCACCCATATCGATGCCCTGAACCACTTCGGCCTCAACGGCAAGATCTGGAACGGCTACCGCGCCGACCAGCACCTGGGGGACCGCGGCTGGAACGTCACGGGGGCGGAAAAACTGCCGCCGATCATTGCCCGCGGGGTGCTGATCGACGTCGCCGCGGCCAAGGGCCTGGAGCAACTGGCGGACAGCTACCGGGTCACCCGCGCCGACCTGCAGCAGGCCCTGGCCCGGCAGAAAGTGGCCCTGGAGAAGGGCGACGTGGTGCTGATCCGCACCGGGCGCATGCGCGACTACGACAATGCCCAGCGCTACATGGCCAACCCGCCGGGCCTGAGCCTGGACGCAGCGAAGTTCCTGGTGGAAGAGGGCGGCGCCATGGTGGTGGGGGCCGACAACCTGAGCTTTGAAACCTTCCCCTCCGAGGTGCAGGGCAACTACCTGCCGCTGCACACCTACCTGCTGGCGATGCAGGGCGCGCCGATCCTGGAACTGGTGAACCTGGAAGGGCTGGCCCGGGACCAGGTCTACCAGTTCGCTTTTATCGGCGCTTCACTCAAACTGCGGGGCGCGGATGCGGCGCCGATCCGCCCCATGGCCTTGCCCATCCGCTGACCTGGCGGAGGGGTTTTCTTCAGGAGCTCAGCATGTCCACCCAACCTTCTTCCACCCCCGTCCTGGCACTGTCCAACCCGGCCGGGCTGTATGACCCCAGCACCAATGGCTACTCCCATGTGGCCCAAGTGGCCGCCGGTGCACGGCTGGTGTTTGTCGCCGGGCAGGGCGGCGAGACCGCTGACGGCCAGTTGTCGGCGGATTTTGCCAGCCAGGTGCGCCAGGCCCTGGCCAACCTGCAGGTCGCCCTGGCCAGCGCCGGTGCCGAGGTTGGCCAGGTGGCCAAGCTCACGGTGCTGATCGTCGACCACAGCCATGAGCGCCTGGCGATCTTTGGCAACCAGCTGAAGGCACTGTGGGGGCCGGCACCGACCCCGGTCTGCACCCTGATCCCGGTGCCGCGGCTGGCCCTGGACGGCATGCTGTTCGAAATCGAGGCGATTGCCGCCCTGGCCCCCTGAACCGGCATTGCCCTCTGGCCGAGCCGCTGCATTCTCCGTAATGTCAGCGGCTCGGTTTTTTCTGGAGGCGGTGTGATGGCGGCGTTCTACGATGCACGAGGCAATCTGTATGGCGTGGTGGCTCCCGCGGCGTTGCGCCGCCTGGGGGTCGCCTTGCCCACCACCGCGGCCCAGGCGGCCCGGGACCGGCGCCTGTGGACCGAACAGGCCATCGCCGCCTTGTGCGACTGGGCCCCGGGCACTCGCCCGCCCGGGGCCAAGGCCCACCGCAGCGATGGTTTGCTGGTGGGGCCGTTCCAGGACGCGGCGCCTTTCGATCTGCTGATCGTCAACACCGACGGCACCCTGGCCGAGCGCAGTGGCAATGGCCTGACGATCTTTTCCCAGGCCCTGACCGAGCAAGGGCTGCTGGCGCCTGAAGGATCGACACGCCTGCAGGTGCACCATGACCAGGGTGCGGGCGTGTCCCCGGTGGCCACGGTGGTGGAGCCGGCACAAGTGGCGGGGCAGGCGGGCTTCTGGCTGGACCTGGGCCAGCCCTCGTTCGGCCCCGAGGCGGTGGCGGCGATGGGGGTCGAGGCGGTGACCCTCGACGGCTGCGAGCTAAGCCGGGTGGCGCCCTTGCAGGCGCTGAATCCGCTGTGGGAACACAGCCAGTTCGTGCGCATCGGCAATCCTCACTGCGTGACCCTGGTGGAGGATGCCGATGCCTTGCCGGACAACCCGCAGATGCTCCAGGCGCCCCTGGCCGAGGGGTTGACCGCCATCGCCTTTGCCCTGCCCCTGGGCCACGGCGAGCCGTGCCCGGCGGGGGTCAACCTGCAATGGGCGGCGCGGCAGTCGGCGCAGCGCATCGTTGCCCGGGTGTTCGAACGAGGAGAGGGGCCGACTGCGTCCTCGGGCACCAGTGCCAGCGCCGTGGCTTGCGCGGCCTGGCGGGTTGGCTGGGTCCAGGCCGGGCGGGTCGAAGTACTGATGCCGGGCGGCACTGCGCCGTTGATGTTGCAAGAGACCGACGGGGTGTTAACCCGGGTGAGCCTGTTCGGCACGGCGCTGGCACTGGCTGAGTGAGGACGCCGGAGTCGCGGTGGCGGAGTGCAAAACGGCTGGAGTTTCTATAGCGTGGCGGCAGTTGCGGCTGGTCGCTCGATACAGCCCACATTTACCGAAAGGACTCGACATGCAAAAAAGAACGCCTCGCCGAGCTTTGCTCAAAGGCACGGTTATGGCCCTGGGGGCTGCGGTCGCTGGCAGCCTTGGCGGCTGTCTGACCAGCAGGCTGTACGAAAGCCGGGCCAGCAATGAGGTCTATACGGAAACCGTCAGCCAGTTCTACATCACGGCGGACGCGAAGAGCTTCGTCATTCTTGGCAAGCAGTATCACTACTTCGTGATGGTCGATCCTGAGTTGCTGAAGGCCATCAAGTCGGACCTGCATGGGAAAATGCAGGCCGAGTTTTCGCAGATCCTCGTCAATGCGTGGCAGAACCTGGAGGGTGAGCTGGTCCTGAGGATACCCGGGCTGGACCAGCTCGACGCCCAGCAGATCGATGCAGCCCAGGCTTTGGGCTTCGTTGTTGCAAGGTCGCAAAACGCCCTGTTGCACCGCTATGCCATTCGCGGCAGCCGCTTTGAGTCCAAGCGGGATATCAGCGCCTATCCGGCCAACGCGTTGAACAGCACCTACACCCTGAATTTCTCGGCGTACCGGGAGAAGAGCAAGGTCGGCCAGGTGTTGCTGACGCCGGTTACCCTCACCGCAGACGGTGTATTGACGATCCTCGCCCTGCCGCTGTTGCCGCTGGCGTTCATGGGGGCCCAGCCGTTTCGGGTCAAGTAAGCATCGCCACGGGTCAGTCGCCGGCCAGTTGCACCTGGGCCATCTGCCGTTGCATCAGCACTTTGCCGTGGCGGATGGAGTACAGCGCCAGGCCCTGGCTGCGGATCATTTCGTAATCGCTGTCGGCAGACAGGATCAGCAGGTTCGCCGGGCGACCTTCTTCGATGCCGTAGCGCTCGCCCAGGGCCAGGGCCTTGGCGCTGTTGTCGGTGACCAGGTCGAGGGCGTTCTGCAAGTTGCGGTAGCCGAGCATGTGGCAGATGTGCAGGCCGGCTTCCAGTACCCGCAGGATGTTGCCGTTACCCAGGGGGTACCAGGGGTCGACAATCGAGTCCTGGCCGAAGCACACGTTCATCCCGGCCTCCAGCAGCTCATTGACCCGGGTCACGCCGCGGCGTTTCGGGAAGCTGTCGAAGCGCCCCTGCAGGTGGATGCTTTCGGTGGGGCAGGAGACGAAGCTGATGCCCGAATGCCCCAGCAGGCGGAACAGCTTGGCGCAGTAGGCGTTGTCGTAAGAGCCCATGGCGGTGGTGTGGCTGGCGGTGACCCGGGAGCCCATGCCCCGGCTGCGCGCTTCTTCGGCCAGCACTTCAAGAAAGCGCGAATGCGGGTCATCGGTTTCGTCGCAGTGCACGTCCACCAGGCACCCGCTGCGTTCGGCCAGGTCCATGAGGAACTTCACCGAGCTCACGCCCTGGTCCCGGGTGTATTCGAAGTGCGGAATACCGCCCACCACATCGGCGCCCAGGCCAATGGCCTCTTCCATCAGCTCGCGGCCGTTGCGGAACGATTCGATGCCTTCCTGGGGGAAGGCGACGATCTGCAGGTCGATCAGGTGCGCGCTTTGCTCGCGCACTTCGAGCATGGCCTTGAGGGCGGTGAGGTCCGGGTCGGTGACGTCGACATGGGTGCGTACATGCTGGATGCCGTGGGCGGCCAGGGCGCGGATGGTCTTGTGGGCGCGGGCGCGGGTGTCTTCGGCGGTGATGGTGGCCTTGCGTTCGCCCCAGCACTCGATGCCTTCGAACAGGGTGCCGCTCATGTTCCAGCGCGGCTCGCCCGCGGTGAGGGTGGCGTCCAGGTGAATGTGCGGTTCGACGAAGGGCGGCACCACCAGGTTGCCACCGGCATCCAGGTGCTCGGGGCCGAAGGCCGGCGCGGCGGTGGGGGCGTCCGGGCCCTGCTGGACGATGCGGGCGATGCGGCCGTTTTCCAGGTGCAGTTGGTGCAGGCCTTCACGGTGGCGCAGGCGGGCGTTGGTGATCAGCATCGGAGCGGTTCCTCGGGTCGGGCAATCAGCGGTTCAGCCGTGGGATCCGGGCGGCGGCCCTTGTCCCTCGGTCATTGGGCTGTGCTTCAACCGGTACCGGTCGAAGCAGGCAGGTGGTTCGGGGCGGGTCATGATAGACCCGGAACGCGCCGGGAGGGCAAGGCCCGGGTTCAGGCCCGGGCGTCGAGGGTGGCGCTGGTGCGGGCGCCGAGCCAGGCGCTGAGCAGGACATAGCTCAGGCTTGCTACGCCGATGCCCACCAACGGCGCGACCCAGGGCGAGCAGAAGGCCGCCAGGGTGCCCAGGCCATAGGCGGCCAGGCCCGGCCAGTTCCAGGCCGGCAACTGGCTGTCGGCCAGGCGCGGGTAGCGGCCGCGCCAGCGGTAGAAGAAGTCCGCCATGATCACCCCGCCAATCGGCGGAATCACCGTGCCCAACAGTATCAGGTAGGGCACCAGCAGGTCGTACATGCCGAGCATCGCCAGCAGGGTGCCGATCAGCGCGCCCACCAGGGTCACGGTCTTGCGCCGGTCGGTGCGCAACAGGTTGCAGCCGGCCACGGCGAAGTTGTAGATGGTGTTGTCCTGGGTGCTCCAGATGTTCAACAGCAGCATGGCCATGGCCGCCATGGCAAAACCCTGGAGCAGCAGCACTTCGACCACGTCCGGCTGCTGGTAGACGATGGCGCCGTAGGCACCGATCAGCACCATCAGGCCGTTGCCGATAAAGAAGCCGATCAGGCTGGCGCTCACCGCCACCCGCGCCGAGCGGGAAAATCGGGTCCAGTTGGTGGCCTGGGTGGCGCCGCTGACGAAGGTGCCGAACACCAGGGTGATGGCGCTGGAGAGGTCCAGGCTGTCGCTAGGCGTGACCCCCAGCAAACCGTCGAGGCCGCCGATCTGCCGGGTGGCCACCCACATCGACAGCAGCAACAGCAGGCCCATGGCCGGCACCGCGATCCAGGACAGGATCTCCAGGCCGCGATAACCGATGTAGGCGGTGGCGCAGAAGGCCATGCCGAACAGCAGCATCAGCCCCAGTACCGCACCCGGATCCAGCTGGAAATACTTGCCCAGCACCACCGCGGCGGTGGCGGTGCCCCAGGCGTACCAGCCGATCTGGGTGAAACCCAGGATCAGGTCGCTGAGCTTGCTGCCCCGTTCGCCGAAGCAGAAGCGCCCCATCAGCACCGTGTTCAGCCCGCTCTTGAAGGCGATGTAGCCGAGGCTGGCGGCGTAGATACCCAGCAGCAGGTTGCCGACGAGGATCACCACCAGCAGGGTGGTGAAGTCGAAGGCCACCCCCAGCTTGCCGCCGGCGAACATGGTGGCAGTGAAGAAGGTGAAGCCCAGCAGCACCATGGCCATGGAGGCCAGGCCCTTGCGGGCGTGCTGCGGAACTTCGCTCAAGGGGTAGTCGTTGCCGGGTTCGTGCTGGGTCATGGGCCTGTCCCTGGTCGCAGTGATGCCACGCTGTTGCAGGCGCCGTGCCAATCCTTGACGGCAGGGCCGGGCGCCCCAGCAGTTATAGCCGATGCCCGTGCCCCTGCACCGGGTGCCTGTGGCCCGGGGGCGAAAGCGGTGCACCCTTGGGCCAGATTGGTTCACCGGCGGTTCAGTCCTCGTCGGGGCTGAAAATGCTTTCGATGGGCAGCTGGAAGGCCCGGGCAATCTTGAACGCCAGGGGCAGGCTGGGGTCGTAGCGCCCGGTCTCGATGGCATTCACCGTCTGCCGTGACACCTCGAGGCGGGTGGCCAGTTCGGCCTGGGACCAGCCTTGCCGGGTGCGCAGTTCGCGCAGTTGGTTGTTCATCGGTAGCGCCGCACGCCGGCCACCGTGGCCAGGGCCCAGACCAGGCCCATCACGGGCCATACGTAGAACATCGAGAGCCGGGGCAGGCCGGCGGTTTCCAGGAAGCCGTAGCTGAAGGTGATCAGCGCGGTGCAGACAAAGGACAGGCCCAGGGCTTCGAGCTGGATGCGCCGGGCCAGTTCGTCCATGCGTCGCAACTGGCGCACCACCGCCAGGGCCATGGCCACCATGGGGATCACCGGCACCAGGGCCAGGGCGATCTTGCCCGGGCCCGGGTTCATGTCCGCCAGCCAGTGGCTGCTCAGCAGCACGCAGGCGATGTAGGCCAGCAAGGCCAGGCCGAATTCCCTGAAATAGCGTTTGGTGCCCATGGGCGATCTCCTTTTAGTAAAGTGTCCTTTACATTAGGCGGGGCGCTTTTTCATGTCAAGGGTGCTTTACATCGGCGCCGTCACGCTCAGTCGAAGAGGGCCACGCTGCGCCGGCCTTCGTGGAAGTCGAAGGCCTCCTGGATATCCCGTTCCACGGTGCGTCCCAGGGACAGCGGCGGCAACTGGTCCGGGGCGAAGAACGCCGCGTCGCTGGTTTCGCTGCCGGCCATCGGGGCCTCGGCGTCTTGCCGTTCGCAGAGGAAGTAGAGCTTGTAGAAGTCCCGGTGGTCGGGCTTGTAGGGCCCCTTGGCCTTGTGCCGCAGGCCGTACAGCTGGCGCACCGAAACCTGCAGCCCGGCTTCTTCGTGGATTTCCTTGATGATGTTCTGCGCCGCCGACAGGCCCACATCGGCGTAGCCCCCGGGCAGGGCCCAGAGGCCGTCGTGCTGCTCGCGCACCAGGAGGATCTTGCCGTCCTCGATCAGCGCGCCGCGCACTTCCACCATCGGCGTCGAGTAGCGCTGGGCGAAGTCCGAGACCAGTTCGTTGATTCGCTCCAGGGGCACGTTGCCCAGTTGCGCGAGCATGTCGTGGGCGATCTCGGCGACTTCCTGGTAGCGCTCGCGATCATGCACGTCGCGGCAAAAATGCAGGCCGGTGGAGGCGATGGCTTGCAGGCGTTTGGCGTGGGTCAGCCAGCTGCTTTCCATGAGAGAGGTTCCTGCAACGTCAGAGAGAAGCGCTTGTTTTAAGCCCTTGGCGCGCAGGGAGCAAGCACCACGCCGTGGTCGGCGGCGTGGCGCCGGAACATCAGCCGCCGGCGCTTTGCCGGTGGCAGCGCACTTGCCGGGTGGCATCCCCCAGCAGCTGTTGCGGCAGCTCGCAGCCCGGGCCGCGGCGGCTGCAGCGGTCGAAGAAGAAACAGCCGGCGGGCAGCTTGCGGTTGCCCGGCAGTTCGGTGGGCGCCGAGAGCTGGCTGTCCGCCAGGGGCGCACCGAGGCGCGGCACCGCCTCCAGCAGCAGTTGGGTGTAAGGGTGGCGCGGGCGCTCCAGCACCTGTTCGGCGCTGCCCAGTTCGACGATCTGCCCCAGGTACATCACTGCCACCCGGTCGGCCATGTGCCGGACCACCGAGACGTTGTGGGAGATCAGCACGAAGGTCAGGCCGCGGCTGCGTTGCAGGTCCGCCAGCAGGTTGAGGATCTGCGCCTGCACCGAGATGTCCAGGGCCGAGGTCGGCTCGTCGAGGACGATGATGTCCGGGTTCGACGCCAGGGCCCGGGCAATGGCGATGCGCTGGCGTTGGCCGCCGGAGAACTGGTGCGGGTAGCGCTCCAGGTATTCGCCGCGGATGCCTACCTGCTGCGCCACCTTGGCGGCGATCTCACGCATCTGTGCCACCGGGGTGTTGCCCAGGGCGAACAGCGGCTCGGTGATGATCTTCCAGATCGGCAGGCGCGGGTCGAGGGACGACTGCGGGTCCTGGAACACGATCTGCACGTGGCTGTGGCGCTCGCGGTCGCTGGCGTAGGCCCAGCGCAGGTCGCCGCTGCTGGGCTTGACCAGGCCCATGAGCAGTTGCGCCAGGGTGCTCTTGCCGCAGCCGGATTCGCCGACGATGCCCAGGGTTTCCCCGGGGCGCAGTTCCAGGTCGATGCCGTTGAGGGCGTGGGCAAAGGCCCGGGGCCGGCCCAGCCAGTCGTTGCTCAGGGGAAAGCGCACCTGTACATCGTTGAGGCGCAGCAGCGGCTCGCTGCCGGCCCGGGGTTGCGAAGCATTCATTGGGCGGACTCCGGGGCAGCCAGCCAGCAGGCGCTCTTGTGCTGCTGGCTGGCGTTGATCGAATGCAGCGGCGGCCGCTGGGCACACACCGCCATGGCCTGGCTGCAGCGCTCGCGGAAGGTGCAGCCGCCGGGCAGATGGGCGAGGTTCGGCACTTGCCCGGGAATGGTCAGCAGCGGCTCGCCGGGGCGCACTTGCTCCGGCAGGCCGCTGAGCAGGCCGCGGGTGTAAGGGTGTTTCGGGTCGAGCATGACCTGGGCAGTACTGCCTTGCTCCACCACGGCGCCGGTGTACATCACATAGACCCGGTCGCAGAACTGCGAGACCACCGCCATGTCGTGGGTGATCAGGAGGATCGCGGTGCCCCGTTGCCGGGCCTTCTCGCGCAGCAACAGCAGGACCTGGCGCTGCACGGTGACGTCCAGGGCGGTGGTGGGTTCATCGGCGATCAGCAACTGCGGGTCGCAGGAAAACGCCAGGGCGATCATCACCCGCTGGCGCATGCCGCCGGACAGCTCGAAGGGGTAGGCCTGCAGCACCTGCTCGGGGTCGGCGATGTGCATGTCGCGCAGCAGGTCGATGGCCTTGGCCCGGGCCTCGTCCTGGCTCAGGCGCTGGTGATGGATGATCACGTCGAGCATCTGCCGGCCGATGCGCCGGGTCGGGTTGAGGGCGGTCATCGGCTCCTGGAAGATCATCGCCGCATCGCGGCCGCGGATCTGCAGCAGCTGTTTTTCCGGGGTGGCGAGCATGTCGCGGCCCAGCAGGCTCAGGCTGCCGGAGGTGATGTGGTAGCTGCGCTCGGGCAGCAGCCGCAGGCTGAGCATGGCGGTCACCGACTTGCCCGAGCCGGATTCGCCGACCACGCCGACGATTTCCCCCGGGTTGACGTGCAGCGACACGCCGTTGAGGGCCTGCACATTGCTGCGGTAGGCGGGGAATTCCAGGCTCAGGTTGTCGATGTTGAGAACGGCGGATGAGCTCATGGTCATTTCCCCTGTTGCCGTGGATCGAGCAGGTCACGGATGCCGTCACCCAGCAAGTTGAAACCGGTGGCGGTGAACAGGATCGCCAGCCCGGGAAAGGTCGAGTACCACCAGTTGTCGAGGATGAAGTTGCGCCCGGTGGCCACCATCGCCCCCCATTCGGCGGTGGGCTGCTGCGCACCCAGGCCAATGAAGCCCAGGGCCGAGGCCATGAGGATGGCGCTGCCGATGTCCAGGCTCAGTTGCACCAGCAGCGGCGGCATGGCGTTGCGCCCCACGTGCCAGCTGACGATGTGCCAGCGCCCGGCGCCGTAGGTCTGCGCCGCCTTGACGTAGCCCATCTGGCGGATGCTCAGGGCCTGGCCCCGGGCCAGGCGCACATAGAACGGAATGCGCACCAGGGTGATCGCCAGCATGGCGTTGAACAGGCTCGGGCCCAGGGCGGCGGCCAGGGCCATGATCAGCACCAGCGATGGCACCGAGAGCATGATGTCCATCAGGCGCATGATCAGGCTGTCGAAGCGCCCGCCGATGATCCCCGACAGGCAGCCCAACAGGCCCCCGGCCAGGCACGAGGCGAAGGCCACGAACAGGCCCACGCCCACCGACTGGCGGCTGCCATGGAGCACCCGGCTGAACAGGTCGCGGCCCACTTCGTCGGTGCCGAACCAATGGGCGGCGCTGGGAGCGGCCAGGCGTTGGGCCAGGTTCAGGGCGTTGGGGTCATGGCTCGACAGCCAGGGGGCAAAGGCCATGCACAGCAGCACCAGCAGGGTCATGCACAGCCCGGCGATGGTCAGCGGGCTTTGCCGCACGCGGTAGCCCAGGTAGGCCAGGCGGGTGCGCCAGCCGCTGGCCTGGGCGGTGGGTTGTGGCAGGGGAATGTTCAAGGGAGCGGACATCTCAACTTACCTCGCCAATGCGCGGATCGATCACCCGGTACAGCAGGTCGATCGCCATGTTCAGCAGCACATAAATGAACGACACCAGGATCGCGAAGCCCATCACCGCCGGGAAATCCAGGGCCTGGATCGACTTCACCACGTAGGCGCCCATGCCCGGCCAGGCGAACACCGTCTCGGTCAGTACCGCGCCGTACAGCAAATCGCCCAGGGTCAGGCCGAGCACCGTCACCGAGGGGATCAGGGCGTTGGGCAGGGCGTGGCGCAGGATCACCGCCCAGCGCGACAGGCCGTAGGCCCGGGCGGTGCGGATGTAGTCTTCGCCCAGTTGGTCGAGCATGGCCGAGCGGATCTGCCGCGCCACCACCCCAAGGTTGACGAAGCCCAGGGTCACCGCCGGCAGGATCAGGTGCTGCAGGGCATTGAGGAACAGCGGGATGTCCCCGGCCAGCAGCGAGTCGATCAGGTAGAAGCCGCTGACCGTGGGCGGCGGCTCCAGGCCTTCGTCCAGGCGCCCGCTGCCGGGCAGCCAGCCGAGGTGGCCGTAGAACAGCACGATCAGCCCCAGCCCCAGCCAGAACGCCGGGGTGGAAATGCCGGTGACCGCCAGGGTGCGGGCGATCTGGTCGATGAAGCGGTTGTGATAGACCGCCGACAGCACCCCCAGCGGCACCCCCACCAGCACCGACAGCAGCAGGGCGGCCAGGGCCAGCTCCAGGGTTGCCGGGAAGAAGCTCTGCAGGTCCTCCAGCACCGGGCGGCTGGTGCGGATCGAGGTGCCCAGGTCGCCGTGCAGCAGGTCGAGCATGTAGCGCCCGTACTGCTGGTACAGCGGCAGGTCCAGGCCCAGCTGGTGGCGGATGTTCTGCACGATGGCATCGCTGGCCCGGTCGCCGGCGATCAGCCGCGCCGGGTCACCGGGAATCAGGTGCGAGATGGTGAAGGTAATCAGCGAAACCCCGACCACGACCAGCAACAGGCCGAGCAGGCGTTTGCGCAACATATTCAGGAAGGCCATGAGGCAACCTCGTTAACGCTTGACGAACGGCAGGGGGCACGACGGCCCCTCGCCGGGGACACGGCAACCCGGCGCCACCCCGTTTCAGGGGCCGGCGACGGGGAACGCAGGGCCGGTCCTACTTGCTGATTTCAGCGATGTTGAACACCTGTTCCAGCATCGGGTGGAACACGTAGCCCTTCACCGAATCGCGCATCGGCAGGCTGTAGTTCTTCTGGTACAGGTAGGCGTAGACGTTGTCCTTGAGGACGATCTTCTGCGCCTTCTGGTACAGCTCGATGCGCTTGGCGGTGTCGTTGGTGGCCGCCGCCTCGCGGATCAGGCTGTCCACCTCGGGGTTGCTGTAGAACGAGCGGTTGCCCGGCAAGCCCTGCAGGCTGGAGTCGAACCAGAAGTTCATGAACATGTAGGGGTCGGCGAAGTCCGGGCTCCAGGAGCCGATGGCCACGTCGTAGTCGCCCTTGCCCACCCGTTCACGCATGGTGGCGTTGGCCAGCTTCTCCATCTTCAGGTTGATGCCCAGGGGCGCCAGGCCCGCTTGCAGGGTCAGGCCGATGGACTCCCAGTTGGCGTCCTTGTCCGAGTAGAGGTAGGTCAGGTTGCTGATTTTCTGCGGGACCTTGGCCAGGCTGGCCTTGGCGCCGTCGAGGTTCTGCTGCATCAGCGGCAGGCTCGGGTCGTGGGCCCACATGCCGTCGGGGATCGGCCCGTTCATCAGCTTGGCCTGGCCCTTGAGGATGCCGTCGACGATGCCCTTGTAGTCGATGGCCTGGACCAGTGCCTGGCGCGCTTCGACGTTGTCCAGGGGCGCACGCTGGTTGTTCAGGTACAGGTAGTTGACCCGCAGCGAGGGGAAGGTCTGGATCACGATGCCTGGCTTGCCGGCCAGGGTGCCGAGCTGGTCTTCGGGCATGTCCTCGATGATGTCCAGGTCGCCGCGTTCCAGTTGCAGGCGGCGCACCGAGGCCTCGCTGATGATCTTGATCACCACCTTGTTCAGGCTCGGCTTGGGGCCGGCGTAATAGCTGTTGGGTTCCAGCGTCAGCGCCTGGCCCTTCTGCCAGTTGCTCAGGCGGAAGGCCCCGGAGCCGGCGGTGTGGGTCGAGAGGTAGGCGTTGACATCCTCGCCCTTGTTGGCCACGTCCGGGTTGATGATGCCGCCGCCGTTGTGGGCCAGGGTGTAGAGGAAGGGCGCGTAGGGTTTCTTCAGGGTGAAGCGCACGGTCAGCGGGTCGACCACGGCCACGCTCATGTCATCCGGGAAGGCGCCGGACGGGCCTTGCTTGAGCTGCATCAGGCGGTCGAAGGAGAACTTCACCGCGGCGGCGTCCACCGGCTTGCCGTCGTCGAACTTGTTGCCCGGCTTGAGCTTGAAATCCCAGGTCAGGTTGTCGGCGGAGGTGCTCCAGCTCTCGGCCAGGTCGCCCTGGACTTCGGTGCTGCCCTTGCCGTTCTCGACCTTGTAGGTCACCAGCTTCTGGTAGGCCGGGTAGGTCACGGCCCAGTCGTTGTTGTCGATGGTCACGGCGGGGTCGAGGGTCTGCGGGTCGGCGGCCTTGCCGATCATCAGGGTGTCCTTGGGCGCGGCGGCGCTGGCTGCCTGCCACGCGCCCAGGCTCAGGGCGGCGCACAGCAGGGACAGGGCGACACGGGTGGACAGACGCACATCAGGGTGATTGCGGTTAGGGGTCATGCCGGTTTCCTTGATCATTCGATGTTGGGAAGTTCGTCAGGTTTTTTATAAAAGCTATAACCGGGCAGTTGTTGCTGAAGCAGTGTTGCAGTAGGTCCGGCTTGGGGCAGTTAGCTGCCTGTTGTTGTGGCCGGTGGGGAGCGGGAAATCAGTGTTCGAAGGGCTGGTCGTGCTCCTGGATCAGGGGAAAGTCCTCGGCGTTGGGCAGCTCGTAGTGCCACCACTCGGTGGGGATCGCCTCGAAGCCGGCGCTGAGCATGATCCCCAGCAGCATCAGGCGGTTGCGCTGCACCTGGGGCGGCAGGTCGCTGTAGAACTGGTGCGACTTGGGCTCCATGGCGTCGAAGGCGGTGCCCATGTCCAGCGGCTCGCCGGTTTCATCCACCAGGGTCAGGTCCACGGCCACGCCCCGGGTGTGGTGCGAGCCCAGGCGCGGGTCGCGCACGTAGTCCGGGTTGGGCAGGGCCTGCCACAGCAGGTGCTGGGCGTAGGCCGGGCGGTAGGCGTCGTAGATGCGCAGGCCCAGGCCGGCCATGCGCGCCAGCTGGCTGGCCTTGTACAGGCAGGCGGCGGCGTCCTTGTGCAGCAGGCAGCGGGCGTTGCGATAGATCACCTGGCCGGCCAGGTTGTCGGCGCTGGCGTAGATCAGGTCGATCTGAAGCTGATGGCGCTGGGCGTCGATTTCGACAAGGGGGCTGTTGTTCACTCACTCACTCCATCTGGGTTAACGCTTGAAGGTCAGGACTCGAACTGGCCGAAGGCTTCCTGCAACTGTCGGTTCTTGGCCAGGCGCTGGTCCAGGCGCTCGCCATAGCCCTCGGCCACGGCGGACACCATCAGGTTGAACAGGCAGGTCAGGGGCGCGAGGGAATCCCAGAACTGGCCGACATCGGTTTTCAGTTGCAGCAGGTCCAGCGGGTAGTCCCGGGCCCAGGGGCACTGCAGGTCGGTGACCAGGGCCAGGGGCAGGGCGTTGGCATTGGCCACTTCGCAGAAGGTCTGGGTGATGCTGGAGTAGGCGCGAAAGTCGGAGATGATCGCGTAGGGCTTGGCAAAGCCGGAGTTCAGGGTCTCGGCGTAGATGCCTGAAAGCCCGTCCACGTAGTAGACCTTGGGCCGGATGTATTCCAGGTGGCTGTGGAAGGCGTTGAGGATGCCCCGGGTCGACTGGATGCCGATGATGAACACCGCATCGGCCTCGACGATCTGTTGCACGATGGCGGCGAAGGGCTGGCTGCGGGCCAGGCCATAGACATGCTGGATGGCCTCGATCTCGCGATGCATCGAGCGCTCCAGGGCATCGTCCTGATGGGCTTCGCTGCGAAAGGCGCCGAGCCGATCGGTGATCAGCCAGGAGGCCGGGGCATCGCCGCGCAGGCCTTGCTTGACGTCATCCAGGTTGCGATAGCCCAGCGAGCGCAGGAAGCGCCCCACGGAAATCCCCGTGGTGCCGGCTTGCTGGGCGATGCTGTCGGCGGTCTCGAAGGGCAACTGCTGGAGGTTGGCCAGCAGGTAGGTGGCGATGCGCTTGCCGGTGGGGGTCAGGCTTGCAAACTGCTGTTCCAGGGTGACTTGGAAACTGTTCTTGTCCATGACCATCTCGCCGGGCGTTCGCTGGAAATGTTATTTGTGTTTCATTATTGTATCTCGTGTTAGAAACATAACATCGGCTTTCGCGACAACACAAGGCTTTTGTCCGGGGTGGTCGTTTTCGGCAGAAAGTGACGTTGCCGGCTATCTCAGCCCGATGGAGGGGAAGCGCTCAGCCAGCACCCGAGGTCGAAGATGGCGGCTTCCACACTGCTGCTGCGGCCGCTCCAGCTGCAGGCCAGCATCAGGTTGCGCGGCAGGTTGAAGTCCTCCACCGCAAAGCCCTGGGCGTCGCGCCCGGCGTGATCGTGGGGCACCTGCCGGCGCAGGGTGGCGGGGCCTTCGAAGTAGGCCCACACCGGTTTGCCCAGGGCGACCGCCGCGCCCACTTCGAAGGCGGTGCCGGAATCCGGCTCGAGGCCGCGAAAGTCATTCAGGTTGGCCAGCAATGCATCGCAGCCGCGGATCATCTGCAGGTTCTGCCGGTAGATCCACTGTGCGGTGGCTTCTGGCGTGAGGCGAGGTGGCGCCTGGTTATCCAGGGGAAACAGGCCGTGCAGGCCCTGGGCGCTGCACAGTTGCTTGAGGTATTCGCCATGGGCCGGGGCGTCGGCGCGAAACACATCGAAGCCGGCGAGGTAGATACGTGGAGGCATGGAGAGGGCTCCTGGGTTCAGTCCAGTGGCTTGCTCATGTACACCCGGTGCAGGCCGTGTTCCACGGCGCGGTGGGTTTCCACGTAGCCGTGGCGGCTGTACAGGGCGATGTTCTCGCTCATGGCTGCGTTGGTGTACAGGCGCACGCAACTGTGACCGGCGGCCACGGCCTGTTGTTCGGCAAAGGCCAGCAGTTGCCGGCCATGGCCCCGGCCCTGGGCCTCGGGGTGGACCGCCAGGTTGTCCAGCAGCAGGGCTTGATGGGCGTCCAGCAGGACAACGAAACCGGCGATTGCCTGCTGCTCCTCCAGGACCCAGACCTGCCGGGCCAGCACCAGGCACGAATAGTCTTCGAGCATGGGCGCCGGTTCCCGGCCGATCCGCGCGATATAGGGCGCATAGGCGCGCTTGGCGATGCCTTCGATGGCGGCGAGGTCGGGCAGGGCAGCGGGGCGAATGGTCGGCGGCATGGGCGCAAGTGCTCGGGTAACGGCGGGGTGGGGCAATCATAGGCATAAAAAAACCACCCCGTGGGGTGGTTTCTTCGGCGGGCTTATTCGCCGCGGTAGATGCAGCCGCTGGTGCAGGTTTCGTGGATGCGGATCGCACTCAGCTCCGGCAGCAGGGGCTTGAGCTCATTCCAGATCCATTTGGCCAGGACTTCGCTGGTGGGGTTTTCCAGGCCGGGAATGTCGTTCAGGTAGTTGTGGTCCAGGCGCTCGTACAGCGGCTTGAAGATCGCCTTGATTTCCGAGAAGTCGCGGATCCAGCCGGTGTGTGCGTCGACCTCGCCACTGAGGTGGATCGCCACCTTGAACGAGTGGCCATGGAGGCGGCCGCACTTGTGGCCCTCGGGCACGAAAGGCAGGCGGTGGGCGGATTCGAAGGTAAATTCTTTGAAGATTTCCACAGTGTCGGTCAGCTCTGTCAGATGGCTATCGCCCGGGGGCGAGTTGAGGCAGGCGGCGAGTTTATCAGCTTGCCCCGGCGCTTGCGGAAAAACCCTGACTAAAGGGTCAGTGCGCGGCCTGGGGCAGCCTCACAGGCTTTGCAGGCGTTCGCCCAGGCGATTCTGCGCCGCCAGTTCGAGGAATTCGTCGCCCAGGCGCCGGCTTTCGTCCATGGCGCTGCGCCAGTATTTTTGCCGGCCGGCGTCATCGCCCATGAAGCGCTTGAAGTCGTTGCGGTCCGGCAGCTTGCCGTAGGGCAGGCGCGCCAGGTATTCCTTCGACGGCGCCAGCAGCAAGACGTCCCGCAGGCGCTCCGGGCTGGCCCGGCGCCAGGGCAGGGTCTTGTCGAACCAGCCGGGGATCACCCGGTCGGTGAAGTGCGGGTAGAGCACGATGTCGCTGCCGCTGTAGGGCAGGTCCAGGTGGTAGTCCAGCAGGCCGCCGTCGCGGAAGGTGCCGGCCCCGGCGCCGGGCAGATCGCGCACGCCCTGCATGACCATGGGGATCGAGCCCGAGGCCAGCAGCGCCTGGCGCAGGTTGCCGCGGTCCAGGGGCACGAAGCGCGAAGGGAAGTCTTCCAGGGTGTGCAAGGGCGGGGCCAGGCGCGGGTCGTGCAGTACCAGGCGCTCGAAGTGCCGGGCCAGGCGCGCGCGGCCCCGCAGATTGTCGGCGATCACCGAGGACAGCCCCAGGCCGAGGCGCCCGCGATGGTCGTCGGCGAGCAGGCCGTGGCTTTTGACCACCATGATGTTCAGCCGGTAGTGAGGGTTGTCGAGGATCGAGGCGTCGCGGCCCTCCAGCAGGTCCTCGAGCATGCGCCGGGAGCTCTGGCTGATCTGCGCCATGGTCACGCCCTTGGCAAAGCTCTGGGCGTTGTACAACTGGCCGAGGCGGCGGATGCCTTCGGCGGCGTCCGGCAGGCAGGCGCTGGCGAAGCGCCAGGAACCCACCGAGGCGCCGATCAGCGAGCGTTCCCGGGGCGCCGATGGCAGCCATTCACCGAACAGCGCCAGGTCCAGGCCCTGGATGCCCAGGGCCTTGGGGCCGCCGGCGGCGCCGGGCAAGGTGCCGACTTCACGGGGGTGCAGGCCTTGCTGGCGGATGCGGGCCAGGGCGCGGGGGCCGGCCTTGAGGGTCAGGGCGGGAAACTTGATATGGATGGCGGTCATACCGGGCTCACTCTTGAATCAGCCGCCGAGTATAGAGACACCTGGGGCTGCGGGCCGAGTGAAACCTGTGTCAGGCCCATGCTGGCCATTCAGTTTCAATTAAGTTGCCTTGGGTATGGTCTGCGGCATCGGCCTTTGGCCACCGACTTTGGAGAACTGCCATGAAGACCCTTGCCGCGCTGTTCGGCGCCAGCCTTGTCGCCCTGACCGCCAGCCTGGCCCACGCCCGCGACCTGGGGCCGGACGAAGCCCTGAGACTGCGCGACGCTGGTACCATTGTGTCCTTTGAAAAACTCAATGCCACGGCCCTGTCCCGGCATCCTGGGGCGAGCATCAGTGAAACCGAGCTGGAAGAAGAGTACGGCAAGTACATCTACCAGGTTGAACTGCGCGACCCGCAGGGGCTGGAATGGGACCTGGAACTGGACGCCGTGAGCGGCCAGGTACTCAAGGATCATCAGGACACCTAATGAACCGCACTCTGCGCACCGCCGGCAGCCGTGCAGCCCTGGCGCTGCTGCTGTTCTGCTCCCTGGCCATGGCCCGCGACCTGGACCAGGACGAGGCCCTGCGCCTGCGCCAGCAAGGGGTGATCCTGCCCCTGGAGCAACTGCTCAAGCAGGCCATGGACCGTTACCCCGGGGCCAAGCTGCTGGAGGCCGAGCTGGAAGAAAAGCACGATGTGTACATCTATGAAGTCGAGCTGTTGACTGTGGACGGGGTGGTTCGCGAGCTGGACCTGGAAGCCGCCACCGGGCGTTTGTTGAAAGATGAGGAAGACGACTGATGCGCCTGCTTGTGGTGGAAGACCACGTATCCCTGGCCGATGAACTGCTTGAAGGCCTGAACCGCCAGGGCTACGCCGTGGACTGGCTGGCCGACGGCCGCGACGCGCTGTACCAGGGCGCCAGCGAACCCTATGACCTGATCATCCTCGACCTCGGCCTGCCCGGGGTGCCGGGCCTGGAGGTGCTGCGAAAGTGGCGCGCCGATGGCCTGGCAACGCCGGTGCTGATCCTCACCGCCCGCGGCTCCTGGGCCGAGCGCATCGAGGGGCTCAAGGCCGGCGCCGACGATTACCTGAGCAAACCGTTCCATCCCGAAGAGCTGCACCTGCGGGTCCAGGCCCTGCTGCGCCGCTCCCATGGCCAGGCCAACCAGCAGACCCTGCAGGCCGCCGGCCTGCACCTGGACGAGGGCCGGCAATGTGTGGTCCGCGACGGCCAGGATGTCTTGCTGACCGCCGCGGAGTTCCGCCTGTTGCGCTATTTCATGCTGCACCCGCAGCAGATCCTTTCCAAAAGCCACCTGGCCGAACACCTCTACGACGGTGAAACCGAGCGCGACTCCAACGTCCTCGAAGTTCACGTCAACCACCTGCGGCGCAAGCTGGGCCGCAGTGTGATCGAAACCCGCCGCGGCCAGGGTTATCTGTTCGGCGGAACCACTTCGTGAGATCGATCCAGCGCCGCCTGAGCCTGGGCCTGATCACGGTGATGGTGGTGGTCGGGCTGGTGCTGGCGCAGACCAGCCTCTGGCTGTTCGAGGTGGGCCTGCAACGCTACCTGGAAGCCGGCCTGCGCAACGACAGCGAGAGCCTGCTGCTGGCCCTGGTGCGCGGTCCTCAGGGGCTGCAGCTGGATGAACGGCGTCTGTCGCCGGCCTACCAGCGGCCGTTTTCCGGGCACTATTTCCGTATCGATTTTGCCGATGTGCACTGGCGCTCGCGCTCGCTGTGGGACCAGGAACTGCCGCAACTGGAGCGCGCCGGCCTGCAGGGCAACCTGCAACTGGGGCCGGAGGGCCAGCAACTGCTGGTGCTGCGCAGCGACTACAAGCGCCTCGGGCAGTCGATCTCCATCAGCGTGGCCCAGGACTACACCCCGGTGCGTGAAAGCTTCCAGCGCATGCGCCAGATCGGCCTCGGGCTGGGGCTGGCCGGGCTGCTGCTGATCCTGCTGCTGCAACGCCTGACCGTGCGCCGCGCCCTGCGCCCGCTGGAAACCGCCCGCGAGCAGATCGCCCAGTTGCAACAGGGCCAGCGTTCGCAACTGGATGCCCAGGTGCCGGTGGAACTGGAGCCCCTGGTGGCGCAGATCAACCACTTGCTGGCCCATACCGAAGACAGCCTCAACCGTTCCCGCAATGCCCTGGGCAACCTGGGCCATGCCTTGAAGACCCCGCTGGCGGTGCTCCTGAGCCTGGCGTCGAGCCCCAGGCTCGACGGCCACCCCGAGGTGCGCAGGATGCTCCAGGAACAGTTGGAGCAGGTGCAGCAGCGCCTCAATCGCGAACTCAACCGCGCGCGGCTGGCGGGGGATGCGCTGCCCGGGGTGCTGTTCGAGTGCGATGCCGAGCTGCCGGGGCTCCTGGCGACCTTGAACATGATCCATGGCCAGCACCTGGAACTGAGCTACCAGGCGCCACCGGGGCTGCGCCTGCCCTGGGACCGGGAAGACCTGCTGGAGCTCTTGGGCAACCTGCTGGACAACGCCTGCAAATGGGCGGATGCCCAGGTGCGCCTGAGCGTGGAAGAGCGGCCGCAGGGCTTCTGCCTGGCGGTGGACGACGACGGTCCGGGCATTCCCGAAGCGCGGCGCGATGAGGTATTCGGCCGGGGCACGCGCCTGGATGAACAGACCCACGGCCACGGGCTGGGCCTGGGCATCGTGCGCGACATCGTCGACGCCTGCGGTGGAACCCTGAACCTGGGGGAAAGCGAGTGGGGCGGCTTGCGGGTAGAGATCGAACTGCCCAGGCGCTGAACTTGCCGGGCGCCAGGTTCGGCGCCCGTGGCGGCTGTCGATCAAGCGTCGAACCCTGGCGCTCTCTGAAGCGTTGCGTCCCTGCGACGCAGTGCCGGAAAGACCGTTCGCAGCCTGCGGTAGCGGCTACACCCACCGGCTCCGCCCCGACCTGTAGCCGCTGCCGAGCCATGGCAAGGCTGCGACAAGGCCCGAAGGGCCTTTGGCGTCCTCAAGGGCGGCTATCGCAGCCTGCGGCAGCGGGGTCAGACGCGGAACTGGTCCATCAGGCTCTGTTGCTGGTTGGCCAGGCTGTTGAGCGACTGGCTGACCCGCGCCGATTCATTGGCCTGCTCCGACAGCGATTCGGTGACATCGCGAATGGTCGCCACGTTGCTGTTGATCTCTTCGGCCACCGCGCTCTGCTGTTCGGCGGCGCTGGCGATCTGCAGGTTCATGTCGCTGATCACGGTTACCGCATCGCCGATCTGGCGCAGGGCGGTGACCGCCTGGCCCACTTGTTCGACGCTGCCCTGGGCCTGGCGATGGCTGTTGTTCATCGAACCCACCACCTCCCGCGTGCCGTTCTGCAGTTGCTCGATCACCTGGCGGGTTTCTTCCACCGACTCCTGGGTGCGCTGGGCCAGGTTGCGCACCTCATCGGCCACCACCGCGAAGCCGCGGCCGGCTTCCCCGGCGCGAGCGGCTTCGATGGCCGCGTTCAAGGCCAGCAGGTTGGTCTGCTCGGCAATCGAGCGGATCACTTCCAGTACCGTGCCGATCTGCTCGCTGTTGGCAGCCAGGCCTTCGACCTGGGTCATGGCGGCGCTCATGTCGGCGGCCAGCAAGTCGATGCTGCGGGTGGTGTGGTCGATAACGTTCAGGCCCTGGCGGGTGGCCTGGTCGGCATCCCGCGCGGCCTGGGCGGCCTGGGCCGCGCTGCGGGCCACGTCCTGGGCGGTGGCGCTCATTTCATGGGAAGCGGTGGCCACCTGGTCCACCTGGCGATACTGCTGCTCCATGCCGGCGCTGGTCTGGGTGGCGATGGCCGAGGACTGGTCGGCGGTGCCGCGAGCGTCCTGCACCGAGCGTTTTACCTCGGCGATGATCGGCTGCAGCTTGTCCAGGAAGCGGTTGAACCAGCCGGCCAGCTGGCCCAGTTCGTCCTGCTTGTCGTAGGCCAGGCGCCGGGTCAGGTCGCCTTCGCCGCTGGCGATGTCTTCTAGCATGTGGGCCACGCCGAGGATCGGCCGGGTCACGCTGCGGGCCATCAGCCACACCAGCAACAGGCCCACCACCGCCGCCAGCAGGCCCAGGCCGAGCTCGATCAGGGTGCCGCTGTTGTTGCGCGCATCCAGCTCGCTTTTCAGGGCTTCGGCCGGGCCTACCAGGACTTTTTCCGGCACATCCAGCAGTACGCCCCAGGCCTTGCCACCGGGGATCGGGGTGAAGGGCGCCAGCACCTTGAGTTCACGGTTGCTGTGCAGGCTCTGGGTCTGGGTGCTGTTGGCCAGCAGGCGGATCAGCTCGGCGCCGTTGGTGGTGTCGACGCTGTCCAGGCGCTGGCTGAGCTTGCTGGCGTCCGGGCTGTAGCCGGCCAGCAGGCCCGCCGGGCTCAGGATGCTGACGTTGGTCTGGCCGGCATAGAGGCGCTTGCTGGCGCTCTGGCTGATGGCCTGGAGGCTGTTGAGGTTGATGTCCACCGACAGCGAAGCGATGACTTTGCCGTCCACCATCAGCGGGAAGACGATGCTGGTCATCAGCACCTTCTGGCCGTCGATGTCATAGAAGTAGGGTTCGATCACGCAGGGCTTGAGGGTGCTGCGCGGGCAGGTGAACCAGGCGTTGGCCGGCTGGCCGCTGGGGCCGGTGCGGGTGTCGCTCATGTCGCTTTCGGGCAGTGACATGGAGGTCAGCTTGCCCGGGGTGGGTTGGGACCAGTACAGGGCGAAGCGGCCCTTTTCGTTGCTGCCCAGTTCGCTCTGGCCGCCGAACAACTCGTCCTTGCCGTCCAGGGCGTTGGCTTCGAACACCAGGGACAGGCCCAGCAAGTCGGGGTTGGCCTGCAGCGCCGACTTGACCTGGCGGGTCAGGTCCTCGCGCAGGTCGAAGGCGTCGAGGAAGCGTTTCTCGGCCTGTTCCCGCAGGAACAGCACCTGGCGCGAGAAGCCGTGGCCGTATTGATAGGCGTCCATGAATTGCTGGCGAATGCCCAGTGCCTGGACTTCACCCTGGGCCTCGATCCGCGCCTGGGCGGCTTCGTTGAGCATCTCCATGCTCGAGGCCTTCACCAGCTCGGAGCTGTGCTCCATGCGATACAGCGAAAGCCCCACCAACAGCGACACGATGCCCAACAGGCAGAGTCCGGCCAGCAAGGTGATTTTCCATTGGATGGAAAGTTGTCTGAGCGACATGGAGACGTCCTTTATTCGATAAATATCTGAGACTTTGCACTGTAGCGGCCGACCAATGGCGTTCTTTAAACGCTTGTTCGAAATAAACCGCGAGGCGCTGGGGCTGCTGTGCAGCCCAGTGCGAGCAAGCTCCCTCGCCACGGGTACGGGGTTGGTCTTGGGGGCTTTACGAGCAAGCTCGCTCCTGCGGGCGGCGGGGTGCGGGGTTTTGACAAGCCGGGTCGGCTGCTGCAAAGTGCGCCCCCCTAATAAGAACCTCTTTCATTTCGATGTCGGCAGCCCGCTGCCTTCCGGTCGGTCACAGGCTTTTGCGCCATTTTTAGCGGCGCAGTAATGAGGTAACGATGATTAACGCAGTAATTGCCGCGGTTGGCGTAATGCTGGTGCTCAGCCTGTCCCGCGTGCATGTAGTGATCGCCCTGATCATTGGCGCCCTGGTGGGCGGCCTGGCCGGCGGCCTGGGCATCGAGGCCACGCTCAAGGCCTTCAATAGCGGCCTGGGGGGCGGTGCCACCGTGGCCATGTCCTACGCCTTGCTCGGTGCTTTCGCCGTGGCGATTGCCAAATCCGGGCTGGCCCACGCGTTGGCGGACAAGATCCTGCTGCTGGTGGACCGGCAGGACGCCAACGGCGGCGGCCAGGTCAAGTGGCTGCTGATCGGCCTGCTGTGGGTGGTGGCGATTGCCTCGCAGAACATCCTGCCGATCCACATTGCCTTCATTCCGCTGCTGGTGCCGCCGCTGCTGTATGTGCTGACCAAGCTGCAACTGGATCGCCGGCTGATCGCCTGTGTGATCACCTTCGGCCTGATCACCCCCTACATGTTCCTGCCGGTGGGTTTCGGCAACATCTTCCTCAACGAAATCCTCCTGGCCAACGTGGCCCGCAGCGGCGTCGATATCAGCCAGGTCAACGTCACCCACGCCATGGGCATTCCCGCCCTGGGCATGCTTTGCGGCTTGCTGCTGGCGTTCTTCAGCTACCGCAAGAAGCGCGTCTATGACCTGGACCGCATCGAGAAGGTCGAGCAGGTGGCGGTGCAGTACAACCCGCGGACCCTGCTGGTGGCCGCGGCGGCCATAGTCGCGGCGTTCGTGATCCAGCTGCTGCTGGACTCGATGATTATCGGTGCCTTGTGCGGTTTTCTGATTTTCTCGGTGTCGGGCATCGTGCGCTGGCGCGAGACCGACGACCTGTTCACCGAAGGCATGAAGATGATGGCCATGATCGGCTTCATCATGATCGCCGCCTCGGGGTTCGCCGAAGTGATGAAGGCCACCGGCGAGGTCAATTCCCTGGTCCAGGCTTCGGCGGCCTGGATCGGCCACAGCAAGGGCGTGGGCGCCTTGCTGATGCTGCTGGTGGGCCTGCTGGTGACCATGGGCATCGGCTCGTCGTTCTCCACAGTGCCGATCCTCGCGGCGATCTTCGTGCCTTTGTGTGTGCAACTGGGCTTCAGTCCGCTGGCCATCGTCTGCATCGTCGGCACCGCCGGTGCCCTGGGCGATGCCGGTTCGCCGGCCTCGGACTCGACCCTGGGACCGACCTCGGGCCTGAATATCGACGGCCAGCACCACCACATCTGGGACACCGTGGTTCCGACCTTCCTGCACTACAACCTGCCGCTGCTGGCCTTCGGCTGGGTGGCGGCCATGGTCCTCTGATCATCTCGCTCTCGTAGAAGCCGGGGGTTGTCGTAAGAGCTGGCTTGCCAGCGAAGGCATCGGCAAGGTCGGTGCAAGGCTCGAGGGCCCCTTCGCCGGCAAGCCGGCTCCTAGGGGTTCAGGCTCAACTTTTTTTTTGGCGTGCCGTTAACGGCATATCACGCCAATAAAAAACCATGAGTGAGCCCCCTATGCGCTTGAGCCTGAAGGCCAAAGTCCTGTCCCTGGCAGTACTCCCGGTACTGCTGTTCGCCCTGGTGATCAGCCTGAGCACCGTGCTCATGCTGCGCCAGCAGGCACAGAAGGAAGTCGAGGAAACCCGCAACCGGCTGCTGACTGAAGCCAAGGCCACCCTGCAGAGTTATGTGGAAGTCGCGCTGACTACCGTCAAGCCGCTCTACGATGCGGCGGCGCAGGGCGATCAGGCCGCCCGGGCCGAAGTGGTCAAGCTGCTGTCCAATATCAGCTATGGCAAGGACGGCTACTTCTTCGGCTACGACTCCGAGACTGTGCGCCTGTTCAAGGGCAACAGCCCGGACGGCGTGGGCAAGAGCTTCAAGGACAACCGCGACCCCAATGGGGTGTACGTCAACCGCGAGCTGGTGCGGGTCGGCAAGGACGGCAGCCACTATGTGCAATACAGCTCGACCCAGCCGGGCAGCGACGTGCTGGTGCCCAAGCTGGGCTACACCGAGTACCTGCCCAAGTGGGACATGGTGCTGGGCACCTCGGTCAACCTCGATGGCATCGACGCCCAGGTCGCCGCAGTGCAGAGCAGCGTCAACCAGCGCATGGAAGGCATGGTCCTGAGCATCCTCGGGATCGCCGCGGTGGTGCTGGTGGTGATCGCCGCCCTGGGCATGCTGGTGGCCAACACCATGCTGCGCCCGCTGAACCTGATGAAAGCCAACCTCGACGATATCGCCGCCGGCGAGGGCGACCTGACCCGGCGCCTGGCCATTACCAGCCAGGACGAACTGGGGCAGTTGGCCGGCTCGTTCAACCGCTTTGTCGACAAGATCCACGGCCTGGTACGGCAGATCACCGAGATGACCGGCCAGCTCACCGAGCTGGTGACCCAGGTCTCGGATCAGGCCCAGCGTTCGGAACAGGCCATGGAGCGCCAGCGCCACGAGACCGATCAGGTGGCCACGGCGATCAACGAAATGTCTTCCGCAGCCCATGAGGTGGCCCGCAGTGCCCAGGGCGCAGCCGTTGCCGCCCAGCAGACCGATGAAGAGGGCCAGGCGGCCAAGCGCGTGGTGGATGGCAGTATTCAGCAGATCCATGCGCTGGTCAGCGATATCCGCAACAGCGGTACTTCCCTGGACAGCCTGCAGCAGGACGTGACGTCGATTGTCAGCGTGCTGGACGTGATCCGCTCGATCGCCGAGCAGACCAACCTGCTGGCCCTGAACGCCGCCATCGAAGCGGCTCGGGCCGGGGAGGCCGGGCGCGGTTTTGCGGTGGTGGCCGACGAAGTACGGGCCCTGGCCAGCCGCACCCAGCAGAGCACTCAGGAAATCCAGGGCATGATCGACCGCCTGCAGCAGGGCACCCGGGTGGCGGTGGACGCCATGCGCCGTTCCAGCGATGCCGGCGACGGCACCTCGGTGAAGGCCAACGAAGCCGGGGCGTCGCTGGACACCATGGCCCAGTTGATCGGCACCATCAATTCGATGAACGCGCAGATTGCCAGTGCGGCGGAAGAACAGACTGCGGTGGCCGAAGAGATCAATCGCAGCGTGCATCAGATCGCCGTGGCGGTGGACAGTGTGGCCGATGAAACCCAGCGCGGCGCCCAGACTTCCCGCAGCCTGGCGGACCTGGGTCAGCGCCTGGGGCGGCTGGTGGGACAATTCCGTATCTGAGGGCGGGGCGCCGGTGGCTGGTGTAGCCGCTGCCAAGCCTGCGAGGCTGCGAAAAGGCCCGAAGGGCCTTGCGTGGCGGTCTTTAGGCAGCCCATCAGAAGGTCCCACCGCCCCCGTCAGCAGCTACATCAGGGTGTTACCTGCACGGCTCAGGCGCTGATATCGCGCATCAGCAGGCCAAAACGCAGGTCCACCTGATCAGGGATCGGCAGGTACACCGTATGGCCGTCACCTGGCGCCACTTCGATGGCTTCGCCCTTGGCGTTCTGCAACTGGTGCAGGTCGAAGTGGAAGTTGCCCCGAGGGGTCATCAGTTCCATGTGATCGCCCAGGGCGAAACGGTTTTTCACCTTCACTTCGGCCAGGCGGTCGCGGCGTTCGCCGGTCAGTTCACCGACGAACTGCTGGCGCTCCGACACCGAGCTGCCGTTCTGGTAGTTCTGATACTCGTCATGCACATGCCGGCGCAGGAAACCCTCGGTGTAGCCGCGCTGGGCCAGGGACTCCAGATCGCTCATCAACTGGCGGTCGAACTCGCGGCCAGCGGCGGCATCGTCGATGGCCCGGCGATAGACCTGGGTGGTGCGTGCGCAATAGAAGTGCGACTTGGTGCGCCCCTCGATCTTCAGCGAGTGCACGCCCATGCGGGTCAGGCGCTCCACGTGCTGCACCGCCCGCAGGTCCTTGGCGTTCATGATGTAGGTGCCGTGCTCGTCTTCGAAGGCCGGCATCAGCTCGCCCGGGCGATTGGCTTCCTGCAGCAGGAACACCTGGTCGGTGGGGGCGCCCAGGCCCAGGGTCGGCTCCGGCTGGTAGCTCTGCACGATGTCGCCCACGGCATTCTCGGTGGCCGTCTGGGCGCTGTATTTCCAGCGGCAGGCATTGGTGCAGGTGCCCTGGTTGGCATCGCGCTTGTTCATGTAGCCCGACAGCAGGCAACGCCCGGAGTAGGCCATGCACAGCGCCCCGTGGACGAAGACTTCCAGCTCCATGCCCGGCACCTGCTGGCGGATTTCCTCGATCTCCTCCAGGGACAGTTCCCGGGACAGGATGATCCGGGTCAGGCCCTGCTGCAGCCAGAACTCGACGCTGGCCCAGTTCACCGTGTTGGCCTGCACCGAGAGGTGGATCGGCATCTGCGGGAAGTGCCGGCGTACCAGCATGATCAGCCCCGGGTCGGACATGATCAGCGCATCCGGAGCCATCTCGATCACCGGCGCCAGGTCCTTGAGGAAGGTCTTGAGCTTGGCATTGTGTGGGGCGATGTTGACCACCACGTAGAAGCGCTTGCCCTGGGCCTGGGCCTCGCGGATGCCGAGGGCCAGGTTGGCATGGTCGAATTCGTTGTTGCGTACCCGCAGGCTGTAGCGCGGCTGGCCGGCGTACACCGCGTCGGCGCCGTAGGCGAAGGCGTAGCGCATGTTCTTCAGGGTGCCGGCGGGGGCCAGGAGTTCGGGTTTGGCGAGGGGCGTCATGGGGCTGTCGGTCGCAAAAGGTCGCGAGGGTAAGCCAGTGCGCTAGGGTATTCATTGATCTGGATCTATGCCGACAGCAGAAAAAACGGCACTCGGCGCCGCGGCCGGGGACTAAGCCTCAGGACGCTGATTTTCCGCGTGACAGACCTGGACCTGTAGATGAACCAAACCAACCTGCAAAACAAAAGCCTGCTGCTGTTGCTGGCACTGGTGACCCTGGCCTTTATCTGGATTCTGCTGCCGTTCTACGGTGCGCTGTTCTGGGCAGTGATCCTGGGCATTGTCTTCGCCCCCTTGCAGCGTCGGCTGCAGGCCCGCTTCGGCTGGCAGCGCAACTTGACGTCCCTGTGCACCCTGTTGATCTGCCTGGTGATCGCGATTCTGCCGGTGATCATCACCAGCGTGCTGCTGGTGCAGGAGGGGGCCGAGCTGTACAAGAAAATCGAAAGCGGCCAGCTGGATATCGCCGCCTACCTGGCTCAGTTCAAGCACAGCCTGCCGCCGTACTTCCAGCACCTGCTGGACCGCTTCGGCCTGGGCGAACTCAAGGGGCTGCAGGAGAAGGTGGTCAAGAGCGCGATGCAGGGCAGCCAGTACCTGGCGACCCAGGCTTTCAGCTTCGGCCAGGGCACCTTCGAGTTCGTGGTGAGCTTCTTCATCATGCTCTACCTGCTGTTCTTCTTTCTGCGCGACGGCCCGGAGCTGGTGCGCAAGATCCGCACCGCCGTGCCCCTGGCGGAATACCAGAAGCGCCGCCTGCAATTGAAGTTCAACCGAGTGGTGCGGGCCACGGTCAAGGGCAATGTGCTGGTGGCGGTGACCCAGGGCGCCCTGGGGGGCTTGATCTTCTGGTTCCTCGACATTCCCAGCGCCTTGCTCTGGGCGGTGCTGATGGCGTTCCTGTCACTGTTGCCGGCCGTGGGGGCGGGGATTGTCTGGGGGCCGGTGGCGGCCTACTTCCTGATCAGCGGAGCGATCTGGCAAGGGGTGGTGCTGGGGCTGTTCGGGGTGTTCGTGATCGGCCTGGTGGACAACCTGCTGCGGCCGATCCTGGTGGGCAAGGACACCAAGATGCCGGACTACCTGATCCTGATCTCGACCCTGGGAGGGCTGGCGATCTTCGGCCTCAACGGCTTTGTCATCGGGCCCCTGATTGCCGCGCTGTTCATGTCCAGCTGGGCCCTGTTCGTCGAGACCCGGCCCCGGGTGCAGTTGCCCTAGGGCTGGACGATGCGCAGCGCCAGTTGCCGGGACAGGGTCTGGGCGGCGGGCAGGGAGGTCAGCGGGCCGCTGACCATCTCGCCGTCGCGCACCAGGTACCAGCAAGCCAGCAACCCCAGTTCCCTGAGCGATGCGGGGACCGCGCTGCCAATGACGGACATGATCTGAACCTTGGGCATGACAACCTCCTCGATCTGAGGGGGGTTACCTTACAAAGCCCGAAGTGCTACGAAAAATCACCCAATCTGATAGTGGACATTGATGCCGGTGCTACCGCAGCCGGCAGTTCAGTCCACCACCTGGTCGAGCATGTGCAGCACTTCCTGCTCGTTGAGCAGGCCCTTGCGCACCAGGTTCTGGGCCAGCAGCGAGAGGAACTTGGCGCTGCGGTGGCCTTCCAGGTGCTTGAGTTCGGTCAGGGCGTCGTACACCCGGCTGGAGGTGCAGAGGCCGGCGACGCGGTGCGGGTTTTGCGTGGGCATGGATTCGTCCTTGTTGTTATGGGCCTGTGGCGAGCGGACTGTGTCGATCTTGTCGTCCTTGAATGACACAAACATGACAGTCGCATGTCGCTCACCGCAGCCGTGGGATCAGTACACTATTGCCGGATTTAAACGCAAATACTGTTCCAGTCACGACATGCTTGAGAATTATTCAGACATTCGGATAGTGGCAAAATGCAACAAGCCCCGCTTTGGGGGCGGGGCCTGTTGTTTGATTCTGCCAGTGCTTACCAGCGGCCGGGACCCGGGCCGTAATAGTAATGCGGGTGGCCGTAGTAACCGCGAGGTGGCCCGTAGTACACCGGTGCCGGGCGGTAGTAGACCGGTTGCTGCACATAGACCGGTGCCGGCTGGTAGTAGACCGGTGGTGGCGGTGCGGCATAGACCGGCTGCGGTTGGACATACACCGGCGCTTGCTGCACATAGACCGGGCGATCCTGGTTGGCGATCACCGAACCCACTACGGCAGCGCCGACAACAGCACCCAAGGCGGCGGGCCCGACCCAGCCACCACCACCGTGGGCTGAAGCCTGGCCTGCGACAGCGAGTGCACCAATGAGCAAGGCTATCTTGGGGATTTTGGAGATCATGGTCATTCCTCGGTTCAACCCCAGCGTTTATGGTCTGCACCAGACTCAAGAACTGACGCGGGGGATACTTCTAAGACAGCGGTTCCTGCGAAATCTGCACAGCCGCTGAGTAAATATTGTGTAAGGTCTGTACCGGTCTCTTTACCGTCATCCCTGGGCGGTGGCGAAGGCCGGTGAACACGCGCCGATATGATCAGGCCAAGCGGCGCGCCAGACCAATCCCGTCCATCTGAAAGTGCCGAGCGAGGAAACCGATATGCAAATGAACCCCAACAAAGACACTCAGTTGTGCATGTCCTTGTCCGGGCGCCCGGGGAATTTCGGCCTGCGTTTTCACAACCACCTGTATGAGCAGTTGGGTCTCAATTTCTACTACAAGGCCTTCAGCAGCCAGGACCTGCCCGGCGCCGTCGCCGGGATCCGGGCGCTGGGCATCCGCGGTTGCGGGGTGTCCATGCCGTTCAAGGAAGACTGCATCGCCCTGGTGGATGAGCTGGATGCCTCGGCCCGGGCCATTGCCTCAATCAATACCATCGTCAACACCAACGGCCATCTCAAGGCCTACAACACCGACTACATCGCCGTGGCGCAATTGCTGGCGGGCCACGGGGTGCCTCGAGAGTCGAGCTTTGCCCTGCGCGGCAGCGGCGGCATGGCCAAGGCCGTGGCCAGTGCCTTGCGTGATGGTGGTTATGCCAACGGGGTGATCGTGGCCCGCAACGAAGTGGCCGGGCGCGCCCTGGCCAGCTCCCTGGGTTATGAGTGGCAGGCCGAGTTGGGCAGCCTGCGGCCGCAGATGCTGATCAACGTCACCCCGATCGGCATGAGCGGCGGGCCAGAGGCGCAGCAGCTGGCGTTCGACGCCGAGGCGATAACGGCGGCGCAGACGGTGTTCGATGTGGTGGCGGTGCCGCCGGAGACGCCGTTGATCCTGCGGGCCCGGGCCGAGGGTAAGCAGGTCATCACCGGGCTGGAAGTGATTGCCATCCAGGCGCTGGAGCAGTTCGTGCTTTATACCGGGGTGCGCCCGAGCGAAGAGCAGTTCCAGAAGGCCGTGGCCTTCGCCCGCCCCTGAGTCCGAAGCCCTGTCACCGCTGCCGCAGGCCGCGACAAGGCCAGCAAGGCCCTGAAGCCCCCTTCGAGGTCGATCGCAGCCTGCGGCAGCGGCTCCGGGGTTCAGCCTTCGAGTTGGGCCAGGCGCTCTTCCAGGGCAGCGATCCGCGCTTCCAGTTCTTCGATGCGTTCCACTGAAACCGCGCCGCCGGCGCTGCGCTCAACCGGGTTGCTGCGGGCGGCGAGGATTGCCTCGATGTCCGCCGGGTCACCCAGGGCGTGGGTATAACGGTCTTCGCGCTGGCCGGCCTGCCGCGGAATGTGCAGGGCCAGGCCCCGGGCAATCAGGCGTTCGAGCTGGTGCAGGACCTGTTCGCTGTCTTCGAAATCATGCATGCGCCCGCTACGGGTCAGCAGTTCGTTGACCGTCTGCGGGCCACGCAGGAACATCAGGCCGCACAGGATCAGTTGCGCCGGTACCAGTTCCAGGGCCTTGTCCAGGCGCTGTTCCCAGCGGTCGGCGCGGCTGCCCATCACCAGGCGGGTGAAGCCCTGGGCTTCGAGGGCACGCAGGCTTTGCCCGACCTGGCCCTGGGTCAGGTTCATCACCGGTTCGCGGCTGGTTTTCTGATTGCAGGCAATCACCAGGGCGTTGAGGGTCAGGGGATAGGTTTCCGGGCTGGTGGCCTGCTTTTCGATCAACGAACCCAGGATGCGGATATCGGTACTGCTCAAGCGCAGTGCTTCACCGGGTGTGTCGTGCTCGCTGCTCATAAGTGCTGGTCCCTTGGTCACTGATGGATGGATTGTGAAAAAAACGCCACCGGGCGCTGGAACAGCGTCCGGGGTTTCTGCGTGGCCGGGTCGGCCACTTTCGAGGGGCTCTGTTTTACCTCCAGAACCCGGATCTTGCCATCAGAACTTGGCGCGGCCCGCGCCGGCACCGGTTGACCGGGGCGCCCCCGCCACCATGTTTTGGGCGAGGGCGGCCGGTTCAGCTGGGTTGCGGATCTGTTGCAGGCTGTGTCGTACGGGGTGAGTCGGCTGCCTGCGGGGTTTGGCCCGCGGTCTCCAGGCACTGGCGGGCAAACCGGGCGAGGCCCAGCAGGGCGTTTCTCGCCGAGCGCAGGTAGAACGCCTGCAACTGGAACACGTGCCAGCGGCCCTGGTGGATTTCCAACTGGCAAGCCACCCCCGACTGCCTGGCGCGCTCGGCCAGGCGCGTGGAGTCGGACAGCAGCAGTTCCTGGTCGCCTACCTGGATCAGCATCGGTGGCAGGCCGCGCAGGTCTGCTTCCAGGGGGCGGTGGCTTAGTGCTTGAACGGGCGCCGCGTAGGCCTTGAGGGCTTGCTCCAGCCAGTCGCGGCGGATCATCGGGTCGGCCTCCTGGCGCGATTGCATGCTGGCGCCGCCCAGGTCCGGATCGGTGACCGGCGACAGCAGCATCAGCCCGGCGGCAATCCCGTTACCACGCTCCTTCAGGGCCAGGGCCAGGGCCAGCACCAGGGCGCCGCCGGCGGAATCGCCGGCAATCAGCAGCTTGTCCGCCGGGCAAAGCTGGGCGCGGATTGCGTCATAGCAGGCCAGGCAATCCTCCAGCGCGGCGGGGTAGGGGTGTTCCGGGGCCAGCCGGTAGTCCGGCACCCACACCGCGCAGCCGCTGTCCCTGGCCAGGCGGCTGGTGACGCTGTAGTGAGAGCGCGGGCTGCCCAGGCAGAAGGCGCCACCGTGCAGGTAGAGAATCACCCCCTTGGGCGCCCTGGTTCCGGGTTCGACAATCTGCAACGAGAGCCCGTCCAGCTGCATGCTCCGGCGGTTCACGCCCAGGCAGCCGGGCATCAGCCATGACAACAGGTCGACGATCTTGCGCTGGCTGGCCAGGGCTCGGGGCGGGCCGATCAAGGCCCTGAAACTGACCCGCAGAAAAACCCGCAGGAAGGCTGCGTTGGCCCGCTCCAACCAGTCCCGGGGGGCGGCTATGCGTTGCCCTTCGCAGGCTGGGGATTGGGTGTCCAGCGGGCTGGACAGGCGATAGGCCGCCAGCCCGGCATAGCGCGCCAGCCAGCGGTAGGACCAGGTGAAGCCTGGCCAGTTGGTGCTGTTGTGCCCCCGTTCGTCGACATACCAGCTCTTGCAGCCGCTCCACACCGAAGTGGCCAGGCGGCGCTGGATGCCCAGTTGAAAGCGCTGGTGGCGCTGCTCGTCCACTTCCACATGGCTGGCGCCGCTGTCCAGCAGGGCCAGGCGGGCCTGCATGACGTGGGAAATCTGGCTTTCCAGCATATGGATGATGGAGTTGTGGCCCAGGTTGGTGTTGGGCCCGTAGAGCATGAAGAAGTTGGGAAAACCCGGCACGCTGATGCCCAGGTAGGCCGCCGCGCCACCTTGCCAGGCCTGGTTCAGGTCGAGCCCGTCGCATCCGGTGATGCGCATGGGCGAGAGGAACTCGGTGGCGGCGAAACCGGTGCCATAGATGATCGCGTCCACGGCGTGTTCCTCGCCGTCCAGGGTTTCGATGCCGTGCTCGGTGATCTGCCGGATGCCTCGGGTCAGCAGGTGCACATGGGGCTGGTCGAAGGTCTTGAGGTAGTCGTTGGACAGCAGGATGCGCTTGCAGCCGATGGGGTAGTCCGGGGTCATCTGGCGGCGCAGTTCGGGGCTGGCGACCGAGGTGTGCAGCAGCTTCTTGAACGGGCCACCGACCACCCACTTGGTCAGGCCCTGCAGGCGCGTGAAGCCCAAAGCCCGGGATTCGAAGTGCAGGTAGTGGGCCGCACGCACCAGCTTCATCTTCCAGGGTTGGCGCAGGAAGCGCTGCTTTTCCTCGGCACTGTAGGGGCGGTCGGCCTTGGGCATGATGTAGGCCGGTGAGCGTTGGAAGACCTTGAGTTCGGCCACCTGCCTGGCAACCTCCGGGACGAACTGGATGGCCGAGGCGCCGGTGCCGATCACCGCCACCCGCTTGCCCGCCAGGGGATAGTCATGATCCCAGTGGGCGGAGTGGAAGACCCGGCCGCGGAAGCTGGCCATGCCCGGCAGGTCGGGCAGGGCCGGGCGGCTCAACTGGCCGGTGGCGCTGATCAGCAGGCGGGCGGCATGGCGCTGGCCATCGGCGCAGGTGACATGCCAGCAGGCATTGGCGGTATCGAATTCGGCATGGCGCACCTCGGCGCCGAAGCGGATATGGGGTTTGAGCTCATAGACGCCGGCACAATGTTGCAGGTAACCATGGATTTCTGCCTGGGGCGCGAACACCCGGGACCAGTGCGGGTTGGGTTCGAAGGAAAACGAATACAGGTGCGAGGGCACGTCGCAGGCAGCGCCGGGATAGCTGTTGTCGCGCCAGACGCCGCCCACGTCCTGGCCTTTTTCAAGAATGACGAAACGGTGCACGCCCGCCTTGCGCAGGGCGATGGCCATGCCCAGGCCGCCAAAGCCGCTGCCGATGATGATGGCCTCCAGCGGTGTGGCCGAGTCGGGGGCGGGGTGTGTAGCAGGTGCGAATTCGCGCATGACGACCTCGTTGTTATTGTTGTGCGGCGCAGGGTTGATGCTCCCGGGGCCACTTCCTTGTTTCTGCGGTGCAGCCCCGATCAGTGAAGCATGCGGGGAATAAACCGTGGACCCCATGCTGTAACGGGACAAGTGCTTTAGTATTTGGGCCAACACCTTTCTTCACGAGCCGCGCCCATGAGCACTCAGTCGTTCACCCGGGGACCGTCCAGCGCCTTGCTGCTGCTCGGTTTCGGCTGCGAAAAGGGCTTGGCGCCAGCGCGGTTGCTGGCCGGTTGCGGGCTGTCCCGGGAGCAGTTGCAAAACCCCAACAGCCTGCTGTCGGCGGCCCAGGAGTTGCGCCTGGCCAGTAACCTGCTGGCGCTGCTCGGCCAGCCCCGGGGCCTGGGGTATGCAGTGGGGGCGCGTTATCACTTCTCCACCTATGGCCTGTTCGGCTACGGCCTGATCAGCAGCGCCACCCCGGCGGATGCCCTGGCCCTGGCCTTGCGCTTCCTGCCGCTGACCTATGCCTTTGCCGAGATCGGCTACCGGCTGGAACCGGGGCTCGGGGTGCTGACCTTTGCCGAGCCTCGGGTGGCGGACCCCTTGTTGGCGCAGTTCCTGTTACAGCGGGACATGGCGGCCGCCGCGACGCTGATGCAGGAAATAGTCGGTGCGGATTTTCGCCTGCTGCGTTTCGGTCGCAGTGTCAGCCCTGAGCTGGAAGGGGACGAGCCGGCGCAGATTCTCGGGGTGCCCGCCGACTATCGGGCCGACGCCAATACCCTGGCCTTCGACCGGCGTTTCCTGCATCGGCCCTTGCCCCAGGCCAACCCGCTGACGGTGGCCATGTGCGAGCAGATGTGCGCGCAGTTGCTGGAGCGGCGACAGACCCATCAGGGGGTTGCCGCGCTGGTCCGCCAGCACCTGGATGCCCTGCCGGCGGCAAGCGTACCGGACTTGCCGGCCATGGCCCGGCTGCTGTGCACCAGCGTGCGGACCTTGAAGCGACGCTTGCAGGAGGAGGGCACCTGCTATCGGCAGGTACTGGCCGGGCATCGAGGCGCCCGGGCCCTGGAGTTGCTGGGCAATCCGCGGCTGAGCCTGTCCCAGGTGGCCGAAAGGCTTGGCTTCAGTGACCTGTCGAGTTTTTCCCAGAGCTTCAAGCGCTGGTTCGGCGTGGCCCCCAGCGTGTATCGCCAGGAGCGCTGCGGATAAAGGCCCCGTGCTGGCGTGCTGTGGCTATAATCGCTGCTCGCTGTATTCCCGCCATTCCCTGTCGAGACTGTCATGACTATTTCCCTGTACGCCGCTTCCGTTCCTGTCTTCAAGCAAATGCTCAATGCCTTGAGCGACGTGCTGCACAAGGCCGAAGCCCACGCCACGGCGAAGAACATCGAGCCCAACGCCCTGCTGCAGGCGCGCCTGTACCCGGACATGTTCCCGCTGGTGCGCCAGGTGCAGATCGCCGTGGACTTCGCCAAGGGCGTATCGGCGCGCCTGGCCGAAGTCGAGCTGCCCAAGTACGACGACACTGAAACCACCTTCGCCGACCTGCAGGCGCTGATCGCCAAGGTCCTGGCCTTTATCGACGGCATCCAACCGGCGCAGATCGATGGCAAGGAAGGCATCGAGATCGTGACCCGTCCGGGCACCCCGAAAGAGAAGCGCTTCAGTGGCCAGTCCTACCTGCTGACCTACGGCCTGCCGCAGTTCTTCTTCCACGTCACCACCACCTACGCAATCCTGCGTCACAACGGTGTGGAAGTGGGCAAGCGCGACTACATGGGCGCGTTCTAAGGCGTTTGGCTACGAGGTTCTCGTAGCGCACAAAAAAGCCCGGCCAGGTTGACCCTGGCCGGGCTTTTTTGTGGCTGCTGCCGCAGGCTGCGAACGGTCCGCAGGGAGCGGGTTCGGCAGTGGCTACAGGGCCATGCCGATCCGGGATGTGCGCATCAGGCCGAGGCTTGCGCCTTGTCTTCCTGGGCCATGCACGCGGCGGCGGTGAAGAGTACGTCGGTGGAGGAATTCAGCGCGGTTTCCGCCGAATCCTGCAGCACGCCGATGATGAAGCCTACGGCCACCACCTGCATGGCGATTTCGCTGGGAATGCCGAACAGGCTGCAGGCCAGGGGAATCAGCAGCAGCGAGCCGCCGGCCACGCCGGAAGCACCGCAGGCGCAGATGGCCGCGACCACGCTGAGCAGCACGGCGGTGGGCAGGTCGACGGCGATACCGAGGGTGTGCACGGCGGCCAGGGTCAGCACGGTAATGGTGATTGCCGCGCCGGCCATGTTGATGGTGGCGCCCAGCGGGATCGACACCGAGTAGGTGTCTTCATGCAGGCCCAGGCGCTTGCTCAGTTCCAGGTTGACTGGAATGTTGGCCGCCGAGCTGCGGGTGAAGAAGGCGGTGATGCCACTTTCGCGCAGGCAGGTCAGCACCAGCGGGAAGGGGTTGCGGCGGATCTTCCAGAACACGATCAGCGGGTTCATCACCAGGGCCACGAACAGCATGCAGCCGATCAGGACCGCCAGCAGGTGCAGGTAGCCGAGCAGGGCGTTGAAGCCCGAGGTGGCCAGGGTCGAGGCCACCAGGCCGAAGATCCCCAGGGGCGCGAAGCGGATCACCACGCGCACGATGACAGTGACCCCGTTGGACAGGTCATCGAGCACGGTGCGGGTGGTCTCGCCGGCATGGCGGATGGCCACGCCCATGCCAATGGCCCAGGCCAGGATGCCGATGAAGTTGGCGTTCATCAGGGCGCTGACCGGGTTGTCCACCACGCTCAGCAGCAGGCTTTGCAGCACTTCGGTGATCCCGCCGGGCGCGCTGATGGCCACGTCGTGGGTGGACAGCACCAGGGCGGAAGGAAACAGGCTGCTGGCGATCACCGCCACCACGGCGGCGGCGAAGGTGCCCAGCAGGTAGAGCACCAGGATCGGCCGGATATGGGTTTCCTGGCCGTGCTTGTGGTTGGCGATGGAGGCCATCACCAGCACGAACACCAGGATCGGGGCCACGGCCTTGAGCGCCGAGACGAATACCTTGCCGATAAAGGTGGTGGATTTCGCCACCTCCGGTGCCAGCAGTGCCAGGGCGATACCGGCGATCAGGCCGATAACGATCTGCGTGACCAGGCTCAGGCGTTTGAGGGAATGCAGAAAGGAAGGGGGTGAAGCGCTCATAGCGGTATCTCTGTTTTTTTTAATGTGCGGAGCCTGCCGGTCGCCAGCGCCGGTGGTTGAACCGCCAGGCACAGACGCAGTCTGAAAAGGCGACGGGCGATCGAGACGTTTGAAGGGTAGACGAACTCGACAGGGCCTGTTTTCAGCAGGGGGCGGACTTTATCACAGGAGGCCGGGGTTACCGCGTCGATGTGACGATCTGCCACTTGCCCCTTGCAGAGCCGTGCACGCGGTGGTTGCCCGGAGCCGGGCGCACTCTGTTAAGATTCGCCATCCCCTTTTTCTATCCAGTCAGCGGGCCCTTCGGGCTGTCGCTGCTGTCGCTGTTTCTGGAGTTCTGCATGCTGTTGCCCATCCTGCTGTTGTCGGCCGCCGGTTTTACCGTGCTGACCACGGAGTTCATCATCGTCGGCCTGTTGCCGTCGATTGCCCGCGACCTGCAGGTCAGCGTGTCCCAGGCCGGGCTGCTAGTGACCCTGTTCGCCTTTACCGTGGCTGCCTTCGGGCCATTTCTGACCGCCTACTTCGCGCGTTTTCCCCGCAAGAAGCTGTTTATCAGCGTGCTGGTGATGTTCGGCCTGGCCAATACCCTGGCGGCGCTGGCGCCGAACATCTGGGTGATGTCCCTGGCGCGGCTGGTGCCGGCCCTGGGGTTGCCGGTGTTCTGGGCCCTGGCCAGCGAGACGGCGGTGGACATCGTCGGCCCGGACTACGCCGGGCGGGCGATTGCCAAGATCGGCTTCGGCATTGTCTGCGCCACGGTGTTCGGGATTCCCGTGGGCACCCTGATTGCCGATGCGTTCGGCTGGCGCAGCGCCTTCGGCATCCTGGCGGTGGTGGCGTTCGCCAAGGCCCTGTTGCTGTTTATCTACCTGCCGCAAACCCGCCAGCACAACGAGCAGGTGAGCCTGCGGGCGCAGTTTCGCATCCTGCGCAGCCCGCTGATGCAAGGGCATGTGCTGCTGTCGATCCTGGTATTTAGCGGCATGTTCACTGCCTACACCTACCTGGCGGACATACTCGAGCGCCTGGCCGGGTTCGACGGTGCGCTGGTGGGCTGGTGCCTGATGGGCTTTGGCGCGGTGGGCCTGATCGGCAATTCCCTGGGCGGCCGGGCGGTGGACCGTCACCCGTTGATCGCCTCCATGGTGTTCTGCGCACTGATGATTGGCGGCATGGTAGCCCTGGTGCCGAGCATTCATTCGACCCTGGGGTTGGCAGCGGCCATGGCCATCTGGGGCGTGACCCAGGCGGCGATGTTCCTGGTGAGCCATGTGCGCTTGATCAAGGCGGCTCCCCAGGCGCCGGCCTTCGCCGCTTCGTTGAACATTGCCGGGGCCAACCTGGGCATTGGCCTGGGGGCAATGGTCGGCGGCCGGGTGATCGATACCCTGGGCCTGGGCAGCCTGGGGTTCGCGGCCTCGGGTTTCATTCTGCTGTCGATCGCCCTGGCGCTGCTGCTGATGAAGCTCAAAGCGCCGAGTGCCTGCGTTTCCTGATCAGAGATTGAGGGGCGTGAACAATTCTCGTCGCGCCCCTTCGGTAATGGCCACGATGCCGGGGTGCTTGACCTTGCGCTCCACGGAAATGGCGTAGAACGACTCGGCCACGGCATCGGTCTGGCCAATCAGTTGCACTCCGTACTGTTGCATGACCTCGTCGGCAATCACGCTGGGGGCGATGAAGATTCCACTGCCGGATTGGCCAAAGGCCTGCATCAGGGCGCTGTCGTCGAATTCACCGATGATCCGTGGCTGCAACTGTTGCTCGGCGAACCAGCGCAGCAGGCGGCTGCGGACCACGGTTTCCTGCCCGGGAATCAGCAGTGGCGCGCCGTGCAGGCCCCGGGGGAAGTCAGCGCCGTGCCGCCGCGCCAGCTCCTCGGTGGCGAAGAAACTGATGCCGCATTCCCCTAGCTTCTGGCTGTAGCCCTTGATGTCCAGGTGCGAGGGCATCGGGCTGTCGGAAATCACCAGGTCCAGGCGCTGGATGGCCAGGTCCGCCAGCAGGCGTTCGAGCTTGTCTTCGCGACAGGTCAGGCGGATCGGCTCGCTGAGCTCCATGGTCGGGGCGATCAGGCGATAGACGATGGACTTGGGCACCACATCCGCCACGCCGACCCGGAACTGGATCTGCTGTTCGTCGGGGCGGGCGCGGAGCATGGCTTCCAGCTCGCCCCCGAGCTGGAACATCTGCTCGGCGTAGGGCAGGGCCTGGCGTCCGGCTTCGGTCAGCTCCAACTGGCGGCCAACCCGGCGAAACAATTCGATGCCGTAAGTCTGTTCCAGCAGGCTGATCTGGCCGCTGATGGTTTGCGGGGTCAGGTTCAACTGGTCGCAGGCGCGGACGATGCTGCCGGTCTTGGCCACAACCCAGAAATAATGCAGCTGGCGGTAGTTGAGCATGGGCACATTCAGTTCGTAAAAAGCGAAGTATAACTGCTAAAAAAACGAATTTTCCTGAAGTATCACTCTCCTTAGAATGCCTCGCTATCGCCGGGGCCCTACTTGGTCCCGTCCGTTCTATCGAGGAATACGGCATGTCTTTCAAAACCTTGGGCGCAGCGTCGCTGCTGGCCCTGTCTATGCTGACCCTGGCGGGTTGTGACCAGGCGGAAAAAAGTGCGCAGCAGATGCTGGGCAAGGCGGCGGAGTCGGCCAAGCAGGCCATCGACGATACCCACAAAGCGGCAGAACAGGCGCTCAGCGATGCGACTCAGAGCGTGACCGGCAAGGAAAAGCCAGAGGACGACAGCGAGAAGAAACCAGCGCCTGCGTCCCAGGAAATCTGATCTTTCATACAACCGAGTCAGGATTGACCCATGGATTACCTTTTACAGCTCGCTGCAAGCCCCACCGCCTGGGTCGCCCTGGCCACCCTGGTGGTGATGGAGATCGTGCTTGGCATCGATAACCTGATCTTTATCTCCATCCTCACCAACAAGTTGCCGCAAAAGCACCGGGCCAAGGCACGGCGCATCGGTATCGGCATGGCCTTGATCCTGCGCCTGGCGCTGCTCAGTACCATTGCGTTCATCGTCCAGCTCACTGAGCCGGTGATTGAAGTGATGGGGCAGAGTTTCTCCTGGAAGGACATGATCCTGATTGCCGGTGGCCTGTTCCTGGTGTGGAAAGCCACCACGGAAATCCACCACAGCATGGACCCTGAACCTGAGCAGGCCAAGAACGAGACTCCGGGCGTGGCTATCGGCTTTGCCGCAGCGATCGGTCAGATCCTGTTGCTGGACATGGTGTTCTCCATCGACAGCATCATTACTGCAGTCGGCATGACCGAGCATTTGCCGATCATGATCATTGCCGTGGTGGTGTCGGTGCTGGTGATGCTGCTGGCGGCCGAACCGCTGGCCAAGTTCATCAATGACAACCCGACCGTGGTGATGCTGGCCCTGGGCTTCTTGATCATGATCGGCATGACCCTGATCGCCGAAGGTTTCGGCGCCCATGTGCCCAAGGGCTATGTGTATGCGGCGATGGCCTTCTCGGCGGCCATTGAGAGTCTCAACATGCTGGCCCGCCGGGCCCGGCAGAAGCGTCAGGCGGCCCGTAGCGACGCTTGATCCGCAGCCATGACTGGCGGCCGCCTGTACTCCTTGGAGTCAGGCGGCCGCTTTGTTTCAGGGGTAGGGGAAACCTTGATCAGTGGGCAGCGGCAGGACGCCGGGCGCTCTTTCCAGCCTTGATGGCGGGGGCTGCTTGCGGGGGCTGATGGTGGTGGCGGCGGGTGATGCGCAGCACGCCCCAGAGCATAGCGGCGGCTACCGCCAGCCAGCCGAGGATCAGCATCAGGATGGTCGTTGTCAGGCTCATAAGTGCCTCCTTTATGCCCCGTGCGGGGCACACACTCTTAACAATCGACAGTCTAGTAGCCTATGTGTTTCAAGCTATTGACCAATAGTCGAGAGTCTTCGAACACTTCGCTCTATGGTTTTCAATTAACTGGCGCCTAACGCTATACCCTTGCCCGCGGGCGCCCTATTATCAGGGCCCCAGCCGGAGGCGGGTCGCCCGGTGTCTGAATAGAGAGCAAAGATGGTGCGGGTATTTCCTCGGTTTCGAGTGGCGCTGCTGGCCAGCGCCTGTGTCTTGGCCCTGGCCGGTTGTGCCGGTAGCGTGCAGCCTGACATCCAGCGCCTGCCGGAACGTGTCGAACTCAACAGCGTGCCGTCTTTCCGTGGCCAGATGTACCAGAGCGGCCCAGGTGCACTGGCCAGCATGCTGTCGCAGCAGGGCGTGGTGATCACGCCCGGTCTGCTGGACAAGCCATTGCATCTGCCGGGTGCCGAGGCGCAGTTGCAGCAGAACATGCAGAACCTGGCGCGTGAATACGGCATGGTCGTCTATCCCCTGGATAACCAATTGTCGGCGTTGCTGACGCAGGTGGCGGCGGGTTACCCGGTGCTGGTGCGCTTTACCGAGGGTTCGACATTCTGGGCTGAGCCGCGCTATGCCGTACTGGCCGGCTACAACCGCGACAAGCAGACAGTGCTGTTGCGTGGGGCGAAAAGCCGTCGGCAACTGATGAGCTTCAGCGAGTTTGAGTCATCCTGGAAGAGTGCCGGCAGCTTTGCTGTATTGATCCAGGCCCCCAACCAGTTGCCGGCCAAGGTGGATCGCCAGCGTTGGTTGAAAGCCGTCAATGAATTGGCCCAGGCCGGCCAGGAGCAGGCGGCAGCCCGGGCGAGCAAGGCACTGGACAGTCATTGAGTGTGCTACAGACAACAACGGCGCCTGAGGGCGCCGTTGTTTTTTGCCGGGTATCAGTGTGAGGCCTGGGGAGCGGCGACCTGACGGTTCTTCAGGTTCTTGTCCGCTTTGTAGCGCAGGGCGACGTCCGGTACCGAGCCGCTCCTACCGGTTTCGACCCAATTGCGGATGCGGCTGGCATCGGCGAAGTGGGTGTATTTGCCGAAGGCATCGAGAATCACCAGCGCTACCGGGCGATTACCCATGCTGGTGACCAGCACCAGGCAGTGGCCGGCCTGGTTGGTAAAGCCGGTCTTGGTGATCTTGATGTCCCATTTTTCCTTGTTCACCAGATGGTCGGTATTACGGAAGCCCAGGGTGTAGTTGGGCTTGCGAAAGGCTACGGTCTTTTCCTTGGTGGTACTCAGTTCGCTGAGCAGCGGGTACTTGCGCGAAGCCACCAGCAACTTGCTCAGGTCACGGGCGGTGGAAACGTTGTGGATCGACAGGCCTGTAGGTTCCACGTAGCGGGTGTGGGTCATGCCCAGGGACTTGGCCTTGGCGTTCATTGTTGCGATGAACGCCGCGTAGCCGCCCGGGTAGTGATGGGCCAGGCTGGCGGCAGCACGGTTTTCCGAAGACATCAGGGCGATCAGCAGGGTGTCCCGGCGGCTCAGCTCACTGTTGAGCTTGACCCGGGAGAACACCCCTTTCATTTCCGGGGTATCGCTGATGTTCATGGAGATGTATTCGTCCAGGGGCAGCTTGGCGTCCAGGACCACCATGGCGGTCATCAGCTTGGTCACCGAGGCGATGGGGACTATCACGTCCGGGTTGCTGGAATAGATGACTTTGTTGGTCTGCAGATCCAGCAGCAGGGCGCTGCCGGACGCGATATGCAATTGTGAAGTGTCTCTTGGCGCCGCGGTGGTTTCGCTGGCGTCGACGCTGTGCGCGATCAGTGTGCCGGACACAGCAAACAACAAGCTGAGAATGGAGAGACGAATTTTCACGCGGGCGGACTCGATAAAGAATGGATATGCCGTTGGCTAACGGGCTTTCTGGGAAAAACGTTACATTTTATGAGTATGGCTGAAGAACTGTCGATTGTTCTTCCACGGTCAGCCGAAAGCCCTTAAAAATAAAGAAAAAACACGTTTTTTTCCTGAACGGTAGGGCTTTGCGCAGCAATGGGCGTGGGCTAAGAGTCAGGGGTGATAAAGACTCCGGGCGGCCTTTAATTTCAGAATAAAAAAACCCGCCATTGGCGGGTTTTCTGTTGCGGGGCAGCAAACTCAGCTGTGCAGCGATTCGGCTGCGTACAGCGTGTTTTCCAGCAGGCAGGCGCGGGTCATGGGGCCGACGCCACCAGGTACTGGGGTGATCCAGCCGGCGCGGGGCAGGGCGGTTTCATACACCACGTCACCCACCAGCTTGCCGTCGTCCTGGCGATTGATGCCAACGTCGATGACGATTGCGCCTTCCTTGATCCACTCGCCCTTGACCAGGCCCGGCTTGCCGGCAGCTACGACTACCAGGTCGGCACGGCCGACATGACCAGCCAGATCCTTGGTGAAGCGGTGGGTCACGGTCACGGTGCAACCGGCCAGCAGCAACTCCATGGCCATCGGGCGACCAACGATATTGGAAGCGCCGACAACCACTGCATCCATGCCGTACAGATCGGCACCGGTGCTTTCCAGAAGGGTCATGATGCCCTTGGGGGTGCAAGGGCGCAGCAGTGGAATGCGCTGGGCCAGGCGACCGACGTTATAAGGATGGAAACCGTCCACGTCTTTGTCCGGGCGAATACGCTCCAGTAATAGAGAAGCGTCCAGGTGCTCGGGAAGCGGCAACTGCAGCAGGACGCCATCGATGTTCGGGTCATCGTTGAGGCGGTCGATCAAGCCGGCCAGGTCCTCTTGAGTGGTGTTGGCGGGCAAGTCATAGGCTTGGGAAAGGAAGCCGACCTCTTCGCAGTCTTTACGCTTGTGCGAGACATAAACTTGAGAGGCCGGGTCGCTGCCGACCAGAATCACCGCGAGGCCTGGAGTACGCAGGCCTTGCTGGCGACGCTCGGCGACGCGTTTGGCGATCTGCTGGCGCAGGCTAGCGGCGATCGCCTTGCCGTCGATTAGTTGTGCAGTCATGACGCGTGATTAACCATCGAGAGGGTGAGAAAAAGAGAACGCATTCTCGCATGTCGGAACGTGAGGGCAAAGGCGCTTGGTCTGCAAATTCCCCTAAGCCCTTTAATTAAATGAATTTTTTTCAAAAAAGAGTTGACGACCTAACGGACCGTCTATAACATTCGTCGCACTTGTCGGGCACAGCCTAGCACTGGTTAAGAAGGTCGGGCAGAGTTGATGTTTAACTCGTAACGACTGAAAGCAATTAGTTTGTAATCGTTAAAGAATACAGATTAATAAGGCGCCCGTAGCTCAGCTGGATAGAGCATCCGCCTTCTAAGCGGATGGTCGCAGGTTCGAGTCCTGCCGGGTGCGCCATTAGGCAGCTTTGGCACAAGTAACGCAATATGGTGGGCGTAGCTCAGTTGGTAGAGCACAGGATTGTGACTCCTGTTGTCGTGGGTTCGATCCCCATCGTCCACCCCATATTCGAAGAAGGCGCCAGATTAATAGTCTGGCGCCTTTGCTTTAAAAGCTTGTTACGCGGACGTGGTGGAATTGGTAGACACACTGGATTTAGGTTCCAGCGCCGCAAGGTGTAAGAGTTCGAGTCTCTTCGTCCGCACCAATAAAGTAGCTAGTTAATAGCAGATAACGGCGCAGCACCTGAAAAGGGCTGCGCCGTTTTCGTTTCTGGATTCGATACCTCTAAGTGGCTGCATCCGATGAGCCGGTTGAGTGGCAGAATGTTGTCCTTTGGTCGTTGAAGGTTCCGGGTTTCAGCTATTGGCTGGCGTTTTTCAGGGGTGTGCTGAACGACTCCTTCTATATATAGAAGGGTTGAAGTAGAGGCCCTGGTTTGGTTCGCAATATTTGCTCTCATGGCGAGGCTCAATCCTTTGTCCCCGCCTTCACATTGCCGGCGGTTTTTTACCCGTTTTCAGTAGGGTGACTTCTTGAGTTTGACCCTCTAGAATGCATGCCCTTGATTCTGGGGTCGGAAAACGGCCGGCTAACGTCTGTGCAACGAGGAATATCCATGCAAGTTTCTGTTGAAAATACTTCTGCTCTTGAGCGCCGCATGAGCATCACCGTGCCGGCTGAGCGCATCGAGAGCCAGGTCAACAAGCGTCTGCAGCAGACTGCCCAAAAGGCCAAGATTCCAGGCTTCCGTCCTGGCAAGGTTCCAATGAGCGTGATCCGTCAGCGTTATGAGGCTGATGCGCGTCAAGAAGCAGTAGGTGATGTGATCCAGGCTTCCTTCTATGAAGCCGTTGTCGAGCAGAAACTGAACCCTGCCGGCGCTCCTTCGGTCGAGCCTAAAGTGCTGGAGAAGGGCAAGGACCTGGAGTACGTTGCCACTTTTGAAGTGTTCCCAGAGTTCACTGTTGCCGGCTTCGAAAGCATCGCCGTTGAGCGCCTGAGCGCTGATGTGGCTGATGCCGACCTGGATAACATGCTGGAAATCCTGCGCAAGCAGAACGTGCGTTTTGAAGTGGCCGATCGTGCTGCGCAGAACGACGATCAACTGAACATCGATTTCGTTGGCAAGGTCGACGGTGAAGTCTTCGCCGGTGGTTCGGCCAAGGGTACCCAGCTGGTGCTGGGCTCGGGTCGCATGATTCCTGGCTTCGAAGAAGGCCTGGTAGGCGCCAAGGCGGGTGAAGAGCGCGTCTTGAATCTGACCTTCCCTGAGAACTATCAGAACCTGGATCTGGCCAACAAGGCCGCCGAGTTCACTGTGACTGTCAACAGCGTTTCCGAGCCTAAGCTGCCAGAGCTGACCGAGGAGTTCTTCGCTCAGTTCGGTATCAAGGAAGCGGGTCTGGAAGGCTTCCGCGCCGAAGTTCGCAAGAACATGGAGCGCGAGCTGCGTCAGGCCATCAAGTCCAAAGTGAAGAATCAGGTCATGGACGGTCTGCTGGCCTCCAACCCGATCGAAGTGCCGAAGGCGCTGCTGGACAACGAAGTTAACCGTCTGCGCGTTCAAGCTGTCCAGCAATTTGGTGGCAACATCAAGCCGGATCAACTGCCAGCCGAGCTGTTCGAAGAGCAGGCCAAGCGTCGCGTGGTACTGGGTCTGATCGTTGCCGAGGTTGTTAAGCAGTTCGATCTGAAGCCTGATGAGGACCGCGTTCGCGAGCTGATCCAGGAAATGGCTTCGGCTTATCAGGAACCTGAGCAGGTCGTGTCCTGGTACTACAAGAACGAGCAGCAATTGAACGAAGTTCGTTCGGTTGTGCTGGAAGAACAAGTTGTGGATACTGTTCTGCAGAAAGCTAGCGTGACCGACAAATCGGTCTCCTACGAAGAAGCGGTCAAGCCGGTAGAAGCACCTCAAGCCGACTGATTTTCTTCTCGTTCGAAGCACACACCATAAGCCAGCCTTCGCGCTGGCTTATGCGTATTCAAGACGTGACTATTTGGGAGTGACTGCAGAGCATGTTCCGTAATTCGTATATTCAGCAGAACTCTGATATCCAGGCCGCAGGCGGCCTGGTCCCGATGGTTGTCGAGCAGTCCGCTCGTGGCGAGCGCGCCTACGACATCTACTCGCGCCTCCTCAAGGAGCGAGTGATCTTTCTGGTGGGCCCTGTAGAGGACTACATGGCCAACCTGATCTGTGCGCAACTGCTGTTCCTTGAAGCGGAAAACCCGGACAAGGACATCCATCTCTATATCAACTCCCCGGGCGGTTCGGTGACAGCCGGCATGTCGATCTACGACACCATGCAGTTCATCAAGCCTAACGTTTCAACCACGTGTATTGGCCAAGCATGCAGCATGGGCGCGTTCTTGCTGACAGCCGGTGCTCCAGGCAAGCGTTTCTGCCTGCCAAACTCCCGAGTGATGATTCACCAGCCACTGGGCGGTTTCCAGGGCCAGGCATCGGATATTGAAATCCATGCCAAGGAAATCCTCTTTATCCGTGAGCGTCTCAACACGCTGATGGCCAAGCATAGCGGGCGCACCCTGGAAGAAATCGAGCGCGATACCAATCGCGATAACTTCATGAGCGCCGAAGCTGCGCGTGAGTACGGGTTGATCGACGAAGTCATCAACCAGCGCCCCGCTTAAAATAAGCAGCTCAAAATAGGCATGGTTGGTTGTTCCGATCAGTGGCGGGCTTGAAAAAGCCCGCAATAGCCTTCATCTTGTGTTGCAAGCCTATCGGATTTGGATCGAACGAATGACTGACACCCGCAACGGCGAGGACAACGGCAAACTGCTTTATTGCTCCTTCTGTGGCAAAAGCCAGCATGAAGTGCGCAAATTGATTGCCGGCCCCTCGGTCTTTATCTGCGACGAGTGCGTCGACCTGTGCAATGACATCATCCGTGAGGAGGTGCAGGAAGCACAGGCCGAGAGCAGCGCGCATAAATTGCCTTCGCCTAAAGAAATCAGCGGCATCCTTGATCAGTATGTGATTGGTCAGGAGCGTGCAAAAAAGGTTCTAGCAGTAGCGGTGTACAACCACTACAAGCGTCTGAACCAGCGTGACAAGAAGAGTGACGACGTCGAACTTGGCAAGAGCAACATCTTGCTGATCGGCCCTACAGGTTCGGGTAAGACGCTGTTGGCCGAAACCCTGGCTCGCCTGTTGAATGTACCTTTCACCATCGCCGATGCCACTACCCTGACCGAAGCCGGTTATGTGGGGGAAGACGTCGAGAACATCATTCAGAAGTTGCTGCAGAAGTGCGACTACGACGTAGAGAAGGCCCAGATGGGCATTGTCTACATCGATGAGATCGACAAGATTTCCCGCAAGTCTGACAACCCTTCGATTACCCGGGATGTTTCCGGCGAAGGCGTTCAGCAAGCCCTGTTGAAGTTGATTGAAGGCACGGTTGCCTCTGTTCCGCCGCAAGGTGGTCGCAAGCATCCGCAGCAGGAATTCCTGCAGGTCGATACCCGTAACATCCTGTTCATCTGTGGTGGTGCGTTCTCGGGTCTGGAAAAGGTTATTCAAAACCGTTCCACCAAGGGCGGCATCGGTTTCAACGCAGAAGTTCGCAGCAAGGAAGAAGGCAAGAAAGTCGGTGAATCCCTGCGTGAAGTCGAGCCTGACGATCTGGTCAAGTTCGGTCTGATCCCGGAATTCGTCGGTCGTTTGCCAGTCCTGGCGACCTTGGATGAGTTGGACGAAGCGGCATTGATTCAGATCCTCACCGAACCGAAGAACGCCTTGACCAAGCAGTACGCCAAGTTGTTCGAGATGGAAGGTGTTGACCTGGAGTTCCGTACCGATGCCTTGAAGTCCGTCGCCAAGCGAGCCCTAGAACGCAAGACTGGTGCTCGTGGTCTGCGCTCCATTCTTGAAGGTGTTCTGCTCGACACTATGTATGAAATCCCCTCGCAGTCCGAGGTGAGTAAAGTAGTGATCGACGAAAGCGTTATTGAAGGCAAGTCCCAGCCACTGTACATCTATGAGAACAGTGAGCCGACGGCCAAGGCAGCGCCAGACGCGTAAGCGTCGCGCTGTTGGAATGAAAGAAGGGGCCTTCGGGCCCCTTTGTTTTTAGCGCCTTAAAGTGCTGTCTTTGAGCTTGTTTTTTTTCCAGGCAGCCCCCATCTTGGTTTCAAGCTTACTTCCATCTGTTTACGGCCTTACGGCCGCCGTAGAGGCGAAATCATGAAGACAACCATCGAATTGCCTCTCCTGCCATTGCGTGATGTTGTGGTTTATCCGCACATGGTTATCCCGCTGTTCGTGGGGCGCGAGAAGTCGATCGAAGCCCTCGAGGCAGCGATGACGGGCGACAAGCAGATTCTCTTGCTGGCGCAGAGAAACCCTGCTGATGACGATCCCGGTGAAGATGCACTCTATCGCGTAGGTACCATTGCGACTGTCTTGCAGTTGCTCAAATTGCCTGATGGCACCGTCAAGGTATTGGTTGAAGGCGAACAGCGTGGTGCTGTTGAGCGCTTCAGCGAAGTTGATGGCCATTGCCGTGCCGAAGTCTCCCTGATTGACGAAGTCGATGCTCCTGACCGTGAGTCGGAAGTGTTTGTTCGCAGTCTGCTGTCCCAGTTCGAGCAGTACGTGCAACTGGGCAAGAAAGTCCCTGCCGAGGTGCTGTCGTCCCTCAATAGCATCGATGAGCCAAGCCGCCTGGTGGATACCATGGCTGCGCACATGGCGTTGAAGATCGAGCAGAAGCAGGAAATCCTCGAGATCATCGATCTGTCCGCTCGGGTCGAGCATGTCCTGGCATTGCTGGACGCCGAGATCGATCTGCTGCAAGTGGAAAAGCGCATCCGTGGTCGCGTCAAGAAGCAAATGGAGCGCAGCCAGCGCGAGTACTACCTGAATGAGCAGATGAAGGCCATTCAGAAAGAACTGGGTGATGGCGACGAAGGGCACAACGAAATCGAGGAGCTGAAAAAGCGTATCGATGCCGCAGGCCTGCCAAAAGACGCCATGACCAAGGCTCAGGCCGAACTGAACAAGCTCAAGCAGATGTCGCCGATGTCTGCCGAGGCGACTGTGGTCCGCTCTTATATCGACTGGTTGGTTCAGGTGCCGTGGAAGGCACAGAGCAAGGTTCGTCTCGATCTGGCACGTGCCGAAGATATTCTCGATGCCGACCACTATGGCCTGGAAGAGGTCAAGGAACGGATTCTCGAATACCTCGCCGTACAGAAGCGGGTGAAAAAGATTCGTGGCCCGGTACTGTGCCTGGTGGGGCCTCCTGGGGTGGGTAAAACCTCCCTGGCGGAGTCGATCGCCAACGCTACCAACCGCAAGTTCGTACGCATGGCCCTGGGTGGCGTGCGTGACGAGGCGGAGATTCGTGGGCATCGTCGGACTTACATCGGTTCGATGCCAGGAAGATTGATTCAAAAGATGACAAAGGTGGGGGTGCGCAACCCACTGTTCTTGCTCGACGAAATCGACAAGATGGGCAGCGATATGCGCGGTGATCCGGCCTCGGCATTGCTCGAGGTGCTGGACCCCGAGCAGAACCATAATTTCAACGATCACTACCTGGAAGTCGATTACGACTTGTCCGATGTGATGTTCCTCTGCACCTCCAACTCGATGAATATTCCGCCGGCCTTGCTGGACCGGATGGAGGTGATTCGTCTGCCTGGCTACACCGAGGACGAGAAGATCAACATCGCGGTCAAGTACCTCTCGCCCAAGCAGATTCAGGCCAACGGCCTGAAGAAGGGCGAGCTGGAATTCGAGCCGGATGCGATCCGCGACATCATTCGCTACTACACCCGCGAGGCCGGTGTACGCGGCCTGGAGCGGCAGATTGCCAAGGTCTGCCGCAAGGCGGTGAAAGAGCATGCGATGGAAAAGCGCTTCTCGGTGAAGGTCACTTCCGACCTGCTGGAGCACTTCCTCGGCGTGCGCAAATTCCGCTACGGCCTGGCCGAGCAGCAAGACCAGATCGGTCAGGTGACCGGGTTGGCATGGACTCAAGTGGGCGGTGAACTGCTGACCATCGAAGCCGCTGTGGTTCCGGGCAAGGGCCAGTTGATCAAGACCGGTTCCCTGGGCGATGTGATGGTCGAGTCGATCACTGCAGCACTGACCGTGGTGCGCAGCCGGGCCAAGAGCCTGGGCATTCCCCTGGACTTCCACGAGAAGCGCGACACCCACATCCACATGCCTGAAGGGGCGACCCCGAAAGACGGCCCCAGCGCGGGTGTAGGCATGTGCACGGCGCTGGTTTCGGCGCTGACCGGCATTCCGGTGCGGGCTGATGTGGCAATGACGGGCGAGATCACTCTGCGTGGTCAGGTATTGGCTATCGGCGGGTTGAAAGAGAAATTACTCGCCGCTCATCGGGGTGGAATCAAGACAGTGATCATTCCGGAAGAGAATGTTCGCGATTTGAAAGAAATTCCTGACAATATCAAGCAGGATCTGCAGATTAAACCGGTTAAATGGATTGACGAAGTCCTGCAAATTGCGCTGCAATACGCGCCGGAGCCCTTGCCGGATGTGGCTCCCGAGATAGTCGCAAAGGACGAAAAACGCGAGTCTGACTCTAAGGAAAGAATTAGCACGCATTAGTACGCATTAGCCTGGGGGGCTTCCTTGACAGCTTTTTAGAGCCCTTGTTATAAAGCGGCTCTTAAGTGTCTGTAGGCCATTCAGCACTCGTTTTTGCTTTCACCAAAAAACTTAGAATCATACTCATAGATATATAAGGGGACTTAGAGTGAACAAGTCGGAACTGATTGATGCTATCGCTGCATCTGCTGATCTCCCGAAAGCTGCTGCTGGCCGTGCGCTGGACGCAGTAATCGAATCCGTTACTGGCGCTCTGAAGGCCGGTGACTCTGTGGTGCTGGTTGGTTTCGGTACTTTCTCCGTAACTGATCGTCCAGCGCGTATCGGTCGTAACCCACAGACCGGTAAGACTCTGGAAATCGCTGCTGCTAAAAAGCCAGGTTTCAAAGCCGGTAAAGCACTGAAAGAAGCCGTTAACTAAGTTTCTTCAGGGTCTTTGCCCATCCGGGTCGGGGTCATGCCTGATCTGGCAGCGGGGCGCTAGTCAACCGGTCTACCACCGGTTCACGCCGAGGGTCGCGGGTTTAACCTTCGTCCGCTCCGCCAGTTACGAGAAGGCGCATCCTCGGATGCGCCTTTCTTCTATCCGGACTCTACCCACGCTCCACGGTTGCTCAAATTGAAGTACAACCGTTTCTGGGGGACGCATGCTGCAGAATATCAGGGACAATTCACAAGGCTGGATTGCCAAAACCATCATCGGGGTTATCGTCGCGCTGTTGGCGTTGACGGGATTCGATGCCATTTTCAAGGCCACTACCCACAATCAGGACGCGGCCAAGGTCAACGGTGAGGAAATCACTCAGAACGAGTTGAGCCAGGCCGTCGACATGCAACGTCGTCAGTTGATGCAGCAGCTGGGCAAAGACTTCGATGCCTCCCTGTTGGACGAGAAGATGCTGCGCGAAGCTGCTCTCAAAGGGCTGATCGACCGCAAGCTGTTGCTGCAAGGTGCGCAGGATTCCAAGTTCGCGTTCTCCGAGGGTGCGCTGGACCAGGTCATTCTGCAAACGCCGGAGTTCCAGGTTGATGGCAAGTTCAGCCCCGAGCGTTTCGACCAGGTGATCCGTCAACTGGGTTACACCCGCCTGCAATTTCGCCAGATGCTGACTCAGGAAATGCTGATCGGCCAGGTACGCGCCGGTCTGGCAGGCAGCGGTTTTGTCACCGACGCCCAGGTGCTGGCATTCGCCCGTCTGGAAAAGCAGACCCGTGATTTCGCTTCCCTGACCATCAAGGCCGACCCGGCAGCGGTCAAGCTGACCGACGACGAGGTCAAGGCGTACTACGACCAGCACGCCAAGGAGTTCATGACGCCGGACCAGGTGGTGATTGATTACATCGAATTGAAGAAGGCCGCCTTCTTCGATCAGGTCAGCGTCAAGGACGAGGACCTGCAAGCGCTGTATCAGAAGGAAATTGCCAACCTGTCCGAGCAACGCCGCGCCGCGCACATCCTCATCGAAGTCAATGACAAGGTGAATGAGGCCCAGGCCAAGGCCAAGATCGAAGAGATCCAGGCACGTCTGGCCAAGGGCGAAAGCTTCGAGGCATTGGCCAAGGAGTTCTCCCAGGACCCGGGTTCGGCCAGCAACGGCGGCGACCTGGGTTTCGCAGGTCCTGGCGTCTATGACCCAACCTTCGAGAAAGCCCTGTACGCCTTGAACAAGGACCAGGTATCGGCGCCGGTACGTACCGGCTTCGGTTTCCACCTGATCAAGCTGCTGGGTGTCGAAGCGCCGGAAGTGCCGAGCTTCGCCAGCCTCAAGGGCAAGCTGACCCGGGATCTGAAGACCCAGCAGGTCGAGCAGCGTTTCGTCGAGGCCACCAAGCAACTGGAAGACTCGTCGTTCGAAGCGTCCGATCTGGCACAACCGGCCCAGGACCTGAAGCTGACTGTCCACACCTCCGCGCCATTCGGCCGTGAAGGTGGTGACGGCATCGCAGCCAACCGCGCCGTGATACAAGCGGCGTTCAGCACCGAAGTCCTCGATGAGGGTGCCAATAGCACCGCCATCGAACTGGACCCGGAAACCGTGGTAGTGCTGCGTGCCAAGGAACACCGCAAACCTGAGCAACTGCCACTGGAAAGCGTTGCCAGTGCCATTCGCACGCAATTGGCCAAAGAGCACGCCAGTGCCGCGGCCAAGACCAAGGCTGAAGAGCTGATCGCCAGCCTGCGCGACGGCAAGACCGCGCTGAACAAGCCGGTGGATGGCCAGGACTGGAAAGTCGCGCATGCCGTGACCCGTGGCCAGGAAGGGATCGATCCGACCGTGCTGCAGGCGCTGTTCCGCATGACCAAGCCTGAGTCCAAGGACAAACCGACCTTCACCAGCGTGACCCTGTCTAATGGCAACCTGTTGGTGCTGCAGCTCAATGGTATCAACGAAGCCGCTGCGCCGACCGAGGAAGAGAAGGCTCAATACCGTCGCTTCCTGGCCTCGCGGGTAGGGCAGCAAGACTTTGCCGCCTACCGCAAGCAGCTGGAAAACCAGGCGGACATCAAGCGTTACTGATGCCTGACCCACAGTGTTGAAAAGACCCCGGCCGCAATGCCGGGGTCTTTTTTTGGGCTGGAAAAAACCTCAGCCAAGGGCGTTCTTCCAGCGTTTGCGTGCATGCAGGTAGGCCGCCTGATCGTTGTAGCCCAACTGCAGGGCAATCTGGGCCCGGGATTCGCCTTGCAGTTGCAGGTGCATTTCCAGCTCGGCGCGGGTCTGGTCGAGCAATTCGCGAAAGCTCAACCCCTGTTCGTCCAGGCGTCGCCGCAGCGTTCGCGGGGTTTGATGCAGTTGCGCGCAAAGGCTTTCCAGGGTTGGTGAGTGGCCGGCGGCCAGGGCCTGGCGACAAGCCGCTGCCACCTTGGCGGCCCAACCGCTCTGTCGCCGGTGCAGGGCCACCCGTCGATCCAGCTCCTCGCTCAGCAGTTCCAGCATGCCGGCGTGGCGGGTTTGCAGCGGCAGTTGCAGGGTTTGCGGGTCGAAGTAGAAACGGTTGGCCGGGCAATCGAATTCGATCCGCTCGCCGAACCAGTGATGGTACTGCGCGTGATAGGCCGGGCGCGGATGGCTGAAGCAGGCCAGTACCGGCTGCACTGCAAGGCCGGTGCCACGGCGCAACTGAGTGATGGACATGACGCCATAGTGCTCGATCAGGTAGCGGCCGAGTTGCGCCGATGTGTCGATATCAACCTCGACACCGGCCCCCCGGGTATCCGTCACCAGCTGTACCCGGTCGGTATCCGAACCCAAGGGCGCGTAGCGCACCCAGAACGCCATGGATGCGGCGACATCCGGACAGTACAGGCTGGCGTGGGCGATCACGTGCCAGTCCTGGGGGGTGAAGCGTTCGAACAGCTTGAGGCCGATGGCCGGCTCCAGCGCTGCCGCGGCGCGCCACAGCTGCTCCAGCTGCAGCAGGTTGTAGTCCTGCTGAGGGCCGGTGTTCTGGTCATCGAGAAAGCGTTGCAGGACTTCACCCAGGCGCCCGCGATGGAAGCGCGGGGTCATGCCCTTGGCCGGATCTCGCGGAATTCTGTCCAGTTCGCGCATAGAGCGGGCTGCCTTGCTGATCTCTAATGGTGGGGCGATGCCCACAAGGATAAGAGCGAGAATGCCATGAACCACGACCTGCTGACCAACAACCCGCTGCTGATCGTTTCGGCGATCTTTGTGTTTTTCATCCTCCTGGAAATCGCCTGTTCGGCCTTTGGCCAACCTCGCGGCCAGCGCCGTGATGTGTTGATCGAGGCAGTGGGCTCAAGCCTGTTGCTCGGTGTGACCTTTCCCCTGGTGATGTGGGCCAGCGGCGCGCTCATGCAGCTATCGCTGCCCGAAGCAAAGGGAGCACTGGCACAGATCCCCTGGGTACTCGGCCTGCTGCTGTTCCTGGTCTTCGATGACATGACCCAGTACTGGTGGCACCGCTTGACCCACCGCGTACCGGCGCTGTACGCGTTGCATCGCGCGCACCATTCGGCGCCCTACATGAGCATTCGCATCGTCTACCGCAACAACAGCTTCTATTACCTGCTGATGCCCGGCATCTGGTTCTCGGGAGTGTTGATTTATCTGGGGCTGGCGCCGGTCTACTACGGTTACCTGATTCTCAAGATGACGGTGATCTTCGCCGCTCACAGCAGTGTGGCCTGGGATGACAAGCTGTACCGCATCGGTTTTCTGCGGCCGCTGATGTGGTTGCTGGAGCGGGTCTTTTCTACGCCGTCCACCCATTCGGCGCACCACGGCCTGAGCGCCGAGGATGGTGTGACCCATTACAAGGGCAACTTCGGCAACCTGCTGTTCCTCTGGGATGTGCTGTTTGGTACGGCGAAGATCACTCGGCGCCGGCCCGTTGCCTATGGCATCGAACACTTGGCACCCGTGAGCTGGACGCAAGAGTTGTTCTGGCCGCTGGTACGCAGCCGTAAAGCCCGCTCCAGTGCAGGGGCGAAGGTAGAGGGCGCCTTGCCGGCGAACCCTGCTTCGCAAGGCTAGGCATTCTTTCACGAGCCCTGGTGCTGGAGCCCCGGCCACCCGAGCCGGGCGCCGGATTTTAAGCTCGGGCAGGGAAGCCCTGGCGCCGGGCGTTCATCGCCACCAGCAAGGTCACCAGCAACAGGGCGGCAATCACCCAGGGGAAGGTGGCCACGCCCGGCCCCTGCAGCAGCAACGCGCCGCCCAGGCCGCCACCGGCGATTGCCAGGTTCCACAGGGTCACCAGCATCGACTGCGCAGTATCGGCGTGCTCGCCGGCGGCCTTGGCCAGCGCAGTCTGCAGCAAGGTGGCCATGCCGCCAAAGGACAGCCCCCAGATAGCGATTGCCCCATAGATTGCCAGTGGCCGGTCGCCGAGCAGGCCCAGCAGCAGGGTCGAGCCGATAAACAGCAGACAGCTGGCCAGTACCAGCTCACGCAGCCAGCGGTCGATTAGCACGCCCACCAGCCAGATGCTCAGCAAGGCGGCCAGGCCGAACACCAGCAACACCCGCTCGATTTCCCCGCCAAGCCCGGCCGGCTCAAGAAAAGGCGCGATGTAGGTGTAGAGAATGTTGTGGCCCAGCACATAGGCGAAGGTCACGAACAGCACCGGCCGGATCCCCGGCAGGGTCAGGACACGACTCAGCGACAGCCGCTTCTGCGCCCGCAGCCCGGGGAAGTCCGGCACTTGCACCAGTACCCAGCCGATCAGGCCCAGGGTCAGCACAGTCATCACGGCGAAACTCATGCGCCAGCCCAGCAGGGCGCCCAGCCAGGTCCCGGCGGGCATGCCCACCGACAGCGCCAGCGGCGCGCCGAGCATGGCCAGGGTAATCGCCCGGCCCTGCAAGTGTGGCGCCACCATGCGGCTGGCATAACCTGCCACTAGGGCCCAGAGCAAGCCGGCGAAGACTCCGGCAAAGAAGCGCGCCACCAGGATCAGGCTGTATTCGGTGGAGAGGGCCGTGATGCTGTTGACCACGGCGAAACCGCCGATGGCGATCAGCAGCAGGGGCCGGCGCCGCCAGCCCTGGGTGAGGAGGATCAGCGGAATGGCCGCCAGCAGTGAGCCCAGGGCGTAGACGGTCACCAGTTGGCCGATCAGCGCTGCAGACACGCCCAGGTCGGCACTCATCTGCGGTAGCAGGCCGGCGGGCAGGGTTTCGGTCATCAGGGTGATGAACCCGGCAGTGGCCAGGGCCAGCAGGCCGCCGACAGGCAGGCGTTCGTGGGTTGTGGCAGGTACTTGCAAGGGTTCGCAGGCATTGACGCAATTGCTCATGGAAAGGCCCCGATGGGTGGGTTCGGAAGTGAGGGGCCTAGGGTAGGGCGCTGTTCATGGCGGAAAAATAGGCTAAGGTTCCGAACTTATCGGACACAGGTGTCCTTAATTTCGGAGCGACGCGATGGACTGGCTCGGCAGTATCCCGGTGTTTATGCAGGTGGCGGAAACCCGCAGCTTCACCGAAGCGGGGCGCCTTCTGGGAGTCTCTTCCTCGGCGGTTGGCAAAAGTATTGCCCGTCTGGAGGAGCGCCTGGAGACTCGTCTGTTTCATCGCACCACCCGCAGCATCAGCCTCACCGCCGAAGGCGCCGGATTCCTCGAACGCTGCCGCAGGATCGCCGCCGAAGTCGAGGCGGCGGAGTTCCAGCTATGTGACTCTTCCAGCGCGCCGGTGGGCAAGCTGCGGGTCAGCGCGCCGCAGGTCCATGGGTTGTTGATGCCGGTACTGGCCGAGTTCATGCAACGCTATCCGCAGATCGAGCTGGATATCGACCTCTCCGATCGCATGGTGGATGTGGTGGAAGAGGGTTTCGACCTGGTAGTGCGCACCGGCAACCCCAAGGACTCGCGGTTGCTGGCCCGGCAGCTGGGGCGCTTTCGCATGGTGCTGGTGGGCAGCCCCGGCTATTTCCAGCAGCGCGGCGTGCCGCAGACCCCGCAGGAATTGCGCAGTCACTCCTGCCTGCGGCATACCTTTCACCACACCGGCAAGCTCGAGGCCTGGCCCTTCAAGGTTCAAGCGGATGCGCCGGAGCCGGTGCTGCCCACTCGCCTGACCAGCAGCTCCATCGAGGCGGTGGAGCACGCGGCGCGCAGCGGGCTGGGCATTGCCTGCCTGCCGGACTTCATGGTCCAGGCCGCGGTGCGCCGTGGCGAGTTGCAAACCGTGCTCGACCCATACCTGGAGCACAACGGCGCCTTCTGGGTGTTGTGGCCCTCGAGCCGGCATGCAGCGGCCAAGCTGCGGGTGTTGATCGAGCACTTGAGCGAGCGACTTTTTCCGGCAAACAGTGGTCAGTAAACTGATGAGAAATTTAAGGCACCAATTACCCGCGCTGCGGGACGCTGATCTGTTGCACAATACGCGCCGGAGCGTTTTCCTCAGGATTCTCGATGTTTAAATCATTTCATCTGCGCGCCACGGCCGGGGTGTTGCTGCTGTCTGCGGTGGCCGGCTGTTCGTCGCACAAGACCGCCATCTACGAGCACGAAAGCTTCGATGATTCCGGCACGTTTTCGCGCAATTACCCGGTGAGCGATGCCGCCTCTTGTGAGGCCGCGCGGCGTGCCCTGCTCAGCCAGGGCTACATCATCACCAGCAACGATCCGAAGCTGGTCAGCGGCCACAAGAGCTTCCAGCAGACCGGCGAGACCCACCTGGAAATCAGCTTCAACGTGGTTTGTGCCCAGGACGGCAGCGGCGACCAGCGTTCGACGATGTTCGCCAACGCCCTGCAGGATCGCTATGCGCTGAAGAAGGTCAACAACTCGGCCAGCCTCGGCGTGGGCGTGCTGGGCTCGGTGTCGATGCCGATCGGCTCTACCGATGATTCGATGGTCAAGGTGGCCAGCGAAACCGTGTCCTCGGCCAAGTTCTATGACCGCTATTTCGCCCTGGTGGAGTTGTTCCTGCCCCAGGAAGCGAAGAAGGCGGCGCATATCGAAGAGAAACCCAAGGCCGACCTCGGGGTTCCCGAGAACAAGCCCGAGGCGCCAGCCAAGCCCGAGCCCAAGGCGCAGCCAGTGGTCGAGCCTGCCCCTGTGGCCGCGCCGGCACCCGCCACCGAGCCTGAGCCTGCGGTCTCGCAACCCCTGGCTCCTCCGGCCGAGGCGGCGCCGATAGTGCCGGCAGCCAGCAGCGAGCCAGCGCCCGCCACACAAACCGTCACGCCGCCACCGGCCAGCAACCTGCCGCCGCCCAGCGAGCCGATTCCGGCCCTGCCGAGCAGCGGGCACTAAGGCACCTAGACCGAGCTCGGGTCGACTTTTTCAGCGTCGATCCGATAGCGGCTCAAGGCTTCGCCGACCTGGCTGTAGGGTATCTCCCCGTCATCGGCCAGGGCTTTCAACGCCGCCAGGGCGATGAAATGCCGGTCCACCTCGAACAACTGCCGCAGGTTTTCCCGGGTGTCGGACTGGCCGAAGCCGTCGGTGCCCAGGGCCACGAAGCGCCGACCCTCGACGAAGGGGCGGATCTGGTCGGCGAACAGTTTCATGTAGTCGGTGGCCACCACCAGCGGGCCTTGATGGCCTTCCAGGCATTGCTCGACATAGGCCGCTCGCCGAGGCTGCTGCGGATGCAGCACGTTCCAGCGCTCCGCCGCCAGGCCCTGGCGGCGCAGTTCGGTGAGGCTGGTGGCACTCCAGATGTCGCTCTGCACCCCGAAGTCCTTCTCCAGCAGCTGCCCGGCGGCGATCACCTCGCGCAGGATCGAGCCGCTGCCCATCAGTTGCACCCGCGGGGCTTTGGCGCCCTGGGCGGTGCTTGAGCTGAAGCGGTACAAGCCCCTGAGAATGCCTTCGCGAGCACCTTCGGGCATGGCCGGTTGCGGGTAGTTTTCGTTGAGCAGGGTGATGTAGTAATACACATCCTCCTGCTGCACATACATGCGCTGCATGCCTTTATGGATGATCACCGCCAGTTCATAGGCGAAGGTCGGGTCGTAGGAGATGCAGCAGGGGATCACCGAGGCGAGGATATGGCTGTGGCCGTCGTCGTGCTGCAGGCCTTCGCCCATCAGCGTGGTGCGCCCGGACGTGGCGCCCAGCAGGAAGCCCCGGGCCCGCGCATCGCCGGCGGCCCAGGCCAGGTCACCGATCCTTTGGAAGCCGAACATCGAATAGAAGATGTAGAAGGGCAGGGTCATGACCTGGTGGTTGCTGTAGGAGGTACTGGCGGCGATCCATGAGGAAATCGCCCCGGATTCGTTCAGGCCCTCCTGCATGATCTGGCCGTCCTTGCTCTCCTTGTAGTAGCTCAGTTGCCCGGCATCCTGTGGGGTATAGAGCTGGCCCACCGCCGAGTGGATGCCGATCTGGCGGAACAGGCTTTCCATGCCGAAGGTGCGCGACTCGTCAGGCACGATCGGCACCACCCGCTTGCCGATCTGCGGGTCCTTGAGCAGGGTGCCGAGGATGCGCACGAAGGCCATGGTGGTGGAGATCGCCCGGTCGCCGGTGTCCTTGAGCTGGGTGGCGAAGGCTTCCAGGGCCGGGATCTGCAGCGGTGCGCAGTCGTTGTAGCGAGCCGGCACATAGCCCCCCAGGCGGCTGCGACAGGCTGCGAAGTAACGGCCTTCCGTGCTGTCCGCCGTGGGCTTGAGGTAGGGCATTTCAGCCAGTTGCTCATCGCTGACCGGCAGTTCGAAGCGATCACGGAAGGCCTTCACTGCCTCGGCCCCCATCTTCTTCAACTGGTGGTTGATGTTCTGGCCTTCGCCGGCCTCGCCCATGCCGAAGCCCTTGACGGTTTTCGCCAGGATCACCGTGGGACGGCCGCTGTGGCGTACTGCGGCGGCATAGGCGTTGTAGACCTTGATCGGGTCGTGGCCGCCCCGGGAGAGCTTCCAGATCTGCTCGTCCGAGAGATCGGCCACCAGCTCCAGCAATTGCGGGTACTTGCCGAAGAAATGCTCGCGCACATAGGCGCCGTTCTGCGACTTGTAGTTCTGATAGTCGCCATCCACGCACTCCATCATGCGCTGGCGCAGCAGGCCGCTGCGGTCCTTCTCCAGCAGCGCGTCCCAGCCGCTGCCCCAGATCACCTTGATCACGTTCCAGCCGGCGGCGCGATACAGGCTTTCGAACTCCTGGATGACCTTGGCGTTGCCCCGTACCGGGCCATCGAGGCGTTGCAGGTTGCAGTTGACGACGAAGATCAGGTTGTCGAGTTTCTCCCGCCCGGCCAGGGAAATCGCCGCCAGGGATTCGGGCTGGTCCATTTCGCCGTCGCCGAGGAAGGCCCAGACCTTGCGCCCCTGGTGCTGCTTGAGCCCGCGCAGTTCCAGGTAGCGCATGAAACGCGCCTGATAGGCCGCGGTGATCGGCCCCAGGCCCATGGATACAGTGGGGAACTGCCAGAAGTCCGGCATCAGCCTGGGGTGCGGATAGGAGGAAATGCCCTGGCCATCGGCCTCGCGGCGGAAGTTGTCGAGCTGGGCGGCGCTGATCCGGCCTTCCAGGTAGGCGCGGCCGTAGATGCCTGGGGAGGAGTGGCCCTGGATGTACACCATGTCACCGTCGAAGCTGTCGCTGCGGCCGCGGAAGAAATGATCGAAACCCACGTCGTAGAGCACGGCTGCCGAAGCATAGGTGGCGATGTGGCCGCCCACGCCCGAATGCTTGCCGGCGCGCAGCACCATGGCCATGGCGTTCCAGCGGATCATCGCGTTGAGCTTGCGCTCGGTCTCCAGGTCGCCGGGGTAGGGCAGCTGCCGATCGGGGGCAATGGTGTTGATGTAGGGCGTGGTCACCCGGCCATGGAAGTCGCCGTGGCGTGCCACGTCGAAATCCAGCAACTGGTCGATCAGGTAATGGGCCCGCGGGCGACCTTCCACCGTCAGCACCGACTCCAGAGAGTCGAGCCACTCGCGGGTTTCCTGGGGATCGTTATCGAGGGTTGCACTGTTGTTCTGGGTCATACCTGGCTCCGTGTTGGGCGGGGTTCCAGCGCGCGGATTCTTGTGGAATCGGAGGGTATTCGGCGCCGGGAAAAGTAATTGCAATTGCAACTACATGGCCGAATCTATCCCGGCATGCGCTACTATTGCAACCCTTCTTCAAACCTTCGGATGGTGTGGCATGTCTTCAAAAGAGCCCGATGTCTGGTTCCGTTTTGTCAGGGCTCACCGGACGGTGATTCGCGAAATCGAGCGCCGCCTGGCCCAGGCCGGCTTGCCGGCGTATGCCTGGTACGACGCCCTCTGGGGCCTGGAAAGCGGCGCCGAAGGTACCCGGCGCATGCACGAATTGGCAGATGTGCTGGCCATTGAGCGCTACAACCTCACACGCCTGGTGGACCGCCTGGAAAAAGACGGCCTGGTGCAGCGCTCGCGCTGTGAGGGCGATGGTCGCGCGGCCTTTGTCAGCATCACCGACGAAGGCCGAAAGCTGCGCAAGAAGATGTGGAAAATCTACGAGGCGACAGTGGCCGAGCTGTTTCTTTCGCAACTGGACAGCGAGCAGAAACACGCCTTTGCCGATGCCCTGGAACGCACCGCGACCCTGGCCCGGGCGGCGGCCAACGGTGGCGACACAGGCTCCAAAAGCTGAGCCCGGTACCGTCAGGGCAGGCCATAGGTCGCCATGGCCTGTTCCACGCATTGCATGGGCAATTGCCCAGCGTCTGCCAGGCTCTTGAGCGCCAGCACGGCGATCCAGCGAGCCTCGGGGCAGCGGCCGCGTCGCGGGTCGCGGGCGGCATCGAAGGAGTCGGTGCCCAGGGCCACCAGCTCGGCCTTGAGGTGAGGGCGTAGCTGTTCGGCCACCGCCTGGCCGTAGCCAGTCACTGCAATCACGGGCGCCGAGTCATCCGCCAGGCAGCGCTGCAGGTGTGAGCCGCGCTTCTCCTGCCCAGGATGCAGGCGATTCCAATGCTGCGCCGCAGCCGCTTCCCGCGCCAGGCGGGTGTAGCTGGGGCAACTCCAGAGCTGGCTGGCCACCTTCCAATCACGCTGCAGCAGATCCGCCGCGGCCCTGACCTGGGCAAACGCCCGGCCGGCGCCCAGCAGTCGCACGCGCCCCGCCGCTGGGTGGGCAGTGGTGTCCGTCACCTTGTACATCCCCTGCAATGCGGCTTGCCGTTGCTCGGGCGTCAGTTCCAGTTGCAGCTCATGGTCATGCAGGGCCAGGTAGTAGAAGCCTGGCTGGCCCTCGATATACAGGCGTTGCAGGGCCTCCAGGATAATCGCCTCGGCCTCCGCGCCAGTGGCCGGGTCGAATGGCAGGCAGTGCGGGTTGTGGGCCAGCCACAACGCCAGTGACGGGTCGGCACCCTTGGGCCATGGGGAGGTTTGGGTCTCACTGTCGTTGCACAGGATGCCCCGCGCCGCGGTCTCGGCGCTGACCGCGCACAACTGCGCCGAAGAACTGCAGCGGTGCAGATAGAGCAGGGGTTTTTCCGCGCTGTCGGTGGAGAACCACAATGGCCAGGCGCTGATCCGGGTACTCCTTTGTGGTGCGCTGTGGCTGCGCACCACAAAGGACTGGCGTGCGGTGCGCCGGTCCAGCTCCAGGGTATTGGCCATCTCCAGCACGGTGTTGAGTGGCGAACCGCCAGGGGGGCGGGCGCTCCTGAGCAGGTCCAGGCAGGCCTGGGCCGCCTGTTGCGCGAGGGCCTTGTGGCGAGTGGGGAAAAGTGAGGATGGGTTCATGCTCGGCGCCGTCCGCAAGGGGGGAGAGCGGCTACCCTAACGGATTGGCAAATATGATTGCAATTGCAATCGTTGCAGTTGCATCTGTGTTCGAGGGTTAAATTCCTCACGGGCTGTTACGTTTTAATGATAGAAATCCTGACCTGGGGGGTAGTATTTTTTCTGTCATCCCGGCACTTTATGCTGATCCCGATGGTCATTAGGCACAGGGCTATTGAACAAGGTCTTTCAACAACGGAAAAAGGAGTCCGCCATGGACGAATACCAAGAGGAACTGCTGGAGTATCAGGCTTTCGAGCTGGATCCTCTGGAACCTGCAGAAGACGCCACCGAGCTGTAACGCCGGTGGCGTTTTTTTTACCGTTTCTCTAGCCGAATTGTCGGTGGCTGCGGCGAAAATCCCCGGGGGTCTGGCCATTCCAGCGCTTGAAGGCCCGTTGAAACGCCTCGGCTGAGGCAAAGCCCAGCAGATAGGCAATCTCCCCGAACGCCAGTTCAGTATCGCGAATGTAGGTCATGGCCAGGTCGCGGCGGGTGTCATTGAGAATTGCCCGGAACTGCGTCCCTTCTTCCGCCAGCTTGCGCCGCAGGGTCCAGGTCGGCAGCTTCAGGCGCATCGCCACTTCTTCCAGGCCCGGCTCGCGACCGCCATTGAGCAAAGGCCCCAGCATCTGAATGATGCGTTCGCGCAGGCTGCGGGTGCGGGTCAGTTGTTCCAGTTCTCTCACGCACAACTGCACCAGATGCCGCCAGGTGCTCGGGCAATGCTGCGGGTTGCGCAGGCCCAGGCTGGCCTGGCTCAGGCGCAGCTGGTTCTGTTCGGCGCCGAACTGGATAGGCGTGGGGCCGAGCACCGCATAGGCCTCGTGGTAGTCCGGGCGCTGGAATTCGATATCGATCTGTTCGGCGTGGATCGCCTGGTCGGCGACGCTGGACAACTGCTGCAGCCAGCCGGAGATGATCGAGTCCACCACGAAGCGGTTGTAGGCGTTGTACGGGCTGATGGAGTAGAAGCACAGCCAGGCGCCGCTGGCATCCTCGTGAAAGCTCGACTGGCCGCGATAGTTGGAGCCATACAGAGCTTCGAAGCGGGTCAGGCAGCGGGCTGCTTCGCGCACGGTGGGGGCCTGGGCTGCGGTCACTCCGGCCAGGCCGGCCTGGCTCAGCCGGCTCAGGCGGCCCATGCGCAAGCCCAGGGCCGGGTCTCCGGTCAGCTGGATCGCCCCGTGGCCCAGGCGCATGTAGCGCGGGATTGACAGCCGCGCTCCGGCTTCGGCCAGGCGTGCGGCGTCCAGGGCGTACTGTTCCAGCAGGGGGGTGGGGTCCTGCCCGTAGCTGAGGACCGCGTCCACCAGGCTATGGACGAAGCCCACCGACAAGTCGCCCAGGCGCATCGGTGGGGTTTTCATTGGCCTACAACCAGATGTTCAGCAGGCGGGCGCCGCGGTTGCCGTCGTCGGCAAAGGTCTGGCCGTTGCTGTTGATGAAACTCTGGCCACTGCTGCGTTGGTCCCAGAATTGGCCGCGCAGGAACACGCTGACCCCGGCGCTGGCCAGGCTGCTGGGTGCGCGCGCAGTCAGTGTCAGGCGATGCCAGGCCTCACCCTCGCTGACTTCCTCGGGCTTGAGGCTGACTTCGCTGGGGGTGGCGATGCTCTTGTATCCGCGCCAGGGTTTGTCCCAGCCATCACGGCCCATGACAAAGGCCGGGACCGCCACCAGTTGGGCGTGCTGGTCATTGAGCTTGCGGTAGTTGTCGGGGTACCAGCTGTCGCTGCCGATCAGCACACCGAGGCGCCCGGCCGGGGTGTCGATAACCTCCAGCGCTTTGTCGGCATCGCCCTTCACGTAGCCGCTTTCGGCATAGGTCGGGTAGATCTGCCGCTGGGGCTGGCCCATGGGCAGGCCATCGCTGCCAAACACCAGGCTGCTGTTGTACAGGGCGCCGCTGCCGATCTGCAGGTTGCCCTGGCTGACACTGGGTTCTGGAAGAATGATGCTGCCGGCCACCAGGGTCACATGAAACTCCTTGGCCAGGCCGCCGAACAACGACTGATAGTCCTGAGCCATCCTCTTGGCCTTCATGCGCAGGTACGCATCGTCCAGGCGGCTGTCACCCCTGGCGCTGATCAGCGCCTTGAGAAACGGCAGCGGGTTGCTCACCGCCAGCCAGTTCATTGCCTCTTTCAGAGAGGTGGCCTGATACAGCTCATTCTTTTCACCACTGACCATCAGCCAGGTGCCGACATGCTCGGGCAGCACGACGATGGTCTTGTCATTGACCAGGCCCTTGTCACGGGCTTGCTGCATGTAGGCCGCAAGCTTGCGATGCAGGCGCTCGATGCTCTGGTAGTCGGTGGGGAACAGCTCGGGCTGGATTGCCAGCAGGTTGCCGTGGTCGGCAGGCACACCCTGGTCCACCGCGAGCTGGATACGCAGGTCCGACAGGTAGTGCGCCCCTGGACGATCACGGGTCCAGATGGCGTAGCTGGTGATGGCGGCAAGCAGGGCCAGGGTGAGGGTGATGTAGAGAAGTTTGCGCATGGGAAAACAGTCAGCGGCCGTGTGCTGGATCGTGACATTTCTCGGAAATTTGGACCAAAGGTACAGGAAAACAGTGTGTTAGAGCGGTTTTTTGCATGAAATGGGTCATTTTCCGTAGCGTCTCGGGCTTTTCCCTGGGCTGCGCCTGCGATGTCGCCTCAGGGGGGAGAAGGCTGGCAGGGTGCTGCGGTCCTGCGTCGAGCGAGTCAGGTTTAGTGCAGTTGCCCCTACTTTCGTCGAAGTTTGAGGTTTTGCACGTTGATGGGTTGTTCGACAATGAAGCGATCTTGAAAGTTCTTCAGGACTTACCCAAAGAGGCTCAGTAGTGGCGAACTAATAGTTCCAAAGTGGACTGCTGGGTCATTCATAACAGTTGTTAAAAAAACCAGCGGTCCAGGGGGCCACTTATCAGTTGTAGCCGCCGTTTCGGCCCAATTGGTTGTTTTGCTATCGAAGTATGTCTTTCTATTGAAGTTCGCCTCCACTCATTTTCTTCAAAGGATGAAGTGATGAACTCCATAGAAAAGGAACTTGATTGCGGTCGCTCCGTAACTGACCAGCAAAAGATCGAAGAAGTCACCCGCCAAATTACCGAGCATGGTAACGAACTACGCAGACGCTATCCTGTCCTGAACTATCAGAACGCCCTGGGTGCAAGTGCCATGGCTGTTTCGGTGACAGTTATGGTGGTGACTGGTGTGTTGTATGTGAAGGGCATCATGCCCGCGTGGTTGTGCATCTTGGTAAACGCGCTGTCGACCTCGATCATTCATGAACTTGAACATGACCTGATTCACCGTCTGTATTTCCGGAAACAGCCTCTGGCCCATAACTTCATGATGCTGCTGTGCTGGCTGACGCGCCCGGGAATGCCCAGCCCCTGGCTCAGGCGCGGCCTGCACTTTCATCATCACAAGGAATCCGGAACCGCCACCGATGTCGAGGCCTGGATCACCACCAGCGGCAACCCCTGGGGCATTCTCAGGCTGCTGAAGCTGATGGATGGCTTCCTGTTCGGCTTTGTGAATGCGGTCTGCGCACCGGGCTGGCGGCAGAAAATGAAACTGCTGGCCAGGATCATTCGCCTCAATACCCCTTTCGGGCTCCTGTACTGGGGCAGCTGGTATGTGTTCCTGGGTTATCACTTGTCTACCTGGCTGGGCGGCCTGGCAGGAGTGCCGCCACCAAGTTCGCCGTTAGTGCTGCAAGTGATGAACGTGATCGATTGTGCAGTGGTCATTGTTGTTGCGCCGAATATGATTCGACAGTTCTGCCTGTATTTCATCAGTTCCAATATGCATTATTACGGTGATGTTGCGCCACGCAATGCTCTACAACAAACCCAAGTAATGAACCATTGGCTGCTGTGGCCGTTCCAGTTGTTCTGTTTCAACTTTGGCAGTACTCACAGTATTCATCATTTTGTCGTGAAAGATCCTTTTTATCTTCGACAGATGACGGCGCCCTATGCCCATGAAGTCATGGCGAAGGCCGGAGTTCGTTTCAATGACTTCGGTACCTACAAGCGCGCAAATCGTTTCAAGTTGGATACGGTCCACTTTCAGTCCAGAGGCTGAAGGTCTTTTGCACCTCTATTGTTCTTGTTATCACAGGTTTGCATTGCCATTGACGAATGCAACCGGCCTCTTGGTTTCGGTTTTTAACTCATGCTGACCCTGGCCGAGTCTCGCCAGGGCGGCATGACGATGGATGGGAGTTTTGAGAATGGAAGCGCAAGGAACATGTGCGAAGGGTTTCGAAGCCGTGCTGCACGCCTTCGAGGCAATGTTCGATGATCCCCAGGAGCGCGGCGCCGGGCTCTGTGTGCAGGTCGGCGGCCAGACCGTGGTCGACCTGTGGGCCGGCGTGGCGGACCTGGAGGGCAACAAGCCGTGGCACCACGGCACCCTGGCCAATACCTTCTGCACCATCAAGCCCTTGGCCGCAGTGGCTGCCCTGATGCTGGTGGAGGAGGGCAAGCTGGAGCTCGACGCGCCGGTGGCTCGCTACTGGCCCGAGTTTGCCCAGGGCTGCAAGGGGCGGGTCACCGTGCGCCAGGTCATGACCCACACCTCCGGCATACCGGCGCTGCGCGGGCCCAATCACAACGCCATGATGTATGACTGGGAGCACATGGTTGAGATCCTGGCTGCCGAGCCATTGTGGTGGCAGCCAGGAACCGGGTTGGGGTATGCCACCACTATCTTTGGCTGGGTCATCGGTGAGTTGATTCGCCGGGTCGACGGTCGAGAGCCTTGCACCTTCATCCACGAGCGGATCACCCGGCCCCATGACCTGGAGGTTTACCTGGGGGTCGAGGAACAGGATTTTGAGCGTATCGCGCATTTCGATGCCGCCGAGGGGCGGGTGGGCGACTACTACTCGGAGGACCTGCGCAAGGTGATCATTGCCGAGCCGGAGCATGTCGCGACCCTGGCCTTTACCAACCCGGGCATGGTCCCCCGGCGCACCTGCGACCCCCGCTGGTGGGCCTATCGGCAGCCGGGGGTCAACGGCCACAGCACCGCCCATGGCCTGGCCGGCTTTTACAGTGCATTGCTGGGGGGCCGCCTGATCGGGCCCGACCTGTTGAGTGAGTTCACCCGCGAGCACAGCAATGACATGGATCGCATCTGGCGACGTCCCATGCGCTATGGCCTGGGCTGCATGATGGAGCAACCGGCCGATCCGGCTGCCTCCCTCGGCATGGGGCCCGAGACTTTCGGTCATATCGGCCTGGGCGGCCCGATCAGTTTTGCCGACCCCGAACGCGAGGTGAGCTTCGGCTTTGTCACCACCACCTCGGGCCGGCACACCATGATCGATCCCCGTCCGCAGCAACTGGCCGCGCTGGCCTACGCGGCACTTTAAGTGGAAGGGGGAATGGAAAAAGGGTGTGCGTTCTGATCATTAAGTTGTCAGTTACGGTCATTGAGTGCCCGATGTTCTGCTCTTAGTCTGTGCAGCACTACTGATGGAAGCCGCAGAGCTTCCGCATTTTTCCGTGATTGCCCGATCTGGAGTGACACCATGGCTGGAGCACCTTACCCGCATTTGCTGGCCCCCCTCGACCTGGGTTTCACCACCCTGCGCAACCGCACCCTGATGGGGTCGATGCACACCGGTCTGGAAGAAAAGCCCGGCGGCTTCGAGCGCATGGCGGCGTACTTTGCCGAGCGTGCCCGGGGCGGCGTGGGCCTGATGGTCACCGGCGGCATCGGCCCCAACGATGAGGGCGGGGTGTATTCCGGCGCCGCCAAGCTGACCACCGAAGAAGAGGCACTCAAGCACCAGATCGTGACCCGTGCGGTGCACGAGGCCGGCGGCAAGATCTGCATGCAGATCCTTCATGCCGGGCGTTATGCCTACAGCCCCAAGCAGGTGGCTCCCAGCGCCATCCAGGCACCGATCAACCCGTTCAAGCCAAAGGAGCTGGACGAGGAAGGCATCGAGAAGCAGATTCGCGATTTCGTCACCTGCTCGACCCTGGCCCAGAAGGCCGAATACGACGGTGTCGAGATCATGGGCTCGGAAGGTTATTTCATTAACCAGTTCCTGGCCGCCCACACCAACCACCGCACCGATCGTTGGGGCGGCAGCTATGAAAACCGCATGCGCCTGCCGGTGGAAATCGTCCGTCGGGTACGTGAGGCGGTGGGCCCGAACTTCATCATCATCTTCCGCCTGTCGATGCTCGACCTGGTGGAAGGCGGCAGCACCTGGGAAGAGATCGTGCAACTGGCCCAGGCCATCGAGCAGGCCGGCGCCACCCTGATCAACACCGGGATCGGCTGGCACGAAGCGCGGATCCCCACCATCGCCACCAAGGTGCCGCGTGCCGCATTCAGCAAGGTGACGGCCAAGCTGCGCGGTTCGGTGAGCATTCCGCTGATCACCACCAACCGCATCAACACCCCGGAAGTCGCCGAGCAGATCCTCGCCGAGGGCGATGCCGACATGGTCTCCATGGCGCGGCCATTCCTGGCCGACCCGGACTTCGTCAACAAGGCCGCCGAAGGCCGCGCCGACGAAATCAATACCTGCATCGGCTGCAACCAGGCGTGCCTGGACCACACGTTCGGCGGCAAGCTCACCAGTTGCCTGGTCAACCCGCGCGCCTGCCACGAGACCGAGCTGAACTACCTGCCGGTCAAGCAGATCAAGAAGATCGCCGTGGTCGGTGCCGGCCCGGCGGGCCTGTCCGCCGCTACCGTGGCTGCCGAGCGTGGGCATCAGGTGACCCTGTTCGATTCCGCCAGCGAGATCGGCGGCCAGTTCAACATCGCCAAGCGCGTGCCGGGCAAGGAAGAGTTCTTCGAGACCCTGCGCTACTTCAAGCGCAAGTTGCAGACCAGCCATGTCGAGCTGTGCCTCAACACCCGCGTCGATGTACAGCAACTGGTGGCCGGCGGCTTTGACGAAATCATCCTGGCCACCGGCATTGCCCCTCGCGTGCCGGCGATTCCCGGGGTGGAGCACGCCAAGGTCCTCAGTTACCTGGACGTACTGCTCGAGCGCAAGCCGGTGGGCAAGAGCGTGGCGGTGATCGGTGCCGGCGGCATCGGCTTCGATGTTTCCGAATTCCTCGTGCACCAGGGTGTGGCCACCAGCCAGGATCGCCAGGCGTTCTGGAAGGAATGGGGCATCGACACCCAGCTCCAGGCCCGTGGCGGCGTGGCCGGGATCAAGCCCGAGCCCCATGCACCAGCGCGGCAGGTGTTCCTCTTGCAGCGCAAGAAGACCAAGGTCGGCGACGGCCTGGGCAAGACCACCGGCTGGATCCATCGCACCGGTCTGAAGAACAAGCAGGTGCAGATGCTCAACAGCGTCGAGTACCTGAAGATCGACGATGCCGGCTTGCATATCCGTATCGGTGAGGCCGGCGAACCCCAGGTGCTGCCGGTGGACAACATCGTCATCTGTGCCGGCCAGGATCCGCTGCGTGAACTGCAGGACGGCCTGGTGGCGGCAGGGCAGAACGTGCACCTGATCGGTGGTGCCGATGTGGCCGCCGAACTGGACGCCAAGCGCGCCATCAACCAGGGTTCGCGTCTGGCGGCCGAGCTGTAACGGCCTGCCGTCCTGTAGCCGCTGCCGTAGGCTGGGCACGAGGCCGCAGGACTCGCCCAGCGGGCAATCGCGCTGCAACCAGCGAGCGCGGTTGCCTGTCTTGCGGGTTCTGCGAACCCGTTCGCAGCCTGCGGCAGCGGCTACAAGGATGAGCCTGGGCCTGGAGCTGATAGACTGCGCAGCTTCTTCCCCGAACCCCCGCTGCCGATGTCCTTCCCCGAATCCTTCGACTGGTTACCCCACGCCCCGCTGCAACGGCTGGAGCTGGACTGGCTGTCGCGGGCCGGGGTCGAGGTGGCGGTGCTGCGCCTGGACCTGATCGACCCGCTGATCAGCGGCAACAAGTGGTTCAAGCTGACCGAACACCTGGCGGCGGCACGTACCGCCGGTGCCCACGGCATCATCAGCCTGGGGGGCGCCCATTCCAATCATCTGCATGCGCTGGCCGCTGCTGGCCGGCGTTTTGCCTTTCCCACCGTGGGTCTGTTGCGTGGCCATCCACGGGACACACCGACGGTGCTCGACCTGCAAGCCTTCGGCATGCACCTGCACTGGCTGGGCTATGGCGGTTATCGCGCGCGCCACGAGGCGGGTTTCTGGACGCCCTGGCAGGCCCGGTACCCAGAGTTGTACCCGGTGCCCGAAGGCGGCGGTGGCCTGGCCGGCGCAGCGGGCTGCATGACCCTGCGCGATCAGGTGCGGCGGCAGTTGCCGAGCCTGGGCTGGAGCGACTACCACGGCTGGTGGCTGGCCGCCGGCACGGGCACTACCCTGGCCGGGCTGGTGCTGGCGGAGGCCGGAGCGCATCCGGTCTACGGCGCCCTGGCGGTCCCCGAGGATCACGGGGTGGCGCAGCAGGTCGAGGGGATCTTGCAAGAGGCCGGGCAGGGCCGCGGCGGTTATCAACTGCTGGACAGCAGCCGCGGCGGTTTTGCCAAGGTCGATGAAGTGTTAAGCGGGTTTATCCGGCTCACAGAACAACAATGCGCTCTACCGCTTGAACCCTTGTACACCGGCAAGGCCCTGCTGGCGTTGCAGGAACAGGTCCAGGCCGGGCGTTTCTCCCCGGGTTGCCGGTTGATCTTTGTGCATACCGGCGGCCTGCAGGGCCGCCGCGGGCTGTTGGCTCAGGCCTGACCGCGCTTGCGCCACATGCGTTGCAGAGTGTTGTCGCGCATCACGTAGTGGTGGTAGAGCCCGGCCAGGGCGTGCAGCCCGATCAGCCAGTAGCCGACCGTACCCAGCAGTTCGTGCCAGCCCTGGAGCTGCTTGGCCAGTGGCTTGTTCTCGGCCAGCAGCAGCGGCAGGTCGAGGCCGTAGAACATCACCTGATGGCCCTTGGCGCTGGTGGTCAGCCAGCCGAGGATCGGCATGGCGATCATGAACAGGTACAGCGCCCAGTGCATCAGGATCGACAGCAGCCGTTGCCAGTGGGGCGGGGTGGGCAGGATCTTCGGCGCTACGCCCTGGGCGCGAGCGAACAGGCGCAGCCAGACCAGCGCAAACACTGTCAGGCCGAGCATGAAGTGGGCTTCGACAATCAGCGTGCGACCACCGCTGCCTTTGGGGAAGATGCCGCGAAATTCGATACAGGCGTAAACCACGGCCAGTAGCACCAGCATCAACCAGTGCAGGGCGATCGTCATGGTGCTGTAGCGAGACTCAGTGTTTTTCCAGGGCATACGGGACATCCTCGGTCATCAGGTCTGAAGCCTCCGTTCTTGAGCGACGGAGTGCTTTAACTGTAATCCGCTTTATGCCGGTCTGCCTGGAGCTGTAGCGGCTTTTATCGCCCCCCTGTGCAGCGTCGGGGCGGTGGGCGGGTATAAAAAAACGGCGGCCCCGAAGGCACCGCCGTTTTTTAATATTGCCCCGTGCCTGAATCAGTTGCCCTGGGGCATTTCCCCCTGGGCCAGGCGCTGGTTGATGTCGGCGATCACCTGGGGCAGGTCGGCGATGGTGTCGATCAGGTAGTGCGGGCGCGAAGCCTCGAACAGCTTGTGGATGCGCTTGCGCTCGCTGGCCAGGGTGTCGCTGGCCAGGGCCCGGTAGCCTTCGTAGGTCAGGCCCAGGGCATTGCCCGAGCAGGTCAGCGCCACGGTCCACATGCCGGCGCGGCGGCCTTCGAGAATGCCCGGTACGGTGTCGTCGATCTTCACGCAGGCGGCCACGTCGTCGATGCCCAGGGCGATCACGTTGGCCAGGGCCTGGGCTGGCCATGGGCGGCCGTTGGGCACTTCGTCGGTGGCCACCACGTGGTCGGCGGTGTAGCCGTTGGTGGCGGCCAGGGCTACCACCTTGTCCATCACCTGCTTGGGGTAGCCGGAGCAGGAGCCGATCTTGATCCCCTGTTCACGCAGCTTGGCGATCACCTCCAGGGCGCCGGGGATCAGCGCCGAGTGCTCGGCGATCTTCTCGATCTGCAACGGCATGAAGCGTTCGTAGATAGCGGTCACATCGGCGTCAGTCGGCGTGCGGCCGAAGACCTTGCGATAGCGCTCGGCCACCTCCGGCAGGTCGCACAAGGTGCGGATGTGATCCCACTTGCCCATGCCCATGGGGCCGCGGGCCTCTTCGATGGACACCTGCACATCGAACTCGGCGAAGGCTTCGACAAAGATCTGGGTCGGGGCAAAGGAGCCGAAGTCGACCACGGTGCCGGCCCAGTCGAGGATCGCCGCTTGCAGCTGAGAAGGGTTGCTGTAGTTCATGGTTTCGATGCCTGTGTAGGAGCGAGCTTGCTCGCAAAAAAGGTTCTGTATCGCGTCGCCTGATTCGCGAGAAAGCTCGCTCCTACAGGCTCGGTGGGGAGTCAGATGTCGAGGACTTCCATCTCTTGCAGCACTTCGGCGATGGCGGTGACGGCAGCCTGCATGCCGCGGCGGTCGACATGGCCGATGCAGCCCACGCGGAAGGTTTCGACCTGGGTCAGCTTGCCCGGGTAGAGGATGAAACCCTTGGCCTTGACCCGCTCGTAGAAATCCTTGAACTGGTAGCGGGGATCTTTCGGGGCGTGGAAGGTGACGATGATCGGTGCCTGGATCGCTTCCGGCAGAAAACTGCGCAGGCCCAACTCGCCCATGCCATCGAGCAGTGTCTGGCAGTTGTCGGCGTAGCGGGCATGGCGCGCCGGCAGGCCACCTTCCTCGGCGTATTGCAGCAGGGCTTCGTGCAGCGCGGCGACCACGTGGGTCGGCGGGGTGAAGCGCCACTGGCCGGTCTTGGCCATGTAGCTGTGCTGGTCGTGCAGGTCCATGGCCAGGGAATGGGCATTGCCGCCGGCCTGGGTCAGGGAGGCCTTGGCAGCGAAGACAAAACCCATGCCGGGCACGCCTTCCAGGCATTTGCCGGAGGCGGCGATCAGCGCATCGAAGGGGATCTCCCGGGCATCGATGGGCAGGGCGCCGAAGGAACTCATGGCGTCGATGATCAGGCGCTTGCCATGGCTGGCCACCACCTGGGCGATTTCCGGCAGCGGGTTGAGGATGCCGGTGCTGGTTTCGCAGTGGATCAGCGCCACGTGGCTGATGCTGCTGTCGGCCTGGAGCAGGCGCTCGACATCCGCGGCCGTGGTGGGCTGGTCCTCGGCGGTTTCGAAGGTGCTGAAATCCCGGCCGAGCACTTCGCAGATCTTCGCCAGGCGCTTGCCGTAGGCACCGTTGATCAGCACCAGGACCTTGCCGTCGCGGGGCACCAGGGTGCCGATGGCCGCTTCCACGGCGAAGGTGCCACTGCCTTGCAGGGGCACGCAGTGATGGCTGTCGGCGCCCTGGATGATGGCCAGCAGCTGTTGGCACAGGCTGGCGGTCAGCTGGTTGAAGCGGTCATCCCACGAACCCCAGTCCACTAGCATTGCCTGGCGGGTGCGGGCGGAGGTGGTCAGGGGGCCGGGGGTAAGCAGGATTGGCTCGGCGATGCTCATGCTGTGTCCTCGAAAAGGTGGGGATGACGCTACGGGGACTAAATTGCAGTTTGCCTTGTCATCAATCAAATTGTTTGTTGTTATGCCAGCCATCAGTGAGGCCGATAGCTATGAACCTGTTTCAACTCCGCGCATTCGACGCCGTGGCCCGGGAAGGCAGCTTTACCCGGGCCGCCGGGCGGCTGTTCATCAGCCAGCCGGCGGTTACCGGGCATATCAAGGCCCTGGAAGAGCATTACCAGATCACCTTGCTGCGGCGCACTGCGCGCCGGGTGGAACTGACCGAAGAGGGCATCAAGCTGGCGGCCATTACCCGGGCCATGTTCGGCCTGGCGGAAGAGGCCCAGGCCATGCTCGAGGCCAACCGGCAATTGCTCACCGGGCGCCTGGAAGTGGCAGCGGACGGCCCCCATCTGGTCATGCCGATGCTGGCCAGCTTGCGGGCGCGCTACCCGGGGGTGACGGTCAACCTGCGCCTGGGCAATGCCCAGGAAACCCTGGCGGCGCTGTTGTCCGAGCATGCCGACGTGGCGGTGCTGACCGAAGTCGAGCCGCGCAAGGGCCTGCACCTGCAAAGCCTGGGCGAGTCGCGGATCTGTGCCTTGGTGCCCGATGGGCACCCTTGGCTGGAACTGGCCGAGGGCGTCGCCATCGAGCAGTTGGACCAGGTGATCATGGTGCTGCGCGAACCGGGTTCGATCACCCGCCGGACGTTCGATGAGGCCTGTGGGCTGGCCCAGGTCCAGCCCCGGGTGCTGCTGGAGCTGGACAGCCGCGAAGCGGTGACCGAGGCGGTGGCGGCGCACCTGGGGGTGGGCATTGTCAGTTCGGTGGAGGTTGGCCACGACCCGCGGGTGCGCACGGTGCCGATCCGCGGTGCGGGGCTGGTCAACCGGCACATGATCGGCTGCGTGGAGCGGCGCCGGGACCTGCGCCTGATTCAGGCGTTTTTCGCCCTGGCTCCAGCCTGAGCCCACCTCCACTCTTGTAGGAGCTGGCTTGCCGGCGAAGAGGCCCGAAAGATCGCCTTCGCCGGCAAGCCAGGCTCCTGCGGTAGCGGTGTCTGGGGGATCGCTTTCGCCGGCAAGCCGGCTCCTACGGTAGTGGTGCCTGGAGATCACCTTCGCCGGTAAGCCGGCTCCTACAGGGCGGTGGGGGAGGCCAGGCTTTCGCGTACCAGGTCGAGGAAGGTGGCGACGATCCGTCGCGAACTCTGTTCGCGCAGGCACACCAGGGTTTCGGTCAGGCGCCGCTGGCAGTCGACGATCGGCAGGGCGCAGACCCGGGCGTCGGCGCCGAACTCTGCCGCCGAGACCACCCCCACGCCAATGCCCACCACCACTGCTTCGCGCGCGGCTTCGCGACCTTCCACCTGGATGGTCGGGCGGATGCGCAGGCCGGCGCGGTTCATTTCCTCTTCCAGGGTCTGGCGGGTTACCGAGCCGACCTCCCGCAGCACCAGGGGCGTGTCGTCCAGGTCGGCGAGGCAGATGGACTGGCGGCCGGCCCAGGGGTGGTGACGGGAGACGAACGCCACCATCGGGTCGTTGCGCAGGGTCAGAGACAGCAGGCGCTCGTCGTCCACGGCCCGCCCCAGCAGAGCCAGGTCGGCCTGGTAATTGAACAGGCGCAGCAGCGATTCATCGGTGTTGCCGGTTTCGATCTTCACATTGATCCCGGGGTACAGCTCGCAGAACCGGGCGATCTGCGGCAGCACATGCACCGGGGCATCCACCGCCAGTACCAGGCTGCCGGTCTGCAAGGCCCGGGACTCCTGCAGCAGCTCCTTGGCTTCGGCTTCCACCACGAACAGGCGCTGGGTGATGGCCAGCAGGCGCTCGCCCAGGTCGGTCAGGCGCACCGAGCGCTTGTTGCGATGAAACAACAGCACCCCGAAGCGCTCTTCGAGCTTGCGCACCTGGTCGGAAATCGCCGGCTGCGTCAGGTACAGGCGTTCGGCCGCCCGGGTGAAGCTGCCGTGCACCGCCACGGCGTGGAAGGCTTTCAATTGGGCGTGGGAAACCGACATGGGCCAAACCTCTTACAAGCTGAGCTTATATTTGAAATACGATAAATCGATTTCATTTATTAGTCAGTAATTGCTTCCATCCCTGCAAGCCCAGTGACCGGTCGGTCGACCGGCACCGGGCCCTGAGGCCTGTGCGTGCAGCTTCGGTCCCCGAAACGGGCCGGCAACAGGACTCATCTGACCAGCAGCGCCCGCCGCGAGGGCCCTGCTGCAGTGCTCAAGAATAAAAAACACAGGCGTTTGCTTCGCATCCTGCCGGCACACTCACCCTGAGGTCAGAACCACAATGAACAAGCAGATCGGCACCATCAAACGTTGGCGCGTGCAGATTTTCGCCATCACCTGGATCGCCTACGCGGCGTTCTACTTCACCCGCAAAGCCTTTTCCGTCGCCAAGCTCGGGATCGCCGACGATCCCGACTTCACCCTCGACAAGATGGCCATGGCCAACCTCGACGCCATCTACCTGGCGGCCTACGCCGTGGGGCAGTTCACCTGGGGCATCTTCGCCGACCGCTTCGGCCCGCGGGTGGTGGTGCTGGGCGGCTTGCTGATTTCCGCCGCTGCGGCGCTGGTGATGGGCAGCTTCGCCACCTTGCCGGTGTTCGCCACCTGCATGCTGGTCCAGGGGCTGGCGCAGTCCACGGGCTGGTCGGGGCTGTGCAAGAACATCGGCAGTTTCTTTCCCGCCGGGCAGCGCGGCAGGGTGCTGGGGCTGTGGAGTTCCTGCTACGCCTTCGGCGGCCTGGTGGCCTCGCCCTTTGCCGGCTGGTGGGCCTATACGCTGATCGGCACCTGGCACGCGGCGTTCATTTCCAGTGCGGTGGTGGTGGGCCTGACCGCGGTGCTGTTCTTCATCTTCCAGCGCAATACCCCGGAGGACGTGGGCCTGCCGGCCGTGGAGCCATTGCCCCCGCAGAGCGCCGAAGAAGACGCCGCCGAACGGCGCATGAGCGTCTGGGAACCGCTGCGCGAGATCCTGCGCAACCGCACGGTGCTGATCCTCGGGCTGTCGTACTTCCTGCTCAAGCCGGCGCGCTACGCGATCCTGCTGTGGGGGCCGGTGATCGTCTACGAACAGATGCCGTCGGTGGGCAAGGTGGGGGCGGCGATCGTGCCCACCAGCTTCGAGCTGGCCGGGCTGCTGGGGCCGGTGATGATCGGCCTGGCCTCGGACAAGCTGTTCGGCGCCCGGCGCATGCCGGCCTGTGTCATCAGCCTGCTGGCGCTGACCCTGTCCCTGGCGCTGTTCATGGGCGCTCTGCATACCGGCAGCGTCGTGCTGGTGATGGCCCTGCTGTTTTTCATGGGCCTGACCCTGTATGGGCCGGACTCGATGATCTGTGGCGCTGCAGCCATCGACTTCGGCTCGGCCAAGGCCGGGGCCACCGCGGCCGGTTTCGTCAATGGCTGCGGCTCGGTGGGCGCGGTGCTGGGTGGCCTGCTGCCGGGTTACTTCGACACGGTCACGGTGTTCATCGTGTTTGCCGCCTGCGCCCTGGTCTCGGCCCTGGTGCTGGTGCCGTACTGGAACAGCCGGCCCCAAGGGCTCGATCCGGTGCGCGCACTCGTTCCCAATGGACCTTTGCTGATCAAACCGCTGCGTACCTGACTTTCGGGCCTCTTCGCCGGCAAACCGGCTCCTACGAAGGCTTGTAGGAGCAGGCTTGCCAGCGAACCCACTCGCCGTTTTTTACCTGGAGACTCACCATGCGACCTTTCTGGCTGGAACAGGCCCTGCAACAGCAACCCTCACCGGCGTGCCCGCCACTGTCGGGCGATACCACCTGCCAGGTGGCGATTGTCGGCGGCGGCTACACCGGGCTGTGGACCGCCATCATGCTCAAGGAGCAGAACCCCGGGCTGGACGTGCTGCTGATCGAGGCGGATATCTGCGGCGCCGGTGCCAGTGGGCGCAACGGCGGCTGCGCGCTGTCCTGGTCGGCCAAGTACTTCACCCTGGAGCGGCTGTTCGGTGTCGAGGAGGCCGTGCGCCTGGTCAAGGAATCCGAGCAGAGCATCTATGCCATCGGCGCCTTCTGCGAGCGCTACGGGGTGGATGCCCAGTACCGCCTCGACGGCACTTTGTACACGGCCACCAACCCGGCCCAGGTCGGCTCCACCGACGGCGTGATCGCTGCGCTGGAGCGCCGCGGCATCAACTCCTTCGACAAGCGACCCCTGGCCGACGTGCAGCGCATGGCCGGTTCCAGCCAGCATCTGGAGGGCTGGTATTCGCCGGCGGCGGCCAGCGTACAGCCGGGCCTGCTGGTGCGCGGGCTGCGCCGGGTGGCCCTGCAACTGGGCGTGAGGATTCACGAGAACACCGCCATGACCGGGCTGGAGGAGGGGCGCCCGGCGCTGTTGCGCACGCCCCTGGGGCAGATCCGCGCCGAGCGCGTGGTACTGGCGATGAATGCCTGGATGGCCCGGGCCTTCCCGCAATTCGAACGCAGCGTGGCGATTGTTTCCAGCGACATGCTGATCACCGAGCCGCGGCCCCAACTGCTGCAGCAGATCGGCCTGACCAGCGGCGTGACGGTGCTGGATTCGCGGATCTTCGTGCACTACTACCACAACACCCCGGACGGTCGGATCATGCTCGGCAAGGGCGGCAACACCTTCGCCTATGGCGGGCGGATGCTGCCGGTGTTCGACCAGCCGTCGCCCTACGCCGGCTTGCTCAAGCGCAGCCTGGGGCAGTTCTTCCCGGCCTTTGCCGACGTGCCGGTGGCGGCCACCTGGAATGGCCCGTCGGATCGCTCGGTGACCGGCTTGCCGTTCTTCGGCCAGATGAGCCGCGCGGGCAATGTGTTCTACGGTTTCGGGTATTCCGGCAGCGGCGTCGGCCCCTGCCATATGGGCGGGCAGATCCTCGCCTCCCTGGTGCAGGGGCTGGACAACCCCTGGACTCGCTCGCCGCTGGTCAATGGCCCCCTGGGCTACTTCCCGCCGGAGCCGATCCGCTACCTGGGTTCGCTGGTGGTGCGCAACGCCATCCGCCGCAAGGAACGGGCCGAGGACCACGGGCGCCGGCCGCGGCACCTGGATGTGCGCCTGGCGCGTTTCGCTGCGGCGGCCGGCAAGGCCGACAAGGGCTGAAGCCTGCCAGCCACTGACTTTTTGGTCGATCAGGGCCTTGAGGACGTATAAACTTGCCCATCGCGTCGGCCAAATCCAACTCGACGCCATAGATCAAGAGAGTGAGTAATGGGCGCACAGTGGAAGGTTAAACACAAAGAAGCGGCAGCCAATGCCAAGGGCAAGATTTTCGGCAAGCTGGTCAAAGAGATCACCATCGCCGCACGTAACGGCGCCGACACCGCCACCAACGCCCACCTGCGGCTGGTGGTGGAACAGGCGAAAAAGGCTTCGATGCCCCGCGAGACCCTGGAGCGTGCCATCAAGAAAGGCTCGGGCCAGCTGGGCGAGACCGTGCAGTACCACCGCGTGACCTACGAAGGTTTTGCCCCGCACCAGGTACCCCTGATCGTTGAATGCGTGACCGACAACATCAACCGTACCGTGGCGGAAATCCGCGTGGCGTTCCGCAAGGGCCAACTGGGCGCTTCGGGTTCGGTGTCCTGGGATTTCAACCACGTGGGCATGATCGAGGCCTCGCCGGACAGCCCGGACGCCGATCCGGAACTGGCCGCCATCGAGGCCGGTGCCCAGGACTTCGAGCCGGGCGAAGAGGGCGCGACCCTGTTCCTGACCGAGCCTGCGGACCTGGATGCGGTACAGAAAGCCCTGCCCGAGCAAGGTTTCACCGTGCTTTCGGCCAAGCTTGGCTACCAGCCGAAGAACCCGGTCAGCGGCCTGAGCGATGAGCAGATGGCTGAAGTCGAGGCGTTCCTCGAAGGCCTGGACAACCATGACGACGTGCAGGACATGTTCGTCGGCCTGGCAGGCTAAGGCGATTCGCCGGCCAGCCCGCTCCTGCATACCTTTGTAGGAGCCGGCTGGCCGGCGAAGCTGTTTTAAAGCCCCGCCAATTCCTCGCAGACCTGGGTAAAGCCCGGTCGCGCCAGTACCTCCGGCTGGCAGCAGCGCTGCACCAGCGCCGCCAGTTTCTGCTGTTGCCCCAGGCTCAGCGAGCCATCCCCGCGCTCCAGCAATTCCTCCAGCAAGATACCGAAGGCCCGCACTTCCAGGCGTTGCAGCGCCCGGCTTTGCACGGTGTCGTCCTGGGCATGGAAGGACGCTGCGCCAAAATCCCCCAGCAGGCAGTCGCCTTGGGCGTTCCACAAGGTGTTGTGGCCATAGAGGTCGCCATGGGTGATGCCCTGGGCATGCAGGTGGGCGCCCACCGAAGCGATGCCGCGGGCGATGCCCAGGGTTACGTCGGCGTTGAAGCGGGCGTCGTCCGGGTAGATGTCCCGGGAGCAGGAATCCAGGCTGGGCAGCGCTGCAAGGTTGGCAAAACTTTTGTCGATCAACTGCATCACCAGGCCGTTCTGGCCCTGGGGGTGGTCGAGGATGCGGCCTTCGACGCAGATCAGGTTCGGGTGCAGCCCGGCGCTGATGCAGGCGTTCATTTCGTGCAACGGCGAGCCGTCGCTGGTCATCTCGCCCTTGTACAGCTTGACCGCCACCGCTCGCGGCGGTTGCCCGGCGGGCTGCCACTGCGCCTGGTGAATCACCCCCGAGGCGCCTTCGCCCAGGCGCTGTTCCAGGGTCAGTTCGCTCCAGGGGATGGTCGGAGTGGATTCCAGGGCCGTGGCATCGGCTTCCGACTCCAGCGGGTTGCCGGCATAGGCCAGCCAGGTCAGGCGCGGCAGGGCCAGGAGGAACGGCGGCAGCTCGGTCAGGCGGTTGGCGGCAATCCGCAGCAGTTCCAGGCGGTGGCACTGGCCCAGGCTTTCGGGCAGGCGGGTCAGGCGGTTGCCGGCGAGCATGAGTTTTTGCAGCAGCGGGCGCTGGCCCAGTTCTTCCGGCAGCTCAGCGATGCGGTTATCGGTGAGGATCAGCCAGCGCAGCTGCGGTGGCAGGGCGGCGGCCGGCACCCGCTCGATGCGGTTGGCCTTGAAGCCGATCATGCTCAGTTGCAGGCATTGGCCGAGGCAGGCCGGTACTTCACTGAACCAGTTGTCCGAGCAGAACAGGATGCGCAGGCGAGTGAGCCGGTGCAGGTCCTCGGGCAGGCTGCTCAGGGCGTTGCCACTGAGGTTGAGGATCTCCAGGGAGTCGGCCAGATCGAAGATTTCCCGGGGGAACTCAGTCAGCCCGCAGGACAGGTCCAGGCGCTTGATGCCGGCCAGTTGGCCAGCCCGCAGTTGGGCAAGGGTATCCATGAACAGCGTCAACACTCGAAAGAAGAAAAAGGCGGGCAGAATAAAGCAGTTCGGCGGTTTTTGCTGCCTGGGCGGCCATGGGATGGGGGCTATTGGGTTTCCAGCAGCCTGAAGGCCAACGCGCCCGCTCCTTGAACGTAGTCGGCAATCAGGGTCAGGTCGGTCTTGCGGCCTTTGGACCACAGCTGGCAGGCCACTCTCATGGTCGATGGCTCGGTGCCCAGCGGGTAAAGGTCCAGGGCGACCCGGCCGCTGCGGTCTGGTTGGAATACCCGGTCATAGGGCGCAAGGGCCAGGTCGCCGGCCTGTTCTCCCGAGCTGTCCAGCTCTTCGAGGATTTCTGCATAAATGGCCGGGCTCACGCCAACTGCCGCCAATGCCGTCGGCTGGGCATGTTCAATGGCGCGCAAGAGTGCCTCTGCCAGTCGGTAAATCTCTTGGCGGTCAAATGCTTGCATCTTGCAGTGCTCCAGCCAGCCGGCGAAATGCCGCGGGTTGCCTGGAGTTCCCGGCTTCAGCCAGCATCGACTCCAGGCTGTGGTGCTCCAGGGTATTTTTTACCGATCCGGTGGCGGCTCTGCCCAGCGGGCTTTCCAGGTCGAAGTCGCTCTCCAGGGTTGCAAGCAGGTAGGCGCCCTGGCGGCTCCATTGGTTGAAACGCATGACGTGCCGGTCATCCAGAATCACCGCGCCTTCCTGCTTGTCGTCCGAGAAATGGAAAGCCAACTGCGAAGGGGGCAGGTTTTGCTGGGCCGCAAGGCGTTTCCTGTACTTGAGCACGGACGTAAGGCGGGCCCCGGGGGCCAGGTTGAAGCCACTGCCGACCCGTTGCCGGTCAAGGAAGTAGCACTTGAACAGCACCTCCAGGGTTCGCTGGTGGTAGCGCGTCGTGCAGCGTTTTTCATACTGGTGAAAGTCCTGGGGCTCGCCGACCCGCTCATAGCCTTTGGCCGCCAGTTCGGCTGCCGAGAAACTCTCCAGACCAAATAGCCGGGAGTGCTTGAGGGTTGAATCTTGCAGGTGCAGGCACACCAGCTCGCAAAAGCTGATCGAACTCATGTGGCTACCTGCTCAAGCGGGTGCTCGGGGCCGATTTCCTGCAATTGCCCGAGGCGGCTGCGGGTGCGGGCCAGGTCGATGGCGTGGCCGCCCAGGCTTTCGGCCAGCGGGCGCTGGCCGATCAGCAGCAGGCGCTTGTCCTGGTCGTAGAGCACGTCGATCAGATTGATGAAGCGCTGCTGGGCGGCGATCGAGCACTCCGCCAGTGGCGGCAGTTCATCGATGATCCAGGTGTCGAACTGGCGGCTCAGTTCCAGGTAGTCCATGACTGCCGTGGGCTGCTGGCACAGGTCGTTGAATTCGAAGCGGATGCTGCGCTGCTGGCGCTGGCGGGTGGTCAGCTGGCGGCTGCCGACCTGCAGCAGCGTTGCCGGGGCATGGCGTTCGGGCAGCTTGAGCGCCTGGCGCTGGGCCGCGGTGCCGGGCCAGAGATACTGCCCCCGGGTAAAGGCCTGTTGTTCGTGGGTTTGCGCGTGGGTCCGGTAATCCTCGGCACCGCCGACTTCCATGACCTGCATGCGCGCGTTGATCAGTTCGATCACCGGTTTGAAGCGGGCATGGTACAGCGGGTTGGGCAGCAGGCCTTCGGGGGCGTAGTTGGAGGTCACCAGCAGCACGATGCCGCGCTTGAACAGGGCCTTGAACAGCCGGGTGATGAGCATGGCGTCGCCGATGTCGTGGACATGGAACTCATCGAAACACAGTACCCGGCACTGGCGGAGCAGCTCGTCCAGAGTGGTTTCCAGGGCATCGGCCTGCTGCTGGTGGCGAAACATGCCCTGGTGCAGTTGGGCGAAGAAGTCATGGAAATGCAGGCGCTGTTTCTCGTCGATGGGCAGGGCACGGAAGAAGCCGTCCAGCAGCCAGCTCTTGCCCCGCCCCACGGCGCCATACAGGTACAGGCTCGGCGCCTGCGGGGTGGCCTGCTCCAGGGCGTCGGCCAGTTGCCCCATGCGCTCGATCACCTGCAACTGGCCATGGCTCAGGGTGTAGCCCAGGTCCAGGGCCTTATGGCGAAAGTAGTCATGGATCAGCGCGCCAGCGGCGCTCGGGCGGCGGGCGGGCCTGGCGAACAGGCGACGCCAGGGAGATCGAGTCTGTGCATGTTTTGGCGGTAAAGCGGCCAATGTTGATTACCCCGATGGTTCCAGGCCGCTCACCTTAAGAGCGGCGCGCCAATTTAACCAATAGAAAATGCCCCGGCCAGTCATCTCGAAAAGGCATGGCTACAGCCGTGCCGGCGCAGCGCTCATGCCGTGAGCAATTAATACGCTAACTGGCGGTTTCCCCGCGGGTTGCTAACCTGACTTCAGCGAATGCTCCTCATAAGGATTGAGGCCTTGAATGGATATAAGGGTGTGGCAGTGATGAGCGCATTGCTCAGCGCGACAGCAGGGGCCGCGGACTTGCAGGTGCAGGTCCGGGTCGATGTGCTGCGTGGCTGCCAGTTGGTCGGCCAGCAGCGCGAAGCGGGGATCGAACAGCTCGGTACCCTGGACTTCGGCAGCACCGCACGCCTGGACGACCCGGCCGGGCCCTTGTCGGCGGCACTGCCGGGCAGCCGCCAGCCGCGCCTGGAATGCAACCCCGATACCCCCTATCAGATGCGCATCGACGGCGGCCTGCACGGTGGTGTCGGCGAAGTGCGCTACCTGGCCAGCAACACCCGGGCCGGCAAACCCATTCCTTATCGCCTCTACCAGGACCCGGCCCGGCGGATTCCGCTGCCGGTGAATGTACCGGTCAGTGGCCGGGTGCCGGATTCCGGCACGGTGGACCTGCCCTTGTACGGGCGTATCGAACCTTTGGCCGAGATCCCCCGGGCCGGCGGTTATTCCGATGTATTGAAAGTGACCCTGACCTGGTAGGGCCGGGGCATGAATGCTGCCACGAGTAACGGGGCAGAGCAGGGAGGGCTGTTCATGGTGAACGGCCCATGTGGGAGTCCTGATGGAACTGGGATGGCTGCAATGAAAGGCAGGACCTGGACGATTGTCGCCCTGGGTTCGTTGTGCCTGTTGGCGGACGACGCCCAGGCGGCAATCAGCGGGCAGATCCAGGCACGCCTGGTGATTACCGCTGCCTGCCAGGTCAGCAGCGGCGGCGATCCGTCTGCCAGCCCGATCGGCGACCCGGGCATGCTCAACTTCGGCCAGCAGGGCCCGACCTGGGTCGCGCCGATCAAGGCCAGCCTCACCAACAGCGCCGAGGGCCAACTGCAGGTGGCCTGCAACTCCTCGGTCACCGGCTTCACCGTGACCATCAATGGCGGCCTCAACGGCGACGGCACGACCCGGCGCTTGAGCAATGGCCGCCAGACCATCCCCTATCGATTGTTCGTCGATGCATCCGGTAGCGACAGCTACAGCATCGGCCAGCAGCGCAATTTCGCAGTGAGCAGCGGCAGACGGATTCCCATCCCGGTGTTCGGCTCTGTGGTCGCGAATACCCGCGCGGTTCCGGCAGGGCTCTACACCGACACCCTGACCATCACGCTGGATTGGTAAACCATGAGAGGACACACATCATGCACGCGCTTGTATCCAGAATCGGCTGGCCTCTGTTGGGGCTGGTCATGGCTTCAACGGCCAATGCCGCCACCACGGTCACCGGGCAGATCAGTTCGACCCTGATCCTCACCAGCAGTTGCCAGGTCAACGGCGTCGGCGGCAGCACCGGGCTGAACTTCGGTGCCCTGAACTTCGGCACCACCAACAGCCTGTTCACCACGGCCACCGGCCAGGTGCTGGGCGGCGGTGGCGGCGCGCTGTCGATCCTCTGCTCCACCGGCACCACGCCGACCCTGACCATCCAGGGCGGCGCCAATGACGGCAAGTCCACCGGTGGCACCCGGGCCCTGTTCGACGGGGTGGCCAACTATGTGCCCTATGACCTGTACACCGACTCCGGGCATTCGCAGATCGTCGCGATCAACGGCGTGATCAACCTGGCGCCAAGCACCGGGGTGGCGCAAACCGTGAACCTCTATGGCCAGGCGGTGGGCAAGGCGGGGCTACCGGCCGGCACCTACACCGATACGGTGTCCGTGCAACTGACCTTCTGATGCCATGGCCAGCCACGCTTGTGCGCTGCTGCTCCTGGCCTGCGCGAGTGCCTGGCCGGGGTGGATCGCTGCGGCCACCAGCCAGAGCTTCCAGGTCAGCGCCACCATCACCGCCGGGTGCCTGGTGGTGGGGGGCGTCAGCAACTACGGCAGCCTGGCCTTCGGCAGCCAGTCGGCGCTGTCCACCAGCACGGTCAGAGTGGCGCTCACCGGGGGCGTGCAGTTGCAGTGCACGCCGGGGGTGACCCTGAACATGACGGTGGACGGAGGTCAGTACAACAGCAGCGGCCGGCACATGCAGCTCAATAGCGGCAGTGCGCGGGTGGCCTATCAGTTGTTTCGCGATGCGGGCTACAGCCAGAGCCTGGGGATAGGCCAGAGCGTGGCCGTGGCCTACAGCGATGCCAATAACATCAGCCTGCCGATCTACGGGCAGGTGCAGTTGCCGGGCAATCAGCCTGGGGGGACGTACAGCGATGTGCTGCAGGTGCAGCTGTCGTGGTGATGGGGCGCATTCATAACCAGCCGGCAGGCGGACAAGGAGTAGCAGTATGCATTTACCTTTGCAGGGCATGCGGGGGACCGGTTATCTGATCCTGGCGGGGCTGTTGGCAGTTGTACCCAGGGTCCAGGCCGCCAGTTCGGTGCTGATCTGGCCGATCGACCCGGTACTGGAGGCCGATCAGCAGGCCAGCGCGCTGTGGCTGGAGAACCGCGGTACCGAGACCGCCAACCTGCAGATCCGGGTGTTTGCCTGGAGCCAGAGCGGCTTTGCCGACCAGTACCAGAACCAGCGCGATGTCATCGGCAGCCCGCCGGTGGCGAACATCGAGCCGGGGCAGAAGCAACTGGTACGCCTGACCCGCACCCGCGAGGTGCCACCGGGGCAGGAGCTGGCGTACCGGATCATCATCGACGAGATTCCCTCGGCCAAGCCCATCACCCCGGAAGGGGATGCCAAGAGTGCGGCAGCGATCCGCTTCCAGATGCGCTACTCGGTGCCTTTGTTCGCCTATGGCGCCGGGCTGTGGAGCAAGGAAGACACCTCCCGTCCACGCGATCCCAAGGGGGCCGGCGTGCCGGACCTGAGCTGGCGTAAGGTGGCAGTGGACGGCAAGACGTTTTTCGAGCTGCGCAACCAGGGCGCGGTGCACGCCCGCCTGACCGATGTGGCCTTCAAGCAGGGCGGGCAGGCCCGGCCCGTGGCGCCTGGGCTGCTGGGCTATGTGTTGCCCGGGGCGGTGATGCGCTGGCCGGTGCCGGAAACCCTGGCGGCCGAGTCGACCCTGCAACTGCGGGTCAATGGAGCACCGCAGGTACAGGACCTGGCGCCTACGCACTGAGCCTCGGGCGCAACGCGGCCGCCAGTCGGAAGGCCGGTGGGGAGAGGTACGGACGGATGTGAGCGCGGTGGCGCATCCGCCCCGGGATGGAGATGTCCATAGATGGACTTGAGCCCGCAATGAGCCAGGACCCGGCTCGGCGTTTTCGCAGGTGGCAAGGGCTGGTGACCGGCCTGTGTAGCCTGATGCTGGCCGCAGGGGTGCCGGCGGGCGAACTGCCGCCGCCGCCCAGCAGCCTGGAGTCGATGGCCGATGCACAGCTGTTTCTGGAACTGGTGATCAATCAGATGAGCACAGGGAAGGTGGTGGCGGTGGAGCAGCGCTCCGGCCGGCTGTTTCTGCCGGCGCAGACCCTGCGTGAAACCGGGATCAAGCTGCCCGAGGGGCTGGGCGCCGAGGTCGACCTGGACAGCCTGCCGGGCCTACACAGCGACTACGACAGCCAGGGCCAGCGGCTGCTGCTGGATGTGCCGCCCGACTGGCTGCCGGAGCAATTCATCGGCAGCCGCCAGGCCTACCCACGGACCCCGGCCCTGAGCAGCTTCGGCGGGTTGCTCAACTACGACCTGTACCTCAACGACACCGATGACGGCGGCACCTACCTGGCGGCCTGGAACGAGGTGCGGCTGTTCGACTCCTGGGGCACGCTGTCCAACACCGGGCAGTACCGCCAGACCCTGTCGGGGGGTGGGAACAGCTCCCTGAACAACGGTTACCGACGCTATGACACCACCTGGCGTTTTTCCGACGATGAACGCCTGCTGACCTACGAGGCCGGTGACCTGATCAGTGGCGCCTTGCCTTGGAGCAACTCGGTGCGCCTGGGCGGGGTGCAACTGTCCCGGGATTTCTCGGTGCGTCCGGACCTGGTGACCTATCCCTTGCCGCAGTTCGCCGGGGAAGCAGCGGTGCCGTCCTCGGTGGACCTGTTCATCAACGGCTACAAATCCAGCAGCGCCGACCTGCAGCCCGGCCCCTACACCCTGACCAACATTCCCTTCATCAACGGCGCCGGCGAAGCGGTGGTGGTCACCACCGATGCCCTTGGCCGGCAGGTGTCTACCACGGTGCCGTTCTACGTCACCAGCACCTTGCTGCAAAAGGGCCTGACGGACTTCTCGGTGGCCGCGGGTACCTTGCGCCGGGACTACACCCTGCGCGACTTCGGCTATGGCCCGGGGGTGACTTCCGGCAGCCTGCGCTACGGCCTGAGCGACAGCCTGACCCTGGAAGGCCATGCCGAAGCCTCGGACTCCCTGACCCTGGGCGGGGTCGGCGGCAACCTGCGGCTGGGGCAGTTCGGGGTGATCAATACCGCCGTCAGCCAGAGCCGTTTCGACGGCGACGGCGGCCAGCAGTTGAGCCTTGGCTATCAGTACAGCAGCCAGCGCTACAGCGTCGCCTACCAGCGGGTGCAGCGGCGTGATCAGTACGCCGACCTGACGGTGGTCGACAGCCCCTACACCAGCCTCAGCCAGCGTAGCGAGCAACTGACCCTGAGCCTCAACCTGGAGCGCTTCGGCAGCCTGGGCGCCGGTTATTTCGACGTGCGCGCCGCCGACTCGACCCGTACCCGGCTGTTGAACCTGACCTGGAGCAAGCCGCTGTGGCACAGCAGCAGCTTCTACCTGTCGGCCAACCGCGAGATCGGCGACAGCCACTGGGCCATGCAGGCACAACTGGTGGTCCCCTTCGACCTGCACGGCAGCCTGAGCCTGAGCAACGAGCGCAGCAAGACCGGGGAAAACCGCCAGCGGGTCAACTTCAGCCGCTCGGTGCCGATCGAAGGCGGGGTTGGCTACAACCTTGGCTACGCCACCGGCAGTGGCGCCGACTATCGCCAGGCCGATGTGACCTGGCGCCTGCAGTCGGTGCGCCTGCAGGGCGGGGTCTATGGCACCAGCGATGCCGAGACCCGCTGGGCCGATGCCAGCGGTTCACTGGTGTGGATGGACCGCCAGGTGTTCGCCGCCAACCAGATCGACGACGCCTTCGTGGTGGTCAGTACCGACGGCTACAAGGACATCCCGGTGCGCTATGAAAACCAGCTGGTGGGCCAGACCGACAAGAACGGCCATCTGCTGGTGCCCTGGAGCAGCGCCTATTACCGCGGCAAGTACGAGATCGATCCGCTGAACCTGCCGGCCAACGTGCAGAGCCCGAATGTCGAGCAGCGGGTGGCGGTGCGGCGTGGCAGCGGCTACCTGCTGGAGTTTCCGCTGACCCGGATCATTGCCGCCAGCGTGGTGCTGGTGGACGCCCAGCAGCGCGAGCTGCCCCTGGGCAGCAACGTCACCCATGAGCAGAGCGGGGCGCGGACGGTGGTCGGCTGGGATGGGCTGGTCTATCTGGAAAACCTCGCGCCCCAAAACACCCTGCACGTGGAACTGGCCGACGGCAAGACCTGCCGGGCGCAGTTCGACATCGACATGCAACAGCAGCAGGTGCCGTTGATTGGCCCGCTGGTCTGTCAGTAACGGCGGTATCACCGGATCAAGGAGCGTGGCGTGTGAATGCGGGCAAGGGATGGCGACAGGCAATACTGGGGCTGCTGGCGAGCGTGCTGTCGTGCACGGCCCAGGCACTGTGCACAACGGTCCCGACCGCGCCGGCAGGCTTCGGTACCGTCAGCTCGATCCTGGTGCGCACCACCTCGCAGCCGGCCTCCACCACCAATGCCGGGCTGAGCTGTACCGGCTCGCTGCTGAGCATTCTGGCCAGCAACGATCATTTCTACGCCACCATCACCTCCACCACCAGCGGCATGGTGGGACCTACCGGCGACGTCATCAGCTACACCCTGTACGCCAACAACAGCACCAGCTATCCGATCACCCGCGGGGTGCAGTTCGACTTCGCCCGCAATTCCATCATCGATCTGCTGGGCCTGCTGGGCAGCCCGACCGTGGCCAAGACGGTGCCCATCTACCTGGGTACGCTCACCGGCAGCAACGTTGCGGCGGGGGTCTATACCGAGAACCTGAGCATTCTCTGGAGCTGGAACTATTGCTCCGGAATCGGCGCCTTGGGGATCTGTCTGGGCCGGGATGTCGGCAGCGGTACCCAGAGCCTGACCGTGAACATGACGGTGTCCAACGATTGCGTGATCACTGCGCCGAACATCAGTTTCGGCAGCGCGCCGGTGATCAGCGCCTTCGCGACGGTGACCGGGCAGACCATCAACCTGGCCTGCACCAAGGGCAGTGCCTACACCGTGGGCCTGAGCGACGGCCAGCACCCGGTGAGTGCGGGGGGGCGCAGGCAGATGATTTCCGGCAGCAACTACCTGGCCTACGACATCTTCAAGAGTGCCGGTAGCACCCGCTGGGGCAGTGTCGGCAGTGCCCGGCGCTCCAGCACCGATGCCGAGGTGAACCCCGGCAACGGCCTGGGCACCGGCAGCCAGATCTTCAACTACAACGCCAGGATCTACACCGACCAGAGCACCCCGCCGGCCGGCACCTATATCGACAACGTGGTGCTGGACGTGGGCTTCTGAGGGCTACAGGGGAATTTCCGCCGGGCCGACCATGGCGTAGTTGTAGCCCTGGCCGGACCAGTACTGCGCCTGCAACGGGCCCTCGCGGCGGCTGCCCGGGGGCAGCAGCTTGTTCTGCGGCCCTGGCGGGCGGATGTAGAAGCTGACCTTGCGCCCCTCGCGATCCTCGTACAGCACCATGGCCGCCGGGCCTTGCTCGGTGCTCAGCAGGCGCCCGCTGACGGCCCTGAACCCGGCCCCCTGCAGATCCGGCAATGGGCTGGCCTGGGTGAAGTAGCGGTCCAGCCAGGCCTGCATGCTCTGATTGCCCTGTACCTTGAAGTCCGCGGGGAGCATGCCCTGCTCGGCAAACAGACGATAGGCCTGCAGGGCGTCGGTCATGGGCAGCACGCTGCTGCCGGCCAGGGTCAGTTCCCGCGCCTGCCAGCCGCTCAGGCCGCCCACGCCCACCGCCACCAGGAGCACCGCGGCACTGGCCAGGCGGCGCAGGCTACGTTGCTTCAGGCGCGCGCGGATCTGCACCGGGTCCAGCGCCGGGTTGGCCGGCTGCAGCAGGGCACCACCCAGGGCCGCCCGCAGGTGCTGGGCGTCCTGCTGCCAGGCCTGGACCCGGGCCGCCACCTGCGGGTGGCTGGCCAGGTAGTGCTCCAGCAGCCGGCGGTCCTGCTCACTGAGTTGGTGATCGACATAAGCGTGCAAGTCGCTGTCGCTGGGGGGCAGGCTGATCATTTGAGTATCCGTAGAGAAGGGCTGCTGATTTCGCCGTCGCTGAGTTGGCGCAGGGCCTGGCGGGCCCGGGACAGGCGCGACATCACGGTGCCGGTGGGCACCTGGAGAATCTCGGCGATCTCCTTGTAGCTCAAGCCTTCCACCGACACCCAGAGCAGCAGGGCGCGCTGTTCGGCATTCAGGCGGTCGAAGGCTTCCAGGGTCGATTGCGCCATCACCGTGCGCTCCACCGAGGGCTGGCTGTCGTCACGGCCGGTGAAGAACTCCAGCATCCGCGCGTAGCGTCGGGAACGCCGGTGGGCATCGAGGAACTGCCGGTAGAGGATGGCGAACAGCCAGGCCCGCAGGTCGCCTTCGGGGCGTTTCTCGGTCCATCCGGCGAGGGCGCGTTCCAGGCAGGCCTGCACCAGATCGTCGGCGCTGCTGGGCTGGCGCGTCAGGGACAGGGCAAAGCGGCGCAGCCTTGGAATCAGCGGGCGTAGCTGTTGGTCGAGATCGTTCATGAAATCCTGCGGATGCTGGGCCAGTCACTAGGCTTGAGGCTAGGAAGACGCGCCGCACAGCAGGTTATTCCAGCCGCAGGAAAATAAATACCGGTCGTGGAATAACCCTGGGCGAGCTGCGTCTGACAGGTCCTTGCCCTCATGGCTATGCGTATTGGAGATGTCCCATGGTTGATCCTTCATCAAAGCCCGACCGCCCACCCCTGGGGCCCGTCAGCCTGACCCTGCGCCTGGGGGCAATCGCCCTGGTGGTGGCCGTCGCTGCGGCGGCTCTGGCCTATGTGCATGGCAGCCTCGATCCCGGTCGCCTGACCCCCAAGGCCCTGGTGGATGTGCTGGAAACCAACAATGGCGTGCACCCGGGGTATCGCCGCAATCACGCCAAAGGGGTGTGCGTCATCGGCTACTTCGAAAGCAGCGGCGAGGCCCGGGCCTACTCCACGGCGCAGGTGTTCAATGAGGCACGCACGCCGGTGGTGGGGCGCTTTGCCCTGCCCAGTGGCAACCCCTATGCGCCGGACAGCAGCGTGCCGATCCGCAGCCTGGCGCTGCGTTTCCTCCAGGCCAACGGCCAGCAGTGGCGGACCGGGATGAACAGCATGCCGGTGTTCCCGGTGGGCACTCCCGAAGCCTTCTATCAGTTGCAACAGGCCGGCTCCCCCGATCCGGCCACGGGCAAGCCGGACCCGAGCAAAGTGCCGGCATTCTTCGCCAGCCATCCCGAGGCGACGCCGTTCCTGCAATGGGTCAAGGGCGCCAAACCTTCGGCCAGCTATGCCAGTGAAAGCTACAACGGGATCAATGCCTTCTACCTGGTGGATGGCAGCGGCAAGCGCCAGGCAGTGCGCTGGGGGGTAGTGCCCGAGACCCGGGATGGGCCTGATGCAGGCAGTGCCCCGCAAGGCGCCGACTACCTGGAGCAGGACCTGGTTCGGCGCCTGGCCCAAGGGCCGCTGCGCTGGCGCTTGCAGATCACCCTGGCGGCGCCCGGTGACCCCACGGATGACGCCAGCAAGGCCTGGCCGGCGCAGCGGCCGGTAATCAACGCCGGGACCCTGGTGCTGCAAAGCACCCAGTCGCAGAACAGCGGCGAGTGTCGGGACATCAATTACGACCCGCTGATCCTGCCCAGCGGCATCCAGGCGTCCGACGACCCCCTGCTGGCAGCGCGCTCTGCGGCCTACGCCAGTTCCTACCTGCGTCGCACCAGCGAAGTCAGCCAATTGCCCGGCGCCCAGGAGCCACGTCCATGAATAGCCAACCTCGACATTTCGCTCCCCTGGCGCGCCTGCTGCACTGGCTGATGGCGTTGCTGATCATCGCCATGCTGTTCATCGGCGCCGGCATGGTGGCCTCGGTTTCCGCGCGTCATGAATGGCTGATCCACCTGCACAAGCCCCTGGGGATCGCCATCCTGCTGTTGGTGCTGGTGCGCCTATGGGTGCGTTTCTACACCCGACAACCGCCGTTGCCGGCAGACCTGCCGGGCTGGCAGGTGCTGGCGGCCAAGGCCTCCCATGTGCTGCTGTACGCCTTGATGCTGAGCCTGCCGCTGCTGGGCTGGGGCATGATCTCGGCGGCCGGCGACCCGGTGATGCTCGGCAGTTCGCTGCAACTGCCGGCGATCCTGCCGGCCAATGCCCAGCTGTTTGCGGTGTTGCGCAAGGCCCATGGTTATCTGGCGTACCTGCTGTTTTTCACCGTGCTGCTGCATCTGGCCGCGGCGCTGTTCCATGGCTGGGTACGTCGCGATGGTGTGCTGCAGAGCATGTTGCGCGGCCGCGGTTGATTGAACCCGGCGGCGCCGGGCTCAAGTGGCGCAACGAACCCTGGCCGCGGCTTTGCCCGGGGCCAGGCTCCACAGCCAGTAGATCAGCGCCACGCCGTTGATCCCGGCCCCCAGCAGGCAGACCCCGGTCCAGCCGGCCCAGGCATAGGTGGCGGTGGCGGCGATGGAGCCTGCGGCGCTGCCCAGGGAATAGAACAGCATGTAGCCGGCGGCCAGTCGGCTCTGCGCCTCGGGGCGCACGCTGTAGATCAGGCTCTGGCTGGTGACGTGCACGGCCTGCAGGCCCAGGTCGAAGCTGATTACCCCGAACAGCAGGGCCCACAGGGACGATTGAGTGAAGGCAATGGGCAGCCAGGACAGCAGCATCAGGCCCAGTGCCAGGCCGCTGGTCCACTGCGCCAGGCCGCGGTCGGCCAGGTGCCCGGCCCGTGCCGCGCCCAGGGCGCCTGCCGCGCCAGCGAGGCCGAACAGGCCGATCTCGGTGTGGGACAAGGACAGTGGCGGGGCACTCAATGGCAACACCAATGGCGTCCACAGCACGGTGCCGGCGGCGAAGATCAGCATCGCCAGCACCGCCCGGTCCCGCAGCACTTTTTCCTCCCTGAACAGTTGCAGCAGCGAACCGAGCAATTGCCCGTAACCCTGGGTGGCCTTGGGTTGCTCGCGGGTAGGCAGGGTTTTCCACAGGGCCAGGGCCACCACCAGGGTCAGCCCGGCGGATAACAGATAGACCGAACGCCAGCCCGCCAGGTCGGCCATGGTCCCGGCCACGGTACGGGCCAGCAGGATGCCAACCACCACGCCGCTGGTGACCATGCCCACGGTTCGGCCGCGTTGCTCTGCCGGGGCCAGGTTGGCGGCGTAGGCCACCAGTACCTGGGTTACCACCGCCAGCAGGCCGATGCAGGCCATGCCCAGCAGCAGCCAGGCGCTGCTCGGGGCCAGGGCCACGGTGAGCAGGGCCAGCACCGAGAGCAGGGTCTGGGTCACGATCAGCCGTCGCCGGTTGTACAGGTCCCCCAGGGGCACCAGCAACAGCAGGCCCAGGCCATAGCCGACCTGGGTCAGGGTGATGACGATGCCCACGGTGGCCGGCGCCAGGTCGAAGGTATGAGCCATGGCATCCAGCAGTGGCTGGGCGTAGTAGACGTTACCCACCGCCAGACCGCAGGCGATGGCGAACAGCAGCACCACTTTGGTGGAAAGAGCAGGCGAGGCATGAGGGGAAGAATTGGCTGACATGTTGGGCTCCGAGTTTTGGTTTCATAATGAAACCAGTTGTACGGTAAAGATCGTGGTTTTATATTGCAACCACTTTCCTTTGGCCTGATCGGAGAATGCCCTACATGGTCAAGCGCACCAGCCTGCAAGATGCCGAGTGCCCGGTTGCCCGCTCACTGGACGCCATTGGCGACTGGTGGTCGCTGCTGATCGTGCGGGATGCCTTTGACGGAATCCGCCGTTTTGGCGAGTTCCAGCGCAACCTCGGCATGGCCAAGAACATCCTGGCCACACGCCTGCGGACCCTGGTGGAACATGGGGTGTTCGAGGTTGTCCCGGCGTCCGATGGCAGTGCCTACCAGGAGTACGTGCTGACGGAAAAGGGCAGGGGGCTGTTTCCCCTGATCATCGGCTTGCGCCAATGGGGCGAAGCGTTTTTCTACCAGGAAGGGGAAGCGCATTCACGGATGGTCGACCGGCAGACCGGGCAGCCGTTGCGCGCGCTGGAACTGCGCTCGGCGGACGGGCGCTTGCTGGGGCCGGAGGATTGCCGGCGGGTGCCGGTCGGGGAGGGTGACTGAGGGCTGCGCAACGGGGGGCGCAGCCCTGAGTCGGGTTCAGCGCAGGTGATCCACCAGGTCGGCCAGGGTGCTCAACACATCCTTGCCCAGTTGCATGGAGCGTTTGCCCGACCAGCCGGTGAGCGGGTTGGGGTTGTCATCGTGGTCCTTGAAGGGCATTTCCAGGGTCAGGGCCAGGCAGTCGTACTTTTCCCCGACGGCATTGCAGGCCAGGGCCATGTTGGCCTGGCCGGGTTTGTCCCGGGTGTAGCCGTGGGTGGTCTGGAAGTCCCGGGTCTGGCGTTTCAGGTGGCTGCGGAAATGCTCCTCGAGCTTCTCCAGTCGCGGGGTATAGCCCGGGTTGCCTTCGCAGCCGGCGGTGAACACGTGGGGAATCTCTTCATCGCCGTGCACATCGAGAAACAGGTCGACGCCGTATTGTTCCATCTGCTGCTGGACGAACAGCACTTCCGGGCTGAGTTCCTGGCTGGCGGTCTGCCAGGCACGGTTCAGGTCCTGGCCCTGGGCGTTGGTGCGCAAGTGGCCGTGGAATGCGCCGTCGGGGTTCATGTTCGGCACCAGGTACAGGTCGGCCTTGGCCAGTAGCGCGTTGAGCTCCGCATCATCGTGACGGAACAGGCGCTCGATCACGCCCTCCATGAACCATTCGGCCATGTGCTCACCGGGATGCTGCTGGGCGATGATCCAGATCTTGCGTTGGCCTTGCGCGCCGCTGCCTTTGCGCAGCAACTGGATGTCCCGGCCTTCGACGCTTTTACCCACGGCCAGCAACTCGGTGCCGGCCTTGGTCAGGGCCTGGTCGATCAGCCAGTCGTGGCGGCCACGGCTGTAGGGTTCGAAGTAGGCGAACCAGGCATGGGTCTGGGTGGCTTCCAGGTTGAAGCGCAAGGCGTCGCCTTCGAAGATCGTCGGTACGCGAAACCAGTTCACATGGTCGTAGGAGGCCACTGCCTGGTAGCCGGTCCAGGCTTTGTTGTAGGAGGACTGGCTGGCGTTGGTCAGGCGAAACCAGTGTTCCTGGCCGACATGCAGGCCGCTGACCTTGAAATGAAACCACTGGAAGTGCGGGCTGCGGGTATCCGGGCGGATGGCCAGCAGTGCCTGCAACGGGTTGCTGATATCCAGTACGTCGATGTTGCCACTGTCGAAATCAGCGCAAATATCAAAAGAAGTGTGATTGCCCACGGTCATAATCGATTCCTTATCAGGATTGTTATGAGCGCTACTCTACACAGAAGGGGGGGTAAAAGAAGGGGGGCGTCGTCCTTGACGCAGACGAAGCTTAGTGGCTATGCGATTGATTCTCAAGCGCTACTTTTTGATTTGCGAGGCTTTTACGACGGGCGTTTGCTTGCAAAAGGACATTCTTTTGCTATCATCGCCGCCATTATTTTTTGCGACACCTACAGTCTTCATTAGCCTGAAGCCAAGCCAGAAAAACTGGCAAAAAAAAAGACCCGGCAAAAAGCCGGGTCAAAAACCGTGATTAGCCTGATGAGGAGATAATCCAAAGGTCCGACCTAAGGTCCTTTGGGCTATCGACTGATCTCGCGACCAGTTGCTTGCAATAATAATCATTATCATTTGCAAGTCAAATGTTTTTCCCCGCCTTCCGGAAAATATTTTTCCACTTCCATTTTTTCCCGTCGCTGGCTTCACGTCCAGCCGTACGCAGGGCTTCAGTTCGATTCAACGCGCTGGCTTTCCAGTGATTTGTCCACCAGGGCCTTGGCCAGATCGATCATGTGCACCACTGAAAACGCCAGGTCGCGATTGGCTCCCCGCAGATTGTCCGCTGCATCGTAGGCGGTGGCCGCTGCACAGCGCAGCAGGTCGGAAGCGTGGATCATGGCTTCCTCGCTGCTCAGGCTGCGCCTGATTTCGAAGAACTTCTCTTCCTTGTCTGACTCGGTAATGGCCGGCTTCAAGTAATAGTCCATTGCGCGTCGGGCAGCCTGGCTGTCCTTGAGTGAGCTTAATGTGGTCTCTGTATCGAGTTCCGGCACGTCCTTGCTGCTTGTGTTCATGAAGTGTTCTGCCCTGTCTGAGAAAGGAAATAGGGGTAGGTCGATGTTAATACACATTGTAATTGTGACGGGATTTCAAATACTACAAGTTGTGTGTTGAGGCTGGAAATACACAACGTATTGTTCGGCCCATGGACAAATGGATCGAGTTGGTCAAAGCCAACATGAAAGGCCGCAAGGTCACACAGGAAAAGCTCGCCGAGCGCCTGGGCATGTCTCAAGGGGGTATCGGTCACTGGTTGAGCAAGCGCCGCCAACCGAAGATCGAAGACATGAACCGGGTGCTGGAAGAGATCGGCATGGGCTTTCTCGAAGTGGCCCTGGTGGTCCGCGAGAAACCCTTGCTAGGAGACGATGGCGAGCCCCTGGCAGACGGGCCTGCGCTGCTCAACAAGTACAACCCGTACTTCCGTTACCCGGTGAGCGATTGGCGGGTGGCCGGCGAGGTTCGCGAAGACGGGCAGCCTGCTTACGTGCCGGAGCGCTACGAGCTTTCCGACTATCAGGCCCGGGGCGCGGCATTCTGGCTGGTGGTGGTCGGCGACGCGATGATCGCTCCCAGCGGTCTGAGCATCAGCCAGGACATGCTGATCCTGGTGGACCCGGCGATTGGCGCCGAACCCGGGAAGTTGGTGGTTGTACAGTGTCCTGGTAGTGACGAGGCGATCTTCCGCAAGTTGGTGCAAGAGGGTGGTTTGCGTTACCTGGTTCCGCTCAATCCTACTTATCCGAAGATGCTCTACAGCGACAAGTGCCGGATTATTGGTGTAGTCGTACAAGCTACTGCGAAGTTTTAACTTTCCCTAGAAGCCCCTTCCTGCAAACAGGAAGGGGCTTTCTTACTTGGGAGTTATTCCAACTCCACCAATGCACTGCCTTCGCTGACCATTTCGCCTTCCTGGCAATACAGCGCCTTGATGACCCCGGCCTGGGGGGCACGAATGCTGTGTTCCATCTTCATGGCTTCCAGCACTACCAGTTGTGCACCGGCCTCGACGCTTTGCCCCGGGCTGACCAATATCCGAACGATGCTGCCATTCATCGGCGCAGTCAGCCCGCCTTGCTGGCTATGGCTGGCTTCGGCCGCGGCAATCGGGTCATAGGCGCTGACGGCATGTGTTTCGCCCTGCCAGTTCAGGTACAGGGTGTCGCCGCGACGGATGGCCCGGTGCTCGCGGCGCAGTCCCTGTTGCTCTGTCCATAGGTGCTCGCCCTGCAGCTCAAAGGCCGCAGTGCGAGCGCCAAGGCTGATGGCCTGATCCTGGCCGGCGCAGCTCAGGTGCAGGCTGGTTTGCGCTGGCAGGCCGTTGCGCCAGCCGTTGATGGCGGACCATGGCGAGTCGGGATCATCGCTTCGTGTGCGTGGCGGCTGGCTCTGGCTGAAGGCGTGGGCGGCCGCTTGCCAGAAGTCTGCACTCAGCTCGCCTGCGGCTGGCAGCAACTGCTCCTGATAGCGAGGGATAAAGCCGGTATCCAGCTGCGCTTCGGCAAAGGCCGGGTGGGCAATGATGCGCCGCAGAAACGCCAGGTTGGTCTTCAGGCCACCGATGACGAACTCGTCGAGCATGCTCAGCAACCGCAGGCGCGCCTGCTCGCGGTCTTCGCCCCAGGCAATGAGCTTGCCCAGCATCGGGTCGTAGAAGGGCGAAACGCTGTCGCCTTCCTCGACACCGCTGTCCACCCGCCGACCGGGGCCTGCAACCGATTCGCGGTACAGCTCCAGGCGCCCGGTGGCCGGAAGAAAGTCGTTGGCCGGGTCTTCGGCATACAGCCGTACTTCGATCGCATGCCCGCGCAGTGGCACCTGCTCCTGGCTGATGGGCAGGGTTTCGCCGCGGGCCACGCGGATCTGCCAGGCCACCAGGTCCAGGCCAGTGATGGCCTCGGTGACCGGGTGTTCCACCTGCAATCGGGTGTTCATCTCCATGAAGAAGAACTCGCCACGGGCATCCAGGAGAAACTCCACGGTGCCGGCGCCCACATAGCCAATGGCCTGGGCCGCGCGCACCGCGGCTTGGCCCATGGCCTTGCGCAGTTCGGGGCTGAGGCCCGGGGCCGGAGCTTCCTCGACCACTTTCTGGTGGCGGCGCTGGATCGAACAGTCGCGTTCGTTGAGGTACAGGCAGTTGCCGTGCTGGTCGGCAAACACCTGGATCTCCACGTGCCGTGGCTTGAGTAGGTACTTTTCCACCAGCATCCGCGAATCGCCGAAGGACGACTGGGCTTCGCGCTGGGCCGAGGCCAGGGCTTCGGACAGTTGGCTGACGTCCTCGACGACTTTCATGCCCTTGCCGCCACCGCCCGCGGTGGCCTTGAGCAGCACCGGGTAGCCGATGCGTTCGGCGGCATTGCGGAAGGTTTCCAGGTCCTGGGCTTCACCGTGGTAACCCGGAACCAGGGGCACCCCGGCGGTTTCCATCAGCGCCTTGGCTGCCGACTTGCTGCCCATGGCGTCGATGGCCGCGGCAGGCGGGCCGAGGAAAATCAGCCCGGCGGCTTCGATGGCTCGGGCAAAACCGGCGTTCTCCGAGAGAAACCCATACCCGGGATGGATGGCCTGGGCGCCGCTGGCCCGGGCGGCGGCAATCAGCTTGTCGATCTGCAGGTAGCTGTCGGCAGCCTTGCTGCCGCCCAGGTCCACGCGGATATCCGCTTCACGGCTGTGCCGGGCGTCGCGGTCGGTAGCGCTGTGCACGGCCACGGTGGTCAGGCCCAGGGCCTTGGCGGTGCGCATCACCCGGCAGGCGATCTCGCCGCGGTTGGCCACCAGCAGGGTGTCTAGAACAGGGGCGCTCATCAACGGGACTCCTTGGACGTGGTCTCGGACTGCCAGCTGGGCGGGCGTTTTTCCAGGAATGCCCGCAGGCCTTCCTGGCCTTCGGCGCTGACCCGGATGCGGGCGATGGCGTTTTCGCAATAGCGACGCAGGGCGGTGGTCAACGCGCCGTTGCCCACTTCCCGCAGCAGGTCCTTGCTGGCGCGCATCGCCTGGGGACTGTTGAGCAGCAGATTGTCGACCCACTGCTGGACCTGTTGATCCAGCTCTGCGGCGGGATAGCTTTCTGCCAGGAGACCGATTTCCCGCGCCCGCTGGCCGCCAAAGCGTTCGGCGGTGAGGGCATAGCGGCGGGCAGCGCGTTCGCCGATGGCCTGGACCACGAACGGGCTGATGACCGCTGGTGCCAGGCCGATGCGCACTTCGGAGAGGCAGAATTGCGCCTCGTCACTGCCAATGGCCATGTCGCAGCAACTGATCAGGCCCAGGGCCCCGCCAAAGGCCGCGCCTTGCACCACCGCCAGGGTCGGGATCTTCAGCTTGGCCAGGTTGTACATCAGCTCCGCCAGTTCCCGGGCGTCGTCGAGGTTGGTGTGGTAGTCGAGCTCGGCCGATTGCTGCATCCAGGCCAGGTCGGCGCCGGCGCTGAAATGCCGGCCGCGCCCGCGCAGCAGCAGGAAGCGCAGGCTCGGGTCGCCCTGCACCTGATCCAGGGCGAGGATCAGTTCACGGATCATTTCGGCGTTGAAGGCGTTGTTCTTGTCTTCGCGGCTGAGCCACAGGGTGGCGAAGCCTCGAGGGTCACGCAGCAGTTCCAGGGTATTGAAGTCGCTCATGTTCTTCTCGCGCAGGATTACATGCGGAACACGCCGAAGCGGCTCTGTTCGATGGGGGCGTTGAGGGCCGCAGACAGGGCCAGGGCCAGTACGTCACGGGTTTGCGCCGGGTCGATGACGCCGTCATCCCAGAGCCGTGCGCTGGAGTAGTAGGGGTGCCCCTGATGCTCGTACTGGTCGAGGATCGGCTGCTTGATCTGGGCTTCCTGGGCGGCGTCGAAGCTTTGCCCGCCGCGCTCGGCCTGTTCGCGCTTGACCTGCACCAGTACTCCGGCGGCCTGCTCGGCCCCCATCACGCCGATGCGCGCGTTGGGCCACATCCACAGGAAGCGCGGGTCATAGGCCCGGCCGCACATGCCGTAGTTGCCGGCACCGAAACTGCCGCCGATGATCACCGTGAACTTCGGTACCTGGGCGCAGGCCACTGCGGTCACCAGCTTGGCGCCGTGCTTGGCGATGCCGCCAGCCTCATATTTCTGCCCCACCATGAAACCGGTGATGTTCTGCAGGAACAGCAGCGGAATCCCGCGCTGGCAGGCCAGTTCGATGAAGTGCGCGCCTTTTTGCGCGGCTTCGGCGAAGAGGATGCCGTTGTTGGCGAGGATGGCCACCGGGTAGCCGTGCAGGTGGGCGAAGCCGCAGACCAGGGTGGTGCCGAACAGGGCCTTGAACTCATCGAATACCGAACCGTCCACCAGCCGGGCGATGACTTCACGTACATCGAACGGCTGCTTGGGATCGGCCGGGACCACGCCATAGAGTTCGTCGCGGGCATACAGCGGAGCGATCGGCGTGCGTTGTTGCAATTGGCCCTGTTTATGCCAGTTGAGGTTGGCCACGCTGCGCCGGGCCAGGGCCAGGGCGTGTTCGTCGCTCTCGGCATAGTGGTCGGCGACCCCGGAAATCTTGCAATGCACATCGGCGCCGCCCAGGTCCTCGGCACTTACCACTTCGCCGGTAGCGGCTTTCACCAGGGGTGGGCCGGCGAGAAAGATAGTGGCTTGTTCACGGACCATGATGGCTTCGTCGGCCATGGCCGGAACATAGGCACCCCCGGCGGTGCAGGAGCCCATCACCACGGCGATCTGCGGGATGCCCTGGGCGCTCATGTTGGCCTGGTTGAAGAAGATCCGCCCGAAGTGCTCGCGGTCCGGGAACACTTCATCCTGGCGCGGCAGGTTGGCGCCGCCGGAGTCCACCAGGTAGATGCACGGCAGGCGGTTCTGCTGGGCGATGGTCTGCGCCCGCAGGTGCTTTTTCACCGTCAGCGGGTAATAGGAACCGCCTTTCACCGTGGCGTCGTTGGCCACGATCATGCATTCGACGCCTTCCACCCGGCCGATACCGGCAATCACGCCTGCGGCGGGTACGTCTTCGCCGTAGACCTCATAGGCGGCCAGGGCGCTGATTTCCAGGAACGGCGAGCCGGGGTCGAGCAGGCGGTTGATGCGCTCGCGGGGCAGCAGCTTGCCCCGCGAAGTGTGGCGCTCCTGGGCCTTGGCGCCGCCGCCTTGCTGGACCTGGGCGAGCAGGCTGTGCAAGGCGTCGACCTGGGCCAGCATCGCCTCGCTGTTGGCCACGAACTCCGCCGAGCGCGGGTTGAGCTGGGTATGCAAGATAGCCATGGACAGCTCCGTTAGCGGGTTTCGTTGAACAGTTCGCGACCGATCAGCATGCGGCGGATCTCGCTGGTGCCGGCGCCGATCTCGTAGAGCTTGGCGTCGCGCAGCAGGCGGCCGGCGGGGAATTCATTGATGTAGCCGTTGCCGCCGAGGATCTGGATTGCGTCGAGGGCCATCTGGGTCGCGCGCTCGGCGCTGTAGAGGATCACTCCGGCGGCATCCTTGCGGGTGGTTTCGCCGCGCTCGCAGGCTTGGGCCACCGCATACAGGTAGGCGCGGCTGGCGTTGAGCTGGGTGTACATGTCGGCGATCTTGCCCTGGATCAGCTGGAATTCGCCGATGCTCTGGCCGAACTGCTTGCGGTCGTGGATGTAGGGCACCACGAGGTCCATGCAGGCCTGCATGATCCCGGTGGGGCCGCCGGAGAGCACCACGCGCTCGTAGTCGAGGCCGCTCATCAGCACTTTGACGCCACCATTGAGCACGCCGAGGATGTTTTCCTCCGGCACTTCCACGTCATCGAAGAACAGCTCGCAGGTGTTGGAGCCGCGCATGCCCAGCTTGTCGAACTTGTTGCTGCGGCTGAAGCCTTTCCAGTCGCGCTCGACGATGAAGGCGGTGATGCCGTGGGGGCCTTTCTCCAGGTCGGTCTTGGCGTAGATCACATAGGTGTTGGCGTCGGGGCCGTTGGTGATCCAGGTCTTGCTGCCGTTGAGCACGAAATGGTCGCCGCGTTTGTCGGCCCGCAGCTTCATCGACACCACGTCGGAGCCGGCATTGGGTTCGCTCATGGCCAGGGCGCCGATGTGTTCGCCGCTGATCAGCTTGGGCAGGTATTTGCTCTTCTGTTCGTGGTTGCCGTTGCGGTTGATCTGGTTCACGCAGAGGTTGGAGTGCGCGCCGTAGGACAGCGCCACCGAGGCCGAGCCGCGGCTGATCTCCTCCATGGCCACCACATGCGCCAGGTAACCCAGGCCGGCGCCACCGTATTCTTCCGCTACGGTGATGCCCAAGAGGCCCATGTCGCCGAATTTGCGCCACATGTCGGCGGGGAACAGGTTGTCGACATCGATCTGCGCTGCCCGGGGTGCCAGCTCCGCCTTGACGAAGGCCTGGACCTGTTGGCGCAGCATGTCGATGGTTTCACCGAGGGCGAAGTTCAGGGTCGGGTAACTCATGGCGGGGCACCTTCAAACTTGTTTTTATTGAGGGAACAGGATGTCGAGAGCGGCGCAGCCTGGCTCTCACCTTTACGTTAACGTAAACCTGCGACCGGTGGCTGTCAATCGCCCTTTACGTAAACGTCAACTTGCGCCAGAGTAGCGAGGCTTTCGATTGGAGCCAGGCTGTTTTGCACCTTTCGCCTGGCTCCTGCACACCCACTAATAAAGACAATAGGGGTCGTCATGGAACACTCGGGTTTCCAGCCGGATCGCAGTTACACCCGTGGTACGCAAGACCAGCCGCTGCTGGCGTTGACCATCGGCCAGGCTTTCGATAACACCGTCGCCGCCTATCCCCAGGGCGAGGCTCTGGTAGTGCGCCACCAGCAGCTGCGCTACACCTGGCAGCAACTGCGCGAAGCGGTCGACCTGCATGCCCGGGCGCTGCTGGCCCTGGGGCTCAAGACCGGCGATCGCCTGGGGATCTGGGCCCCCAACTGCGCCCAGTGGTGCATCGCCCAGTTCGCCAGCGCCAAGATCGGCGCGATTCTGGTGAACATCAATCCGGCCTACCGCAGTTCCGAGCTGGAGTATGTGCTCAGGCAGTCCGGCTGCCAGTGGCTGATCTGCGCCGGAGCCTTCAAGACGTCCGATTACCACGGCATGCTCCAGGGCCTGGTGCCCGAGCTGGCGCAACAGTCCATCGGCCAATTGCACAGCGAGCGGTTACCCGAGCTGCGCGGGGTGATCAGCCTGGATGCGCAGCCGCCGTCGGGTTTCCTGCCCTGGTCGCAGCTATCGGCGCTGGGGGCGGGGGCCACGGCCGAGCAGTTGCAGGCGCGCCAGGACAGCCTGGATTTCGACCAGCCGGTGAATATCCAGTACACCTCCGGCACCACCGGTTTCCCCAAGGGCGCGACCCTGAGCCACTACAACATCCTCAACAACGGTTACATGGTGGGGGAGAGCCTGGGCCTGACTGCTGCCGACCGGCTGGTGATCCCGGTGCCGCTGTACCACTGCTTCGGCATGGTCATGGGCAACCTGGGGTGCATCACCCACGGCACCACCATGATCTATCCCAATGACGCCTTTGACCCGCTGCTGACCTTGACCGCGGTGGCCGAAGAGCGCGCCACCGGCCTGTACGGCGTACCCACGATGTTTATCGCTGTGCTCGATCAGCCCCGACGCAGCGAGTTCGACCTGTCGAGCCTGCGGACCGGGATCATGGCCGGGGCCACCTGCCCGATCGAGGTGATGCGCCGGGTGATCAGCGAAATGCACATGAACGAAGTGCAGATCGCCTACGGCATGACCGAAACCAGCCCGGTGTCGCTGCAGACCGGGCCGGACGACGACCTGGAACTGCGGGTGACCACCGTGGGCCGGACCCAGCCGCACCTGGAGAGCAAGATCATCGACGAGGCCGGCAATGTGGTGCCCCGCGGCACCATCGGTGAGCTGTGCACCCGGGGCTACAGCGTCATGCTCGGTTACTGGAACAACCCTGAGGGCACCCGCGAGTCCATCGATCAGGCCGGCTGGATGCACACCGGTGACCTGGCCACCATGAACCAGCAGGGTTATGTGTGCATTGCCGGGCGCAACAAGGACATGATCATTCGCGGTGGCGAGAACATTTATCCGCGAGAGCTGGAAGAGTTCTTCTTCACCCATCCTGCGGTGGCCGATGTGCAGGTAATCGGCATCCCCTGCGACAGGTACGGCGAGGAGATCGTCGCCTGGATCAAGTTCCACCCCGGCCATTCGGCCAATGAGCTGGAGCTGCAGACCTGGTGCAAGGAGCGTATCGCGCACTTCAAGACGCCGCGTTACTTCAAGTTCGTTGAAGAGTTTCCCATGACCGTGACCGGTAAGATCCAGAAGTTCCGCATGCGCGAAATCAGCATCGAGGAGCTGCGTGAGCGCATGAACAAGGGGTGAACCCGGATGGAGCGTGCATCGGCGCCGGTGCACGCTTTATGGGCAGCAAAGAGGGATCGCAGAAAGCACAAAGGGGAGCCGAAGCTCCCCTTTAATTTTGTCGTTGCGTGCTCTTTTTTTATTATTGAGGGGCGGTCTATTGTTGTTTTTGGCAACCGTTGCCCTTTACTGCTGTTTTTGGCGATCCCCATCCGGGATCAAGAGCAAACGTATTTTTTTGAGCGCTGATTCAATGTGTCGCCAGGGCGATCCAACCAGTTTGGGAGCTACCTCAGGGTAGTTTTATTGTTCTCTGACCGGTTGCGGGTGGCTCTTGCAAGCCCTCCTGCACAGTGCATCCTCTCCAAAAAAATCTGTTAGCTGCGTCTCTGCCGTGTTGTTTTTGTTATCTCAGAGTCGTTACGTCTTATTTTTATTAGGTTTGCTGCTTTTTATTCTTGTTATGCCATAGAGATAGCAGAAGCCGTGCCAACTTTTTAAAGTCCTTTAAAATCAATGGTTTGACAATTTTGTAGGACAATCTGTACCGCAACAAATTCGACAAACTGTTTCCGTGTTACTCGTTCCGGCCCCAGATCGGAGTGGCCGGTAACACCCGGCCGCACAATGCCTCAGCTGGGGTTACGCGCCTTGGCCACGCGGGAGCCAGTGGGGCGCCCCAGCACGTTACAGATTTGCCGGCCGGCGTCGATCAGGCGGTCCATGTCGATACCGGTATGGATGCCCAGGCCATTGAGCAGGTAGAGCACGTCTTCGGTGGCGACGTTTCCGCTGGCGCCCTTGGCATAGGGGCAGCCGCCGAGGCCGGCGATGGAGCTGTCGAACACCGCGATGCCTTCCAGCAGGCTGGCGTAGACATTGGCCAGGGCCTGGCCGTAGGTGTCGTGGAAGTGCCCGGCGAGTTTTTCCCGTGGTACCTGAGCGCCCACCACCTCGAACATGCGCCGGGTGGCACCGGCGGTGCCGGTACCAATGGTGTCGCCCAGAGAGACCTCGTAGCAGCCCATGTCATGCAGCTCGCGGGCGACCATGGCCACCTGTTCCGGGGCCACTTCACCTTCATAAGGGCAGCCCAGCACGCACGACACGTAACCGCGTACGCTGATGCCGTGCTGCTTGGCGGCGTCCATGATCGGCACGAAACGCTCCAGGCTTTCGCTGATGGAGCAGTTGATGTTGCGCTGGGAGAAGGCTTGCGAGGCCGCGGCGAACACCGCCACTTCCTTGACCCCCGCCGCCAGGGCATCTTCGAAACCCCGCAGGTTGGGCGCCAGTGCGCCATAGACAACCCCGGGCTTGCGCTGGATACGGGCGAAGACCTCGGCTGAACCGGCCATCTGCGGCACCCATTTGGGTGACACGAAACTACCGACTTCTATGTAGCCCAGGCCGGCGGCGGTGAGGGCATCGACCAATTGCACCTTGTCTTCGACGCTGATGGGCTGGGCTTCGTTCTGCAGGCCGTCGCGGGGGCCGACTTCGATCAGGCGTACATGGCTGGGGAGTGACATTCAGGTTCACCTTCTTATAGGGAGTGGCGGATACCGGCGCCCGGGCGCAGGTGTGCCGATGATTATCGGGCGGTGCTTTTCTGGTTCAGGATGGTCTGCTCCAGCGCCTGGGTGCAGCGCTCTTCGGCGGTGTCCAGTTCCAGCTTCATCTGTTCGATGTCGAGCAATTGCTGTTCGAGCTGTTCGCGACGCTCGGCGATTTTCGCCAGCATGCTGTGCAGCTGCTTCAGGTTGCCGCTGCTCGGGTCGTAGAGCTCGATCAGTTCGCGGCACTCGGCCAGGGAAAAGCCGATGCGCTTGCCCCGCAGGATAAGTTTCAGGCTGACCTTGTCCCGGGGCGAATAGATGCGCTCCTGGCCACGGCGTTCGGGAGCCAGCAGGCCCTGCTCTTCATAGAAGCGGATGGCCCGGGTGGTGATGTCGAGCTCGCGGGCGAGGTCGGAAATGCTGTAGGTCTGGCTGCTCATGGAGGCGCTCAAGAGGGGGCTTGGCGCTAAGCTAAAGGCAGGTTGACGTATACGTCAAGCAGTCCGAGCCGATCCCGTTCGCCGGCAAGCCGGCTCCTGCAGTGAGGGCTTGCCGGCGAAAGGGCTCAGGCGGTCTGCTGGTCGAGCTTCTTTTCGTAGGCCGTGACCTGCTGGCAGAGCTCGATCATCTGCTCGCGCATCCAGCGGTTGGCCGGGTCCTGGTCGGTGCTCTCGTGCCAGTACAGGTGGGTTTCCACCGGCGGGACATCATTGACCGGCAGGTTGAACGCATGCAGTTCATGGCGACGGGCAAAGCGCTCCGGTACGGTCATCACCATGTCGGTCTGCTGCAGCACCTGGGAAGCCATCAGGTAGTGCTGGGAGCGCAGGGCGATCTTGCGCTGGATACCCATCTTGCCCAGGGCCAGGTCGACATGTCCGAGGCCGCTGCGGCGGCTGGAGATATGGATGTGGGTCAGGGACAGGTAATCGTCCAGGCTGAATTTTTCCTTGCCCGCCAGCGGGTGGCCCTTGCGCATGGCGCACACATAGCGGTCTTCCATCAGCTTGACGTGACGCACCTGGGGGTCGGTATTGAGCGGTGCGTCAACGGCAAAGTCCAGGCGCCCGGCTGCCAGCTCCTTGGTGGTTTCCCGGCGCTTGGAGAGAAAGCTTTCGATGATCACCGCCGGCGCCAGGCGCCGCAGGCGCTGGAACAGCGGTGGCAGGATCACCGCTTCAGTGAGGTCGGTCATGCTGATGCGGTAGGTCTTGACCGCTTGCAGGGGGTTGAAAATGCGACTTTCCTGGACCGAAACCCGCAGCAGCGACAGGGCATTGCGCACCGGCCCGATGATGTTCTGCGCCATGGGCGTGGGCACCATGCCCTGGGCGGAACGCACGAAGAGCGGGTCGTTGAAGGTCTCGCGCAGGCGTGCCAGGGCGTTGGATACCGCCGGTTGGGTGATGCCGACGATCTGCCCTGCGCGGGTCAGGTTGGCTTCGGTGTAGATCGCATCGAAAACGATGAAGAGGTTGAGATCGACCTTGCTCAGATTCATTGCGCTGCACTCTTATTGTTAGGGCCTGTGGGAGGGCTCGGAAGCCTGTCGGATCAGCCGATCATATATCGGTGATGAATGTTAATACACGCCGAGAATAGGCTAGGTAAATTTTCGTAGCTGATCTAGCATCGATTTCAGTCCTCCAACACCCGATCGTCACAAAGGTAGAGCTGCCCATGGAATTCGCCTATTCCCCCAAGGTTCAGGAACTGCGTGAGCGTGTCACCGCGTTCATGGATGCCTATGTTTATCCGGCTGAAGCGGTCTTCGAGCGTCAGGTTGCCGAAGGCGATCGCTGGCAGCCGACCGCCATCATGGAAGAGCTGAAACTCAAGGCCAAGGAGGCCGGGCTATGGAATTTGTTTCTGCCTGAGTCGGAGTTGGGGGCAGGCCTGACCAACCTTGAGTACGCGCCGCTGGCGGAAATCATGGGGCGGTCGTTGTTGGGCCCGGAACCCTTCAACTGCTCGGCACCGGATACCGGCAACATGGAAGTGCTGGTGCGCTACGCCAACGAAGAGCAGAAACAGCGCTGGCTGGAGCCATTGCTGCGCGGCGAGATCCGTTCCGCGTTCGCCATGACCGAGCCGGACGTGGCGTCCTCCGATGCCACCAACATGGCGGCCCGTGCGGTACGCGACGGCGACCAGTGGCTGATCAACGGCAAGAAATGGTGGACCTCGGGCGCCTGCGACCCACGCTGCAAGATCCTGGTGTTCATGGGCCTGAGCAACCCGGATGCGCCGCGCCATCAACAGCACTCGATGATCCTGGTGCCGGTGGATACCCCCGGGGTGAAGATTGTTCGCCCGTTGCCGGTGTTCGGCTACGACGACGCGCCCCATGGCCACGCCGAAGTGCTGTTCGACAATGTCCGGGTGCCTTACGAGAACGTGCTGCTGGGTGAGGGCCGTGGTTTCGAGATTGCCCAGGGCCGCCTTGGCCCGGGCCGGATCCACCACTGCATGCGTTCCATCGGCATGGCGGAGCGGGCGCTGGAACTGATGTGCAAGCGTTCGGTGAACCGTACTGCCTTTGGCAAGCCGCTGGCGCGCCTGGGAGGCAACATCGACAAGATCGCCGACTCGCGAATGGAGATCGACATGGCCCGGCTGCTGACGCTGAAGGCCGCGTACATGATGGACACCGTGGGCAACAAGGTGGCCAAGAGCGAGATTGCCCAGATCAAGGTCGTGGCGCCGAACGTGGCCCTGCGGGTGATCGACCGGGCGATCCAGATCCACGGCGGGGCCGGGGTCTCCAACGACTTCCCGCTGGCCTACATGTATGCGATGCAGCGCACCTTGCGCCTGGCCGACGGCCCGGATGAGGTGCACCGCGCGGCGATCGGCAAGTATGAAATCGGCAAGTATGTACCCAAAGAGCTGATGCGCAGCGGGCATTGAGGGCGATGCGTCCGGCCTGTCGAAAGGCCGGTCGCTGTGAGTTCAGTACACCCAGACCTCCACGCGGCGGTTCTTGATCCGTCCTTCGTCGGCACTGTTGGCCGCTACCGGCAGCTCGGCGCCAAAGCCGCGAATCTCGCGAAACACCACGCCGCTCTTCACCAGTTCCCGACGCACAGCCATGGCCCGCAGTTTGGACAGCAGGGCCGCGCGGGCCGGATCGTTCTTGGCGTCACCGAAGCCGGCCAGGGTCACCTGGCGGTTCATCTTGCCGTGCTGGCGCAGGTAATCCAGTACCCGATTGAGGTCCTGGCGGGCCTTGTTGTCCAGGCTGGCGCTGCCTTCCTCAAAACGAAAGTTGACCGTCAGGCGCTGTGCCTGGCGGGTGAGCGCCTGATAAGCCTCCGGCATCTGCGGGCCGGGAGCGACGCGCATGGCCTGCACGGTCTGGGCGATAAAGCCGTTGGCGGCGACGATGGCCTGGCCCTTGCTGCCCTGGGCAAAGCTCACCAGGGCATCGGCCCAGGGGTTCTGCCCATTGGGCGGCAGGTACAGGTACAGGCGCCGTGACAGCGGGTAATCCTCGGTGGCGATCAGGCTGTTGAGCGGCAGCATCGGCTGTGAGTCGCCGTCGATAATGGCCACCGCCTTGGCCTGGCGCACATAGGGCAGACCGATGAAACCTATGCCCTGGGGGTCATGGCTGACTGCGTCGGACAACTGCTCGCTGGATTCAAAACGTTTTGCGCCGGGGCTCAGGGCCTTGCCGCGACGGCTGAGTACCAGTTCCTTGAAGGTGTCGTAGGTGCCGGACTGGTCATCCCGGGCATAGAGATGTACCGCGCCGCCAATGCCACCCAGTTCTTCCCAGGTCTTGGCTTCGCCGCTGAACAGCCGGGCCAGTTGCTCGGTGTTCAGTTGGTTCAGCGGGTTGTGCGGATGCAGGATGATTGCCAGCCCGTCGATGGCGATCACCTGTTCGGCGCTGGGGCTTTTCAGGTCTCCCAGGCTTTCAAGGTCCACCAGCTCGCTGTCCTTGATCGGCCGTGAAGCGGCGGCCAGGTCGGCCCGAGCGGTTTTCAGAGCGGCAAAGCCGGTACTCGAACCGTGGGCGGCCACTTCCACCCGCACCGCTCGGCCCTGGGCGGTTTGCCCCACCACCTGTTGTTCATTGTCTTTGCCACTGGCGGTGATCCTGATATCGCGCAGGCCCTGTTCTTCCATCAGGCCCTTGACCAGGGCCGGGCCCAGCCGGGCGCCGATGGTATTGGAGCCTTGGATGCGCAGGACGGGCGCATTGTCCGGGGCTGGGGGCAGGGCGGCGAATACCGACCAGGGCAGGGCGTAGCAAACGAAACCGATCAGAAACAGGCTGATGGTCCGGCACCAGATATCTCGTTCACTGACGGTGGAAGCGCGGGGCATGGCGGCACTGGCCTTCTATATAGAGGGAGGAGGTAAGTGCTGGGGACATTAAGTCAGGGAGGTGACAGGGATGTGACGGACGGGGCTATTTGCGAAGAAATGGCGAAAGTCTTACATCATAAATAGCTGTTTTCTCTAGATTTTTTGAGATTTGTCCTAAAGACCAACCCCGGAACGGTGCGTAGAGTGGGCAACTTTGTCTGGCGGGGATTGGGGCGACTGCCAACGCGTCATCCCCCGCGGATGCCTCGGCAGTGTTGAGCTGCTATTTCGTAGTGTGCAAAGGAGTTACAAATGAGTGCCTGGTTCGAGCTGAAGCAGTATGGCAGTGGTGCATGCAGATTCTTGCTGAAGACAAAGGAGGCGCAGACCATGCTTCAAAGCGACCGCTACCCTTGCCGGGACAGTGCCGAGGCGGCTCTCGGCCTGTTCCGCGCACACTGCGCTTCCCCGGAACGCTACGTCAAGAAAATTTCGTCGGGCGGCAAACCTTTTTTCAAGCTCAAGTCCGGTAAGGAAGTGATTCTGGTCAGCCACTTGTACGATTCGGAAGCCACCCTCGAGAGCGCCATCAGCGCTATCGCCAGTGCCGGTACCACGGAGCGGGTCGAGCACATACAGCTGTAACCGCAAAAAAAAAGCCCATCGGCAGATGGGCTTTTTTGTGCCTGTCGATCAGCCCAGTTCGAGCCAGATCGGCGCATGGTCCGAAGGTTTTTCCATGCCCCGCAGTTCATAGTCGACCCCAGCGTCCTTGACCCGTGGCAACAACCCCTGGGAGGCCATGATCAGGTCGATGCGCAGGCCGCGCTTGGGTTCATCCTCGAAGCCGCGGCTGCGGTAGTCGAACCAGCTGAAGCGGTCGTTCACCTCGGGGTTCAGGTGACGAAAGCTGTCCACCAGGCCCCAGTTCTTCAGGCGGGCCATCCACTCGCGCTCTTCCGGCAGGAAGCTGCACTTGCCGGTCTTCAGCCAGCGCTTGGCGTTCTCGGCGCCGATGCCAATGTCGCAATCTTCCGGGGAAATGTTCACATCGCCCATCACCACCAGGGGCTGGTCATTGCTGAAACGGCTTTCCAGCAGGTGCTGCAGATCCTGGTAGAAGCGCTCTTTGGCCGGGAATTTGGTGGGGTGGTCGCGGCTTTCGCCCTGGGGGAAGTAGCCGTTCATGATGGTTACCGGGGTGCCGTTGGCATCGGCGAAGGTGCCCCAGATAAAGCGCCGCTGGGCGTCTTCGTCGTCACCTTCAAAGCCTTTATGCAGGGCCAACGGTGCCTGGCGCGAGAGCAGGGCTACGCCGTAATGGCCTTTCTGGCCGTGGTAATGCACGTGGTAGCCCAGGGCCTGGATGTCGGCAAGGGGGAACTGTTCGTCGGCGACCTTGGTTTCCTGCAGGCCGATCACGTCCGGCTGGTGTTTGTCGATCAGCGCCGCCAGCTGATGGGGGCGGGCACGCAGCCCGTTGATATTGAACGAGACGATTTTCATGGTCGGCGGTCCTGGCAAAACAGCGATGCTAGCTGACAACGCCCGGGCCGGCCAGCGTGGCGGCGTGGCGGATGCGCTGCTAATGTCCCAGGGGCGCGGGAACGATCAGCGGCGCGCAGGGCTCGTACTAACAAGAACGCGGCCATTTGAGCCGGGTCCAGGGGAGAGTGACCGTCATGCCTGATTCCTCCAATGTCATCGCCGATATTCACCAGCTCGACAGCGGCTATTCCCGCGAAGCGCGGTCGCTGCTGTACCAGGCCTACCGCCATGAGCCGACCTTCGGCTTCATTTTCGAAGCCGATCGCCCCGGCTACGAACAGCGGGTACGAGCCACAGTGCGCGAATTGGTGAAGCAGCATTTTCTTCAGGACCTGCCGGCCATCGGCCTGCTGGTCAATGACCGGCTGATCGGTATCGCCCTGATCGCGCCGCCGCAACGGCGCCTGGGCATCACCGAAAGTTGGGCCTGGCGCCTGCGTATGGTGCTCAGCACCGGGTTTCGCTGCACCCAGCGCTATCTGGAGTATCACCAGGCGGTGCAGGCCTGCCTGCCCAATGATGCAGTGCATGTGCTGCCGCTGCTGGGGGTACATCCGCAGTTTCAGGGCCAGCATTTCGGCGAGCAATTGCTGGCGGCGGTGCACAACTGGTGCGCCGTGGACGAACATTCCCAGGGTGTGGTGCTGGACACCGGCAATCCGCGTTACCTGGAGTTCTACAAGCGTCAGGGCTATGAAGAGATCGGTGAGATTGCGGTGGGGCCGGTGCGTGAGCACGTATTTTTTCACCCCAACCCGCAGCACTTACAAAGAGCAACAGCCTGATATAGAACTTTCCGTGCACCTGAGCGCTCTATCGCCCTCCCAAGCTCGTGATAGCATCCGCGCCTATGAAGTTTCCAGGAAGATTTACCAGCGGCTTTTTGCTGTTGTTCACAAGCTGTGCGGCGCTGGCGCAGAGCGAATTGGATGTCAGGGTCAAGCCCGCCAATGACGAGTTGAAGGCCAATGTGGAGGGTTACATTGGCAGTGTCGGCGATCGCGATGAAGAAGCCTTGCTGCGGTTCAGCCGGGGCGCCGAGGAGCAGGCGAAGAAAGCCGCCCAGGCCCTGGGCTACTACCAACCGCATATCCAGAGTGAGGTGCGTGGCGGTGACAAACCGCGCCTGACGTTGCGGATCGACCCCGGCGAACCGGTGCACCTGCGCAACGTGACAGTCCGGGTCGAAGGCCCGGCGGCCTCCCTCAAGTCGTTTCGCCTTCCCGACGGCGACCAGCTCAAGCCTGGAGCCGTGCTCAATCATGGCCATTACGAAGACGCCAAGCGCCTGATCCAGAACCAGGCTTCGCGCTATGGCTTTTTCAGCGGGCGCTTTACCCAGCAGAAACTGTCGGTGGACCCCCAGGCAGGTGTCGCGGACATCGACCTGGTCTATGACAGCGGCCCGCGCTACGCGCTGGGCAAGGTCAGCTTTAGCGGCGACTCCCTGTTCGATGAAGACCTGTTGCGGCGCATGGTGCCGTTCAAGGCCGGCGCGCCCTATGACTCCGAATTGATTGCCGAACTCAACCAGGCCCTGCAGTCGAGCGGCTACTTCGAGGGCGTGCGGGTGGACGCCGCGCCTACTGCCGCCGAGCACGAGGTGATTCCGGTGGCGGTCCAGCTGGAAACCCGCAAGCCCCGGACCATGGGCCTCGGCCTCGGCTATTCCACCGACGTAGGGCCGCGGGTCAAGGCCAACTGGACCCGGCACTGGGTCAACCCCCAGGGCCACAGTTACGGCTGGGAGGCGGAAGTTTCTGCCCCGCGGCAGAACGTCGGCCTGTGGTACGACATTCCCCTGGACCCGCCTCTGACCGACAAGCTGCGGTTCGCCGGTGGTTACCAGAATGAAGAGATTGCCGGCACCGATACCCTGAGTAAGTTGCTCACCATCGGTCCCGAGTGGCACAGCAAGTTGCCCAGCGGCTGGCAGCGGGTGCTGTCGCTGAAGTATCAGCGAGAGGAATATCGCCTCGGGGACGACTCGGGCCTGAGTAATCTGCTGATGCCTGGCCTGACTTATTCCTACCTGCGCAGCGACAATCGCATCGACCCGCATAACGGCTATCGCATTCAGTTCGACACCAAGCTGGCCAAGGAAGGGGTCGGTTCCGACACCAACCTGCTGTATGGCACGGTGCTGCTCAAGGGCCTGACCACGGTCTGGGACAACCACCGCTTTCTCGGGCGAGTGCAGTTCGGTGGCAGTGCCACCAATGGCTACAAGTCGATTCCGCCGTCCTTGCGCTTCTTTGCCGGTGGCGACCAGAGCGTTCGGGGCTACGACTATCAGACCCTGTCACCGGAAAACTCCGAAGGCGATCGCATCGGCGGCCGCTACATGGTGGCCGGTAGCGTCGAGTACCAGTATTCGATCGCCGAGAAATGGCGGATCGCGACCTTTGTCGACCAGGGCAACTCTTTCAACAAGCTGGAGCTGCCTAACCTCAAGACCGGGGTGGGCGTCGGCGTACGCTGGGTTTCGCCAGTGGGACCGATTCGGGTCGACCTGGCCCACGCGATGAATGACGACGGCGATATTCGTTTGCACTTTTCCATGGGGCCAGAGCTTTGAAGCGTGGTTTGAAGATAACGCTGCTGGCGATTCTTGCGCTGGTGATCCTGATCATTCTGGCCGTGGCCAGCGTACTCGGAACCCAGGCTGGCAGCCGCTGGGCCCTGGCGCGAGTGCCGGGGCTGACCCTGGACAATTTCGAGGGCCGCCTTGGCGGGCACTGGAGCGCCGATCATTTGCTCTGGCAACAGGAGGGCAACCGGGTCGAGCTCAACGCCGTGCAGTTCACCTGGTCGCCCGGCTGCCTGCTGCGCATGACCCTGTGCATCGAGCAGTTGGAAGCCGATCAGGTCAGCCTGCTGTTCCCTCCGAGCGGCGAAACCGAAACCAGTTCGGAGCCCATCAGCCTGCCGGAATTGAAGCTGCCGTTGGCCATCGAGTTGGGGCAAGTGCGTGTGGGCAGCCTGCTGTTCAATGGCAGTGAAGAACTCAAGACTCTGCAACTGGCGGCGCACTGGACTGCCCAAGGCCTGCAGATCGACTCTTTGCACCTAAAGCGCGATGAACTGAGTCTGGACCTTTCCGGGCTGCTGCAACCCAGTGGCGACTGGCCCCTGACCGCCCAGGGCAACCTCGGCTTGCCCGCTCCCGGTGGTGGCCCCTGGTCCCTGGCGTTGAAGGTTGAAGGCGACCTGCTCAAGACTCTGCGGCTCAATGCCGACAGCCGTGGCTACCTGCAAGGGCAATTGAGCGGCCAGGTGCAGCCCCTGGTGGAGAACCTGCCGGCCCAGGTGCGCATCACTGCCGATGGGTTCAAGGCCAGCGCCGATCTGCCGGACACCCTGCAACTGGATCAGCTGGAGCTGACTGGCCAGGGCGACCTGAAAAGCGGCTACCAGCTCGCCGGCAAGGCCAGCCTGCCGGCGGAGCAGGGCCCGGTGGCCCTGTTGCTGCAAGGCAAGGTCGACGCCAAGGGCGCACAGATTGCCGCCCTGGACCTGAGCGCCAACGACAAGCAACACCTCAAGCTCAGTGGGCAACTGGACTGGAGCGAAGGTTTCGCCGCCGAGGCCAAGCTGGCCTGGCTGGACTTCCCCTGGCACCGCCTGTATCCGCTGATTGACGAGCCGGCGGTGCGGGTCCGCAGTTTTGATGCCGAAGTGGCTTACCGTGACGGTAACTACCTGGGCAACTTCAAGGGCGACCTGGACGGCCCGGCAGGCGCGTTCAGCCTGAGCAGCCCGTTCAGCGGCGACCTGACGAAAATCTATCTGCCGCAGTTCAAGCTGGCGGCGGGCCAGGGCAAGGCCGAGGGCCACCTGAACCTGCAGTTCGCCGACGGCATTGCCTGGGATACCGCCCTGGATCTGTCGGCCATCAACCCCGCGTACTGGGTGGCGGAGCTGCCCGGAACCCTGGCCGGCCCCCTGCGCAGCCAGGGCGAAATGAAGAACCAGCAACTCAAGCTCAATGCCAACCTCGACCTCAAGGGACGCTTGCGCGGACAGCCGGCGGTTCTCCAGGCCAAGGCCGACGGAGCGGGCGAGCAATGGACCCTGGGCGCGCTGGACATCCGCCTGGGAGACAACCGGATCAACGGCTCCGGCAGCCTGCAACAGAAGATCGCCGGCCAGCTGGAGATCAAGATGCCGCGCCTGGGTCAGCTCTGGCCCGAGTTGCGTGGGCAGCTCAACGGTCGGCTGGACCTGGCCGGCACCCTCAAGGCGCCACAGGGCAAGCTGGACCTGGCCGGGCAGCAACTGGCCTTTGCCGAAAACCGCCTGCAGAACCTCAAGTTGGACGCCACTCTGGATGGTGCGCAAAAGGCCCAGGTGGACCTCAAGGGCAGCGGGATTCAGCTGGGCGACACGCAGTTGGGGACCCTGACCCTGGCCGGCCAGGGCGACATCAAGAAACAGAAACTGCAACTGGACCTGCAAGGGCCGCTGTTGAAACTGGCCCTGGGCCTGGATGGCGCCCTGGACCAGGGCAACTGGCGCGGGCGCCTGGCCAGCGGCGATGTACAGACCGGCGGCCAGGATTGGAAGCTGCAGAACCCGGCCCGGCTTGAGCGGCTGGCCAACGGCACGCTGAACTTCGCTGCCCACTGCTGGGCCAGCGGCGATGCCAGCCTGTGCGGTGAAGACCAGCGGCTGATGCCGGACCCGAAACTGCGTTATCACCTCAAGCGTTTTCCCCTCGACAGCCTGGCGCAGTGGCTGCCCAAGGATTTCGCCTGGAAGGGCATGCTCAATGCCGATGTGCAACTGGACTTGCCGGCCAGCGGGCCCCAGGGCCAGATCATGCTGGACGCCAGCGGCGGCACCTTGCGGGTCAAGGAAAAGGACCAGTGGCTGGATTTCCCCTATCAGGCGTTGAAGCTCAATACCCGACTCACCCCGCGGCGCATCGACACGCAGTTGCAGTTCGACGGCGGCAAACTGGGTGAGCTGATGCTCCAGGCGCAGATCAATCCGTTGCCGAAAAGCAAACCGCTGTCCGGTGATTTCCGCCTCAGTGGGCTGGATCTGTCCGTGGCGCGGCCGTTCGTGCCCATGGTGGAAAAGCTCAGCGGCAGCCTCAATGGCAGCGGTCGTTTGTCTGGCGGCCTGCTGGCGCCTCAGGTCAACGGCAACGTGCAGTTGTCCGGGGGCGAGGTGTCCGGCTCCGAGTTGCCCATCAGCCTTGAAGACCTGCAACTGAGCGCGCAGATCGCTGGCGAGAGCGTGCAGCTCAACGGCGGCTGGAAAAGCGGCAAGGCCGGGCAGGGCAGCCTCAATGGCAACATCACTTGGGGCCGGGCGCTATTGGTGGACCTGAGCCTCAAGGGCACCCAACTGCCGGTGACGGTGGAGCCCTATGCAGCGCTGGAGGTGGCGCCGGACCTGAAGATCTCGCTGCAGGAGGAAAAGCTGGCGATTGCTGGCAAGGTGCTGATCCCCAAGGGCCAGATCACCGTGCGCGAATTGCCGCCCTCGACGGTCAAGGTCTCCGACGACACGGTGATCGTCGGCCAGCAGACCGACGACGGCAAAAAGCCCATGGCCATGGCCATGAACATCGATGTGGAGGTGGGCCAGGACAAGCTGGCCTTCAGCGGTTTCGGCCTGACTGCCAACCTGCAGGGGCACGTGCACATTGGTGACAACATGGATACCCGCGGTGAGCTGTGGCTCAACGACGGCCGCTATCGGGCCTACGGCCAGCGCTTGACCGTGCGTCGTGCGCGGCTGCTGTTTGCCGGCCCCATCGACCAGCCTTACCTGGACATTGAGGCCGTGCGCCAGACTGACGACGTGATTGCCGGCATCCGCCTGAGTGGCAGCGCCGAGCAACCGGCGACGCAGATCTTCTCGGAGCCGGCCATGAGCCAGGAACAGGCGCTGTCCTATCTGGTCCTGGGGCGCCCGCTGACGTCCACCGGTGAAGACAACAACATGCTGGCCCAGGCGGCTCTCGGGCTGGGGCTGATGGGCAGCTCGGAACTGACCGGCGGCATTGCCAAGAACCTGGGCATTCAGGACTTCCAACTCGATACCCAGGGCAGCGGCAACAACACCAGCGTGGTGGCCAGCGGCGCCATTTCCGAAAGGCTCAGCCTGCGCTATGGCGTCGGGGTCTTTGAGCCAGCCAGTACCATCGCTCTGCGTTACAAGCTGAGCAAGAAGGTCTATCTGGAAGCGGCGAGCGGTTTCGCCAGCTCCCTGGATATCTTTTACAAGCGCGATTTCTGAGGAATCAGGGGCGGCACACCAGGTTCGCCCGCTCATAGTTCAGCGCCTTGTCGCGTTCGGGCAAGGCATAAGGCGCTTCACACCTCTGGCCCTGCCAGTGGATAGTCAGGGTACCGGTGTCGGCTTCAACCAGTGCCAGAGCCTTGCCACCAGGGTCAGAGATCGCCAACTGTTTGCCAGTGCTGTCCTCGAGCGACGCGCCAAACGGAATCGGCTGGTGCTTGGCGTCGAACAGCGCAAACTGCACCCGCCGTCCGGTCTTGCTGGTGTAACGCGCCAGCACCACGGCACCACGACGTGGCACCACTTGCCGGGTCCCACTGTCGATCTCGATATCGGCGCCCAGGTCTCGAGTGTCGAGGTTGATCCAGTTCACGCGATAGGGCTGCGCATTGGGGATCACGGCGAAGCCGTTGCTGCCGGTCCTGGCTCCGGAGAAGCTGCCGATTTTCACCCCTTTCACCCCTTCTGCGCCTTCGACTTGCGCCAGCGCGAACGTTTCGCCCACGGTTTGTCCCAGGTTGATTCCGCCGGCATGGCCGACGATCGAACCCGACAGGTTAAGGTTTTGCGCGTTGTAACCGCGCCCCTGGCTGTAACCGGCGCTGATATCCATAAATGAGGTGCGGGTGCTGAGGTTGACTGAGCCGGAGCTGCCGCCGTTGCTGCTGTTGCCGGCTTGCACTGAGTAATAGGTGTCGCTGTCTTGCGCCAGATAGCCGTTGATGCCCATTTGCGTGGTATCGCTGGATTTCTGCGTGCTGGCCGAGACGAAGGCGCGGGGTGCACGAGGCTTGGAGCCCAGCGGGAACGATATGGACAGGTTCACCAGTGTGTCATTGTTCGCCGGCCCGTAGTTGCCGACATCCTTGGAGTAGGTGGCGCCGAGGTTGTAGCTCACATCGCCCCAATAGTTGCTGTAACCCGCCGACAGGCTTTGCGAGCCCCCGCGTCCCCAGTAACGCTGGTCGCTGGCGTTGATGTAGGCGCTGCCGTATCGCTGGTTTCGGCCCAGGCTCTGGTTGACGGTCAGGTCGGTACGGGTTTTCGAGTTGCCGATACGCTTCTGACCGTCGTTGCTCAGTTCCTCGACGTGCTCGGTGAGGGTGCGATAGCCCTCGGTCGAGTAGCGATAGGCGGCGAGGGTGAAGTTGGTGTCGGTGCCGGTGAACGTCTTCGCATACAGCGCGCGCAGGCTGTTGCCGGTGATGGTTTTGCCGAAAGTGCTGCTCATGGAGTGGGTCAAGTCCAGCGAGACGGCACCGATAGTTGTATTGCGGCCAGCTCCCACGGACAGCGCCTTGAAGTTTTCCGAGGCCTGCACCCCGACGATCCCGGACAAGTTACTGCTGATGCCGTATGCCAGGGTGCTGCTGACAAATTGCGGTGACTTCTGGTCAACGCTGTTGCTGTTGTACCGGCCGGCCGAGACGCTGTACTTCAACTGGCCCTCACGGACCATGATCGGCAGGCTGGAAAATGCGTGCACCGTCACCCGGCGGCGGCCATCGGCTTCGATAATCGTCACTTCCAGGTCGCCGTTGGAGCCGCTGGGGTAGATATCGCTGATCTCGAATGGCCCCGGCGGCACGTTGGCGGTGTAGAGGAGGTAGCTGTCCTGGCGAATCTCCACGGTGGCGCTGGACTGCGCAATGCCGCGAATGATTGGCGCATAACCGCGCTCGCTGTCGGCACGCATGCCGTCGTCGGACGCCAGTTTCAGGCCGCGATAGCGCACGCTGTCGAACAGGTCGGCATCTGAAAAAATATCCCCGGCGCTGAACTGGCCCTTCAGGGCAGTCACGTCATGTTGCAGATAGCTGCGGTTACTTTTGAATGTGCTGGGGCGGCCGGTGCTGCTGCTAAAGTTCGATTCGTTACGCAAGCGCCAGGCGCCGAGGTTGATGCCGTTGCGCAGGCCGATGTTGTTGGACAGGGTATTTTCACCCCGAGTGCCGTTGCGGCTGCTGCTCAACTGATAGTTGATGAATGCGGCGGGAACGCCTTCGTCCCATAGGGCCGAGTCGACATAACCACGTCGGCCACGCACCATGGCGCGTTGCGGAACACTGACGATCAAGCGCAGACGGGGTACGTCGTAACGCACGCTGGCGTGATCGATCAAGGCGGGCAAGTCCAGGCAGGCATCGGGATCATCGCTGCTCAGTTTGCCGCTGGCTTGCAGCTTGCCGATGTCGACCCCCAGTTGCTGCACTATTTCCAGAGTCAGACAGGCCTCGACCTTGCTCGTGCCGGGAGGGCGACGAAAATCGATGTCGCGGCGGCCGACCAGCGTTTCGTTGCCGTACAGGTCCACCCGATAGATGCCGGGCAGCACACGACTGCTGGCGAGCAATGGTTGCAGATCCACAGAAGATGGTGCGCCTAGGAGAAACGAGGTATTGAACTGTTCATCGTCATCGGCCACGCAGGTGGTGCTGAATAACAGAACAATCGAAAATGGCGCCCATCTGTCGCGCTTGAGTAAAAACATGCAGGAACCCCATATCACCTCCGATACGAACTAACGGAGCGAAGAGAAATACAGTGGAAGTTCAGCCGTCACAGCGGCGCTTAAGTTATGGGGTTTGTTTATTCAAACTGGCTCGGGTATCGGCACTGTTCGAAATTTGTGCTCCATAACGATCTTGTGCGCCATAATCATTAATGCTTTTGAATAAAAGACGGGCTGTATTGGCGTTGTGAAGTTGTTTAAGGGTGAAGCTTTTTTGTTCGCCGGGGGCAATCATCATCGAATCAAAGGGGTGTTCACTGATGGTGCCGGATTGAAGTGTGATATCTGCAATCGACACGTGATACCGGCCTGGGTTATTCACCACCAACAAGCTCTTGCCGGCTTGTTCTGTCAGCCGCCAAGTCAGTTCGCTCGGTGCCAGATAGGCGTTGTTTTTCAGGCCTGCCGGGCGGAAGAACACCTTGATGCGCTGGCGCACGGCCAGTTGCAACGTGTTCTCGGATTTCGCCGCTCGAGGGATCTCTTGCACATTGAGCCACACCACCGACTCGCGGTCGGTCGGCATGCCCGCGCCTTCGTAGATCACCCGCAATATTTGCTGTTCGTCGCCGCTGACGCGCACCAGGGGCGGCGTCACAGCAAAGGGTACGGCTGCGGTTTCGCTGGAGTCGGTGTCGATCCACGACTGGATCAACACGTCTTCACCGCTGTTGCGCACGGTGATTCCGGCCTCCTTGTGCTGGCCGTCGAAAATCAGCCGGGTGCTGCTCAAGGAAATTCCGGCCATGGCCTGATTGACCACGAACAGGCTCAGCAGGCCTGCACAAAAGGATAGTGAGTGACGATAAAACATGAGGGCTACCGCGCAAGTGAATGAGGATGCGGGGCCGACCGGCCCCGCACCGGGCTTGTGTGTTCGCGCGGATTATTCGTATTGCAGCGTGAACGGTAGGGTGGCGTCGCCACGACCGGCAACAGCCTGTGCCGGAGCGACGGTGGTTACGTAGGCTGCGGAGAATTTGAGGGTGGTGTTGCTGTCTTGCAGAGTGTTTTCGATCTTTGCGGTGCTAGGCGAGCTGAGGTCGATCACGGCGCCATTGGAATCAAGCAGCGCAATGCCGATACCTTTCGCAGCCCCCAGGCCGTCGATCAGACGAAGCACGTTGGTACCGGGCACAAGACCCGAACCTGCGCCCGAGGTTGGTCGGAAGATCATTGCGACCTTAGTACCGGCGTTGCAGTTGATCTTCATGCTGAAGTTTTCGACGTTCAGGGTGCCGTTGCCTTTAGGCGCGCTGGGAGTGCCCATGTCTTTGATCGACACTTCGCCCATGTCGACCGCTATGGTTTTACCCTTGCCAGCGCCTTCAACGGAGCAGGCATCGTTGTTGATGGTGCCGGTGAAGTTGATAGTGCCACTACCGGCCTGGACGGGGTCATCTGCCAGGGCGTTGCCAGCGGCGGCGATGATTGAAAGGGCGAGAAGTGCGCGAGTTAGCTTTTTCATGTTGTTTTCCAGTGGTTAGGTTTAAAACAACAACACGATATAACGCGATTTTTTGGTGGTACATCAGACGATTCCTAGAAGTTAATTGCAGCTGGAATGTAGTTGTCTGTTAGTTTGAGTTTTTCTAGTTATGTTAGTAATCCAGAAGTGTATGGTTGCTGTTGGCGTCAAGTTTGCTCGTGGCGAGAATTTTTTTGAATGCTTGTTATCTTTGCGCTCTTAAGTCAATCGTTGCTGACTCCCACTCCCGGAACAAATCAACGCACTATTTTATGTTCCTTTAGCAACATGTGAGTAAAACGCTCGGCACTGCTGCGCACCGGCTTGCCACGATCTCTTGCAGGCGCGTCAGGATCAGCGGGTTGGAAATCATCGTCAGCACCAGCACGTTGGGGAAGTGCCGCGTCAGGTATTCCATCAGCGCGCAAGCATTGGCCACGCTCAACCAGCTCTCGTACCCCCCCCAGGACGATGGGGTGGTCATTGGCAATGGCAACCTTGAGGGTTTCCATGGCTGATTATCCGCATTGAAATTATTCAAGGGTGTCCAGCAGGTCTTTCAATCGAGCCAGATTCTGGCGCACCTCCAGGTCCAGGGCGCTGGTCACGCTCATGCCGTTCAAGCGACACTCCAGCTCGACGAAGGTTGTGGCCAGTTCCTCGAGCTGTACCGCACCCAATGCACCGGCCATGCTGTGCAGCTGTTGCGCCACGCGATTGGCATCGGCGTTGTCCAGTGCCGTCAGCGTGACCTGCATGTCCTGGCGTAGCGTCGTGACAAAGAGTTCGCGCATGTTCGGTGACAGCTTTAGAGGCGCAACGCTGGTCGCTGGTAGGGCGATTTTGCAATGTCTTTCCAGGTGCGCGCGCAGGGTGGCGAGGTTCAGTGGCTTGACCATCCAGGCGTTCATGCCGACGCTAGTGCAGCGCTCGCCTTCTTCGCGCAAGGCGTTGGCGGTGACGCCGATAATCGGCAAGGCCTGATCCAGTTGTCGCAACGCCGTGGTCAATTGGTAGCCGTTCATGACCGGCATATTGACGTCGGTCAGCAGCAGATCGAAGCGTCCGGGCGACCACTGCGCCAGGGCAAGCTCGCCATTGGCCGCGACGACCACCGAGCAGCCCAGCACTTCCAGTTGCTCCTTGATGATCGCCGAGTTGATCACATTGTCTTCCGCCACCAGCACTTGCAGATTCAACTGCCGGGGGGTATCCGGCGACGAAGGTTGGCTGTCGGTGCTGGCGCCGTGCTGGGCCTGGTAAATCGCCCAGGCGATCGCGCGGACATCATGGGCGTCGACTTCTCGGACGGTACCGCGTAATTGCGAAGGGTTGGGGCCATCCGCCGTGGCGACGACCTTCGGACCCGGCCAGGCCGCGGTATTGGCCAGCGAGCAAAGCTCTACCAGCAGTGCCGATGACACTGGTGTACCGGCCGTCAGCGGGTGGCAGTCGAGGCCAAAACGCTTGAGCCAGGCCATCAGGTGTTGGGCCTGTTCAGCGACCTTTGCACGCACATAGACGGCGGCGCTGCCGGGGCCGAACACAGGGCAATCGGCCAGCTCACCGGGTGCGTGTTCCAGCGAGAGTTGAAGGATGAAACTGCTGCCGAGCCCGGGCTCGCTGACCACGTTCAACTGGCCCGCCATCAACTCGCACAGCCATTTGCAAATGGCCAGTCCCAATCCGGCACCGGCTTGCGCGTTGGCGTCGTTGACCTGATAGAAAGGGTCGAACAGTTGCTGTTGTTGCGCCTGGGTAATCCCCTTTCCCGAATCGCTGACTTGCCATTGCACATGGGCACGGCCGTCGTCGCTTTCCAGCAACTGAACCCGCAGCACCACGCGACCGTTATCGGTGAACTTGATGGCGTTGCTCAGCAAGTTGTTGAGGATCTGGCGAATCCGTATCGGGTCACCGCGCAACCGGTCCGGCAGCGCCGGGTCGATGCAGGCATAGAGCAGCAGGCCCTTGGATCGGGCGAAGGCGCTGTAGGTGCGCACGGTGTCTTCGGTCAGCTCCAGCGGGCAGAAATCCTCAAGTTCGAGGGTCATCTGTCCGGCTTCGATTTTCGACACATCCAGTACATCGCTGACCAGTTGGAACAACGTGGCGGAGGAGCGCTGGATGGTGTGCAGGTAATCCTGCTGGCGCGGGGCGAGCGAGGTCAGGCCAAGCAGCTCCAGAGTTCCCAGCACGCCGTACAGGGGAGTACGGATCTCGTGGCTCATGGTGGCGAGGAAACGGCTTTTGGCCTGGTTTGCCGAGTCGGCGGCCTGGCGCGCTTCTTCCAGCGCCGCTGCATCTTCGACATGCCGGGTCACGTCATGCAACGCACATAACCAGGCGTCCTGGCCCTGATAGCGGGTGGGCACAAAGGCGACGTGCAGGTGGCGCCCATTGATTTCAAGATCGGCGTGACCGGGGCCCGTAAGGGGCGTGAGCAAGCTCATCAGTTGGCCGTTGTGGTGCCATTGCTGGGCGCGCTGGTTTTCCAGCAGCACCTGGTGATCGCTGCGGCGAATCACGCACAGGCCGGTCGGCGCCGTATCGATCACCGTGCGGCTGAACGCCTCGCTTTCAGCGATGCTGGCGTGGGCGCTCTGCGCGGGCAGGATGACCCGGGCCTGGTACCAGCGATTGATCGCCCGACTGCAACCGAGCAGCGCAAGCACCAGCGCGACCAGGCCAAGCAATGGCCACAGCGCGTAATCGAGGAAGCTGCGCAGGCTGATGAAGTAGATCGCCGTCCAGTGATGCTCCCCGGGGCTGCTCAGTTTGAACACCAGGCCGTCGCGGTTGAAGTTCACCCCTTCATCCAGCACCTCGCCGGGTTTCAGAGCTCCGGTCAATACCACGCCACGAGGGGTGATCAAGGTGAAGTCATCGTAGATCGACCACTGCATCAACCGCTCGATGTTGTTGACCTGAGACAGGTTCATCAGCGAGCCCAGCACCACCCAGGTATCGGCGCCCTCGACGGTCAATGCGGTTTTCGCCAGGTTGATACTCACGTACGCCAGCAGGGTGGGGGCGCTCTTGTCGTCATTGGAAGAGACATAGGGTTCCCAGTGCACCTGAAAATCTGGCAATGGCGAGTTCTGCCCGCGCAGGCGCTTGTTCAAGCGGGTCATCGCATTGATCAGATCGCCCATAGGCATTGGTACCCGTCCCGGACCGCGCAAACGCCCGGTGGAGGGTACGGCAAGGTCAAAATTGTCGGGGCCATTGATCAGGGCGACTTGGGGCGACTGATAGTGCGAGGCCGACCAGAATGCACTGTAATAGGCCGCCAAATGGGTACCTAGCGCAAAGATCTTCGGGTATTGGCTGGGGGCAATCCTGTCCGTATTGATCTTCAAGCTATAGGGCAGCGAAAACGGCAGGCCGCGGCCCTCGTAAATATTCGGCCCTTCATCGGGCAGGGGTTTTTGTGAGTAGGGTGGCAACATGAGACTGGGCAGCCGTTCGCTCTTGACGCTTTCCCGGGCGATATCCTGCAGGAACACTTCCTGTTCGTGGACATTCTCCATCAGCCGGGCGAAGTGAAACTGCAAGGTTTCGCGCCGCTCTTCGATCATGCGCGTCACCCCCACATAGCTGATGCCCAGCAACAGCAACAACAGGGCTCCGAGCACCAGCAGGCTCTTGTTCAGGCGCGAGGAACTGCTGGCGAGTTTCTCCAGAAGGGCATTGGGATGTGGCATTAGAGGACCTGGGTAGCAGTGATGAGAGAGCCGTTGGACACAGTGACTTCGATGGCAAGTGACGGGCCTCGACACCCGCTTGCCAATCCATACGCGTTTGTCGGCCCGTCATGGGACAGCAACGGCTGGAATTGATCCGAAGATATGGCGTGAAAGATCAGGAAACCCTGAATCTGAGTGCAGTCGATTTTACGCAACAGATCAAGTTCTTGCGCGGTCTCCAAGCTTCCCGTCACCACCGTTAGACCAACGGGGGACCGAGCCTGGCAATGCAGGTCGGCGCCTGCGTCAGTTCCTCGTTGGCGCTGCAGTCGTGCACCTGTATGCGGTCGATCTTCAACTCGCTGAAGGGGGGGATGCCGGGTGCACGTGCGAGCCATGGCCTTTGTTGAAGTCATCGTGGAATAGGGCAATCCCGTTGATTCACAGGCGGCAGGCAGAGGCATGAAGACTACTAATCGTCAGCGGGTTGGTGATGACGCCCGCCTGTTCAGCATAAAGACCCAGTCCATTGGTCAACTAATTGCAAAGCAACCTAACTATTGCGTTGACATTCGCTGCCTAGGCAGTAACATCTCGACATATATTCACTGCCTAGGCAGTTATTAGGTGAGCACATGAAGCATTTCACCCCGGACGAATTCAAAACCTGCCATCTCGGCCTGTTGCTGGGCCGCGCCGCATTGCTCAAGGACCGGATCATCGACACCCACATGGAACCCCACGGCATCACTGCCGCGCAGTTCAAAGTGTTGATCATCATGGCCCAGTTCGGCGTCGATACCCCGGCCGAGCTGTGCCGGCACCTGTCGCTGGACAGCGGTTCGATGACACGCATGCTCGATCGTCTGGAGCAGAAGGGCTTCCTGGCTCGCCAACGCAGCGAAGGTGATCGCCGCCAAGTGCAACTGACCCTGACCGAACAGGGCCAGCAGCTGACGGATCGGCTGCCGCAGATCGGCGCCGACGCGATGAATGAACTGGCTGGCGCGATCTCCCCGGACGAGTTGAAGACCCTGGAATACATCCTCAAGAAAATCCTGCTGGCCGCCGGTGACCCGATCACCATCCAGCGCTTAGGTGAACACAATGAGCAGTAAAACCTTGCGCAGCAGCCTGACGCTGGTGCTGTCGGCGATGATCCTTGCCGGATGCGCCAATTACAGCGGCCTCGATACCCAAGGCAAAAATCTCGACGCGAAAAGCCTGAAGGCCGGCCAATCCCTCAACGGTGTGACCCTGTCGCCTGCGGCATGGCCGAAAAGCGACTGGTGGACCAGCCTTGGCGATCCACAGCTCGACGGTCTGATCCGCGAAGCCCTGCGCGACAGCCCGGACATGCAGATCGCCGCCGCCCGCGCCCATCAAGCCAGCGCCGCCGCGTATGCCGCCGATGCCGAACGCTATCCGACCCTCGACGCCAGCGCCGGCATCAGCCGTTCGCGCCTGGCCAAGGATCAGGATCCGCTGGGGCAGGGCGATGCCTACGCCACCGTGCGTAACATCAGCGCCGGCTTCAATTACAACTTCGACCTGTGGGGCGGCCAGCGTGATGCCTGGGAAGCCGCACTCGGCCAGGCTCGTGCTGCTGAAGTCGACCGTCAGGCCGCGCAATTGACCCTCGCCGCCGATGTGGCCCGGGCCTACAGCGATCTGGGGCAGGCGCACATCGTCTATGACCTGGCCAGCGATGACCTCAAGCGCACCAGGCAAATGCTCGATCTGAGCCAGCGTCGCTTGAGCGCCGGGATCGACAGCCAGTACCAGCTCCAGCAAACCCAGAGTCTGGAAGCCAGTTCCGAAGCCAGCCTGATCGACGCCGAAAAACGCCTGAGCAGTGCGAAAATCGCCCTGGCCGTGCTGCTCGGCAAAGGCCCGGATCGCGGCAGTGAAATCGCCCGGCCCAAAGTATTGCAAGCCAGCGCCGTGGCTGTGCCCTCGGTTCTTCCGGCAGAGCTGCTTGGCCGCCGCCCGGACCTGGTCGCCGCCCGCTGGCGTGTAGAGGCCGCGAGCAAAGACATCGATTCGGCGAAAACCCGCTTCTATCCCAACCTGAACCTTACGGCTTCCGCCGGTGCCGAATCCTTGTTGGGTGACGCAATGTTTGGTTCGGCCAGTCGCTTCTTCAGCATCGCCCCGACCATTTCGCTGCCGATCTTCGATGGCGGGCGCCTGCGCGCCAACCTCGATTCACGTGACGCCGATTACGATCTGGCGGTGGCGCAGTACAACAAAAGCCTGGTGAAAGCGCTGGGTGATGTCAGCGACACGATCAACCAGTTGCGTGACATCGGCCGGCAAATCGGCGCGCAACAGCACGCCACCGATATTGCTCAGGATTCCTATAACACCGTGGTCCAGCGTTACGGTTCCGGCATCGGCAACTACCTGGACGTGCTCAGCATCGAGCAGCAACTGCTGCAGGCCCAACGTCAGTTGGCCAACCTCAATGCCGAGCAGATCGATCTGTCGATTCAACTGATGCAAGCGCTGGGCGGGGGCTTTCAGGGCGAGACCCTGAGCGCAGCCAACGCCATTCCAGCCACGCCGCACAACTAATTCAGGTATTTGTCATGGCCACTGCCGAAAACACCCAAGCTCAAGACAACTCGCAAGACACCGGCAATCCGCGCAAGCGCAAAGTGATGCTGCTGGTGCTGGCCATCGTTGTAGCCCTCACCGCTGCCGGTGTCTGGGCTTATCACGAATTCATCGGGCGCTGGAATGAGAGCACCGATGACGCCTACGTCAACGGCAACGTCGTTGAAATCACTCCGCTGGTGACCGGTACCGTGGTCAGCATCGGCGCCGACGATGGTGACCTGGTCCACGAAGGTCAGGTGCTGATCAACTTCGACCCCAACGATGCCGAAGTCGGTCTGCAAAGTGCCCAGGCGAAACTGGCGCGTACCGTGCGTCAGGTTCGCGGCTTGTACAGCAATGTCGACGGCATGAAAGCCCAGGTCAACGCGCAACAGGCCGAAGTGCAGAAGGCTCAGGACAACTTCAACCGCCGGAAAAACCTTGCCGCTGGCGGCGCGATTTCCCAGGAAGAACTGTCCCACGCCCGCGACGACCTGACCTCGGCGCAAAACGCCCTGGCCAACGCCAAGCAGCAGTTGAAAACCACCAGTGCGCTGGTCGATGACACCGTGGTCTCGTCGCACCCGGACGTGATGTCGGCGGCTGCGGATCTGCGCCAGGCCTACCTGACCAATGCGCGCAGCACCCTGATCGCGCCGGTCACCGGTTACGTTGCCAAACGCACCGTGCAGCTCGGCCAGCGAGTGCAACCGGGTACGGCGTTGATGGCGGTGATCCCGCTGGATCAACTGTGGATCGATGCCAACTTCAAGGAAACCCAACTGCGTGATATGCGCATCGGCCAGCCCGTGGACATCGAGTCCGACATCTACGGCAGCAGCGTGAAATACAGTGGCACCGTCGACAGCCTCGGCGCCGGCACCGGCAGCGCGTTTGCTCTGTTGCCCGCTCAGAACGCCACCGGCAACTGGATCAAGATCGTGCAGCGTGTGCCGGTACGGATTCACATCAATGCCGAAGAGCTGGCCAAGCACCCACTGCGGGTTGGGCTGTCGACCAATGTTGAAGTGAACCTGCATGACCAGAGCGGCCCGGTACTGGCGCAGCAACCGCAGCAAAAGGCCTCGTTCAGCACCAACGTCTACGACCGGCAGTTGGCCGAAGCCGATGCGATGATCGCTCAGCTGATCCATGACAACAGCGCTGTGGTCAGCAAAACCGCGCAACGCTGATTCGCCACTGACCCTGTGGGTGCGAGCATGCTCGCCCCAAAGGGGCGCAGCGCCACCCCGGTTCCAAAGGATTCGCGATGAGCAATAACGCTTCTTTCACGCCGCCCAGCCTGTTGCTCAGCACCATCGGCCTGTCGCTGGCGACCTTCATGCAGGTGCTCGACACCACCATCGCCAACGTGGCGTTGCCGACGATTTCCGGCAACCTTGGTGTGAGTTCGGAGCAGGGCACGTGGGTGATTACCTCGTTCGCCGTGAGCAACGCGATCGCGTTGCCGCTGACCGGCTGGCTCAGCCGGCGCTTTGGCGAGGTGAAACTGTTTCTCTGGGCGACGATGCTGTTTGTGCTGGCCTCGTTTCTCTGCGGCATCTCGACCTCGATGCCTGAGCTGATCGGCTTTCGTGTGCTGCAAGGCCTGGTGGCCGGGCCGTTGTACCCGATGACGCAAACCCTGTTGATCGCCGTTTATCCACCCGCCAGGCGCGGCATGGCCCTGGCATTGCTGGCAATGGTCACGGTGGTGGCGCCGATTGCTGGTCCCATTCTTGGCGGCTGGATCACCGACAGTTACAGCTGGCCGTGGATTTTCTTCATCAACGTTCCGATCGGCATTTTTGCGGTGATGGTGGTGCGTTCGCAGCTGGCCAAGCGCCCGGTGGTCACCAGCCGTCAGCCGATGGACTACGTGGGGCTGATTTCGCTGGTCATTGGCGTCGGCGCGTTGCAGGTGATCCTCGACAAGGGCAATGACCTGGACTGGTTCGAGTCGAACTTCATCATCATCGGTGCGGCGATTTCGGTGATCGCGCTGGCGGTGTTCATCATCTGGGAAATGACCGACCAGCATCCGGTGGTCAACCTGCGGCTGTTCGCGCACCGCAACTTCCGCATTGGCACGATAGTGCTGGTGCTGGGCTACGCCGGATTCTTCGGTATTAACCTGATCCTGCCGCAATGGTTGCAGACCCAGATGGGCTACACCGCGACATGGGCGGGGCTGGCGGTGGCACCGATCGGCATCCTGCCGGTGCTGTTGTCACCCTTTGTCGGCAAGTACGCGAACAAGTTCGACCTGCGCCTGCTGGCTGGGCTGGCATTCCTGGCCATTGGCCTGAGCTGCTTCATGCGTGCCGGTTTCACCAATGAAGTGGACTTCCAGCACATCGCCCTGGTGCAACTGTTCATGGGCATCGGCGTGGCGCTGTTCTTCATGCCGACCCTGAGCATCCTGATGTCCGACCTGCCCCCGCACCAGATCGCCGACGGCGCTGGCCTGGCAACCTTCCTGCGGACTCTGGGGGGCAGTTTTGCGGCGTCGCTGACCACCTGGATCTGGATTCGCCGGGCAGACCAGCATCACGCTTACATGAGCGAAAGCATGAGCATCTTCGACCCGGTCACCCGGGATGCGCTGAGCAATCTCGGAGGCGCGAGCACCAAGGCTTACGCGCAGCTGGATCAAGTCCTGACCAGCCAGGCATACATGCTCTCGACCGTGGACTACTTCACCTTGCTGGGCTGGGGCTTCATGGGCCTGATTCTGCTGGTCTGGCTGGCCAAGCCGCCATTCGCTGCCAAGGCCGGCCCAGCCGCGGCGGGGCATTGATGCCTTTCGTCGCAGGCGCTGGCGTCCGAAAGGGTCATGCAAGGCTTGCTGGCCCCTTCGCCGGCAAGCCGGCTCCTACGGTAGGGCATCTGTTGTAGGAGCGGGCTTGACAGGGAAGGCGCCCGACAGGGCCATGCAAGGCTTGCTGTTCCCTTCGCCGGCAAGCCGGCTCCTACGGCAGCGAGGGCGTCCGTTCAGGTCGAACCGGGCAGCGCCAGTTGCGTCGGTACGAAATCGAACGCCGCCAGTTGGAAACCCTGCTCATCCACCTGCAGCGCCCAGCCCTGACGGTCCCAGTCCCCCAACACAATGCGCTTGGCGGCTTGTTCGCCGATCTGCAGCTTGTGGATCGCCGGGCGATGGGTGTGGCCGTGAACCAGGGTGCGCACCCCGTGTTCCTGCATGACCTGCGGTACCTGGTCCGGGGTCACATCGACAATGTCGTTGGCCTTCATGCGGGTCTGGGCTCGGCTTTCGTTGCGCAGCTTACGCGCCAGCTTGCGCCGGGTGCCCAGGGGCAGGTGGCGCAGAATCCACAGGCTCAGCGGGTTGCGCAGGTAGCGGCGCATACGCATGTAGGCTTCGTCACGGGTGCACAGGCTGTCACCGTGCATCAGCAATACAGGCTCGCCGTAGAAGTCGACGACGCTGGGATCCTTGAGCAGGGTGGCGCCGGCCGCCTTGCAGAAGGCCTTGCCGAGCATGAAGTCGCGATTGCCGTGCATCAGGAAAATCTGCGTGCCGCTGTCGCTGAGCTCGCGCAATGCCTGGCAAATGGAAAGCTGGTAGGGGGTCATGGCATCGTCGCCGATCCATACCTCGAAAAAGTCCCCGAGGATGTACAGCGCCTCGGCGGCGCGGGCGCGTCCACCGAGTAAATCCAGAAACGCCCGGGTGATGTCCGGGCGCTCCTCTTCCAGATGCAGATCTGAAATCAGCAGTATCACTCAATGATCTCGGCTTTCTCGATGATCACGTCGTCTGCGGGTACGTCCTGGTGGCCGGACTTCATGGTGGTAGCCACGCCCTTGATCTTGTCGACCACTTCGGTGCCGGCGATCACTTTGCCGAATACGGCGTAGCCCCAGCCCTGCACGGTCTTGCCGCTGTGGTTGAGGAAGCTGTTGTCGGCAACGTTGATGAAGAACTGCGCGGAAGCCGAATGCGGCTCCATGGTGCGGGCCATGGCCACGGTGTACTTGTCGTTGGAAAGGCCGTTGTCAGCTTCGTTCTGGATGCTTGGACGCTTGTCTTTCTTTTCTTTCATGCCAGGTTCGAAGCCGCCGCCCTGGATCATGAAGTTACCGATGACGCGGTGAAAAACGGTGTTTTCATAGTGACCGGCTTTCACGTATTCGACGAAGTTGGCCACGGTCAACGGGGCTTTCTCGGCGTTCAGTTCCAGCACGATCTCGCCGTGGTTGGTGGTCAGTTTGACTTGGGTCATGGTCGGTACTCTTTATAAGGAGAAGCGTTTTCAAGAAAATCCTGGGTGGCGGGGCACGCATGGGGTCCGCACCGATTTGGCCATCCTGCAGCCAAGGAGCGCAGTTTAGCGTGACCGCCACGAATTTCGAGGCTGTTTTTTCACTTGGGTGCCATTAATAGCCGCAGTTTTAAAGCTGCGCTCTGTCAGGCACTTGACAGCATCGGCTATGATATCCGTTTTGATTTATCAGGCCGCACCTGGCCGCGCACTTGTACGTTCAAGGATCCTATGAGCAAGCCCACTGTCGACCCTACCTCGAATTCCAAGACTGGACCGGCCGTACCGGTCAACTTCCTGCGCCCGATCATCCAGGCGGACCTGGACTCGGGTAAGCACACACAGATCGTGACCCGCTTCCCTCCGGAGCCCAATGGTTACCTGCACATCGGTCACGCCAAGTCGATCTGCGTGAACTTCGGTCTGGCCCAGGAATTCGGTGGCGTCACGCACCTGCGTTTCGACGACACCAACCCGGCCAAGGAAGACCAGGAATACATCGACGCCATTGAAAGCGACGTCAAGTGGCTGGGCTTTGAGTGGTCCGGCGAAGTGCGTTATGCCTCGCAGTACTTCGACCAGTTGCACGACTGGGCCGTGGAACTGATCAAGGCGGGCAAGGCCTATGTCTGCGACCTGACCCCTGACCAGGCCAAGGAATACCGCGGCAGCCTCACCGAGCCAGGCAAGAACAGCCCGTTCCGCGAGCGTTCGGTAGAAGAGAACCTGGACTGGTTCGCTCGCATGCGCGCCGGTGAGTTCCCGGATGGTGCACGGGTACTGCGGGCCAAGATCGACATGGCCTCGCCGAACATGAACCTGCGCGACCCGATCATGTATCGCATTCGCCACGCCCATCACCATCAGACTGGTGACAAGTGGTGCATCTACCCCAACTACGACTTCACCCACGGCCAGTCGGACGCCATCGAAGGCATCACCCACTCGATCTGCACCCTGGAGTTCGAAAGCCACCGTCCGCTGTACGAGTGGTTCCTCGAGCACCTGCCGGTGCCCGCGCACCCGCGCCAGTACGAGTTCAGCCGCCTGAACCTGAACTACACCATCACCAGCAAGCGCAAGCTCAAGCAACTGGTGGACGAGAAGCACGTGAATGGTTGGGACGACCCGCGCATGTCGACCCTGTCGGGCTTCCGCCGCCGCGGCTACACCCCGGCGTCGATCCGCAATTTCTGCGAGATGGTTGGCACCAACCGCTCCGACGGCGTGGTTGATTACGGCATGCTGGAATTCAGCATCCGTCAGGATCTGGACCAGAACGCACCCCGCGCCATGTGCGTGCTGCGTCCGTTGAAAGTCGTGATTACCAACTACCCGGAAGACCAGGTCGAGAACCTCGAACTGCCGCGTCATCCGCAGAAAGAAGAACTCGGCATGCGCCAGCTGCCGTTCGCCCGTGAAATCTACATCGACCATGACGACTTCATGGAAGAGCCGCCCAAAGGCTACAAGCGCCTGGAGCCTAACGGCGAAGTGCGCCTGCGTGGCAGCTACGTGATCCGTGCCGATGAAGCGATCAAGGACGCCGAGGGCAACATCGTCGAGCTGCGTTGCTCCTACGATCCGGACACCCTGGGCAAGAACCCTGAAGGCCGCAAGGTCAAGGGCGTGGTTCACTGGGTGCCGGCTGCCGCCAGCGTCGAGTGCGAAGTGCGCCTGTACGATCGCCTGTTCCGCTCTCCGAACCCGGAGAAGGCCGAAGACAGCGCGAGTTTCCTGGACAACATCAACCCTGACTCCCTGCAAGTGCTCACTGGTTGTCGTGCTGAACCCTCGTTGGGCAACGCACAGCCGGAAGACCGTTTCCAGTTCGAGCGCGAAGGCTACTTCTGCGCGGATATCAAGGACTCGAAACCAGGTGCTCCGGTATTCAACCGTACCGTGACCCTGCGCGACTCCTGGGGTCAGTGATTCAGTCAAGGAACTAACGTGCTAACGATCTACAACACGCTCACCAAGAGCAAAGAAGTCTTCAAGCCCCTGGACGGCAACAAGGTGCGCATGTACGTGTGCGGCATGACCGTGTACGACTACTGCCACCTGGGCCATGGCCGCAGCATGGTGGCCTTCGACCTGATTACCCGCTGGCTGCGTTTCAGCGGGTATGACTTGACCTATGTGCGCAACATCACCGATATCGACGACAAAATCATCAATCGTGCCAATGAGAACGGCGAGGCCTTCGAGGCCCTGACCGAGCGCATGATCGCGGCGATGCACGAGGACGAGGCGCGGCTGAACATCAAGAAGCCGGACATGGAACCGCGCGCCACCGACCATATCCCCGGCATGCACGCGATGATCCAGACCCTGATCGACAAGGGCTACGCCTACGCTCCGGGCAATGGCGACGTGTACTACCGCGTCGGCAAGTTCATGGGCTACGGCAAGCTGTCGCGCAAGAAGATCGAAGACCTGCGCATCGGCGCGCGGATCGAAGTCGACGAGTCGAAACAGGACCCGCTGGACTTCGTCTTGTGGAAAGCCGCCAAGCCGGGTGAGCCGAGCTGGCCATCGCCTTGGGGTGACGGTCGTCCGGGCTGGCACATCGAGTGCTCGGTGATGTCCACCTGCTGCCTGGGCGAGACCTTCGACATTCATGGCGGCGGCAGCGACTTGGAGTTCCCGCACCACGAGAACGAGATCGCCCAGAGCGAGGCGGCTACCGGCAAGACCTACGCCAACGCCTGGATGCACTGCGGCATGATCCGCATCAATGGCGAGAAGATGTCCAAGTCCTTGAACAACTTCTTCACCATTCGCGACGTGCTCGACAAGTACCATCCGGAAGTGGTGCGTTACCTGCTGGTGGCCAGCCACTACCGCAGCGCCATCAACTACTCGGAAGACAACCTCAAGGACGCCAAGGGCGCCCTGGAGCGTTTCTACCATGCACTCAAGGGCCTGCCGAAAGTGGCGCCGGCCGGTGGCGAAGCCTTCGTCGAGCGTTTCACCCAGGTGATGAACGACGACTTCGGTACTCCGGAAGCCTGTGCCGTGCTGTTCGAGATGGTGCGCGAGATCAACCGCCTGCGTGAGAGCGATATCGATGCGGCGGCCGGTCTGGCAGCCCGCTTGAAGGAGCTGGCCAGTGTGCTGGGCGTGCTGCAACTGGAGGCCGACGACTTCCTGCAGGCCGGTGCCGAAGGTCGGGTCGATGCGGCAGAAGTCGAGGCGCTGATCCAGGCCCGCCTGGCGGCCCGTGCCAACAAGGATTGGGCAGAGTCCGATCGGATCCGCGACCAGATCACCGCCATGGGCGTGATCCTGGAAGACGGCAAGGGCGGTACGACCTGGCGCCTGGCTGACTGAGCCTGCGTTCGCTGCAACAAGAAACCCGCCTGGTGCGGGTTTTTTGTTGCCCTTCGAACAGTGCCGGATCAGGCCAGCGAGGCGAGGCGCTCCACTGTATCGGGGTAGCGTTCCACCAGGCGTATCAAGGTCGTGGCCTGGGCGTTGGGTATGGCGCGGCCCTGTTCCCAGTTCTCCAGGGTGCGGGTGTTGGTGCGCAGGTACATGGCGAATACCGAGCGCGAGAGGTTGAGTTGCTGGCGGATGTTCATCACCTCGGCGGCGGTGATGGGGGGCAGCTTGTCGAGTTTCACTTTATGGCTGCGCAGGGTGATCTTGCCCTGGCGTTCCTGGGTGAGGGCGTCGATGCCTTCAACCAGTTCGGAAAAGATGTCACGTTTGGTCATGTCTTCTGGCCTCGATTTCACGTTCCAGCAGTTGTTTGAGCTGTTGTCGCTGCTGCGGTAGCAGGTCGTCCATCTGCTCCTTGTCGAACAGGGTGAAGAGCCAGAACTGTGCTCCTCCGGACCACCAGTAATAAATCACCCTCAGCCCGCCACGCCTGCCCTTGTTGCGTCGCTCATCGATGAAACGCATCTTGCGCAAGCCGCCAGTGCCCTGAATCAGAACACCCGCGTGCGGGTGACGCAGCAACTCGATCTGCAGTTCGCAGAACAACTCGTCGTCAAGGAAGTCCTTTCGGTATCGCGCAAATGCCGGTAGTTCAATAAACAGAGCATTCATTTCATACGCTTCCTGCGTATAGACTGGATGACGCTGGAGCTTTGGTCAAGGCCCGCTGAGCGCCGCGTTTGATCTGGCAACAGTCTATGTCTGCGGCAGTGGGCTGAATGTCGGACCGGGCCGACGTGACAGGAAGGGCGATTCCGAGTTTCGCTGGGAAGAGGGGAGGGCAGGGCCCTGAAATGCAAAACGGCACCCGAAGGTGCCGTTCTGTTTGTTGCGTTGAAACCTAAGCGATCAACCCGCCAGGCCGGAGTGCTGGACCAGGGTCAGCAGCGGCTGTGGGTATACGCCGAGGAAGAACGCCAGGACCGCGATGGCCAGCAGCATGACGCCACCGGCTTTCTGTTCCCAGTGCAGTTGGGCATCGACGCGACGCAGGTTCGGCTCGATCAGATACAGGGTGACCATCACTCGCAGGTAGTAGAAGACGCCGATGGCGCTGCCCATGACCAGGGAACCGACCAGCCACCATTGGTGCGCTTCGACACCGGTAGCGATGATGTAGAACTTGCCGATGAAGCCTGCGGTCAGCGGGATACCGGCCAGGGACAGCATCATCACGGTGAGGACGGCGGTCAGGTACGGACGGCGCCAGAACAGGCCGCGGTACTCGTACAGGGCGTCGGCATCACGGCCTTTGTACGGCGAAGACATCAGGGTGATCACACCGAAGGCGCCAAGGCTGGTGATCACGTAGGTGACCAGGTACACGCCGATGGCTTCCATGGCCAGGCCCTTGCTCGCCACCAGGGCGATCAGCAGGTAACCGAAGTGGGCGATGGACGAGTAACCCAGCAGACGCTTGAGGTTGCTCTGGGTCAGCGCCAACAGGTTGCCCACCAGGATCGAGGCGATGGCGATCACGGTCAGCACGTTGCTCAGGACACCGCTGCTGGCCACTGGCGAGAGCTGGAACAGACGCACCAGTACCGCGAACACCGCCACCTTGCTGGCGGTGGCCAGGAAGGCGGCGACCGGGGCCGGGGCGCCTTCGTAGACGTCCGGAGTCCACAGGTGGAAAGGCACCAGCGACAGTTTGAAGGCCAGGCCGATCAGCATCATGCCCAGGCCCAGTTGCGCCAGCGGGCTTGGCAGCCCAGTGGCGGCCAGGGCTTGACCGATACCGCTGAAGCTCAGGCTGCCGGCTTCTGCGTAGAGCAAGGCCATGCCGAACAACAGGAAGCCCGAACCGGCGGCCGACAGCACCATGTACTTGATGCCGGCTTCCAGGGAGCGCTTGTTGAAGAAGGCATAGGCCACCAGGCCGTAGACCGGTACCGAGAGCAGTTCCAGGCCGATGAACAGGCCGGCCAGGTTCTGCGCGCTGACCAATACCAGGCCACCAGCGGCGGCCAGCAGGATCAGCAGGTACAGCTCTTCACGGTTGCCCGGGTAACCGCTACTGCCATCGCCCAGGTAGGCGTGGGCCAGGGTGACGCAGGCCAGGGTGGCCACCAGGATCAGGGCCATGTAGAGGCAGGCGAACTGGTCGATCTGCAACAGCGGGGTGACCGCCAGCGGTGCCACTTTCAGCACCGGGAAGATCGACAGCAATGCCAGGTTCAGACCGGCCACCGACAGCAGGAAGGTCTGGGCGTGGTTGCGCCGCCAGGCGATCGCCAGCATCACCACCACAAGGGTGGCGCTGGTGATCAGCAGCGGCGCCAGGGCTATAAAGTGTTGAATCGTAAAGTCCATAGCGCTCTTACCGGGCCGAAGCGAGTTGAGTGAAGGCGGTGCTGAGCCATTGCTGCACGCCATGCATGGTGGCGGCAGAGGTATCGAGGAACGGTTGCGGGTACACGCCGATGTAGATCAGCAGTACCGCCAGCCCCAGCACCATGATCAGTTCGCGAGCATCCATGCCGTGCAGCACCGCGTCCGACTTGGACGGGCCGAAGTAGGCACGGTGGATCATGATCAGCGAGTAGACCGAGCCGAACACCAGGCCCGAAGTCGCGATCGCGGTGATCCATGGAGCGCTGACGAAGGTGCCGATCAGGATCAGGAACTCGCCGACGAAGTTGCCGGTGCCCGGCAGGCCCAGGGAGGCGGCTGCGAAGAACAGGCTGATGGCCGGCAGGTAGGCGATACGCGACCACAGGCCGCCCATTTCACGCATGTCGCGGGTATGGGTGCGCTCGTACAGCTGGCCGCTGAGGATAAACAGCGCGGCTGCCGAAACACCGTGGGCCAGCATCTGGATCACCGCGCCCTGCAGGGCCTGCTGGCTGCCGGAGTAGATCCCGATCAGCACGAAGCCCATGTGGGAAACGCTGGAGAAGGCGATCAGGCGCTTGATGTCGGTCTGGGCGAAGGCCAGGAAGGCACCGTAGAAGATCCCGACCAGACCCAGGGTCATGGCGATCGGTGCGAACTCTGCCGAGGCGTTGGGGAACAGTGGCAGGGCGAAACGCAGCAGGCCGTAGGCCGCCGTCTTCAGCAGGATGCCCGCCAGGTCCACGGAACCGGCGGTCGGTGCCTGGGCGTGAGCGTCAGGCAGCCAGGAGTGGAATGGCACCACGGGCAGCTTCACCGCGAAGGCGATGAAGAAGCCGAGCATCAGGATGTACTCGGTGGCGGTGGACATCTTGGTCTTCAGCAACTGGGCGTAATCGAAGGTGATGACCCCGGTGTTGTTGAAGTTCACCAGCACCAGGCCCAGGATCGCCACCAGCATGATCAGGCCGGAAGCCTGAGTGAAGATGAAGAACTTGGTCGCTGCGTAGATCCGGGTTTTCTTGCCGTCTGCCGAGCTGTGACCCCAGAGCGCGATGAGGAAGTACATCGGCACCAGCATCATTTCCCAGAAGAAGAAGAACATGAACAGGTCCAGCGCCAGGAACACGCCGACCACACCGCCCAGGATCCACATCAGGTTCAGGTGGAAGAAGCCCACGTGGCGCTGGATCTCTTTCCAGGAGCAGAGTACCGAGAGGATACCCAGCAGGCCGGTCAGCAGGATCATCAACAGCGACAGGCCGTCCAGCGCCAGGTGCACGTTGATGCCGAAGCGCTCGATCCAGACATGCTTGAACTCGATGGCCCAAGTTGGATCGGCGCCAGGCGCCGGAGCAAATGAATAGTTACCGTGGGCCCACAGCCAGAGGCCGAGGGCGAGTTCCAGGGTCATGGTCAACAGCGCAATCCAGCGGGGGAGGGTGGCGCCGAAGCGCTCACCCAGCCAGCACAGCAGGCCGCCGATGAAGGGGATCAGGATTAGCCAAGGCAGAATCATGACGGGCTCAATTCCTTTCGCAAGTTCGCAAGGTTCATATCAGACCGCTACCAGCACAATGGCGCCGATGACCAGCACGGCACCGGCTGCCATCGAGGCGGCGTACCAACGCAGTTGACCGGTCTCGGTACGGCTCAGGGAGGTGTGACCCCCTTTGGCCATACGCGGTATCAAACCGATGGTCTGATCGAGCGGGTCCTTGCGCAGTACGTGGCTGATGGCCAGGTATGGCTTGACGAACAGTTTGTCGTAGATCCAGTCGAAGCCCCAGGCGGCGAACCACCAGGCCGAGAGCAGACGCCCGATGCCGCTGTTGGCGATGGCGGTCACAACGCGACGCTTGCCAAGGAACAACAGGGCGGCCAGCAGGATACCGGCCAGGGCGATGGCGCCCGAGGCGATTTCCAGGCTGTGCTTGGCTTCGCCACCGGCATGGCCGACGCTTTGCGGCAGCACGCCATGCAGGGGCGGGGTGATCATCGCGCCGATCGCAGTGGACAGCACGATCAGTACCACCAGCGGCAGCCAGTGGGAGATCCCGTGGCCGGCGTGGGCTTCGGTCTTGGCTTCACCGTGGAAGGTGATGAAGATCAGGCGGAAGGTGTACAGCGAGGTCATGAACGCACCCACCAGGCCGGCGTACAGCAGGCCATGGTTGCCGCTGGCGAAGGCTTCCCAGAGGATCTCGTCCTTGGAGTAGAAGCCTGCGGTCACCAGAGGCAGGGCCGCCAGGGCCGCGCCGCCGACGATGAAGCTGGCGTAGGCCAGAGGCAGTTTCTTCCACAGGCCGCCCATCTTGAAGATGTTCTGCTCGTGGTGGCAGGCAACGATCACCGCACCGGAAGCAAGGAACAGCAGGGCCTTGAAGAAGGCGTGGGTCATCAGGTGGAAGATCGCGCCGTCCCAGGCGCCAACGCCCAGGGCCAGGAACATGTAGCCGATCTGGCTCATGGTGGAGTAGGCGAGGATCCGCTTGATGTCGGTCTGCACCAGCGCGGCGAAACCGGCCAGTACCAGGGTCACGCCGCCGACCAGGCCCACCAGGTGCAGGATTTCCGGCGCCAGGGTGAACAGGCCGTGGGTACGGGCGATCAGGTAGACGCCGGCGGTGACCATGGTTGCGGCGTGGATCAGTGCCGAAACCGGGGTCGGGCCGGCCATCGCGTCCGCCAGCCAGGTCTGCAGTGGCAACTGGGCAGATTTACCCACGGCGCCACCCAGCAGCATCAGGGTTGCCAGGGTGATCCAGAAGTCGCCGGCCTGGAATTTCTGCGGGGCCAGCACCAGCAGTTCCTGGACGTTCAGCGTGCCCACCTGTTGGAACAGGATGAACAGGCCGATGGCCATGAACACGTCGCCGATACGGGTGACGATGAAGGCCTTGAGTGCGGCGTTACCGTTGTTGCGGTTGCTGTAGTAGAAACCGATCAACAGGTAGGAGCACAGGCCCACGCCTTCCCAGCCGAAGTACAGGAACAGCAGGTTATCGCCCAGTACCAGGAACAGCATGCTGGCGATAAACAGGTTGGTGTAGGCGAAGAAGCGCGAGTAGCCGGCTTCACCACGCATGTACCAGGACGCGAACAAGTGGATCAAAAAGCCCACGCCCACCACCACGCCCAGCATGGTCACGGACAGACCATCCAGGTACAGGGCGAAGTTCGGCGCGAAACCGTCCACCGACATCCATTGCCACAGCACCTGGGTGTAGTGGCCACCCTCGGGCGGTGCGACGTTGAATTGCCAGATCACGTAGGCAGCAACGATGGCCGACAGGCCAATGGAGCCGACACCGATCAGGGCCGAGAGGTTTTCCGAGAGGCGTCCACGGGAGAACGACAGCAGCAGGAAACCGATCAGGGGGAATACGAAAGTCAGAAAGAGAAGGTTCATCCGCGCATCTCGCTGGCTGCATCGATATCGAGAGTGTGGAAGCGGCGGTACAGCTGCAGCAGGATCGCCAGGCCGATACTGGCCTCGGCGGCTGCCAGGCTGATCACCAGGATGAACATCACTTGTCCATCCGGCTGCGCCCAGCGGGCGCCCGCAACGATGAAGGCCAGTGCAGAGGCGTTCATCATCACTTCCAGGCTCATCAACACGAAGAGGATGTTACGGCGGACCATCAGGCCGACCAGACCGAGGCAGAACAGGATGCCGGCAACCGCCAGGCCATGTTCCATCGGGATAGTACCGAGAGAGATAGTAGGCATCGTATTACTCCTTCGCCTCGTTGCGGCCCAAGTGGAACGCCGTGACGGCCGCGGCAAGCAGCAGCATCGAGGCGAGTTCGACCACCAGCAGGTAAGGGCCGAACAGGCTGATGCCCACGGCCTTGGCGCTGACGGTGGTTTGACCGATACCGGCACCGCTCTGATGGCTGAACAGTACGTACAGCAGTTCAGCCAGCAGCAGCGCGGCCAGGATGACCGGGCCGATCCAGATGCCGGGCGTGAGCCAGATGCGCTCTTGCTGAGCCGCGGCCGGGCCGAGGTTCAGCATCATCACCACGAACACGAACAGCACCATGATGGCACCGGCGTAGGCGATCACTTCCAGGGCACCGGCGAACGGCGCGCCAAGGCTGAAGAAGGTCATGGCCACGGCGATCAGCGAAATGATCAGGTAGAGCAGGGCGTGCACAGGGTTGGTATTGGTGACCACACGGAGTGTGGAGACAACCGCAACACCTGACGCGAAATAGAAAGCGAATTCCATCTTTCTTCCTTAAGGCAGCAAGCTCTTCACGTTGATCGGCTCGGCTTCATTCTGCGCGGAGCCTTTTGGCTTACCGGCAATGGCCATACCTGCAACACGATAGAAGTTGTAATCAGGGTTCTTTCCGGGACCGGAGATCAGCAGATCTTCTTTCTCGTAAACCAGGTCCTGACGTTTGAACTCGGCCATCTCGAAATCCGGTGTCAGCTGGATCGCGGTGGTCGGGCAGGCTTCCTCGCAGAGGCCACAGAAAATGCAGCGCGAGAAGTTGATGCGGAAGAAGTCCGGGTACCAGCGACCGTCTTCGGTTTCAGCTTTCTGCAGCGAGATGCAACCCACGGGGCAGGCCACGGCGCACAGGTTGCAGGCTACGCAACGCTCTTCGCCGTCGGGGTCGCGAGTCAGCACGATGCGGCCACGGTAGCGTGGAGGCAGGTAGACCGGCTCTTCCGGGTATTGCAAGGTGTCGCGCTTGCGAAAGCCATGGCCGAAGACCATGACCAGGCTGCGCAACTGGGTACCAGTACCCTTAACGATGTCGCCAATATATTTGAACATGGGTCAAATCCTCACTGAACCGCAACCGCAGGTGTGTTCCACAACACAACCGCAGCGGTTATCAGCAAATTGATCAGGGTCAGTGGCAGGCAGAATTTCCAGCTGAAGTCCATCACCTGGTCATAACGCGGACGCGGGATGGAAGCGCGCAGCAGGATGAACAGCATGATGAAGAACGCGGTCTTCAGTGCGAACCAGACGAAGGACAGTTGCGGCAGGATGCCGAACGGACCGTGCCAGCCACCGAAGAACAGGGTGACCAGCAGCGCCGAGATCAGGATGATGCCGATGTATTCACCGACGAAGAACATGCCCCATTTCATACCGGCGTATTCGATGTGGTAGCCGTCGGCCAGTTCCTGCTCCGCTTCCGGCTGGTCGAAGGGGTGACGGTGAGTCACGGCCACGCCAGCGATGAAGAAGGTACAGAAGCCGAAGAACTGCGGAATGATGAACCACAGGTTCTGCGCCTGGTACTCGACGATGTCGCGCATGTTGAACGAGCCGACCTGTACCACGATGCCCATCAGGGCCAGGCCCATGAACACTTCGTAGGACACGGTCTGCGCCGAGGCACGCAAGCTGCCGAGCAGGGCGAACTTGTTGTTGCTCGACCAGCCGGCGAACAGTACCGCGTAGACCGACAGACCGGCCATGGCGAAGAAGAACAGCAGGCCGATGTTCAGATCCGCCACGCCCCAGGTCGGGGTGATCGGGATGATCGCGAAGGCGATCAGCAGGGCGGACATGGCCACCACCGGTGCCAGGGTGAAGATCACCTTGTCGGCAAACGGCGGAGTCCAGTCTTCCTTGAAGAACATCTTCAGCATGTCGGCTGCGATCTGGAACATGCCGAACGGGCCAACACGGTTCGGACCGTAACGGTCCTGCCACCAGCCCAGCAGGCGACGTTCGACAAAGCTCAGCAGCGCCCCGGCGATCACTACGGCCAGCAGGATGACGATGGCCTTGACGACCGTCAGGATCACGTCGATCACTTCAGGGGTAAACCAACTCATTGTGCCGCCTCCTGCAGACCATCAACGGAAATGCCAGCGATTGCCGGAGGAATACCCGCCAGGCCGGCAGGCAGACCCACCAGGCCAGCACCCAGCTCTTCGTTGATGCGCAGCGGCAGACGCAGGGTCTGGCCAGCCACGTTCACCGCGAGCAGGGCACCGTCGTTGACACCCAGGCGATCCGCTTCGGATTTGGCCAGAGCAACGTACGGAGCCGGGATGCGCTCCTGCACCGGAGCGGCTTTCGAAGAGTTTTCCTCGCTGCCGAACAGGTGGTAGAACGGCACGGCCTGCCAGGTGCCCGGGGCCGGGGAGAAGGCTCGCGGCACGCTGGCGAACCAGTTGAGGCGGTCGCCCTGGGTTTCGATCAGGCGAGTGCCCGGGTCACCGGCGCGCAGGTGGCCGCCGACTTCGTCCTGGAACTTGTTCCAGGCTTGTGGCGAGTTCCAGCCCGGCGACCAGGCGAACGGCACTTGCGAGCGCGGTTCGGCGGAGCCCGAGTAACCTTCCATGGAGTAGGCGAAGGCGGTATCCGGATCTTGCGGGGTACGTGGCTCGTGCACGCTCTGGTTGGCGCGCATGGCGGTACGGCCACTATAGCGCAGCGGTTCGCGCGCCAGTTTCAGGCCCTTGATGCGGAACGCCGCGGAAGGTGCGGCATCGACGATGCTGGCCAGTTGCGCCGTGCTCGCGGCGCAGGCGGCGGTCACGTGGTCCAGTTGGGTCCAGTCCACCGGCTTGTTCAGCAGGGTGCTGCGCAGGGCGTGCAACCAGCGCCAGCCTTCGTGGACCATGATGCTGGCGTCCAGGTAGGTCGGATCGAAGACCTGGAAGAAGCGCTGGGCGCGACCTTCCTGGCTGACCAGGGTACCGTCGCCTTCGGCAAAGCTCGCCGCCGACAGCACCAGGTGCGCGCGCTCGACGGTCGCGGTTTGTTGATGATCGGCAACGATCACCACCTTCGCTGCGTTCAGTGCGGCATCCACCTTGGCTGCATCGGTGCGGGTGTACAGGTCGTTTTCCAGCACCACGATAGCGTCGGCCTTACCGTCGATCACCGCCTGCAGGGCCGCGTCCACGGATTCGCCACCAAGCATGGCCAGGCCGAGGCTGTTGGCCTCTGGCACGATCAGACTGATGGAGCCGGCTTTCTCGCGCAGCTTCAAGGCTTTGGCGATGTTCGCCGCCGCTTCGATCAGTGCCTTGGAACCCAGGGATGTACCGGAAATGATCAGTGGACGCTTGGCTGCCAGCAGGGCATCGGCGATGCGCTTGGCCAGTTCCAGGGCTTCGCTGTCCAGGCCTTCCACGGCAGGGGCGCTGGCGTCGATGGCATGGGCCACGGCAAAACCGATGCGCGCCAGGTCGTCTGGAGCGGCGTGTACACACTCCTCGGCCACGTCGTCGAGCTTGGTTTCAGCCAGGCTGGCGATGAACAGCGGGTTCAGCGCGTGCTGGCCGATGTTCTTCACTGCCGCGTCGAGCCAAGGCTGGACGCGCATGGCATCGGCCATTTCCTCGGCCTTGCCCTTGACCGACTGGCGCAGGGCCAGGGCCATGCGTGCGGCGGTCTGGGTCAGGTCTTCACCGAGGACGAAGACGGCGTCGTGGTCTTCGATGTCGCGCATGTTCGGAACCGGCAGCGGGCTGTCGTTCAGGACCTGCAGAACCAGGCGGATGCGCTCCAGCTCGGAGGCTTCGATACCGGAGTAGAAGTGCTCGGCACCGACCAGTTCCTGCAACGCGTAGTTGCTTTCCAGGCTGGCGCGGGGCGAACCGATACCGACGATGTTACGGCCGCGCAGCAGGTCTGCGGCCTGATCCAGTGCCTGGTCCAGGGTCAGCTTGGTGCCATCGGCCAGGCGTGGCTGGCGTGGACGGTCCTTGCGGTTGACGTAGCCATAGCCGAAGCGGCCACGGTCGCAGAGGAAGTACTGGTTCACCGAACCGTTGTAGCGGTTCTCGATGCGGCGCAGCTCGCCGTAGCGCTCGCCCGGGGAGATGTTGCAACCGCTGGAGCAGCCATGGCAGATGCTCGGCGAGAACTGCATGTCCCACTTGCGGTTGTAGCGCTCGGAGTGAGTCTTGTCGGTGAACACACCGGTCGGGCAGACCTCGGTGAGGTTGCCGGAGAACTCGCTTTCCAGGGTGCCGTCTTCAACGCGACCGAAGTACACGTTGTCGTGGGCGCCGTAGACGCCCAGGTCGGTGCCGCCGGCGTAGTCCTTGTAGAAGCGCACGCAGCGATAGCAGGCGATGCAGCGGTTCATCTCGTGGGAAATGAACGGGCCGAGGTCCTGGTTCTGGTGGGTACGCTTGGTGAAGCGATAACGGCGCTCGTTGTGGCCGGTCATCACCGTCATGTCCTGCAGGTGGCAGTGACCGCCTTCCTCACAGACCGGGCAGTCGTGGGGATGGTTGGTCATCAGCCACTCGACGACACTGGCGCGGAACGCCTTGGATTCTTCATCGTCGATGGAGATCCAGGTGTTGTCGGTGGCCGGGGTCATGCAGGACATGACGATACGACCACGGGTGTCGTTCTCGTCGGTGTACTGCTTGACCGCGCACTGGCGACAGGCACCGACGCTACCGAGAGCGGGGTGCCAGCAGAAATAAGGGATGTCGAGGCCTAGTGACAGACAAGCCTGTAACAGGTTGTCCGCCCCATCGACTTCGAGCGCTTTGCCGTCTACGTGGATAGTGGCCATGGTTCAAAGTTCTTCGTTGGCCCGGTGTCAGCGGGCGTGGCTAATGGAATCTTGTTATGCGTGCGAATCAACACAGCCGTTCACGGCGTCATCGCACGTCGAGCGCAGGGCACGGACCCGGCGCCCTCATTTAAGCGTTACGCGCCGACTACGATCGGTCGGGCCAGAGGCGGGACGGCGGCGCTGGTGGGCGCGATGCCGGCTTCGAACTCTGGACGGAAATACTTGATGGCGCTGCCCAAAGGCTCCACGGCACCCGGTGCGTGAGCACAGAAGGTCTTGCCCGGGCCGAGGAAACCCACCAGGCCCAGCAGGGTCTCGATGTCCCCTTGCTGGCCCTGGCCTTTTTCCAGGGCCATCAGCAGCTTGACGCTCCAGGGCAGGCCGTCGCGGCACGGTGTGCAGAAGCCGCAGGACTCGCGGGCGAAGAACTGCTCCATGTTGCGCAGCAGGGACACCATGTTGATGCTGTCGTCCACCGCCATGGCCAGGCCGGTACCCATGCGGGTGCCCACTTTGGCGATGCCGCCGGCATACATCTGGGCGTCCAGGTGCTCGGGCAACAGGAAGCCGGTACCGGCGCCGCCTGGCTGCCAGCATTTGAGCTTGAAGCCGTCGCGCATGCCGCCGGCGTAGTCTTCGAACAGCTCGCGGGCGGTCACGCCGAAGGGCAGCTCCCACAGGCCGGGGTTCTTCACTTTGCCGGAAAAGCCCATCAGCTTGGTGCCGTGGTCTTCGCTGCCTTCGCGGGCCAGGGATTTGTACCATTCCACGCCGTCGCCGATGATCGCCGGCACGTTGCACAGGGTCTCGACGTTGTTCACGCAGGTCGGCTTGCCCCACACGCCCACGGCGGCAGGGAAGGGCGGCTTGGAGCGCGGGTTGGCGCGACGGCCTTCCAGGGAGTTGATCAGTGCGGTTTCTTCACCGCAGATGTAACGCCCGGCGCCGGTGTGGACGAACAGCTCGAAATCGAAACCGCTGCCCAGGATGTTCTTGCCCAGAAGGCCTGCGGCCTTGGCTTCTTCCACGGCACGACGCAGGTGCTTGGCGGCGGTGGTGTACTCGCCGCGCAGGAAGATGTAGCCGCGGTAGGTCTTGAGTGCGCGAGCACTGATCAGCATGCCTTCGATCAGCAGATGGGGCAGTTGCTCCATCAGCATGCGGTCTTTCCAGGTGTTGGGCTCCATTTCGTCCGCGTTGCACAGCAGGTAGCGGATGTTCATGGATTCGTCTTTGGGCATCAGGCCCCACTTCACGCCGGTGGGGAAGCCCGCACCGCCGCGACCCTTGAGGCCGGCATCCTTGACGGTCTGCACGATGTCGTCCTGGGACAGGTCGGCGAAGGCCTTGCGGGCCGCCGCGTAACCGTTCTTGGCCTGGTACTCGTCGAACCAGACCGGCTCGCCGTCGTCGCGCAGGCGCCAGGTCAGGGGATGGGTTTCTGCGGTGCGCGCAATGCGGTTCGCAGGACCGAAAGAGGTCAGGGTCATACGTAGCCCTCCAACAGTTTGGCCACGCCAGCAGGCTGCACGTCGCCGAAAGTGTCGTCGTCGATCATCAGCGCCGGTGCCTTGTCGCAGTTGCCCAGGCAGCACACCGGCAGCAGGGTGAAGCGGCCGTCGGCGGTGGTCTGGCCGAGGCCGATGCCCAGCTCGCTCTGGATCTGGCTGACCACGGACTCGTGGCCGCCGATGTAGCAGACCATGCTGTCGCAGACGCGAATGATGTGGCGGCCCACTGGCTGGCGGAAGATCTGGCTGTAGAACGTCGCCACGCCTTCAACGTCGCTGGCAGGAATGCCGAGGATCTCGCCGATGGCGTAGACCGCGCCGTCAGGCACCCAGCCACGTTCCTCCTGGACGATCTTCAGGGCTTCGATGGACGCCGCGCGCGGGTCCTCGTAGTGATGCATCTCGTGCTCGATGGCCGAGCGCTCGGTTTCGCTCAGGGCGAAACGGTCTGTCTGGATAAGCGTGCTGTTCATGCTTAGCGGTCCACGTCGGCCATAACGAAGTCGATACTACCCAGGTACGCGATCAAGTCCGCGACCATGCTGCCGCGGATCACCGAAGGGATCTGCTGCAGGTGCGGGTAGCTTGGGGTGCGAATCCGGGTGCGGTAGCTCATGGTGCCGCCATCGCTCGTCAGGTAATAACTGTTGATGCCCTTGGTCGCTTCGATCATCTGGAAGGATTCGTTGGCCGGCATCACCGGGCCCCACGAAACTTGCAGGAAGTGCGTGATCAAGGTTTCGATGTGCTGCAGGGTGCGCTCTTTCGGCGGCGGCGTGGTCAGCGGGTGATCCGCTTTGTACGGGCCTTCCGGCATGTTGCGCAGGCACTGGTCGATGATCTTGATGCTCTGGCGCATTTCCTCGACGCGAACCATGCAGCGGTCATAGGCGTCGCCGTTGGCGGCCAGCGGGACTTCGAACTCGAAGTTCTCGTAGCCGGAGTAAGGGCGCGCTTTACGCAGGTCGAAATCGCAACCGGTGGAACGCAGGCCGGCACCGGTGACGCCCCATTCCAGGGCTTCCTTGGTGTTGTAGGCGGCGACACCGATGGTCCGGCCTTTGAGGATGCTGTTCTGCAGGGCGGCCTTGGTGTATTCGTCCAGGCGCTTGGGCAACCATTCGACGAAGTCCTTGACCAGCTTTTCCCAGCCGCGGGGCAGGTCGTGGGCAACACCACCGATGCGGTACCAGGCCGGGTGCAGACGGAAACCGGTGATGGCTTCGATCACCGTGTAGGCCTTCTGGCGGTCGGTGAAGGTGAAGAACACCGGGGTCATCGCGCCCACGTCCTGGATGTAGGTGCCCAGGAACAGCAGGTGGCTGGTGATGCGGAAGAACTCGGCCATCATGATGCGGATGACGTCGACCTTCTCTGGCACCTTGATGCCGGCCAGCTTCTCGACCGAGAGCACGTACGGCAGGTTGTTCATCACCCCGCCGAGGTAGTCGATACGGTCGGTGTACGGGATGAAGCTGTGCCAGGACTGACGTTCGGCCATCTTCTCGGCACCACGGTGGTGGTAGCCGATGTCCGGAACGCAGTCGACGATCTCTTCACCGTCCAGTTGCAGGATGATGCGGAAGGCACCGTGGGCCGAAGGGTGGTTCGGGCCGAGGTTGAGGAACATGTAGTCCTCGTTGGCCCCGGAACGCTTCATGCCCCAGTCTTCCGGACGGAAGCGTGCGGCTTCCTCTTCCAGTTGCTGCTTGGCCAGGCTCAGGCTGAACGGGTCGAATTCGGTGGCGCGGGCCGGGAAGTCCTTGCGCAGCGGGTGACCTTCCCAGGTCGGCGGCATCATGATCCGCGACAGGTGCGGGTGGCCCGGGAAATCAATGCCGAACATGTCCCAGACTTCACGCTCGTACCAGTTGGCGTTCGGCCAGATACCGGTCACGGTCGGTACGCTGAGGTCGCTTTCGGACAGGGCGACCTTGATCATCACGTCGCTGTTACGTTCGATCGACAGCAAGTGGTAGAACACGCTGAAGTCGGCACCTGGCAGGCCCTGGCGCTTGGTGCGCAGGCGCTCGTCCACGCCGTGCAGGTCATACAGCATGACGTACGGCTTGGGCAGGTTGCGCAGGAAGGTCAGGACTTCAACGAGCTTGGAGCGGGTAACCCACAGCACCGGCATGCCGGTGCGGGTGGCCTGGGCGGTGAATGCCTCAGGGCCAAAACGGTTATTGAGTTCGACGACCACATCCTGGTCGTCAGCCTTATAAGGCGGGATGTACAGAGCACTGCCTGTAGTCATGGTTTTTTATCGCTTTCGGTCAACGTAAAGAGTGAAGCCAGGTTCGTTTCTTTGTAAGAACAGAACTGGATCAGACTTCGTCAGGGCTGCGCAGGTTGGTGACCTGTATACGCTGTTCGCGGCGCTGTTCCTTTTGCGACGGCATCTCGGCGCGATACACGCCTTGGTCGCCGACGACCCAGGAAAGTGGGCGACGCTCCTGGCCAATGGATTCCTGCAAGAGCATCAGGCCTTGCAGGAACGCTTCGGGGCGGGGCGGGCAGCCAGGTACGTAGACGTCCACGGGCAGGAACTTGTCCACCCCCTGGACTACCGAGTAGATGTCGTACATGCCGCCGGAGTTGGCGCACGAACCCATGGAGATAACCCATTTCGGCTCGAGCATTTGCTCATAGAGACGCTGGATGATCGGCGCCATCTTGATGAAGCAGGTCCCGGCGATAACCATGAAGTCCGCCTGACGCGGCGATGCCCGGATAACCTCGGCGCCAAAGCGCGCGATGTCGTGGGGCGCCGTGAAGGCGGTGGTCATTTCCACGTAGCAGCAGGAAAGGCCGAAGTTGTACGGCCACAGGGAGTTCTTACGCCCCCAGTTGACCGCGCCGCTCAGCACGTCTTCGAGCTTGCCCATGAAGATGTTTTTGTGGACCTGATCCTCTAACGGATCGGAAACGGTTTCCCGTTCGCCGATCGGATACTGATCGTTAGGAGCATCGGGGTCGATCCGGGTGAGATTGTATTGCATCGCCAAAGCCTCATTGTTTTAGCTTCGCCTGCCGCTTACGACGACCTTCCGGAGCCCAGTCAAGAGCCCCCACCCGCCAAAGGTAGACAAGACCTGCCAACAGAATTGCTATGAAAACGAGAGCTTCGACGAATCCGGTCCAGCCGCTTTCGCGGACGGACACAGACCAGGCAAAGAGAAAGAGGGCTTCGATATCGAAGATCACGAAGAGCATCGCGACCAGATAGAATTTGGCTGAGAGCCGCAAGCGGGCGCCACCGGTAGGTAGCATGCCGGACTCGAACGGTTCGTTTTTGCTGCGGCCCCAGGCTTTTGACCCGAGGAGGCTGGAGACGCCGAGCATGAAGGCGCAAAGGCCGACAACGCCCAGAAGGAAAATGGCAAAGCCCCAGTTGTGGGCCATGAGTCCTGTCGCTTCGGGCATGCTGGTAATCCTTAACAGAGAGCAAGAGTCTCTGAGCTTGATAAAGAAATAAAGCAGTGACGATATGTCGCAGCGCAATCAATCGCGCTGATTTTATGGCTAAACACCGGGCAAGTAAAATTTCTAAAGCGAAATTGTTTATCGTAATAAGGACATAGCTCACCCCGGTAGCCCCGTAAGCCGCGGCCTGCGGGCATTAGGGGAGGTTTTGTTAATTATGTTTTGTAGCTGCTGTAACGAAAGTTACAACTGCTAAATGATAATCAATATTGTTTGTAGGCTGTTTTAATCTGCTTTCCTTCGGGGAGTGGGAAAGTTGCTTGTTATATCCCTGTTACTGCAAGTAGCAGGGGCGCACCTTTTAACCTCTTTCGCCCTTGCTAACACCGCCCTGGATCAATGTTTGGCCAGCTTTTTTGCAGGGGTGGGCATGGCGAGGCTTTTGAGGAGGGCGCGCAGGGTAGAGGTTCGCCGGCAAGCCAGCTCCTACAGGAGGGGGGGGGCAAAAAAAACGCCCCGAACCAGTCGGGGCGTCAGCTGTACAGCAATGCAGTTGTTTTTACCGGGTCTGCATTGGCCGCTCGATCAAGCCGTGAGGCCTAAATCAGTGGAACTGTTCTTCTTCGGTGGAGCCGGTCAGCGCGGTTACCGAGGACGAGCCACCCTGGATCACGGTGGTCATGTCGTCGAAGTAGCCGGTGCCCACTTCCTGCTGGTGAGCCACGAAGGTGTAGCCCTTGGCGGCGTCAGCGAACTCTTGCTCTTGCAGTTTCACGTAGGCGGTCATGTCGTTGCGGGCGTAGTCGTGCGCCAGGTTGAACATGCTGTGCCACATGTTGTGGATGCCGGCCAGGGTGATGAACTGGTGCTTGTAGCCCATGGCGGACAGTTCGCGCTGGAACTTGGCGATGGTCGCGTCGTCCAGGTTCTTCTTCCAGTTGAAGGAAGGCGAGCAGTTGTACGACAGGATCTGGTCCGGGTATTCCTTCTTGATCGCCTCGGCGAAGCGACGGGCTTCGTCCAGGTCCGGCTTGGCGGTTTCGCACCAGATCAGGTCGGCGTACGGAGCGTAAGCCAGGCCGCGGGCGATTGCCTGGTCCAGGCCGGCTTTCACTTTGTAGAAGCCTTCCTGGGTGCGGGTGCCAGTCACGAATGGCTGGTCGTACGGGTCGCAGTCGGAAGTCAACAGGTCGGCAGCGTTGGCGTCGGTACGGGCCAGGATGATGGTCGGTACACCGGCAACGTCGGCCGCCAGACGGGCAGCGGTCAGCTTCTGTACGGCTTCCTGGGTTGGCACCAGTACCTTGCCGCCCATGTGGCCGCACTTCTTCACGGAAGCCAGCTGGTCTTCGAAGTGAACGCCGGCGGCGCCTGCTTCGATCATGCTCTTCATCAGCTCGTAGGCGTTCAGTACGCCGCCGAAACCGGCTTCGGCGTCGGCCACGATCGGTGCGAAGTAGTCGATGTAGCCGTCGTCGCCCGGGTTCTTGCCGGCTTTCCACTGGATCTGGTCGGCGCGACGGAACGAGTTGTTGATGCGCTTGACCACGGTTGGAACCGAGTCCACCGGGTACAGCGACTGGTCGGGGTACATGGATTCGGCGGAGTTGTTGTCCGCAGCCACTTGCCAGCCCGACAGGTAGATCGCCTGGATACCGGCTTTAACCTGTTGTACAGCCTGGCCGCCGGTCAGGGCGCCCATGCAGTTGACGAAATCTTTATCAGGACGGAAGGACGGCTTGGCACCTTGGGTGACCAGGTTCCAGAGCTTCTCGGCGCCCATGCGTGCCAGGGTGTGCTCGGGTTGAACCGAGCCACGCAGACGGACCACGTCGGCAGCGGAGTAGGTGCGAGTCACGCCTTTCCAGCGCGGGTTTTCAGCCCAGTCTTTTTCAAGGGCTGCAATTTGCTGTTCGCGTGTCAGTGCCATGGAGATAAACCTCGTCGCGTCTTGTGTAAAAAGTCGTTCTTGGTTGGAGAGTTCCGGCTCCGCCGATCACGCGTCATAACGCTGCGTAAAAGGCTGCTCGCTGACCAGGAAGCTTATGGCGGTCAAGTCGGGTCTGGCGGGGATGGCGACGGGTGAACGATGGGCTCGAGGGGAAAGTGAGCAGGTGAAGGCGAGCTGCGGGGCGCATGCCGGCGTCGTGGGCCTTGGTGCGTTCCATCAGTGTGTTGCCGATCTACCTAATTACGCTTCCGTCCCTCGGGACAACTTCGTTCCAGTCGCAATCTCGTCAAACACACCTTGTGGGCGGTACAGACACGAATCGGCTCAGGTGGGTAGGTTAGAGCGGCGATCCGAAGGCCCTTGCCAGGGCCCCTGATTAGCGGGAGCGAGGCCATCATGCCCGCGGTTTTTTGGCTCGTCAAATGTTTTGTAGTGCTTTTTTTGTGGCACTACATCTTTGGTCTAATACGACTAATCAGTCAGTTTTTGGTGCTTTAGTCCAAGGCATCGACCTTGACCCGCAAGGTCATGTCGTCCCGGCCTTGAGTCGAGTAGCTGCGGCCCGGGCCCTGTTTATCGGCCTGGGTCTGGCGATTGACTCCGGCCAGGGTGATCCATTCGCCCAGGCGCCCACTGACAGTTGTGTCGGTGCTTTGCACGTTCACTACATCGGGACGTTCCTGGCTCATGCGGTCACGGTTGGTGCTGATGCTCAGGTGCACGGTTTCACCGGTAACGCTGGCGGTGACATAGAAGCCCTGAGTGACGTTGCGGTACTGGGTCTGGTTCTGCAGGCGCCCGTAGGGGTCGGTCTGGGTGGTGGTCAACGGCACGCTCTGGCCGACCTGGATCAGTGCTGGCACGCCTTCGCTGGCCTGGATCTGCTGGATACCGCCGTCGCGGCTCTCGGTGCTGCGGTTGATGATTCGGGTCTGGGGCGCGCCGTTGACCGAATAGCCCTGATTGTCCTGGAAGTTGTTTTCATTGGTATCGACGGTGATCAGCAGGCGTTTGGCCGCGGTGTCCAGTTGGGCGATAAAGGCTCGCAGTTCGGCAATCTTGTCCGGCTCGGCGTTGACGATCAGCTGGTTGCCATAGGCGCTGACCTTGCCGTCCTTGCCGAGGAAGTTCTGCGCCACCGGCAGCAGGTCGGCACTGGTGCGGTTGTTGAGGGGCACGATCTCGGTGGCGGCCATGACCGAACAGCTGAAGGTCAGCAGCAGCGTCGTGAGCAGGGTGCGTAGGGACATATCCGTTATCTCCGCGAGTAGCTGGCGTAAAGCCTTGAGTTTGACACTTTGTCGGCTTTGGGTGGGGCAAGTTGAATCGCGCACGGCAAAACGCCCCGGCATCCTGGTCTCCAGCTTAGTTGCCGGAGGAGGGATGGCGGGGCGTTTTGGCTGGCCGTTGCCGCGAGCGGCGTGTCGGTCAGGCGCCGCGAACCATGTCGACGTGGGGAATGCCCGCTTCGAGGAATTCCTCGCTGACGATGGAGAAGCCCAGGCGCTCATAGAATGCCGTGGCCTGGACCTGGGCGCTGAGCATCTGTTGCTTCAGGCCGCGCTTTTCGGCTTCATCGATCACCGCGCGCATCAGCGCGTCGCCAACCTTCAGGCCGCGCCAGTCCTTGAGCACCGAAACCCGGCCCACATGGCCGTCGGGCAGCAGGCGCGCGGTGCCGATGGGGAAGTCGCCCTCGAAGGCCAGGAAGTGCACGGCGCTGTCGTCGTCGGCATCCCACTCCAGTTCGGGCGGCACCGATTGCTCGGCAATGAATACGGCTTCACGGATGCGCCGGATCTCGGCGTTGTCCTTTTGCCAGTCTGCGACACGTACGTGAATCTTATTCATCGGCAAACCCCAGGCTCCCTTGCTTGACCAGTTCACACAACAGGCCGCGCCCATCGTCATCCGCCAGCCACTGGCCGAGGTTGTCGATATGCAAGGCATCGGCGGCGCAAATCATTTTCAGCAGTTCGCGCAGCTTACCGGGAAGCAGGCGGCTTTGGCCGCTGGCGAACAGTAGCAGGTCTTCATCCACTTCCGACCAGGCCAGGCGCGCGCTCGGGTTGCGGATCAGGATCGCGCCCTGTTCCAGGCTGCCCAGCAGGTCTTCTTCTTCCAGTTCGGGTCCGGTCACCAGTTCCGGGTAGCGTGGTTCGGTCATGAACTGGCCGAACCAGGTCAGCAGCAGGCGCTCGTCGCTCATGTGCTCGGCCAGCAGGCCCTTGAGCCGGTCGAGGGCGTCCTGCTGGATCTGGTGCGGGTCGCTGGCCGGCTGCACGTCGGCGTCGGTGTAGCGGTCTTCGTCCGGCAGGAACTGGCCGAGGAAGTCGGTGAAGTGGGTCAGGACTTCGGCGGCGCTCGGGGCGCGGAAACCGACCGAATAGGTCATGCAATCGTTCACCGCAACGCCATAGTGGGCCAGGCGCGGTGGCAGATAGAGCATGTCGCCGGGCTCCAGGACCCAGCTTTCGGTTTCTTCGAACTCGGCGAGGATGCGCAGGTCCGCGTGCTGCAGCAGCGGGCTTTCGGAGTCGCACATCTGGCCGATCTTCCAGTTGCGCTTACCAAAGCCTTGCAGCAGGAACACGTCGTAGTTGTCGAAGTGCGGGCCGACGTTACCGCCAGGTGCGGCGAAGCTGATCATCACGTCATCGATGCGCCAGCTCGGCAGGAAGCGGAAGTGCTCCAGCAGCTCGGCGACTTCCGGGACGAACTGGTCCACGGCCTGGACCAGCAGGGTCCAGTCGCGTTCCGGCAGCTTGCTGAACTCGTCTTCGGCGAAGGGCCCGCGGCGCAGTTCCCATGGGCGCTCGCCGTTTTCGATCACCAGGCGCGATTCGACTTCTTCTTCCAGGGCCAGGCCGGCCAGTTCGTCAGGTTCGATCGGGCTTTCGAAGTCAGGCAGGGCCTGACGGATCAGCAGGGGTTTCTTCTGCCAGTAGTCACGCAGAAATTCCCGTGCAGTGATGCCGCCCAGAAGTTGAAGAGGAATATCAGGATTCATGTGTAACCTATTGAAAAAGTGTACTTTTCTAGCAGGAATAAAAACGCCCGGCGCGGCCGGGCGTCAAAAGGTCGAGCAATCGGTCAGATGCGCTTGGCCTGGGCTGCGGCATTACCGATGTAGCTGGCCGGGGTGAGCTGTTTCAGCTCGGCCTTGGCCGCGGCGGGCATGTCCAGCCCGTCGATGAAAGTCTGCAGCGCTTCTGGGCTGATGCCCTTGCCGCGCGTCAGTTCCTTGAGCTTTTCGTAGGGGTTTTCGATGTTGTAGCGGCGCATCACGGTCTGGATCGGCTCGGCCAGGACTTCCCAGCAGGCGTCCAGGTCTTCGGCGATTTTCTGGGCGTTGAGCTCCAGTTTGCTGATGCCCTTGAGGCTGGCCTCGTAGGCAATCACGCTGTGAGCAAAGCCCACGCCCAGGTTGCGCAATACGGTGGAGTCAGTCAGGTCGCGCTGCCAGCGGGAGATCGGCAGCTTGCTCGCCAGGTGCTGGAACAGGGCGTTGGCGATGCCCAGGTTGCCTTCGGAGTTTTCGAAGTCGATCGGGTTGACCTTGTGCGGCATGGTCGAGGAACCGATTTCGCCGGCAATGGTGCGCTGCTTGAAGTAGCCCAGGGAGATGTAGCCCCAGATATCGCGATCGAAGTCGATCAGGATGGTGTTGAAGCGCGCAATAGCGTCGAACAGCTCGGCGATGTAGTCGTGCGGCTCGATCTGCGTGGTGTAGGGGTTGAAGGCCAGGCCCAGTTCGTCTTCGATGAAGGCGCGGGCGTTGGCTTCCCAGTCGATGTCCGGGTAGGCCGAGAGGTGGGCGTTGTAGTTGCCCACGGCGCCGTTGATCTTGCCCAGCAGCGGCACGGTAGCGACCTGGGCGATCTGGCGTTCCAGGCGGTAAACGACGTTGGCCAGCTCCTTGCCCAGGGTGGTCGGCGAGGCCGGCTGGCCGTGGGTGCGCGAGAGCATCGGCACTTCGGCGAAACGGATCGCCAGCTCGCGGATGGCGTTGGCGGTCTGGCGCATCAGCGGCAGCATCACTTCATCACGGCCTTCGCGCAGCATCAGGGCGTGGGACAGGTTGTTGATGTCCTCGCTGGTGCAGGCGAAGTGGATGAACTCACTGACGTTGGCCAGTTCAGGCAGCTTGGCAGCTTGCTCCTTGAGCAGGTACTCGATGGCCTTGACGTCGTGGTTGGTGGTGCGCTCGATCTCTTTGACGCGCTCGGCGTGCTCCAGCGAGAAGTTCTCTGCCAGGGCATTGAGGACGGCGTTGGCTTCGGCGGAGAACGCCGGCACTTCGCTGATGGCGCTATGGGCGGCCAGGCGCTGGAGCCAGCGCACTTCAACGAGGACGCGAGCACGGATCAGGCCGTATTCGCTGAAAATGGGGCGCAGGGCCTGGGTTTTGCCGGCGTAGCGGCCGTCAACAGGGGAAACCGCAGTGAGCGAAGAGAGCTGCATGGGGTGTTCTCGGACAGTCGGGCAACGAAATGGGGCGCGTATCATACATGAAAATATCCGCCGGTCCGTTGCCAACTGACCAGCGTCTTACGCGCAGCTCTTGAAAAATCAGGCGCAGCTCAGCTGCTGCGCATCAACGGATAAAGCTCTTTGAGCAATTTGCGCCGGCTGATCACCAGTTGCCAGCGATGGCCGCCCAGCTGTCGCCACAGGCGTGCCGAGCGGATGCCGGCCAGCAGCAGGGCGCGGATCTTCGAGGCATTGCTGGGCTGCTGCAGGTTGCGCATGTCGCCGTGCACCTGAATGCGCTGGCGCAGGGTGCTCAGGGTGTCCTGGTACAGCCCGCCGCACGCGGCGATGACGTTTTCGTGGGCTGGACCGAAATGTTCTACCTGGGACTGGATCTGCGGCAGGCGTTTGCCGATGGTCTCCAGCAGGTCGTCGCGCTTGGCCAGCTGGCGCTCCAGGCCGAGCATCGACAAAGCGTAGCGCAGCGGTTCGCGCTGCAGGGTGCTGGGGTCGCGCTCCAGGGCGCCAATCAGGGCCCGGTAACCCTCGCGCAGGTTGATGTCGTCGCCGCCGTAGACTTCCAGGGTGTCTTTCGGGTCGCGGATCAGCAGGCTGCCGAGCATGCAGCTCAAGGCCGCCTCGCTGACCTGGCCGGTCTTGGCGATCCGGTCCACCAGTACGGCGGCCAGGAATACACCGCCCAGCGCCGTCAGTTGTTCCTGAATCGGGCTCATGGACGGGCGTCCTTGCTGCTCCAGGGTTCGGCCACTTCGATCACGCCGCCACCGAGGCAGATCTCGCCGTCGTAGAACACCACGGACTGGCCGGGAGTGACGGCGCGCTGTGGGTCGTTGAAGGTGGCGCGGTAGCCGTTGGCGGTCTTTTCCAGGGTGCAGGGCTGGTCGCTCTGGCGGTAGCGCACCTTGGCGGTCAGGCGTCGCGGCTGGCTCAGGTCGATGGGGTTGACCCAATAGATGTCGGAGGCCAGCAGGGCGCGGGAGAACAGCCAGGGGTGATCATTGCCCTGGCCCACGATCAGCTCGTTGTGCTCCAGGTCCTTGATCAGCACGTACCACGGCTCTTCGCCGGCGTCTTTCAGGCCGCCGATGCCCAGGCCCTGACGCTGGCCGATGGTGTGGTACATCAAGCCGTGATGGCGGCCGATGACTTCACCTTCGGTGGTCTTGATCTCGCCGGGCTGGGCCGGCAGGTATTGCTTGAGGAAGTCGCTGAAGCGCCGCTCACCGATAAAGCAGATGCCGGTGGAGTCTTTCTTCTTCGCCGTGGCCAGGTCGTGTTTTTCGGCAATGGCGCGCACTTCGGGCTTTTCCAGCTCGCCTACCGGGAACAGGGTCTTGGCGATCTGCTCGCCGCCAACGGCGTGGAGGAAGTAGCTCTGGTCCTTGTTCGGGTCCAGGCCCTTGAGCAGTTCGGTGCGGCCATCGATGTCGCGGCGGCGCACATAGTGGCCGGTGGCGATCAGGTCGGCGCCGAGCATCATGGCGTAGTCGAGGAAGGCCTTGAACTTGATTTCGCGGTTGCAGAGGATATCCGGGTTCGGCGTGCGGCCGGCCTTGTATTCGGCCAGGAAGTGCTCGAACACGTTGTCCCAGTATTCGGCGGCGAAGTTGGCAGTGTGCAGCTTGATGCCAATCTTGTCGCACACGGCCTGGGCGTCGGCCAGGTCGTCCATGGCGGTGCAGTATTCGGTTCCGTCGTCTTCCTCCCAGTTCTTCATGAACAGGCCTTCCACCTGGTAACCCTGCTCCATCAGCAGGAGGGCGGAAACGGAAGAATCCACGCCGCCGGACATGCCGACAATGACGCGCTTCTTTTGGTTATCAGAAGGGGCTGGATCACGCATAGGAATTCAACGGGTGTCTTGAAAAAGGACGCGATTCTAACAGGCTGAGGCCTGCAAGGCTAAAACTGCGGTTAAAGCATTGGTCGGATCAGTGCCAGGCTGTGCGACTGGCCATCCAGGTAATCGTCCAGGCACTGCAGGATCAGCTCGCTGCGCCAGTTGGCCCGTTGCTCCAGCAGTTGCTCGCGGCTCAGCCAGCGCGGGCCGATGATGCCGTCATCCAACTGATAGTCCGGATGATGGCGCAGTGGCTTGGCGGCAAAGCACACGCGCTGGTAGGTCACGCCGTTGCTGGGGGCGGTGTAGAGGTAGATGCCGACCACGCCGGTCAACTCCACATCCCAGCCGGTTTCCTCCAGGGTTTCGCGTACGGCCGCCTGGAGCAGGCTTTCATTGGCATCCAGGTGCCCGGCGGGCTGGTTGAGCACGGCTTGTTCGCCCTGGTACTCCTCGACGAACAGGAAGCGGCCCTGGTCCTCGACGATGGTGGCGACAGTAATATGCGGTTGCCATTCCATAAAGGCACTCCTTTATAAAGGGTGAGCATTGTAGGAGCCGGCTCGCCGGCGAAGCGAGCGCTGGCTGTTTCGCCGACAGGCCGGTTGCTGCGGGCGCCAGAAGCACAAACCCCGGCGCGGGGCCGGGGTTTGTGTGTTCGCTCGTGCTTACACCAGCGCAGCGATGGCTGCGTTGAGGGTGGCGCTCGGGCGCATGGCCTGGCTCACCAGCTCGGGGTTGGCGCTGTAGTAGCCACCGATGTCCACGGGCTTGCCCTGTACGGCGTTGAGCTCGGCGACGATGGTCGCTTCGTTCTCGGTCAGGGTCTTGGCCAGGGTGCTGAATTGCGCTTGCAGGGCAGCGTCCTCGGTCTGGGCGGCCAGGGCTTGAGCCCAGTACAGCGCCAGGTAGAAGTGGCTGCCGCGGTTGTCGATGTTGCCGACCTTGCGCGATGGCGACTTGTTGTTGTCGAGGAACTGGCCGGTCGCCTGGTCCAGGGTCTTGGCCAGCACCAGGGCTTTCGGGTTGTTGTAGGTGTTGCCCAGGTGCTCCAGGGAGGCGGCCAGGGCCAGGAACTCACCCAGGGAGTCCCAGCGCAGGAAGTTCTCTTCCAGCAGCTGCTGTACGTGCTTGGGAGCCGAACCGCCGGCGCCGGTTTCGAACAGGCCGCCACCGTTCATCAGCGGCACGATCGACAGCATCTTCGCGCTGGTGCCCAGTTCCATGATCGGGAACAGGTCGGTCAGGTAGTCGCGCAGTACGTTGCCGGTTACCGAGATGGTGTCCTTGCCGTCGCGGGTGCGTGCCAGGGTGAACTTCATGGCTTCGACCGGGGACATGATGCGGATGTCCAGGTCGCTGGTGTCGTGATCCTTCAGGTAGGCCTGAACTTTCTCGATCATCACGCCGTCGTGGGCACGCATCGGGTCCAGCCAGAAAATGGCCGGAGTGCTGCTGGCACGAGCACGGTTGACCGCCAGTTTGACCCAGTCCTGGATCGGCGCGTCTTTGGTCTGGCACATGCGGAAGATGTCGCCGGCTTCGACTTTCTGCTCCAGCAGCAGGCTGCCTTTGCTGTCGGTGACGCGAACCACGCCGTCAGCCTTGATTTCGAAAGTCTTGTCGTGGGAACCGTATTCTTCGGCTTTTTTCGCCATCAGGCCAACGTTCGGCACGCTGCCCATGGTGGTCGGATCGAACGCGCCATTGGCTTTGCAGTCTTCGATCACGGCCTGGTAGATGGTGGCGTAGCAACGGTCCGGGATCACGGCCTTGGTGTCGTGCAGCTGGCCGTCGGTGCCCCACATCTTGCCGGAGTCACGGATCATGGCAGGCATCGAGGCGTCGACGATCACGTCGCTCGGCACGTGCAGGTTGGTGATGCCTTTGTCGGAGTTGACCATGGCCAGGGCAGGGCGGGCAGCGTAGACGGCCTGAATGTCGGCTTCGATGGCGGCTTGCTGATCGGCAGGCAGCGCCTTGATGCGGGCGTACAGGTCGCCGATGCCGTTGTTCAGGTTGAAGCCGATTTCCTGCAGCACGGTGGCGTGCTTGCTCAGGGCATCCTGATAGAACTCGGCAACGATCTGGCCGAACATGATCGGGTCGGAGACCTTCATCATGGTGGCCTTGAGGTGTACCGAGAGCAGTACGCCTTGCTTCTTGGCGTCTTCGATTTCAGCGGCGATGAAGGCGCGCAGGGCCTTTTTGCTCATTACGGCGCAGTCGAGGATCTCGCCGGCTTGCACGGCGGTCTTTTCCTTCAGGACGGTGGCAGTGCCGTCCTGGGCGATCAGTTCGATCTTGACGCTGTCGGCTGCTTCGATCAGGGCCGCTTTTTCGCTGCCATAGAAGTCGCCGTTGCTCATGTGGGCGACGTGGGACTTGGAGTCCTTGGCCCAGGCGCCCATCTTGTGCGGGTGCTTGCGCGCATAGTTCTTCACCGACAGCGGAGCGCGGCGGTCGGAGTTGCCTTCACGCAGGACCGGGTTCACGGCGCTGCCCTTGACCTTGTCGTAACGGGCCTTGGCGTCTTTGTCGGCGTCGCTGGTGACGGTCTCGGGATAGTCCGGCAGGGCATAGCCCAGGGCCTGCAGCTCTTTGATCGCGGCTTGCAGTTGCGGTACCGAGGCGCTGATGTTCGGCAGCTTGATGATGTTGGCTTCCGGGGTGACCGCCAGTTCGCCCAGTTCGGCGAGGTGGTCCGGTACCGCTTTGGCACCCAACTGCTCAGGGAAGCTGGCGAGGATGCGGCCGGCCAGGGAGATGTCGCGGGTTTCCACGGCGATATCAGCCGAAGCGGTGAAGGCTTCTACGATAGGCAGCAGGGAATAGGTGGCGAGGGCCGGGGCTTCGTCGGTGAAGGTGTAGATGATCTTCGAGCGGGTGGGCATATTCGGATTAACTCTCTTCTTTGCTAAAGCGTGCGCAGAAACTCGAGGTGCGCCGGGTAAGCGCTTTCGTTCAAAGGTCATCCATGAGCCGAATGTCGAGGTTTCTTCGCGGTGATGTTGGGTGCATCAGTCGAGCGTCAAGCGGGTGGGCTGCGGTAACAACCCGGCTTTGGGCGGCCATTCTCGGCTTGTTTTGTCGGTAGCAGAGCGTTCGGCCGTCGTGACTCTGTGGTCAGCGGCGGCATTATACATAGGTAGCTAGCAAAACGCCGATGCTTCATAGGCGCCCGTTCTCGTCCATTGGTCTAAAGGTCGCAGGCAGGGTGCAGGCGTAGAGTCGCTCGGGGTGCTTTACTTTGGCACTTTTCCCTTTGCTTTCAGGCTTGTAGGCCGCGAACTGTGCAGCTTTCACGGCATATGGGTGGAACATGAGGTTCCCGTCCAGATTCAACTGGGGTACGCTCGAACGCAGCCAGATGTTCAATCCACACAACGGAGTTCAGCATGGGATACAAGAAGATTCAGGTTCCAGCAGTCGGCGACAAAATCACCGTCAACGCAGACCATTCTCTCAATGTTCCTAACAACCCGATTATTCCTTTCATCGAAGGCGACGGTATTGGTGTTGATATCAGCCCGGTCATGATCAAGGTTGTCGATGCTGCGGTTAAGAAGGCTTACGGCGGCGAACGCAAGATTTCCTGGATGGAAGTGTATGCCGGGGAAAAAGCGACTCAAGTGTACGACCAGGACACCTGGCTTCCTCAGGAAACCCTGGACGCAGTGAAGGATTACGTGGTTTCCATCAAGGGCCCGCTGACCACTCCGGTCGGTGGTGGCATCCGTTCCCTGAACGTGGCCCTGCGTCAGCAACTCGATCTTTATGTATGCCTGCGCCCTGTGCGCTGGTTCGAAGGCGTGCCCAGCCCGGTGAAAAAGCCGGGTGACGTGGACATGACCATCTTCCGTGAAAACTCCGAAGACATTTATGCCGGCATCGAGTGGAAAGCCGGCTCGGCAGAAGCCACCAAGGTCATCAAGTTCCTCAAGGAGGAAATGGGTGTCACCAAGATCCGTTTCGACGAAAACTGCGGCATCGGCGTCAAGCCGGTTTCCCTGCAGGGCACCAAGCGTCTGGCGCGCAAGGCGCTGCAATATGTAGTGGATAACGACCGCGACTCGCTGACCATCGTGCACAAAGGCAACATCATGAAGTTCACCGAAGGTGCCTTCAAGGAATGGGCCTATGAAGTGGCGGCCGAAGAGTTCGGCGCGACCCTGCTGGACGGTGGCCCCTGGATGCAGTTCAAGAACCCGAAAACCGGCAAGAACGTCATCGTCAAGGATGCCATCGCCGACGCCATGCTCCAGCAGATCCTGCTGCGCCCGGCCGAATACGATGTGATCGCGACCCTCAACCTCAACGGTGACTACCTGTCCGACGCCCTGGCGGCGGAAGTGGGCGGCATCGGCATTGCACCAGGCGCCAACCTGTCCGATACCGTGGCCATGTTCGAAGCCACCCACGGTACCGCGCCCAAGTATGCCGGCAAGGACCAGGTCAACCCGGGTTCGCTGATCCTCTCCGCAGAGATGATGTTGCGCCACATGGGCTGGACCGAAGCGGCCGACCTGATCATCAAGGGCACCAATGGCGCAATCTCGGCCAAGACCGTGACCTATGACTTCGAACGCCTGATGGACGGTGCAACCCTCCTGTCTTCCTCGGCCTTCGGCGATGCGCTGATCTCGCACATGTAAGCTGTACGGCGCCCAAAGCAAACCGGCCGACTCAATCCCTTGAGTCGGCCGGTTTTTTCATGACTGGATGTTGGTTGGATCAGCTCAGGGCACTTTCGGGCTGGGCCTCGGCGGTGACGATTTCGCCGGGCACCTTCAACGCGCTGATTTTGATCGCATGCAGGCCCTTGGGCCCTTGGATGATCTCGAAGCTCACAGCCTGTCCGGCTTTCAAGGTCTTGTAGCCATCCATATCGATGGCCGAGTAATGGGCAAACAGATCGTCAGTCTTGCCCTCCTCATTAATAAAGCCATAACCCTTGGCGTTGTTGAACCACTTGACCTTACCGCTAGCCATACTCATATCCCTCTGCAACAGACTCCATCACTGGAGTATCATCCAGTTCATCCGCCGCCAAGCTTGGTAAAAAGGTTGACGCCGCGGACGTTTATTACCCAATGTGGGCCCTATTGGTTGTAACACCGTTTTGCCGATAGTCAAGTTGACCCGGCGGTCGGAGTTGAAATCCTTCCAGGGCGCCCCCACCACTGTATTTGCATAACTGACGAACCTTTCTTTCCATGCATGCAATCAGCCAGATTCGACTAACATTCAATCAGGATCGCCCGGACTTGCACGACGACGATTCCGCTGGCTTGGCAGTACAGGAGGCTAAGCCTGCTCTCCAGGCGCCGCCGATGTACAAGGTGGTTTTGTTCAACGATGACTACACGCCGATGGATTTCGTCGTCGAAGTGCTCGAGATGTTTTTTAACCTGAATCGCGAGCTGGCGACCAAGGTCATGCTGGCCGTCCATACCGAAGGGCGGGCAGTGTGTGGATTGTTTACCCGCGACATCGCCGAGACCAAGGCCATGCAGGTCAACCAGTACGCCCGGGAAAGCCAGCATCCGCTACTCTGTGAAATCGAGAAGGACGGTTAACGCCGACCACTTGGGTATGAGGTGAAGCTATGTTAAACCGCGAGCTCGAAGTCACCCTCAATCTCGCCTTCAAGGAGGCCCGTTCGAAGCGTCATGAGTTCATGACCGTCGAGCATCTCCTGTTGGCTCTTTTGGATAATGAGGCCGCCGCCACCGTTTTACGTGCCTGCGGAGCAAACCTCGACAAACTCAAGCACGACCTGCAGGAGTTCATCGACTCCACCACGCCGCTGATTCCCGTGCACGACGAGGATCGCGAAACTCAGCCAACCCTGGGTTTCCAGCGTGTATTGCAACGTGCTGTCTTTCACGTACAGAGCTCGGGCAAGCGTGAAGTCACCGGTGCCAATGTGCTGGTGGCAATCTTCAGTGAGCAAGAGAGCCAGGCGGTGTTCCTGCTGAAACAGCAGAGCGTTGCCCGTATCGACGTGGTCAACTACATCGCCCATGGCATCTCCAAGGTGCCCGGGCATGGCGATCATTCTGAAGGTGAACAGGATATGCAGGACGAAGAGGGTGGTGAGTCGTCTTCTTCGGGCAATCCTCTGGATGCCTATGCCAGCAACCTCAATGAACTGGCCCGTCAGGGGCGCATTGATCCGTTGGTGGGGCGCGAGCAGGAAGTCGAGCGCGTAGCGCAGATCCTGGCGCGCCGGCGCAAGAACAACCCGCTGCTGGTGGGTGAGGCAGGCGTGGGCAAGACCGCGATTGCCGAGGGCCTGGCCAAGCGCATCGTCGACAATCAAGTGCCGGACCTGCTGGTCAACAGCGTCGTCTACTCGCTGGATCTCGGGGCGTTGCTGGCCGGTACCAAATACCGCGGCGATTTCGAGAAGCGCTTCAAGGCGCTGCTGGGCGAACTGAAAAAACGCCCTCAGGCGATCCTGTTCATCGACGAAATCCACACCATCATCGGTGCCGGTGCGGCCTCCGGTGGGGTGATGGACGCCTCGAACCTGCTCAAGCCGCTGCTGTCCTCGGGTGATATCCGTTGCATCGGCTCGACTACCTTCCAGGAGTTCCGTGGCATTTTCGAGAAGGACCGGGCCTTGGCGCGGCGCTTCCAGAAGGTCGATGTGTCCGAGCCCTCGGTTGAAGACACCATTGGCATCCTGCGCGGCCTCAAGGGGCGTTTCGAGCAGCATCACAGTATCGAATACAGTGATGAAGCCCTGCGTGCCGCTGCAGAATTGGCCTCGCGCTATATCAATGACCGGCATATGCCGGACAAGGCCATCGACGTCATCGACGAGGCAGGTGCCTATCAGCGCCTGCAGCCGGCGGAGAAGCGCGTGAAGCGCATCGAAGTGGCCCAGGTCGAAGACATCGTGGCGAAAATCGCGCGGATTCCACCAAAACACGTCACCAGTTCCGATAAAGAGCTGCTGCGCAATCTTGAGCGCGATCTCAAGCTGACGGTGTTTGGCCAGGATGCGGCGATCGATTCGCTGTCCACCGCGATCAAGCTGTCCCGTGCAGGCCTGAAATCGCCGGACAAACCGGTCGGTTCCTTCCTGTTCGCCGGTCCTACCGGTGTCGGCAAGACCGAAGCGGCGCGGCAGTTGGCCAAGGCCATGGGGATCGAGCTGGTACGCTTCGACATGTCCGAGTACATGGAGCGGCACACCGTCTCGCGCTTGATTGGTGCGCCTCCCGGTTATGTCGGTTTCGACCAGGGCGGCTTGCTGACCGAGGCCATCACCAAGCAGCCGCATTGCGTATTGCTGCTCGATGAAATCGAGAAGGCCCACCCGGAAGTCTTCAACCTGCTGCTGCAGGTGATGGATCACGGGACCCTGACCGACAACAACGGGCGCAAGGCCGATTTCCGCAATGTGATCGTCATCATGACCACCAACGCCGGTGCTGAAACCGCGGCGCGAGCCTCCATCGGCTTCACGCATCAGGATCACTCTTCCGATGCCATGGAAGTGATCAAGAAGAGCTTCACGCCGGAGTTCCGCAACCGTCTGGACACCATTATCCAGTTCGGTCGCCTGAGCCACGAAGTGATCAAGAGCGTGGTGGACAAGTTCCTTACCGAGCTTCAGGCGCAGCTGGAAGACAAGCGCGTGCAGCTGGAAGTGACCGATGCCGCTCGCAGCTGGCTGGCCGCCGGTGGTTACGACGTGACCATGGGCGCCCGTCCGATGGCGCGCTTGATCCAGGACAAGATCAAGCGTCCCCTGGCCGAGGAGATCCTGTTTGGCGAGTTGTCCGACCATGGCGGTGTGGTCCACATCGACATCAAGGATGGCGAGCTGACCTTCGATTTCGAGACCACGGCGGAAATGGCTTGATCGCCGCATAACGCAGCAGTACAGCCAAAGGCACCGGGAGGTGCCTTTGTGCTATCTGGCGTTTGAAACGTTTTTTGCAGACGAACAAAAACGCCCGGCATAACCGGGCGTCTTGTATTGACTTGCTTAGCGAGCGCGGTAAGTGATGCGCCCTTTGCTCAAGTCATAGGGCGTCAGCTCGACGCGCACTTTGTCACCGGTAAGAATACGAATGTAGTTCTTGCGCATCTTGCCGGAAATATGCGCGGTTACGACGTGCCCATTTTCCAACTCCACACGAAACATGGTGTTGGGCAGGGTGTCGACGACAGTGCCTTCCATTTCGAAGCTGTCTTCTTTCGACATGCAGTAAAGCCCTCGGTGTCCAATGAATGGCCCGGTGCAACTGCGCCAGGCAAAAGCGGCGTGCATTGTGCCCGAAAAGTGGGGTTTAAGCCAAGACCTTCTAGTTGAGGATCACCCATCTCTGGTTAACCAGCAGCTCTATGGGGCGATATTGGGTCTTGTAGTTCATCTTTTTGCAGTTCTTGATCCAGTAGCCGAGGTACACCGCATCCAGCCCCAGGCGCAGGGTTTCGCCGATTTGCCAAAGGATCGCAAAGCGCCCGAGGCTGCGGCGCTCTTCGTCGGGTTCATAGAAGGTGTAGACCGCTGACAGGCCATTGGGCAGCAGGTCGGTGACCGCCACGGCCAGCAGGCGGCCGTCCAGGCGGAACTCGTAGAAGCGCGAGAAGGGCAGGTCTCGAACCAGAAAGGTCGAGAACTGGTCGCGGCTGGGGGGGAACATGTCGCCATCGGCGTGGCGTTGCTCGATGTAGCGCTGGTAGAGGTCGAAATACTCTTCGCTGAAGCAGGGTTTGGCCGCGTGTACGGTCAGGTCGCTGTTGCGTTTGAGAATGCGCTTTTGCTGGCGGCTGGGCAGGAACTGTGTAGCAGGAATGCGCGCCGGCACGCAGGCGTTGCAGTTCTGGCAGTGGGGGCGATACAGATGATCGCCGCTGCGCCGAAAGCCCATTTCCGACAGATCCGCGTAGACATGCACGTCCATGGGCTGGCTGGGATCGAGGAACAGAGTGGTCGCCTGTTCGTCGGGCAGGTAGCTGCAAGAGTGGGGTTGGGTGGCATAGAACTTCAGGCGCGCCAACTCGGTCATGAGTCAACCCTCGGAATAAGCTTTGCAATTAAGTGTAAGCCACCCCCGGCAAACCCGCCTAGGAAACCCATATGGCGCGGCTCGGCAGGTCCAGGTGGTGTTTCAGGTAATTCGCGAACTCTGGCCGGGAAATGGATCGGGCGCCGAGGCTGTGCAGGTGTTCGGTGGGCATCTGGCAGTCGATCAGCACAAATCCCCACGCCTTCAAGCGTTCCACCAGAGTGGCAAAGCCGAATTTCGAGGCATTGTCGGCGCGGCTGAACATCGACTCGCCGAAAAACAGCTGCCCCATGGCCAGCCCATACAAGCCGCCCACCAGCACTCCCTGATCCCAGACTTCCACCGAATGGGCGTAGCCGCGTTGATGCAGTTGCAGGTAGGCGCGTTGCATCGCTTCGCTGATCCAGGTGCCGTCGGCATAGGCGCGAGGCGCTGCACAGGCGCTGATGACTGCGGCAAAGTCCTGATCGAAGGTCACCTGATAGCGTTGTTTGCGCAACAGTTTGCCCAGGCTGCGGGAGACATGCAGTTCGTCCGGGAATAACACCGTGCGCGGATCGGGGGACCACCAGAGAATCGGCTGGCCCTCGGAAAACCAGGGAAAGCAGCCGTGACGATAGGCCTGGATCAGGCGGTCGGCAGACAAGTCTCCGCCCGCGGCCAGCAAGCCATTGGGCTCGCGCATGGCCTTTTCCAGCGGCGGGAAGTCGAGTGTGTTGCGTTGTAACCAGGTCAGCATGGTATCCAGACTTGCGGCAGGGGAGGGCGGTGGCGAGCCATTGCGGGCCCGCCACAAGCGTAGGGCGAGGGCTTAGTTGTCGTCGAGGAATTTTTCCGCATCCAGCGCTGCCATGCAGCCGGCGCCGGCCGAAGTGATGGCCTGGCGATAGACGTGGTCGGCCACGTCGCCGGCGGCAAATACCCCCTGGATGCCGGTGGCCGTGGCATTGCCTTCGCTGCCGCCACGCACCAGCAGGTAGCCGTCGCGCATCTCCAGCTGGCCCTGGAACAGATCGGTATTGGGCTTGTGGCCGATGGCGATAAACACCCCGGCCAGTGCCAGATCCTTGGTTTCTCCGCTGTGGCTGTCCTTGAGGCGGGCGCCGGTCACGCCGCTGGCATCGCCCAGCACTTCCTCCAGGTGCTGGTTCCAGTGCAGGCGGATATTGCCATTGGCGGCCTTGTCGAACAGCTTGTCCTGGAGAATCTTCTCGGCCCGCAGCTTGTCGCGGCGATGCACCAGGTGCACTTCTTTGGCGATGTTCGACAGGTACAGTGCTTCCTCCACGGCGGTGTTGCCGCCGCCCACCACGGCCACCACCTGATTGCGGTAGAAGAAGCCATCGCAGGTGGCGCAGGCGGAAACCCCCTTGCCGGCAAAGGCCTCTTCGGAGGGTAGGCCCAGGTATTGCGCCGAGGCGCCAGTGGCGATGATCAGCGCGTCGCAACTGTAGGTGCCGCTGTCGCCGATGAGGATAAACGGCCGCTGCTGCAACTGTGCGGTGTGGATGTGGTCATAGACGATCTCGGTGTCGAAGCGTTCGGCGTGTCTCTGCATCCGCTCCATCAGCACCGGGCCGGTCAAGCCTTCGACATCGCCGGGCCAGTTGTCGACTTCGGTGGTGGTGGTCAGTTGGCCGCCGGCTTGCAAACCGGTGATCACCGTCGGTTTGAGGTTGGCCCGAGCGGCATAGACGGCAGCGCTGTAACCGGCAGGGCCAGAGCCCAGAATGATCAGGCGTGAATGCTTCGCATCGTTCATAAAAACACCTCATAAGCCTTTGTCACAAAAGAGAATGCATGCTCCAATTGAACAGTGCGTAACAGGCCGTTGACTATGCTGGTCGGAGGGTTCCGACGTGGCATGGCGTGAACAAACCCGTACAATACGACGCTGTACCGGGTTTATTCAGAATTGCACTGTTTCAGAAGCAAGGGGCAGAGTGTTAAAAGTAGCCCCAGTTACGCCGGTCAACTTTATTTACCTGCTCGGATTGAGCAGTATCTTGTAGTCAATCACCCGTTGGACGCGCCCTTGGCGCAGGAAAAGACGCGTTTTGAAGAAATCCACCGCAGCACCTAAACCTGTTGTTCCGCTCTGGCGTCAACAATTGCACTACCGGCTCAAGGAAGGTGCGTTGATCGCCATTGGCGCCCTGTGCCTGTTCTTGATGATGGCACTTCTGACCTATGGGAAAGATGATCCGGGCTGGAGTCATAACAGCAAGATTGAAGACGTGCAGAACTTCGGTGGCCCGGCCGGTTCCTACAGCGCCGATATCCTGTTTATGGTGTTGGGTTACTTCGCCTATATCTTCCCGCTGCTGTTGGCGATCAAGACCTACCAGATCTTCCGCCAGCGCCATGAGCCCTGGCAGTGGAGCGGCTGGCTGTTTTCCTGGCGGCTGATCGGCCTGGTGTTCCTGGTGCTGTCGGGCGCCGCGCTGGCCCATATCCATTTCCATGCCGCCACGGGCCTGCCGGCCGGTGCCGGTGGCGCCCTGGGCGAAAGCCTGGGCGACCTGGCCAAGAACGCCCTGAACGTGCAGGGCAGCACCCTGATGTTCATTGCCCTGTTCCTGTTCGGCCTGACGGTGTTCACCGACCTGTCGTGGTTCAAGGTGATGGACGTGACCGGCAAGATCACCCTCGACCTGTTCGAACTGTTCCAGGGCGCCGCCAACCGCTGGTGGGATGCGCGCGTGGAGCGCAAGCAACTGGTGGCGCAATTGCGCGAAGTGGATGCCCGGGTCGATGAAGTCGTGGCCCCGAACGTGGCCGACAAGCGCGAGCAGGCCAAGGTCAAGGAGCGCCTTATCGAGCGCGAGCAGGCCCTGAGCAAGCACATGTCCGAGCGCGAAAAGCAGGTGCCGCCAGTGATCACACCGATCGCCACCAAGGCGCCGGAGCCCAGCAAGCGCGTGCAGAAAGAGAAACAGGTGCCGCTGTTCGTCGACAGCGCGGTGGAAGGCACCTTGCCACCGATCTCGATCCTCGACCCGGCAGAAAAGAAACAGCTGAACTATTCCCCCGAATCCCTGGCGGCGGTTGGCCACCTGCTGGAAATCAAGCTCAAGGAGTTCGGCGTCGAAGTCTCGGTGGATTCGATCCACCCGGGGCCGGTGATTACCCGTTACGAAATCCAGCCGGCGGCAGGGGTGAAAGTCAGCCGGATCGCCAACCTGGCCAAGGACCTGGCGCGTTCCCTGGCCGTGACCAGTGTTCGCGTAGTGGAAGTGATTCCCGGCAAGACCACCGTGGGCATCGAGATTCCCAACGAAGACCGGCAGATCGTGCGCTTCTCCGAAGTGCTCTCGACCCCGGAATACGACAACTTCAAATCCCCGGTCACCCTGGCCCTGGGCCACGATATCGGCGGCAAGCCGATCATCACCGACCTTGCAAAAATGCCTCACCTGCTGGTGGCCGGTACCACCGGTTCCGGTAAGTCGGTGGGGGTCAACGCGATGATCCTGTCGATCCTGTTCAAGTCCGGCCCGGAAGACGCCAAGCTGATCATGATCGACCCGAAGATGCTCGAACTGTCGATCTACGAGGGCATTCCGCATCTGCTGTGCCCGGTGGTGACCGACATGAAGGACGCGGCCAACGCCCTGCGCTGGAGCGTGGCGGAGATGGAGCGGCGCTACAAGCTCATGGCCAAGATGGGCGTGCGCAACCTCTCGGGCTTCAACGCCAAGGTCAAGGAAGCGATTGAAGCAGGTACCCCGCTGGCCGACCCGCTGTACAACCGCGAAAGCATCCACGACGAAGCGCCGCTGCTGACCAAGCTGCCGACCATCGTGGTGGTGGTGGACGAATTCGCCGACATGATGATGATCGTCGGCAAGAAGGTTGAAGAACTGATCGCCCGTATCGCCCAGAAAGCCCGTGCCGCCGGTATCCACCTGATCCTCGCCACCCAGCGCCCATCGGTGGACGTGATCACCGGCCTGATCAAGGCCAACATCCCGACCCGCATGGCGTTCCAGGTGTCGAGCAAGATCGACTCGCGGACCATCATCGACCAGGGCGGTGCCGAACAATTGCTGGGCCACGGTGACATGCTCTATATGCCGCCGGGCACCAGCCTGCCGATCCGCGTCCACGGCGCCTTCGTTTCCGATGATGAAGTGCACCGCGTGGTGGAGGCCTGGAAGCTGCGCGGTGCGCCGGAATACAACGACGACATCCTCAACGGTGTCGAAGAGGCGGGCAGTGGTTTCGAAGGCAGCAGCGGCGGGGGGGACGGCGATGATCCGGAAGCCGACGCGCTCTACGACGAAGCCGTGCAGTTCGTCCTGGAAAGCCGCCGGGCCTCGATCTCGGCGGTACAGCGCAAGCTGAAGATTGGCTACAACCGCGCCGCCCGGATGATCGAAGCCATGGAAATGGCCGGGGTGGTGACGGCGATGAACACCAACGGCTCCCGCGAAGTGCTGGCGCCGGGCCCGACGCGCGACTGATCCTTGTTTCGCTTGCAGCGGCGTGAAATCACGCCGCTCGTATACCCATCCAATTAATGAGGAATTCCATGCGCCTGATTCGCATGTTGCTGCTGCCGGTATTGGCTGTGACCACCTTATCGGCCCACGCCGACCCGAAAGACGTGGCGCGCCTGACCCAGTTGCTGGAAAAGTCCCAGACCCTGACCGCGCGTTTCTCCCAACTGACCCTGGACGGCAGCGGCACCCAGTTGCAGGAAACCGCCGGCGAGATGTCCCTGCAGCGCCCGGGCCTGTTCTACTGGCACACCGATGCGCCACAAGAACAGCTGATGGTCTCCGACGGCCAGAAAGTCTCCCTGTGGGACCCGGACCTGGAGCAGGTGACCATCAAGAAGCTTGACCAGCGCCTGACCCAGACCCCGGCCCTGTTGCTCTCCGGTGACGTGTCGAAAATCAGCGAAAGCTTCGACATCACCTCCAAGGAAGCCGGCGGCGTGATGGACTTCACCCTCAAGCCGAAAACCCGCGACACCCTGTTCGACAGCCTGCGCCTGTCGTTTCGCAACGGCATGATCAACGACATGCAGTTGATCGACAGCGTTGGCCAGCGCACCAATATCCTGTTCACCGGGGTCAAGGCCAACGAAGCCATCCCGGCGTCCAAGTTCAAGTTCGACATCCCCAAGGGTGCCGATGTGATCCAAGAGTAAGCAGCCGCAACCGCAAGGTTTCGAAGGTAGTCCATGGACCTGTTTCGTAGTGCCCCGATTGCCCAGCCACTGGCCGCACGCCTGCGTGCGACCAACCTGGACGAGTACGTTGGCCAGCAGCACCTGTTGGCCCGGGGCAAGCCGCTGCGCGAGGCCCTGGAGCAGGGCGCGCTGCATTCGATGATCTTCTGGGGCCCGCCCGGGGTCGGCAAGACCACCCTGGCGCGGCTGTTGGCGGAAGTCTCGGATGCCCACTTCGAAACCGTCTCGGCGGTGCTGGCCGGGGTCAAGGAGATCCGCCAGGCGGTGGAAGTCGCCAAGCAGCAGGCCGGGCAATACGGTCGGCGAACCATTCTGTTTGTCGACGAAGTGCACCGCTTCAACAAATCGCAGCAGGATGCCTTCCTGCCTTACGTGGAAGACGGCACGCTGATCTTTATCGGCGCCACCACGGAAAACCCCTCCTTCGAGCTCAACAACGCCTTGCTCTCCCGAGCGCGGGTCTATGTGCTCAAGAGCCTGGATGAAGCGGCCCTGGGCACCCTGGTACAGCGCGCCCTGACCGAGGAGCGGGGGCTGGGCAAGCGCCAGCTGAGCCTCAGCGATGAAGGCTTCCAGATGCTGCTGTCGGCCGCCGATGGCGATGGCCGGCGCATGCTCAACCTGCTGGAAAACGCCTCGGACCTGGCGGAAGACGGTGGCGAGATCAGTGTCGATCTGTTGCAAAGCCTGCTGGGTGACACCCGCCGGCGTTTCGACAAGGGCGGCGAAGCCTTCTACGACCAGATTTCCGCGTTGCACAAATCGGTGCGCGGCTCCAATCCCGACGGGGCCCTGTACTGGTTCGCGCGCATGCTCGATGGTGGCTGCGACCCGCTGTACCTGGCCCGGCGCGTGGTGCGCATGGCCAGCGAAGACATTGGCAACGCCGACCCGCGGGCCCTGAGCCTGTGCCTGGCGGCCTGGGATGTGCAGGAGCGCCTGGGCAGCCCCGAAGGCGAGCTGGCAGTGGCCCAGGCCATCACCTACCTGGCCTGTGCGCCGAAGAGCAACGCCGTGTACATGGGTTTCAAGGCCGCCATGCGCGCTGCTGCCGAGCACGGCTCGCTGGAAGTGCCGATCCACTTGCGCAATGCCCCGACCAAGCTGATGAAGCAGCTGGGCTACGGCGACGAATACCGCTACGCCCATGACGAGCCGGATGCCTACGCCGCCGGTGAAGACTATTTCCCCGAAGAACTCGAACCCTTGCCGCTCTATCAACCGGTGCCCCGTGGCCTGGAACTGAAGATCGGCGAGAAGCTCAAGCACCTGGCCGCCCTGGACCGGGCCAGCCCCTTGCAGCGGAGAAAACCGTGATCCCCCTGATCCTCGCAGTCTCCGCCGGTGGCGTGGCCGGTACCCTGTTGCGTTTCACCACGGGCAACTGGATCAACGCCAATTGGCCGCGGCACTTCTATACCGCGACGCTGGCCGTTAATATCGTGGGCTGCCTGCTGATCGGCGTGTTGTACGGGCTGTTCCTGGTCCGTCCGGAAGTGCCGATCGAAGTGCGTGCCGGATTGATAGTGGGCTTCCTCGGTGGCCTGACGACTTTTTCATCCTTTTCACTGGATACCGTGCGTCTGCTGGAAAGCGGACAAGTGGCGCTGGCCCTGGGCTATGCGGCACTGAGTGTATTCGGCGGGCTGCTTGCTACCTGGGCCGGCCTGTCCTTGACCAAACTTTGATAAACGAGAGAACGACATGCTCGATTCCAAACTGTTACGTAGCAACCTCCAGGACGTAGCGGATCGTCTGGCATCCCGCGGCTTTGCCCTGGATGTGGCACGCATCGAAGCGCTGGAAGAACAGCGCAAGACCGTGCAGACCCGCACCGAGCAACTGCAGGCTGAACGTAACGCGCGCTCCAAGTCCATCGGCCAGGCCAAGCAACGCGGCGAAGACATCGCCCCGCTGATGGCCGACGTTGAGCGCATGGGGAACGAGCTGAGCTCCGGCAAGGCGGAGCTGGAAAACATCCAGAGCGAACTGGATTCGATCCTGTTCGGCATTCCCAACCTGCCCCACGAGTCGGTGCCGGTGGGCGAAGATGAAGACGGCAACGTCGAAGTGCGCCGCTGGGGCACCCCGACCGCCTTCGATTTCCCGATCAAGGACCACGTGGCCCTGGGCGAAACCCACGGCTGGCTGGACTTTGAAACCGCGGCCAAGCTGTCCGGCGCGCGTTTTGCCCTGTTGCGCGGCCCGATCGCCCGTCTGCACCGCGCCCTGGCGCAGTTCATGATCAACCTGCACACCGGCGAGCACGGCTACGAAGAGGCCTACACCCCGTACCTGGTGCAGGCTCCGGCGCTGGTGGGCACCAGCCAGTTGCCGAAGTTCGAGGAAGACCTGTTCAAGATCACTCGCGAAGGCGAAGCCGATCTGTACCTGATCCCGACCGCTGAAGTGTCGCTGACCAACATCGTCGCTGGCGAGATTCTCGACGCCAAGCAACTGCCGCTGAAGTTCGTCGCCCACACGCCGTGCTTCCGTAGTGAAGCCGGTGCTTCGGGTCGCGATACCCGCGGCATGATCCGCCAGCACCAGTTCGACAAGGTCGAGATGGTCCAGGTGGTCGAGCCGTCGACCTCCATGGAAGCCCTGGAAGGCCTGACCGCCAACGCCGAGAAAGTCCTGCAACTGCTGCAACTGCCGTACCGCGTACTGGCCCTGTGCACCGGCGACATGGGCTTCAGTGCGGTCAAGACCTACGACCTGGAAGTCTGGGTACCGAGCCAGGACAAGTACCGCGAGATCTCCTCGTGCTCCAACTGTGGCGACTTCCAGGCCCGCCGCATGCAGGCGCGCTTTCGCAACCCGGAAACCGGCAAGCCTGAGCTGGTGCACACCCTCAACGGTTCCGGCCTGGCCGTGGGCCGCACCCTGGTGGCGGTGCTGGAGAACTACCAGCAGGCCGACGGTTCGATCCGTGTGCCGGATGTGCTGAAGCCGTACATGGGTGGCCTTGAGGTCATCGGCTAAATGGAATATCTGCCGCTGTTTCACAACCTTCGCGGCAGTCGTGTGTTGGTGGTCGGCGGAGGGGAGATTGCCTTGCGCAAATCCCGTCTGCTGGCCGATGCCGGTGCGCAGCTGCGAGTGGTCGCACCTGAAATAGAAGCGCAATTGCAGGAACTGATCGTCGCCAGCGGCGGTGAGTCCCTGTTGCGCGGGTATGTCGAGGCCGACCTCGACGGCTGCACCCTGATCATCGCCGCCACCGACGACGAATCCCTGAATGCCCAGGTCTCCGCCGATGCCCATCGGCGTTGCGTGCCGGTCAATGTGGTGGACGCGCCGGCCCTGTGCAGCGTGATCTTCCCGGCCATCGTCGACCGTTCGCCGCTGGTCATCGCAGTCTCCAGTGGCGGCGATGCGCCAGTGCTGGCGCGGCTGATCCGGGCCAAGCTGGAAACCTGGATTCCTTCCACCTACGGCCAACTGGCCGGGTTGGCGGCGCGTTTCCGGGCCCAGGTCAAAGGCCTGTTTCCGGATGTGCAGCAACGCCGGGCGTTCTGGGAGGACGTGTTCCAAGGGCCCATTGCCGATCGTCAGCTGGCGGGGCAGGGGGCGGAAGCCGAACGTCTGTTGCAGGCCAAGATTGCGGGCAAGGCGCCTCATGCGCCGGGCGAGGTGTATCTGGTGGGCGCAGGCCCGGGTGATCCGGACCTGCTGACCTTCCGCGCCCTGCGCCTGATGCAGCAGGCCGATGTGGTGCTCTACGACCGCCTGGTGGCGCCGGCGATTCTCGAGCTGTGCCGCCGCGACGCCGAACGCATCTACGTCGGCAAGCGTCGCGCCGATCACGCCGTGCCCCAGGAACAGATCAACCAGCAACTGGTGACCCTGGCCCAGCAAGGCAAGCGGGTGGTGCGCCTGAAGGGTGGTGATCCGTTCATCTTTGGACGGGGTGGCGAAGAGATCGAAGAGCTGGCGGCCCACGGCATTCCGTTCCAGGTGGTGCCGGGGATTACCGCGGCCAGTGGTTGCTCGGCCTATGCCGGGATTCCCCTGACTCACCGTGACTACGCCCAGTCGGTGCGCTTCGTCACCGGCCATCTCAAGGACGGCACCAGCAACCTGCCCTGGAGCGACCTGGTGGCGCCGGCCCAGACCCTGGTGTTCTACATGGGCCTGGTGGGCTTGCCGACCATCTGCGAGCAACTGATCAAGCACGGTCGCGGCGCCGACACCCCGGCGGCCCTGGTTCAGCAGGGCACCACCAGCAACCAGCGTGTCTTCACCGGCACCCTGGGCAACCTGCCTGCGCTGGTGGCCGAGCACGAAGTGCACGCGCCAACCCTGGTGATCGTCGGCGAAGTGGTCCAGCTACGCGAGAAGCTGGCCTGGTTCGAAGGCGCTCAGTCCGAGGTCTGAAAAGCTTCGCCGGCAAGCCGGCTCCTACACATCCCGCTGTTGTAGGAGCCGGCTTGCCGGCGAAAGCGTCCTCAACCCCTGCACCAAACCCCTTGCCCACTCAACCGCTGCCGATCATGTGCGCGGCTGAAGTCCTGTAACGGCCCCTTGGGCACAATGCCTGTCGGATTGATGGTGGTGTGGCTGGCGTAGTAGTGCCCCTTGATGTGGGTAAAGTCCACGGTCTGGGCAATCCCCGGCCACTGGTACAGCTCCCGCAGCCAGTTGGACAGGTTCGGGTAATCGGCAATCCGCCGCAGGTTGCACTTGAAGTGGCTGTAGTACACCGCATCGAAGCGGATCAGGGTGGTGAACAGCCGCACGTCGGCTTCGGTCAGGTACTCGCCGGCCAGGTAGCGCTGCGTGTCGAGCAGGGCCTCCAGCGCATCCAGTTCGGCGAAGACATCATCGAACGCCGTCTCATAAGCCTTTTGCGAGGTGGCGAACCCGGCGCGGTACACGCCGTTGTTCAGTGCCGGATAGATGCGCCCGTTGAGCTCATCGACCCTGCTGCGCAAGGGTTGCGGATAGAAGTCCAGGGTATTGCCCGTCAAACCGTCGAAGGCGCTGTTGAACATGCGGATGATTTCCGCCGATTCGTTGCTGACGATGCATTGGCGCTGTTTGTCCCACAGCACCGGTACGGTGACGCGGCCGGTGTAGTCCGCGGTGTCGGCAGTGTAGCGCTGGTGCATGAAGTCGAAGTGGTCCAGGGGGTCGCCGCTGGAGCCGTAGGCGGTGTCGAAGGTCCAGCCGTTCTCGCGCATCAGCCAGCTGACCACCGAGACGTCGATCAGCTTTTCCAGACCCTTGAGCTTGCGCAGGATCAGCGTGCGGTGGGCCCAGGGGCAGGCCAGGGAGACATAGAGGTAGTAGCGCCCGGCCTCGGCGGCGAAGCCGCCTTCACCGCTGGGGCCGGGGCGGCCATCGGCAGTGACCCAGTTGCGACGTTGCGCCTGTTCCCGTTGGAAGGCGCCGTCCTTGCCGCTTTCGTACCACTGGTCATGCCAGCGCCCTTCGATCAGCAGACCCATGAAATGCTCCTCGGCTGTTTTGCGTTGGAGTGCAGTCTATGCCCCTGGGTTCGAACAAAAAGCGCAAAGCATGGGCGGTTTTGATCGATTAAATCGATCTGTCCCGGGCATCCCAGTACTGCTGGGCCAGGGCGAAGGCTTGCTCCCGGGGCGTGCCCAGGCCACGCAAGGCCAGGGCCATGGTGGCCAGCAGGGCCAGTTGCGGGTAGCTGTCTTCTACATCGCCGCGCCACAGCGCCTTGAGGTGCTCGGGTTCCAGGCTCGCAGGTTTCACATGGCGTTGTGCCGACAGTGCCGGCCATTCCTCGTCCCAACTGACGCCACCGGTGCTGCCGTACAGATGGCTGGCGCTGTCCGGGTTGATCTCGATCTCGCCGCCATCGCCCTTGATCACGATGACGTTGTCCCCCAGCAGGCCGCTGGCATCGCGGTGCACTGCCTGGTAGCCGGGGTGGAAGATGCTCTGCAGGCCGCAGCGGGCGCCCAGGGGGTTGAGGATTCGCGCCAGGGAATGGATCGGTGAGCGCAGGCCGAGGATGTTGCGCAAGTCGATCATGCGCTGCAGTTGCGGCGCCCAGTCCCCCAGGGGCATGAAGGCCAGGTTGCCCTGGTCCAGTGCCTGGCCGACCGCCTGCCAGTCACGGCACAGGGGAATCCCCAGGGGTTCCAGCAATTGTTCGGTGTACAAGCGCCCGGCGGTGTGGGCGCCGCCACCGTGGAGCAGGATGCGCACGCCGTTCTGTGCCAGGCACTTGGCCGCCAGCAGGTACCAGGGCAGGTGGCGCTTCTTGCCGGCGTAGGTCGGCCAGTCGAGGTCCAGGGCAATCGCCGGGGCGTTCAGGCGTTCGCGCAAGGCTTCGGTGAAGCCCGCCAGCTCTTGCGGGCTTTCCTCCTTGTGCCGCAGCAGCATGAGGAAGGCGCCCAGTTGGGTGTCCTCGACCTTGCCGTCCAGCAGCATGCCCATGGCTTCCCGGGCTTCCTCGCGAGTCAGGTTGCGCGCGCCGCGCTTGCCCTTGCCGAGAATCCGCACGAATTGGGCGAAAGGGTGTTCTTCCGGGGTTTGGGTGAGCAGGGGGGCGAAATCGTTCATAGGCAATTGGTCGGCTTGGGCAGGCCCGCCAGCTTGGCGGCAAGTTTGGCGGGAGTGCCTTTGAACAGACGGTTCAGGTGCAGGCTGTTGCCCTTGTCCGGGCCCAGCTTGAGGGCGGTGTACTTGATCAGCGGGCGGGTGGCCGGGGACAGCTGGAATTCCCTGTAGAAGCTCTGGAGCAGTTCGAGGATTTCCCAGTGTTCCGCGCTCAGCTCAAGCTCTTCGTTGGCGGCCAGGGCTTGCGCCACGTCGGCGGACCAGTCGTCGAGGTTGACCAGGTAGCCGTCCTTGTCCAGTTCGATGGCGCGAACGCCCACGGTCAAGGTACTCATAGCCAGGTGTTGACCTTGTCATGCTGAAGGGACAGCTCGACGAAGCCCGGGTAATCCACCGCGCGGGCCCAGGCCGGCAGGGCCAGGCCGCGGGCGTTCAGGTCTTCTTCCAGCACGTACAGATTCAAGCCGCTACGGGTGCTCAGTTCGCTGCAAATGGCGCTGCCCGGTTGCAGGGCATAGGCGGCGTCGCCGCACAGCAGCAGGCTGTCGGCGCTGCCCAGCAGGCGCAGGCAACTGCTCAGGCGGGTGTCGGTGAAGGGCGAGTGGGACAACACATGCAAGGTCGACATCAGAGGGTAATCACCTGGTCAAAACGGTCGATGATCCCGGCCAGCTCCGGGGCGTCCAGCAGCTGTACAGCGTCAAGGCTCAAAGCCGCCGGGTCGAGGCCGCGAGCAGCGATGCTGGCATTGCAGGCAAACAGTTCGTCGACGCCGAACAGCGACAGCGCCTGCAGGTTGGCGCTCAGGTCTTTCTGGCGCAGCAGCGAGGCCTGTTGCCCGGGCGCCAGTTGCAGCACGCCATCATCGAGAAACAGCAGGCCGATGGGCAGGTCGAAGGCGCCGCCGGCCAGGACGATATCCAGCGCTTCCCGGGCGCCAGGGCCGGACCACGGCGCCTGACGGCTGATCAACAACAGGGATTTGGCCATGTCACGCCCCTCCAAAACAGATCAGGCGGTCGGCGGCCTGTACCGCGTCATGCAATTGCCCGAGCCCCGAGAGCTCCCAGGGGGCTTCGACGCTCACCGACGTGCGCTGATAGCGCTGGGCTTCGTCAGCATTCAACACACCCCGGCGCAGGGCTGCGGCGATGCACACCACGCTGTCCAGTTGATGCTGGCCGACAAACTCGCGCCATTCCCGAGGCAGGTCCTGTTCGTCCTGGGGCGTGACGATGCTGTTGGCGGCGTTGTAGACGCCGTCCTGGTAGAAAAACAGCCGGACAATTTCATGCCCGCCCGCCAGCGCCGCCTGGGCGAACAGCAGGGCGCGGCGCGAGGAAGGCGTGTGGGCGGCAGAGAACAGGGCGATGGCGAACTTCATGACGGACTCGATGGATAAAACTGCGGCCATGATAAAGCTTTCTCCGAACATCGGCTAAACCCGTTTCGCCCCTGGGGCTCTGGTTCCAGGCATGCAGGACATATCGGGTAAAGCTTTGCCCGGCCCCAAACCGCGAAGCGAGGGATAGACTCGCGCCTTCATTCAACCGGGGACAAGGAGCAAGGGATAATGGATCTGAATTCGGCGGTGGTAGTGGTCACGGGGGCCGGAAGGGGCTTGGGAGCCGCGCTGGCCATCAGCCTGGCGGACCAGGGCTGCAAGCTGATTCTCTGTGGGCGCAACCCCGAGGCCCTGGCGCAGGTCAGCGCGGCCATCGAGTCGCGTACCGGCAGCCCCGCCGATCAGGTGGTGGTGGACCTGGCCAGCAGCGACAGCGTCAAGGCCGCCCTGGCTGAGATCCACGTCCGCCACCCGCAAGTGGACATCCTGATCAACAACGGCGCCATGTGGCTGGAGGCCAGCGAGCAGCCCCACAGCGCCGCTGAAGTCACCGGGGTGATCGACGCCGCACTGAGCGGCACCTTCCTCCTGACCCAGGGCCTGCTGCCGGTGCTCAAGGCTTCCAAGCGCCCGGACATCGTCACCATCGGCTCCATCAGCGGCTTGCCCAATGCTCCGCTGCATAGCGTGTCGCTGCCGTTCTACGCAGCCAAGCACGGGCAACTGGCCCTGGCCGATGGCTTGCGGCAAATGCTCCGGGGCACGCCGGTGCGCTCGCTGTGCGTGCACCCGCCGTACCTGGAAGATGTCTCGCCGCTGGATGAGGCCTGGCAGCAGATTCCGGCGCGGCAGAAGGGCGAGCAGGGCACCAACCGTGATGTGGTGGAGGCCGTGATCTTCGCCCTGACCCGGCCGCGGCATATCAGCCTGTCGTCGATCGTGATCGATACCGACAGCGGCGGCCTGTTCAGCTGATAGCCGTGCTCAATGTCAGCGGTTCTTGTAGCCCAGTTGCCAGCGGCGGGGGATCTTCAATGACGCCACACCCAGCAGCACGGCAAACAACCCGCTGACATACAGTGCCTTGAGCCCCAGGTGCTGTTCCAGCAAGGCGCCCAGCACCGCCCCGGCGAACATGCCGCTCCAGGGCACCAGTTGCACCCGCCAGCCGTTGCGCCGGTCGCCGAGCATCCAGCGCCCCAGGCCGCGGCCAAAGCGTGAGAGGGCGCCGGTGACGTAGGTCAGGCCGATGGGCAGGCCGTTCACTTCCTCCACCGCGGCGTTGAGCATGCCCATGGCAATGATGGCCGCCAGCAGGGCCGGCAGTTGCTGCTCGAAAGGCCAGGCGGCAGAGGCGCAGAGCAACGCGCCGATGCTCAGCAGCAAGGGCAGGGCACGGTGCCCGGCAAGGCGGCTGACCACCACGCCCAGGGCGTTACCGACGATAAAGGTGGCCACCAGGAGCAGCAGGCGCAGCACCAGGCCCGGTTCGCCATCGCTGATGGCTACGGCCATGCGCGTGGTGTTGCCGCTCATGAAGGAAACGAAATCCCCGGTGGCCATGAAGCCGATTGCGTCGGTCATCCCCGCCAGCACCGAAAGGCAGGCCGCCAGCCCGAGGCCGACCCGTCCGCGCCATTTCTGCGTGTGCTGCAGGGCTGCGCTGGCCGATTGCGTGGAAGTCGAAGGCAACATCGTCGGTTCTCCTGAACAGGGACTGCGAGGGGCGCGTGCGGGTCAAGGCCGAGGGTCAAGGTGGTGCAGGGTGCAGTACTCGTCCCACGGCATGCCGGCCATCTCCGCCACTTCCCGGTGCACCTCAAGGCGCTGGACGTGGAATTCCTCGGGGCTGGCAGCGGTCAGTTGCAGGCTCAGTTCCCAGGCGAACAGCCCAAGGCGTTCGGCTTCGGCCTCGAAGGCTTCATGCAGGCGCTCGGCGCGATACTGCGCCGGGGTTTCGCCCCGGGCCCGGGCTTCCAGGGGGTTGAGGTTGTCCAGCTGTTCGCGCAGCTCGGGGCGCTGTTCGAGGAACGTGACCAAGGCCTGTTCATGCGGGTGTTGATCGATTGCCATGAAGACTCCCGGAAAAAGCGCCACGCCAGGGCGCAAGACTGAATGGGTTACGGCCGGATGCTCAAGGCAGGTTCGGCTGAGCGGTCATCAAGCCACGCAGCCGCGCCAGATCCTTGCACGGGATGACATAGGTGCGCGCCAGCCGGTCGCCGATGCGCTGGCCGCGGCTTGATTCGCAGCAGATCAGCAGGGTCACCGGGCTGATGGCCGCTTCGAAGGGACGGGTCGCCGAGCGGATCAATATCTGCAACAGCGAGGGGGGCTGGCCGATGCCATTGATCACTTGCAGGCCGCAAAGGGCCTTGCCGGCGGTGTAGCCACGCCACAGGTATTCGTTGAGGGGAAAATACAGGCACCAGGTGGCCAGCAGGCACCAGGTGGAAAATTGCTCCATATCCGGGTATTGGAGGCGTTCGGCCAGTCGGCACAGGACAAACCACAGCAGCAGTACCAGCAGGCCGTCGACCAGATAAGCCAGAATGCGCCGGATGATCAGGCCGGCTCTCGATACTTCCATGCACTGCCCCAAAGACTACGCCCTGTATTGAGCGCGCTATTGTAAGGCCTAAAGCCCCTGCGGGGGCGAGGCTTCACAGGGATGTGAAAAAAACGTGAAAAATAATTAGAACCTTTTGCTTTCGACTTCCCTCGAAAAGGCTCCTGCAGCATTTGCCTTATTCAAACAGGGAGATCTACACACGATGTCAAAGGTATTCGCAACCCTTCTGGCCAGCACCTCTGCAGCCACCTTGCTGGCCCTTTCCAGCAGCGCCATGGCCGCCCCGGCCACCGGGCCGATTTCCACCCTGGGTATCCTCGGTAGCTACAACGACTTCAAGCTCGAAGGCGGTAGTGAAAGCGACAAGGAGCACCTGGGTGAAGGGGGTGTGTTCTACAACTTCGGCAACAAGATGACCGCCGAATCGGGCCTGATCTACCAGGCCGGGGTCGAGGCCAAGTTCGGCAAGAAGCACGACAACAAGCTCAAGGAAGGCCAGGCCGACCTCGACCTGGGCTGGCGCGCCGCCCTGGATGCACGCAACTTTGTCGATGTGCTGGTGGGGGGTGGCTACACCTGGACCCGCTACGAGCCGGACACTGGCGACTACGACATGAAGCTCACCAACAAGTCGCCCTTCGCCAAGGCTGCCCTGGGCTACAACCACCAGTTCGACGACCTGACCATGCGCGTCGAGCTGGGTGCGCGCCACACCATCAACGGCAAGGCGCGGCTCAAGGTGGATGACGTCGGCAGCGACACCGTGGACCTCAAGGACCGCACCAACCCTTACGCCGAGGTGAATTTCTTGATGAACCAGAACGGCTCGCTGCCGGTCATGGCCGGGGTCTATTACACCCGCACCGAGTACAAGCTGGACGAAGATACGCCTGTGGCTGACAACACCAAGCTCAAGCGTAACGAGTATGGCTTCAAGGTGGGCCTGACCTTCTAAGGGCAGCCGCCCGTTTCAAGCTGCATGAGAGCCGCCGGTGCCCGTCTTTCGATGGGGCCGGCGGTTGTGCTTTCAACTGACGATGGGGTGTTCGCGGCCGATCTCGCTGCGCAACTGGGCGATCAGGTGCAGGCAGTGGGTGAGGCCCGGCGAGGGCTCGCCGATGCGGCGGCTGAGGATGATCGGCGAGGTGGCCTCGGCCTCCAGTAGCGGGCAGAAGCCGATGTCGTCACGGTGCAGCACCTGCACCGAGGCCGGTACCAGGGTAATGCCGATGCCGGCGCCCACCAGGCCGATGGCGGTCTGCAATTCGTTGGTCCACTGGGCGATCTTCAGGTTCAGGCCGCGGGCGTTGAACAGCGCGATCACATGGTCGGCGTAGCTCGGGCGCGGGTTGGCCGGGTACAGCACGAAAGGCTCGTCCGCCAGTTGCGCCAGGCTCACCGGTTGCCCCAGCAGCGGGTGGCCGGCGGGCAGGGCGACCACCAGGCGGTCTTCGGTCAGCACCTTCTGCACGATGGCCGGGTCGTCGATATGGATACGCCCGAAGCCGATGTCGATGCGCCCGGCCTTCAAGGCTTCCACCTGCTGCAGGGTAGTCATCTCCGACAGGCCCAGTTCCAGTTCCAGGGTGCCGTTGCTGCGCAGGCGGCGGATCAGTTGCGGCAGCACGCCGTACAGGGTCGAGGGGGCAAAGCCGATGCCCAGCCAGGTCTTGTGCCCCAGGCCGATGCGCCGGGTGTTGTCGCAGACCTTGCCCAACTGCTCCAGTACCCGGTTGGAGTGCTCGTAGAAAAACCGCCCGGCGGCGGTCAGGCGCAGCGGTCGGCCACGCTCCAGCAGCAGCACCCCTAACTCGTCTTCCAGTTGCTGGATCTGCCGGCTCAACGGCGGCTGGGCGATGTGCAGGCGCTCGGCGGCGCGGGTGAAATTGAGGGTTTCCCCCAGCACCTGGAAATAGCGCAGATGACGCAGTTCCATGACAGCTCCCCAGTGGTGAAGTGCATACCTTAAAGGTATCAAGCCAGACCAATTCTATATTGGAACCCCGGAAAAAGCCGGGACAGAATCGCTGGCAGAACTTCAAGAACCTGATGGGTATGGAAATGCACGCTTTTGCCATTGAATCGATCGAGACGATCATCGTCGATCTGCCGACCATCCGCCCCCACAAGCTGGCCATGCACACCATGCAGAACCAGACCCTGGTGCTGATCCGCCTGCGCTGCGCCGACGGCATCGAAGGCCTGGGGGAATCCACCACCATCGGTGGCCTGGCCTATGGCAATGAAAGCCCGGACAGCATCAAGACCAATATCGACCGTTTCGTCGCGCCGCTGCTGATCGGCCAGGACGCCAGCAACATCAACGCCGCCATGCTGCGCCTGGAGCAGAGCATCCGCGGCAACACCTTCGCCAAATCCGGTATCGAAAGCGCCTTGCTCGACGCCCAGGGCAAGCGCCTCGGGCTGCCGGTCAGCGAACTGCTGGGCGGCCGGGTGCGCGATGCGCTGCCGGTGGCCTGGACCCTGGCCAGCGGCGACACCGCCAAGGACATCGCCGAAGCGCAGAAGATGCTCGACCTGCGCCGCCACCGCATCTTCAAGCTGAAGATCGGCGCCGGTGAAGTGGACCGCGACCTGGCCCACGTGATCGCCATCAAGAAGGCCCTGGGCGACAGCGCCAGCGTGCGGGTCGACGTCAACCAGGCCTGGGACGAAGCCGTGGCCCTGCGCGCCTGCCGCATCCTCGGCGGCAATGGCATCGACCTGATCGAACAACCGATTTCGCGCAACAACCGCGCCGGCATGGTGCGCCTGAATGCCAGCAGCCCGGCGCCGATCATGGCCGACGAATCCATCGAGTGCGTGGAAGACGCCTTCAACCTGGCCCGGGAAGGGGCGGCTTCGGTGTTCGCCCTGAAGATCGCCAAGAACGGCGGCCCTCGCGCCACCCTGCGCACCGCGGCGATTGCCGAGGCGGCGGGCATCGGCCTGTACGGCGGCACCATGCTCGAGGGCGGCATCGGCACCCTGGCCTCGGCCCACGCCTTCCTGACCCTGAACAAACTGAGCTGGGACACCGAACTGTTCGGCCCGCTGCTGCTGACCGAGGACATCCTCGCCGAGCCGCCGGTGTACCGGGATTTCCACCTGCATGTCTCAAAGGCACCGGGCCTTGGCCTGAGCCTGGACGAAGAGCGCCTGGCGTTCTTCCGTCGCGACAAAACCACCCCCGTGCTGAATCACACCTGAGGAGGGCTGCATGCTATTCCACGTGAAAATGACCGTGAACCTGCCGGTCGACATGAACCCCGAGCGCGCCGCGCAGCTGAAAGCCGACGAAAAGGCCCTGGCCCAACGCCTGCAGGCCGAAGGCAAGTGGCGCCACCTGTGGCGCATCGCCGGGCTGTACGCCAACTACAGCGTGTTCGACGTCGACAGCGTGCAGGAATTGCACGACACCCTGATGCAATTGCCGCTGTACCCCTATATGGCCATCGAAGTTGACGCCATGTGCAGGCATCCTTCGTCCATTCATGAGGATGACCGCTGAGCCCGTGCCAGCCCGTTCACCACTCTAATAAATACAAGATGAGGATTAATCATGAACGTCAGAATTTCCCACACTGCCAGCGCCCAGCAGTTTCTTGAAGAAGCCAGCGGCCAGTTCACCGAGGGCGGCAACCCCCGGGCCAAGGCCATCATCTACCGCATCCTGCGGGATTCGGTGAACATCATCGAAGACCTGGAGATCACCCCGGAAGAGTTCTGGAAGGCCGTCAACTACCTCAACGTTCTCGGCGCCCGCCAGGAAGCCGGGCTACTGGCCGCGGGCCTGGGCCTGGAGCATTACCTGGACCTGCTGATGGACGCCGCCGACGAACAGGTGGGCAAGACCGGCGGCACCCCGCGCACCATCGAAGGCCCGCTGTACGTGGCCGGTGCACCGCTGAGCCAGGGCGAAGCGCGCCTGGACGACGGTGTCGACCCGGGGGTGGTGCTGTTTATGCAGGGGCAGGTTCGCAACACCGCCGGCGAGCCACTGGCCGGGGCCATCGTCGATGTCTGGCACGCCAACACCGGCGGCACCTATTCCTACTTCGACGGCAGCCAGTCGGAATTCAACCTGCGCCGGCGCATCGTCACCGACGCCGAGGGTCGCTACCGTTTTCGCAGCATCGTGCCGTCCGGCTACGGCTGCCCACCGGATGGCCCGACCCAGCAACTGCTGGATCAACTGGGGCGTCACGGCCAGCGCCCGGCGCACATCCACTTCTTCATCTCGGCCGATGACCATCGCCACCTGACCACCCAGATCAACCTGGATGGCGACCAGTACCTGCACGACGACTTCGCCTACGCCACCCGCGACGAGCTGATCGCCCAGATCACCTTCAGCGAAGACCAGGCCCGGGCCAAGGCCCTGGGGGTCAGCGGGCGCTTTGCCGAGATCGAGTTCGACTTCACCCTGCAGTCTTCGGCCCAGCCGCAAGAGCAGCAGCGCCACGAGCGGGTCCGCGCCCTGGAGGACTGAAGCGCCGACCGTGCCTGGCCCGGCCACGGAGCACCGACCCAGGTGCCCGTGGCTTTTGCCGTTATGCCGGGCCTGACGAGACTGCGCTGCGTGCCTGAAGCGCAGACCCAATAAGAACCATCAGAGTGACCCGATCATGCAGATGCATCTGTTGAGTGAGCGCAGCAGCGTGTTTGTTCAAGCCGATCCCTATGCCGTATCCGGTTACGTCAATCAGCACGTGGGCAGCCACTGCATCCGCCTGCCCCGGGCCGGCCATCCCCAGGCCAGCCTGCAGCACCGGGCCCTGGCCAGCCTGGATTTGTGCAGCATCAGCTACGGCGCCAGTGTGCGCGTCACCTCGCCGGCCCTGGAAAGCATCTACCACTTGCAAGTACTGCTGCGGGGCCACTGCCGGTGGCGTGGCCCGGGCCAGGAGCACTACTTCGCCCCGGGGGAACTGCTGCTGATCAACCCCGACGACCCGGTGGACCTGACCTATTCCGACGACTGCGAAAAATTCATCATCAAGATTCCCACCCGCCTGCTGGAAAACGCCTGCCAGGAACAGCGCTGGCAGTACCCGGGGCAGGGCGTGCGCTTTCTGCGCCAGCGCTACCAACTGCAGGAACTGGAAGGCTTCGTGCCCTTGCTGAGCCTGCTGTGCCAGGAAGCCGAAGCCCTGGAAAGCATGCCCAAGGTCCAGGAGCACTACGCGCACATCCTGGTGGGCAAACTGCTGGGGCTGATGCAGACCAACGTGCAGCGCGGTGCCCTGGGCGCCTCGGCGGCGACCTTCGAACGGATTGCCGACTACATCGAACGCAACCTCAAGCACGACATCGGCTGCGAAGAACTGGCGCAACAGGCGCGCATGAGCCTGCGCTCGCTGTACGCGCTGTTCGAGCGCAACGCCCGCACCACGCCGAAGAACTACATCCGCCAGCAGAAACTGCAACGGGTGCACGCCTGCCTCAGCGACCCGCACAGCCCGGTGCGCAACGTCACCGAACTGGCCCTGGATTTCGGCTTCCTGCACCTTGGGCGTTTTGCCCAAAGCTACCGCCAGCAATACGGCGAACTGCCCTCCGACACCCTCAAGCGTCGGCACTGATCCTCTGGCATCGGCCTCTTGTAGGAGCTGGCTTGCCAGCGAAGAGGCCTGCAGGCTCAGCACCCCATCCAAGGGCCTTTTCGCCGGCAAGCCGGCTCCTACACAGGCCACGTCGGCGCTTTTGCAGAAAACGGATACAGGTGTGCACGCATTGGCTATTGCCCGTTCCAAGCCCGCCCTAGCATGGCCCTGCCTGAATAAAAACAATGGAGGCGGCGGCCATGTCCCTGCGACCCGAATACCTGCATTCCCTGCTTGAAGAAGACCCCGACCAGGGCGTCTACCGCTGCAAGCGGGAGATGTTCACCGACCCCCGGCTGTTCGACCTGGAGATGCAGCACATCTTCGAAGGCAACTGGCTGTACCTGGCCCACGAAAGCCAGATCCCCAACCCCAACGACTACTACAGCACCACCATGGGCCGGCAGCCGGTGTTCATCGCGCGCAACAAGAACGGCGAGCTCAATGCCTTTATCAACGCCTGCAGCCATCGCGGCGCCATGCTCTGCCGGCACAAGACCGGCAACAAGGCCTCCTTCACCTGCCCGTTCCACGGCTGGACCTTCAACAACACCGGCAAGCTGCTCAAGGTCAAGGACCCGGCCGCCGCCGGCTACCCGGCCAGCTTCAACTGCGAAGGCTCCCACGACCTGACCCGCGTCGCGCGCTTCGAGTCCTACCGTGGCTTCCTGTTCGGCAGCCTCAACCCCGACGTGCTGCCCCTGGTGGAACACCTGGGGGAGTCGGCGAAGATCATCGACATGATCGTCGACCAGTCCGCCGACGGCCTGGAAGTGCTGCGCGGCTCTTCCAGCTATATCTACGAAGGCAACTGGAAGCTCACCGCCGAGAACGGCGCCGACGGCTACCACGTCAGCTCGGTGCACTGGAACTACGCCGCCACCCAGAACCAGCGCAAGCAGCGCGAGGCCGGGGAAGACATCCGCACCATGAGCGCCGGCACCTGGGCCAAGCAGGGCGGCGGTTTCTACTCGTTCGACAAGGGCCACATGCTGCTCTGGACCCGCTGGTCCAACCCCGAGGACCGCCCGCTCTACGAGCGCCGCGACGAACTGGCCCGGGACTTTGGCCAGGCCCGCGCCGACTGGATGATCGAGAACTCGCGCAACCTGTGCCTGTATCCGAACCTCTACCTGATGGACCAGTTCAGCTCGCAGATCCGCATCGCCCGGCCGATCTCCGTGGACCGCACCGAAATCACCATCTACTGCATCGCCCCCAAGGGCGAGAGCGACGAAGCCCGGGCCCGACGCATCCGCCAGTACGAAGACTTCTTCAACGTCAGCGGCATGGCCACCCCCGACGACCTGGAGGAATTCCGCTCCTGCCAGCTCGGCTACCAGGGCAGCACCACGGCCTGGAACGACATGTCCCGCGGCGCCGAGCATTGGGTCCAGGGGGCGGACGACGCAGCGAAAGAAATCGACCTGCAACCGATCCTCAGCGGGGTGCGCACCGAGGACGAAGGCTTGTTCGTGATGCAGCACAAGTACTGGCAGCAAACCATGCTCGCGGCCCTGGAGCTTGAAGCCTCGCGCCAGATCGACGTGGAGGCCGTGCAATGACCATTTCCTACGATGCCGTGCGCGATTTCCTGTATCGCGAAGCCCGCTACCTGGACGACAAGGACTGGGACAGCTGGCTGGAACTCTACGCCCCGGACGCGACCTTCTGGATGCCCTCCTGGGACGACAGCGACCAGTTGACCGAAGACCCGCAGCGGGAAATCTCGCTGATCTGGTACGGCAACCGCAGCGGCCTGGAAGACCGGGTGTTCCGCATCAAGACCGAGCGCTCCAGCGCCAGCATTCCCGACACCCGCACCTCCCACAACCTGAGCAATATCGAGCTGCTGGAGCAGGGCGACGGCCAGTGCAAGCTGCGCTTCAACTGGCACACCCTGAGCTTTCGCTACAAGACCGTGGACAGCTACTTCGGTTGCAGCTTCTACACCCTCGACCTGCGCGGCGAAAACCCGCTGATCCTGGCCAAGAAAGTCATCCTGAAGAACGACTACGTTCGCCAGGTCGTCGATATCTACCACCTCTGAGGCGACTGCCATGAGCCATCAAATCGCACTCAATTTCGAAGACGGCGTGACCCGTTTCGTCAACGCCAACCCGGGCGAAACCGTGGCTGACGCCGCCTACCGCCAGGGCATCAATATTCCCCTGGACTGCCGCGACGGCGCCTGCGGCACCTGCAAGTGTTTTGCCGAGGCGGGGCTCTACGAGCTGGGGGAGGACTACATCGAAGACGCCCTGAGCGCCGACGAGGCCGAGCAGGGTTTTGTCCTCACCTGCCAGATGCGCGCCCTCGGTGATTGCGTGGTACGGGTGCCGGCCTCGTCCCGGGTCTGCCGGGCCGGGCAGGCCACCTTCCAGGCCAGCATCAGCGCGGTGCGCCAGTTGTCCGCCAGCACCATCGCCCTGTCGATCAAGGGCGAGGCCCTGAACCAGCTGGCGTTCCTGCCGGGGCAGTACGTCAACCTTGGCGTGCCTGGCAGCGAGCAGACCCGCGCCTATTCCTTCAGCTCCCTGCAGCGCGATGGCGAAGTCAGTTTCCTGATCCGCAATGTGCCCGGCGGCCTGATGAGCAGCTTCCTCACCAGTCTCGCCAAAGCCGGCGACAGCATGACCCTGGCCGGGCCCCTGGGCAGCTTCTACCTGCGGGACATCCGCCGGCCCTTGCTGTTGCTGGCCGGTGGCACCGGGCTGGCGCCGTTCACCGCCATGCTGGAGAAAATCGCCGAGCAGGGCAGCGAGCACCCGTTGCATCTGATCTACGGCGTGACCAACGATTTCGACCTGGTGGAACTGGAGCGCCTGGAAGACTTTGCCGCGCGTATCCCGCAGTTCAGCTTCAGCGCCTGCGTGGCCAACCCCGAGAGCCAGTACCCGCGCAAGGGCTACGTGACCCAGCACATCGAACCGGCGCACCTCAACCAGGGCGATGTGGACATTTACCTGTGCGGGCCGCCGCCGATGGTGGAGGCGGTAAGCCAGTTCATCCGCGAACAGGGCATCGCCCCGGCGAATTTCTACTACGAGAAGTTCGCCGCCAGCGCCGCCTGAAGAGCGCCTCGCCGCTGTAGGCGCTGGCTTGCCAGCGAAGGCGTCCACCAGGGTGCTGCAAGGCTCGAGGGCCTCTTCGCCGGCAAGCCGGCTCCTGCGTCGGGTGGCGTTCTCCCCATCTTTTTGCATTCACGAGGTCTGCATGAACCGTTTCCACAACCAAGTCGCCCTGGTCACCGGCGCCGCCCAGGGCATCGGCCGTCGCGTTGCCGAACGCCTGGCCGAGGAGGGCGCCCGCGTGGTGCTGGTGGACCGCTCCGAACTGGTCTTCGAACTGGCCGCCGAACTCACCCCCCGCTACCCGATCCTGGCCCTCACCGCCGACCTGGAGCAGTACAGCGAATGCAGCCGGATCATGGCGGCGGCCATCGCCCACTTCGGCCGTCTCGACATCCTCATCAACAACGTCGGCGGCACCATCTGGGCCAAGCCCTTCGAACACTACGAGCCCGCGCAGATCGAAGCCGAAGTCCGTCGCTCATTGTTCCCCACCCTGTGGTGCTGCCACGCCGCCTTGCCGCAGATGCTGGAGCAGGGCAGCGGGGCCATCGTCAACGTCTCGTCCATCGCCACCCGCAGCCTCAATCGCGTGCCTTACGGTGCGGCCAAGGGCGGCATCAACGCACTCACTGCGTGCCTGGCCTTTGAAACCGCCGGCCGCGGCGTGCGGGTCAACGCCACCGCTCCCGGCGGCACCGAAGCCCCGCCGCGGCGCATTCCGCGCAACAGCGCCGAGCCCAGTACCGAAGAGCAGGCCTGGTACCAGCAGATCGTCGACCAGACCCTGGATAGCAGCCTGATGCACCGCTACGGCAGCGTTGACGAGCAGGCAGCGGCGATCCTGTTCCTGGCCTCCGACGAAGCCTCCTACATCACCGGCACGGTGCTGCCGGTGGGCGGCGGCGATCAGGGCTGAACGAGGGGCGAACTGGACGCCCTTACCCGTGGCTGGCCACGGCGGTGCTTATGCAGCTGGCCAGCCCGAGGGCCTCTATGGCTGCGGTGGAATGGGGTAGGGCAAGGTGATCGGCGGTGCATCCTGCAGTTGCCGCGAAGACTGCGCCATCAGATAACCGATGATCTGCGCCGAGCTCAGCTCGATATGCAACAGGTCTTGATCGCCAAACCACTCGTTGGGCCAGAAGATCAGGTCCGAGGCATTGGCCTCGGGGAAGTTGGTTTCCAGCAGGTTCAGGGCGTAGTCCGTATCAGACTCCGTGCCTTCGCACTGGCAGATGAAATCCGCCACGGCGCAGGCCTCGGCGAAGCTCAGGTCGTCAACGTAGCGTTCCTGATGAAAGGCCGTGCGCAGAAAGTTCGCCGCGCTGGTATGGCTGTGCATATCGCGAAATTCGTGGAACTCGAAAGGTCGGCCGGCGTGGCTGTTCCACTGCTGGATCAGCGCACTGATCTCGGGGCTTTCCCGTTCCTGGTTGTCCCAGATCTGATCGAGGATCTGCTTGAGCAAGGCCTTCATCAACGCCCGTATTTTTGGCGTCGCGGGTGTTGGTTTCAGCCGTTCCGGCATGGCCATGGGTGTCTCCCTGATTGTCATTTCGTTTGTAGGAGTCGGCTGCCGACGAAGGCGATCTTACGGACGCTTTCACCGGCAAGCCGACTCCTACGGGGGCGTGCTTGTGTAGAAGCTGGCTTGCCAGCGAATACGCCCGCAAGGCCGCCCCCATTCCCGAGCGGCGCACAGGATAGGCCCTTCGCGCCGCCGACTAAAGCGCCGGCCCCAGCAACAACAATGCACACAGCCCGCCCTCAGGCCGATTGCGCAACTCCAGGCGACCGCCGATCTTGCTGACGATCATCTGCACAATCGCCAGCCCCAGCCCGGCGCCATTGGCGTTGCCCTGGCTGTAGAAGCGCTCCAGCAAACGCTCGCGCTGCTGCTCGTCGATACCCGGCCCCGCATCTTCCACACACAGGTGCATCGCGCCGTCCGCCTGGGGCCGCAGGCCGACCCGTACCTCGCTGCCCGCTGGGGCAAAGTTCAGGGCATTGGTCACCAGGTTCTGCAGGGCGATGGCCAGGGCCACCGGGTCGGTAGCGATCAGGCAGCCTTCGTCGCCTTCCAGCACCAGTTCGACGTCTTTCTCCAGGGCCAGGGGCGTCAGTTCCGCCAGCTCTTCGCGCACCAGGGCGCTGAGGTCGATGCGGCTCAGGCGCGGGCTGTTCAGCTGCGGTTCGATGCGGGCCATGGTCAGCAACTGGCTGCCGATGCGGGTGGCGCGGTCGACGCCGCTCACCAGAAAATCCAGGGCTTCCCGGCGCTGCTCCGGGTTGCCGGCACTCTGGGCGTTCTGCGCATGAATCCGCAGGATCGCCAGGGGCGTGCGCAGTTCATGGGCGGCGTCGGCGATAAAGCGTCGCTCGCGCTCCAGCAGGCTGTCGATCTGGGCCAACAACTGGTTGAGGGCGGTCTGCATCGGCTCCAGGTCCTGGGGCAGGGGCTTGAGCCCGAGCGGCTGCAAGGTGTCGCTGCTGCGCCCGCGAATGGCCCGGGCCATGGCCCGCAGCGGCGCCAGGCCCCAGCCGATGGTCAGCCAGATCAGCAACGCCAGCAGCGGCACGCCGATCAGGGTCGGCCACAGGGTATGGCGCACGATGCGCTGGATCAGGTCCTGGCGGATGTCATCGCGCTCGCCGACCCAGATCAGCAAGCCCTGCTGCGGGTCGGCCAGAAGAAAGGCGCACCAGTCCTTGCCGTTTTCCAGGATGTCGTGGGCCCCCAGGGTGGTGGGCGGCGCCTCCAGCAGCGGGGCCTCGGCGGAGCGCATCAGCAACTGGCCGTCATCGCGCCAGACCTGGAAGGTCAGGCGGGTTTCATAAGGGTGGGCCGCGCCTGCCACGCCGACCCGGCTCATGGCCTGGTCGAAGGCCTGGTGCAGGCGCTCCCAGTCCGCCGCGTCCGGCTTTTGAGCCGGGTCGCGCTGGCGCAGCACCCCTTGCAACAGCCGCGCGCTCTGGGCCAGCTGGGCGTCGTAGACCTCTTCGATTTCGTGGTGGCTGTCGCGCAGCACCAGCCAGCTGATCAGCAGGTCCCCCAGCAGCACCAGCACCAGGACCGGCAGCAGAATCCGCGTGCGCACCGAGTTCATGGCTTGAGCGCCAGCACGTAACCGACGCCGCGCACGGTGCGGATCAGCTCGCTGCAGAGCTTCTTGCGCAGGTTATGGATCAGTACTTCCAGGGTGTTGCTCTCGACCCGGTCCTGCCAGCCGTACAGCGCCCGGGACAGGCGCTCGCGGGTCACCACCTTGCCCGGGCGCACCATCAGCTGGTGCAGCAACTGGTATTCCATGGGCGTCAGCACCACTTCGTTGTCTTGGTAATGCACCTGCTGGTTGGCCGGGTCGAGGCGGATGCCGGCGTGTTCCAGCAGCGGCTGGGCACGACCCTGGCTGCGGCGCAGCAGGGCGCGGACCCGGGCCTTGAATTCCTCGACGTCGAAGGGCTTGACCAGGTAGTCGTCGGCCCCGGCATCCAGCCCGGCGATGCGCTCGGCGGTGCCGTCGCGGGCGGTGAGAATCAGCACCGGCAGGTCCTGCTGGGCGGCGCGCAATTGCTGCAGCAGTTCCAGGCCATCGAGCCGCGGCAGGCCCAGGTCCAGCAGCAACAGGTCGAAGCTTTCGGTGCGCAGAGCGTGCAGGGCGCTGGCGCCGTCCTGCAGCCAGTCCAGGGTGTAGCCTTCGGCGCTCAGCGCCACGCGAATGCCCTGGCCGAGGGCACGATCATCTTCGACAAGCAGCAGGCGCATGGGCGGTTCTCGGTAGGGCGAGGGGGCAGGGAAGGGGCGCATGATGACGCCGGCCAGGGTCCGTCGGCAGGGGTTTTTAGCGGGGAAAATGTTACCGCGCGTTGCCAACTAAGCTTTCACTAAGCTTGGTTTTGCACAGTGGAATCTCCCCCATCACCGGAGCGTTTTCCATGCGCAAGATCCTCCTGCTGTCCCTGGTTCTCGCCAGCCCCCTGGCCCTCGCCGGCCCGCAATGCACCACCGCCGAACGCTCGCAATGGCAGGATCAGAAGGCCTTCCAGGAACAGCTCAAGGCCCAGGGCTACCAGATCAGCAAGTTCAAGGTCACCGACGGCAACTGCTACGAGATCTACGGCTTCGACAAGGACAAGCGCAAGGTCGAGATCTACCACGACCCGGTCACCGGCAAAGCGGTGAAGACCGAGATCAAAGGCTGATGCCAGAGGCTTCCCTGCGGCTCTGGGACCCGCTGGTGCGACTGTTTCACCTGTCCATCGCCGGGGTCTTTATCGGCAACTACTTCTTCAATGAAGCCGGTGATGACTGGCACGTCTGGCTCGGCTACTACGCCATGGCCTGGCTGCTGTTGCGCACAGCCTGGGGATTTGTCGGGCCGCGCAGTGCGCGCTGGTCCGACTTCTGGCCGACCCGGGCCCGGCTGGCGCGGCACCTGCGCTCGTTGCTGGCCGGGCGTCCCGAGCATCGCCTGGGGCATTCGCCCCTCGGGGCTTTGGTGATGCTGCTGATGCTGCTGGCCCTGTTGCTGATCGGCATCAGCGGTTTCCTGATGGAAGAGATCGATGCCCTGTGGGGCGCCGACTGGCCGCTGCAAGTGCATGAGACCAGCGCCGATGTGCTGCTGGGGCTGGTGCTGTTGCACCTGTGTGCGGCGATTTTTGAAAGCCTGCAGGTGCGCGACAACCTGCCGTTGTCGATGCTCACCGGCCGCCGTCGGCCCTTGCCGGGCAGTACTAAGCGCTAATGGTTTTTCCCTTGTTCCCACCCTGTATTTGCCACGGGCTCCTGTATGCGTGCGCTGTCCTTTCGCCTGATCTTCCTCTGCGGCAGCCTGCTGTTGGCCGTCGTCTTTATCGCCGCCTGGCGCAGCCATCCGCCTCACCAACTGGCGCCGTTCGCCCAGGCCGTTGTCGGCAGCGATGCGGCTAAAGCCAACAGCACGCCGCAATACAGCAGCCGCTTCGTCTCCTCGGACCTGGATGACTTCGTGCATTCCTCCTCGGTGACCGCCTTGCCCGGCGGCGACCTGATGGCCGTGTGGTTCGCCGGCTCCCGGGAAGGCGCCGCCGACGTCCAGGTGCGCAGCGCACGCTTTGACGCCCAGAGCGGCGAGTGGGGCGCCGAGCAGGTGCTGGCCACCCGGGAATCGACCCGCGTCGGCACCGGGCGCTATATCCGCAAGCTCGGCAACCCGGTGATCGCCCTGGGCCCGGACCAGCGCCTGTGGATGTTTTACGTTTCGGTGTCGGTGGGCGGCTGGGCCACCAGCGCCATCAACCTGATGGTCTCCGACGACCTCGGGCGCAGCTGGTCGGCGCCGCGACAACTGGTGACCTCGCCGTTCTTCAACATCAGCACCCTGGTGCGCGCCGCGCCGGTGTTCCATGCCGATGGCGCGATCGGCCTGCCGGTGTACCACGAGTTCATGGGCAAGTTCGCCGAGTACCTGTACCTGAGCGCCGACGGCGCGGTGATCGACAAATTTCGCATCAGCCGTGGCAAGCACTCCCTGCAACCGACCATCGTGCCCCTGGACGAACGCCGCGCCGTGGCCATGCTGCGCTACGCCGGCGACACCCACCACAAGGTCCTGGCCAGCCGCACCGAAGACGCCGGGCAGACCTGGAGCGAGCCCTATCCGTTGCAACCGTCCAACCCCAACTCATCGCTGGCGGCGGTGGGCACCGACGACCAGGGCCTGCTGGTGGCACTCAACGACCTGCAGGACGGGCGCTTCAAACTCAGCCTGTACGGCACCGACGCCGGCCTCAGCCAATGGCGCCCGCTGGTGGAACTGGACCAGTCCCCCGATCCCCTGGGCCAGCCGTTTTCCCACGAGGCCTACAAGGACATCATCGGTGAAGGCTTCCGCGCCTCCAGCGGCGCCCGGCGCCTGCCCCTGGAACAGCGCTTTCTGAGCAACCTCGACTACCGGGTGTGCAAGCCTCAGGGCTGCGACTTCGAATACGAATACCCCTACTTCAGCCGCGGGACGGACGGCCTGTACCACCTGGTCTATTCCTGGAACAACACCTTTATCAAGCACGTCAGCTTCAACGCGGCGTGGCTGGCGGAGCGCTTGTGATGATGTCGCTATGGCAAGCCCATCTGAGTTTTATCCTCCTGGGCTTTGTGCTGCTTGGCAGCCTGCGCCTGACCGCGCCCTGGCGGCCCTGGCTGCTGCCCGTGCTGGCGCTGGTCAGCTTTATTCCACTGAACCAGCTGCCGCTGGCGGCCTATGTGCGCAGCTTCACCGATGATCTGGCCATCAGCACTCTGGTGCTGCTGGGCTGGGTCAGCCTGCGGCACTTGGGGGTGATTGCGCCCTTGCCAGCCAAACACCGGGTGCAGGTCCTGCTGCTGTTTATCGGCCTGACCCTGAGCCTGTACCCCGCGACCCTGGGCCTGACTTACCTCGACCCCTACCGCTGGGGCTACAACCCACGGCCGATGATCGTGCTGATGGGCCTGGCGGCGCTGGTGCTGCTGTGGCAGCGCAACCTGCTGGGGGTACTGATGCTGGCAGCCGGGACCCTGGCCTTTGCCTTGCGTCTGAAGCCTTCGGAAAACTACTGGGACTACCTGCTGGACCCGCTGCTGGCGGGCTACTGCCTGATCGCCGGCAGCGGCGGTCTGCTGCTGTGGCTGTGGCGCCGCTTTGCCCAGCGCAGCCGCGGGCAGCCCCTTGCCGGGTAAACCAACAGGCCGCGCCGCGGCCTTCGACAACACCACACAGAGGTCAATGATGGGCGGGTTGCAATCACGCCGCCTGCGCTACGGCGTGGGCGCAATCGGGCTGGTATTCGGCTTGCTGGCACTGCTGCGGCTGCTGTTCGCCGTGGGTTTTTCCGGGGTGGACCTGAGCGCCGCCGACCAGCGCGAGGCCATTCTGCAGACCCTCGGCATCGGTCTGCGCTTCGACCTGCGCCTGACCCTGCTGCTACTGCTGCCCCTGGCCCTGCTGGCCTGGCTGCCGCGCTGGAACCTGCTGCGCCTGCCAGCCCTGCGCTGGCTGGCCCGGGCCTACCTGCTGCTGGTGCTGGGCGGGGTAGGGCTGCTGTACATCATCGACTTCGGCCACTACGCCTACCTCGGCGTGCGCATCAACGCCACGGTGCTGCGCTACCTGGACGACGCACAGATCTCCCGGCAAATGCTCTGGGAAAGCTACCCGGTGCTGTGGATCGTCCTCGCCTGGGGCTGCGCCCTGGCCCTGTGGTGCTACGCCTTGCTGCGCCTGGAACGCCGGACCCTCGACCGCCCGGCGCAACCCCTGGGCCGCTGGTCCTTGGCCTGCGTCAGCGCCCTGGGCATCGCCGCCGTGTTCCTCGCCCTGCTGGGCCGGGTAGAAAACCTCAACCTGGAAAACCCCGTGCCCTTGCGCTGGAGCGATGCCTACTTCTCCGGCAACAGCCAGATCGCCGCCCTGGGCCTGAACCCCGTGCTGTTCTTCTACGACACCCTCAAGGCCGGCGAGGCCCAGTACGACGAAGCCCAAGTGCGCCAACACTACCCGGCCCTGGCCCGCTATCTCGGCGTCGACAACCCCGACCCGCAGCGCCTGAACTTCACCCGCCAGCAAGGCGTGCAGCCGTACCGCATCGACCGCCCCCGGCCGCCCAACGTCATCTTCGTCATGCTCGAATCCCTCGGCACCAGCGCCGTGGGCGCCTACGGCAACCCGCTCAACCCCACCCCCAACCTCGACCGCCTGGCCCGCCAGAGCTGGTTCTTCAAACACTTCTACGTCCCGGTCACCGGCACCGCCAAGACCGTGTGGGCCAGCATCACCGGCGTGCCCGACGTCACCCGCCAAGAGACCGCCACCCGCCAGCCCCTGATCACCCGCCAACACAGCCTGATCAACGCCTTCAGCGACTACCACAAGCTCTACCTGATCGGCGGCAACGCCGGCTGGGCCAACATCAACGGCCTGATCCGCCAGAGCATCGACAACGTGCGCCTGTACGACGAAAGCCACTGGCAATCGCCCCAGGTGGACGTCTGGGGCATCTCCGACCTCGACCTGTTCAAGGAAAGCGACCGCCTGCTGCGCGCCATCCCCCAGGACCAACCGTTCTTCGCCTACCTGCAAACCTCCGGCAACCACCGCCCGTTCACCATTCCCAAGGACAACGACGGCTTTCAAGCCCAGGACCTGCCCCTGGAACAGGTCCAGGCCGCCGGTTCCCGCAGCCTGGAGCAATACAACGCCGTGCGCCTGCTGGACTTCAACATCGGCCGCCTAATGGAGATCGCCAAAGCGGGGGGCTATTACGACAACACGATTTTCGTATTCTTCGGCGACCACAACACCCGCATCAGCCAGATCCCCCACATGGCCCCCGCGTTTGAACAGCTAGGGCTGGAAAGCAACAACGTACCGCTGCTGATCCATGCCCCGGGGATGTTGCAGCCCAGAGTGATCGAAGAAGCCGTCGGCCTCGCCGATCTGCTGCCCACCGTAGCCGGCATGGCTGGGATGCCCTTCACCAATGGCGCCATGGGGCGGGACATTCAACAGCCTGCGCCAGAGGGGGAGCGGGTGGTGCCGCTGGTATTGAGGGAAGGGACCTTTCCGGTGATTGGCGGCGTGACCAAGGACTTTTTGTTGCAGATGCAACACGACGGCAGTGGCGCGACTTTGCATGATTTAGCGTCGAGCACCCCGCGAGAGGACGTGGCGCAGGAGCATCCGCAGGAGTTTGAACGGTTGCTGGAGTTGACCCGGGGGATGCATGAGGGGGCGCGGTTGATGCTTTATCGGAATGTGCGGTGACACCGCACAGTCATCGGTTGACGCCAGCCCGTGTAGGAGCTGGCTTGCCAGCGAAGGCGGCCGCAAGACCGCCTGAGCTCTATTTAATAGGTAACCAGTTCAAGGCTGAAGCTGCTGGTGGTTAGGCGATTGAGCGCTTTATCAAGCGCCTGATCATCGAACAGCCTGTTCTTGCGAGCAGCAGAAGTTAGAGGGGGACGGGGTAAATCAGGCTTATTTTAAAGTCCATATCTGTCTCCCCACGTGTCCTCCCAGGCCAGTGCTGCGTGACATTATCCGCGCCTTCGGCGCATGGACAGCTGCGTTGCGTGCCTGATACCTTATCGAAAGGTAATACCTTTAGATAACAAGGGTTCGGCTATGGCCACTTCTATCAAGATTGATGACGAGCTGAAAAAACGCATTCAGCATCTGGCGGGACTGCGTCAACGTTCGTCCCACTGGATTATGCGCGAAGCAATAGCGCAGTACGTCGAGCGCGAGGAAGCCCGTGAGGGCTTCAAACAAGAAGCCTTGGCGTCGTGGGCGGCGTATCAGGAAACGGGTCGGCATCTGACCGGCGAAGAAACTCGGGCCTGGCTCAATACCTGGGGTACCGAGGCTGAGGCGGAGCTGCCTAAGTGCCACGATTGATTCTCACCGAAGGTGCTGCGCAAGGGTTGGAGCGTTGTCGCCAGTTTCTAGTCGAGAAAGGCCCGCTGATCGCTCAACGAGCTGCCCAAGTGATTGAGCGTCAAATCGCTCGACTGGAGGAAGACCCAGAAATCGATCATCCCTTTCCAGAACTGCCGGAGCTGCGCGAGCTGATCATCGAGTTCGGTGATTCGGGTTATGTCGCACTTTATCGGCATGAGCGTGCGGATGATGCTGTTTACCTACTTGCCTTTCGGCACCAGAAAGAAGCCGGTTACTGAGTTTTAGTCGCAAGCTGTTTAGCGCTTCAGTCAGATGGCAACGGGGTAAGTCATGTCTTACCCCGTTTTCTCCTTCCTCAGATTTGCTGAATGTTTTCTGCCGGTCTATTGGCATCCAGCAACGAATCCACCACCGCTCTAGCCATCTCCACCGAATGAATCATCGACCAAATCAAACCACGCTCCACACTGCTGGCGTGCTCGGTGATTTCATCGCTGACCTGTACCGCACAGTCCAGCAGCAACGACACATGCACCAACGCTTCTTCGGCATTGATGCCGGGGCGGACACTGAACATGGAGTGATGACCTACGGATGTAGGCACGGTGTCTTTCAGGCTATTGAGGATCGATGTTTCAGCGCTATGCGCGGCCAAGGCCAAACAAATGCGCTGGGTGTCGATATCGTGTTCGGGGGGGATGGAAGGGGTTAGCCTTACAAGGAGTTGTGCATTGGGCAATGACCTTGTGCCAGTCGAGTTGAGTCAAACCGAGGAATCGCCATTGAGCGACAACGAAACGCCATCCAATCCTTGCACTTGGTCCAATCGTCGGGTATCAGCTCTACGCACCAAAGGTCATCCGCCGAGTTAGATGACTGAAAGAGCACATACGTATCGGTTAGTTGCGCTAGCAAGAACCAGCTCGATAGTGGCTCTGAACAACAAACAAGGAGAAACACCAATGGCCGTATGGCTGGTCCGGGCAGGGTCTGCAGGGGAGTTTGAGGATAAGTTCATCAGTGAGCGCCGCGTCTATGTGACGTGGGATGGGCTGAATGTCGACTTGAGTACTCTCAAGAATCGCGAGCAAGTACAGGCAGAGTTGTCGCTACGTTACCCAGAATCGAAGCCGAAAACGCTGCAAAATTGGAGCAGCCAGATTTGGCCCTTTGCTCAGCGTATGCAGGCTGGAGACTTGATCGTACTGCCGCTCAAAACCCAGCCGGTGGTTTATATCGGCAAACTTGTCGAGGGCTACCAGTTCTCCAGTGCCGGCCCTGATCCATTCTTTCATTGGCGAGCGGTTGAGTGGATTGGCGAAGCAATCCCTCGTTCCAACTTCTCCCAAGACCTGCTCTACAGCTTCGGCGCGTTTATGACTATTTGCCGCATTCAGCGTAATAACGCAGAAGAGCGCATTCGTTCCATGGCCAGCCACAACTGGCAACCCGAGACGTTGCAGCAGTTGGTGTGTGACACCGCTACCGCATCTGATGAGGTGGCTGTTGAAGAGGCCGAAACAGATCTGGAACGCACCGGTAAAGACCATATCGTTCGACTTATTGAGCGACGTTTTAAAGGACACCGGTTGACCACCCTGGTGGCGGCGATACTGCGTGCACAAGGTTTCAGCGTCTGGCAAAGCCCCGAAGGCGCCGATGGGGGCGTTGATATTTTGGCCAGTAACGGCGTGATGGGTTTTGGTGGGCAAGCCATCTGCGTGGAAGTGAAGTCGGGTACTGGTTTGGTTGATCGACCAACTGTCGATAAATTGCTCGGCGCGATGACTAAGTTCAATGCTGGTCAGGGGCTATTCGTGGCTTGGGGTGGTTATCGCGCTAATGTGCAAAAGGAACTGGCGTCGAGTTTCTTCCGCCTGCGCTTATGGAACCAGGACGATTTACTCGAACAGTTGTTTATGTATTACGACCGGCTGGATGAGGGGATCAAATCTGAGTTGCCGTTGAAGCGGATTTGGACAGCGGCACTGTCGGAAGAAATTTGATGGGCAAGAAAAAGCGGGCGTGTGAATAGGTTTTAATTGATTTATCCATTTGATAAATATGGCCCGTAGTTTCTTAGTCTGTTCGGTAGGCTCTAGCCAGATGGCAGGTACTGGATGGAAAGTGGGGGTGGATATGAGGTCCGGCCAACAAGAGTTATGTCGACGGTGGTAGGTATCTCCTGGCATGGAAGTGTGCGTTCCTCCTCCATGCCCACGAATGGCTCTGAGCTTTTAAGCTGCTGCACTGCGTTTGATTGCAACGATCACGGAAATGATCGCGTTGGCATCCGCATCGCCAAACGCACCGTCTAATCCCTCGTGGTGCAGCGCGGTAAAAGGCGGTTCATATAGTTGACCTGCTTCCATCACGCCCTGCCGGGTTAGACGTTCGATGATCATTTCAACAAACCGAATCTGCTGACTGCTGTAGCGGTTCTCGTCGAGGAATTGACCGAAAGCCTCTTTTGCGGCATTGCGCTCCAAGCCTACCAATGATCGGATCAGCAGTGTCAGCGGTTGGTCAGTGCCGTAGCACTGCTCGAACTGCTCGCGACTCTGAACCGCTTCCGACTCGTAGACAAAATGCTCCAGCTCGCTCAGATCGCTCGGCGTTAGCGGCCGGTTAAACTTGAGCTTGGCGATGGCCACATGGTTCTCATTGCTACGGATATAGGCTTCAACCTTTTTCTTGTACTGTTCCAGGTTGATGCCGGTATTGAAATCCTTAAGGTTGACTACAGTCGCCTCACCAATCTCGTCGTTCAGCACGCTATAAACGGGGTTGCTTGGACGGCGTTCGATAAATTTTATCAGCTCACGCATCTTGCGCCGCATTTGCTCAAGCATCGGCAAGCGGATGTCCTGCCAGTACTCTTCGGTTTGCACATCCTGAAGCAACGCAACTTCAGCATGCACTGCCGGAATACTCTCCATCACTTCTAACTGGCTGGCCAACTCGACCACCTTGTCACGATACGTCACGAAGTCGCTGGTCGAGCGAAGTAATGCCAACTGCAAATTCAGGCACAGCAGATCGAACAACTTAGCGGTGATGTGCTCAGGAGCGCGCTCACTTGGCAAGCCGGCGACATGACTGCGCAGATCACTCAACGCTGCATCATCCAGCGCATTCCAAACTTCACGCTCGGCAAAGTGGGTCACGTGCTCTAGCTCGGTACGGACGATGAAGTTGTCTTTATTCATCGTCGCGACTTCGCCGTGCAACTCATTGGTTAACTCAGTGCGCAGCTCGACAAAGGCATCGTACTGGCCTCTGATTTCCGTCAGATCACCAGGCGTGGGAACGGCATTCGGGGCTAACAACGACAGCAAATCCAGCCGCGCTTTGAACAAACGCTTACCCAACGGCTCGGCCATACCTCCCAGTGCGCCCTTGGGGTTTTCGTTGAAGTATTCGAAGTTTGCGCAGAAATCGAAAATGGCGAACTCGCGCTTGTGCACGCCCGGCGCAAACAGATCCGGGCACAGTCGCGTGCCGCGACCAATCATCTGCAAAAACTTAACCTTTGAGCGGACGGCCTTGAAAAACACCAAATTCAAAACCTGGGGCACATCAATTCCGGTGTCGAGCATATCCACTGAGATGGCAATCTGCGGCAGCTTGTTGAGCTTGCTGCTGAAGTCATCAATCAAGGTTTGCGCATAACTCACCGCATGGGTGATAACTCGCGCAAACTCCCCATTAAAGTGCGGGTAATGATGATTGAAGCGCCGGGCGATAAATTCGGCGTGCTTTTGGTTCACTGCAAAAATAATGGTCTTGCCGAGCTTGTCGCCACCCTCCACGGTCAGGCCATTTTGCATCAAGTGTTTTAGCATCAGGTCAACGGTTGGCTCGTTGAATAGCTGCTTGTTGACCTCAGACGCTAGTACCTCGGTAGGTGCATCACCTTCGGCACTGTAATCGCCCCAATCCAGCGACTCCCAGTGCGCTTTCTCATCATCGCTGAGCTGGTCGTAACGGATGCCTTCGCGGACAAACTTGATCGGCACCGAATATGCCTTGGGTGGCACTAGATAACCGTCATCCACCGCCTCATTCAGACCGTAGGCGTCGGTCGGTACGCCGGTTTCCAGGCCGAACAGGTGATAGGTATCGCGATCGACTTCATCACGCGGGGTGGCAGTCAGGCCCACTAGATAACTGTCGAAATAACGGAAAATTGCGCCGTACTTCTGGTACACACTGCGGTGTGCCTCGTCGATCACAATCAGGTCAAAGTGGCCAACGCCGTATTTGCGACGGTCACCTTCCATCTGTTCGATCAAGCCCATCATGGTCGGATAGGTGCACAAGTACACCCGGCCCTGGCCGTTCTTGTCGGTAACTAGATTGACCGGGCTGGAGTCCGGTAGGAACTCCTTAAAGGCATTTGCGGCTTGTTTTACCAGGGCTACCCGGTCAGCGAGAAACAGCACGCGCTTAACCCAGTTGCTTCGCATCAACAATTCGATCAAGGCAATCGACATCCGCGTCTTGCCAGTGCCGGTGGCCATGGTTAGCAAGCCGGCACGGCGGCCCTGACTCAGTGATTCGGTCATCGCTCGAATCGCCCGGTGTTGATACGCCCGCTCAACAATCTCGCTATTGATCGGCAGTTCGCGCAAGTCGGTTTGCAGGCTGCGCCGCTGAATCGCCAACTCCAGCTCATCGCGGGTATAAAAACCCTGCACTTCGCGTGGCGGCGCACGGCGGTCGTCCCACAGCCAGGTGTGGTTACCGTTGCTGTAGAAAATCAGCGGCCGCTGGCCCTTCTCGGCTTCCAAGCAATCGGCATACAACTTGGCTTGCTGCTGCCCCACGTCCGGGTCTTTTAGGCTGCGCTTGGCTTCCACCACAGCCAACGGTTTGCCGTTGGCACCCCACAGCACGTAATCGACAAAACCTTCGCCTTGCCCGTTGGGCATGCCGCTCACTGGCACTTCGGCGTCAGCGTTTTTGCCCAACTCCCAACCGGCCTCGCGCAGCAACACATCGATAAACAGACGACGGGTGTCGGCCTCGTCGTAATCATGGTTATCTGGCACGGCGATATTGGTCGCCTTGGCCTGGGCCAGTGCGGCACGGGTGGCAACCAGTTCGGCATCCAGTCGCGCTAGCAGCGCCTCGCGCTCATTTAGGCTTGCGGCTTGCTCGGCAATCGCCGCCTCGCGGGCTTCAAGGGTGCCGTGTTGGGCTGCAATCTGCTCCTGGAATTTGGCTTCCTGCTTTTTCAGTTCCGCACGAGTAAACGCGACGGCCTCATTCATGCTAACGAGCTGAGGCACACGTTTTTCGTCAAACGCAGCGTCGATACTTTTTGGGTCGCTGGCGCGGGTATAGGTGCGTGCCAGCCAGAACAACACGTGAAACAGCTCGCGTACCAGCCTCATCGCATCGCTGTAGCCAATCGCTTGATTGGAATGCACCGCCTGATTGCCAAACTTCTGAATCAAACGCGTCTTTTGATGAATTTGCGGGGGCAGCAGGCGAACGAACTCCACCTGAGTCAGCAGCAGATTAAGGCCGTTGTCGTAAGGCATACGCAGGTCGCGATCATGCTCGTACAACCAGTGCACCGTCTGCTCCAGCGCATGACGGGTACGCATGCAGCAGGCACGTGGATCGGAATACACCAGGTGTTCCGCCCCCTTGGCCGGCTCAAACAGCGCTTTAAATTCGGGGATGAGAAATTCAAAGTTGCTCATATCAACCGGCTGCCTTCTGTGAGTCCATCTCGCCCAGGTGCTGGCGCACGCTGCCGATTGATTCCTGAATTTTGCGGGTAAAGCTGGAAGGTTCACGGTAGGTCATTACCAACCGATCGATCGCACGGGTCATGGCCACATACAGCAGGCGTGCCTCGTCGGCCTCGTCTTCGCCCTTTTTCGGCATGTCACCCAGACTGGGAATCAGCACCAGGCCGAACTCAAGGCCCTTGCTAGAGTGCATGCTGACAATCTTGACTGCATCTTCGCTGCCATACAACGCGCCACGGCCCTTGGCCGATTGTCCCGAGGCAAAGGCGATACTGGCCTCGCTCAAGGCCCGTTCAATGCGTTGTGCCTGGGCGGTACTGCGATAGATCACCGCCATGTCATCCAACGCTCGGCCCTTACCTTGCTCATCGCGGATGCGCTCAACGATGCAGTTGTATTCCTGCCAATCGGACTCACAACGTAGCAGCTCGGGGAACGCGCCCCGACGGCCAGCGCTTTGCGGCGCGACAATGGGCACGCCATCCTCAGCGGCATCGCGGGCGGTCAGCAGCTCGATGGCAAACGCTCGTGCCACCGACAACACCTCAACGGTATTGCGGTAGTTCAATCGCAAGATGGTAGTGCGCCCCTGTGCCTGAATACCGACGCTGGCGAAGCTGAAATCCATGCCACTTTTCCCGCTCTTACCGCGGTAGATAGACTGTGCATCGTCATACAGTACCAGCAGCGAATTGCTCTCGGGGTCGATCATCTGCACCACCAGCTTGAACCATTCCGGCTGGAAGTCATGGCCCTCGTCGATCAGCACCGCCGCGTATTGAGCGCGTGGAATTTGCCCGCGGTCGACACCGTCGATGGTGTTCTCAACCATCTGCGCCATCTTCACGTTGATCGACAAATTTTGTGCCGGACGATCAACGTTAAAAGCGGTGAGCATGTCCGAGCACCAGGCATGAAAATTACGCACCTTGACCTTATCGCTCAGGCCGCGCTCGGCCAGCACCTGCTGCAAACGACCAGCCAGGGATTTGTTGTAACAGAGCACTAATACCGGCTTATTCGATACCTGCGCCAGGTGTGCACAGCGATAGCCGAGGATCATGGTCTTGCCGGAACCAGCAGCGCCGTGAATCACCCGATGGCCCTCACCCAGCGAGCGCGCCAGTTGCTCCTGCTGCAAGTCCATGACTTTGATCAGCGTTGGGAGGGGGGCGTGCTGCTCTGCGAACAAACCGAACTGTCCAGGCACCGCGTTCACCCGCACCTCGGGGTACAGGTGATAGCGTACGCGGTCGATCTGGGGCAGGCTCAACTGGCAAGGGAAAATATGCTGGAACATATTCCAGAGTCTTTGTTGGAAGACTTCGGGATCAACTGTCTCGGTTACTTCGTCTTGAAACAGTACCTGTTGTGGGTTCAGCACCTCGGCCAGGTTAGTCCCCTCAAATTGCTTGCGGGTGATCGCGGTCATTACCACACCCCAGCCGAAGGGCATGATCAGATTGCCAGCATATGGAGAACCGGCGGGCTGTTTCAGCGCTGGGTCCCTCTGCAACATCATCACTACTTCCATGGCATATGCCCGTGCCTGCAACATGGGGTTCTTCAGCGTTTTGAGTAGCCCGTCAGCATAAATTTTCGCTTGGTTGCGATCCATGCTCTGAATGGTATCGAGCTTCCAGTCCTTGACCTCCAGTACCAGTAACCCGCGCAACGGATGCAGCAGGACAAAATCGGGCTGCAGGGCTTTCGGCCCGACCGGGATATTGAACCAGCACAGGTAGTCGTCTTCGAGCTTCTTCTCCAGGCGCTCGGCGAGGCGGCGCTCGCCAGGGGTGTCGAAGCGGCAGGTGGTGCGGGTGGGGAAGAATTGGGCCATGTGGGGTTGCCTGTTCCTTGGCGTGGTTGTGGGAGCAGTGGTTATGACTTGGCTCGTAAGGCGGGTAACCTTTTTTCATCCTGAATTGCGGCGCCCAGTAGATCGGTGAACGTGTCCATTCTGTTGGGCTTAGAGCGCATCAAACATTCGATGCTGTAATGAGCGAAAATTCTCATCAATCAACCCGGAGTGTGTGGACATCCTAACTCGCATCGCCATCAGTTTAGTGCTCATGATTTCGAACTGCGCTTGTAGCTCACGTGGTGGAATTGGAATCAATATCTTTTCAAGGGTTCTCTGATTGATCTTGAAGGTCCCATTCGTGGTACTTGCGCCTGACTCAATCTGGTTTCGCACCAAGCGACTTCCCCAAATCTGTTCTATGAAGCGGGGGCTGGCACGATCTTTAGCAATGTTTGCGCCGATCATCGTATCAGGGAAGCAAACGTCGTATAGATCATGATTAGGAAATACGCCAACGCCAACTAACTGGCGATTGCCATTCCCTCTGCATATCAGAAAGGTATCCATTTTAACTTGCTGATTATCCGACGGAGGTCGATCAAACAAGGCTTCCTTTTGGTGGTGGCTTTGGAAGCGCTGCCAGGTAATTGCCGATAATGTCAGGACCTTACCTGGAACCGAGCCACTCGTAGACGGCGATAGCCCATTCCGAAAGCTGCTCTCGCAAACCTCACCGAAGAACTTCATAGGCCAACCCTTCGGGTTCGTCACCGGGTCGCCGAACATTTCCAGAAACACGGATTGCAGCAGTTGATCGAGCTTGGCGATAGCTTCGCGGCGCTTGACACGCAGTGCGTCGGCCTTGTCCAAAATCGCCGCAATACGGCGCTGTTCGGGGAGCAGCGGGAGCGGAATCATTGCCGCACGAACGATTTTGTCACTTACAGCCGGATAGCTTGCTCCTGTGGCTAGGCGCACCATCTCGCCAACGAACTTGGGGTGCTTTACCCAATGAAAAAGATACGAACCATCAACCCTGTTCGAACGCGGTCGTAAAACGGTGTAGCCAGTTGAGGCTGTTGCACCATCAAGCTCAACTGGCACAATAGCCACACCGTTTAGATTAGGGCGCACAGTTGAGACAAGAACGTCTCCGGTCTTAACAATTTGTCGCGCACGAGATGGTGCGTCCGAACATGCTATAGGGCTAACACCTTCGATGCGTTTTGTATCTTTATCGACTGATGACAGGTCAATGTAATCAAACTCGCCTTCAGGATCTTCTGATGCTGGACTCCAAGTTAGACATCGATCAGTGCATTCGCCTAGCGCCACCAGATTACTCACCGATCATCTCCTCTAATTCTTCCATCCCTCGCATAATCTCCGCTTCCAGCACTTTCAACTCGGCCAGAATTTTCTGCGGAGCTTCGTGCTGCACTTCTTCGTACACTACTTCCTTGTAGCGGTTAATCGACAAGTCATAGTCGTTGTCGACGATCTCGGCTTTGGGCACCAGAAAGCTTTGCGCGGTACGGTCAAGGCCAGCGCTGGTCTTTCGCTTGTGCCAGCGGTCAAGGACGTCAGGCAGGTTATTGCATTCATGTTTGCTCGCATCTAGTTCAGTGCGCTTGTCATCCAGCGAGAAGCCATCAGCTTGCATGTTGTAAAACCAGACGTGGTCGGTGCCGCCAGAGTTGGTTTTGGTAAACAGCAAGATGGCGGTGGACACCCCAGCATAGGGGCGAAACACGCCCGACGGCATTGAAACAATGCCGTCCAGCTTGTGCTCTTCCACCAGCATCTGACGCAGCGCCTTGTGTGCCTTGCTGGAGCCGAACAATACGCCGTCCGGGACGATCACCGCCGCGCGGCCACCGGCCTTCATCAGGCGCAGAAACAGGGCGAGAAATAACAGTTCGGTCTTTTTGGTTTTGACGATTTGCTGCAAATCCTTGGCGCAGCTTTCGTAATCCAGGCTGCCGGCAAACGGCGGGTTGGCCAGAATCAAGCTGAATTGGCCTTCGACGCCAGCATGGCCCTCGCTGAGCGAGTCGCGATTTTCAATCGCCGGGTTTTCCACGCCGTGCAGCAGCATGTTCATCGAGCCAACGCGGAGCATGGTGCTGTCGAAGTCGAAGCCGTGGAAAGTGTCGTGGTTAAAGCGTTTGGCGCTGGCCGCGTCTTGATACAGCTCGTGACTGTGATGAGTGTTGAGGTATTCAGCAGCCGACACCAGAAAACCAGCGGTGCCGCAGGCCGGATCACAAATGGTGTCCGACGGTTTGGGCGCCATCATCTCGACCATCAATTTGATGATGTGCCGGGGTGTACGGAACTGACCGTTCTGCCCAGCACTGGCGATTTTGCCGAGCATGTATTCGTAGAGGTCGCCCTTGGTGTCGCGGTCTTCCATGGGGATGGCGTCGAGCATGTCCACCACCTTGGCCAACAACGCCGGGTTGGGGATGGTAAAGCGTGCATCCTTCATATGCGCGGCGTAGGTGGACTCACCGTCTTCGCCGCCCAACGACTTGATAAAAGGGAATACTTCGTCGGCAATCAGTGCGTACAAGCTGGCCGGATCACCCAGTGCCTTGAACTCCGCCCAGCGCAAATGCGCCTGGTTGGGGCTGAAAATCGGATTATCAATCGGCTGCCCGGTGCGCGCGGCCTTACGCTCTTTAACCGTCTGCAACTCGTCGAGGCGTTTGATAAACAGCAGATAGGTCATCTGCTCGATGACTTCCATGGGGTTGGAAATACCGCCGCTCCAGAACGCATTCCAGATCTGGTCAACTTGGGATTTGATGGCGCCTGTGATCACTACTCATTACCTGAATTAGGGTTCACTGCCCAAGCAACATTGTGGGCAATGGCCGAGCCGGGAAATTCCGGCCTGACAAAATGCGCGCAGTGTAACGATTCGGGAGTGAGGCTGTCAGGTACAGCCGTGTAGACCACTGCTGCCACAGGCGTGGACCGGTGAATGCTTCGCGTATTTGAACGGAATCACGGGCCCGCGCTTCATTGAAAACAGATGTTCATTCGACATTGAGCAGCGGCTAACCCAGCGTTTGGGTGTGGGTCAAAGATGGCGTTTTATGTGCGACCCCTATTGTGCGTGGCCTTCAGGCATTAAAAAGCCGGCCCGTGGCCGGCTTCCTTAGCGTTTAAATCATTTGCAAAACGCCCTTGTCTCAATCACCCCCAGCACATCCCGCACATCCTGCAGCAATAACCTGGCGGTATTGGTCACCGTGCTCATGTCCTTATCACTCGCATCACGCAACGTAATGCAAGCCATCAGATTCAGATAATCAAGCGCAGTGACCAACCGCTCACTCGCACACACATGCAAATCCACCAACGGCGCCTGGCTGTCGACAAACAGCACCGGCCCATCGCTGGCGATTGGGGTCATAGGAACAAAACGTTCGGACAGATCTTGAGTATTCATGGCGTCATCCTTTTCAAGAGTAGAAAAGTTGCCACCTGTTGCTGCGAATCAACGGGTGGCAGCTGTACGCGGGTTCGCAGACCGAGGAAAAGAACAAACCCGGCAGACCCGGAGGTCTCCCACGTACAGCCGCCATAAAACGAAACGCAGGCGAAGTGTGCCTGAGTTGGCTTGGACGGTGTAGTTCGACTTTTCTGTTGGGCTGCGAAACCCTGCCGCTGACAAAATTCAGCGAACGAGAAAACTATAGGGACAGGGCAGGTGCGGGACAATGGCGCTTCTGTAGGAACGGTCTCTATTGCTAGTAAGGACCGGCTGAACTCTCCGGGGAATTCATATCCGCTGTGCCTGACACATAGCTTTATAGGCCTTTCAGCTTGGTGATCAGCAGCAGATTGTGGCCCCCCGGTAATTGTCCAACAGCCTGTTGGACCATTTCAGATTCGGGCCAGTCCTCGGCAAAGCCATCTGACCTCCAGTCGATTTTGCTATCCTGCGCCCCCTTTTCCCCACCGCAAGGAGCGCAGGCATGCCCCAGCCCATTGGCAGCAGTCCACAAACAAGGGCTGGCCAACAGCGTCACCTGCAACACCTCCTGTTCCGCCTGACCGCCGCACTCTTGCTCGGCCTCGGGCTCCTCACCCCAGCCGCCCAAGCCAACCCCACCACCACCTACCGCGGCACCCTCGGCGACACTCCGGTTGAACTGGCGCTCACCTACGACTCCCAATACGGCGGCGGTATGTCCGGCTACTGGTTCTCCGAATCCGAGCGCCTGCCCATGGCGTTGGAGTCCACGCCTTTCCATCCCGGCTCCGCGCTCTTGATCAACATCATGGACAACCCGACTCTGCCGGCGACGGCGGTGTCGTTGCAGCCGTTCGCCGAGGGGGCGCAGGCGTTGCAGGGCAGTCTGGTGGATCTGCGCACGGGCACGCAGCAGCCGTTGCAGTTGCAGCGGGTGACGCGCTTTGGTGGCAGTCAGCGGGAGGCGTTTGAGGGGGAGTTGCTGCAGCCGGTGTTCGATCGGGATTTCTATTTCAGTGTGCATGCCGCGCGCAAGGCCGGGGAGGAGGTGGCGCGGGTGGACAGTATTCGAGTCATGAGCCGCACCACCGGGCGGCGGGTGCAGGAGATCAGTGGGCAGTGGTGCCTATCTTCGGTGGGGACCAAGACCCTGACCTTCGGGCATTTTCAGGATGAGGCGCGGATCGATTTCCAGGCCCAGAGCTATCGCGTGGCCGAGGAGGATGGCCGGCTGTGGTGTTCGCCCACTCAGTATTATCTGTACAACCGTGAAGGCAGGAAGTATCTGCGCCACGCGCAGTTGGAGCAGTTCGCGTTGGACGGTACGTTGCGCTTTTCCCTCAGTGGCCAGATGGAGTTCAGCAAGCAGGACTTTATCAATTACGACCAGCGCACTCGGCGTTGGGATTATTACCGGGTGATCAGCCCTGATCGGCTGGAATATCTGTCGTCGGGCGAGGAGCGTTTCTGATGCGTGGGTTTGATGTTGCTCGGGGGCTGGTGGTGCTGGTGTTGGCGCTGTGGCTGTTGCCGGCGCAGGCGTCCCATGGGGTGTATGAGGGGACGTTGGGCAAGCAGGCGATTGTCTTGACCCTGGGTAGCCAGAATGCGGTCTACCAGGGCACCTATGCCTATCAGCGCTATCGCACGCCGATCCGCCTCAAGCCGACCTTCAGTTACAGCAACAAGGTGCTGGCCATGGATGAGCTGGACGAGCAGGGCTTGCCGGTGGCGCGTCTGCAGTTCAATGACTTGCTGAACTCCCGCCAGCAGGAGCAGGTGCGCGGCACCTGGACCAGTTATCGCACGGGCAAGTCCTTGCCCATTGCGCTGAAGCTGGTGGGGCTGGTGGATTCGGATCGCTCGTGGCCGCAGCCGGTCACCACGCTGTTGCAGAGTGCTTCCACCAAACGCTGGTATTTCCAGGTGCCGATGCCGGGCAATGATCAGCGGATTACGACGGTGGAGGTGATGGACAAGGCCACCGGCAAGTTGCTGGTGAGCCTGGCGATCGCGGCACCGGGCTGTCCGAATCAGGGGGTGGATACCTTGCAGTTGCAGGGTGAGGGGGAGCAACTGCGGATTGCTTTCAAGGACTGCACGTTTCCGGGGTTTCGGTGGAATGAGGGCGGTGGGAGCTTTGCGCCGTTGCCTTGAGGCCCGTTCGTTTGCGCCCTTTGGGGACGTGGCGGCTGGTGGATTAGATGAGTCTGGTGTTGAACCTGGAAGTGGTGGAGCCTCGTATGGATGACAAGCAATCCCCTGTGCTGATTCAGGTGTACATGGCCGATGACGATGGCGCCGTTCGCGAGGAGTTGCTGGCGCGGCGCATCGATGAGGATACCTACGAGTTGCTGTCTTCACCGGGGCTGGCACAGAACCTGGCGCGGGGCGATATCGTTTCCATCCGCAATCCCGATGCTCCGGCGCAAGTGCTGAAACGGGGCGGGAATTTCTGCATTCAGATCTATGCCGATTACATTGATCCGGCGGTGATCAGTGCGCTTGAAAACGAGGTCGCTGGTGAGCTGGGTGGAACCCTGGATGGGCTGTTCGAGGGGAACCTGTCATTCGCTGTTCCTGCAAGGAATGGCATGGACCGTATCAATGCGGTGTTCGATCGCTTCCGCGAGCAAACCGGGATCGAGTGGTACTACGCCAATGTCTATAAAAACCTCGACGACGATGAGGATGAGACGCTGTTGAACTGGTGGTTGGACGTGTGATCCTCCTTGGGGCTGCCGCCAGAGCGACCAAGTAACCGACCAAGTAACCGATCAAGCAGGTTGGCAGCTTCGAGTCATTGCAGAGTGACGCGCCTTGGTTTACCACGGCTCTCTTGAGGACACCTTCGCCGGTAAATCGGCTCCGAGCCTGTAAGGCAAATCTGTATTTTCGGTAAGCAGTGGCTGCCCTCGATGATTGCGACCACCCTCGGTGATGAGTAGATCAAACGTCCACCCCTTGCGATGCCTGGTTGCGGCAGGGGTATTGGTCTTTCCAGCGCCAGCAGGTTGTGTCGGACGAATGCCTGTCTGTTCGTCTGTACGGCCTTGCCGTAGATGGTGGAGCCATGTATACCGTTATCGAAACCGAGGTCTTCAAGCGCTACGCCGAGCCTATCTGGAATGACGCCGAGCGCTTGGAATTCATCACCTGGTTGGTCGCAGACCCATGGGTTGGAGACGTCATCCCCGGTACCGGAGGGCTGCGCAAGGTGCGCTGGTCTTGCAGTGGCATCGGCAAGCGCGGCGGCACACGAGTCATCTACTACAACCTGCTTTCGGAAGGTCTTATTTGGTTGCTGATCGTCTACACCAAGGCGAAGTTAGACAATCTGCCCATCGGCTTTCTGAATCAATTGAAAGAGGGAATCAGTCATGGACCATGAACTGCAGCAGTTTCAGAAGGATTTGCTGACTTCGGTGGGCCAGATGAAAGCCGGCAAGGCGGCGCGTGCAACGGTGGTAAAACTGTCCGGGGCGGCAGAGGCCCGGGCTAAGGTGGGGCTCTCTCAGAGTGCGTTTGCCACGCTGTTGGGGGTCAGCCTGCGTACACTGCAGGATTGGGAGCAAGGCCGGCGCCAGCCGACAGGCGCGGCTCAAACGCTGCTGCGTGTGGCCAGCCAGTACCCTGAAGCCTTGCGGGCTTTGCAGCCGGTTTGATGGCGAGTAGACCAGGCGCTGACAAGTCGGTCTTGATGACCGGCTTTTTTGTGCATGCCTGACAGATTCGCATAGTCACTGGTTTGCCAGCGAAGGTGTCCTTGAGACCGCCTTCGCCGGCAAGCCGGCTCCTACAATACAGCGGCTAACTTGAGAGGCGTATTCTCGCTGGGCGGTTGGCGCTGCATCAGAAATTCACCGAAGCACTCAACCGAGCCGTCAGCGGCGCGCCCTGGAACAGGTAGTCGTCGCCCATGTATTCCCCGGTGTCGCGCCAGTAGCGCTTGTCGAACAGGTTGTCCACGGTCAGGCGGAACACGGTGTCGTAGCCATCGATGCGGGTGCTGTAGCGGCTGCCGATGTTGAAGATGGCGTAGGCGCCGGTGGCGACGTTGCCCTGGTGGTCGGCGTATTGGCTGCCGCTGTATTGCATGCCGCCCAGCAGGGCCAGGCCGTCGAGCCAGGGCAGGGCGTAGTCGCCCTGCAGGCTGGCCCGCAGGCGCGGGACGTTGAGGGTCTGGTGCCCCTCGTAGGCCGGGGTACCGGTGCCCTCGACCCGGGAGCGGATCGCCGCGACGCTGGCGGCAATCTGCAGGCGTTGGGTGGCCCAACCGTTGGCGGAGAGCTCCAGGCCAGTGTTCTTTTGCTGGCCCTGCTGGACGTAGGTGAACCCCCCGGAGGCATCGGGGCGCGAGTACTGGTAGGCCTGGCGCATCTGGAACAGGGCGGCGGTAAAGCTCATGCGCTGCCAGTCGTACTTGACCCCGGCTTCGATTTGGCGGGAGACGGTGGGGGCCAGGGTGTCGCCATTGTTGCTGGCGAACCAGGGTGCCTGGCCACCCAGGCTCAGGCCCTTGCTGTATTGGGTGTACAGCGAAATGTTGTTGAGCGGTTTGTAGATCAATGCGGCCTGGGGCAGGAACACATAGCGTTGGGTGTGGCGATCGCGCACGCCGTCCTTGTCGAAGCTCTCTTCGTCCAGGCGTACTTCGCGCCCGCCGAGGACGGTCTGCCACTGTTCGTTGAAGCTGATGCGGTCGCTGAGGAACAGGCCGTATTGGCGGCTGTCCAGGCGTTTGTGGGTGTCGTTGAGGGCGCCGTCGTAGCGGCCGAAGTTCTCAGGCTCGCTCTGGATATTGCCCGTGCCAATCCATTGATTGATGGACTCGCGCCGGTCCACTACACGGCGAAACGCACTGGTTCCCACGCTCAACTCATGGCCCAGGCCTGCGGTGTCGAAACGACCATTGAGCACCGCCTGCACTTCATCGTTGCGCCGGGTGTCGTCGGGGCTGCGGAAGTCGTAGATGTCGTAGTTGCCTTCGGGGCTGAAGTAGTTGCCGTTGGCGTTGATGCAGCCGGTGGTACAGCCGCCCCAGGCAAACGAACTGTAGTCATCGATCACCACCTTGCTGCGCGACGCACTGAGGTTGCCCTTCCAGTCGTCGTTGAAGCGGTACTCGAAGTTGCCGCCGATGTTCAGCGATTCATTGGTCACCGGCTTTGACCCGCTCTGGTGCCCCAGGAGTCTTTTCGGCGAGGCGTGGTGGGGCAGGCTGGAGCCCCCCAGCAGTTGATAGCCCGGTGCCGAGCGCTGCTGCTTGTTCTGGTATTCGATGTCCAGTTGCAGCAGGGCGTCGGGGCTGATGTTCCAGTCCAGGGCCAGGGAGGCGAAGTCGCGCTGGCCATTGGTGTGCTCGACGTAGGAGTGCAGGTCTTCATGGGCCAGGTTGGCACGCAGGCCGAACTGCTGTTCGCTGCCGAACCAGCCGCCGATATCGGTGGCCAGGTAGCCGCTGCCGCGGTCGTCGGTGGAAACGGTCACCGAACGAATGTCCGTGGGCCGCTTGGTCACGTAGTTGATCAACCCGCCGGGCTCGCTGACCCCGCTTTGCAGGCCGGAAAGGCCCTTGAGCAATTCCACCCGCTGCTTGTTTTCCAGGGCGACGTTCTGCTCGCCGGTGATGGTGCGGTTGTTGATCTTGTAGCTGCTGGCGGCATTCAGCGAGAAGCCGCGCACTTCGAAGTTTTCGTAGTAGCCCACCGGCGCGTAGCTCTGGCCCACCGAGGCATCGTTCTTCAGCACGTCGCTGAGCAGTCGGGCCTGCTGGTCGAGGATCATGTCTTCATTGATCACGCTGATGGAGGCCGGGGTATCCAGCAAGGGCGCTTCGCTGAAACCACCCACCGAGGCGCTGTCGACGCGATAGCCGTAGGGCTCTTCGCCGCTGACGGTCTGGGTCGGCAACTGGGTGCCCGCGGCGTTGGCCACGGCGCTGCTGCCGGCCAGCAGCAGGCCCAGGGTCAGGCGGTTGAGGGGCAAAGCTGAGCTGCAGGTGCGCGCGGGGGCAGTCGGGTGAATCCGGCTCATGAACAATCCTAGAAGGCGACGCGGCCCCATGGCAGAAGCCGAGGGAGGTTCCTGGGAAGGCTAGGAGCGTCGACCTGCGTGTGTAGTGAGGAACAGCGGGGGAGCCCTGCGAGCATCAGGCCGGGGCCTGGCGGTTGCCGCTGGGTACTGTCGGGCAGGCGCCATCATACAAGCTGCAGCGAGGGGGTAAAGGCGGAAGAGGCAGAAGATCGCGTGGCGGGAGTGGCCGCTTCAAGTCCTTGCGTAACACGGCGGTGGGCAATCCTGCTCGGGCTCCGGGTGGCCCATCTGCAGGTACTTGATCCGCTCCTCCATGGAATCGACCTTGCGCAGCAGCAGGCTGATGAGTTTCTCATTCATCTCACGGGTTTCATCGACGACCAGGGACTTTTCCAGGCGGTCGACGATTTCATTGTTCATGCTGCGGTTTTCTCGTTTGGCAATGTGTTTGAGCTGGTTGTGCAGGTCGCCTGGAAGACGAACGATGAACTTTTGCAGGGAGGAGCACATAGCGGACCTCAGAGTAATGCCAAAGAGCAGCATCATAAGAATGAGGCAGGCTTGCTTGCTTCAAGAAAATTCTTAAAAGAATGAAAAATCGGCGCTTTTTCATTAGGAAAGTTCTGATTCGCACTAGAACCGGCCTCTAATCCGATTAAAAAGCGGACCTGATCCAGGTCCGCTTTTCACCGGGGTCGTTCAGCCTATGACGTGGCCTCCGAGCCTCAACGGCGATCCAGCCACACCGTCTGCGCATTGCAGAACTCGCGCACGCCAAAGTGCGACAGCTCGCGCCCGAAGCCGCTTTTTTTCACTCCGCCGAAGGTCACCCGGGGGTCGCTGGCGCTGTAGCCATTGATGAACACGCCGCCGGTTTCCAGCTCGTCGGTCATCTGCCGGGCCCGTTCCAGGTCCTGGGTGAAGATCGTGGCGGTGAGGCCGAACTCGCTGTCGTTGGCCAGTTCCAGGGCGTGCTGCGCATCCCGGGCGCTGATGATGGCGGCCACCGGGCCGAACAGTTCCTGCCTGAAGGCGGTCATCTGCTCGGTGACGTTGGCTAGCACCGTGGGTTGGTAATAGTTGCCGGCGCCTTCGACCTTGTCGCCGCCCAGCAGCAGGGTGGCGCCTTCGGCCAGGGTCGCCTGGACCTGCTGGTGCAGCTCGTCACGCAGGTCGAAGCGGGCCATGGGGCCGATGTAGGTGTCGCTGGCCAGCGGGTCGCCGATTATCAGGGCGCGGGTGGCTTCGACGAATTTGCGGGTGAACTCCGCGACCACCCCTTGCTCGATGATCAGGCGCTTGGCGGCGGCGCAGACCTGGCCGGTGTTCTGGTAGCGGCCGATCACCGCGGCCTTGACCGCTTCGTCGAGGTCGGCGTCGTTGAGCACGATAAAGGGGTCGGAGCCGCCCAGTTCCAGCACGCATTTCTTCAGCGCGGCGCCGGCCTGGGCGCCGATGGCGATGCCGGCGCGCACGCTGCCGGTGAGGGTCACAGCGGCGATGCGGCGGTCGGCGATGGCGCCGGATACGCCGTCCGGGGTGACGTTGAGCAGCTCGAACACCCCTTCAGGGAAACCGGCGCGCTGCATGGCGTCCAGCAGCAGGTAGGCGCTGCCCATGACATTCGGGGCGTGCTTGAGCACGTAGGTGTTGCCCGCCAGCAGCGCCGGCACCGCGCCGCGCAGCACCTGCCAGATCGGGAAGTTCCACGGCATCACCGCCAGGAGCGGGCCCAGGGGCCGGTACTCGATGCGCGCCTTGTCGTTCTCCACCAGGGTTGCTTCCGGGGCCAGCATGGCTGGGCCGTGCTCGGCGTACCACAGGCACAGCTGGGCGCACTTCTCGATTTCACCGCGGGCCTGGGGCAGGGGCTTGCCCATTTCCAGGCTGATCATGCGGGCCATGGCCTCGCTGTTGTCCCGCAGGGCCTGGGCCAGTGCGTTCAGGCGGCTGGCGCGCTCGGCGATGCTCTGGCGTTTCCACTGGGCGAAACCAGCGGCGGCACGGCTCAGCGCGGCGTCCTGCTCAGCCTCGGAGTGGTAAGGGTAGGCGCCGATCTGCTCGCCAGTGGCGGGGTTGATCGACAAGGCGTGGGTGTGGCTGGAAACAAGGCTCATGGCACCGTCCTGCTCGGGTGGGAATGGCGGCAGGTTACGGTGCTGGATCTTTGCTGAAAACTGAATAATATTGAGCAAGTCGTTCACGTTTGGAGAATGCCGTGGATCTGGTCCAGCTGGAAATTTTCAAGGCCGTTGCCGAGCAGGGCAGCATCAGCGCCGCCGCGCAACTGATCCACCGGGTGCCGTCGAACCTGACCACCAGGATCAAGCAACTGGAGCAGGACCTGGGGGTGGAGCTGTTTATCCGCGAGAAGAGCCGCATGCGCCTGTCCCCCGCCGGCTGGAATTTCCTCGACTACGCCCGGCGCATTCTCGACCTGGTGGCCGAGGCGCGTCTGACCGTGGCCGGCGAGGAGCCTCAGGGACCGTTCGCCCTGGGCTCGCTGGAAAGCACGGCGGCGGTACGCATCCCGGCGCTGCTCGCGGCCTACAACCAGCAGTACGCCAAGGTGGAACTGGACCTGTCCACCGGACCCTCCGGGACCATGATCGACGGCGTGCTGTCCGGCCGCCTGGTGGCCGCCTTCGTCGACGGCCCGGTGCGCCACCCGGCTCTGGAAGGGCTGCCGGTGTTCGAGGAGGAAATGGTGCTGATCGCCCCGCTGGGCCATGCGCCGATTACTCGGGCGCGGGAGGTCAACGGCGAAAGCATCTACGCCTTTCGCGCCAATTGCTCCTACCGTCATCACTTCGAAAGCTGGTTCACCCAGGACGCCGCGGTGCCGGGCAAGATCCATGAAATGGAGTCCTACCACGGCATGCTGGCCTGCGTCAGCGCCGGCGCCGGGCTGGCGCTGATGCCCCGCAGCATGCTGGAAAGCATGCCCGGCTGCGCCACGGTCAGCGTCTGGCCGTTGTCCCCGCGTTTTCGCTTCCTGCGCACCTGGCTGGTCTGGCGGCGCGGCACCGTGTCGCAAAGCCTGAGCAGTTTCGTGAAGCTGCTGGAAGCGCGGGGCGTGGTGCTGGCCGAGGGGTGAATGGCGGGGGCGGGCAGATCGCCTGTGCTGTCCAGCCGTTGTGTGCGAAAGCGCCCCCGGCAGCCATTAATGTCCTTGTGCAATGGCTGCGCAGGGCCGATGTGTGTAGGCTTTTCGGCCCTTGCCTAACCCCTGGACACTGAGCCATGACCGATCAGCTTTGCCTGGTATTCGTACCTGCGTTGGTGGCCTTGCTGCTGAATGCCGAAAACACCAAGGGCATGCCCCTGACCGAGGCCGAAGTGCTGGAGATTCGTGATAACGCCGCCTGTATCGCGTTGCCGGTGGCCGTGGCGCTGAGCATGGAAAACGAGCGGGGTTACCGCGATCTGGTGGCCGAGAACTGCTGGGAACAGTGGCAACAGTTTAGGAGCGAGGCGCAAGCCTGAGTGGCGGTCTTGGCGTGACCTCGTGAGTTTGTCGGGGGCGTTGGCAGTGGCTGGGAGCGGCTTCTCAGCGCCTGCTCAAGGCCAATCGAGCGGCAAACAGTACGAAGATCATCCCTGTGGTGCGGTCCATCCACTGGATCACCTTTTCCCGCTGCAGCACACCGGCCAGGGGCCGGGTGGCGGCGATCAGCAGTAGCGACCAGACCAGCCCCAGCACCACGTGAATGCTCACCAGGCCGAAGGTCCAGGCCACCAACGGCTGGCCCTGGGGAATGAACTGCGGCAGAAAGGACACGTAGAACACTCCCACCTTGGGGTTGAGCACATTGCCCAGCATGCCCTTGAGAAACCAGTTGGTGCCGGGGTCGCTGTTCGCGCCTGTGGGAGCAAACGAGTGGCGCGGGCGCAGCAGCATGTTCAGTCCCAGCCAGGCGAGGTAGGCGGCGCCGCAGTACTTCAACAGGTTGAAGGCCAGTTCCGACACCGCGATCAAGGCCCCCAGGCCGAAGGCCACAGCCGCGCCCCAGATCAGGCAGCCGGCATTGATGCCCAACGCCGCGCGCAGCGCCTGCCGCCGGCCTTCCACCGTGGCGGTGCGCAGCACCAGGGCGGTGTCCAGGCCAGGGGTCAGGGTCAGCAGCGTGGCGGCCAGGGTGAAGGCCAGGAGATTCTCAGTGATCGACATGGGGCGGCTTCGAGTTGAGGGCGCAGACACGTTAACAGGCCACGAGCTCGAACAGTTGCGCTTGTTCAATAGTTTTTGGGCAGTGGCCGAGCCTGCTGGGCGAACCCACGTGTTCGCCCTGATTGAACCGTCGATCAGCCGTAGAGACCTGCCAGTTTGAATGCCCAGTCGGTGCTCAACCCGATGATTTCCAACAGCAGGTGCAGCAGCATGGGGACCAATAGTCCTCCACTGACAATTCGCGTGACAGCGAACACACAGCCACTCAAGAAGATCAGGGCAACGGACGTCCAGTTGCCGTACTGCAGGTGGAGCCCGGCGAAAATGGCCGAGGTCACGATGATGGCAATCCATTTCCAGAGCTGGCTGTTCTCATATGGAAATAGCCGCAGCAGGTAGTGGCGGAAAAACAGTTCCTCGGCAATCGGCGGCAGCACCAGCAGTGAGGCGACTTTGATCAAGGTTTGCCAAGGGCTGAGCCCGGTCAGCAAGTCGCTCATGAAGGCTTCTTGAGGCAGATGCAAAAATGCGATGACGATGCCAAACAGCGCATAGAGTGCGATGAGGGCCAGCGCGCCAACTTTTAATGGTTGGCTGAATGTTCGCCCGCGCAGTACAGCGGCCGGGTCAGAGCGGTACTGGATGACGAACAGGATGGACAGGACGAGCGCAGAGGAACCACTGCTGATGACGATCATCAGGTGGTTCTGCATCTCTGCCGGCACCAGCAGGATGCCGGGTATTCCGGCCAGGAAGAACATCAGGGCAGCCAGAATGAATAGTCCGAGCCGAGGAAAGAACCGGTAGGTAGAACGCTCAGGGGCGCAGACCCCAGGCGGGGAAAACAGATGAGTCACAGTCACTCCATGAATGCGGGATAAACGGGGCGGCATAGTGCCACTATCGTCGACCGCCGGGAACCGCTTCCAGGTGGCGCTTGCAAAGGGCATTCAGCCTTTGCGCTTGACCAGCGCCAGATACACCCCGGCCTCTTTCTCCGGTTCGATGTAGTGGGCGCCTTCCAGATCGGCGACCTGAATCGGCTCCATCGCCAGCTCCAGCTCAGGGGTACCCGTGTAACGGTCAGCGTCATCGCTCAGTGCATGCCTGAAGGCTTGGAGAAAGGCATCACGGTTGGCGAACTTGCCGTAGACATAGTTGCCTCGTTGGTCGCTGTAGAAGCGCGAGTAGGTCAGCAGCACGATGCCCCAGCGTTCGATGTGTTCGTCAGGCGCGGTGTGGGGAATGGGCTTGATCAGGTCCTTGCGAATTTGCCGAATCTTGTCATACGCATTCTTGTTGTTGTGTATCACTTTGAATTCGATAGCGGTGGAGGGATGTTCGCCGTAGCTGTCTTCAACCCAGACATCCACCTTGCGGCGTTCGGCAGCGATCAGCCAGCGAGGTACGTTGCGGCGTTCATCCAGCTGGCCGCCGAGGCTGAACTGGTCGCGGTTGATATCCAGCAGCGCCGCTGACTCCAGGCTCAGCCATAGCTCGGCAGCGACGCTGACTGCGATGGACTTGAGGATGTGCTGGCGCTCTTCTTTTAGGTGGTTTAGCAGGAACGGGGCAAATTCACGGACAAAGGACATGAGATCTCCAAGGAATAACACCGATCTGTAGGAGCGAGCTTGCTCGCGATGATTTCCAACGCGCCGCCTGTTCCCTGCAAGTGCGCGTTATCGTTGACGTCCTTCGCGAGCAAGCTCGCGCCTACAAGGGTGGGTCAATAGGGGCCGCGGGGTACGGGAATGCCCAGTTGCTGTTGCCGGGCGTCGAGCTGTTTGTCCACGGCGCGTTTGCCACTGAGCAGCTTGAGGTGCTGCACGCTGGCCGGTAGGTGGCTGTCGATCAGTGCCAGTAGATCCAACTGTGGGGCCTTGATGATGCGCAGGTCAGCGATGTTCGAGGTTTTCAGGCCGCTGAGTTCCCCCAGGGTCTTGAGGTTGATCAGGCTCATCTTGCGCAACTGCGGCGCCCCGCCAAGGTCCAGTTGGCTCAATTGCGCCTGGTCCTCGATCTTCAACACTTCAAGCAGGGGAAAACCATCCAGGTCCAGGCGGTTGAGGCCGCGCACCCGCATGATCTCCAGTTCCTTGACCTGGGGATTGCGCAGCTCCGGCATCTGCTCACGGCTGCCGAAGGTTACCGAGAGGCTGTGCAGGCCGGTCATGCCGGCGACCATGCCCAGGGGCGTCTTGGCCGGCATGCGATGCAGGTCCAGGTGGCGGATGCCCGGGCACTGGCTCAGTACGTCCAGGTGATGGCTTTGCACGCTGAGGGACAGGGTGTGCAGCTCGGCCATGGTGGCCAGGGGCGCCAGGTCTATGGCCGGGCCTTTGTCCAGGGACAGGCGCAGCGTTCGCAGCCCCCTCAAGTTGGGCAGGGCCAAGAGGCCCGGCAGGTCGGCGCTGATGACTTGCAGGGCGAAATCCTTGAGCTTGTGCAGGCTGCCAATGGTTTCGAAGTGTTCCAGCGTGTCCAGGCAATCCAGGCTCAGGGAGTGGACATTGGGCAGGGCGAGCAAGGTGCGGCCGTCAAACGCGCTGCCCGGATAGTGGCTGTAGAAACGCACATTGAGGCGCTCGCCGAAACGGGCGCAGAGCGTGTCGAGCTGACTCAGCAGTTCGCCGTCGTACTGTTCGGCCTTGGCGAACTGGACGATGACCTGGGCCTGGTCATCGGCCTCCAGGCGGGCGCTAACCTGCAGTTCCAGGTCGGCCTGGCTGGGGGCTTGAATTCGATGGGGAAACATCAGCGGTCCTTGATGATTTTCGCCGCGGCATCATGCCATTGCGCACTCTTCATCGCCATCTGCGCGCAGGCCCGGTCAACCGCCGGGCCGCCTTGCAGGAACAGTTACGGATCGACCTGGCCCATCAGCTCGGCCACCGATTCCGGGCGCTTGGCGTAGCGCTGGGCCAGCACCGCGCAGACCATCAGTTGGATCTGGTGGAACAGCATCAGGGGCAAAATCAGCACGCCCATGGTGCTGCCGGCAAACAGCACCTGGGCCATGGGCACGCCGGTGGCCAGGCTCTTTTTCGAGCCGCAGAAGAGGATGGTGATGCGGTCTTCCTGGTCGAAGCCGAACAGCTTGCCGAGAAAGCTCGACGCCAGCAGCACCAGCGCCAGGAGGACGCAGCAGGCCACCACCAGGCCGGCCAGTTCCCACAGCGGGATCTGGTGCCAGATGCCTTCGTTTACCGCTTCGCTGAAGGCGCCGTAGACCACCAGCAGGATCGAGCCCTGGTCGACGAAGCGCAGCCAGTTCTTGTTGCGCCCGACCCAGGCGCCGATCCAGCGTCGGGCGATCTGCCCGGCGATAAAGGGCAGCAGCAACTGCACGCTGATCTTGAGGATGGCGTCCAGGGTCGAACCGCCTTCGCCGTGCACGTTCAGCAGCAGGGTCACCAAGAGCGGGGTGAGGAAGATCCCGAACAGGCTCGACGCCGCGGCGCTGCAGATGGCCGCCGGGATATTGCCCCGGGCCAGGGAGGTGAAGGCGATCGCCGATTGCACCGTGGCCGGCAGGGCGCACAGATACAGCATGCCCATGTACAGGTCGTTGCCCACCAGCGGTGACAGCAGCGGCTTGAGCGCCAGGCCCAACACGGGAAAGAGGATGAAGGTCAGGCTGAACACCAGCAGGTGCAGGCGCCAGTGGCCGGCCCCGGCAATGATCGCCTCGCGCGACAGCTTGGCGCCGTGGAGGAAGAACAGCAGGCCGATGGCGATGTTGGTCAGCCAGCCGAAACCTATGGCCACCTGGCCGCTGGCCGGCAGGAAACTGGCCAGCAGCACCACGCCGATCAGGGTCAGGGTGAAGTTGTCGGGCAAAAGACGCGAGCGAGTCATAGCGGGATCATCCGGGGGTTGCCAAGTGCGGTGGGGCGACTCTAACGTGGCTGCGTTTTACCGACTAACGCCAAGGAGCCAGTTAATGCCGCCTAAAGGACATGAAAAGATCGTCCGGCGCAGTATTCCCGGTTTGCCCAGCCTGCCGCGGCCGGTGTACGGGCGCACCGAATCCTTGCCCAATCGCGCCTTGACCCGGCGCCACAGCCACCCGTGGGTGCAATTGTCCTACGCCATTGCCGGGGTGCTGGAGATCCAGACCAGCGGCGGGCGCTTTATCGCCCCGCCGCAACGGGCGGTGTGGATTCCCGCCGGGGTGCCGCACCGGGTGTTCAGCTCGCCGCGCACCGAGATGCGCAGCCTGTATCTCGATTGCAGCGTTACCACCTGGGCGGCGCCAGACAGCTGCCAGGTGCTGGCGGTCAGCAGCCTGCTGCGGGAGTTGATCCGCGCCTTCAGTGAATTGCCGGTGGAATATGTCGAGGACAGCGCCGACGGGCGCCTGGCCCAGGTGCTGCTGGACCAGTTGGCCGCCGCGCCGCAGTTGGACCTGATGCTGCCGCTGCCCCACGACGTGCGCCTGCGGGCGATCTACCGCAGCCTGCAGGCGCACCCGGAGCAGGCCACGACGCTGGGCCAGTGGAGCCAGAAGCTCGGGGTGACGGAGAAGACCCTCAGCCGCCTGTTCCTCAAGGACACCGGGCTGACCTTCCGTGCCTGGCGCCAGCGCCTGCGCCTGCTGGGCGCCCTGACTCCCCTGGAGCAGGGCGAGCGGGTCACTGATGTGGCGCTGGCCTGTGGTTATGACTCGACCTCGGCATTTATCGCCGCCTTTCGCCAGCAGTTCGACGCCACCCCGGGGGAGTTCTTCCGCGACCTCTGACACCCCGAGCTTCCTGTAGCCGCTGCCCCAGGCTGCGATGGGCTGCGCAGCAGACCCGAACCGGGTTCCTGGCCCTGCGCGGCGCCCGCCCGGCGGTCGCTGCGCGACCGTTCGCAGCCTGCGGCAGCGGCTACAGGGGGCGGTGGTGGGGCCAGGTGCGATAGGTGTGGCAGATCAGGTTCTTGGGGGGCGCAGCAGTTCGATGCGCTCCGGCGGCACCAGGGTGCGCAGGGTCTTGTACAGGGCCCGGGTCTCCAGCAGGTTCCAGATCCGCAGCAGGGTTTCCAGGGCATCCAGGGGTTTGCTGATGAAGTCCCGGGCGCCCAGGGCCAGCGCCCGCAGGCGGGTGTCGCGGGTGGCGTCGGCGGTGAGTACCAGGATCGGCAGGTAGTCGTTGGCCGGGATCCGTCGGTTGAGCTGTTCCAGTACCGCAAAGCCATCGAACTCGGGCATGTGCAGGTCGAGGATCACCAGGTCCGGCTCGAAGCTATTGAACAGCTCCAGGCTGCGCAGCGGCTGGGTGCTGCTGAGGACATTGTGCAGCCCTTCGCGGGCCAGCAGCTGTTCCATCAGGTCGAGGTTGGGGCGCTGGTCATCGATGATGAGGATGCGCAGATCGGCAGTCATGGGAGCTCCGGGAGACAGGCATCGAGGTGGGCGAAGAACACCGGGATGTGGATGGGCTTGGTCAGGATCGCCGTGGCCCCGGCGTCGAGCAGGGCGCGCCGGGTCGGTTCGCTGGCGTCGGCGGTGATCATCAGGATCGGAGTGTCGGCCGTGGCGCTGGAGGCCCGCAGGCGTTGCAGCACGTCCAGGCCGGGCAGGTCCGGCAGGCTGACGTCCAGCAGGATCATCTGCGGCGCGTGCTGGCGGGCCAGGTCCAGGCCCATCTGGCCTTGCATGCTCGACAGCAGCTGGATGCCCGGGCGCCGTTGCAGCAGGGTTTCGATCAGCGCCAGGCTTTGCAGGTTGTCTTCGATGCACAGCACCTTGCCCTGGTAGCGGCTTGCGGGCTGTGGCGCCGGCACGTTCAGCGCCGGGGCGTTGCAGGGCGCCACGGCGGCTGCAGCGGCCAGGCGCACGAAGGGCAGCTCCAGGGTGAAGCAACTGCCGCTGCCCGGGGTGCTCTGTACGCCCAGGCTGCCGTCCATCATTTCCAGCAGGCTCCTGCTCAGGGCCAGCCCCAGGCCGGTGCCTTCGATCCTGGGGTCGGCGTCCAGGCGTTCGAAGGGCTTGAACAGGCGCTCCAGGCGCTCGGCGGTGATGCCGGCGCCGGTGTCGAGCACGCTCAGGCGCAGGCGTGATGCCTCGATCGCCACGTCGATGCTGACCCGGCCACCCGCGCGGTTGTACTTGATGGCGTTGGACAGCAGGTTGAGCAGCACCTGGATCAGGCGCTGGCGGTCGGCGATCACGCCGCTGTCCGCCGCCAGTTCCGGCAGCGGCGCCAGGGTGATGCCGGCGTCCGCGGCCATGGGTGACACCAGGGTCAGGGCTTCGTGCAGCACCGCCGCCAGGGCCATGGGCTCGACGTTCAGCGGCAGGCGCCCGGCCTCGATACGGGCAATGTCCAGCACCTCGTTGATCAGCCCCAGCAGGTGCTGCCCGGCCCGCAGGATATGCCCGACCTGGGGCCGCTGGCCGGCATTGGAATCCATGTCCAGCAGTTGGGCGAAGCCGAGGATGGCGTTGAGCGGCGTGCGCAGTTCGTGGCTCATGCGCGAGAGGAATTCGCTCTTGGCGCGGCTGGCGCTTTCCGCTTCCTCGCGGGCGGTGCCCAGGGCGATTTCCGCGGCACGGCGATCGGTGATGTCCCGGGTGATCTTGGAAAAACCGCGCAGGGCGCCGCTGGCGTCGTACTGCGCGGTGATCACCACGCTGGCCCAGAAGCGGCTGCCGTCCTTGCGACAGCGCCAGGCCTCTTCCATGTAGTGGCCGTGGGCGGTGGCCTCGCGCAGGGCCATGTCCGGGTGCTGGGGGCACTCTTCGGGCAGGTAGAACAGGGAAAAATGCCGGCCGATGATTTCCTGCTCGCTGTAGCCCTTGATCCGTTCCGCGCCGACGTTCCAGGTGGTAACCCGGCCTGCGGTGTCCAGGGCGAAGATCCCGTAGTCCTTGACCCCGTCGATGATCAGCCGCAGGCGTTCCTCGTTGTCGCGCAGGGCCCGTTCGCGCTCGGCCAGCAGTTGCCCGGCCTCCACCAGGCGCGTGCCCAGCTGGCCGATTTCATCCTGTTCCGGCGCTTGCGGGCGCAGCGGCTGGCCCAGGGCCAGGCGCTGGGCATTGCCCTGTACCTGCTGCACCCGGGTGACGATGCCCCGGGACAGCAACAGCACCGCGACGATGGCGCCGAACAGCCCGCAGCCGGCGGCCAGCAAGGTGGCGAACAGCAGGCGCATGCGGGTTGCCGCGGCGGCTGCGCTACGTTCGGCCAGCAGCGCATCCTCGCGCACGCGCATGGCGCTGATCTGCTCGCGCAGCACGTCCAGTACCTGCTTGTTGTCGATCAGGATCGCGGTCACCGTGGCGGCGTCGTCGCGGCTGCCGTTGCGCAGGGCCACCAGGCCGTCGAGCTTGGTGCGGATCAGCGGGGTGATGGTCTGCAGGTAGTCGCGCATGCGCGGGTCCTGGACATTCTGGTCCAGGCGTTGCAGCGCGGCCTCGATCTGCGGCCGGGCCTGGAGGTAGGCGGGTAAAAAGTCCTCGCGCCGGGTCAGCAGGTAGCCACGCACGCTGGCGGCGGCCTCGGCCAGGAGGGTGTGCACCGCTTGGATATCGCCCTGCACCAGCAGCACCCGGCGCACGTCCTCCTCGGCGCGGGCGGTCTGGCGCTCGGTGCTGTAGATCAGCACCAGCGACAGCAGCAGGATCACCAGCGGCAGGGAGATCACCACCAGCGCCTTGCCCCGCAGCGGCAGGTCGGCCCAGCGCCGGGCGCTGAGCAGGTTCACGGCCACTGCCCGGCAGGTTGCGCCACCAGCCCCAGGGCCATGCCGCGCACCGCGGCCTGGGTGCGGTCGGCGGCGCCGAGCTTGCCGATCACCCGTTCCACGTGGGCCTTGGCGGTGCCGGTGGTGATGCCCAGCTTTTCACCGATCTCGCGGTTGCTGAAGCCGCCGGCCACCAGCCCCAGCACCTGGCGCTCGCGGGCAGTCAGGGCCTGAGCCTGGGGCGCCTGGCCGTTGCCGCGCTCGCTCATGCGCCGTAGCAGGCGGGCGCTGACCGCACTGTTGAGCGCCTCTTCGCCGCGGGCCACGCGCTGCAGGGCGTCGAGCACCTCTTCGCGGCTGGCGTCCTTGAGCAGGTAGCCCACGGCGCCGGCGGCCATGGCGGCTTCCAGGTGATCGGGGCTGTCGTCCATGGTGAAGATCACTACCTTGACCTCGGGCTGGCGCTGTTGCAGCAGGCGCGCGGCCCCCAGGCCGTTGAGCAGGGGCATGCGGATATCGAGGATGGCCAGGTCCGGGCGCAGTTGCTCGCACAGGGCCAGGGCTTGCTCGCCATCCCTGGCTTGCCCCACCACCTCGAACTCCGGGTTGCCCGCCAGCAGGGCGATGAAGCCGGTGCGGGTGACTTCATGATCGTCCGCCAGGACCAGGCGTATCACCGCTGTCATACCGCGTGCTCCAAGGAGGGGACGGGGACGCGGGCGAGAATCCGGGTGCCGCTGCCGGGCCGGCTGTGGCAGGTGAAACGCCCGCCCAGCAAATGGGCGCGTTCCTGCATGGCCACCTGGCCCAACTGTTCGATGCCCTGGCCGGATGCCGGCTGGAAACCTGCGCCGTCGTCGCTGATGCCGAGCACCGCCTGGCCTGCTTCCAGGGCCAGGTTCAGGCTGACGCTGTTGGCCCGGGCATGCTTGAGGATGTTGTTGATGGCTTCCTGGGCGATGCGGAACAGGGCGATTTCCAGGGCCGCCGGCAGGCGCTCCGGGTAGCGCTGCTGCCAGTGCACCGCCAGCCCGGCGTCGCGCAGGCGGTCGGCCTCGCGGTCGATGGCCCGCAGCAGGCCGAAGTCGTCCAGCACATGGGGGCGCAGGCCGCCGATCAGTTGCCGGCCTTCGCCGACGCAGCCCTGGGCCAGTTGCAGGATGGTCTGCAGTTCATCGTGCAGGGGCTCCGGCAGCGGCGGGCAGCGCCCGGCGAAACCCTGCAGGCGCTGGTGCAGCCCGGCCAGGGTTTGCGCCAGGCCGTCGTGCAGGTCGTAGGCGACGCGCTTGCGCTCATCCTCCTGGGCGCTGAACAGGCGCTGCACCAGCTCCGACATGCTGCGCTCCCGGGCTTGCAGGTCCTGCAGCAGGCGCTGGTTTTCCAGGTGCGTGGCCAACAGCGTGGCCAGCAGTTGCAGGGATTCCAGGTCTTCGCTGTCCGGCGCGCTGATGGGCACACTGTTGGCCAGCAGCAGGGCGCCGAAGGGCTGGCCGTCGGCGCGGTGCAGCAGTACGCGCAGCACCCCGGTTTGCGCAAGCGGGCGCTCCAGCCACTGGGCCTGCCCGGCCACGGCGCGCAGGGCTTGCAGGCATTCGCCGTGGCCCTGTTCGGCGCTGGCGTGGGCCACGCCGTCGCTGCTCCATTCCAGCAACAGCCCCTGGTCCATGGCGACAAAGGCGCAGGCCCGCTGCACCACCTGCTGGCGCATCTGTTCGGGGGGCAGTTGCAGCAGCTCCTGGCCGGTGTCCACCAGCAGCCGCAGGCGCGCGGCGCGGCTTTGCGACTGCCGGTACTGGCTGCGCAGGGCCAGGGCGCTGGCGGGATCGAGGGGCGGGCTGGGCATCGGAGCACTCCAGGGTGGGGGCGGTGCAGTGGCTCGGGGCAGGGTATTAGACCCCCGTGCCCGGTATCGCGCCTATCTGCCGAATGGCATAGGCCGTAGGCTCCAGTTGGCCGATGGCAGGGGCGACGGCCCGGGGCACAGTGGGGCTCATTGAAACCCACTGGAGTCCGTGAATGAAACTGAAAAGCACCGCCCTGGCCCTGTTCTTCGTGCTGAGCACGCCACTGGCTCAGGCCCTGGAAGCCACCCCTTACGTGTACCGCACCGTGGCCGAGCAGCCGCAGAACCTGAAGGACCGGGAAATCGCCGGTCTCTTCGACCGCTGGAACAGCGCCCTGCAGACCGGCAACCCGCAAGCCGTGGTCAGCCTCTATGCGCCCAACGCGGTGCTGCAACCGACCGTCTCCAATCAGGTGCGCAGCACCCACGCGCAGATCCAGGACTACTTCGAGCACTTCATGGCCTCGCGGCCGGTGGGCCAGATCAACTACCGGGAGATTCGTCACCTGGGCCCGGATGCGGCCATGGACAGCGGCGTCTACACCTTCACCCTGACTGCCGCCGACGGCAAGAAACAGCAGGTCCAGGCTCGCTACACCTTCCTCTACGAGCGCCTGGGCGGGCAGTGGAAAATCCTCAACCACCACTCTTCGGCCATGCCGCAAGTGCAGCCGCAGTTGCAAGCCAGCCACTGATCCAGGCTCCTGTCGCCTTGCGCCGAGCCTTTGCTCGGCGTTGCTGTCACTGCTCGCGGTAGCGCCCCGGGGTCATGCCGAACCAGCGCAGGCAGGCCTTGTGAAAGCTGCTCTGGTCGCGAAAGCCCAACAGGGCGCCGATGTACTTGACGCTGCGCATGGAGTTGCGCAGAAAACTGTGGGCCAGCATCAGCCGCGCCTCGTCCTGCAGCGCCGAGAAGTGCACGTCTTCATGGCCCAGGCTGCGTTGCAGGCTGCGGGTGCTGACCCCCAGTGCCTGGGCGATATGCGGCAGGTCGCTGGGCGCGCCCTGGGCCAGGGATTCGGACAGGGCGCGGCGCACCCGCGCAGTCATCGAGCCGCTGAGCAGCACATTGAGGCGGTTGCGGGCGTATTCCATGTGCAGCACATCCAGCGCCGGGTCGGCGGTGGGCAGGGCGATGGCGCAGTCCTGGCTGCTGAAGGTCAGGCTGTTGTGGGGCGCGCAGAACTGCAGGTTGTCGCCCATCAGCCGGCGCAGCATGCGCGTGTCCGCAGGCTCGGGGTAGGTGAAGGCCGCCACCAGCGGCCGCGGCTTGTGCTGGGGCAGCAGCCAGTGCAGCAGGCCCAGGGTCTGGGCGGCGCCGGCGTCGATCACCGCCCGGGGGATCAGCGAAGGCTCGGCGGTGACGTCGAAGCCGATCAATTGCAACGCGTCGGGCTTGCGTTCCAGGCACATGCAGAAGCCGTTGCTGGTCAGCGCCTGGTAATCCACCAGGCGCTGCAGCGCTGCCCCCAGGGTCGCGCAAGACATCACCGCATAGCCCAGGGCCTCCAGGTTGGCCGGGTGGGCCTTGCTGTAGGCCAGCAGCCCGAGGTCCGGGTTGCCGGTGCGGCGGGTGGCTTCGCGCATTACTTGATAGACCAGTTCCAGCCTCACGCCCTTGGGATTTTCCTCAACGTCCTGGATGCTGCTGCCGAAGGTTCTGAGCAGGGCGTCGACATTCGCGCCGCCTTCTCTCATGACATCGGCAAGCACCCGAAAGCTGGCGCTGGTCATTCTGTGCATAGGTCTTCCTGGACTAGTGGCTAAATGATATCGATGAGGCCTTTTGCATGATTGCAATAAACAAAAGGCCACAGACGAATAAGCACCGGCCCAGGTTTCCGAGGACAAGCGAAAGGTATCCGGGAACACTTCCGGGTGGCCCGGGCAGGGTCGATCATGGTTGGGCAGGGACCCTTGGGCGAGTGCGGCGGCGGGCTCGTCGTGCCACGTTCGAGGGTGCGTCGTTGGCTTGCCTATGGATCTGTCATGCAAAGCATCAAAGACTTTTATCGTGAATTGGCCGAGGGCCATTTGATGCTGGCATTCCAGCCGGTGGTGTGGCTGCCCGACAGCAGCCGGGTGCTCTACCACGAAGGGTTGCTGCGCCATGTCGATGCCCAGGGCGGGGATGTCTACCCCCTGGCGCTACTGGAGAAACACCAGGTGATGCGCGAGCTGGACCGCAGCGTGGTGCTCTGTGTGATCGACAGCCTGCAACGGGACGAACGCCTGCGCCTGGGGTGCAATATCTCGGCCCAGAGCGCGATCATCGATTCATTCTGGTACCCCATTGTCCAGCAGTTGCGGGACTTTCCCGGCGTGGCCGCGCGGCTGGTCATCGAGATCACCGAAAGCGCCACGCCACCGAGCATCGAGGCGGCCAGCGAGTTTGTCCTGTGCCTGCGCGAACTGGGCTGCCGGGTGGCCATCGACGATTTCGGCGCGGGCCTGGGCACCCTGGAGTTCATCCGCCAGACCCGGCCGGACATCGTCAAGATCGACAAGGGCTACATCCAGCGCGCCCGCAGCGAACTCAACAGCGCCCAGACCCTCAGCCACCTGGTGCAACTGTGCAAGACCCTGGCGCCCTGCGTGATCATCGAAGGGGTGGAGACTGCCACCGACCAGGGCCTGGCCACGGCCTGTGGTGGCGAGTGGGGGCAGGGCTACCTGTTCGGCCGCCCCCAGGTGGATCGCCTGGGGCGACGTTGCCGCCTGGCGCAGCGGGTGCCCCAGCTGTGCACGCCGGATCAGGCGTAGCCCGGGTGCATGCCCGCCTGAAGGGGTTCAATCAGCCTGCGGGGTGATGGGCGGGGTGTGGGCCGTCGGGTCTTGCACCTCGGCACTGATGGGCAATGCCTGCAGGTCTTGCTCGGGAATCTCCTTCATATCCACGTGCATGTTGCGCTTGGGCCGCTCCGGCTGGAGCGCGTCGTAGGGCAGCAGCACGGTGTCGAGCGCCGCATCCAGGGGCAGGCTGGCGATCATCAGGATCGGGCACACCACCATCACCCAGCAGCCGCCGGTGATCATGCGTGCGTAGCCCATGTCGTAGCCGGTGAGCACTTGGGCGTTGGTCTTGACGCTGCGGTAGTAGCGGTCGTCGCGAAAGTCCAGGGCATTGCCGCGAGTCATGTAGGTGCCGCAGCCGGACAGCAGTAGGGTGTTGAGCAGCAACAGGTAATTGATGATTCGGATGATCGGGCTTCCATTCAGGGCAGTGGCAGGGGGGCGAGGCTCAGGGCTTCATCGCGTCGTAGGGCAGCAGCACGGTGTCGACGGCGGCGTCCAGGGGCAGGCTGGCGATCATCAGGATCGGACACACCACCGTGACCCAGCAGGCGCCAGTGACCATGCGTGCCTGGCCCATGTCGTAGCCGGTGAGTATCTGCGCGTTCATCGTCGTGCCGCGGTAATAGCGATCGTCGCGCCAATCATGGCCGCTACGAACCACGTAGGTGCCGCAACCGCTCAGCAGCAGAGTGTTGAGCAACAGGCAAAGGATGCTTCGGATGATCAGGCTTCCACGCAGGGTCGAGACAGGGGCGGGCGAGAATCAGTGATTCATCGCGTCATAGGGCAGCAGCGCGGTGTCGGCCACGGCGTCCACCGGCAGGCTGACGATGGCCACCACCGGGCAGACGATGCTCATCCAGCAGAACAGCGTGACGTAGCCGTCGTAGCCGCTGGCGCCGCGCATGGTCAGCAGTTCGATATTGGCCTGGGTGCCTTTGTAGTAGTCGTAGCTGGTATGGGAATTGGGGGTGCGGGCGATCAGGGTGCCGCAGCCCACCAGGGACAGCAGGGACATAACGAAAAGAGCATTGAGGGCTTTGATGGCGCCATTCCTTAGCAAGCGGATTTTTCCGCGCGCATGGTCGCAGAAGCCCGCTGCAGACGCTAGATTGGGCGCTGAATAAATACAGGGCGCAGTGCCGGGAGGGTTCGATGGAGGGAGAGCGCAGCGTCGCACGGCTATTCGCCGAGGAACCGCTGTCCTGGGGGCTGCGGGGTGACCCCTATTTGTGGCGAGCCATGGCCACGCATCTGGCCCACACGCCCTGGCCGGCCACGGCGCAGCAGTTGGAAGCCCTGATCGTCCAGGCCTTCGAGCAACTTACCGGCAGGGCCTGGAGCTCGGCAGGGCACTTCTTCGTCGAGGCCTTTGCCCATGGCGGCATGTCCAGCGGCGGGATTTCCATGGGCTTCTGGCACGAGCGCGGCCTGCCCCTGTTGTGCGCCCGTTGGGCGCAAGCCTGATCAGATATCGCTGGGTATCAGCATAAGCAGGTCGGTATCGCCGATATCCACCCCGGCCTGGGTCAGCAGGGTGCTGGCCTGGCCGCGGTGGTGGGTCTGGTGGTTGAAGAAATGCACCAGCAGGCTATAGAAATCGCGCTCGGCGACCACGCCCCGGGTGTTGGCGTAATGCAGGCTGCTGTCCAGGTCTGCGTCGCTCAGGGACTGGCTGAAATCGAGGATCAACTGGTCCAGCCACTGACGCTGCTGCCAGAGCCCGCCCAGGTTTGGGAACAGCAGGGTCTTGAGGTCCTGTGGCAGGGCCACCTGCTGCAGCGGCGCCAGGGCCGCAAACCGCGCCGGGTGCTGGGCAAAGCGCTTGAGCCAGATGGTGTCGCCGGCCAGCAAATGATTGAGGGTGCCGAGGATCGAGCCGAAAAAGGCCTGCCGGTCCAGAGCCAGTTGCGCATCGGACAGGCCCATGGCGGCGCTGTACAGCTTGCTGTTCATCCACTGGTTGTAGCGAGCCATCAGGCACAGGTGCTCGGTGCGGTTCATTGCGGTTCCTTTCGGGGTTTGCGGGCTGGCGCGCAGCAGCTTCGCAAGCCCCGGTGCCGCAATGCAAGAGGCGTCACAAAAGCCTCGTGCGCAGGCCGTTTGCAGGGCTGTGCAGCCATTAAAAAAACCGCCCCTTTGGCCCCGATAACATCGTTTCTCGGGGCTTGGGCTTTTCTCTATATTGGCCACCAGATCCAGCGCGGCAACAGGCCGCGCACCCTTTATGGTGAGCCGTTGCAATGAATAAAAAACCTGAACGCACAGGGCTGGAAAACCCCGGAACCGCTACCCGGGTGGTCTGGGGCGGAGAGCAAGTCCGTCATCCCTACAACGCCACGCAACCCCCGATTGTCGCCAGCGCCGCCTATGGCTACGACGACATCGACCAGTGGTACGACGTGGCCCTGGGCAAGGCCCCGGGCTTTATCTACAGCCGCATGAGCAACCCCACGGTGCAAACCCTGGAAGCCAAGCTGCAGGATCTGGAAAACGCCGAATCGGCGGTGGCCTTCAGCAGCGGCATGGCAGCCATCAGCGGCGTGCTCTACAGCTTCCTGCGCCACGGCCAGCGGGTGGTGTCGACCAAGGACAGCTACGGTGGTACCAACAAGATCTTCGAGGAATTCCTGCCGCGCATGGGCGTGGCCGTGACCCTCTGCGAAACCTTCGACCAGCAGCAGATCGAGGCCGAGATCGCCAAGGGCTGCGACCTGCTGTACCTGGAGACGCCGACCAACCCGACCCTGAAGATCGTCGATATCCAGCGTCTGGTCGCCGCGGCGAAACAGGTCGGCGCCCTGGTGGTGGCGGACAACACCTTCGCTACGCCGCTGAATCAGAACCCCCTGGCGCTGGGCGTGGATGTGGTGATCCACAGCGCTACCAAGTTCCTCAGCGGTCACGGCGATGTGCTTGGTGGCGTGGCCTGCGGCAGCGAAGCGCTGATGAGCCAGGTGCGTCACTACCGGGAAATCAACGGTGCCAGCCTCGATCCGTTCTCGGCCTACCTGATCATTCGCGGGATCAAGACCCTGGCCCTGCGCATGCGCCAGCAACAGCACAGCGCCGCGCAGCTGGCGCAGTTCCTGCTCAACGAGCCGTTGGTGGAAGCCGTGAACTACCCGGGCCTGCCCAACCACCCGAACCACGCCGTGGCCTGTGCGCAGATGCGCGGTTTCGGCGCCATCGTCAGCTTTGTCCTGGTGGGTGGCATGGACAGCGTCAAGCAGCTGTTGCCACGCCTGCGCTATGCCCACTGCGCCGGCAACCTGGGGGCGGTGGAAACCATCTACGGCCCGGCGCGCACTACCAGCCATGTGGAGAACACCCTGGAAGAGCGCCAGGCCCTGGGCATCTCCGAAGGCCTGGTGCGGATTTCGGTGGGCATCGAAGACACCGATGACCTGCTGGCCGACCTGCAGCAGGCCTTCGCCTGGCTGCGCCAATCCCTCAAGCAGAATGCGGCGCCTGGCGCCATCCCATCCCTGGACCCGCGGGCCGAGGTCGCCCACTGAAAAGAGCGCGCAACACCCCCACAGCAAGGTAGCCAGTGGGGGCTTCATGAAGAGGAATAACAATAAAAACCTGGTGGCATCCGATTTGTTTTCTGCCCATTTCCACAGTCGCAGAAATTGAGACTTGCCCTGACAACTTTCATGAGAACCATCATGTCCCTACAAGAACAACAGACCGACTTGCGCGGCGGCTTCAAGCAAGAAATGCAGACCCGGCACATTGTCATGCTCGCCCTGGGCGGGGTGATCGGCACCGGGCTGTTCCTCACGTCCGGCTACACGGTGAACCAGGCCGGCCCGCTGGGCGCGGTGATCGCCTACATCATCGGCGCGCTGATGGTGTACCTGGTGATGATGTGCCTCGGCGAACTGGCGGTGCAGATGCCCGAGACCGGCTCCTTCAGCACCTACGCCACGCGCTTTCTCGGCCCCGGCACCGGCTACACCGTGGCCTGGCTGTACTGGCTGACCTGGACCGTGGCCATCGGCTCGGAATTCACCGCCGCCGGGATCCTCATGGCCCGCTGGTTCCCCGAGACCCCGGTGTGGATCTGGAGCGCGCTGTTCGCCATGGTGGTGTTCTTGTCCAACGTGGTGTCGGTGCGGCTGTTCGCCGAGACCGAGTTCTGGCTGTCGCTGGTCAAGGTGATCACCGTGTTGGCATTCCTGGTGGTGGGCGGCGGGGCGATTCTCGGTCTTCTGCACATCGACCAGGCCCACAGCATCGGCCTGAGCAACTTCACCCGTGAGGGGCTATTCCCCACCGGCTTCATGCCGATCGCCATGACCCTACTGGCGGTGGCCTTCGCTTTCTCCGGCACCGAACTGATCGGCATCGCCGCTGGCGAAACCCGTGACCCGCAACGCAATGTGCCACGGGCGATCCGCACCACGGTGCTGCGCCTGGCGATCTTCTTCGTCGGCACCATCTTCGTCCTCGCCACCCTGTTGCCCCGGGAGCAGGCCGGCCTGGTGGAAAGCCCGTTCGTCACGGTGTTCACCTACATCGGCATTCCGTACTCGGCCGACATCATGAACTTCGTGATCATCAGCGCGTTGCTGTCCGCCGCCAACTCCGGGCTGTACGCCGCCTCGCGGATGCTCTGGACCCTGAGCGACCAGGGCCACCTGCCCAAGCAGTTCTCGGCCCTGACCCGCATGGGCACGCCGCTCAACGCGATCATCGTGAGCATGGCTGGTGGCGCCGCCTCGCTGCTCAGCAGCGTGTTCGCCCCGGACACCATCTACCTGGCCCTGGTGTCGATTTCCGGGCTGGCGGTGGTGGTGGTGTGGATGAGCATCGCCGCCAGCCAGATCGCCTTTCGCCGGCACTTCGTGGCCAACGGCGGTGACGTGCGCGACTTGAAATTCCGTGTTCGTGGCTACCCCTGGGTGCCGTTGGGGGCGCTGTTGTGCTGCGCCCTGGCCTGTGTCGGCATCGGTTTCGACCCCGAGCAGCGCGTGGCCCTGTACTTCGGCCTGCCCTTCATCGCCTGGTGCTACCTGGTGTATTACATTACCCGCAGTAGCCGCCAGCGGCGCCTGTCCCTGGCAGCCCTGGCTCGGCCCTCCGATGCCCTGCAGGGTTGACGGGTGCGCCCGGCGCCCAGGGTGTCCATGAGAGCCAGGCCATGAAGCAGAAAAGCTTGCCCCCGCTGAACTGGCTGCGCGCCTTCGAGGTGTCCGCCCGTTGCCTTAACTTCACCCACGCCGCCGAGGAACTGTTCCTCACCCAGGGCGCGGTCAGCCAACAGATCCGCCAGCTGGAAAGCCACCTCGGGGTGGCGCTGTTCAAGCGCCTGCCCCGCGGCCTGGACCTGACCGAGGAGGGCCGTTCCTACCTGCCGGTGGTGCAGGACGCGATCACCCGGTTGGCGGTGGGCACCAACGAAATTTTCGGCCAGCACAAGCGCCGGCCGATCAAGGTGCGCGGCAGCCTGGCGTTTTTCGTCCACTGGCTGGCGCCCAAGCTGGCGGATTTTCAGCACAGGCACCCGCTGGTGGATATCCGCTACATCAGCAATATCTGGGTCAAGGAACTGGACGGCGAAGACGACCTGGAAATTCGTTGGGGCCACGGCCACTGGCCGGGGCTGGTGGCCCAGCGCCTGACCTGGGACACGCTGTTCCCGGTGTGTGCCCCGGCCTTGCTGGACAAGGCGCCGCTAGAGGTGCCGGCGGACCTGGCCCGGCACCCGCTGCTGCATGTGCTGGGCTACGAAGAGGGCTGGGGCTACTGGCTGCAGCGGGCCGGCGCCGAGCAGGTGGATTCGTCCCGGGGGATGCAGTTCGACACCCTGATTTCCACCTTGCGCATGGCCGAACTGGGCCTGGGCGTGGCCCTGGCCCGTTCCTCCATGGTCGACCAGATGCTCGCCGACGGGCGTTTGCTGGAGCCTTTCAGTCAGCGCATCGAAGCCAGCGAATCCTTTTACCTGGTGCGTGGCGCCGGGGCCGATCCACACCCCGATGCGCTGGAATTTTCCACCTGGCTGGTGGAGCAGGCCCATCGCCATAAATGACTGGCCGGAGCCAAACATGCGTTATGTGAGTACCCGCAGTACCGCTGAGCAGGTGGATTTCGAAAGCGTGGTGTTATCCGGCGTGGCCGCCGATGGCGGGCTGTACGTGCCGGCCGAGCTGCCACGCTTCAGCCCCCAGGAGATCGCCAATTGGTCGACCCTGGATTACCCCGAACTGGCCTTCCGGGTGCTCAGCCCCTTTGTCGGCGACTGCCTGCCCGAGGCGGACTTCAAGGCCTTGCTCGGCCGCGCCTACAGTGGCTTTGGCCACCGCGCGGTGGCGCCCCTGCGACAGATCGACCGCAATGAATGGGTGCTGGAACTGTTCCATGGGCCCACTGGCTCGGCCAAGGATTTTGCCGCGCGGTTGCAGGCGCAACTGGTGGGCTATTTCCTCCAGCGCCGGCAGCGCCACGGGGTGCTGGTGGGGGCCAGCAACGGCGATACCGCGCTGGCGGCTATCGACGCCTTCAAGGACTGCCCGCAGACCCAGGTGCTGGTGTTCTATCCGCAGCACGGCGTGCCCGAGCAGCAAGGGCAGCAGTTGCAGGCGGCACACAACCCCGGGCTGTGGCGCTTTGCCGTGCAGGGCAGCTTCGACGACTGCCAGACCCTGGTGGCCCGCCTGCTGCGCCAATGGCCCCTGGCCGAGCGCGAGGTGATCGGCTTCAACTCCAGCAATTGGGTCGGGGTCATGGCCCAGCTGGTGCTGTATTTCCATGCCGTGCTGCAACTGGGGGGCGGCCAGCGGCCCATCGGCTTCAGCGTGCCGGCAGCGAGCTTCGCCGAGGTCTATGCCGGCTATATCGTGCAGAAGATGGGCCTGCCCATCACCCAGATGATTGTCGCCACCAACCGCAACGACGCCCTGCACCAGCTGTTCCTGAAGAACCGCTATTGCCGCGCCGAGGCCAGCCAGAGCCTGTCGCCGGCCATGGACCTGTCACTGTTCGCCAACCTGGAGCGCTTTGTCTGGGAGCTCTATGGCCAGGACCCGCATGCGGTGGCGGGCCTGATGCAGCGGTTTGAGGGCAGTGGCGAGATGACCCTGGGCAACGAGTTCTGGCTGCAGGCGCGGATGATCATCGACTCCTACTCGGTGAGCGATGAAGAGACCGGCAAGGAGATCAGCAGCCTCTATCGGGACACCGGCTACATCATCGACCCCCATGCCGCCATCGGTGTCCTGGCGGCGCGCCTGTACCGCCGCAGCCTGGTGGCGCCCATGGTCACCCTGGGGGAGATCGCGCCGGCCAAGTCGGCTCGGTTGCTGGGCTCGCTGGGTATTCCCGGGCTGGCACCACAGCCAGTCGCGGCGCCTTCCACGGCGCAGTGGCAGGCACTGGCGGCGGATGATTTTGCCGCCGTACTGCACTGCCTGAAGGCACTGTGATGGGCACCGCGAAGGAGGCTTCATGAAGCGGATCCTGGATCCACTGGACGAACGCATCATCGCCGAGCTGACCCGCAATGCCCGGGCGGCCCATGCCGAGCTGGCGGCCAAGGTCAACCTGTCGCGCAATGCCGTGCGCCAGCGCATCGAACGCCTGGAGCGCGACGGCGCGATCCAGGGCTACACCATTCGCGTGGGCGAAGGGCGCGGGGCGGATACCCGGATCAATGCGCTGATCTTCGTCTACCGCTACGACCGCATGCGCGGGGCCGATGTATTGCAGGCGCTGCGCGCGATGCCGGAGATCATCCAGTGCGAAGTGCTCAGCGGCGAGTTCGATGTGCTGGTGCGGGTCAGCGCCGCCAGCGTAGAGCGGGTGCACCGGGTGTGGAATGACATCGCCGCCTTGCCCGGGGTGGAAAACACCGTGACGTCCTTTGTCTTGTCCTCTGTGGCCTGAGCGCAGAGCCGGATCTTCTGGCCTCCTGTAGCCGCTGCCGAGCCTTTGGCGAGGCTGCGAAAAGGGCCGAAGGACCTTCCTGCGCGGTCAATCAGCATGTTGCGATGAATGGAACCCTGTGTGGTGTCCTGTTGGACCGCACCGCCAGGGTTAGCGTCTCCTGCGGAGCCGGGTGCAGCCTTCGGCAGCGGCTACAGGGGCAGTCTTGGTTGCGGGTTTTGCGTAGCCAGCGCCTGTGAGCGCAGCCTTCGGCAGTGGTCACCGGCGCTGGGCAAAATGCTCAGCAAATACAGCAAAACGGCATATTTCACTGCCCGGTCCCGACCCCTAACCTTGTGTCCATCAGCTTCTCAACCCGGATGGAACACAACAAAAATGACTGAATACAACATCGCCCTGGTGGGCTTCGGCGGGGTCAACCGGGCCCTGGCGCAACTGATTGCCGAGCGCAATCAGACGTGGAAAAAACAACTGGGTTTCAGCTTGAAGATCGTTGGCATCAGCGATCTGTTCCTGGGCTCCATCGTCGCTCCCCAGGGGCTGGATGCCGGTCTGCTGAGCAAGCTGCCGGCAACCAAGGGCGCCTTGGCGCAACTGCCGGGCGGCCAGGTGGAGGCGCTCAACGAACAGGTGATCAAGGACTCCGGCGCCGACATCATTGCCGAGGCCACTTTCACCAACCCGGTGGACGGCGAGCCAGCGAGTACCTTCTGCCGTTGGGCCCTGGAGCAGGGCAAGCACGTGGTGACCACCAACAAGGGCCCCATTGCCCTGCACAGCGCCGAGCTCAAGGCCCTGGCCCAGCGCAATCTGGCGGCCTTCGAATACGAAGGCGCGGTGATGAGCGGCACCCCGGTGATCCGCATGGCCAAGCAGTCCCTGGCCGGCAGTGGGCTACTGGGGTTCGAGGGCATTCTCAATGGCACCTCCAACTTTGTGCTGACCCGCATGGAGGCCGGCCTGGGCTTTGCCGAAGCGGTGGCCGAGGCCCAGGCCCTGGGGTATGCCGAGGCCGATCCGAGCGCGGATGTCGAAGGCTTTGACGTGCGTTTGAAGGTGGTGATCCTGGCCAACGAATTGCTCGACGCGCAGTTGACCGTCAGTGATGTCAGTTGCCGGGGTATCTCCGGCCTGACGGCCAAGGACCTGGAGCAGGCCCGTGCCGAGGGCGCGCGCTGGAAGCTGATCGGTTCGGCCCAACGCCTGGCCGATGGCTCGCTGCAAGCCAGTGTCGAGCCGCGCCTGTTGCCCCTGGCCCATCCGCTGGCGGGCATTGGCGGGGCGATCAACGCGGTGTCGTTCAACACCGAACTGCTGGGCGCGGTGACGGTGTCCGGGCCGGGCGCTGGGCGCATCGAGACCGCCTTTGCCTTGCTCTCGGACATCATTCACATCCACCAGTCGCGCTTGGCCCGCTAGGAGCATGCCCATGAACCTGTCACGTCTGGCGCTGGCCGCCGATTCGATTGATGTCTGCAGCCCCTTCGATGGTCGGCTGATCGGGACAGTGCCACGCCTTGAGGCCTGTGCCGTGCCCTACCTGTTGCAGCAAGCCCGCCAGGGTGTCAGCGACTGCGCGGCGCTGCCGCGCTATCAGCGGGCACGGATTCTGGAGCGGGCGGCCCTGAACATCGAGCGCGACGCCGAACATTTCGCCCGGTTGATCGTCGATGAAGCGGGCAAGACCCTGAAACAGGCGCAGAAAGAGGTCAAGCGCTGCATCAACACCCTCAAGCTGTCGGCCGAAGAGGCCAAGCGCAATGCCGGCGAGGTGCTGCCGTTTGATGCCTATGAAGGTTCGGAAAACCGCCAGGGCTGGTTTTCGCGCGAGCCCTTGGGGCTGATCCTGGCGATCACGCCTTACAACGATCCGTTGAACCTGGTGGCGCACAAGCTGGGCCCGGCCATCGCCGGGGGCAACGGGGTGATTCTCAAGCCCTCGGAGCTGGCGCCGCTGTCGGCGATCAAGCTGGTGGACTACTTGCGCGATGCCGGCCTGCCGACCTCGGTGGTGACTCTGGCCACCGGTGGTGCGGACCTGGGCAAGGCCCTGGTGGAAGCCCGTGAGGTGCGCATGGTGTCGTTCACCGGCGGCTTTGTCACCGGGGAGCAGATCACCCGCAGCGCCGGGTTGAAAAAGCTGGCCATGGACCTGGGAGGCAATGCGCCGGTGATCGTGATGGCCGACTGTGACCTGGCGGCGACGGTGGATAGCTGCGTGTCCGGAGCCTTCTGGGCGGCGGGGCAGAACTGCATCGGCACCCAGCGCCTGCTGGTCCAGGCCTCGATCTATGAGGCGTTTCGAGAGGCTTTTGTGCGCCTGGCTCGGGAGCAGGTCAGTGGCGACCCGCTGGCCAGCAGCACGGACATCGGGCCGATGATCAGCCTGCAGGCGGCGCAGAACGCGCAGAAGGTCGTGGATGAAGCGCTGCAACAGGGCGCGCGTTTGCTCTGTGGGCATCAGCGCCGGGGTTCCTGTTACGCCGCCACGGTGCTGGAGAATGTCGACCACGGCAGTCGCCTGTGGCAGGACGAGGTCTTTGCGCCAGTGGTGGTCTTGCAACCGTTCGACGATCTGGATCAGGCCATCGCTTTGGCCAATCAGCCCGAATACAGCCTGCATGCAGGGATCTTCACCAATGACCTGCGTATCGCTATGGACGCTGCGCGGCGGATCGAGGCGGGTGGGGTGATGATCAACGACTCTTCCGATTACCGTTTCGATGCCATGCCCTTTGGCGGCTTCAAGTACGGCAGCCTGGGCCGAGAAGGGGTGCGTTTCGCCTATGAGGAAATGACCCAGCCCAAGGTGGTGTGCCTCAACCGCCTGGGCTGAGGCTGATTGCAGCAACACGACAGGTCGCCGGGCACCGGGCAGGTTTGGTCACCTGCCCGGTGTTTTTTTGCTGGCGGTGAGGTGCGGTGAATCGGTCGCGGTACGGGCAGTGGTAAAGTTCGCCGCTTCAGGATGAACGATGCGGGAAGCGGGCCGATGATCAAGGTGTGGTTGCAACAAGGGCGTGGCCTGTGGCTGGCGCTGTTTCTCGGGCTGCTGTCGCCGGCCCTGGTGCACGCCGAGGAGGCGCCGCCGGGGCTGGTGAAGGTGCCCCTGGACCGGCGGGTGATCGACCTGACCGCGACCCTGGATAGCGCCACCCAGGAGCGGATGGTGCACAAGCTGGAGGCGCTGGAGCAGCGCCGCGGCGCGCAGATCGCGGTGATGCTGCTGCCCAACCTGGGCCAGCAGAGCATCGAGGCCCTGAGCAACCAGTTGTTTCGCGCCTGGAAGCTGGGGCGCAAGGGGGTAGACGACGGCATCCTGCTGCTGGTGGCGAAGAACGACCACAAGGTGCGGATCGAGGTCGGTTATGGCCTGGAACCGGTGGTCACCGACCTGCTGGCCGGGCAGATCATCGCCCAGGACCTGACCCCGGCCTTTCGTCAGGGCGACTTTGCCGGCGGTATCGACCGTGCCCTGGATGACTTGATCCTGCTGGTGGACGGGGGCTCGTTGCCCGAGCCTGCGGGGCAGGTGGTGCCGCTCGAAGCCTATGCCTTGCTGCTGGCGTTCGTTTTCGGCTCGGTGGCGGGGGTGATGCTGGCCGCCGGCTGGAACTGGCGCCGGGTGCTGGGGGGCGCAGTGGTGCTGATGGCGGTGCTGGTGGGAGCCGTGGGCGGCCATGAGTGGCTGGCGCAGTTGTTCCTGGTGCCGCTGTGCATGTTGATCGGCGGTGCGACCTTCGCCGGGCTGTGGCAGGCGCGGCGGGTGTTCTACGGGGTGCTGGGGCTGCTGCTGTACATCGGCCTGCTGACCCTGGTCAGCCAGTATCTGGGCCGTTTGACTTTCCTTTACGGCCTGGCCTGGCCGGCGGGGGTGCTGCTGGTGCTGGGCGGCCATTGGCTGCTGTACTGGATGATGCGCAACAGCTGGCGCAAGAGCCCCCGGGGCTTTTTATGGCGCTTTGCCGTGTTGCTGACGCTGGTTCTACTGATGGGCCTGGGTGTGGATGCCTGGCAGGCGGCTCAGCGTTGGCTGAGGGTCGTGCCGTTCGCCTATTTCCTGAGTTTCATACTGTTTGCCGGCGGCAGTGGCTTTCGCTGGAGCAGTGGCGGTGGCAGCAGCGGTGGCGGCCGCTCAAGCTCGGGTGGCGGTTTCTCCGGGGGCGGCGGTTCCAGTGGCGGCGGCGGGGCGTCGGGCAGTTGGTGAGGCTGGGCGCGGTAATGATCACGCAGCCGTCCTGCTCTCCCAAGCCTGCGGGGCCGGGCAATGGGCCGATGGCGGCGCGGAGAATCGTTGAGCGGTCAGGGTGGCGGAAATTGATGGTTGATAATAATTCTCATTGGTGAATATGATATGTTATTACATTAATTTCAGTCCCAAGGAAGCGTTGCCATGAAAGTCCTGTCGTCCCTCAAAGAAGCCAAGAATCGTCACCGCGACTGCCAGATCGTCAAGCGTCGCGGTCGCATCTATGTGATCTGCAAATCCAATCCGCGCTTCAAGGCTCGCCAGGGCGGGGCGAAGAACCGGAACAAGGGGTGAGTGCGGGGGCGGTCGGGAGTGACAAGGCGCTGCTGGAGCGAGCCACTCTCGACAGCACCCAGGCATGAGGGGCAGGTGTTTCAGTCGTGCAGCAGGGTCGAGCCGTACTCGTTGAAGCTGTTGCCCAATGCGCTGTTGCCGTTGAGATTCAGGTTGCTCACGCCACCGCCAAGCCGGCACTTGTCCGAGTAGCAGGGGTGGGTGGTCGCACTGGAGCAGGCGCCCAGTAGTAGGGTGGCGCCGATCAGCAACACCTTGAGGCAGTTCAACTTCATTTTCAGCATCTCCAGAGCAGGGTCAGGGATAGAGCGAACCGGAGCCTCATCCTACGCCGTTACATGTCGATACACATTGCCAATCAGGCGGGCCCGGAAAAAATATCTGCCGTGCTTGCAGGATGCCGCCTTGGCGCGGGGCTGCTCAGCGCTGCGGGGGCAATTGTGTCGTCGGGCCAGACCCGGTAGAAAGGCGCAACGCATTCAGAAAACAGATACCAGCATGAGCGACATTGAGAAACCCAATAGCCGCCTGTTCGACCTCGACTTGCTGCGGGCCATTGTCACGGTGGCCGACTGCGGCAGTTTCACCACGGCCGCCACCCGCCTGCATTCGACCCAATCCACCATCAGCCAGAAGATCCGCCGCCTGGAGGAGATGGTCGGGCAGCGCCTGCTTGAGCGCGGCAATCGCGATGTGTTGCCCACCGATGTCGGCGAGACTCTGCTGGGGTATGCCCGGCGCCTGCTGGCACTGAACGATGAAATGTTCGAGGCGCTGTCCGGAGCCACGGTGGTGCTGACGGTGCGTATCGGCGTGCCGGACGACTTCGCTGCCGGCCGCACCACCGAGCAACTGGCTGCGTTCAACCGGCGCTATCCCCAGGTCAAGCTGGAGGTCACCAGCGGCATGAGTCGCGACCTCAACGCCAGTTATGACCGTGGCGAACTGGACCTGGTGGTGCTCAAGCAACTGCGCAACAGCCGCGAGGCACTGGCCTGCTGGCCGGAGAAGACCCGATGGGTGGATAGCGCGAAAAACCCCTGCATCGATCTTGACCCGCTGCCTATCGTTACCTTCCCGCCGCGCGGGGTGTACCGCGATGCCATGATCAATGCCCTGGAGGCGGTGGGCCGGCGCTGGCATATCAGCTTCACCAGCTCCAGCCTCAGCGGCCTGCAGTCGGCCATTGCCGATGGCATGGGCATAGGCCTGCTGCCATTGCGTGCGGTCACGGCTGGCCACCAGGTCCTGTCCAAAAGCACCGGGCTACCCTCGGTGGACGTGTTCGAGGTGGCGTTGCTGCACCGCCCGGCGGCAGATCCCATGGTCAAGGAACTGGCGCGAGTCTTGTCGCGGGTGCTGGCCCAGGACACTCAGGGCTGAAGTCGCGCGGCATTCGATAAATGAATATGGCGGATTCCGGTATTTAATTTGTGCATGTGCGTAACGCTGGATATCGTGGTGGCCAGCAGCGGTCCGCGCCGCTTCCCTGGCGCGTCGACCCGCAGGTTTGTTCACCCTGGCGGCGTTGCCGCGCGGGGCAGCAAAACAACAATGAGGAGAGTCTCCATGTCCAAAACCACCTATTACGCGCCTCACGGCGGGCACCCGGCACAGACCGAACTGCTCACCGACCGCGCAATGTTTACCGAAGCCTACGCCGTGATCCCCAAGGGCGTGATGCGCGACATCGTCACCAGCCACCTGCCGCACTGGGACAACATGCGCATGTGGGTCATCGCTCGTCCGCTGTCGGGTTTCGCCGAAACCTTTTCCCAGTACATCGTTGAAGTCGGCGCCAATGGCGGTAGCGACAAGCCCGAGCAGGACCCCAACGCCGAAGCGGTACTGTTCGTCGTCGAAGGCGAGGTCAACCTGACCCTGCAAGGCCAGGTGCACGTCCTCAAGCCCGGCGGCTATGCCTTTATCCCACCGGCTGCCGACTGGAAGCTGCGCAACACCAGCGGCACCGAGGCGCGTTTCCACTGGATCCGCAAGCACTACCAGAAAGTCGATGGCGTGCCATACCCGGACGCTTTCGTCACCAACGAGCAGGACATCGAGCCGCGGGTCATGCCCGATACCGAAGGCCGCTGGAGCACCACGCGTTTTGTCGACATGAGCGACATGCGCCATGACATGCACGTCAACATCGTCAACTTCGAGCCGGGCGGCGTGATTCCGTTCGCCGAGACCCACGTCATGGAGCACGGCCTGTACGTCCTGGAAGGCAAGGCGGTGTATCGCCTGAACCAGGATTGGGTCGAGGTCGAGGCCGGTGACTTCATGTGGCTGCGCGCCTTCTGCCCACAGGCCTGCTACTCCGGCGGCCCGGGTCGTTTCCGCTACCTGCTGTACAAGGATGTGAACCGCCAGATGCGCCTGACCCTCAACGCAGCGCATTGATCCGACGGCAGTGCAGAGGCCGTTCTGGCCTCCGCACTGCTGAACGGCGAGTGACAGGAGCCGGCGATCATTCGCCGGTTTTCTTTTGTCTGAGGGGCAGGGTTGCTGCCTATGCCTAGGACTCTCGCTGACCGAGCCGCGCGATCAAACCTTCAAGGGCCGGACGCTTGTCCTGCCACTCCTGGCGAGTAATGCCTAGCAGCACTACGTCGATTCGCTCGCCGTCTTTCAGAATGTTCTGGCGCCGCAGGCCTTCCTGTACGAATCCAAATTTCAGGTGCAGCCTGATCACCGCTGTGTTGCTTGCGAGCACCTCGCAGTTGAGTTTGTCCAGAGCGGCTTGATTGAAGGCATAGTCGAGCAACCAGAACTCCATGAGACTGCCCAGGCCTTTGCCTTGAAGCTCGGCGTCCAGGTAGAACGCCCAGTCGGCAGTTTTCTGCAGGGCATTGATGGCGTTCAGGGACACGACCCCCAAGGCTTGCCCGGCATCGACCGCGACAAACACCTCCTGACGCGGGTTGCCTTGAAGGCTGCTCAGCCAGTTTGCATGCTCCTGTTCGCTGATTTCATGGGAGGTGTACATGTATTTGCGCACCTCCTGCTGGTTGCGCAGCGCGCGCACTTGGGCTTGAACGGTGGGGCTGCTAGCAAGCAAAGGAATGAGCTGCATGGGAGGGTCCTGGATTGGAGGCGAGCCTGAGGTGCGATCTTCAGGCGCGAAGATTCTTTCAGACTAGAGATTATTCGGCCAGCAAGCTTGCTGCAGGTGTCGGGAGATGCTGGAGGTTCGCTTCAAGCGAGGTGGGATCGGCCTGGGCGGCCAGTGCCGGTTTATGTGAGGGCTGGGTGTAATCAGGGAGGGAGCGCTGTTGCGCTGCCCTCACATCTCGATGGTTGGAATGGTGGTCTTGCCGCAGCTTATAAGTTGCCCTGCGGTTACCTGGAGCCCATTGCTGGGCTTGATGCTGTAGCCGATAAGGACGCCTGCCATTACCAAGGCCATGTATAGAGCCGTTTTTCTCAAGATCATGCCGGTGCCCACTGAATGATTGATCGGAAAGCGTGCAGCACTGATTGCCATTCTGGAAAAAGGTTCCTGCTACAGGTGAGCAACGGATACAGCGTGTGGCATTGGCCAGGGTTGTCTATTGGCTCGCCTTATCGGTAAAGTCCCAGCGCGTCGTCAGCGTGCTTGTCAGTCGTCCTAATCCACCTGCGGACACAGTCCATGGTTCATTCAGACCACCTTGCCAGCTACGTCAGTGCAAGCCTGGGAGTTGCATCGCCTCGCACCGCGCTACTTGACAACGCGAGTCAGGAAAGCCGGCTCGATCAGGGGGACACCGTCACCGCCGACGATGACAGGGCACTCATCAAGCGGCTAGCAGAGCAGGGCGGTTTCCCAGCGATGCAGCCTGCGTCGAAGGCTGGATCTGCCATGAAGGGGTTCGCCAACCTCTCGACAAAATCATCCGCCCTGCTCACATCAGCTTCACCAATGAATGCCGGGATGCTTATTGGCTCAAGTACTTCTCTGCTTAGCCGCCGATTCTCTATAGCGCCGAGATATCTGCTCGAGTCGTTTCGCCGACGCTGCAGGATCAGTACTTCCATGGAGCCATGAAATGCTTGAAGAGCCGTTTTTTCCTTACCAGAGCCTGGCGTCCGACTTGCTCGCTTTCCTGCCTGAGGACAGCACGGACGGCTCTCACGATCTTTCTCATATTCATCGGGTCTGGATGAATGTTCGGCGCCTGCAGGACAAGGAAGGTGGGGACCTGGAGGCGTTGCTTGCCGCAACCCTCTTGCACGATTGCGTGGCCGTCGAGAAAAACTCGCCATTGCGGTCGCAGGCATCCACTCTTTCGGCCAATAAAGCAGCGTCTATTCTGCAGCGCATGGGCTGGCCTGCCCCGCGTATTGAGCTTGTTGCCCACGCGGTCCAGGCTCATAGCTTCTCCGCGGGCGTCGAACCCCTCACCCTGGAAGCCAGGATCCTTCAGGACAGCGACCGCCTGGACGCCATCGGCATGATCGGAGTCGCCCGTTGTTTCTACATCGCTGGGCGAATGGGCTCTGCGCTGTACGACATCACAAACCCCACCGCCATCGGCAGGCCCTATCAAGACAAGCGTTTTACCATTGAGCACTTCCACACCAAGCTACTCTCCCTTGCCTCCGGATTTCAGACGGTCGAAGGGGCGCGGTTGGCGGCAGTCAGGCATGCGCGCCTGAAGGATTTCCTGGACGGATTCATGGAGGAGATCGGAGCTCCCGATTAATCGTCAGGCCGTAGGCCTGACGCGGAAGGCCAGGAACACCGGGCCGAATGGGAAAGTACTGACTTCCAGCTCATCCAGGGGATTGAGCGTGCGCGTGCGGCCCCCTGCGTTGCTGTAGATCATGTGGCTGCTCGATACCGCGATGTTGATCTTGCCTGCCGCAGCCTGGATTAGAGTGGCCTTGAACCCTTCAGTCACATCGTCACCTATCGTGAGCGTGACGTCGGTGTCGCTAATGACCAGGATCGACTTGCCTGAATCCGCCATGGTCAGGGGCCTGCTGCCGGTGATCGAGACATTGGGGTGCACATGGCCCCCAGCGTGGTAGCTGACCATCCTGGGGTCGGCGAAGACCCGGGCGAAGGAGCCGACATAATTGACACTGGCGCGCATGTCATCGAATTGTTCGACCACATAGGTGCCGATGCTGCCCGAGACTTCGCCGTTGGGGTCCATGACCCATTTGCGTCCCACCATCAGCCCGATCTGGGTGTTGGCTCGTACACCGGCACGCATCTCCTCGAGAAACAGCTGGCTGATCTGGCCGCCGCCTTTGCCCTGGACATAGGTAAAGCGTGCTATGGAGTGGCTGTCCCCGGTAGGGCTGCCTTGGGCTGTATCGACTCGGTAGTCGACAAAGTCCGCTGATACCGTGGTGGTCGTGGTGTTGGCGTTAGGTGCCCAGGTGAAATCCAAGACCCTTCCGGTTTTCACCTGCTCCAGCGAGGTGGTGGTCTGAGAGGTTGTAGTAGAGCCTGACTGCTTCAAATCATCGTTCATGCTGCTCATCCTTAAGTGAAGTGCGTGCTTGAGTGCGGGCCGAAATGGCCCGAGGCATATGACCGCCGCCATATCGCCACTTTTCTTGAAAAGCCGTGGTGTCTCGCTTGATACGTATGGAGTTCCTGCCTCGCTCCAGGGGCGTGAGGGGAAGCAGACAATCGGCTGTTGCGGTGCCTCCAGTGTGTGCGGTGCTGACGCGAGTTGGCTTCTGTATATATATACAGTATTCGAAACTTGAGCACGGCGCGATTTGCGCCGACGAACTGTAGGGGGGGGCTGGGTCGGCAGAACGCCGGAGGCGGGTTACAGCAGTACCCGTTCAATCCACAGCTGTAACTGAAGCGTTCGAATGCGCCCGCCCTGAGCGGGTTTTTTATTGCCTGGAGAAAATTAAATGCCGATCACCGAGCAGCAGTTGCTGCAGATCCTCCCTCAAGCCCGCCAAGTCGCGGGCTTTTTTTTGCCTGCACTGAATGCGGCGATGGCGCGCTTCAAGATCAACTCGCCTGTGCGGATGGCCGCGTTCATTGCCCAGGTAGGGCATGAGTCGGGGCAGTTGACGCGCATGGTCGAGAATCGGAACTACAGCGCTGATCGGCTGCGGGCAGTCTGGCCGAACCGTTTCGACGCAGCCCTGGCTGCCCAGGTGGCCCGCAAGCCTGAGCAGATCGCGAACATCGTCTACGCCGGCCGTATGGGTAACACGCTGCCAGGTGATGGCTGGAAGTACCGGGGCCGCGGCCTGATCCAGTTGACCGGAGCGAACAACTACCGAGCCGCCGCCGCTGCCTTGGGCCTGGACTTAGTGAATCACCCTGAACTGGTAGAGCAACCAGAGGCTGCAGCTCTGGTCGCCGGCTGGTTCTGGCAGTCGAATGGGCTCAACGAACTGGCCGACTCTGGGCAGTTCGCGAAGATCACCAGGACAATCAACGGCGGGCTGACTGGCCATGCCGAACGGGTGGCCCTGCGTGATCTGGCCGTGAAGGTGCTGGCGTGAGCGCCTGGCTGTTACGTGGCGGCCTGCTGGTGCTGGTGCTTGCCTCTTACTGGGGGATCTATCAGCACGGACGGTCGAACGAGAGCGCAGAGTGGCAGGCGCGTTGGAATGCGCGTGACGCCGGCGATAAGCAGGCTTGGGCTATCTATGAGCGCGCAGAGCGCGACAAAGAACAGGATCGGCAGAATTCAATCAACAAGGCGGTGCAGGATGGACAACGGAAAATCGATAGTGCAATCGCTGACGCTGTTACCGCTCGCGCTGCTGCTGGGAGCCTGCAGCGGACCGTCGACGATCTCACCGAGCGCCTCAAGCGTACGCCCAGCAGCAATTCCTGCACTGCCGCCGCAAGCGCGGCAGCAACCCGCACAGCCCTGGTGCTTGCCGACCTGCTCAAGCGCGCTGACCAGCGAGCGGGAGACCTGGCAGCAACTGCTGATCAGAGCCGGAGCAGGGGAGTGACGTGTGAACAGGCTTATGATGGGGTGTGGAAATAACTATCTTGGCTTAGAGGAAAGGGCACTGAATTTCTCCCGTACATGCTCAGCGTACCCCGCACTGAAATGACCAACATCATGTGCAATGTTGGTCATTAGTGGTGTGTTTGTCAGTTTAAAGATTCTTCGATGTTATTGAGCTTCCAGCGCGAGCTTGGTGATAGTTTTTCCGCGATCCTTTACAAGGCTGTCTTCTATGAAAATTTCGCTGTCAAAGGCAATGTAATATACGCCTTGTTGGGATTGGCCTTTTACAGTCATTAAGTAACCTCTTGGGTCGTTACGTTTCCATTTGTCACCCTTGTCGGGTGCCAGAGAGTAATAGGCATCACTGATGTCGCTATCTGTGCTCCAAGTACTGACTGCAACTTGGATCTCTCTGCTTCCTGCGTTCGTGATAGATATGCTCATATTTATATTCCTTTTTTGGATTGATTGTTCCATGAGTTGGCTCCCTATTCAAAGAACTTGCAGGCTTGCTACTGCTGACTTCAATAGTTGGATTGAGTCGCGGGGGCTAACTTTTGTTGGTGCTGAAGGAAATACATGCATGTCGCAAGTTTTTTGATTTAGTACGTTTGCTGCATCGAACAGTTAAGACCATCAGCGAATGAACGCAAGGCGTTCTAAATTTTTCTAGGCTTGGTGATTTTCAGGCTGTTCAAATGAGCTGAAGTGTGAACAGGCTTATGGCGGCGTCACCAATGGCTCGATCAGTTCCGGCCCATGATTCCGCACGTTTCCGACCGCGGTGCATACCCTGAACCACTTGAAGGAGTTGGCCGATTCGCCTTGGTGCAACGCCATCTGTTCGGCGCGTTCCTTCGGCGTTGCCGGATCGAGCCATTCCCGGGCCAGGTCTGGTGCAAGGACCACAGGCCGGCGGTCGTGGATGTCGACCATTCCCCCTTCGCTATCCGCTGTGATGATCACAAAGCCTTCGTGCTCGCTTCGGTCCTGGCCAGGCAACTGTCCGATTGAGGCGCAGAGGATGGGGGAGCCGTTGCGGTGCTTGATCAAGTAGGGCTGTTTCTTAGGTCCGCCTTCGTCCACCCATTCAAACCAGTTGTCGATCGGGCAGATAGCGCGGTGTGGCCAGATTTGCCGGAAGAACGGGCCGTGGGCCACGTTCTCGGCCCTGGCATTGATCGGCGCGGCGCGGTCGGTGGCCCAATGTGGCCTCCAACCCCAGCGCACGGCGTCGGCGTGTAGTTTGTCTTCGGCGACGTGGAAGAGGGCTAGCTGCATCGTCGGCGCCGCGTTGTATCGCCCCAGGGGCTGATCACCGACGTTATTGATCAGGGCCCCGGGCATGCTCAGGGCTGCGACGAAGTCATGGATGCCGCGGTACTGAGAGAGTCTTCCACACATGGCTGTGTCCTCGGTTGCTCTCAGCGTAGCTTTCCACGAATACCTTCAGGTATCTGCCGACCTAAAGGGGGGGGCTTTGTTGATTTCTGTTTCTGGTTCATGTGTCTAGCAAAAAGGCGAGTGCTATTTGAATTGGTTTTTATTGCTGTTGGCGATAGGGGGGGAGCAATTATTTATAGCGGATAGAAGTTTGAAAACTCTTGTTTAGAATACTATTTGCAAATTTTGACATGGGGGTTTTACCAAGCTTTAATCGACAGGGCGTATCCAAAGATTGGATTCGAGTAACAGGGAGAGGCTCTTATCAAGAGTCTCAGTAAATAAGGAAATAAGAAAATAAGGAAATTAGAATGTCTGAATCAGCCAAAAAAACAGGCTCGCAACTAGAGGCATCACCTGCTCGCAAAGATGTCACCCTCTACGACAAGGATAAAATCAAGATCCACATGTCAATGCCCGTTACAGTGAAAGTCAATCAGAGCAAAGACGTGAGCTACGACTGCGCTCCATATTTGATGAACAACACGGGCTTTCCCGTCGAGTCGGCGGAGTTCACCATCACACTCAATAATGTGAGGAATGGTGGTGGCACGAAAGACGAGATCCTGAACGTGCAGTGGTGGGACCCACAAACTTTCACGCCGTACCGGACCATGACTTTCAGGTGTGGTCGGGTTGAGGTCGGTGAAGACAAGAAGTGTGATCCCAACCCTCTTACTTGCTCTCAAATCAATTGCCACACCACAGTGACGAACGGGAACGGCACGCAGACGCTCCAAAATACCCTGAGCATTGTCTCGCTCACTTATAAACCCACAAATCCGACCTCTGATATTGGTGATGGACCGAATATCATTATTGGCTAGTTGATTTGCGATCGCGAGGCCCAGTAGTCAGGGGCTCGCGGTCGTCCCCGGCTTTATGGATTCTCCGAACAAGTCCGCAGATGTGCTGAAATACGCCTGACTACCTGATCCGAGCCGCCCATGCGCCAGTTCGCACGCCTGACGCTCAGCGCGCCGATCCCCGAAGACACCACGATCATGAACTTCCGGCACTTGCTGGAGAAGCATCCGCTCACACCTGCGATCCTCGCGTTGCAGGAAAAAGGCCTGTCGCTGCGTCAAGGTACCATCGTTGATGCAACCATTTCCGCCACTGCTTAATGCCAGGATCAACGGCATGGCTCAGCTCGGGATGAACATCAATGGCATTGAGGAGGTCGACGGAGCTCTATATGCGCAATCGTGGTGGTGTCGCGTTGAGTAGCAATTGGGGGTGTTTTTTGTTTGGCAGGACGCCGGGGAAGGGAGAGTTTTGCAACGATTACTAAATAGTTTTGTAACGATGCTCAAGAAGCGCCGCCTGGAAAATCCCCCAGACACAAAAAAGCCCTGAATAATCAGGGCTTTCTCGTTGAGATTTGGCGGAGGCGTAGAGATTCGAACTCTAGGACCTGTTACAGTCGGCGGTTTTCAAGACCGCTGCCTTAAACCACTCGGCCACACCTCCAGATCGCATTGCGGGCGCCATAATACCCGAATGAAACACACTGTCAAACTCTCTGCGTCGCGAGTTACAGAGCCTCTGTTATCATCCATGCCACTAAATGTTTCCCCCAACAGGAGTGTCGCCATGCGCGAACAGGATTACGCAGTTAACAACGGCGTGCAGGCCGAGCAGCTAGAGGTTAGCCGCGTCCTGCGCAACACTTACGGCCTGCTGGCCCTGACCCTCGCGTTCAGTGGGGTGATGGCCTATGTGGCACAGCAGATGCGTGTCGGTTATCCGAACATCTTCGTGGTGCTGATCGGCTTCTACGGTCTGTTCTTCCTCACCAACAAACTCCGTGACTCGGCCTGGGGCCTGGTGTCGGCTTTCGCCTTGACCGGTTTCATGGGCTTTCTGCTCGGCCCGATTCTCAACCGCTACCTGGGCATGCAGGGCGGCGCCGAAGTGGTCAGCTCGGCCTTTGCCATGACGGCACTGGTATTCGGCGGTCTGTCGGCCTATGTGCTGATCACCCGCAAGGACATGAGCTTCCTCGGCGGCTTCATCACCGCCGGTTTCTTCGTCCTGATGGGCGCCGTGCTGGCCAGCCTGTTCTTCCAGATCAGCGGCCTGCAACTGGCGATCAGCGCCGGCTTCGTGCTGTTCTCCTCGGTGTGCATCCTGTTCCAGACCAGCGCCATCATCCACGGCGGCGAGCGTAACTACATCATGGCCACCATCAGCCTGTATGTATCGATCTACAACCTGTTCGTCAGCCTGCTGCAACTGTTCGGCATCATGGGTCGCGATGACTGATCACAGGTGCTGAGCCATTGAAAAAAGCCCGCTTCGGCGGGCTTTTTGTTGCCCAGGTTTTCTTTGGCTGTCCAGCTTTTCGACGCGCTCATACCTGTAGCTGTGCGGTGGTCAGCAGATGGGAGATAGCCAGTGCGCTGAACAGTGCTGGCCGCAGGGTTCGCTGTTCGCGTTCCGTCCGGCGCTGCCAAGGCGCCGGGGCGCAGAAGGGTGTGTATTCCAATCAAGGCCCGGAGAGGGTCATAGGTTATTTGAATGGAGGGCATCGATTCCATGGGTTCTGGGTTTCAGCAGGCATGAGCCTACAACCAAAACTCTGGGTTTTTCCCTGTCAGAGCTTCTTCATTTCGCGCCTTTGGAGGGCCTGCGAGGCGTTTTTTCGGACCTGGAAAGCGGTCCGGACCGCTGCCTATTCCAGAGGCGGCAGGCGCCGTTTGATCGGCGATTTCTTGACAATCGCGGTGTTGGTTTCGGCGTAGTGATTGAGGTGGTCCAGCAGGCTGTCCAGTTGTTCCATGGAGCGCACCTGGAGACGGGCAATGAAGCAGTCGTCGCCGGTGACCTTGTCGCATTCGGTGAACTCGGCAATCGCCAGGATCTGCCGTTCGACCTCCTGCAACTTGCCCGGCAAGGGGCGGATGCGGACGATGGCCTGCAACTGGTAACCGAGAAACCTGGGGTCGATCTCCAGGGTATAGGCGCTGATCACGCCGCGTTCTTCCAGCCGGCGCAAGCGCTCCGAGACGCTGGGAGCGGACAGCCCGCTGATCTGCGCCAGGGCTTTGAGGGAGCGTCGCGAGTCTTGCATCAGGGCGCTGATCAGGGTTTGGTCGATGGCATCCAGCATGGCGATCTCGTTAGGTGAATGGGCTCTTTGGCCTTGATAAAAAAGGTCTGAATCGATTCTAGCCCAGGTTTTGATCTGGCGATGGGCTCTGCTGGCTGGGCATAATTTGCCCACTTGCAAAGGAGCCTGATGATGGATGCACAAACCCGACGCGGATCATTGGAAATGACCGCTGCCATGCTGATTTCCGGAACCATTGGCTGGTTCGTCCTGGTGTCCGGGCAACCGGTGCTGGATGTGGTGTTCTGGCGGTGCCTGTTCGGCGCCGGGACCTTGCTGCTGATTTGTGGAGCTTTCGGCTTTTTGCGTAAGAACATTCTGAGCAAGCGCGCCTTGATCCTCGCGGTGCTCAGTGGCGTGGCCATTGTCGGCAACTGGGTGCTGCTGTTCGGCTCCTACTCCCGGGCTTCGATCGCCATCGGCACCGCGGTGTACAACGTTCAGCCGTTCATTCTGGTGGCCCTCGGGGCGTTGTTCCTGGGAGAAAAGATCACCCCGCAGAAGCTGTTCTGGCTGGGCCTGTCGTTCGCCGGAATGCTGGCCATCGTCAGTGCCCACGGCAGCCAGGGCGAGGAGGGTGGCGACTACCTGTTGGGCATTGCCCTGGCCCTGGGCGCGGCGGCGCTGTACGCCTTCGCCGCGCTGCTGATCAAGCGCTTGAGCGGCACGCCGCCGCACCTGATCGCCCTGATCCAGGTCTGCACCGGGGTGCTGTTGCTGGCGCCCTGGGCCAACCTCGGCGCGCCACCCCAGCAGGCCAGCGCCTGGGCCAGCCTGCTGACCCTGGGCATTCTCCATACCGGGGTGATGTACGTGCTGCTGTACGGGGCGATCCAGAAACTGCCGACGGCCCTGACCGGCGCCTTGTCGTTCATCTACCCGATTGCGGCGATCCTGGTCGACTGGGTGGCCTTCGGACACCGCCTGGGGCTGCTGCAATGGGTGGGCGTGGGGGCGATCCTGCTGGCCGCGGCCGGCATGCAGCAGGGCTGGACCCTCAAGCGCCGGCGCAGCGTTTTGCAGTAGGCGCTACAGGTTCTGGCGGGGGCCTGCAATAGGCTCCCCCGGGCCTGGCCGGGGCCCTGGCATGGGCCCTGTACCGGTCGGCGCCTGGCCTTGACAGGCCAACCCGCAGGGCTAGATTTTACCCTGCGCTGAGGCTTTTCCAGCGCACTTGCCCCCTGATCCAGGCCCCTGGGCATCCTGCCCTGGCGCGCCTCGGTCACCCGCAACCACCGGTTCGCGTCGTGCAGCGCCGGGCCGGCCCTGGAGCGCTCATGAGTACTCGACGCAAGGTTCCCGGAATCCGCAACTACGATGGTCCCGCCGGTGGCTGGGGGGCGCTCAAGGCCACTGCGACCGCGGTGCGCGAGCAGATGGACACCCTCAAGGCGCCGCTGACCCTGATGCGCACCAACCAGCCCGACGGCTTCGACTGCCCGGGCTGCGCCTGGCCGGACAAGGAGCACAAGTCGACCTTCCAGTTCTGTGAAAACGGCGCCAAGGCGGTGACCTGGGAGGCCACCAACAAGCGGGTAACCCCGGCGTTCTTCGCCCAGCATCCGGTGACCTCATTGCTGCAGCGTTCGGACTACGAACTCGAAGACCTCGGGCGCCTGACCGAGCCCCTGGTCTACGACCGCGCCAGCGACACCTTCAAGCCTGTGGCATGGCAGGACGCCTTTGCCCGCATCGGCGAGATCCTGCGCAGCCTGCAGCCCGAGCAGGTGGAGTTCTACACCTCCGGGCGCGCGTCCAACGAAGCGGCCTACCTGTACCAGCTGTTCGCCCGGGAATACGGCTGCAACAACTTTCCCGACTGCTCGAACATGTGCCACGAGCCCACCAGCGTCGGCCTGCCGCGGTCCATTGGCATCGGCAAGGGCACGGTGTCGCTGGAGGACTTCGACCTCTGCGAGCTGATCATCTCCATCGGCCACAACCCCGGCACCAACCACCCGCGGATGATGGGCACCCTGCATGAAGCTTCGCGGCGCAAGGTGCCGATCATGGTCTTCAACCCTTTGCGCGAGCGCGCCCTGGAGCGGTTCGCCGACCCGCAGAACATGGTGGAGATGGCCACCTACGGCTCCACCCGCATCGCCTCGTCGTACTTCCAGGTCAAGGCCGGCGGCGACGCGGCGGCGATCAAGGGCATCATGAAGGCGCTGCTGGCCCTGGAGGACAGCCTGGGGCAAGTCCTGGACCAGGCATTCATCGCCGAGCACACCCAGGGCTTCGAGGCCCTGGCGGCGGACCTGCATGCCACCGCCTGGGCAGACATCGAGCAGGCCAGCGGCCTGCACCAGGCGGACCTGGAAATGGTCGCCGCGGCCTATGCCAAGTCCAACGCCACCATCGTCACCTACGGCATGGGCATCACCCAGCACAACGAAGGCACGGCCAATGTCCGGCTGATCTGCGACCTGCTGATGCTGCGGGGCAACCTGGGCAAGCCGGGGGCGGGGATCTGCCCGTTGCGCGGCCACTCCAACGTGCAGGGCAACCGCACCGTGGGCATTACCGAGAAGCCTTCCCCGGCCTTTCTCGACAAGCTGCAGCAGACCTTCGGCTTCACCCCGCCGGCGCATCACGGCCACGATGCGGTGCAAGCCATGCAGGCGATGATCGCCGGCAGCGCCAAGGCCCTGCTGTGCCTGGGGGGCAACTTTGCCGTGGCCCTGCCGGACCCGGGCCAGTGCTTCCCGGCCATGGGCAAGCTGGACCTGAGCGTGCACATCGCCACCAAGCTCAACCGCAGCCACCTGCTGGTGGCCCGGGAAACCTTCCTCTTTCCCTGCCTGGGCCGTACCGAGCTGGATATGCAGGGCGGCCTGCGTCAGGCGATCACCGTCGAAGACTCGATGTCCATGGTGCATGCCTCGGCCGGCAAGCTGGCGCCGGCCTCCGAGTTTTTGCTGTCGGAACCGGCGATCGTCGCCGGCATGGCCCGGGCCACCCTGCCGGGCAGCCGCGTGCCCTGGCTGGAGCTGGTGGCCGACTACGACAAGATCCGCGACCTGATCGAACAGACCGTGCCCGGCTTTGACGACTACAACGCCCGCATTCGCGTGCCGGGTGGTTTCCGCATGCCCCTGGCGGCAGCCGAGCGGCAGTGGCTGACGCCCTCGGGCAAGGCCGAATTCTTCGTCTTTCCCGGGCTGCATGAGGACAAGGAAGTGGACGGCGCCGATGTGCTGCGGCTGATCACCCTGCGCAGCCACGACCAGTACAACACCACCATCTACGCCCTGGACGACCGCTATCGCGGGGTGTTCGGCCGCCGCGACGTACTGTTCATCAGCCCGGCGGACCTGGCCGCCCGGGGCCTGGCCCATGGCGACCTGGTGGACATCGAAACGGTGATCGGCGGGCGCCGGCTGCGCTACGAGAAGATCACCGCCATCGAATACAAGATCGCCAATGGCACGGTGGGCGCCTACTACCCCGAAGCCAACCGCCTGGTGCCCCTGGACTACCTGGACGTGGACAGCGGCACGCCGTCCTACAAATCGGTGCCGGTGCGAGTGTTGCGCTCAAGCCCCGCTTGAACGGAGCCACAGCGCCACACCGCCTCGCGACTCGTGCAGCCGCTGCCGCAGGCTGCGCACGGTCGCGTAGCGGCCGCGGCGATCCGGAAAACGCTGATGCCCGGCGGGAGATCGCCAAGCAAGGCCCTGCGGTCCTTTGCGCAGCCTCGCAGGCTCGGCAGCGGCTACAGGGTCGTGCGCTGTGCAAGGCCAGAGATGCTTGATGGCCCGGGGATTCGGTGAGTGGGAGGGCGGCACCTTCCAGGGGGAGCAATCTCCCTGGCCAAGGTCACAATCTGCTATTTTCCTGTCGGTGATTTTTCCGACCGCAGCCTGTGGAACCCATAATGACCCAGCCGTCCTCCCTGGCCGAGCGCAAGCCCGAGCCCCAAGCCATCTGCAATCCCATCACCCGTAGCGCGATCTTCATCGTCGCCACCCTGGCGCCCGGCGCCGCTGCCGCGCAAACCGTGCGCGACTGGTGCGCCGATATCGCCGCCTTGACCCGTTCGGTGGGCAAGCGCGTCCCGGGGGGCAATCTGTCCTGTGTCTGCGGTTTTGGCTCCAGCGCCTGGGACCGCCTGTTCGGCGGCCCGCGCCCGGCGTCGCTGCACCCGTTCATCGAGGTGGGCGTGGAGGGGCGCCGCGCGCCATCGACTCCCGGCGACCTGCTGCTGCACATCCGTGCCGAACAGATGGACCTGTGCTTCGAGTTGGCCACGCAGTTGCTCAAGCCCCTGGGGGATTCGATCAAGGTGGTGGACGAGGTCCAGGGCTTCCGCTATTTCGACATGCGCAGCATGGTCGGCTTCGTCGACGGCACCGAGAACCCGGAAGGCCGCGAGGCGGTGGATTTCACCCTGGTGGGGGACGAGGACCCGCAGTTTTGCAATGGCAGCTACGTGCTGGTGCAGAAGTACCTGCACAACATGACCGCCTGGAACGAACTGACGGTGGAGGCCCAGGAGCGCATCATCGGCCGCACCAAACTGTCGGATATCGAACTCGACGATGCAGTGAAACCCAGCTGCTCACACAGCTCCCTGACCACCCTGGAAGAGAACGGCGAGGAGGTGAAGATCCTGCGTGACAACATGCCGTTCGGCCGCCCGGGCGCCGGGGAGTTCGGCACCTATTTCATCGGCTACGCCCGCTCGCCACGGCCGGTGGAGCAGATGCTGGAGAACATGTTCGTCGGCCGCCCTGCAGGCAACTACGATCGCCTGCTGGACTTCAGCACCGCGGTCACCGGCGGGCTGTTCTTCGTGCCCTCCGCCGACCTGCTGGAAGACCTGGCCGAGCGCGCGCCCACCGGCCTGTAGGCGCAAAAAAAACCGGCCCGCTATTGCGGGCCGGGGTTGCAGGCGTTATCGCCCCTGCTCAGTGGCTGTGCATGCCGGCGGCTTGCATCAGCAGCCGCAACACGCCGGCCACCAGCCCCAGGCCCACCACACTGGCCAGCCAGATACCCCCCATCCACAGCAACCGCTGCCAGGTGGATGCCGGCCGTGGCGGCCGCGTCGATAGCCTATCCATGCGCCAGCTCCAGCATCAGTGCGCCGCTGCAGGCGAGCATCAGCAGTGCGCCGATGAACAGCAGGCTCAGTTGCGCCACAGCCTTGTGCCAGGGCAGGGGTGTTGCTCGATCAATGGTAGCCATCGCCAATCCTCACTTTGCCGCGGAACACGTAGTAGCTCCAGCAGGTGTACATCAGGATGACCGGCAGGATGAACAGGGTGCCGATCAGGATGAACAGCTGGCTGGACAGCGGTGAAGCCGCCTCCCACAGGCTGATGGACGGCGGCACTATGTTCGGCCAGATGCTGAACGCCAGGCCGATGTAGCCGAGGAACACCAGCACCAGGGTGAACACGAACGGCCAGTGGGAATGGTGCTGGCGCAAAGTGCCCAGGAGCCCGCACAGTGCCGCCAGCCCCAGCACCAGCAGCGCACCGAAGATCACGATATGGGCATGGCTGAACCAGCGGTTGGCGATCTCCGGGTGCAGCAGCGCGGTCCACACGCAGAGCACCGCCACCACCGCGGTCAGCGCGAACGCCAGGGGCCGGGTGTAGTGGCGCATGCGCGCTTCCAGCATGCCTTCGGTCTTGACCAGCAGCCAGGTGCTGCCCAGCAGCGCATAGGCCACGATCAGCCCCAGGCCGCAGAACAGCGGGAAGGGTGCCAGCCAGTCCAGGGTGCCGCCGGCGAACTGCCGATCGACCACCGGGATGCCGCTGATATAGGTGCCGATCACGATGCCCTGGCACAGGGTCGCCAGCAGTGAGCCGCCGATGAACGCCCAATCCCAGATGTGCCGTTTCTCGGGGCTGGCCTTGAAGCGGAACTCGAAGGCCACGCCGCGGAAGATCAGCCCTGCGAGCATGAAGATCAGCGGCAGGTACAGGGCCTCCAGGATCACCGAATAGGCCAGGGGAAAGGCGCCGTACAGCGCCGCGCCACCGAGGATCAGCCAGGTCTCGTTACCGTCCCACACCGGGGCCACGGTGTTCATCATCACGTCCCGCTCCCGGGCATCGGGGATCAGCGGAAAGAGGATCCCCAGCCCCAGGTCGAAGCCGTCCATGATCACGTACATCATCACCCCGAAGGCGATGATCACGCCCCAGATCAATGACAGGTCTATGCCTTGAATCGTCATGTTGGTTGCCCTTGTTTCAGAGGTGGTGGTCGCCGGTGGCGAAGGTCTCGGGGATGGCCGACAGCGGCCGGCGCGGAGTCGGCTCCTGGCCGGGCGCAGTGCTGGGCGGATGCTCGTGGTGGGGCTGCGGGCCCTTGCGCACCAGCTTCATCATGTAGCCGATGCCCACGGCGAACACCGAGAAGTAGATCACCACGAACAGCGCCAGGGAGATGCTCAGTTGCGCCACGCTGTGGTTGGAGGCGGCGTCGCTGGTGCGCAGCAGACCGTACACCACCCAGGGCTGGCGCCCGACTTCGGTGGTGATCCAGCCCGCCAGCAGGGCGATCAGGCCGCTGGGGCCCATCCACAGCACCAGGCGCAGGAACAGGCGGTTGCGGTACAGCCCGCCGTTGCGCCGCAGCAGCAGGCCCAGCAACCCGGTGAGGATCATCAACATGCCCAGGCCGGCCATGATGCGGAAGCTGAAGAACACAATGGCCGAGTTGGGCCGGTCCTCCTTGGGGAAACTCTTGAGCGCCGGGATCTGCTTATCCAGGCTGTGGGTCAGGATCAGGCTGCCCAGGTAGGGCACTTCCACGGCGTAGTCGGTTTTCTCGCCGTCCATGTTGGGAATGCCGAACAGCACCAGGGGCGAGGGTTCGCTGCCGTGGTTTTCCCAGTGGCCTTCGATGGCGGCGATCTTCGCCGGCTGGTGCTCCAGAGTGTTCAGGCCATGGGCGTCACCGACCACCGCCTGGATCGGTGCCACGATCAGCGCCATCCACAGCGCCATCGACAGCATCTTGCGCACCGGCGGCGTGTCGTTGCCCCGCAGCAGGTGCCAGGCGGCGCTCGATCCGACGAAGAACGCCGTGGCGACGAATGCGGCAATCGCCATGTGCATCAGGCGGAAGGGGAAGGACGGGTTGAAGACGATCGCCAGCCAGTCCATGGGCATGATCCGCCCATCGACGATGGAGAAGCCCTGGGGCGTCTGCATCCAGCTGTTGGAGGCGAGGATCCAGAAGGTCGAGATCAGGGTGCCGATGGCCACCATCACCGTGGCGAAAAAGTGCAGCCCGCGACCCACCCGGTTCCAGCCGAACAGCATGACCCCGAGAAAGCCCGCTTCGAGGAAGAACGCGGTCAGCACTTCATAGGTCAGCAGAGGGCCGGTGATACTCCCGGCGAAGTCCGAGAAGCGGCTCCAGTTGGTGCCGAACTCGTAGGCCATGACCAGCCCGGAAACCACGCCCATGCCGAAGTTGACGGCGAAAATCTTCGACCAGAAGTGGTACAGGTCCTTGTAGGTGCTGTTGTGGGTCTTGAGCCACAAGCCTTCGAGCACCGCCAGGAAACTGGCCAGGCCGATGGTGATGGCGGGAAAGATGATGTGGAACGAGACCGTGAACGCGAACTGGATGCGCGCCAGGTCGAGTGCCTGTAGATGAAACATGACGAAACCCTCGTAATGGCTGGGGGCCCGCGCAGGCGCCTTCCGGCCGCCGTGAACCCGGGTTCGCGGCGTACGGCAAAAGGCTGCGCGGGGCAGGCTGGAGCGGCGCCTTGGCCGCTCCGGCCGGGTCAAACGCCGACGGACTGGATCAGGTTGCTGGCCGCCGCCGGCTCCAGGCGGATGGCGATGAACTTGGAGGTCGGCGTGTAGGTGCGGTCGCCGTAGCTTTCCAGGGGCACCAGGGGGTTGGTCTCCGGGTAGTAGGCGGCCGACTGGCCGGTGGGAATGTCGTAGGCGATCAGGGTGAAACCGCTGACCCGGCGTTCCCGGCCGTCATCCCACAGCGACACGATGTCGACCTTCTGCCCCGGCTCGTAGCCCAGCCGGCGGATGTCGTCCTCGTTGGCGAACAGCACCTCGCGCATGCCGTAGACCCCGCGATAGCGGTCGTCCAGGCCATACAGGGTGGTGTTGTACTGGTCGTGGGAGCGCATGGTCTGCAGGATCAGGTCGGGCTTGACCTTGAGCTTGCGCACCCCGGCGCTGACCAGGTGTTCCGGCAGCTCGCTGGGGATGAACCGCGCCTTGCCGGTGGCGGTGTTCCAGCGCCGTTGGCTGGCGTCGTTGCCCAGGTGGAAGCCGCCGGGGTTGAGCAGCTTGAGGTTGAAGTCGGAAAAACCGGGGATGGTGTCGGCGATCAGGTCGCGGATGCGCCCGTAGTCTTCGATCGCCCACAGCCAGTCGATGGGGTGCTGGCCCAGGGTGGCGTTGGCGATGCCGGCGATGATCGCCGGTTCCGAACGCAGGTGCGGCGACTTGGGTTTGAGCTGGCCGTGGGAGATATGCACCATGCTGAAGGTGTCTTCCACGGTGATGCCTTGCGGGCCGTTGGCCTGGATGTCGATATCGGTGCGGCCCAGGCACGGCAGGATCAGCGCCTCGCGCCCGGTCACCAGGTGGCTGCGGTTGAGCTTGGTGGCGATGTGCACGGTGAGCTCGCAGTTGCGCAGGGCCGCGTGGGTGCGCGGGGTGTCCGGAGTGGCCTGGGCAAAGTTGCCCCCCAGGCCGATGAACACCTTGGCCCGGCCCTGTTCCATGGCCGAGATCGCCATCACCGTGTTGTGCCCGTGCTCCCGGGGCGGCTTGAAGCCGAAGCGCGCCTCAAGGGCATCCAGCAGCTCGGTGGGCGCCAGTTCGTTGATGCCCATGGTGCGATCGCCCTGCACGTTGCTGTGGCCGCGCACCGGCGACAGGCCGGCGCCGGGACGGCCGATATTGCCCCGCAGCAACAGCACGTTGATCACTTCCTGGATGGTTGGCACCGAGTGGGTGTGCTGGGTCAGGCCCATGGCCCAGCACATGATCGCGCGCTTGGCCTTGCGGTACATGCGCGCGGCCAGCTCGATGTCGGCCAGGCTCAGGCCGGACTGCTCGACGATGTGGTTCCAGGACGTGGCATCGACCTCGGCCAGGTAGCTGTCCAGGCCCGAGGTGTGTTCGGCGATGAAGGCCCGGTCGAACACCGCTTCGCCATTGTTGGCCAGGGCCTCGCGCTCCCAGCGCAGGAGGAACTTGGCGATGCCGCGAAAGGCCGCCATGTCGCCGCCCAGGGCCGGGCGGAAGTAGGCCGAGGAGGTGGGCTCGGAGCCGTTGGTGAGCATCTCCAGCGGGTGCTGCGGATGCTGGAAACGCTCCAGGCCACGTTCCTTGAGCGGGTTGAAGCAGATCACCTGGGCACCGCGTTTCACCGCCTCGCGCAGTGGCTCGAGCATCCGCGGGTGGTTGGTGCCGGGGTTCTGGCCGATGACGAAGATCGCGTCGGCCTGTTCCAGGTCATGGAACACCACCGTGCCCTTGCCCACGCCGACGCTTTCGAACATACCCACGGCACTGGCCTCGTGGCACATGTTGGAGCAGTCGGGGAAGTTGTTGGTGCCATAGGCGCGCACGAACAGTTGGTACAGGTAGGCCGCCTCGTTGCTGGCCCGGCCGGAGGTGTAGAACTCCGCCTGGTTGGGCGAGTCCAGGCCCTTGAGGTGGCTGGCAATCAGGTCGAAGGCTTCGTCCCAGGTGGTTTCCACATAGCGGTCCTGGGTGGCGTCATAGCGCATGGGGTGGGTCAGGCGGCCCTGGTACTCGAGCCAGTAGTCGCTCTGCGCGGCCAGGGCCGAGACCGTGTATTTGTTGAAGAAGGCCGGGTTCACCAGGCGCCCGGTGGCTTCCCAGTTGACCGCCTTGGCGCCGTTCTCGCAGAACTTGACCATGCCATTTTCCGGCGACTCGCCCCAGGCGCAGCCGGGGCAGTCGAAGCCGCCGTTCTGGTTGGTCTTGAGCATGGCGCGGATGTTCTTGAAGGCATTCTCGCTGCCCAGCCAGTTCTTGGTCACTGCGATCAGCGCCCCCCAACCGGCAGCGGCGCCCTTGTAGGGTTTGTATCGATCAACTTCGCTCATGATATTTCTCCAATACAGCGCACGCAGGCAACCGGCCGACATTGAATCGATGTCAGTGATTGTTTGACTGCACAGGCTAAATGCGGTTGTTGTGAACTTGTTTGAGTTCGGTATTGCTTATTGGCGTGGAGTAACGTTCAGGGCTCGTTATATGGGCCACGAATAAAGCCTATTCGTCACCCGTGGCCGCTGTCTAATCGCAATTAATGACCGGCTGATCGAAAGCCTCTATCACCGTTAAAAACCTATATATATCAAATGCTTGATTGTTTGTTTCGGTCTTTGTGGGAAGCGATTTGAGGAACGATAGATTGTATTGATCAGCCAGTTGTTAATAGCGATTGGACGGGGTTTTTAATGGCTTTTAATCTTGCCGCCAATAACACCTTCTGCAGGTGCTTGTGTGGAAGAACTTCAACTAATCGCGATGGATTCCCACCGTCGAAAGAGGCTCGGATGTCAGATCAGGTATTGCTCGATGGCTTCGCTCGGCGGGTCGACTATCTGCGCATGTCGGTGACCGACCGCTGCGATTTCCGCTGTGTGTATTGCATGGCCGAGGACATGCAGTTCCTGCCGCGCCAACGCATTCTTACCCTGGAAGAGCTGTACCAGCTGGCCGAACGTTTCGTGGCCCTGGGCACCCGCAAGATCCGCCTCACTGGCGGCGAGCCGCTGATCCGCCCCGGGGTGGTCCAGCTGTGCCGGGACATTGCCCGGCTGCCCGGGCTGCGGGAGCTGTGCATGACCACCAACGGCTCGCAACTGGGCAAGCTGGCCGCGCCGCTGTTCGACGCCGGGGTCAAGCGCCTGAACATCAGCCTCGACAGCCTGGACCCGACCCTGTTTCGGCAGCTGACCCGCACCGGCGAGCTGGGCCAGGTGGTCGCCGGCATCGATGCGGCGATTGCCGCCGGCTTTGAGCGCACCAAGCTCAACTGTGTGGTGATGAAGGGGCGCAACGACCAGCAGATCAACGAACTGGTGGCCTTTGCCATCGACCGCGGCCTGGACATCTCCTTTATCGAGGAAATGCCCCTGGGCACCATCAGCGAACACAGCCGCAGCGATGCGTTCTTTTCCAGTGCCCGGGTTCGCGAGCGGATCGCCGAGCGCTACACCCTGATCGAGTCCGCCGAGTCGACCCAGGGCCCGTCGCGCTACTGGCGCCTGGCCGAGGCGCCGCACATTCGCCTGGGGTTCATCTCGCCCCACAGCCACAACTTCTGCGGCACCTGCAACCGCGTGCGCCTGACCGTCGAAGGCCGCTTGCTGCTGTGCCTGGGCAACGAGCACTCGGTGGACCTCAAGGCCGTGCTGCGCGCTCACCCCGGCGATACCGGGCGCCTGCAGCGGGCCATAGTCGAGGCGATGAAGCTCAAGCCCTACAGCCATCACTTCGAACTCAACGACGAGGTGCAGGTGGTGCGCTTCATGAACATGACCGGCGGCTGAACCGCTGCTCATCACGGCTTTTCATTGTGCAAAGGTTCTACCCCGATGATCGTCAGATCCAAACCCAACCTGATCAGCGTGCTGATTTCCCTCAAGGGGTCGATTGCCAAGCGCATCGCCCTGCGCAGCCTGCTGGTGACCCTGCTGGCCTCGGCCATCGTGCTGATCGAGACCTTGCACCCGGCGTATTTCTCCAAGGTCAATGCCACCCCGTTCACCTTGCTCGGCCTGTCGCTGTCGATCTTCATGAGCTTTCGCAACAACGCCTGCTACGACCGCTGGTACGAAGCGCGCAAGGCCCTGGGCACGGTGGTGACCGAGGTGCGCTCGATGATCCGCGAAACCCAGGTGCTTGAAGACACCCGGGCGCGCAGCGCGATCCTGCGTGACCTGTGCGGTTTCGCCCATGCCCTCAAGGCCCGGCTGCGCCGCGAAGATGAACTGAGCGCTGCCGAAACCTGGCTCAGCCAGTTGCCGCCGGCAAGCACCAGCAACCTGCCGGACAGCCTGCTGCGCCAGATCGCGCGCCAGTGTTCGGACCAGGCCCAGGCGGGGCGGCTCAGCGAATGGCGCTACCTGCTGCTGGCCAATCAACTGGCGGCCATCACCGGCGCGCAATCCACCTGCGAGCGGATCAAGGCCACGCCGCTGCCGTTTCCCTACACGTTGCTGCTGCACCGCACCAGCTACATGTTCTGCATCCTCCTGCCCTTTGCCATGGCCGAGCCCCTGGGCTGGCTGACGCCGATCTTCACCGCCATCGTCAGCTACACCTTCTTCGGCCTGGACGCCATTGGCGACGAGCTGGAAGACCCCTTCGGCCACGACGAGAACGACCTGCCGCTGAGCGCCATCGTGCGCAACATCGAGCGCGAGATTCTCGAAGCCCTGGGGGCCACCGAACTGCCGCCGGCGCTGGAGCCGGTGGACTATGTCCTGAGCTGATCCACTGTTGTTATCTGAGGTTTTACATGAATGAACTCACTCACCTGGACGACCAGGGCCGGGCCAGCATGGTGGATGTCACCTGCAAGGCCGCTACCGAGCGCGAGGCCCAGGCTCGGGCCTGGGTACGCATGCTCCCGGCCACCCTGCAACTGATCCAGGACCAGGGTCATCCCAAGGGCGATGTGTTCGCCGTGGCGCGCATCGCCGGGATCATGGCGGCAAAGAAGACCCACGAACTGATCCCCCTGTGCCACCCGTTGCTGCTCACCGGGATCCACATCGAACTGCAGGCACTGCCGCCGGACCGGGTGCAGATCACCAGTTGCTGCCGGCTCAACGGCGCCACCGGGGTCGAGCTGGAAGCCATGACCGCCGCCAGCGTGGCGGCGCTGACGATCTATGACATGTGCAAGGCGGTGGACCGCGCCATGGTCATCGAAGGGCTGCACCTGCTGAAGAAGCAGGGCGGCAAGTCCGGCACCTTTATCGCAGGAGAGGCCCGATGATTCTGGTCAACTACTTTGCCCGCTACCGTGAGCAACTGGGCTGCGGTGGCGAGAAACTGCCCCTGGATGCCAGCCTGCGCACCGTCGAGGACCTGCGCCAGCGGCTGATGGCCCGGGGTGAAACCTGGGCGCAGGTGCTGGGGGAGAACAGCCTGATGTGCGCGCTGAACCAGGAACTGTGCAAGCTCGATGCGGCCATCGAGGACTTCGATGAAATCGCCTTCTTTCCGCAAGTGACCGGAGGCTGAGCATGAGCATCCAGGTGCAGACCCAGGCGTTGAGCCTCGACCAGTTGAATGCCGGCTTGCAGGCCGGCGACGCCAGCGTCGGCGGCGTGGTGATCTTTATCGGTTATGTGCGCGATCTCAACCTGGGGGAGGCGGTGCACAGCCTGTTTCTTGAACACTACCCGGGCATGACCGAGCGCTCGCTGCAGCGCATCGTGGAGCAGGCCCAGGCGCGCTGGCCGCTGAACCGGGTGAGCCTGGTGCACCGGGTGGGGTTGCTGCAGGTGGGTGAGCCCATCGTCTTTGTCGGGGTGGCCAGCGCCCATCGCCAAGCGGCCTTCGAGGCTTGCGCCTTCATCATGGATTACCTCAAGACCCGCGCCCCGTTCTGGAAACGCGAAGTCACCCCGGCCGGCGAACGCTGGATCGACGGTCGCGAGAGCGACCGGCAGGCGGCCGAACGTTGGGGTGTAGAACGTTGAGCTTATGCCGCTGACAGAGGCTTGAGGGAAGGGGCTAGCCACGCCGGATGCATGTCATCCGGCGTGGTGCATTTACACCGGGCTGTAGATACGTGGGGCGTTGCGGTGGGGGACGTGGATCAGGTTCAGGCGATGCTTGTTGGCCCATTGCACGGTGAGTGCGGTCGGCGCCGAGAGGCTGACCAGGGTACCGAGGCGGGCGCGCACGGCCTTGTGGATCAGTTCCAGGCTGCAACGGCTGGTGACCACGGTGAAGCCCCGGCTGCCATCGATCCCGGCCTGCAGCAGCGCGCCAATCAGCTTGTCCAGGGCGTTGTGGCGGCCGATGTCTTCCTGGCACAGGCGCACCTCGCCCTGTTCGTCGAAGTACAGCGCCGCATGCAGGGCGCCGCTGCTGCGGGCCATGTGCTGGGCCTGTTCGATGCGCTCGCGCAGGCCCTGCAGGTGTTCGGCAGGTGGCAGGGCCGCGGGTTCGAGGATCTGCAGTTGCGGCAGCGCCTGTTCCAGGGCCTCCACTCCGCACAGGCCGCAGCCGCTAGTGCCGGCCATTTGCCGGCGATGGTCCTTGAGGGCCCAGAACGCCCGGCTGGAAATTTCCACGTCGGCCTGGCAGGCCTGGGGGAAGTGGCTGAGGCGGATGTCGTAGATTTCGCCGAGGTCATTGACGATGTCGTTGGTGATGCTGAAGCCGCGAATGAAGTCTTCCAGGTTGCCCGGAGACACCATCATCACCGCCTGGCTCAGGCCGTTGTAGGTGATCGCCAGGGCGATCTCGGCGGCCAGCGGCGCCTCGGCCATCGGGCCGTCGGCGCTGTACTCGCGATAGGACACCCGCTGCGGCGCCGGCGCCGGCGCATTGGCCTCGGGTTGTTGCTCCGTTTGTTCGATCCGGCAAACCATGACCACACCTCGTTGCATTCGATTTGCCCAGGGCCATGGGCGGCCCCGGGGCATTGATTCACTCTTTGATCGCAAACAGCTTCTTGGCTTCGGCGAAGCACTTTTCGGCAATCGCCGAGCGCGGCTCGGTCTTGCGCATCACCAGCCCCAGTGGCGCCAGCACGCTGGCATCCGGCAGTTGGATAAAGGCCAGGTTCTCGATGGGCGAATCCAGGCCGCTGTCCAGGGGCATGATCGAGCAGCAGAAGCCTTCGTGGATCGCCTGGAACAGCTGGTAGGTGGAGTCGCTTTCCAGGATCGGCTGCGGGTTCAGGCCGCGGCTGCGAAAGCTCAGGTCGATGGACTTGCGATAGTGCATGCCGGTGCTGAGCATGCCCAGCGGCAGTTCGGCGGCGTCCTCCCAGCTCATCTCGGTGCCTTCGAAATGAAAGTGCCGGGTGTCGTAGAGCAGGCCGACCCGGGTCTCGCCGATCTCGAAGAAGTCCAGGTAGTTGGGGTTGACGTGGTCCAGGTAGCAGACCCCCAGGTCCAGCTGGTTGTTGCCGATGTCCTCGATGATCCGGTCGGAGCTCATGGACGACAGGCTGAACTGCAGTTCCGGGAAGCTCGACGATAGCTGCTGCACGTAGCTGATGGGGTTGAAGCCGCTCAGCGGTACCAGCCCCAGGCGCAGCTTGCCCACCAGTTGCCCGCGGCAGGCAGCGGCTTCGGCGAACAGCCCGTCATGGGCTGCCAGCAGGGTCTTGGCCCAGGCCAGCACCCGCTCGCCGGCTTCGGTGAAGCCTTCGAAGCGCTGGCCACGGGTGACCAGGATCAGGTCCAGTTCATCCTCAAGATTGCGCAGGCGCATGGACAGGGTCGGCTGGGTGATATGGCAGCGCGCGGCGGCCTGGCCAAAGTGCCGGGTCTGCTCCAGGGCGATCAGAAACTTGAGTTGCTTGATGTCCACGGTGGCACCTGTTGTGGGAAAAGTCGGGTTCAGTAATAACGCAGGTGTTGCGCCCATGAAAAGGCCTGGGGCCTTGCCCGGTTGCGCCCTTGGGCACCTCCGGTGCTGTTCAGGCCAGGGGCTTGGGGCCTGCTTCAGACAGTAGTTCAGGGGTATTGAAGTTGCTCAGCCGCGGATCGTCCGCGGCGCAGGGCAGGGGCCTCAGCCCATGGGCGGCCAGGGCCCGCAGCAGGCTGCGCTCGCCGTTGTCCCAGGCCTGGCGCAGGTCACCCAGCAGCGCCGTGGGGATCAGGCTGAACATGGGTTGCCATTGCCCGGCCTGCTGCACCATCACCGGCCTGGTGTCGTTGCCGCGGGCATCCAGCAGGGCCTGGATCAGCGCCGCGTCGATCTGCGGCGCATCGCAGGCCAGCACCAGCAGCCAGGGGTGGCGGGCCGTCGCGAGGCCGGCCAGGACTCCGGCCAGGGGCCCGGGGAAATCCTTCTGCCCATCCTCCACCAAGCGGTCGGCATAGGCCCGGTAGCGCTCGGCGTTGCGGTTGCAGGAAATGATCAGGTCATCGCTCAAGGGTCGCACCACCGCCTGCACATGGGCGATCAGCGGCTGGCCGCGCCAGGCCACCAGGCCCTTGTCCTGGCCGCCCATGCGCGAGCCGCGGCCACCGGCCAGCAGCAGGATCGAGCAGGGCAGGGAACAGGCGGGGGCGGGCTGGTTCGGGGTCATGGCAGGACGCATATCAAGTAGGTGGCGCAAACGATGGCATTGTCCTTCGGGTACGTCCAATCGGAAGTGTTGAATGGCCGATTGACGGGCTTTATCGGCCCCCGGCAGGGCCCGGCAGGATGATAGAGCGCATCGATAATCCGGTCAGCCAGAACGATTAGACAGCCGCGTCGGCGGGCCTTTAGCCTGGGTTCATGATTTTTAGCCTGCCGGTCGGAGAATGACATGAGCGTGAAGTCGGATGCGTTGTTTGTACCCTTGAACATGGCCGTGCTGACGGTCAGCGATACCCGGGAATATGCCACTGACACCTCCGGGCAACTGCTGGTCAGCCGCCTGCTGGAGGCCGGCCACAGCCTGGCCGAGCGCAACCTGCTCAAGGATGACCTGTACAAGATCCGCGCCCAGGTGGCGGCCTGGATCGCCGACGAGCGCATCCAGGTGGTGCTGATCACCGGTGGCACCGGCTTTACCGGCCGCGACAGCACCCCGGAAGCCGTGGGCTGCCTGCTGGACAAGCACATCGACGGTTTCGGCGAGCTGTTTCGCGCCATCTCGATTCTCGATATCGGCACCTCCACGGTGCAGAGTCGGGCCCTGGCCGGGCTGGCCAACGGCACCCTGGTGTGCTGCCTGCCGGGCTCCACCGGGGCCTGCCGCACCGCCTGGGAAGGCATTCTCGCCGAGCAGCTGGATGCCCGCCACCGGCCATGCAACTTCGTGCCGCACCTCAAGCCGGTGCAGGCCTGCGAGAGCCGGGGATGAGCCAGAACCCACTGATGCCGGTGGAAGAGGCACTGGCCAGCCTGCTGGCCATGGCCGACGCCCAGCGCCTGCCGGAGAGCGAAACCCTGGCCGTGGATCAGGCCCGGCAACGGGTGCTGGCCACCGACCTGGTGGCGACCCTGGACCTGCCGCCCTGGCCCAACAGTGCCATGGACGGCTACGCCCTGAACCTGCAGCACTGGGACGGTGCACCGTTGCCGGTAGCGCAGACCGTGTTCGCCGGGCAGCCCGGTGCGCCCCTGCAACCGGGCAGCTGTGCGCGGATCTTCACCGGCGCCCCGGTGCCCGAAGGAGCCGACTGCGTCGAGATGCAAGAGAACGTCGAGCTGCTGGAAGACGGCCGGGTGCGTTTTACCCAGGCCCTGAAAACGGGACAGAACATTCGCCCCCAGGGCCAGGAGAACCGCGCCGGCGAGGTGTTGCTGCAGGCCGGCAAGCGCCTCGGCCCCTTCGAACTGGCGGTGGCCGCCGCCCAGGGCTGCACCGAGTTGCAGGTGGTGCGCCGCCCGCGCGTGGCGCTGCTGTCCACCGGCGATGAATTGCTGGAGCCGGGCACGCCCATGCGCCCCGGCTGCATCTACAACAGCAACCGTACCCTGCTCAGGCACTGGCTGGACGCCCTGGGCTGCGAGGTGATCGACGCCGGGATCCTGCCCGACCGGCCGCAGCACACCCGCCTCAGGCTGGAGCAGTTGCAGCATGGCGCGGACCTGATCCTGACCACCGGCGGCGTTTCCGCCGGGGATGCCGACTGCCTCGGGCAGGTGCTCAGGGACAGTGGCCGGCCGCTGTTCTGGAAACTCGCCATCAAGCCCGGCAAGCCCCTGACCGTGGGTTACTTCGGCCAGGTGCCGGTGATCGGCCTGCCGGGCAACCCGGCCTCGGCACTGGTGACCTTCGGCCTGTTGGCCCGGGCCTACCTGCTGCGGCTGCAGGGGGTACAGGAGGTGGCGCCGCTGAGCGTCGAGGTGCCTGTGGCCTTCGCTTGGCCCAAGGCCGGCAAGCGCCGCGAGTACCTGCGGGCGCGCCTGGAGAACGGCCGCGCCGTGCTCTATCCGAACCAGAGTTCCGGGGTGTTGCTGGGGGCTTCCTGGGCCGATGGCCTGGTGGAAATCGTCGAGGGCCGGACCTTGCAGGCAGGGGATCGGGCGCCCTTCATTCCTTTCAGCGAGCTGTTCTAGATCTTCCAGTGCCGGGCGCTCTTGGCCAGGCGCTGGTGCATCTCGCCGAGGGTCGCGGCCAGTTGCCGGGTCAGCAGCCGGTAACCATCCAGGGCCGAATACACCGGCGCCTCCAGAGCGTTTTCGGGGTGGCCTTCCACGGATTTCTCCAGGCGCTGGGTGACCCCCGATTGCAGGGCCCGGGCCATGCCGATCAGTTGGACGCGGATCTGCCGGTGCTCGGCCTTGAGCGCCAGTTGCATCTGCGCCATGGCCTGCGGGTCGCTGGCATCGGGGCGGGTGTTGCCGAGGATCTCCAGGGTGCTGATGCACATGCGCAGGTTGCGCTGGATGGCGTCCAGCTCGGTCATGGAAATCCGTACTTCCTTGGACACCGAAGGCATCAGCGAACGCAGTTGCAGCATGGCGCTGTTGACCCGGCCCAGGAGCTTGAGGTGCTCGTCGTCGGTCACCGACTGGCCCTTGATGATCCGCCCGTACAACTGCGCGCAGTCGCGCAGGGCGCTGGCCAGGTTGTAGCGCCAGGAGTACACCGCATACAGCGGAATGGCGAAGGAAAACGCCAGGGCCAGGGCAATGCCGATGAGGATGTCCACCGCCCGCCACAGGCCGTCGCTGACCTGGTTGTCACCGTGGCCGGCGACGATGAACACGGTGATCGCCGCCAGCAGCGCGGTGTAGCCGCCCTTGCCGATGGCGTGATAGGAAAAGTAGCCGCACACCACCGACATGCCCAGGTAGGTCAGCCAGGGGTGGCCGAAGTAGGCCTGCTGCACCACCAGCACCAGCCCGACCCCGGCGCCCACCAGGGTGCCGATGGCCCGTTCCGCGGCCTTCTTGCCGATGTTGCCGTGGTGCTGCAGGCCACCGATCACCACCAGCATGGTCACCGAGGCCCACTCGCCATGGGGCAGGTTGAGGCCGGTGGTCAGGAGGATGGTGGCGATCAGGCCGAGGGCGACCCGCACCGCGTGGATCAGCCGGGCGTGACGGTAGCGCCGGTACGGGTCGAGCACGGGACGCAGCAGGCGGCGCAGCAAAGGTGGCAGGGTGATGCCCCGCAGGTGTTTTAACGGGCCCAGATCGGTTCCTCCGGTTGGCGGCAGGGGCCGGGCGTTCGCGCCAGGGCGAACGCTCGGGGCTCCCTCAGAAAATGTAGTCGGTGGTCAGGAAGCTCGACTCGCGATTACGGATGATGTCGCTGATCAATTGCTTGTTGCGCTCCTGGAACTTGGTCGCCACCAGGGTGCGGATCGAGAAGGTGCGCAGTGCGTCATGTACCGACAGCGTACCCTCGGCGGAGTTCTTGCGGCCGTTGAAGGGGAAGGTATCCGGGCCGCGCTGGCACTGGGCGTTGATATTGATCCGCCCGACCTGGTTGGCAAAGGCGTCCACCAGCCGGCCGATCTCGGCCGGGTCGCTGCCGAACAGGCTCAGTTGCTGGCCGAAGTCCGATTCCAGGACATAGTCGATCACGGTGTCCAGGTCGCGGTAGGGCACGATGGGCACCACCGGGCCGAACTGCTCCTCGTGGTAGACGCGCATCTGCGGGGTCACCGGGTACAGCACCGCCGGGTAGAAGAACGAAGCCCGGGCCTCGCCGCCGTGGGCGTTCACCACCTTGGCGCCGTGGGCCTGGGCGTCGGCCACCAGGGCGTGCAGGTAGTCGACCTTGGTGTTCTCCGGCAGCGGCGTCAGGGCCACCCCCGGTTCCCAGGGCATGCCCGGCTTGAGGCCTTGCAGCTTGGCGTTGAACTGCTCGATGAAGCGTTCCACCACGGCTTCGTGGACGAACAGGATCTTCAGCGCGGTGCAGCGCTGGCCGTTGAACGACAGGGAGCCGGTGAGGGCTTCGCTGACCGCGTTGTCCAGGTCGGCATCGGGCAGCACGATCCCCGGGTTCTTCGCGTCCAGGCCCAGGGCCGCGCGCAGGCGGTGGGGCTTGGGGTGGAGTTTCTTCAGGTCGCTGGCGGCCTTGTTGGTGCCGATGAAGGCAAAGATGTCGATCTTGCCGCTGGCCATCAGCGCGCTGACGGTCTCGCGGCCGCTGCCGTAGATGACGTTGATCACCCCGGCCGGGAAGCTGTCGCGGAAGGCTTCGAGCAGCGGGCGGATCAGCAGCACGCCGAGCTTGGCCGGCTTGAATACCACGGTGTTGCCCATGATCAGCGCCGGGATCAGGGTGGTGAAGGTCTCGTTCAGCGGGTAGTTGTAGGGGCCCATGCACAGGGCCACGCCCAGGGGCACGCGGCGGATCTGGCCGAGGGTGTCCTGTTCCAGTTCGAAGCGGCTGGAGCGCCGGTCCAGTTCCTTCAGCGCGCCGATGGTGTCGACGATGTAGTCGCAGGTGCGATCGAACTCTTTCTCCGAGTCCTTGAGGTTCTTGCCGATTTCCCACATCAGCAACTTGACCACCGCCGTGCGCTGCTCGCGCATGCGCGCCAGGAAGGCTTCCACGTGCTGGATGCGTTCGGCCACGCGCATCGTTGGCCAGGCGCCCTGGCCGCGATCGTAGGCGCGCACCGCGGCGTCCAGGGCGGTGAGGGCGGTGTCGGCGTCCAGCAGCGGGGTGCTGCCGAGAATCATCTGGGTATCGCCGTCGGCGCCGCTCAGGTAGATCGGGCTGCGGACCTGGGCCAGGGGGCCGTTCCAGGTGCGCAGTTCACCGTCCACCAGGTAGTCGCGCTGCTCCACCGGGTCGGGCAGGCGAAAGGCTTCGGGGATGTCGGCGGCGGCAGGAAACAGGTGGCTCAATAGATTGGCTGTGGTCATGACTCTACCCCGTGTTGGAAATGGCTCCGGCGCGGTGACAGCGACGGCATCGCTCCATGGTTTATACGCCTTAATGGCCCGGCGCTTTAGCGGTTTTTCCACCGGGCGCCCGAGCGCGACGGCCCGCGGCGCCCCTGTGCGGGCCCGCGGCGCGTCAGCGGTGGTGGTTCGAGATTAAACGTTTCAGCCGCTGCCCAGCAACTGCCGGATCAAGCTCGGGGTGCTGCCGGTCCAGCGCTTGAATGACCGGCGGAAGTTGGCCGGGTCATTGAAGTTCAGGTACTCGGCCACCGCCTCGTTGCTCCAGCCCTTGATCTGGTACAGGTACAGCGCCACGTGCTTGTGCACCCGGTCCACCTGTTGCTGGTAGCCGCTGTGGTGCTTGCTCAGCTTGCGCTTGAGGGTGGCCGGGCTCATGGCGAAATCCTGGGCCGCCTGCTCCAGGCTCGGAGTGTGGCGTACCTGGGTTTTCAGGTAGCGGTACAGGGTGTCGAGGAAACTGCTGGCAAACCCCAGTTGGCGCAGGTGCTCGCCGGCCTCCAGGCGCGCCACCTGGCCGGCGGTGGCCGAGGCCCCGGGCCAGGGCCGGGTCAGGTATTGCCGGGGGATGCGCATCAGGTCCAGGGGCCGCTGGAACTGGGTCTGTTCCCCCAGGTGCACCCAGTACTGCTCGACGTAGCGCGGCTCGCTGTGGCTGAAGCTGCATTCCCAGGGCAGGCGCTGGCCGGCCAGCCACTGACTCATGGCCACCAGGGAGGTCATGCTGGCTTCCAGGAGGAACCGCCAGTGCTCGCCGGCGCCGCAGCTGTCCAGCCAGTAGCAGTAGGCGTGATGCTCGTCCAGCACCAGGCGCGGGCTGGCCAGGGGGCTGAGCAGCGCCTGCTGCTGCACCAGGGCGTCCAGGGCCTGGTGCAGGTTCTGCGCATGGCGCAGGGCATGGCTGGCGGCGCCGTAGTGCCCGGGCAGCAGGCGCTGGCCAAACAGGAAACTGCTGTCGTCGGCATCCAGCAGGCGCCGGCCGTTGCCGATCAGCGCCAGGAACTGCTGCGGGCTGAGGCGGGTCTGGCCGGCCAGGATGTCCTCGTGGAACAGCCCGGTGCCGCGCAGCAGGCGGTGGCTGTCGATGTCCCGGGACAGCGCCAGGTCGATCAGCGCCGCCGGTTGATAGTGCCCGGGGATAAACCGCGTATCGGCTTCGTACCAGTGGGTCTTCACGGTCATGACGGCGCCTCAGGCGGTTTTTGCCAGGGGCTGCTTGGCCCGGGCCAGGGCCAGGTTGAGGCGCTTGAGCAGCCCCTCCGGGGTTTCCTCCAGGGCCATCACCACCGCAGTGCTGGCCGCCAGGTGCAGGCGCTCGCCGTGTTGTCGGGTCTTGTGTGCCAGGCCCTGCACCGCCTGTTGCAGCTCCAGGGCCAGCAGCCGTGCCTGGCTTTCCCCGGTGTTGGGCAGCAGCACCACGAAGCGGTCGCCGGCCAGCCGGCACAGCAGGTCCTGGCGCCGCAGGTTGAGCAGCAGCACATGGCTCAGGGCCTGCAGCACCGCATCGCCTTCGGCATGGCCGTAGTCCTGGTTGATCGCCGCGAAGTGGTCCAGGTCCAGGGCCAGCAGCGACAGCGGCTGCTGCTGGCGGCGGCTGTCTTGCAGGCTGCTGGCCAGCTCGCGCTTGAGGTAGTCGGCGCCGGCCAGGGGCGTGAGCTTGTCGAATTGGCGATGCTCGCGAAACAGTCGCTCCTTCTTTTCCATCTGCGCGCTGATGGCCAGCTGTTCGCGGTGCCAGTGGTAGATGCCGATGGTCAGCAGGATCATGCCGATGGGCATCGGCCCGGACTCCAGCCAGTGGTCCCAGGTGATGCTGTCGGGCAGGCGGATGAACTCGTCGAGGCTGTCGATCCACCAGGAAAAGAAAATGCAGCTCAGGCCCAGGGCCAGGTAGTTGGTGACCCGCCCGGCGGGGCGGCTCTTGAGCACCAGCCCGAGCCAGACCAGGGCCAGGAGCGCCGAGCCGCCTTCGCCGATGATGTCCAGCCACTGCCACTCGCTGACCGATTTCAGGCTGCCGCAGGCCAGGTGCAGCAGCAGCCCGGCATTGGCCGCCAGCAACAGCGCGGCGAGTTTCCAGCGGTGGGGTTTGAGCACGGAGAACATGGCCGCGATCCTTTTTGCCAGGAGTGAGAGGGCGCCAGCACAGCAGATGTTTGTGACAGGGGGGTGACGCCGGGGAAACCCGGCGTGAGGTCGAATCAGCTCACGGCGAATGCGTTTTTTTTCGGCCCGCAGGAGCCGGCTTGCCGGCGAAGGGGCCCGCAAGGCCTGCGCCTGGCGGGGGATGGCTTGCGCGGGCAAGCCCGCTCCTACGGGGCGGCGGACGCACCACGGATCTGTAGGAGCCGGCTTGCCGGCGAAGGGGCCCGCAAGACCTGCGCTCGACGGTGGATGGCTTGCGCGGGCAAGCCCGCTCCTACGGGGCGGTGGGTGCACCACGGATCTGTAGGAGCCGGCTTGCCGGCGAAGGGGCCGGCAAGACCTGCGCTCGACGGTGGATGGCTTTCGCGGGCAAGCCCGCTCCTACGGGGCGGCGGGTGCACCACGGATCTGCAGGAGCCGGCTTGCCGGCGAAGAGGCCCGCAAGGCCTGCGCCTGGCGGGGGATAGGGGTCAATTCAGCTCATTTGCCGGGGCGAAAGCCGGGCAATGGGGCGTTTTGGCCCGTTGCCGCCCAGGCCTGTCACAGAACCGTCATTCGCCGACCCTAGCGTGCCCTCCCAGTTGCCGGGCCTCTTGCCCGGCGTTAGCGGACTCTTGGGGGAGGACCAACATGTACAAGCGCAGCAGTCCCGGGCTTGTCAGCTTTACCTTGACCGCGCTGGCCATGGCCATCGCCAGTGAACGCTTGAGCGCTGCGGAACCTGCGGCCACCGAGCATGTGGAAGTGGTGGGCCAGGCCGCCAGCATCGACCAGGCGCTCAAGGAGCAGCGGCGCTCGGACAGCATCGAAAGCGTGGTGCACGCCGACGGCGTGGCCCAATTGCCGGACCAGAACGTCGCCGAGGCGGCGCAGCGCCTGCCGGGCATCAGCATCGAGCGCGACCAGGGCGAAGGGCGCTTTGTCAGCGTGCGCGGCCTGGGCCCGGACCTCAACAGCGTGACCATCAACGGCACCCTGGTGCCCTCGCCGGAAAGCGCCCGCCGGGCCGTGGCCCTGGATGTACTGCCCTCGGAACTGGTGCAGTCGCTGTCAGTGATCAAGACCCTGACCCCGGACATGGACGCCAACTCCCTGGGTGGCACCGTGGATGTGAAAAGCCTCTCGGCCTTCGACCACAAGGGCCTGTTCTACACCGGCAGCAGCGAGGCCAGCTACGACCAGAACACCCGCCAGACCAGCCCGAAATTCTCCGGCGCGGCGAGCAACCGCTTCAGCCTCGGCGACGGCGTCGACAACTTCGGCGTGGCCGCGGCCCTGAGCTGGCAGAAGCGCGATTTCGGTTCCGACAACGTCGAGACCGGTGGTGCCTGGGACTTCGAACAAGGCGCCAAGCTGCAGGAATTCGAGCAGCGCGACTACGCCATCAGCCGCGAGCGCGCCGGTGGCGGCCTGAACTTCGACTACAAGCCCGACGACAGCAGCAGCTACTACCTGCGCACCCTGTACAGCCGCTACAAGGACAGCGAGACCCGCAACTCCACCAGCATCGAGTTCGCCGATCCCCTGGCGGCCGGCGAGCGCGGTGATGCCGAAGCCTCGCGCAAGCTCAAGCAGCGCGAGGAAACCCAGGAGATCCAGTCCTACGTGTTCGGCGGCGAGCGCCAGCTGGGCCTGTGGACCCTCAGCGGCCAGACCGGCTACAGCCGCTCCAGCGAAGACAGCCCGGCGCATATCGCCGGGGCCACCTTCAAGGGCAACAGCGATTTTTCCGACAGCGGCTTCTACGACAACGGCAAGCCGCGCCCGGTGATCGGCGCCGGTTTCTATGACCCGGCCAACTTCACCCTGGACAAGGTCGACTGGGAAAAGCAGAACACCACCGACACCGAGAAGAACCTGCGCCTGGACCTGGCCCGGGACTATGACCTGAGTGGCTACGCCGCGCAGTTCAAGTTCGGCGGCAAAGTCAGCCGGCGCAACAAGGACAACGACCTGGAAGCCTGGGTCTACAAGGACTTCGACACCCTGGGCTTTACCGACCAGCAGCTCAACCTCGGGCAGTTCCAGAAGGGCAACGTGGACTATTCCCTTGGCCGCTTCGGCCCGGGCATCAGTGGCGGCGCCATCAAGCAACTGATCGGCGGCCTGAATCAGGCGGCCTTCTACGACGAGGAAGAATCCCGGGTCAACGACTTCAAGATCCGCGAAGACATCAACGCCGGCTACTTCATGAACACCCTGGACATCGACGACTGGCGCTTCATCGCCGGCCTGCGCTACGAGGGCACCGAGTTCGAGGCCAAGGGCACCGGGGTCACCGACGGCGCCTTCACCGCCACCGACACCCAACGCCGCTACCAGCACTGGCTGCCGGGGCTGCATGCGCGCTACCAGCTGGACAAGAACACCCAGGTCCGCGCGGCCTGGACCAAGAGCGTGGTGCGCCCGACCTTCGGCCAACTGGCCCCGGGCTTTGTCATCGACGGCGACGAGGCGACCTTCGGCAACCCCGACCTCAAGCCCCTGGAGTCGAGCAACCTGGACCTGGGCATCGAGCACTACATGGGCCATGCCGGCACCGTCTCGGCCTTCGTGTTCTACAAGGACATCCAGAACTTTGTCTACAACACCGACCTGGCCGGCACCGGCGCCTGGAGCGGGTTCTCCGAGGCGCACACTTTCGCCAACGGCGACAGCGCCAAGCTGTACGGCCTGGAACTGGCCTATTCGCAGAAATTCGACTGGCTGCCGGCGCCGTGGAACGGCCTGCTGCTGGGCGCCAACAGCACCTTCAGCCGCTCCAGTGCGAGCATCGAGGGCTTCGACCAGAAGGCCGGGGTCAACCGCAAGCGCGACATCGACCTGCCCAACCAGTCGGACACCGTGGGCAACCTGATGCTCGGTTGGGAAGACGACAAGCTCAGCCTTCGCCTGTCGGCCAACTACAAATCGGCCTACCTGTTCGAGCTGGCGTCCATCGACGACAAGGCCCACGACCTGCATGTGGATGCCCAGACCTTCGTCGATTTCAGCGCCAAGTACTCCCTGACCAAGAACCTGCAACTGAGCTTCGAGGCGCAGAACCTCACCGACCAGCCGTACTTCGTCTACACCGGCAACCGCTCCTACAACGCCCAGTACGAGGAATACGGCCCGACCTACAAGCTCGGCCTGACCTTCACCCATTTCTAAGTAGCGGGCCCTTGCCCGACCGCACACCCAAGGATTGTGATGAGCACTGTATCGACCGCAAGAAACCGCCTGCTGGCCCTGTGCATTGGCTTGACCTGTGGCGCCGCCCTGGCTGCCCCCAGCGTGCCCGGCCTGAACCTCAAGCCCTGGGCCGAGCAGACCCCGGGCGTTACCGGCCTGGGTTTCGTGCCCGCCGGCACAGGCGCCGACCGGCTGCTGGCCAGCGAGCGCGAAGGCCTGTTGCTGGTGGACGAACAGGGCCGCCAGCTGGCCCGCTTCAAGGGCTCGTTCAACGGCCTGGACAGCCGCGCCGCCGGTGGCCAACTGCTGGTGGCCAGCCTCGACAACCAGCGCCAGCAGGCACTGCTGGTGAGCCTCGACCCGGCCAGCCGCACCTGGGGCCAGCCGTTGTACCTGCCCACTCGGGACTACCCGGTCAACGGCCTGTGCCTGTACCGCGACGAGGCCAGCAACCTGTTCCTGTTCCTGGTGGGCGAGGAGGGCAAGGGCGAGCAGTGGCTGGTGGGCCACGGCGCGCAACTGAGCGCCGAGCCGCAACGGGTACGTGGCCTGCCCCTGCCGCCGGAGGCCAAGTTCTGCCAGGTGGACGATGCCGCCCAGCAACTGCTGGTCAATGAACAGAATGTCGGCTGGTGGGCCTACCCGGCCCATGCCGAAGCCGACACCGCGCGCCAGCCGGTGGCCCTGCGCGCGCCCTTTGGCGACATCAGGAAAAGCGCCGGGGCCATGGCCCTGGTGCCGGGCGGGGTGCTGGGCCTGGACCCGAAGGCCGCGCAACTGCATCTCTATCAGCAGCAGGAAAAAGGCTGGGTGGCCCAGGCCACGTTGCCCCTGGCCGGCCTCAAGGAACCGGAAAACATCGCCCTGCGCGCCAGCGACAAAGGCCTGCAGGTCTTGCTGCGCGATGACGAGGACGGGCGCCTGTACCAGGGCCAGTTGAACTGGCAGGCCACCCCGGTGGCCCTGCCGCCGGTATTGCCCACCGTACAGGCGGCGGCACAGAGCGAGCCGGTGGGGCGCCAGGGCGATGCCGCCGATGACCCGGCGATCTGGGTCCACCCGCAGCAGCCCTCCCTGAGCCGGGTGCTGGGCACCAACAAGAAGCAGGGCCTGCTGGCCTACGACCTGCAGGGCAAGCTGTTGCAGGAGCTGGCAGTGGGGCGCCTGAACAACGTCGACGTGCGGCCCAACTTCCAGCTCGGCGAGCGCCGTGTGGACCTGGCCGTGGCCAGTAACCGCGACCGCAACAGCCTCAGCCTGTTCGCCATCGACCGCGCCAGCGGCGAACTGAGCGAGGCCGGGGAGGTGCCCACGCCGCTCAAGGAAATCTACGGCATCTGCCTGTTCCAGCCGGCCAGTGGCGAGATCTACGCCATTGCCAACGACAAGGACGGCACCTTCGTCCAGTACCGCCTGAGCGCCCCCGGCGGTACCGCCCAGGGCGAGCTGGTGCGCCGGTTCAAGGTGGCCAGCCAGCCCGAGGGCTGTGTCGCCGACGACCAGCGCCAGCGCCTGTTCCTCGGTGAAGAGGACGTTGGCGTGTGGGCGGTGGATGCCCGGCCCGAGCAGCCGGCGACCCTGCACAGCGTGATCAAGGTCGGCGGCCTGTTGCAGGCCGATGTCGAGGGCCTGGCCCTGTACCAGAGCAACGCCCGCGACTACCTGGTGATTTCCAGCCAGGGCAACGACAGCTACCTGGTGCTGGATGCCGAACCGCCGTTCGCTTCCCATGGTGCCTTCCGGGTCAGCCTCAACGCCCGTGCGGGGATCGACGGCGCCTCGGAAACCGATGGCCTGGAAGTCACCTCGGCCAACCTCGGCGGGCCCTGGAGCCAGGGCCTGCTGGTGGTCCAGGACGGGCGCAAGCGCATGCCCGAGCAGACCCAGAACTTCAAGTTCGTGCCCTGGGCCGAGGTCACCCAGGCCCTGAAGCTGCCCTGAGCCGGCGGTCATCACCTTGTCATTTGAATGTCATCGAATAGCCCCGCCAGCCCAGGCGGGCACCCGAGAAGGAGTTCCACCATGCAGGCCACACTCGAACACATGAGCATCTGGGGGCTGATCAGCGATGCCAGCCTGTTGGTCAAGGCGGTGATGCTGACCTTGCTCCTGGCGTCCTTGCTCAGCTGGTACCTGATCATCCAGCGTGGCGCCGTGCTGCGCGGTCGTGAGCTGCGCTTCCAGGCTTTCATCCAGCGTTTTCGCGCCGCCCCCGAGCTGCTGCCGTTGTACCGCGAAGTGGCCAAGGGCAGCGACGCCGAAGGCGGCGTGGAGCCGATCTTTGCCGCCGGCTACCAGGAGTTCAGCCACCTGCGCGGCCAGCCCGGCGGTGCCGGAGAAGGGGTGCTGGAGGGTGTGGAACGGGCCTTGCACGTGGCCATCAGCGAGCAGGAAACCCGCCTGGAAAAGGGCCTGCAGTTTCTCGCCACTGTGGGTTCGGTAAGCCCCTATATCGGCCTGTTCGGCACCGTGTGGGGGATCATGAATTCCTTCCTCGGCCTGTCCCAGGTGCAGCAGGCGACCCTTTCCACCGTGGCCCCGGGCATTGCCGAGGCGCTGATCGCCACCGCCATCGGCCTGTTCGCGGCCATTCCCGCGGTGATTGCCTACAACCGCTTTTCGGCCCGCAGCCAGACCCTGCTGACCCGCTACTACGCCTTTGGCAATGAACTGCAAGTACGCCTGCATCGCACCTTGCAGGGCGCCCCGAGCCACCTGGCCGTGGCCGCCTGAGAGAAGGAGCAAGCCGATGTTGACCCGGCCGCAACGCAAGCACGGACCCAAGGCGGAAATGAACGTGGTGCCCTACATCGACGTGATGCTAGTGCTGCTGGTGATCTTCATGGTCACCGCGCCGATGCTCACCCAGGGGGTGAAGATCGAATTGCCCAAGGTCGCCAGCGAAGCCCTGGCCACCGACAGCCGCCAGCAGATCCTCACCCTGTCGGTGCAGGCCGGTGGCGGCTACTACTGGAACCTGGGCGGTGAACTGGACACCCGGAACCAGACCGACAGCGCTGTGGACCTTGAGCAGATGCGCGCCAAGGTGGCCCAGGTGATTGCCCGGCGCGGCGACACCCAGGTGTATATCCGCGCCGACCAGGACGCCGCCTATGCCAGCGTGGTGGCGGCCATGGCCGCGTTGCAGCAGGGCGGGGTACACAACCTGGGGCTGGTGACCGAGGCCCCGCAATGACGGCGATGATCATGCACAACCCCACCGCGATGCCCCTGCGGCCCGAGGCGTCCGGCTTCTGGCGCAACAGCCTGGCGGCCAGCCTGGCCCTGGCCCTGCACGCCGGAGTGCTGGTGGCGCTGGTGCTGGGCTGGTCGGTGGACAAGCCGCAGGTCGAGACGCCGCCGGTACTGACCACCCAACTGGTGATGCTGGCGCCGCCTGCCGCCCCCGCGGAACCGCTGCCGGCGGTGGCCGAGGTGGCGCCACAGCCACCGTCAACGCCACCGCCCGCGGCTGCGCCGGAGCCGGCCAGGCCCCGGGTTGACCCCCAGGTACAGGCGCAGAAGCTGGAGCAGGCGGCCCTGGCGCGCAAGCGTGTGGAAGACAAGAAACGTGAGCAGGTGCAGGAGCAGCAGCGCGAGCGCCTGGAGGCCGAGCAGCGCCAGCGCGATACCGAGCAACGTGTGGCCCAGGAACAAGCGCAGGCCCAGCGTGCCGAACAGTCGCGGCTGGCTGCCGAGCGCACGCGCCAGCAGGCGGCCCAGGCTGCGGCCGACAGTCGCCAGTACCAGCCCCTGAGCAAGGAGGCCCCGGACTACCCGCAACGGGCCCTGGACAAGAACCTGGAAGGCGACTGCACCGTGGAATACAGCGTCAACCCCCAGGGGCGGGTGGAGAACCCCAAGGTCATCGACGGTTGCCACCCCCTGTTCATGCGCCCGTCCCTGGCAGCGGTGGCGACCTTCCGTTACCAGCCGCGGCTGATCGATGGCCAGGCGGTAACGGTGCCGGCGGTGCGCAACACCTTCCACTACCGGATCAAGTAAGGCGCGGGGCAGGCATGGGCCCGTTGCCATGCAGGCAGCCTCTGGCTGACCGTGCGCGCCCTGGCTGGCCGAGCCTGTCCCCTTGGCTGGCCGCCAATGCCCTCAACCCCGGGGCGCGGGTGTCTTAGTGTGGCCGGGTGTGGTCCGCCGCTGTCGCCGGGGCGGGCCCCTTGCCCTGGCCGCACTGAGGACCGCCGATGCCCACTGTCCCCCCCGCCTGTTCGCGCCCGTTGCGGCGCCACTCTTGGCTACCGATTCGTAGCGCCCTGGGCCTGGCCCTGGGACTGCTGCTGAGCGCCTGCGGCGAGGCTGAACCGCCTGCTGCCGTGCGCCTCGACGCCGCCCGCCAGAGCCCGGCCGACCCGGCCCTGGCCCAGGTCTACGCCAGCAGCTGCCAGCTGTGCCATGCCAACCCGGCCTCCGGCGCGCCCCTGGCCGGCGATGCCAAGGCCTGGGCGCCGCGCCTGGCCCAGGGCGCCGACACCCTGCTGGACCACAGCATCAACGGCTACCAGGGCATGCCGCCCATGGGCCAGTGCATGCAGTGCAGCGAAGAGCAGTTCCTGGCCCTGATCAGCTTCATGTCCGGCCATTCATTCCAATAAAAAGCACAGGTTCCCCCTTCATGGTCATGCACCTTTCCCGACGCCGGCTGCTGCAAGGGGCCGGCGCCCTCGGCGCGTTCAGCGCGCTGTGCAGCAACCCGCTGCTGGCCGAACTGGCCCGCGCCCCGCGGCTGATTCCCTGGCGCAACTGGTCTGGCGCGCAAAGCTGCCTGCCCCAGGCGCGGCTGGCGCCCAAGGACCTGGATGAACTGCGCCAGGTGGTCCGCCAGGCCCCGGGCAAGATCCGCCCGGTGGGTGCCGGGCACTCCTTCAGCGCCCTGGTGCCCACCGACGGCACCTTGCTGTCCCTGGCCTATTTCAACGGCCTGCTGGACCACGACCCCAAGACCCTGCAAGCCGAATTCGCCGCCGGCACGCCCATGTCGCTGATGGGCCCGGCGCTCAAGGAGGTGGGGCAGGCGCTGTGGAACATGGCGGATATCGACTACCAGACCCTGGCCGGGGCGATTGCCACTTCCACCCACGGCACCGGGGTCGGCTTCGGTTCCTATTCGTCCCGGGTCTGCGGGCTGCAACTGGTGACCGCCAGCGGCGAAGTGCTGGACTGCGACCCCCGGCGCAACGCCGAGGTGTTCCACGTCGCCCGGGTGTCCCTCGGCGCGCTGGGGGTGGCGACCCGGGTGCGCCTGCAGAACCGCGAGGCCTATCGCCTGCGGGAAAAACAGTGGATCGGCAAGACCGAGGAACTGCTGGAGGACATGGACAACCTGACCCGCGACAACCAGCACTGGGAAATGCTCGTGGTCACCCATTCCGACTACGCCCTGGCGGTGGCCCTGAATGAGACCGACGACCCGGCGACCCCGCCCAGGGACCCGGCCGAGGAGGGCGGCAACGAGTTCGTCAACCTGATCGAAAACCTCGACAAGTACGTCAGCGACTTCCCCGAGACCCGCCGCCACCTGCTCAATAGCCTGCGCTGGCTGGCGCGCTTCGATGAGCGGGTGGGGGATTCCTACCAGATCTACGCTAACGTGCGCAGCGTGCGCTTCAACGAAATGGAGTACTCGGTGCCGGCGCACCTGGGGCCGGCGTGCCTGCGCGAGATCCTCGCGCTGATCCGCGACAAGGACCTGCGCACCTGGTTTCCCATCGAGTACCGCTACGTCAAGGCCGACGACATTCCCCTGAGCATGTTCGAAGGTCGCGACAGCTGTTCGATCTCGGTGCACCAGCACTACAGCATGGACCACCACAACTTCTTCGCCGCCGTGGAGCCGATCTTCTGGAAGTACCAGGGGCGCCCGCACTGGGGCAAGCACCACAGCCTCAACGCCCGCACCCTGCAGGGGCTGTACCCGCAATGGGCAGCCTTCGCCAGGGTGCGCCAGGCACTGGACCCGCAAGGCAAATTCATCAACGCCCACCTGGCCTCTGTGCTGGGTGTGGCGTGAACAGGAGATGCGCACAATGAACCGTCGTCATTTCATGGCCGGCACCCTGGGGGCCGGAGTCTTGCTGGCCGGTGTCGGCGCCTGGCTGCGGCCCGGCGACCGGGGCCTGCCCTACAGCCCGTACTTCGCCGAGCTCAATCGCGAGCTCAAGGCCCACGGGCCGATGCAACCGGTGATGCTGATCGACCTGGATCGCCTGGACCACAACATCGATGTGGTCATGCAGTCGGTGCAGCGCGGTGGCAAGCACCTGCGCCTGGTGGAAAAATCCCTGCCATCGCCCGGGCTCCTGGCCTACATCGCCCAGCGCGCCGGTACCCGGCGCCTGATGTCCTTCCACCAGCCGTTTCTCAACCACGACGCCGAGGTATTTGCCGACGCCGATATCCTCCTCGGTAAACCCCTGCCGATCCGCGCCGTCGAGCTGTTCTACCAGCAGCTCAAGGGGCCGTTCGACCCGCGCCGGCAACTGCAATGGCTGCTCGATACCCCCGAACGCCTGCAGCAGTACCTAGCGCTGGCCCAGGGCCTGGGCACGCGGATGCGCATCAACATCGAACTGGATGTGGGACTGCACCGTGGCGGCGTGGCGGACCATGCCGTGCTCGGGCAGATGCTGGCGCTGATCAGCGCCCACCCCCGGCACCTGGAGTTTGCCGGGTTCATGGGCTACGACCCCTTTGTCGACATGGGCGTGCCGGGGATTCTGGGCTCGCCGCAAAGCCTGTTCGACCAGGTCATGGCGCTCTACAACGGTTTTGTCGACTTCACCCGCCAGCAGTACCCGGCGCTGTGGCACGCCGGCCTGACCCTCAATACCGCCGGCAGCCCCAGCTACCGTCGCCACGAGCAGGAATCCCTGAGCAGCGAAGTGTCGGTGGGCACCGCACTGCTCAAGCCCAGCCACTACGACCTGGCGTCCCTGGAGCAGCACGTGCCGGCCGCCTTTATCGCCACCCCGGTGCTCAAGAGTACCGGGCCGGTGCGGATCCCGGCCCTGGACGACAAGTCGCGGCTGTTCTCCTGGTGGGACCGCAACCAGCGCCAGACCTTCTTCATCTATGGCGGCCACTGGCTGGCGGATTTCGAATCGCCGGCGGGTCTGCAGAGCAACGAGCTGTTCGGTCGCAGCTCCAACCAGGAGATGGTCAACGGCTCCCGCGCCGTGGGCTTGCAGGTAGACGACCAGGTCTTCCTGCGCCCGCAGCAGAGCGAAGCGGTACTGCTGCAGTTTGGCGACCTGCTGGCCCTGCGCGGCGGGCGCATCGTCGAACGCTGGCCGGTGTACTGATCCCACGTATAGCCCTGTAGCCGCTGCCGAGCTCCGGCGAGGCTGCGCAAAGGCCCGCAGGGCCTTGCCTGGCGATCTCCCGCCGAGCCCGCAGCGGCTTCAGGCTGCCGCGGGTTTCACAGAGCAAAGGGAATGGTCAGCTTGGCCCAGAGCATGTCGCCCTCGGGGCGGTTTTCCACATCGAACTCCTTGGCCCAGCGGATCTCGGCGCTGGCGTACTTGAGAAAACGCAGGTGCAGCGCCGGGCCGATGGCGAGCACTTGCCCGCGTACCCCGTCGCTCACGTCCTCGCCCATGAAGGTCACGGTCTTGCCGTGCTGTTTGTCGTCGGTGGTCTGCTTCAGGTAGTAGCCGTTGAGCCCCAGGCTCAGGTCGTCGGTCAGGCGGTAGCTGGCCGAATAGTCGAAGTGCAAGATCTGCCCGGAACGGTAGTGGGTGGCGTGGTTTTCCTGGTTGAAGCTGTAGGTGCTCTTGAACGACAGCTCGGTGCGTTCGCTGGGCAGCCAGGTCATGGAGAACAGCGGCTTGTAGGTGGTGAAGTTGTTGCTGGTGTTGGCCAGCCGGTCGGCATCGTACTGCCCGGTGGGCAGGGTCACTTCCAAGGCCGCGCCCAGGGTCAGGTCGGGGCCCATGTCCCACAGGATGATCGGCGCGAAGGTGGTATCGCCCATGCTTTCGCGGCGGTCGCTCTGGCCGTACAGCGACACCTGCTGGCGCAGGTAGGGCTGGGCCACGTAGCCCCCCAGGCGCCCGCCCAGGACCCGCAGCGGGCTCAGGTAGTCCAGGCGCGGGATGATCGCGTCGGAGGTGATCCTGACCTCCTGGACCTTGCCGCCAAAGGAGCTGATGTCGAGCTTCCTGGCCTGGTAATGGTTGTAGTAGAGGTTGAAGGCGAACATGTGCTCCGGGAGCTGGTCGGGGCTCAGGGGCAGCACGTAGAAGCCGTCCGTGCCGGGGCCGATATTGTCGACCCCGGATTCGGTGGCCTGGGCATTCAGGTTGGCGCAGGCGGCCAGGGCCACGCCCAGGTGCAGGGAGCGAGTGAGGCGGGTCGGGTGCATGGTTGGGCTCATTCTTATTGTTAGTGGGGGCGCGGCGGCAGGCACGCCGCCCGCCCCATAGAAATAAGCCCTGGGCCGGGCGCGGGGCAGGGTATTGGCGGACAGGGAGGGGGACTTTGTCGGACACTTTGCAATGCTTTGTTACATTCCCCCGTAAAACCCCAGGCAACGGGATATGCTTGAACCGCCGGTGAAGCCTTGGCACCGGTGCCTGACCGACAATAAAAACAGCCGCTCAAGCGGCCCGGAAGCCCACTCCCATGCAGATCAAAGCCGCCGATGCCCACGACCAGCTGGCCCTGGTTTCACCCTTCCTGCTGCAGACCCTGGCGGATGTCGCCGAAGCCAAGGGCGTCAGCGCCGAGCGCCTGTGTCGCGGCCTGGGCTTTACCCTGGACGACCTGCAGGACCCGACCCTGCGCATCTCCTATCGCCAGGCGGTGGCGATGATCGAACGTGCCCTGGCGGCATTGCCGCAGCAGGGCCTGGGGCTCTGGGTCGGCAGCCGCAATGTGCTGGGCACCCTGGGCCTGCTGGGGCATGCGTTGTCGTTGTGCCGGACCCTGGGCGACGCCTTCGAGCTGGGCATCCGCCATCAGCACACCTCCGGCACCATCGTCAGCGCCGATGTCGGGCGCCAGGGCGAAGAGTTCTTTGTCGAGCTGCAATGCCGCCTGCCCTACGGCGAGGTGCAGATCTTTGCCGCGGAAGAGTTCTTCGCCAGCCTGCTGATCTATGGCCGGGCCCTGGTCAGTGCGGATTTCCAGGCCCTGCGGGTGGAGTTCATGCACGCCGCGCCGGCCTATGCCGAGCTCTATACCCGGTTGCTGGGCCCCCACGTGCAGTTCGGCTGCCTGCAGGCGCGCATGGTGATCGAGGCCCGCTGGTTGCAGGCGCCGCTGCCCAACCATCATCCGGTGGCGCTGCGCCAGGCGCTCAAGCTGCTGGAACTGGAAAGCGCCCAGGTGCACCAGAAGATGGACCTGATCCAGGCGGTGGAGCGCGCCCTGAGCCGGGACCTGCGGGCCGGCAGCCATATCGAGCAGGTGGCGGGGGATTTGAACATGAGCGGGCGCACCCTGCGCCGGCGCCTGACCGAACACGGCCTGACCTTCGAGGCGCTGCTGGAACGGGTGCGCCAGGCGCGAACCCTGAACCTCTTGGGCAACCCGGAGCTGTCCATCGAACGCATCACCGAAGAGGTCGGCTACAGCGACGTGCGCAGCTTCCGCCGGGCCTTCAAGCGCTGGACCGGCCTGAGCCCCAGCGCCTTTCGCGAAGAGGCGGCGCTGCATTGAAGGCCGCCCTGTAGCCGCTGCCGAGCCCGCGAGGCTGCGCAAAGGCCCGCAGGGCCTTGCTTGGCGATCTCCCGTCGAACCTTGAGCGGCCTCAAGATCCCCGCGTCTGCTGCGTCGCAATGCCGCCCATGCCGTTCTCAGCCAACCCCGGCCCGGTCTTTTCACCACGGCCTTGCAACGTCGCCGCGCAAGCGGCGACAAGCCTTGCCTGTTTCGACGCTGACGCCGGCAGCCCATGGCGGTAAACTCCTGCGCCTTTATTCAGGAGTTCCCATGAGTTACTACCAGCCCGGCATCCTCGCTGCACCCGTTCCGTCCCAGGCCCGCCACCTGTTCTTTGCCCTTGAGTCCATCGAGGCGTTGCCCCAGGCCCTCGACCAGTTGCTGGCACGGGTGGATGGCGCAACGGCGGTGGCAGGTTTTGGCGCGTCACTGGTCAAGGCCCTGGGCGCGCGAGTGCAGGGGCTCAAGGCGTTCCCGGCGCTGACCGGCGTGGGCGTGGACAACCCTTCGACCCAGCACGCGCTGTGGGTCTGGCTGCACGGTGATGATCGCGGCGAGCTGCTGCACCGCAGCAACGAGCTGGCGGCCGCCCTGGCCCCGGCCTTGCGCCTGGTCGGCATGAACGAGACCTTCCGCCACAAGACCGGCCACGACCTCACCGGTTATGAAGACGGCACCGAAAACCCTCAGGACGAAGCCGCCGTGGCCGCGGCACTGGCCGAGGGCGAAGACGGCCTGCGCGGTGGCAGCTTTGCCGCGATCCAGCAGTGGCAGCACGACTTCCAGGGCTTTGCCGCGATGCACCAGCAAGAGCGCGACCACATCATGGGCCGGCGCCTGAGCGACAACGAAGAACTGGACGACGCGCCGGTCTCGGCCCACGTCAAGCGCACCGCCCAGGAAAGCTTCGCCCCGGAAGCCTTTCTCGTGCGCCGCTCGATGCCGTGGATCGAAGGTGACAAGGGTGGCCTGATGTTCCTTGCCTTCGGCCACACCCTGAACGCCTTCGAAGCCCAACTGCGGCGCATGAGCGGCCTGGAAGACGGCATCACCGACGGCCTGTACCGCATGAGCCGGCCGATCACCGGGGGCTACTACTGGTGCCCGCCGCTGCACAACGGCCAGCTCGACCTGCGCGCGCTGCAAGCGTCGAAATGAACACCGGGGCCGAGCCGCTGAAGACCGTGCGCTGGGGCATGATCGGTTGCGGCAGTGTCACCGAGCGCAAGAGTGGCCCGGCCTTCTACAAGGTTCCGGGGTCGGCGCTGGTGGCGGTGATGGGCCGCCGCCCCGAGGCGGTGCGCGACTATGCGCAGCGCCACGGCATTGCCCGCTGGTATACCGATGCCCAGGCCCTGATCGACGACCCCGAGGTGGACGCGGTGTACATCGCCACGCCCCCCGACAGCCATTACGCCTACAGCCTGCAAGTGGCCGCCGCCGGCAAGCATTGCTGCGTGGAAAAACCCATGGCCCTGCATGCCGGGCAAAGCCTGGCCATGCAGCAGGCCTTCGAGCAGGCCGGGCTGCATCTGTTCGTCTCCTATTACCGGCGTTCCTTGCCGCGCTTTGCGCAGGTGCGGCAATGGCTGGCGGATGGGCGTATCGGGGAGGTCCGGCACCTGCACTGGAGCCTGAGCAAGGCTGCCTCCGAGGCCGACCGCAGCGGTGCGGCCAACTGGCGTACCGACCCGCAAGTGGCCGGCGGCGGTTATTTCGCCGATTTGGCCAGCCATGGCCTGGACCTGTTCCAGTACCTGCTGGGCGATATCGTCGAGGTGGCCGGCTTCAGCACCCGCCAGGCCGGGCTGTATGCCGCCGAGGATGCGGTCAGCGCCAGTTGGCGCTTCGCCTGTGGGGCGCTGGGCAGCGGCGCCTGGAACTTCGTCGCCGACCGCCGGGTAGACCGGGTGGAAATCATCGGCAGCCAGGGGCGCATCACTTTTTCCGTGTTCGACGAGCATCCGCTGCAACTTGAAGCCGAAGAGACCCTGAACCTGTTCATCGACAACCCCGCGCACATCCAGTGGCATCACGTGCAGGGCATGAACGCCCATATCCGCGGCCAGATCCGGCACCCGGCCCTGGCCAGCGAAGCCCTGAAGACCGACCGGGTGATGGACCGCATCCTGCAGCGCGGCTGATCCCAGGGCGTATGCCTTTCGGGCCCCTTCGCCGGCAAGCCGGCTCCTACGGGGTTTGTGGGGCGCATTGCCGGCCTGTTCCTGCGGGCTTTTGTAGGCGCTGGCTTGCCAGCGAAGGCGGCCTTGAGGCGGGTGCCAGTCTTTCGGGCCCCTTCGCCGGCAAGCCGGCTCCTACGGGATTTGTGGGGGGGCATTGCCAGCGAAGGTGGCCTTCGGGATGGGCATTCAGAAGGTCTTCTTGATGCTGGCCACCCAGGTCGCTCCGCACAGGTCGCTGAAGCCGTAGTTGCTGGTGCACTGGCTGCGGGACAGGTCGGTGTCGATGTAGCTCAGGCCCAGTTCCAGCCCGGCCATTTCCCGGGTCAGTTTGGCTTCCCATTCGTGGTAGCTGTCCTCGCCCTGGCCCGAGGCGCGGATCAGCCGCGGGTCCTTGAAGTCCATCTGGCCGTAGCGCAGTTGCAGCCCCAGTTCCAGGGGCAGTCGGGTCTCGTAGCCAAGGTAGCGGTACAGGGTGCTCTGCTGGCTGTCGATGCCGGGGGCATCGTCGGAGTAATAGGCCCCCAGCTTGACCCCGTAGACGCTGAGGATGCCGTACACCTCGCTCTGGTTGAACTGGGCTTCCCGGGGGTAGCTGTACTTCAGGTAGCCCAGGTCCAGGCTGATGTCTGCGCTGGCCTGCCACAGCCAGCCGCCGTAGTAGTCGACTTCCTGGCGGGTCTTCAGGCCACCGCCGAAATCGACGTTGGAGCTCCAGGTGCCCAGGTACAGGCCGCTGCTGTGCAGCAGGGTCACGGCCGCCTGGGCCGCGGGGTCGTTCTGGGTCTGGGAGATGCCGCGGGTGCGGTAGTCGCTGGCCAGGGTCAGCTCCAGCTCCACGGCCAGGTCGTCGGTCAGGGGCAGGGCGTGGCCGGCCTGCGGCAGCAGGCACACGGCGCCCAGGGTGAGCAGGGTGAGGGTCTTCATGGGTATCCCGTTGTTGTGATTGTTATGGGGGAGCGGGCAAGGCGGCGCCGTACCCCGGCGTCACCAGGGCGCGGGGCAGGCGGTGCAACGGTGGCGCGGGGTCAGAGTGGGCGGCTGTAGATCTCGCGGCCGGCGAACCAGGTCTGCAGCACCTGGGTTTCATGCAGGGCCTTTTCGTCCACGGTAAACACGTCGCGGTCGAGGACGATGAAGTCGGCCTGCTTGCCGGCCGTCAGCGAGCCGATCTGCTGTTCCAGGCCCAGGGTGCGCGCGGCATTCTGGGTGTAGGCATAGAACAGGGTTTCGCGGTCCAGGCGTTCGTCGGCGTTGAGCACCCCCAGTGGCCCCTGGCGGGTGATGGCCTGGGCCATGGCGTTCCACGGGTTGGGCGACGACACCGGCCAGTCGCTGGCGCCGGCGAGGGTCGCGCCCTGCTTGAGCAGCGAGTGCGCCGGGTACTGGTAGCGGAACGCCAGGGCGCTGACGTAGGGCTTGATCATGTCCAGGGTGTAGTCGTCGGCCGAGGCCCAGAGCAGTTGCATCGAGGCAATCACGTTGAGCGGCTTGAAGCGGGCGAACTCCTTGGGGTTGACCATCTGCAGGTGGGTGATGGAGTGGCTGATGCCGCTCTGGCGATCCTTGCGCGCCTGCTCGATGCCGTTCAGCGACTCACGCACCGCACGGTCGCCGATGGCGTGGATGTGCACCAGCCAGCCGCGCTGGTCGATGGCGCTGACCAGTTCGCCAAAATGCGCCGGGTCGATCAGCAGTTCGCCGGGTTTGTGCGAGTTGCTGTAAGGCTCGAGCATCGCCGCGCTCTGCGCCGGGTATTCGATCACCCCGTCGGCGAAGATCTTGATGCCCGGCAGGGTCAGGTTGGGAATGCCCTGGAACTGTTGGCGCACCTTGTCCAGGGTGTCGAGGTCGGCCGGCCGGCTGCGGGGGTTGGCCACCAGCAGGGCGGCGACGTGGGCGGTCATCCCGCCGCTCTCGGCCAGGGCCTTGTAGGCCGGCAGCACGCCGACGGTGTGCTCGGTGGGCTTGAGGGCGAACACCGCTTCGCCGGGGGCGGCGTTGGCGGCCGGGTCCATCCAGGCGGTAATCCCCAGGCTGTTGTTGTAGTGCAGGGCCGACTGCGCGGCGCGCAGCATCTGCTCGGGCCCCGGCACCGGCATTTTCGCGGCCACCCGGTCCCAGCCGGCGTCCACCAGGAAACCGTTGGGGCGGCCGTCGGGCAGTTGGCCGATGGTGCCGCGCTCGGCCTCGGGCAGGCTCTTGAGCAGGGCGGCGTCGATGCCGGCGCGCTGGAGCATGAAGTCATTGGCCCAGGCGGTATGGTGATCGCTGCCGGTGAACACCACCGGTACCCTGGCCCATTCACCCTGGTTGAAGCGCTGGCCCAGGGCCTGGGCCTGGGCCCAGTAGGCCGAGCTCATGCCGGCGATGCTGAGCACGTCGGCATGCCGGGCGCTGCCGTCGTCACGCCAGGCGCGCAGGCGTTTTTCCAGTTCGTCGAGGCTGACCACCTCGTCCTGCAGGTTGGCGCCGGTCATTTCCAGGCCACCGAAGATCGCGTGGGAGTGGGTGTCGATCAGGCCCGGCATCAGGGTCTTGCCGCCCAGGTCGACGACCCGGGTGTGGCTGTCGATCAGTGCCTTGATCTGCGCATCGCTGCCGGCTTGCAGGACCTTGCCGTTCTCCACCGCCAGGGCCTGGACCTTGGGCTGGGCGCGGTCGGCGGTGAAGACCTGGCCGTTGAGCAGCACCAGGTCGGCGGCGGCCATGGCTTCCAACGAGGCAAAACTCATGGCGGCCAGTAACAGCGTGGGGGTCAATCTTTTCATTGAACATTTCCTTGTTATTGCGTCTGATCGCCAGCTTAGGGGCTGTCCATAACGGGCAGAACGGCTGCTTCACGAAAAACATTTTTGCCTGGGTGGAAAAACCATGGACAAGTTGAATGCCTTGAAGATGTTCGTGGTCACCGCCCAGCTGGGCAGTTTCAGCCGGGCGGCGGAGCAGTTGGGCAAGACCCCCTCGGCCCTGACCAAGGCGGTCAACCACCTGGAGGCCGAGCTGGGTTCGCGCCTGTTCGAGCGCAGTACCCGGCGCATCGTGCTCACCGAAATCGGCCGGCTCTACCTGGAGACCGCGCGCCAGGTGCTGCAGCGGCTGGAAGAGGTGGGCGAGGAGGTGGAGCAGCTGCAGCACGGTCTGCGCGGCAACCTCAAGGTCACCGCGCCGCTGGCCTATGGCCAGGCATTCCTGGATCAGGTGTGTGGCGGTTTTCTTGAGCAGTACCCGCAGATCAATCTGCAAGTGGACCTGTGCGACGAGTTCGTCAACCTGCTGGAAAGCGGCTACGACCTGGCCCTGCGCGAAGGCCATGACGACCTGCCGGGGCTGATTGCCCGGGTGGTCGGAAGCAACCGCCTGGCCCTGTGCGCCAGCCCGGCCTACCTGGCGCGCAAGGGCCGGCCGGTGACCCCGCAGACCCTCGAAGAACATGAATGGCTGCTGTATCGCCACCCCTTGCTCAGCCGGGAGTTCTGGTGGGCCGAGCGCGACGGCCAGCGCCTGAGCCTGCCCCAACCCCAGGCACCACGCCTGCGCAGTGACAATTACGACCTGCTGCTGGCCAATGCCCTGGCCGGGCGCGGCCTGCTGCACACGCCGCTGTGGAGCGCCGCACCGTACCTGGCCGACGGGCGCCTGGTGCGGGTGATGGCCGACTACGCGATCGACCCGGACAGCTTCGGGCCGCACATCCTCGCGGTTTACCCCAGCCACCGGCGGGCGACCGCCAAGGTGCAGGCATTCATCGACTATGTCAGTGGCTTCCTGGCCAGCCGTGGCCTGGACTGATTGGCGGTTCTTGTCAGATAAATCCGAGAGGAGTACAAATGTACTCCATGACGACTTTATCTCCCCGCCGCACTGCCATCCTGACCTTTATCCGCGAACGCATCGCCGATCACGGCCAGCCCCCGAGCCTTGCTGAAATCAGCCAGGCGTTCGGTTTCGCCTCGCGCAGCGTGGCGCGCAAGCATGTGCTGGCGCTGACCGAGGCCGGGTTCATCGAGGTCAACCCCCATCAGGCCCGGGGCATTCGCCTGCTCAACCAGCCGCAGCGTCCCGAGCTGCTGGAAATTCCGGTGCTGGGGCGGGTGGCCGCCGGTGCGCCGATTGGCGTCGATGCCGACATACACGGCCAGTTGCTGCTGGACCCGGGGATGTTCTCCCGCACTCCGGATTACCTGCTGCGGGTCCAGGGCGATTCGATGATCGACGACGGCATCTTCGACGGTGATCTGGTGGCAGTGCGCCGCAGCAGTGAGGCGCGCAACGGCCAGACCGTGATCGCCCGCCTCGACGGTGAGGTGACCATCAAGCGTTTCGAGCGCAAGGGGCAGGGCATTCGCCTGTTGCCGCGCAACCCGGCCTACCAGCCGATCGAGGTCACGGCCGACCACGAACTGTTTATCGAAGGCGTGTTCTGCGGTCTGGTGAGGCAAGGCTGATGGGCGCCGTGGTCGCACTGGATTCGCTGTTCAATGCCGGGCGGGTGTGGAAAGGCCGCCCGGCCGCCGCGCCTGCCAGCCCGCAGCCCACCGGCCATGCCGCCCTGGATGCGGTGCTGCCCACGGGCGGCTGGCCGGAAGCGGCACTGACCGAAATCCTCATTGCCGCCCAGGGTCTGGGCGAGCTGCAACTGCTGTGGCCGAGCCTGGCGCGGCTGAGCGCGGCGGGGGAGCGCATCGTGCTGGTGGCGCCGCCGTTCGTGCCCTATCCCCAGGCCTGGCAGAACGCCGGGGTGGATGTGCGCCAGTTGTCGATCATCCAGGCCGGGGAGCGTGATGCCCTGTGGGCCGCCGAGCAGTGCCTGCGTTCCGGCAGTTGCGGCGCGGTGCTGTGCTGGCCGCAGCAAGCCGACGATCGCGCCCTGCGGCGCCTGCAGGTGGCGGCTGAAAGCGGCCAGACCCTGGCCTTTGCCTACCGCCCCCTGGAGACGGCGCGCAACCCCTCGCCGGCGGCCTTGCGAATTGCCGTGCAAGGCCGTCCCGGGCAGTTGCGGGTGCTCAAGTGCCGGGGCGGGCTGGCCCATCCGGCGCCTATCGCCTGGCCCGCCGGGCACTGAGGTTGGCATGCGTTGGGTGTGCATCCTGTTCCCGCAATTGGCGCTGGACGCAGTCTTGCGTCAGCGCGCCGAACCCGAGGCGCCCCTGGCGCTGCTCAGTGGCACCCCGCAGCGCCGGGTGATCCAGGCGGTGAACGCCGCCGCTCGCGAACTGGGCCTGCGCCCCGGGCAATCGCTGACCGCCGCCCAGGCCCTGACCAAGGCCTTTGCCAGCGCCGAATACGACCCCCGGCAGATCGAGCACTGGCAGCAGTTTCTTGCGGCCTGGGCCTATGGCTTCAGCTCCCAGGTCAGCGTCGCCTACCCGCGCACCCTGGTGCTGGAGATCGAATCCAGCCTGGGCCTGTTCGGCCCCTGGCCGCAGTTGGAAGCGCGCCTGCGCCGTGAATTGCAGGCCCTGGGCTTTCGCCACCGGATCGTCGCCGCGCCCAATCCGGCGGCGGCCCGAGCCCTGGCCAATGCCTATGACGGCTTGGCGGTGGCCGACTGCGAGGCCCTGGCCCAGGCCCTGGGGGCCATGCCCATCGAGCGTCTGGGGCTGGCCCCGGAGCAGGCCACGGCCCTGTCGCGCATGGGGGTGCGCAGCTTCCAGCAACTGCGGGAGCTGCCCCGGCCCAGCCTGGCCCGGCGTTTTGACGGCAGCTTGCTCAAGCACCTGGATACCCTGCTCGGCGAGCGCCCGCTGGGGCTGGCCTTCTATCAGCCGCCGGACCGCTTCGACCTGCGCATCGAGCTGAATTTCGATGTGCAGTCCCATCAAGCGCTGCTGTTTCCCCTGCGCCGGCTCACCGCCGACCTGGCGGCCTTTCTCTGTGGTCGCGACAGTGGCGTGCAGCGCTTTGCCCTGCACCTGGAGCACGCCGAAGGCGCCGACACCCTGATTCCGGTGGGGCTGCTCAGCGCCGAGCGCGACCCGGCGATGCTGTTCGAACTGGCCCGCGGGCGCCTGGAACAGATCCAGGTGCCGGCGCCGGTGCGCAACCTGCGGCTGGTGGCCGAGGACCTGCCGCTGTTCGTGCCCCAGCACAGCGAGCTGTTCGACGAGCGCCCGCAGCAGAACCTGCCCTGGGAGCAGTTGCGCGAACGCCTGCGGGCGCGCCTGGGGGATGACGCGGTGCAGGGCCTGGGGCATCGCGCCGATCACCGCCCGGAGCGCAGTTGGCAGGCGCAGACCGATTCGCGCCCGTGCCCGGCCACCCCCGGGCTGCGCCGCCCCGGCTGGCTGTTCACCGAACCCCAGGTGCTGGGCGAGGGCTCGGTGCGCATCCTCATGGGCCCGGAGCGGATCGAGTCCGGCTGGTGGGACGGTGCCGATGTGCGCCGCGACTACTACCTGATCGAAACCGCCGCCGGCCAGCAAGGCTGGGCCTATCGTCAGGTCGGCGAGCCCGGTCCGCTGCTGTTGCAGGGCTGGTTCGCATGAGCGCCTACGCCGAGCTGCACTGCCTGTCCAACTTCAGCTTCCAGCGCGGCGCCTCCAGTGCCGCCGAATTGTTCCAGCGTGCCAAGGCCCTGGGCTACCAGGCCCTGGCGATCACTGACGAGTGCACCCTGGCGGGAATCGTCCGGGCCTGGCAGGCCTCACGCGATACGGGCCTCAAGCTGATCGTCGGCAGTGAAATGCAGGTCGAGGACGGCCCGCGGCTGGTGCTGCTGGTGGAAGACCTGGCGGGTTACCAGGGCCTGTGCCGGTTGATCACCCGGGCCCGGCGCCGAGCCGAGAAGGGCAGCTATCGCCTGCTGCGCGAGGACTTCGCCGCACCGCTGCCTGGGCTGCTGGCCCTGTGGCTGACGGGCGCCGGCGAGCCGCTGGTCCAGGGCCGCTGGTTGCAGCAGGTGTTCCCCCAGCGCCTGTGGCTGGCGCTGGAGCTGCATTGCGGCCAGGACGATGCCCGGCACCTGCAACAGCAACTGGCCCTGGCCCGGCAACTGGGGCTGCCGGCCGTGGCCTGTGGCGATGTGCACATGCACGTGCGCGGGCGCCGGGCGCTGCAGGACACCATGACCGCGATCCGCCATCACCTGCCGGTGGCCGAGGCCGGGCAACGCCTGTTCGCCAACGGCGAGCGCCACCTGCGGCCCGTCGAAGTGCTGCAAGGCCTGTACCCCCAGGCCCTGCTCGACGAGTCGCTGGCCATCGCCGGGCGCTGCGCTTTCGACCTCGGCCAACTGCGCTACCAATACCCCCGGGAGCTGGTGCCCGAGGGGCACGACGCTGGCTCCTGGCTGCGGGTGCTGACCCAGCGCGGCATCGTGCGCCGCTGGCCCGCTGGTGCCCGGGCCGAGGTACTGAAGCAGATCGACAAGGAGCTCACGCTGATCTGCGACCTGGGCTACGAGAGTTATTTCCTCACGGTGCACGACATCGTCGACTTCGCCCGGCGCCAGCACATCCTCTGCCAGGGCCGGGGCTCGGCGGCCAACTCGGTGGTGTGTTTCGCCCTCGGCATCACCGAGATCGACCCGGACCGCTCGACCCTGCTGTTCGAGCGCTTCCTGTCGCGTGAACGCAACGAGCCGCCGGACATCGACGTCGACTTCGAGCACGAGCGCCGCGAAGAGGTGCTGCAGTATGTGTTCCAGCGCTATGGCCGACATCGCGCGGCGCTGACCGCGGTGGTCAGCACCTACCACGGCGCCGGGGCGGTGCGGGATGTGGCCAAGGCCCTGGGCCTGCCGCCGGATCAGGTCAATGCCCTGGCCGACTGCTGCGGCCACTGGAGTGACACGCCGCCCAGCGTCGAGCGCCTGCAGGAGGCCGGGTTCGACCCCCAGAGCCCGGTGCTGCGCCGGGTCCTGAGCCTGACCGGGCAGTTGATCGGCTTTCCCCGGCACCTGTCCCAGCACCCCGGTGGCTTTGTGATTTCCCAGCAGCCCCTGGACAGCCTGGTGCCGGTGGAGAACGCGACGATGGCCGAGCGTACGGTGATCCAGTGGGACAAGGACGACCTGGACATGGTCGGCCTGCTCAAGGTGGATATCCTCGCCCTGGGCATGCTCAGCGCCATCCGCCGCTGCTTCGACCTGATCCACGGCTACCGCGGCCAGCGCTACAGCCTTGCCAGCATTCCGCCTGAAGATCCCGCCACCTACGAAATGATCGGCCGCGCCGACACCATCGGCGTGTTCCAGATCGAATCCCGGGCGCAGATGTCGATGCTGCCCCGGCTCAAGCCGCAGAACTTCTACGACCTGGTGATCGAGGTGGCCATCGTCCGGCCCGGGCCGATCCAGGGCGGCATGGTCCATCCCTACCTGCGCCGGCGTAACCGTGAAGAGCCGGAGACTTATCCGTCGCCGAAGTTGGAAGCGGTGCTCAAGCGCACCCTGGGAGTGCCGCTGTTTCAGGAGCAGGTGATGCAGATCGCCATTGTCGCCGCCGACTACACCCCGGGCGAGGCCGACCAGTTGCGCCGCTCCATGGCCGCCTGGAAGCGCCACGGTGGCCTGGAGCCGCACCGCGAACGGCTGCGCAAAGGCATGCGCAAGAACGGCTACAGCGACGAGTTCGCGGCGCAGATCTTCGAGCAGATCAAGGGCTTTGGCAGCTACGGCTTTCCCGAATCCCATGCCGCCAGTTTCGCCTTGCTGACCTACGCCAGTTGCTGGCTCAAGTGCCACGAACCGGCGGCCTTCGCCTGTGCCCTGATCAACAGCTGGCCCATGGGCTTCTACAGCCCCGACCAGATCCTCCAGGACGCCCGGCGCCATGGTTTGCAGGTTCTTGCGGTGGATGTGGGCGCCAGTGACTGGGACTGCAGCCTGGAGCCGATTCCTGTCCAGCCTGCACGCGCTGGAAATGCCCCCCCCGGGCAGCCGGCCCTGCGCCTGGGGCTGCGGATGATCAAGGGCTTTCGCGAGGACGATGCCCGGCGCATCGAACGTGCCCGCCGGCAACGGGCCTTTGTCGATATCGCCGACCTGGGCGAGCGGGCCCACCTGGATGTCCGCGCCCAGGAATTGCTGGCCGATGCCGGCGCTTTGCAGGCGCTGGTCGGGGATCGCTACCGGGCACGCTGGGAAGTGGCCGGGGTGGAAAGACAGCTGGGGCTGTTCGCCGGCCTGCCCAGCCAGGAGGAAGCGCCGGTAGCGTTGCCCCGGCCCAGTGTCGGCGAAGACCTGCAGGCGGATTACCACAGCCTGGGCACCACCCTCGGGCCGCACCCCCTGGCGCTGCTGCGCCCGCAGCTTGCGGCCCGGCGCTGCCGCAGCTCGCGCGACTTGCTGGCGGTGGAGCACGGGCGTTCGGTGAGCGTGGCCGGGCTGGTCACCGGGCGCCAGCGGCCGGGCACCGCCAGCGGGGTGACCTTCGTGACCCTGGAAGACGAGTTCGGCAACGTCAATGTGGTGGTCTGGCGCGACCTGGCCGAGCGCCAGCGCCGGGTGCTGGTGGGTGCGCAGTTGCTCAAGGTCGACGGCACCCTGGAAACCGAGGGCGAGGTGCGCCACCTGATTGCCGGGCGCCTGAGTGACCTGAGCCCGCTGCTGGATGGCATTCACGTACGCAGCCGCGACTTTCGCTGATGTAGCCGCTGCCGAGCCCGGGCGATGCTGCGAAAAGGCCCGCAGGGCCTTGCTTGGCGGTCTCCCGCCGGAACCCCGGCGTCCTCAAGACCGCCGCGTCTGCTGCGTCGCAATGCCGCCCAAGCCGTTCGTCCGACCGCGGCCCGAGCCTGCGGCAGCGGCTACACGAAACGCGGATCGGCAGTGGCCTGCCGCTTTGCTATCCCGAGTCTGTGGCAATGGTTACAGAATGACGCCAAGGTTTTTTATTCCTTTTCGCACTGATGGCGCTTTGGCATAATCGCCGCCGATGATGCCCCCTGCATCAAGTTTCAGAACGCTCGGCCGACGACTTTCGAGCCTGCACAGACTGGGGCCGCAGACGTGCGGCAGGGCGCAAGTGCATCTAGACAGTGCACCCAAATGGATACTCAAGAAGGAACATAGAGTGAGAGTGATCTCGAAGTTGATGTTGTCCGCTGTAGCACTGGCGGTGCTGGCGGGCATGAGCGGTTGCGCCACGGAAAGCTCCCGGGCCTTGCCGGTGGAGAAGGTCCAGAGCGCCAGCCAGGTATGGACCGGAGCCCGGGTGCCGATGGCCGTGGGCAAGTTCGACAACCGCTCCAGCTACATGCGCGGAATCTTCTCCGATGGCGTCGACCGCCTCGGCGGCCAGGCCAAGACCATCCTCATCACCCACCTGCAGCAGACCAACCGCTTCAGCGTGCTGGACCGCGACAACATGGGCGAGATCCAGCAGGAAGCGGCCATCAAGGGCCAGGCGCAGAAGCTCAAGGGCGCGGACTTCGTGGTCACCGGCGATGTCACCGAGTTCGGTCGCAAGGAAACCGGCGACCACCAGCTGTTCGGCATCCTCGGCCGCGGCAAGACCCAGGTGGCCTACGCCAAGGTGGCGTTGAACATCGTCAACATCAGCACCTCCGAAGTGGTCTATTCGACCCAGGGCGCTGGCGAGTACGCCTTGTCCAACCGTGAAGTGATCGGCTTCGGCGGCACCGCTGCCTACGATTCGACCCTCAACGGCAAGGTCCTCGACCTGGCCATGCGCGAGGCGGTCAACCGCATGGTCGAGGCCATCGACGCCGGCGCCTGGAAACCGGGCCGCTGATCACACAGCTGACAGGGAGAAGTGCAAGCATGTCGAAGACGATGATGGCGCGGCCAATGATGGCCGGCGCCTTGCTGGGCTGTGTGCTGCTGGCCGGTTGCAGCGGGCCGAAGACGCTGTACCAGTGGGAAACCTACCAGGCCCAGACCTACGAGTACTTCAAGGGCGAGGAGGCCCGGGAGGCCCAGGTCGAGGCCCTGGAGCGCGACCTGCAGAAGATCAAGTCCACCGGCAAGGCCGTGCCGCCGGGCTACCACGCCCACCTGGGCATGCTCTACGCGAGCCTGGGCAAGGATGACCAGATGGTGCAGCAGTTCAATACCGAGAAGGCGCTGTTCCCCGAATCCGCCTCGTACATGGACTTCCTGCTCAAGAACGCCAAGAAGGGAGCCGCCCAATGAGCCTGATGACCCTGCGCAACCTGCTGGGCCTGTTGGCCGTGAGCCTGCTGGTGGGCTGCGCCGCGCCCAGGAGCGTGGACTACTCGGCCTACAAGCAGGCCCGGCCGAAGTCGATCCTGGTGCTGCCGCCGCTCAATGAATCGCCGGACATCAAGGCCACCTACAGCATGCTGTCCCAGGTGACCTTTCCCCTGGCCGAAGCCGGTTACTACGTGATGCCGATCGCGGTGGTGGATGAAACCTTCCGCCACAACGGCCTGACCAACCCGGCGGACATCCACGGCCTGGCGCCGGCCAAGCTCAACGAGATCTTCGGCGCCGATGCCGGCCTGTACATCACGGTCAAGGAATACGGCACCAGCTACATGCTGATCAGCAGTGCCACCGTGGTCACCGCCAGCGCCACCCTGGTGGACCTGAAGACCGGCACCACGTTGTGGACCGGCAGCGCCCGCGCCTCCAGTGAGGAAGGCAACAACGGCAACAACGGTGGCCTGGTGGGCATGCTGATCACCGCTGCGGTGAAGCAGATCATCAACACCAGCACCGACGCCGGCCATCCGATTGCCGGCATCACCAGCCAGCGCCTGCTGTCGGCCGGGCAACGCACCGGCTTGCTGTACGGTCCGCGTTCGCCGAAATACGGCACCGACTGAGGGGCAGGGAGCGGGCAATCCGCTCTTTTTCAGGCGGCGCCTGTCGGCGTCCGCCTGGAACCCGGGCCATCGCCTATTCTGTTTTTTCAGTCGCGCGAAGGGCGTTGCCCGGCGGCATGGCCGACCAGTGGCGAAGCCGATCCCGGCCCTGGTGAAACCATCCGCGTGCACCGTGCTCAAAGGCTCTGGAGGCTGCGTTGCTGCCTCTTGAAAACCCACGCTGTGCCACGTTTTTCGTAGAGTCCGTTCATGCCGTTCTTATCTGATCATCACGGGTGCCAGGGGTGGAAGGGCGAGATGGCCGAGCGCATCCGTGCCTTTGACTGGTCCGCCACCAGCCTCGGGGCGTTGCAGCACTGGAGCCACAGCCTGTGCAGCACAGTGCAGCTGATGCTCGGCTCGCCGCTGCCGATGGTGATGCTCTGGGGCCCCCTGGGCTACATGATCTACAACGATGCCTATGCCGAGTTCGCCGGCGGCCGCCATCCCTACCTGCTGGGCTGCGCCGTGGAGATGGGCTGGCCGGAGGTTGCCGAGTTCAACCGCGGGGTGGTGAACACCTGCCTCAGCGGCGGCACCCTGTCCTATCACAACAAGGAACTGGTGCTGCTGCGCAACGGGGTGCCGGAAGACGTCTGGATGGACCTCTACTACAGCCCGGTGGCGGGGGACGACCAGGCTCCGGCCGGGGTCATCGCCATTGTCGTGGAAACCACCGCCCATGTGATTTCCGAGCGCCGCCGCCAGGCCGCGGAGGCCGCCTACCGGGCGGAGAACGAGCGCGTGCAGCTGGCGCTGAATGCCGGTGCGTTGCTGGGCTCCTTCGTCTGGGACGTCCAGGCCGACGTGCTGTCTTGCGACGAGCGATTTGCCCGGACCTTTTCCTACCCGGCGGACCAGCCCCTGGACAACCTGCCGATCGATATCACCGAAAGCCGCATCCACCCCGATGACCTGCCGCGCATCAAGGAACTGGCCCGGTACAGCGTGACCCAGGGCGGGCCCTACAACGCCGAATACCGGGTGCGCCGCGAGGACGGCAGCTACACCTGGGTGCTGGCCTGTGGCCGTTGCGAGTTCGACGAGTCGGGCCAGGCCTTGCGTTTCCCCGGGGTGCTGATCGATATCCAGGAGCGCAAGATCGCCGAGGAAGCCCTGCGCCAACTGACCCGCAACCTGGAGCAGCGGGTGCTGGAGGAGGTCAACGCGCGGCTCAGCGCCGAGGAGCAACTGCGCCAGGTGCAGAAGCTCGAAGCCATTGGCGGCCTGACCGGCGGCGTGGCCCATGATTTCAACAACCTGCTGCAGGTGATCGCCGGCAACCTGCATCTGCTGTCCCGCCACGAAGCGGGCAACGCCAATGTGCAGCGGCGCACGGCCGCCGCGCTGACGGCGGTGGAGCGCGGCGCCAAGCTGTCGAACCAACTGCTGGCCTTTGCCCGGCGCCAGCCGCTGTCACCGGCCAGCTACAACCCGCGGCACCTGTACGAGGGCCTGGGGGAGTTGCTGCAGCGGGCCCTGGGCGAAACCATTTGCATCGATGTGCAATTGCCCGCCGAGCCCTGGTGCATCCATGTGGATCGCAACCAGTTGGAAAACGCCGTGCTCAACCTGGCGATCAATGCCCGGGATGCCCTGGGCGGCGAGGGGCGGATCCTCATCAGCGCCGAGAACCAGGTGCTGGATTCGCGCTTCTGCGCCGGCAAGGGCATCGCTGCCGGCGAGTACCTGTGCCTGAGTGTGGCTGACGATGGCCCGGGCATGCCCGCCGAGGTGCTCAAGCAGGCCTTCGAACCCTTCTTCACTACCAAGGCCGACGGTCATGGCACGGGCCTGGGCTTGAGCATGGTGTTCGGTTTCGTCAAGCAGAGCGGTGGCCATATCGAGATCTTCAGCAGCCCGGGGCAGGGCACCCGGGTGCAGATGTACTTTGCCCGCAGTGCCGAACCTACGCTGCAGCAGGCGCCGCGCCCGGGTCAGCGGGCGGGCGGTGGCGAGGAAAGCATCCTGGTGGTGGAGGACAACGCCGAGGTGCGCAGCGCCGCGGTGGAAATGCTCGAACACGAGGGCTACCGGGTGCGCACCGCGAGCAATGGTGACGCTGCCATGCAACTGCTGCTGGACGGGCTCAAGGTCGATCTGATCTTCACCGACGTGGTGATGCCCGGTCTGATCAAGAGCACGGACCTGGCCACCTGGGCCAAGACCCAGGCACCGCCGATCGCGGTGCTGTTCACCTCGGGGCACACCCGCGACATGATTTCGCGCAACCACCAGCTCAGCCCCGACACCCACCTGCTGAGCAAGCCCTACGGGCCTGCAGACCTGAGCGCCATGGTGCGTTCGGTGCTGGAGGCCTGAGCGGCGCCTGGCGCCAAGTGTGAAGCAGCGCATAAAAATCCCCAGGAAGCGACGACAAACTGGCGTCAAACTTCTACGCTGCATGAAGTTGAATGAACTTGTACGTTTTTTCTGCTGACCAAGGACAGGGGCATCGACCGCCTGATCCCATAACAACAAACGTCGTCTTGCGCGGTTTTTCTTCTCAACCTTTTTTGGATGCTCCGCCGTGATCTCCACCCTTGAACTGCGCAGAATCGTTGAAACCAGCTTCCTGCCCCTGCATTGCCAGTGCACCGTCGGCCACGACGGGGCCATGACTGTGCGCATCTGCGACCCCGCCAGCGGGCGCGTCGACCTGCTGGTCACCGGCATCGCCACCCGCGGCCTGACCAGCTCCCGGGCGCTGTCGGAGCTGATTGCCGAGTTGCGCTACGACCTCCAGCACACCCGCCTGAGCACCGAGCAGCAAGCCCGCCGCCAGCACGGTCGCTGAAGCGCCAGGGAACATTGCGCCGGGGGCGAGGCTCGAACCCCGGGTACGCGCGTCGATCTTCCACGGGGCTTGCCTCGGGCCTCGGACCTTGTGTGATGATCGCGCTTCGACTGTTCGCGGTTCTCGACATAAGGCTGGTTCATGACTGCTTCCCGTAGCCCCTCCGATGCTTCCCAGGCGAGCCCTTCGTCCTTTCCAGCCAGCGGTTTTGTCCGGGTGCGCGGCGCCCGCGAGCACAACCTGAAGAATGTCGACGTGGACATTCCCCGGGATGCGCTGGTGGTGTTCAGTGGGGTGTCGGGCTCGGGCAAGTCGTCCCTGGCATTCTCCACCCTGTATGCCGAGGCCCAGCGTCGCTACTTCGAATCGGTGGCGCCCTATGCCCGGCGCCTGATCGACCAGGTGGGGGTGCCGGATGTCGACCGCATCGACGGCCTGCCGCCGGCGGTGGCCCTGCAACAGCAGCGCGGCACTCCCAGCACGCGCTCTTCGGTGGGCAGCGTGACCACCTTGTCGAGCCTGGTGCGCATGCTCTATTCCCGGGCCGGTAGCTACCCGCCGGGGCAGCCGATGCTGTATGCCGAGGACTTTTCGCCGAACACGCCCCAGGGCGCCTGCCCGGAATGCCATGGCCTGGGGCGGGTCTATGAGGTCGACGAAGCGAGCATGGTTCCCGACCCTTCGCTGACCATCCGCCAGCGCGCCGTGGCCTCCTGGCCCCTGGCCTGGCAGGGACAGAACCTGCGGGACATCCTGGTGACCCTGGGCTACGACGTCGACATCCCCTGGCAGCAACTGCCGAAAAAGCAGCGTGACTGGATCCTCTTCACCGAAGAAACCCCCACAGTACCGGTGTACGCCGGGCTGACCCCGGAACAGACCCGCGAAGCCCTCAAGCGCAAGCAGGAACCCAGCTACATGGGCACTTTCAGCGGCGCCCGGCGCTATGTGCTGCACACCTTCACCCACACCCAGAGCGCGCTGATGAAAAAGCGTGTGTCGCAATTCATGCGCGGCAGCCCGTGCCCGCTGTGCGAGGGCAAGCGGCTCAAGCGCGAGGCCCTGGCGGTGACCTTTGCCGGGCTGGATATCGGCGAGCTGGCGCGCCTGCCGCTGCTGCAACTGGCCGAGGTGCTGCGGCCGGTGGCGGCGGCAGATTACCTGGAGCAGGCGCCCGCCGATGATCCGGTGCTGAGCCACGCCCAGACCCGTGCCGCGCGTCAGCAGCGCCATGCCCAGGGCGCCCCGGAGCATCGTGGCGCGCCGGATGTGCGGCATACGCCGAACCTGTCCCTGGAAAAGCGCCTGGCCGCCCAGCGCATCGCCCAGGACCTGCTGGAGCGGGTCAGCACCCTGACCGACCTCGGGCTGGGCTACCTGGCCCTGGAGCGCAGCACGCCGAGCCTGTCTTCCGGTGAGTTGCAGCGCCTGCGCCTGGCGACCCAGCTGGGCTCGCAGCTGTTCGGGGTGATCTATGTGCTGGACGAGCCCTCGGCAGGCCTGCACCCGGCGGATGCCGAGGCACTGTTCGAGGCCTTGCAGCGGCTCAAGGCCGCCGGCAACTCGCTGTTCGTGGTGGAGCACGATGTGCAGACCATGCGCCGTGCCGACTGGCTGGTGGACGTGGGCCCGGCGGCGGGAGAGCGTGGTGGCCAGGTGCTGTACAGCGGCCCGCCGGCCGGCTTGGCCGAGGTGGCGCAGTCCCAGACCCTGGCCTACCTGTTTCCCGAGCAGGCCCCGGCCCGGCGTACCCCGCGCCCGCCCCGGGGCTGGCTGCGGCTGGAAGGTATCAGCCGCAACAACCTCAAGGAGCTGGACGCCGAGTTTCCCCTGGGCTGCTTTACCGCGGTGACCGGGGTTTCCGGTTCCGGCAAGTCGAGCCTGGTGAGCCAGGCCCTGCTGGAACTGGTGGGCGCGCACCTGGGCAAGGCTTCGGCCAGCGATGAGGCGCCGGAGCTGGACCTGGCGGACGACGCACCGGTCAGCAGCGGCGGGCGGGTGGTGGCCGGCATGGAGCAGATCAAGCGCCTGGTGCAGGTGGACCAGAAACCCATCGGTCGTACCCCGCGTTCCAATCTCGCGACCTACACCGGGCTGTTCGATCAGGTGCGCAAGCTGTTCGCCGCCACCGACGAGGCCCGGGAGCGGGGCTTCGACGCCGGGCAGTTTTCCTTCAACGTGGCCAAGGGCCGTTGCCCGGCCTGTGAGGGCGAGGGCTTTGTCAGCGTCGAGCTGCTGTTCATGCCCAGCGTGTTCGCCCCGTGCCCGACCTGCCATGGCGCGCGCTACAACCCCCAGACCCTGGCCGTGACCTGGCAGGGCCTGAACATCGCCCAGGTGCTGCAATTGAGTGTCGAGCAGGCCTTGCCGGTGTTTGCCGAACAACCGGGCATCCGCCGCGCCCTGGAAGTGCTGCGCGACATCGGCCTGGATTACCTGCGCCTGGGCCAGCCGGCCACCGAGCTCTCCGGCGGTGAGGCGCAGCGCATCAAGCTGGCCACCGAGCTGCAGCGCACTGCCCGGGGCGCCACCCTGTACGTGCTGGACGAGCCCACCACCGGCCTGCACCCACGGGATGTGGACCGTCTGCTGGAGCAACTGGACAAACTGGTGGCGGCCGGGCACAGCCTGGTGGTGGTGGAGCACGAAATGCGCGTGGTGGCCCAGGCCGACTGGGTGATCGACATCGGCCCTGGTGCCGGCGACCAGGGCGGCACCCTGGTGGCCTGCGGCACCCCGCACCAGGTGGCAAAGCAGCGCACTAGCCGCACCGCGCCCTTTCTTGCCCAAGCGCTGGGCGGACGTTGATCCAGGGCAAAAGTGGCGACGAACGGTTACCGCTGGTCTGATTGGCGGTCGACAGACCCGGTCCGGCGAGGCCATTCTGATAACCGGCGGGGGCGTGATGACGCCCTTGCTGCCGATCAACCACGGAGGTGTTCCATGCCGGTGACCCACGACCTTTACCAGGACCTGAGCTGCAGTAAAGAAGACATTCAACAGCGTCGGGCCAGTGACCCCCACCTGAATGCGCTGTTCGACAAATACACCAGCATCGACGATCAGGTGCTCAAGGCCGAAGCTGCCGCTGCCGCAGACGACGAACTGAAGAAACTCAAGGAAAAACGCCTGCTGATCAAGGATGAGATCGCCGGGAAACTCACCGCCGGTTCCTGACCCCCCTGTAACAAAGACGCTCGCAGTAGCAAGGCGCTTGTTGTGGCGAGGGAGCTTGCTCCCGCTGGGCGGCATAGCCGCCCAGACGCCCGCCGGGCTGTCCCCACCCCAAGCTGCAACGCCCCCAACCTCAAGGCGCCAGCGCCTCCTTCAACGACAACCGGGCCATGTGCCTGGCCGTCAGCGACCCCAGGTACAAGGTATCGCCATATTCGCGCACCGTGGTGATCGGCGAGTAGTTGCCGCTGCTGCCATCCTGCAGGTTGGCGATCACCCGGCCCTGGGTATCCAGGCCCAGCACGAAGCCGCGTTTCTCCACCGGCTTGGGCAATACCGTCATCGCCCGCACCAGCATCTTGCGCACGAAGGGGTAGGGCGCGGTGGCGTCGAGCAACGGGTTGCGCGGTGCGTACAGGGCCACCCAGAAACGCCCGGCGCCATTGAAGCTCAGGTTGTCCGGCAGCCCCGGCAGGTTGTCGATGAACAGGTCGTGGCTGCCGGCCTTGTCACCCTTGAGCCAGTAGCGGCTGATGCGGTAGGCGCCGGTTTCATTGACCAGCACATAGGCCTCGTCCGGCCCCAGGGCAATGCCGTTGGCGAACTCCAGGCGGTCCAGCAGCACCTCGGTGGTGCCGCTCTGGAAGTCGTAGCGCAGCAGGCGGCCATCGGCGCCGTGCTCGATCACCGCTTCGCCGTCATGGCCATAGCCCCAGCGGCTGGTGGCGTCGCTGAAGTAGGCGTAGCGCCCCGCGGCATCGACCGCCACATCGTCGGTAAAGCCGAACTTCAGGCCGTTGGCCTCGGTGCTCAGGGTCTGCAACTGGCCCTGGCTGTCCAGGGCCAGCAGGCCCTTGATGGCATCGGCGATGATCAGGCGCCCGTCCGGGTGCCGGGCCAGGCCCAGGGGCCGGCCGCCGGTATTGACCAGCACCTTGAGCGCACTGCCGTCGAGGCTGCTCTGGATCACCCGGCCGTCATGCAGGCCGCTGAGCAGTTGTTCGTGTTCCAGCAGCAGGGCTTCGGGGCCGTCGATGTCCCGGGCGCCCACCGGCTGCACGGCCTTGAGCTTCTGGTTCTCGGCAAACGGCCCCTGGCTCAGGGACGGCGCCGGCGCCGGGTTCCAGGCCACCGGCTGGACCCTGGTCGGCATCAGCAGCAGGAAGGCCAGGACGGCCAGCAGCACCAGCAGGACAATCCGCAGGCCGCTGAAGCGGCGGGGGGCAATCTGATTCATGCAATGACTCCTGTCGGGGCGGCCTCAGGACGGGCGGCCGGGGGCCTCGGTGGCGGGCAGCGGGATAGCTTGCTGGGCCATCTCGCACAATGCCAGCAATGAGGCGGCGGATTCCCGTTCTATCCGTCGCTTGAATAACAGCTGATTGCCCAGGCGCATCAGCAGGTTGTCAAAGCCGTACTCCAGGGTCCGTACGAAGCGCGTGTGCTGCGCCCCCAGGGGCTGGCATTCGTAGGTCACCTGCAGGTGCAGGCCGTGATCGCCCCGGGCGCTGGCACGCCAGCGGTGCCCGGGCAGGTACTCCTCGACCGTCCAGCTCAGGTGGCCGCTGCGCCCGCCGGCATGGATGTCTTCCTCGAAGCCTTGCCCGGCGAACAGCGGGCCTTCGTCGCCCTCGACCCTGAGCGAGGAGGGGTGCCACTGTGGCCAGAGCCGCGAGCTGGCGGCATAGGCCAGGGTGCTGGCGGCGCTGCGGGGGATGTCGACCTGGTGCTGCATGCGGGTCATGGGCGTGGCCTCGTCAGGGGTGGAAGTGACGGCGGGCGGCTCTTGCGGTTGCCAGTGCAGGGTACCGAACAGCCAGTCCATCAGCGGCAGGACAATATTGAAGTTGCGCTCCTGCATCAGCTCGCGGCGGTGATGCAGTTCGTGCAGGCGGCGCATCTGCCGTACCCAGGGCAGGCGCGCCAGGGGGTGATTGGCGGGCAGGTGCTCGCAGGCATGGAACACCTCGTAGGCCAGGTAGCCGAGCAGGGTGCAACTGGCGAACAGCGCCGCCACGTTGCCATTCCACAGGCGCAGCAGCGCCCACAGGGGCAGGGCGAAGAGCAGGCTGTGCACCACGATCAGCCAGGCCGGAAACAGAATCACCCGCCAGTCCCGGTAGCCTTCATAGGCCATCAGCCCGGGGGCGAAGAAGCTGTGGTGGTCGCCGGTATGGCGGGCATAGAACATCCGCGCGAAGCGCTGCTTGTGATGCCCCAGCCAGCGGTGCACCACGTAGATGCACAGGTTGAAGAACAGCAGCGCCAGCGGCACCGCCAGCCATTCCAGGGGCTGCACCTGGCTCAGGGTGCTGCATAGCAGGCCGATGCACAGCAGGCCATAGGCCAGGACAAAGCCGCCATGCAGCCAGGGGTTGTAGCGCGGACTGACCGCCGCTCGGTATTGCTGACGAAAGTGCTGGGTGGTTTCTCGCACGGCCCGATTCCCGTTGTTGTTTTTATGGGCAGCAGCGTAGCCGGCGGGTAATTATCCAGCCAATGGATAGTGGGAATGAGGATTATTCATCAGGCTGAAAATGCCTGGATAAAGCCCAGGGAAACGACAGCGAGGCGAATGAAAGATTGACGCCAGAATAGTGGCTATTTAGTATTTTGATATTGAATTGATATCATTTCTGCTCGCACTCTGCTTCTTTCTGGTTCCGTTTTGCCTGTCAGGCATCGAGGGGCTGCCAGTTCGACCCTGCTTGCCGAAATCAATTTTTCCTCGCCATGGGCCTTCAGGATGAAGGCTCCAGGGGCTTGTGCTCCTGCATTGCTAAGAGACTGACATGGACGTTCGCCACTTCACCTTCCTGGCCCAGCAACCCTCTGCTGTCCTGCAATCCCGTGATTCGTTCTGCGGCTTGTCCAAGCGCAGCCTGGCGTTCGTCCTGGCCAACATGATGTTCTGGCAGCCGCTGGTGGCGATGGCCGACGGCATCGTGGTCAACGGCAGCGGTACAACACTGGGACAGGCCGGCAATGGCGTGCCCATCGTCAACATTGCCACGCCCAATGGCAGCGGCCTGTCGCACAACAAGTTCAGCGACTACAACGTCGGCCAGCAGGGGCTGATCCTCAACAACGCCACCGGCCGCACCCAGGAAACCCAGCTCGGTGGAATCATTCTCGGCAACTCCAACCTGGGTGGCCGCGCGGCCAATGTGATCCTCAACGAGGTCAACGGCGGCAGCCCCAGCCAGCTCAAGGGCTACACCGAAGTGGCCGGGCAAGCGGCCCATGTCATTGTCGCCAACCCCTACGGCGTGACCTGCAACGGCTGCGGCTTCATCAACACCCCGAAAGCCACCCTGACCACCGGCAAGCCGGTGATCGAGAACGGCCAGCTCCAGCGTTACCAAGTGGACCAGGGCAGCGTCGCCATCGAGGGTGCAGGCCTCAACGCGAGCAATATCGACCAGTTCGAAATCATCACCCGCAGCGCCAAGATCAACGCCGAGATCCAGGCCCGGCACCTGGCGGTGATCGCCGGGACCAACGACGTCGACGCCAAGACCTTGAACGCCACGGCCCGCACCGCCAACCCGGTGGATGCACCGCAACTGGCCATCGACTCATCAGCCCTCGGCGGCATGTACGCCGGGGCGATCAAGCTGGTGGGCACTGAAGCCGGGGTCGGGGTGAAGCTCGACGGCAAGCTGATCGCCAGTGGCGGTGATATCCAACTGGATGCCAACGGCCAGTTGCGCATGGCCGACGCCACTGCCGAGAAGGGCGCGGTGGCGATCAAGGCCGGCAGCCTGGAGGCCCAGGGCGCGGTCTACGCCGGCAGCGAACTCAAGGTACAGACCCGGGGCGACCTGAGCAGCCAGAAAACCCTCGCCGCCCGCGACAGCATCCAGCTGGACAGCGGTGGCCAACTGAGCAACCAGGGCATCATCGAAGCCGGGGTCAATGCCGATAACTCTCGCAACGCCAACGGCGATATCAGCCTCAACGCCCGGGATCTCGACAACCGCGGCAAGAGCATTATCGCCAGCCGCGACCTGACCCTGAACACGGCCCAGACCCTGGACAACCGGGGCGGTACCCTTAGTGGCCAGCATCAGGTGAAGGTCAGCGCCGGCACTCTGGACAACCAGAACCAGGGCCGGGTCCTGAGCAGCGACAGCCTGGAACTGCAGGCCACCCAGGTGCTGAACCACAATGCCCTGATCACCAGCGACGGCCAACTCAAGGCCGAGATCGGCCACCTGGGCAATCGCCACGGCGAGCTCAGCAGCCTGAGCCAGGTTCGCCTGCAACTGGCGGCGCTGGACAACGTTGCCGGGCTGGTGATGGCCGGTGAAACCCTGGATATCAACGCCAGCGGGGCCATCGACAACCGTGGCGGTGCCCTGGGGGCGGAGCGCTTGCTGAAGGTGCAGGCCGCATCCCTGGACAACAGCAAGGCCGGTAACCTGCGCAGCGAGGAGCGCCTGGAGGTCCAGGTCGCCGGTCGTCTCGACAACCAGGACAGGGGCTTGATTCAGGCTACCCAGGCCATGGAAGTACAGGCCGGGCAACTGGACAACCGCAAGGGCAGGATTTCCGGCAGCGACACCCTGGTGGTGCGCGGCGAGAGTGCGGACAACCGCGGTGGGGTGATACATGCCGATCAGGCCCTGGGCCTGCACAGTCGTGACGTGGATAACCGCGACAAGGGCCGCCTGGAAAGCCGGACCGCCGTCACCGTCGAAGGCAACCGCCTGGACAACAGCGGTGGCCTGCTCAGCGCCACTTCAACCCTGACGCTGAACAGCGGCGAGGTGCTCAACCACGCTGGCCGCATCGCCAGCAAAGGCGAACTCCATGCCCAGGTGGACAGCCTTGCCCAGCATGGCGGCGAGCTGGTGGCCGAAGGCGTTCTGCATCTGCAGGGCCAGTCCCTGGATAACCGGGACCAGGGCCTGGTGGCCTCCCTCAAGGCCCTGACCCTGGACGTCGTCGAGGTGGATAACCGTGGTGGTGCACTGTCGGGCCAGGGGGAAGTGCAGGTCAACGGCCAGGGGCTGAACAACAGTGATGGCGGCAAGGTCCTGGCGGACCAGCGCCTGCTGCTCCAGGTGGCCCGGGTCATCAACCAGAACCAGGGGCTGTTGTTCAGCAAGCAAGGGCTGACCCTGAGTGGCGACAGCCTGGACAACAGCGGCGGCCAGCTGGTGAGCCAGAAGCCGTTGCTGCTGACCCTGAGCGCAGCCCTGGACAACCAGCGCGGCCTGATCAGCGGCGAAGACCTGCTGACCCTCAAGGTTGGCAGCCTGGACAACCGCGGCGGACGCCTGACCGGTGCCCGGGCCCTGAGCCTCGACAGCCGCGGGGCGCTGCTCAACCAGGGCGGCTCGATCGTCGCCGAGCAGGGGCTGACCCTGGACAGCACCAGCCTGAACAACAGCGACAAGGGCGTGATCAGCGCCAAGGCCGATGCCCGCCTGGGCACCGGCGCTTTCGACAACAGCCAGGGCGGCAGCCTGACCAGTGCCGGGCAGTTGACCCTGACCACTGCCCAACTGACCAACAACCAGGGCCGGATCGGCAGCGACCAGGCCCTCAATGCCAGCATCACTGGTCTGCAGCAGCAGGGCGGCGAGCTGTTCAGCAACGCCGACCTGACCTTGGACCTGAACCATGGCCTGCTGGACAACCAGGGCGGCAACCTGCACACCCCGGGGCAGTTGTTGTTGCGCAACCTCGACCGGGTGGACAACCGCAGCGGTGAAATCTCCGGGGCCAAGGCCTTCAGCCTCAACGCCCGGGAACTGGACAACGGTGCCGGCAAGCTCCTGAGCAATCAGGCCCTGACCCTGCGCATCGAGCAGGCCCTGGCCAACGTCAAGGGGCTGATCTCGGCTGCAGCCATCGACAGCCGCAGCGCCAGTCTGGACAACCGCGACGGCCAGTTGCACAGCCGTGGCGACAGCCAACTGCAGGTCAGCGGGCACGCCGACAACCAGGGCGCAATACTGCTGGCCGAAGGGCAGATGACCCTCAAGGCCGCCAGCCTGGACAACCGCCAGGAGGGGCTGGTGGGCGCCACCCGCGCCCTGGACCTGCAGGTCGGGCGACTGGATAACCGCGGCGGTGAAGTGTCGAGCCGGCAGATCGACCTGAGCGGCGAGCGCCTGGACAACAGTGACCAGGGCCGCCTGCTGGCCAGTGGTGACCTGACCCTGAAGGTGGCCCGGGTGCTCAACCAGAACCTGGGCCTGATTTCCGCGGACCAGGGCCTGAGCCTCAGCGGCATCGGCCTGGACAACCGGGGCGGGCAACTGGTGGGGGCCCAGCGCCTGGACCTGGAACTGGGTGAAGACCTCGACAACCGCAAAGGCCGGATCAGCAGCGAAGGCCGCCTGGCGACCCAGGCCCGCAACCTGAACAACGACCGGGGCAGCCTGTCCAGTGGTGGTGCCTTGCAGGTCAGCGCCGGGCAGGCCCTGAGCAACCAGGGCGGCAAGTTGTTGAGCGACGCGGGCCTGACCCTGGCCAGTGCCCGGCTGGACAACCAGCAGCAGGGCATCATCAGCGCCAAGGGCCGGCTGTCACTCACTACCGGAGCGCTGGACAACAGCCAGGGCGGCAACCTCAACAGCGGTGATGAACTGAGCCTGAACGCTGCCCAGGTCAACAACGAGCAGGGCAGCATCGGCAGCGCCAAGGCCCTGACGGCCTCGGTCACCGGGTTGCAGCAGCAGGGCGGCAAGCTGTTCAGCAAGAGCCGCCTGAGCCTGGACCTGAACCATGGCACCCTGAACAACCAGGGCGGCCTGATCAATGCCCCCGGTGTGCTACTGCTGAGCAACCTCGGCGCGGTGGACAACCGTCAGGGGGAAATCTCCAGCCAGCAGGCTTTCGAACTGGCCGCCCGCAGCCTGGACAACAGCGCCGGGCAGTTGCTCAGCAACCAGGCCCTGACCTTGCGCATCGAGGGCGCGCTGACCGCGCTCAAGGGCAAGATCGCCGCCGCCGCGTTGCAGATCGATGCCGCTAGCCTGGACCACAGCGGCTCGCTGCTCAGCGACAGCGAACTGGACCTGCGGGTCACTGGCCCGTTGCGCAACCAGGGCCTGATCCAGGCCGCCGGGCCGCTGCAGATCAGCGCCAACGGCCTGGACAACCAGGGTGGGCGCCTGCTCGGCGGCACCCGTGTGGGCATCGACCTGGGGGCCCAAGGCTCGGACCTGGACAACCGCCAGGGCCTGATCAACACCCAGGGCGTGCTGAGCATTGCCGGGCTGCGGGACCTGCAGAACCAGGCCGGGGAAATCTCCAGCACCCAGGGCTTCAACCTGGCCGGGCGCAGCCTGGACAACAGTGGCGGCAAGCTGATCAGCCACCAGCAGCTTGGGGTCGAGGCCGTGAACCTGGGCAACCAGCAGGGCCTGATATCCGGCTGGCAGGGGCTCAAGGTCAGCGGCGGCAGCCTGGACAACCGCCAGCAAGGTACCTTGTCGAGCCTGCTGGGGGATCTGAATATCGACCTCAGCGGCGCCTTGCTCAACAGTGCGCAAGGCGGGCTGGCCAGCCAGGGTCAGCTGACCCTCAAGGCCGCGAGCCTGGACAACAGCGACAAGGGCATCGTCACCAGCAAGGGCGAGCAGCAACTGATCCTTGGCAGTGGAGGTTTGAACAACGCCCGGGGCGGGCTGATTGAAAGCAGCGCCAGCCTCGACATCGGCGCCGGCGACCTGGACAACCAGGGCGGCCGACTCAGCGCCGTGGGCGGCCTGAACTTCAACGGCAATAGCCTGAACAACCAGGGTGGCAACCTGCGCGGTGAAGGCGCGGTGACCCTCGATCTTCTGGGTGCCCTGGTCAACACCCAGGGCAAGCTGGCCGCCAGCGGCCCGTTGCTGCTCAAGCGTTCCAGCCGCATCGACAACCAGGACGGGCAGTTGGTCAGCCAGAACCTGATGACTCTGTTCAGCAACAGCCTGGACAACAGTAACCGCGGCACCCTGGCCGCCAACGGTGCGCTGCAGGTCAACGTCAGTGGTGAGGTGCGCAACCAGAATGACGGCCTGATCTACAGCCGCGACGCCGGCCTGAGCCTGAGCGCCGGCAGCCTGAACAATGCCAAGGGCGCGATCCAGAGCGCCAAGGCCCAGACCCTGGCAGTGACCGGGGGCATCGATAACCAGGGCGGCAAGCTGATTGCCGAGGATGGTGACCTGGACATTCAAGGCGCCAGCCTGGATAACCGCGCGGGTGTGCTGTCCAGCCTCAAGGGGCTGTTCCAGGCCCGGATATCGGGGGTGCTGAACAACCATGGCGGCCAGGCCGAGGCCCAGCGCCTGGATCTGCAAGCCCTGGCCGGTTTCGACAACGGCGCCGGACGCATGGCGGCCAAGGGTGGCGACTTGCTGCTCAATGCCGGCAGCGCCGGGGTGGATAACAGCCAGGGCGGGCTGTATGCCAGCGGGCGGGTCAAGGCCAGCGGCAATCAGCTCGACAACAGCACCGGGCAGATCAACGGCCAGCACATCGACCTGGATTTCAACGGTTCCCTGGTCAACCAGGGCGGCCTGATTGAAAGCCGCGAGAGCCTGGCGCTGCGCGGCGCCAGCCTGGACAACCAGGGCGGCAAACTGCGGGCCCTGGCCCCTGGCGGCAAGACCGACCTGCAGATCGGCGGGCTGTTCGACAACCGCAACGGCCTGCTGGAATCCGCCAACACCGACCTGACCCTGGCGGCGTCGGGTTTCCTCAATCAGGGTGGCAGCCTGCTGCACCTGGGCGAAGGCAACTTCGATATCGCCACCGGCAACGTGATCAATGCCGGCGGCAGCCTGGTCACCCGGGGCGGGCTGACGCTGACCGCCGACAGCTGGACCAACAGTAGCGTGATCCAGGCCGGGCGCCTGAACCTCGACGTCAACCACTTCAGCCAGACCGCCGCTGGCCAGTTGCTGGCCAGCCAGCACTTGCAGGCCCGGGGTGGCAACTGGAACAACGACGGGCTGCTGGCCAGTGATGGCAGCCTGGACCTGCAGATCGGCGGCACCTATTCCGGTAATGGCCGGGTATCCAGCCTGGGCACCCTTGGCTTTGGCGCGGCCCAGCTCAACCTTGGCGCCGCGGGCAGCATCGCCGGTGGCGGCGGTACCCAGGTCACGGTCGCCGGGCAACTGAACAACGCCGGGCGCCTGACCTCCAACGCCGGACTCTCGGTGAATGCCGGCGGCGTGCTCAACACCGGCACCCTGGGCGCCGCCCAGGGCCTGAATCTGGTCACCCCGACCCTGGTCAACGACCACGGTTTCGTATTCAGCGGCCAGAACGCCAGCCTCAACGTCAACACCCTGACCAACAGCTATGGCGAGTTCTACAGCCTTGGCGGCCTGACCGTGGCCGGCATGGCGGCAGGCACCTCGGCCCAAAACCTGAGAAACATCTCCGGCAACATCCAGAGCGGCGGCGATATCAATATCGCTGCACTGGATCTGGTCAACGACCGGGAAAAATACGAAGCCAGCCAGCAGATCACCGATGGCCGCATGACCATCCGCTGCGTCCAGCACTGCGGCGGTGGCGCCAGTTGGGTCCGGGGGCCGGTGTTTATCTACCGGACGGTGGAAGGCGTGGTGACCAGCGACTCGCCGCAGTCGACCCTGAACGCGGGGGGCAACCTGACGGTCAACAGCACCAGCTTCCTCAACCGCTACAGCACCGTGTCGGCAGGCAATGACCTGAGCATCACCAGCGGCACCATCACCAACCAGGCCTCCCTGGTGGCGTCCGGTTCTTCCGGCTATGAAGTCGGCGCCGGGGTCAAGATCAATCGCGGGCTGTTCTTCCAGCTGGCCCGTGACGTGCAGGCCTATGACCGGGCGCACCCGCAGGGCAGTGCCTTCAACCAGGAGGACTTCGCCGCCCTGGTGGCCAAGTTCAACCCGGGGATCTTCTATGGCATCGACCGGCCGGTAGAGACCTCGACCCTGAGCTCTTCGGCGGCGCCGGCCATCATCCAGGCCGGTGGCAAGGCCCGGCTCACGGCAGCCAACGACATCAGCAATATCAGCGTGGTCAAGAATGCCATCGCCGTGGGCGGTAGCACCCGCGACACGGCGGTGGGCGCCTCCAGCAAGCCGCTGATGGTAGTGCTCCACTCCCAGCTACCGCCGGACCTGGCGCAGCAGCAGGTCAACCCCCTGAGCCTGCCCAACTTCAGCCTGCCATCCGGGCAGAACGGCCTGTTCCGCCTGAGCGGCCAGGGCGGCGCAGCGCAGCCCTCGGCCCCGGCGCAGAGCTGGAGCATGGGCGGCGCCAGCCTGGAACTGAGCACTCGCCAGGCCGGTCCGGAGCCGGTCCAGCCCCGGGAACTGAGCAACCGGCCGCTGCCGCAAGTGGCCCTGGGCGCTCGCGACCTGAACCTGGTTGATCACCAGGCCACGGGCATCGATGGCCGCGCAGCGACGGTGCAGGTGAACGCCGTGGCCGGGGATTCGCCGGGGGGCGTGCTGCTGCCCACGGGCAGTGCTGGCAACCAGAGCGTCAACCGCGTCCAGGGCCTGCCGGACAGCAGTGTGCGCAGCAATCCGCACAAGTACCTGATCGAGACCAACCCGCTGCTCACCGACCTCAAGCAGTTCATGGGTTCGGACTATCTGCTGTCGAAACTGGGCTACGACCCGGACCAGAGCGCCAAGCGCCTGGGTGATGGTTTTTACGAGCAGCGCCTGATCCAGCAAGCGGTCACGGCCCGTACCGGCCAGCGTTTCCTCGATGGCCAGAATAGCGATGAGGGCATGTTCAAGTACCTGATGAACAACGCCATCGCCAGCAAGGATTCACTCAACCTGGCAGTGGGCGTGACCCTGACCTCCCAGCAGGTGGCGGCCCTGACCCACGACATCGTCTGGCTCGAAGAGCAGGAGGTGAACGGCGAGAAGGTGCTGGTGCCAGTGCTGTACCTGGCCAACGCCAACAACCGTCTGGCGCCCAATGGCGCGCTGGTCCAGGGCCGCGACGTGACCCTGATCGCCGGCAAGGACCTGGTCAACTCCGGGACCTTGCGCGCCAGTGAGAACCTCAGTGCCACGGCGGGGACTGACCTGATCAACGGTGGCCTGATCGAGGCGGGCAATCGCCTGAACCTGCTGGCCGGGGACAACGTGGTCAACCAGTCCGGCGGTATTATCGCCGGGCGTGACGTGACGGTCCGCGCCCTGGCCGGGGACGTGATCAACGAGCGCAGCATCACCACCTTCCAGAGCAACCCGGGCTCCACCACCCAGCGCCTGGACTACGCCGACAACGCCGGGCGGATCGAGGCCCGCAACGACCTGAATGTCGGTGCCGGTCGCGATATCAATAACATCGGCGGGGTGCTGAGCAGTGGCGGCGACACGACCCTGATCGCTGCGCGCGACGTCAACCTGGTATCGGCCCAGGAGCACGACAAGCTCACCCGCGACCGCTACCTCAACGAAAGCATCACCCAGCACGGTTCAAGCTTCAGCGTCGGAAGGGATCTGGCGGTCAGCGCCGGACGCGACCTGACGGCAGTCGCCAGCCAGATCGAGGCCAAGCGCAACATCGCCATGGATGCGGCGGGTGACCTGACCCTGGCCTCGGCGGCGGATGAGCAGCACAGCTACTCCAAGACCAAGAAGGTCACCCGCCAGGAAGACCATGTCAGCCAGGTCGGCACTTCGCTGACCGCCGGCGCCGATGTGGTCCTCAGTGCCGGCAAGGACCTGAGCCTGATCTCCAGCCGTATCAGCGCCGGCAACGAAGCCTACCTGGTGGCTGGTGACAACCTGGAGTTGCTGGCGGCCCAGGACAGCGACTACTCGCTGTACGACATGAAGAAGAAGGGCAGTTGGGGCCGCAAGAAGACCCGCCGTGACGAGGTGACCCAGGTCACCAACATCGGCAGCGAGATCACGACTGGCGGCGACCTGACCCTCAAGAGCGGCGGCGACCAGAAATACCAGGTGGCCAAGCTGGAAAGCGCCAAGGACCTGACCCTGGACAGTGGCGGCGCGATCACCTTCGAGGGGGTCAAGGACCTGCACGACGAAAGCCACACCAAGAGCAATAACAATGCCTTCTGGAATTCCTCCAAAGGCCGCGGCAACACCGATGAAACCCTGCGCCAGAGCAGCCTGGTGGCCGGCGGCAGCCTGACCATCAAGGCCGTGGAAGGCTTGAAGATCGACATCAAGCACATCGACCAGAAAAGCGTCAGCCAGGCCATCGACGCCATGGTCCAGGCCGACCCGCAACTGGCCTGGCTGAAACAGGCCGAGGCCCGGGGCGACGTCGACTGGCGCCAGGTCAAGGAGATCCACGAGTCCTTCAAGTACAACAACTCGGGCCTGGGCCCGGCAGCGCAGTTGATCATCGCCATCGCCCTGGCGGCGGTGATGGGGCCGATGATGGCCGGGATGAACACCATGCTCCAGGCAGTGGCGGTGAACGTCGCCACCAAGGCCACGGTCAGCACCATCGACAACCGCGGCAACCTGGGCAAGGTCCTCAAGGACGTGACCTCCAAGGAGAGCATCAAGGGCTACACAGTGGCCGCAGCCACCGCCGGAGTGGCCCAGGGGTTGAACTACAACCCGAGCGCCATGGGCCTGGATGCCAAGAGCCTGCAGACCGTGGCGGTCAAGGTCACGGCCGATGCCCTGATCAAGACTGCGGTCTATGGCGGCAGCTTCAAGGACAACCTGGCCAGCGCCGCTGCCGGCACCGCGGCGAGCATTGGCGGGGCCTATGGTGCCGGCAAGATCGGCGACCTGGGCCTGACCGAAGGCGGCCTGGCGAAAATCGCCCTGCATGCCGGGCTTGGCGGCCTGCTGTCTGAAGCCATGGGCGGTGATTTTCGCACCGGCGCCATCGCCGGTGGTGCCAACGAGTTGCTGGTGGGGGTGCTGGGGGACAAGCTGCTGCCGGACAACCTGATCCCCGGCTCGCCGGAGTACATCCAGGCCCAGGCCAACCTGATGGCCCTGTCGCAGATTGTCGGTGTACTCGGCGCGTCGGCGTCCGGTGGTGACATGAGCATCGCCTCGGCGGTGGCGGCCAATGGCACTCAGTACAACTACCTGACGCACCAGGCCTTCGACGAGGTGGGCAACTGCCTGTCGGGACGTACCTGCTCTACCGATGAGCAGAAGAAGGCTGCGGTGGCCAAGGCCGAGAAACTCAGCGAGTGGCTGGACTCGGAAATGCGCAGCCTCTGCGACAAGGCGCCGACCAGCGACAGTTGCCGCGCGGCGGTCAATGCCTCGATCAAGTACGTGGCCATGAAGGATGCCTGGAACATCATGAACAAGGATGTGACCCGTTCCTCGAAGAACACCTTCGACTATCTCTACAACACCGAAGGGGCTGCCGGGCGCCTGGTGACCTACTTGAACACCATCGACAACCGGGCCAATTTCTTTGGTGCCAGCCATGTCTACGAGCAGAACATGGGGATTGGTGCCAAGTGGTTCGGTGGGGCGGAAGAGGTGTCCAGGGCCGGTTGGACCGGCCTGGGAGCCGACGATAACCTCTCGTACATAACCTTTGGTGTCGGCCGGCTGATGGCGCCGGTCTATGACTGGCGCAAGGCAGCCGGGGATGCGCTGATCACCGGTGGCTTCGAGAACTTCAAGAACCTCTACAACAAGGCCACCAGCGATCCGGTCGCCTGGGACATCAAGCAATTGAAAGGCGAACAGACTATCCTGCAGCCGATTCATGAGCAGTACATGGGCGACCGGAGTGCATTCACCTGGCTTTCCGGGCTGGTGACCGATACGTCGATCATGCCCGAGATAATGATCGGTGATCGAAAAGGAATGGATGGCGGCGTGGATATTCTGGATTACAAGTCCCGGGTGGAGTTTGGCTGCAAATTGCTGGGCTACTCCAAGAGCCAGGGCTGTGCGCCATGAGTGCGGCGGCTTACCCGCGACGCCGGGTGTTCATGGCGTTTTTCTTCTGCCCGCTGGTGTTGGGGCTGGTGTTCGGCGCCTTCAAGTTCGTCACGCTGCTGGCCCACCTGGCCAGCAACCCGCGATTGCTGGGGGAGGTGCGGGGGGGCGAGTTGCTGCTGATGCCGGTGCTTGCACCGCTGGTGGCCCAGGTGGCGTTTCTGCTGCCGTTCCTGGTCTTCGCCCTGGGGGTGACGCTGATGAAGGTCTACCACAGCCCGCGCGCCTGTGCGGTGCTGGCCCTGGTGGGCGCAAGCGTGGCCAGCCTATGGGCGCTGATCTTCATCGCCCTGGTGGTCCATGGCGTGAAGAAGGCACAGTTCGCCGACTACCAGGTGGAGATGCTGGTGCTATTCGTGGCTGCCTGCCTGACCTGCTGGCTGGCGGCGCGCCTTTTCCTGCCCGAGAGCAATGCTGGTCCAGGGGTTGCTGACTGACCCCTTGCTCCGGCTGCCGTTATTGACAGCCGGGGCTGGCGCCGCGAATTATCCAGCCCCTGGATAATTTCAATGGGCATTATTCATGAAGCTCAATGTGCAGCGCCTGGACCTCAACCTGTTGCGGGTGTTCGACGCCTTGATGCAGGAGCAGAACCTGTCCCGGGCCGCGGTACGCCTGAACCTCAGCCAACCGGCGGTGAGCAATGCCCTGGCGCGCCTGCGCCGGCACCTGGACGAGCCGCTGTTCATTCGCACCGCCCGCGGCATGCAACCCACCTCCCGGGCCCTGAGCCTGCATGTGGCCGTGCGCCAGGCCCTGCACCTGTTGCAGCAGGGCCTCGATCCTGCTGCGGCGTTCGAGCCGGCGGCGGCCCAGCAACTGTTCACCTTGTCGATGAACGATTACGCCCAGGCGCGCCTGCTGCCGGCTCTGTCCCGACGCCTGCAGCAGGTAGCGCCCGGGGTCCGGCTGGCGGTGCGCAGCGACAGCGCCGACGCCATCGCCGCCTGGCTCGGTGCCGGGATGCTCGACCTGGCGGTGGACTACCTGTATTTCGACAGCCCGGACCTGTGCTACCAGCCGCTGCTTGAGGAGCAACTGGTGGTGATCGGCCGTCGCGACCATCCGGCCTTTGCCCCGGAACTGAGCCTGGAGGCCTACCAGGCTTGCCTGCACGTGGCGATTCCCGATCGGGGTGGGCGCGGCTCGCCCCTGGAAATCGTTCTCGGCTCGGCCAAGGTCCAGCGCCAGGTGCAGGTGTTCGTGCCCAACTACCTGAGCATTCCGCTGATCGTTGCCCAGTCCGACCTGCTGGGCACCGTGCCACGCTACCTGGCGGAGCATTTCTGCGCCTTGCTGCCGATCCGCATCGCCAGCCTGCCGCTGCTGGCGGCGCCGGTGCAGGTCAGCCTGATCTGGCATCGCCAGCAGCAACAGGCGCCGGGCCTGCAATGGTTGCGCAGGGAGATTGCGGCCATTGCCAGTGCTCCATAGTCGCCATGCACTCCGGGTAAACGGGGCGCTGCCCAGGAGGGGCCGGCCTCGGTCGACCAGCTCTGGCTCCGGAATTTCTTGAGAAAGTGCCAAGTCTCAGAAATTTCCTACTTCCATTGGCGAAGTGTCTTGAACTCAGTTGAGTTCAATTTGGCTAGCATGGTTTTTTATCCGGAGCCGCGGTGATGTCGACGCTGAGCGTACTGTTGTTGTGTTCGAACGCTTTTCGGGTTCGACATTTTTCAAGAATTCTCGCGTCTTGCGGTTTTGCTCGGGTACAAGTGATCAGCGATGACTGCGACGGCGCTCAGTTCCCGCCCGCCCTGGATGAACTGGACCTGGTGATCTGCGACTCGCTGCAACCCCTGAACGCCATCCCCTACCTGCGCAGGCTCTGCGAGCACTACGGCTTTTTCTCGATGATGGAATGCGAAGCGCTGCAAGCGCCGATCCGTTGGGGGCTGGCGAACTTTCGGGTGCGTTCCGGCAAGTACTGCGTCGGCAGTTACAGCGAGCTGGACACGCTGCAGATCAGCGCCTTGCTGCTCAAGGCGCTGGCCATCAAGCGTACGGTGAAAGGCCATGCACGTGACGATGCTCCAGGGGCGGCGGGAGCTGATTGCGCCAACAACGACTGGGTGGCCGAACTGGATGTTTCCCAGGCCCTGGAACAGCGGCAGATCGTGCCTTTTTTCCAGCCCCAGGTCTGCATGAAGACCCGGCGCATCACCGGCACCGAAGTCCTGGCCCGTTGGCAGCATCCTCACAAGGGGGTGCTGGGGCCGCAGTTCTTTCTCGACCTGTTCGACAGCCCGCAGGGCCATCGCCAGTTGTTCGATTGCCTGTTGCAGCAGGGCCTGGCGCTGCAGCGGCAGTTGCAGGGCCACGTCAGCGGCGATGCCCTGATGTTCTCCTACAACATTGAGGCCAGCCAGCTGAGCGATCCGCAATTCGCCTTGCGGGTGTTGCAACAGATCGACGAGGCGCAGGTGCCCACGCGCCAGGTGACCCTGGAGATCACCGAGCGCCAGGCTCTGGTCCTGAGCATGCAGTGCATCGAGAACATCAGTGTGCTGGTGCACAGTGGCGTGCGTCTGTCCCTGGATGATTTTGGCACCGGGCATTCCTCGATCATGCGCCTGGCGGACATTCCCTTTGGGCAGCTCAAGCTGGACTCCGGATTTGTCGCCAACGCTACGGGGGCCAAGGAAACCCGGATCATCGAGGCCATCGTGGGGATGGCCGGTGCGCTGAACCTGGAGCTGGTGGCCGAAGGCATCGAGACCGAAAAGCAACGTGCGCACCTGCAGCGCCTGGGTGTCGATGCGGCCCAGGGCTTTCTGTTTTACAAACCGATGAATGCGGCCGCCCTGATCCGGGTCCTGACGTTGAGCCGGCCGCCGCAGCGACAGCTCAGCCAGAGCTAGGATGCAGCGCGGTCACTGCGTCTTGAGCATCACATAGGCTTCACCGCCACGACGGTCGTGCATGAGGATGAAGGTCTGCCCGTTGAGGGTGATCTTGCTCGGTACGCTCTGGGCCACCGGGGTGCTGGAGAACTTGCCGGCCACGCTGAGAAATTGCTGGGTCAGCGAGCTGTCGTTCTGGGTCGGGGTGGTGATCGCGCATTCCTTGTTGGCCTGTATCTGCACGCCCAGGCTTTGGTCCTCGTTCATGCCCATCTTGGCGAAGCCGGCATCGGTCAGGTCACTGATGCCATGGTTGCGCGCGGCGGTCTCGGCGCCGGCGAAGGACGGCGCGGACTTCAGGCAGATATCGCGAAAGGCCAGGATGCCGGCGGAAGTGATGGTGGGCTCCGGGTTGATCTCCCGGGTCACGCTGGAGCAGGCGCCAAGCAGCGCCAGGGCGGTGAGGGTTGCGGCAAGTGGTGCGGTGCGGGGCAGAGTGCTCATGGAAATCCTTGGAAGCAGACGGCAAGGGGGCGGGGAGGGTTCTTGCCGAATGAGGCATCGGCGCCCTGGCAGGGTAGGCAGGGGCATCGTTCAGATCAATCTTTTGTGTGAAAACCGCGTGTTGAATGGTTCCGGGGCGCTGCGGCTGGCGCAGTAATTGCCTGCCTCATGGCTCAGTTCAACGATGGGGCCCGCGGCCATGCAATTACGAGCGTTGCGTTACTTCCACGAGGTGGCCCGGTGCGCCTCCCTGCGTCAGGCGGCGGAGCGCCTGTACGTGACCCCCACCGCAGTCAGCCGGCAGATCGAGCAACTGGAGCACTTCTTCGGCACCGCGCTGATCGAGCGCGGGCCCCGGGGCATTCGCCTGACCGTGGAGGGTGAATGCCTGGCCGAGCAGGTCACCTCCACCTTGCGCGGCTTCGACCAGGTGCGCGATGTGATCGCCAGCCGGCAGAGCCAGGTAGCGGGTAACGTCAGCATCCATGTGTCGGAAAGTATCGTTTCCAGCGTGCTGGCGCCGGTGCTGGCGGCGTTCAACCGGGCCCATCCGAAAGTCACCTTCAACATCGTCATCGCCAGTGCCGGCGCCACTCTGGATGCCCTGTGCAGCGGCGAGGCCGACCTGGGCCTGGCGTTCTACCTGCCGGAACGGGCCGAAGTGGAGGTGACCGCCCACTGCCAACTGTGGCACCGGGTACTGGTCAGCGCCGAGCACCCGTTTGCCCAGTGCCCGAGCATTCGCCTGCAGGATCTGGAGGGCCAGCCCCTGGCGATTCCCGACTCGGCCTACGGCGTGCGCCAGGCCCTGGAGGGCGCGGCGAAAAAGCGCGGAGTGAACATCCTTCCGGTATTCACCACCAGCTCCCTGGAGGTGCAGAAAAGCCTGGCCCGCCAACGTGCGGCAGTGCTGATCCTGCCCCAGGTGGATGCCGAGGCCCGGGACCTGGGGGATGGGCTGGTGGCCGTGCCGATCGACGACCAATACCTGGAGCGGATCCGGGTGGACCTGTGCGTGGTGCGCAACCGGCCCTTGTCAGTGGCGACCCTCAGGTGCCAGGAAATGCTTGTCCGGGCGATGCAACGCCATAGCCTGGCGTAGGAGCGGGGCTTGCCCGCGAAAGCGTTTCCAAGAGCGCTGCACGGCTTACGGACCTCTTCGCCGGCAAGCCGGCTCCTACGGAGGAGGGGCGGTGGTCAGAACAGGTTGAACGGGAAATTCCCCACCAGGCGGAACTCGTCATAGCTGCCGTCGATCTGCCCGCCGCTGGCGCGGTGGTTGTAGACGATGGTGCGCAGCACCGCATCCTTGAGCCGTCCGGACTGCACCACATAGGCCAGCATCAGGCCATTCTCGTTGTGCTTGGCGCCGTCCAGGCCGCGTACGTTGTAGCCGCGGTTGCGGCCATTGCGGTCACCGTCGTACTGGGTGCCATCGATGCCCCAGCCCTTGGCGTGCCACAGGCTGGCGCTCAGCCCGGGCACGCCGTAGGCGGCAAGATCCAGGTCGTAGCGCAACTGCCAGGACTTTTCATTGGGGCCGTTGTAGTCCGAGTACAGGGAGTTGGCCATGTAGTTGCCGGTGGACTCCCACACATAGTCGAAGTACTCGTCGCCGAACACCTGCTGCCAGGCCAGGGTCAGGCTGTGGGCCTGATGGCTGCCGGTCAGCGCCAGACTGAAGGCGTCGTTATCGATGTAGCCCAGGCGCTGCTGGCCCTGGTCCCGGGTGTGGTAGTAGTTGAACGCGGTCTTCAGCGCCAGCCGGCTTTTGTCCCCGGCGCGGTGGGTCAGGCCCAGGTAGTACTGGTCCCACATGTTCTCGAAGCGTGAGGCATAAAGGCTGCCTTCCAGGCCCAGGCCGGGTTTTACCGTCGCCCCCAGGTAGCTGATGCGCTCGCCGCTGTAGGCGCGGTTGCCGAAGGTGGTGGTCAGGCGTTCGCTGCCGGTGCCGGTGCGCGGGATGGCCCGGTCGAAGCTGCCGGCCTGCAGCGACAACCAGTCGGTTTCATGGCTGTACAGGCCCACGCCCTGGAAGCTGGAGGGCAGGGCGCGGTTGTCCTTGTAGCGCAGCACCGGGTTGTCGGTCATCAGGCGCCCGGCCTTGAGCTCGGTGTTGGACAGGCGCAAGCGCACATCGCCGATGCCCAGGCGGCTCCAGGTGGGCAGGGCGTCGCCGTCACTGTCCACTAGCACTCGGTCGCCGCCGTTGGCCACCCGGCCATGACCACGCTCAAGATTGACCGCGCTGAACAGCCCGGCGTCGACGCCAAAACCCACCAGCCCCTGGGTGTAGCCGGAGCTGTACTTGAGCATGCCGGTCTGTACCCAGGTTTCCCGCACCCGGGTGCGCTCGATGCCGTCGGCCTTCTTGATCGACAGGTAGGTGTCGCGCTGGGTGTGCTGGTTGGAATAGTAGTGACGCAGGTTGAGGTCCAGGTGGCTGCCCTGGATAAACCCCGGCGCCTGATCCTGTTGGCTCGGGCGCGGGTTGTCCTGGGCCAGGAGGGTGCTGCTGGCGCTCATGGCCAGGACGCAAAGTACGAGCTGTTTCATGTCGCTTCCCCACAAATCAAAGGCGTCGAACCTCCGCCCGACCGCGGTCATGCGCGGCCGGCAGGGTAGAGGAAGACGCGATGCCGGAAAAGGGTTTTGGGCAGTGAGGCGAATGCTCAGCGGGCGCGGGCTTCTGCGAGCCGTTGGCCGGGGTTGCTGCGCCCGGGTGCTTGCGGGCGGGTTTCCTTGGCGAACCAAGCGGCGGTCAGGCACACCAGGTTGGCCACCAGCAGGTAGCCCACCGGTGACATCGGGTTGCCGGTGGTGCCGATCAGCCAGGTGATGATGATCTGCGCCGTACCGCCGAAAGCCGCCACGCCAAAGGCGTAGACGATGGAGAAACCGGTGGAGCGCACCGCCTTGGGAAAGCTCTCCACCAGCAGCACGATCAGCGCCGCGCCACTCATGCCGTGCAGCCCGGAGAGCACCGCCAGGGTCAGCAGGAAGGTCGTCGGGCTGGGGTGCTCGGTCATCAATTGCAACGCCGGGAACAGCACCAGCAACAGCACCACCCGCGGCGCCATGAGGATGGTGCGGCGGCCGAAGCGGTCGCAGAGCATGCCGCCGGCAATCGCGCACACCGCCATGGCTGCGCCGGCCACCAGGGTCGAGAGCATGGAGATGCTGGTGGGCAGTTTCAGTTCGGTGAGGGCGAAGGTGGTCATGTAGTTGATGAAGTACTGGGTGATGGTGCTGCCGGAGAGAATCAGCAGCCCCAGCACCAGCGCCCGGCGATGCTCGCCGAACACCTGGCGCACCAGGCTGCCGGTGCTGGCTGTCTCACCCTGGCCGTGGAAGGTTTCCGCCAGGTTGCGGCGGATGTAGATGCCGATTGGCAGCACCAAGAGGCCGAACACGAAGGGCACGCGCCAACCCCAGCTGTTGAGGTCCTCGGGGGACAGCACCTGGGTCAGGGTGTAGCCCACGGTGCCTGCGGCCATGGCGGCCACGCCCTGGGCCACCACCTGCCAGCAGGCGTAGGTGCCGCGCTTGTGGGCTGGCGCGGCTTCGAGGATGTAGGTGGTGGCGGGGCCGGCCTCGCCACCCCAGGCCAGGCCCTGGATCAGCCGAGTGAGCACCAGCAGGATCGGTGCGGCGATGCCGATGCTTTCATAGCTGGGCAGGATGGCGATGCTGCCGGTGCCCACGGCCATCATCACCAGGGTCAGGAGCATCGCCGGCTTGCGCCCGACGCGGTCGGCGTAGGCGCCGATCAGCACCGCCCCCAGGGGCCGCACGATAAAACCCACACCGAAGGCGGTGACCGAGAGCATCAGGCTGACAAAGGCGCTGTCGGAGGGAAAGAAGGTGTGGCCGATCATCACCGCAAAGGTGGCGTAGACCCCGAAATCGAAGAACTCCACGGCATTGCCGAGGATCACCGCGAATACGCTGCGCTTGCCTCCCGCCGCGTTGGGCGTTTCGGGCTCGGGTGTGGCGGATGGATTGGACGCTTGGCTGTGCATACTGGCCCCTCGAATTTTTATTCATAGGTTGCCCAGGCCCCGGGCGGCAAGGCCCGGGGCTGGGGTGAAGGTGGCAGTTTCGGTGTATCAGTGGGACGGCGGGTTCGGCCAGTTGTGGATCGCTCCACGCCAGCTCTCATAGGTCTTGGCCACTTGCAGCAGCCATTGATCGGCAAAGCGCGGGGCGATCATCTGCAGGCCGATGGGCATGCCATCGGCGGCGAAACCGCAGTTGATCGACAGCGCCGGTTGTTCGCCCATGTTCCAGGGCAGGGTGAAGACGATGTGCTCGAACGGCTGCTGCGGGTCGTTGCTCGGTGACGGCCACTGGGCGGGAAAATGGTTGACCTGGTTGGTGGGCGACAACACCAGGTCGAACTCGCTGAATACCTGGGCGGCACGCCGACGCATCTCGAAGGTCTGGTTGAAGCCCAGCACCGCCTCGACCCCGGACAGGTCGGCCCCCGGCGCCGCCCAGTCGCGGATATAGGGCAGCACCTTGGCAAACTGCTCGGCGCCCAGGGCCGAGAGTTCCGCCCATTGCCGGGCGCGCCAGAAGCGGTCGAGGCCGTCCAGCTGCGCGCGGTCCATGATCGGCGCCAGGGTACGGACCTGGGCGCCGTGGCTCTCGAACAACCGCGCGGCCTGTTCCACCGCTGCGCAGACAAAACCTTCCGGCTGCAGCCCCGCGCCGGGTTCCAGCATCAGGCCGATCTTCAAACCGTTGACCGACACCGGCTCATCGCTCCAGTCGCCGGTCAAGGGCGGCAGGCTGGTGGCGTCCCGGGCATCGGGTCTGGCCAGGTGGCGCATCAGCAGCACCGTATCCTCGACGCTGCGGGTCATGGGCCCGGCGCAGCGTCCGGTGTAGTAGGGGTCGATGGGAATCCGCCCCAGGGTCGGCTTGAACCCCACCAGCCCGCACCAGGCGGCCGGCAGGCGCACCGAGCCGCCGATGTCGGTGCCGATATGCAGCGGCCCGTAACCGGCGGCTGCTGCGGCCGCGGCACCGGAACTGGAGCCGCCGGTATTGCAGGCGGTGTTCCAGGGGTTGCGGGTAATGCCGTGGAAGCTCGACAGCCCCGAAGACAACATGCCGAAATCCGGCACCGTGGTCTTGGCCAGGATGATCGTCCCGGCTTCACGCATCCGCGCGGCGGGTGGAGCATCCTGCAACGCCGGCTTCAGCGTGGTGGCCGCGCTGCCCAGCGGGATTGGCGTGCCTTGGGTGGCGATCAGTTCCTTGATCGTCACTGGAATCCCGTCCAGCGGGCCGTTGGGGGCGCCCTTGTTCCAGCGCTCGGTGGCGGCCCGGGCCTGCAGGCGCACCTGCTCCGGATCGAAGGCGTAGAGCGCACGGATATGCGGCTCCCAGCGCCCGACATGGGCCAGCAGATGCTCGTAATAGTCCAGTGGCGAGAGGGTGCGGCTGGCGAATTGCGCCAGCAGCTGGGTGGTGGAGAGATCGTGCAAATCAGTCATCGAACGCATCCTTGTGTCGGGCGTCAGTCGGGTTGCTGATGGCCCGACTGTATCGCTTCCACCCTAGCCCAACCATCACAAAGGACGCAGCCTGGTGTTGCGTTTTTGTGAGCACTGCAGCGGCGTATCCCTTGGCCCGATTGAATACGGCCCCACCCAATCGCGACGTTCTGTAGGAGCGGGCTTGCCCGCGAAGGCGGCCTCAAGGTTTGCCCAAGGCTCGCGGGCCTCTTCGCCGGCAAGCCGGCTCCTGCGGGATTCTGCACGATGCCGGTACCAGTGTCGCAGGACGGGGGCTTGGGGGTGGGGGCTGGACGACGCCGCTCATAGGCCCGGCACAAGCGCAGCACTTGCTCGTCGGCAAAGCGTGCGCCCACTACGTGCAGGCCCACGGGCAGGCCGTCGTCGGCAAAGCCGCAGGGCAGTGAAGCCGCCGGCTGCTGGGTCAGGTTGAAGGGGTAGCTGAAGGGCGTCCATTCCATCCATTCCCCCAGGCCCGAGCCCGGTGGGACGTTGTGTCCGGCGGCGAACGCAGTCAGGGGCAGCATGGGCGAGAGCAGCAGGTCGTAGCGCTCATGGAAGGCGGCCATGTGGGCCACCAGGGCGGCGCGCGCCTCCAGGGCGGCGCTGTAGTCGCTGAGGCTGATGCCTTCGCCCTGTTCGGCGATGCGCAGCAGGCCCGGGTCCAGCAAGGCGCGCTGGGCGGGGCTGAGGGCTGCGGTCAGGCGCGCCGCTCCGGAGAACCACAGGGTATTGAACATCTCCAGGGGATCACTGAAACCGGGATCGACCTGCTCGATCTGTGCCCCCAGTTGCGCCAGGCGCTCCACCGCCCGGGCCACCACTCGCGCCACTGGCGGGTCGACCTTGACGTAGCCGAAGTCCGGGCTGTAGGCGATGCGCAGGCCCTTGAGGCTGGCATTTTCCGGTAACCAGGGCGTGCTGCGCGGTGCGCCGAGCAGGCCGTCACGGGCATCCGGACGGGCCACGGTCTGCAGCATCAGCACGGCGTCATCGACGCTGCGGGTCATCGGCCCCAGGTGCGAGAGGATGTTCATCGCGCTGGCCGGCCACTGCGGCACGTAGCCGAAGGTCGGCTTGATGCCGAAGGTGCCGGTGAAGGCGCAGGGAATGCGGATCGATCCGCCGGCATCGCTGCCCTGGTGCAACACGCCGAGGTTCAGCGAGGCCGCTGCCGCTGCGCCGCCGGAAGAGCCACCGGCCGTCAGGCGGGTGTCCCAGGGGTTGCGGGTGATGCCGTACAACGGGTTGTCGGTCACGCCTTTCCAGCCGAATTCCGGGGTGGTGGTCTTGCCCAGCAGCACCGCGCCGGCCGCGCGCATGAAGCCGGAGAAGGGCGCGTCGACTTCCCAGGGGCCGGCGGCCAAGGTAGTTTTCGAGCCCTTGCGGGTGGGCATGCCACGGGTCAGGGTCAGGTCCTTGATCGACGCCGGCAAGCCGTCCAGGGCGCCGCAGGGCTGGCCCTTGAGCCAGCGCTGTTCGGAGGCCCGTGCCGCGTCCAGGGCCCCTTGGTGGTCGATATGGCAATAGGCGTTGACCAGCGGATTGAAGCGCTCGATACGCGCCAGGGCGTCTTCGGTGACCTCCACCGGTGACAGGCGCTTGTCACGGTAATGGCGCAGCAGTTCGACGCCGCTCAAGGCGGCGATGTCAGTGGCTTGCTTCATAGCGATTGAGCTCCTTAAGCGGCATTGACCATGGCCCGCAGCAGGACCGCGCAGCCGTCGGCCAGGTCCTGGGGCGCGGCGTTTTCAATTTCGTTGTGGCTGATGCCGCCCTCGCAGGGCACGAAGATCATCCCTGCCGGGCCCAGCTCGGCGATGAAGATCGCGTCGTGCCCGGCGCCGCTGACGATGTCCATGTGGCTCAGCCCCAGGTGCTCGGCGCCCTGGCGCACGGCGGCCACGCAGGCGGGGTCGAAGTCCAGCGGCGGGAAATCGGCGGTGGCGGTCAGCTCGAACGTCAGGCCGTGCTGGCGGCAGCTGTCTTCGATCACCTGGCGCACTTCATCGACCATGGCTTGCAAGCGGTCGGCGTGCAGGTGGCGCAGGTCGAGGGTCATCTGCACCTGCCCGGGGATCACGTTGCGCGAGCCCGGGTGCAGGCTCAGGCAGCCCACGGTGCCGCAGGCATGGGGCTGATGGGCATGGGCGATGCGATTGACCGCGCTGACCACTTGCGCTGCGCCTACCAGGGCGTCCTTGCGCAGGTGCATCGGCGTCGGCCCGGCGTGGGCTTCGACCCCGCTCAGGGTCAGGTCGAACCACTTCTGGCCCAGGCAGCCCATGACCACGCCAATGGTGGTCTGGCGGTCTTCCAGCACCGGCCCTTGCTCGATATGCGCTTCGAAATAGGCGCCCACCGGGTGGCCGAGTACCGCACGCGGACCGGCATAGCCGATGCGCTGCAGCTCGGCGCCCACCGACAGGCCCTGTTCATCCTGCTTGGCCAGGGTCTCGGCGAGGTCGAACTTGCCGGCGAACACTCCCGAACCCATCATGCACGGCGGGAAGCGCGAGCCTTCCTCGTTGGTCCAGACCACCACTTCGATCGGCGCCTGGGTTTCCAGGCCCAGGTCGTTCAGGGTGCGGATCACCTCCAGCCCGGCCATCACCCCGTAGCAGCCGTCGAACTTGCCGCCGGTGGGCTGGGTGTCGATATGGCTGCCGGTCATCACCGGGGCTCGGTTCGGGTCACGCCCGGCGCGGCGGGCGAAGATATTGCCGATGCCGTCCACGCTGACGCTGCAGCCGGCTTCTTCGCACCAGCGCACGAACAGGTCCCGGGCCTGCCGGTCGAGGTCGGTGAGGGCCAGGCGGCACACGCCGCCCTTGGCGGTGGCGCCCAGTCGGGCCAGGTCCATCAAGGACTGCCAGAGGCGCTCGCGGTTGATCAGCGTGGCATTGCTGTGCAAGGACTGCAGTGGGTCCAGTCGACTGTTCATGGCATTTCTCCCGTCAGGCGCTCAGGGCCAGGTAGCGGTTCTTGATGGTCGGGTCGGCGCGAAACTCGGCGGCGCTGCCCTGGTAGACCACGCGGCCCTGTTCGAGCACGTAGTGACGGTCGGCGAGCTTGTCGCAGACCATCAGGTTCTGTTCCACCAGCAGCACCGGCAGGCCGTCTTCCTTGAGGGTGCGCAGGATTTTCACCAGCTCGTCGACGATCACCGGCGCCAGGCCCTCGGTGGGTTCGTCGAGGATCAGCAGCTTGGGGTCATTGAGCAGGGCGCGGGCGATGGCCAGCATCTGCTGTTCGCCGCCGGACAGGGCGTGGCCGGCGTTCTTGCGGCGTTCCTTGAGCCGAGGAAACATTCGGTAGATGTCGTCCAGCTGCCAGCGGCTGGCCTTGCGCTGGGCGATGCGCAGGTTTTCCTCGACGCTGAGCAGGCGAAAGATGCCCCGGTGTTCCGGCACCAGGGCCAGACCCTGGCGGGCGATCTCGAAGATTTTCTGGCCCACCAGCTGCTGGCCGTTGAAGTGGATCTGGCCCTGGCGCGGGCAGATGATCCCCAGAATGCTGCGCAAGGTGGTGGTCTTGCCCGCGCCGTTGCGCCCCAGCAGGGTCACCAGTTCACCGGCCTCCACCTTGAGCGAGACGCCTTCGAGCACGTGGCTCTTGTCGTAGTAGGAGTGGATGTTCTCGACGGTCAGCATCAGGCGGCTTCTCCCAGGTAGGCGACACGCACACGCTCATCGGCGCGCACCACATCCGGCGTGCCCTCGACCAGGATCTGGCCGTGGCTCATCACGGTGATGCGTTGGCTGATGGACATGACGATGCTCATGTTGTGTTCGATCAGCAGCACCGTGTGGTCGCGGCCCAGGTCGCTGATCAGTTGGGTCATGATCGGAATATCGTCGATGCCCATGCCCGAGGTGGGCTCGTCGAGCATCAGCAATTGCGGTTTCGAACAGATCGACATGCCCACTTCCAGCACCCGTTGCTGGCCGTGGGACAGCTCGCCGGCCAGGGTCTGGGCCCGGGCCGTGAGTTGCAGGCGCTCCAGCACTTGATCGGCCACCTCCAGGTGCTCGAGGCGGCTATCCACGTGGTGCCAGAAGTTCAGCGCCCCCAGGCCGTCGCGGCCCTGGGCGGCCAGGCGCAGGTTCTCCCGCACGCTGAGGTTCTGGAACAGGCTGGTGAGCTGGAAGGAACGCGCCATGCCCAGGCCGACCCGGCCGTGGGCGGGTTTCTTGATGATGTTCTTGCCGTTGAAACGGATGGCTCCAGCGGTGGCCTGGCGTTCGCCGGTCAGGCAGTGGAACAGGCTGGTCTTGCCGGCGCCGTTGGGGCCGATGATGGTGTGGATGGTGCCGGCCTCGACCTTGAGGTTGACCCCGTTGACCGCGTGGAAGGCACCGTAGGCCAGCTCCAGGTTCTGGGTTTCCAGCAGGTACTGCGCAGGCTTGCTCATGAGCGTTTCTCCTCGGCCAGCAAGGCCGTCTTGCGTGAGCCTTTGAGGCGTTCCACCAGGCTCGACAAACCGCCCCACAAACCGCCGCGCATGAACACCACCACCAGGATCAGGATCACCCCCAGCAGAATCAGCCAGCGTGGCCACAGCTCGGAGAGGAACTCGCCCAGCAGTACGATGGCGCCGGCGCCGAGCAGGGAGCCGAACAGCGAGCCGGTGCCGCCGACGATGGTCATGATCAGGATGTTTTCCGACATCGCCAGGTCGATGTTCGACAGCGGCACGAAGTGCAGGAGCATGGCGTACAGGGCCCCGGCAATCCCGGTGACCGCGCCGGAGAGCATGAACACCAGGATCTTGAAATGCCGGGTGTCGTAGCCGATGGCGGCGGCGCGGGTTTCGTTCTCGCGGATGGCCATCAGGGTGCTGCCGAATGGCGAGGCGATCACCCGCCGGGCACCGATGAAGATCAGCAGGAACAGCACCGCGACAAACCCGTAGAAATAGCGCGCGTCGGCCAGGGACAGCAGCACCGTGTCACCGATGCGGATCTCCGGGCGCGGCACGCTGAGCAGGCCGTTGTCGCCGCCGGTCCAGTCGCTGAGGGTGTAGGCGATGAAGTAGGCCATCTGGCTGAAGGCCAGGGTCAGCATGACGAAGTAGATGCCGGTGCGGCGGATCGCCAGGGCGCCCACCAGCAGTGCCAGCAAGGCTCCCACCAGCGCCGCGCCGAGCAGGGCACTGAACAGCCCCAGCTGCAGATGGATCATCAACAGGGCGGCGCAGTAGGCACCGGCGCCGAAGAAGATGCCCTGGCCGAACGACAGCAGCCCGGTGTAGCCCAGCAGCAGGTTACAGGCCAGTGCGGCTAGGGCGAAGATCAGGATCTCGCTGGCCAGGGTCGCCGACGGCAGCACCAGGGGCAGGCCGATCAGCACCGCGATCACCAGCCACAGCAGGCCGCGCGATTGAGTCTTGGCAAAGGGCAGGGGATTTTTCTCGCTCATGATCATGCTCTCCCGAACAGGCCGTAAGGACGCACCAGAATGACTGCCGCCATGGCGCCGTAGATCATCAGGCTGGCGCCCTGGGGCCAGAGGCTGGTCATCAGGCTTTGCACCACCCCCACCAGCAGGCCGCCCACCAGGGCGCCGCCGAACGAGCCCATGCCACCGATCACCACCACCACGAAGGCCACCCCGAGAATCTCCGGGCCGACAAAGGGCTGGGCGCCGCGCAAGGGCGCGAACAGCACCCCGGCGATCCCGGCCAGGGCCACGCCGAGGGCGAAGGTCATGGAAAACAGGCGAAAGATATTGGTGCCCAGCAGCGACACGGTCTCGGTGCTTTCACTGCCGGCCCGCACCAGGGCACCGAAGCGCGTGCGCTCCAGCAGCAGCCACAGGCCCAGCCCCACCAGGGCCGAGAACAGGATCAGGAACAGGCGGTAGTAGGGGTAGACGAAGTCGCCGATCACCAGCACCCCGCGCAGCAGTTCCGGCACCGCCACGGCCTTGCCCACCGGGCCCCAGATCATCACGCTGGCTTCCTGGATGATCAGCGCGATGCCCAGGGTCACCAGGATCTGGAACATGTGCGGCAAGTGGTAGATGCGCTGGATCAACAGGCGCTCGATGATCCAGGCCAGGGCCGCCACCACCAGGGGCGCTAGCACCAGGGCCAGCCAGAAGTTGCCGGTCAGGCTGACGGCGGTGTAGCAGATGTAGGCGCCGAGCACGAAGAACGCGCCATGGGCGAAGTTGACGAAGTTCAGCAGGCCGAAAATGATCGTCAGGCCCACCGCGATCAGGAAGTAGATCATCCCCAGCCCGAGGCCGTTGAGGATCTGGAACAGGTACAAATTAAGCATGCAGGAACCCTCGGCAGGGAGCCCTTGGACGGAGCCCGCTGCCTGTAGCCAGCGATAGAAGTGTCGAGCGTCAGGCCAGGGCGCAGCCGGTGGCGCTGACATCCGGGAACGAGCGACCGGCGCTGAGCACCTCGGCCAGGTCGTCCTTGTCGCGCATCGTGGCGGCGGCCTTGCCCACCAGCAGGTAGTAATCCTTGATCACCTGATGGTCGCCGGCGCGGATGCTCTCCTCGCCGGTGGGGCCCTGGTAGGTCAGGCCCTGCATGGCCTTGGCCACGGTAGCGCCGTCAAAGCTGCCGGTGGCGGCAATGGTGTCGAGGATGATCTTGCTGCCGATGTAGTCGGCGGCCAGCGGGTAGGTGGGGTTGATGCCGTATTTGGCCTGGGTCAGCTTCACCAGTTCGCGATTGAGCGGGGTGTCCACCTGATGCCAGTACTGCGCGCCGAGGTAGACGCCTTCCAAGACGTCGCTGCCCAGCTCCTGGAACTGGTCGAGCCCGGCGGACCACACCAGCAGCACCTTCATGCGTTCCTTGATGCCGAAGTTCACCGCCTGGCGCAGGGCGTTGGATGACTGGCTGCCGAAGTTCAACAGCACCAGCACATCAGGGCGGGCGGCGATGGCGTTGGTCAGGTAGCCGGAGAATTCCTGCTCCTGCAAGGAGTGGTAGCTGTTGCCGATGTGCTCGATGCCATGTTCGGCACACACCTGCTTCGCCCCTTCCAGCAAGGCTTCGCCGAACACGTATTGCGGGGTGATGGTGTACCAGCGCTTGGCCTCGGGCAGCAACTTGATCAGCGGCACCATGGTTTCGCGGATGGCGCCGTAGGTTGGCACCGACCAGCGAAAGGTCGAGGCATTGCAGTCCTTGCCAGTGACCTCATCGGCGCCCACCGGGGTCATGAACACCCCGCCGACCTTGCCCACCTCCTTGGCCACCGCCAGCGCCGAAGACGACAGGGTGCAGCCCTGGAAGAACCGCGCGCCGTCCTGGGCAATCGCCTCCTGCACCCGGCGCACCGCCTTGCCGGCGTTGCCCTCGGTGTCGATCACCTTGTAGTGCAGCGGTCGCCCCAGCAGGGTCGGGTACTGCTCCACCGCCAGGCGCGAGCCCATGTCGGCGAACTTGCCATAGCTGGCAAAGGCGCCGGACATCGACTTCAAACCGTAGAAGGTAAAGGGTTCGGCGGCAAAGGCGTTGCGCACCCCCAGCCCGAGGCTGAGGGCACCGCTAACGGCCAGACCGGCTTTCAACAACGTACGACGCTGCATGGGGTAACTCCCTGGTTTAGTTATTGGCAGGAGTGGCAATGGCGAATCGACGTAGCAGCCTGTGTTCAGGCTTGTTATTGGCAAAGCGGTGGACGGCGGGCGCTATCGGTGGTGGTCGAACTCCAGCAGGAAGTGCTGGGTGACTTCGCCTTCCAGGGCGGTCATGTGGTGCTCGGCGTCGCACATGTGTTCGTGCATCAACTGGCGCACTGCGCTTTCATCTTCGGCGCGCAAGGCCAGCAGCAAGCGTTTGTGGTAATCCAGGTTGGCGGCGTCGAACTGCTTGCGCTTGGGCTTGTAGGCCTTCTTCAGCACCACCAGGTCGCGCAGCAAATCGTTGAGAAACTGCGCCATGAAACTCAGCAGCGGGTTGGGGCAGGCCCGCCCCAGCAAGTTGTGGAACTCCAGCTCGGCGATGCGCTGCTCGCGCTGGCCGGCCTCGCTGTCCTCGGGGTGGCTGCAGAAGTCGATGTTGTCCTGCAGGGCCTTGAAATCTGCCTCGCTCAAGCGCCCGATCACCGACACCGCCAGCTCCACCTCGATCACCTTGCGCAGCTGATAGACCTGCTCGCCGTCCATGTGCTGAAAGTGCAGGTAGTTGCGCAGCGCGCGGCTGGCCGGCTCGGTGCCGGCCTGGTTCAGGTAGGCGCCGCCGTTTGGCCCGGTGCGAGTGTTGACCAGCCCCTCCACCTCCAGCGCCTTGAGCGCCTCCCGGGCCGAGCCCTTGGAGCATTGGAAGCTTTCCATCAACTCCTTCTCGGTGGGCAAGCGATCCCCGGGGCGCAGGGCATCGGTGACGATGGAACGCTTCACCGACTCGACAATCACGTCGGAAAGCTTCTGGCGTTTGCGGCGAACGGGGCGTTTCAGCATGGGCGGCTATTTATCGTATTAATGCGGATAAATAGTAATAAATAGAGATGAGGGCGGCGCGTCAACCGCCTGAGGGAATGGGGTGTCGTTTTTGGTGTTGAGGGGGCGTAATCAGATAACTGTGTCGGGTTCACTGGAGCCGGCGGCTGCGTTAGACAGCGCTTTGCCATCACTGTATTTTCGAGCTGGAATTTCTAAAGGATTTCTTTCTCATCATGACGATGACCGATCACGAGCAGGTGCTGGACTTCTGGCACAGCGTCGAATTCTTCAATGCATACGACCTGGATCAGCCCCTGGACGCCGCGCGTAAATCACGCAGTGTCGAGCGGCTGACCGAGACCTGGTTGGCCAGTGGGCTCTGGGATAAATACCTGGGGCACCGTCGCGTGCTCTATTTGCTGCCCTTCGATGTCACTCATGTCACGCGAATGATCGAAGACTATGTCGACAGCCCTTCGATCAGTGAAGTGGCCAAGGTGCGCGATGGCGAGATGGCAGCAACCGGCCTTACCTGTTACGCCAAATTGACCCTGGGTCCCAACGGTGAACCCAACTTTGAGAGCCTGAGTGTTTCGGCCTTGCCGTGGGCGCTAGGCCGGTTGGCCAGCGGCGATATCGGTGCCTTGTGTGCCGTGACTTTCGATGAGAGCGTACGTGAACTCAAACGCGTCCTGGCTGATGAACAGTCGCAATGGGCAGACAAGCGCCTGGGCGCGAAACAGTTGCCCCAAGTGCTCAAGCACCTGGAGCAATGGGCCGGATGGACCCTGCCACAGACCGACCTGGCCTACATGGATATTTGGCCGATCGCCAAGCCTCGCAACGGTGCGGTTTCGGTTCAGCCTGACGAAGTATCAACTGACAGCCCTGAGCCGATGGCGCCTGCTGATGAATTGGTGATCCTCAACAGCTTCTACGTGCATGACCTTGTCCAGGCCAAACGTCTCTTGAGCAGCGAGCGGCCTGCGCGTGCTTTGCGGGCGTATCTGTCGACACTCGACCCGCAGAAGCTGGACCTGGATAGCGAGTCCGGGCAACAGGCGATAAACCGCACGTTGCGCCCGGAAAATGGCATTGGCGGGCGCTGGCCTGCTGCAAGCCAGCACGTGCAATCACTGATGCAGCAGTTTGCGCTGAACACCATGGGAGCGATGGACGAGGGTGAGATCCTTGCGGTCAACGGCCCACCAGGCACCGGAAAAACCACCTTGCTGCGTGACTTGATCGCCGATTTGGTGGTCGGAAGGGCGGATGCGCTGGCACAACTGACGGTGGCCAAGGATGGCCTCAGTGATCAAGTGATCGATGCGGTTTTCAGCAAGAAGAGTTATCGGATTCCGCTGTTATCTGAAACGCTGACCGGCTTCGAGATGCTCGTGGCCTCTACCAATAACGGCGCCGTGGAAAATCTGTCCCTGGAGTTGCCTCAGCTCAAGGGCATCGACGCCGCGCGCGTCCAGCACCTGAGTTATTTTCAGGAGATCGCGACTCGCTACGCCGGTTGTCAGGGCGACAAACCCTGGAAAACCCCAGAGCCAGTCTGGGGCTTGGTCGCGGCGGCACTGGGCAGAAAAAGCAACCGCCGGCGGTTACGCGACATTTTTGGCAATCGCGCCGCAACGCCTGCGGATAAACCGGGTGACACGTTTATTGCCAAGAGCAAGGTCGACCTCGGCAGTTGGGAAAAGGTCGGCGCCATGACGTACTGGCATTTCAAGTCCAGCACCCGTCATCGACAGCTCGGTTTCAAGGTTGCCAAGGAGCGCTACCTGAAGGCGCGTAAAATCCATGATGAACAGCGTCAGCGGCTGCAGGTTCTGTGTGCATTGTATGAGCGCTTGCAGCAGGCGTTTCCCGCGGTCCAGGCGTTATGGCCGGCTGCACCGAGGCTGAGCCCGCAGCACCTGGCGTCACTGATCGAGGGCACGCAGCGTCTGCTGGAGCGTCTGGAGGCCAAAAAAAATACCCTGGAACGCAAGCTTGGCCCCGCATGGTGGCGCTGGCTGGCCCAGTGGTTTCGCAAACCGCTCTATCAGCAATGGGTGTCTGCTAGTGATGATCTGGAGCTTGCGCGCGCTTTCGAGAGTGAACTACGGGACCTGCCGGGGTTGATCCAGGAATGCGGCGTCTACCTGTGGGACGGTGCGCCTTTGGACAGTCAGGCGAATCAGCAGCACGCCTTCTGGCAGGGGGCTGCTTTCAATGAAGCCCGCAGCGACTTGTTCGTTGCCGCGATGACCTTGCACGAAGCGTTCTTTCTTGAAGTCGCGAGCCCTGATCTGGTGTTCGCACTGAGCGCCATGCTTGAGCGTCCACCGCTGTTGCCCGCCAGGCGTGCCTTATGGCAGTGGCTGTTTATGTTGACCCCGGTGGTGTCGAGTACTTTCGCCTCGATTCGTGCGCAGTTTGCCGGCCTTGAAGCTGAAGACCTGGGTTGGCTGATCATCGACGAAGCCGGTCAGGCCCCGCCGCAAGCGGCCGTTGGTGCCATCATGCGCGCCAAGCGCGTTGTAGTGGTGGGCGACCCCTTGCAGATCGAGCCTGTGGTGACGCAATCGACCCGTCTGCTCGATACCTTGGGCCGGCACTGGCTCGGTGATTCGCGCTCGCGTTACGCGATCGACAGCCACTCGGTGCAGACCTTCGCCGACCGTGGCTATGGACAGGGTGTACGGCATCCTCTGGACGCTGAAAAATTCATCGGTATTCCGCTGGTCATGCACCGCCGCTGTGACAACCCGATGTTCGAGATTTCCAACCGCATCGCCTACGCCCAACGCATGCGCCATGCCAAGGATTCCGGCATCGTTGCCCATCCGTTATTGGGTGCCAGTGCCTGGTGGAGTGTGTCGGGGGAGTCGGCGGACGGTACGAAGTACATCGAAGCCCAAGGGCAACGATTGCTGCGCGAGCTGGCAAAGCTTTACCAGGCGGCTCTGAGGGACGGTGGGGCGCTGCTGCCGCCGGTGTTTGTCATCACCCCGTTCCGCGAGGTCAAGGCGGGGCTGGTCAGTCTGTTGGGCAATGCTGCGGCCTGGAGGCGAGTTCTGGGCGCCGAGGTGCCGCCTCCCGCCAATCTGGCGGGGTGGGTCAGCAGTTGCATTGGCACGGTCCACACCTTTCAAGGCAAGGAGGCCGATATCGTTTTCTTTGTGCTGGGGTGTGATTCCACGCGCATGGGGGCGATTGATTGGGCTTGCTCCACTCCGAACTTGCTGAACGTCGCCGTCACCCGGGCGAAAAAACACCTTTACATCCTGGGGGACCAGAACCTGTGGGGGGATCGACAGTATTTCGAAGTGGCCCGGGACCTGTTATCCCGGGCGCAAGTGCAACACCCAGCGAGTGAGGCCATGGCTGCGGCTCCGTCCTGACAGGTCATGTCAGCTGATGTCGCGAGAATAATCAGTACCTGTGTGCTGTTGCCAAGGGCGAGGCAGTAAACATCCTCGCTCAGCGCTTACTTATGCAAGTACTGGCTTGTCAGCGAAGACGGCTTTTCTGTACAAGGTTCGCGGACCTTTTTCGCTAGCAAGCCGGCGCGGCGTTTCATCTCAAGTTGTGCGCTTCATCGTGACAGGTATTCAAGCGGATTCAGGGATGGGGCAGAACAGCAATGACTAGCATCAGTGATACCTTCGACCAGCTCTGTGCACTGGCCGCTTTGTCCTATGACGAGACGGGCGACACGCGCTTCGAGTCGCGTTTGCTGGATATCCTGAACCTGGTGAAGTCTTATCCGCAGGCCCGGGATCTGTTTGTAGAGAAATTCAAGATCATGCTGTCTTCTCGCGTTACGCCCTTGGAGGTTGTGGAGTTCTGCATGCGGGAGCTGCAATGGGAGGAAGTCAAGTGCTTCGCCTTGGCGCTTTACCAGCCCTCCATCAATCCTCGCAGTCATGCCTTGGCGGGACTTATCAGTGCTTACGAAGAGGTTTGGCCGGACGAAGACCTCTATCGGTACTACTCCAACCGATCGTTGTAGGAACGGGCTTGCCCGCGAAGGCGGCCTCAAGCTTTGCACAAGGCTCATGGGCCTCTTCGCCGGCAAGCCGGCTCCTACCGGTTCAGCGTGGCTGCGCTTGCAGCTGGCGGCCCAGTACATCCAGCACGTCACAGCCATCGCGCAGCGGAATGGCGCAAACCAATGCCAACTCTTGCAGCACCACGGCATCGCCGGGGATGTCGGGGCGGGCGGCGAAGTTTTCCAGCAGTTGAGTGACGGCGCGGATGCGATAGGCGGCCGCTTCGTACAGCACGTCGGCAGGGGCCTGGGTATCGATCAGCAGGGAAGGGATGGTGCAGTCGTGGCCGGTGATCGGCATGTATCTGTTCATAAGTAACGCCTCGGTCGGTTAAGAGCGCCACTGGATCGTCGCCAAACGAAAGGTGGCAGCTGTACGCAGGTTGGCGAACCGGGACCGGGGAGCCGGCAGACCCGAAGGTCTCCCGCGTACAGCCGCCATATAGGCAGCGTTACGGATGCGAAAAGCCCTGCAAGCAAGCACAGGGCTCTCGCACACGGTCATCGGGTCGCCAAACCCGTTCGTCATCAGGACGACCCAGGACTATAGGCATTTACCCCAAAACGGAACAAGGCACTGGCACGACAGGACTTTCTGAGTTTGCTGTAGGACTCAGGAGCGGGAGTGTGGATCAAGCGCGCCACAGGTTCAATGGCGGGGCTCAGTCGAAGCCGACGCGTGCACTATGGCGGGCTTCGCGGTCGTGCAGCTGGTCGATATTGGTTTCGTAGGTGCATTGGCCGCTGCAATGGTGCTCGTAGCTGATGCCTGGCTTGAATTGCAGTTTGAAGGTGGGCATGTCGCTCTGGGGCGCCGGGGTCTGGATGGGGGTGGCCGGTAACGGGGGCTGCGGGTAGCTCAGGTCAAGGCCTTCAGCCAGGGTCGAGAAGGCTGCCGCGAGCAGTGCGCCCGGGAAAAACGCTTTGCAACTGAACATCATTGAATCCGCATTGCCATAAAAGGGTTGCCGATTATAACGAGCCAGGGGTGAAAAATTTAGCCGTAATGGCTCTGGCCCGGATGCCTCGTGGGTTTTTAGGCACCTCGGGCCTTCGTACCGTGAAACATTTGTCACGGGGCAGCGAGACGGGCTGCTCCTACACTGCAAGTCACCTCCATGGTCAAGGACACTCCCCCATGCCGGCAAAATCCACCACCAGCATTCTCGATACGGTTGAGGGCCGGCGCTTGCAAGGCAGCGACGCCGAGCTCTGGCGCCAGTGGGGGCCGTACCTGAGTGAACGGCAGTGGGGCACGGTGCGCGAGGATTACAGCGCCGATGGCGATGCCTGGAGCTACTTTCCCCACGAACATGCCCGCAGCCGCGCCTACCGCTGGGGCGAGGACGGGCTGGCCGGGTTTTCCGACAAGGCCCAGCACTGGTGCCTGGGGCTGGCGCTGTGGAATGAACACGACAGCATTCTCAAGGAGCGCCTGTTCGGCCTGAACAACGCCGAGGGCAACCATGGCGAGGACGTCAAGGAGCTGTATTTCTACCTCGATGGCGTGCCCAGCCATGCCTATATGCGCATGCTCTACAAGTACCCCCAGGCGGCCTTTCCCTATGCCGATCTGGTGGCGGAAAACGCCCGGCGTGGTCTGTCTGATGCCGAGTACGAGATCCTCGACACCGGGGTCTTCGAGGACAACCGCTACTTCGATGTGACGGTGGAATATGCCAAGCACACGGCCGATGACATTTTCATGCTCATCACCGTGCACAACCGTTTCCACCAGCCGGCGCGGCTGCGGGTGCTGCCCCAGGTCTGGGCGCGCAACACCTGGAGCTGGGGCGGCGACGCACCGCGGCCGAGCCTGCGCCTGGAGGGCGACAAGGTGCTGGCGCGGCATGGGCAACTGCCCGACCGGCAGATCACCGCCTGGGGGGCCGAGCCCTGCCAGTGGCTGTTCTGCAACAACGACAGCAATTTCCCCAAGCTGGACGGGCTGGCGTCACCCGGGCCGTTCAAGGATGGTTTCAACGATTACCTGGTGGATGGACAGGCCAGTGCGGTGAGTTTCGATGGCGGCACCCGGGTGGCGGCGCACTTCGTCCTGGATCTGGCGGGCGGCGAGAGCAAGCGCCTGTTCCTGCGCTTTGCCCCGGCCGGTAGCGAACCGGTCAGCGCCCGCCGCCTGTTCGAGCAGCGCCGGCGCGAGGCCGATGAGTTCTACGGGGCGTTGCAGCAAGGTATCGCCAGTAGCGACGCGCGCAATGTCCAGCGCCAGGCCCTGGCGGGGTTGCTGTGGTCCAAGCAGCTGTACTACTTCGACGTCAACCAGTGGCTTGATGGTGATCCCGGCCAGCCGGTGCCCCCTAGTGAACGCGAGCATCTGCGCAACACCCATTGGCGCCATCTGTCCAACTGCGACATCGTCTCCATGCCCGACACCTGGGAGTACCCCTGGTATGCCTCCTGGGACTTGGGTTTCCAGGCGGTAGCCTTTGCCCTGATCGATCCCGGCTTTGCCAAGCAGCAGTTATTGCTGCTGGTGAAGGATCGCTTCATGCATCCCAACGGCCAGTTGCCCGCGTACGAGTGGCGTTTTGACGACGCCAATCCGCCGGTGCACGCCTGGGCCTGCTGGCGGGTCTACCAGCAGGAAAAGTCCCTGACTGGCGTCGGTGACCTGGATTTTCTCGAACGCATCTTCCACAAGCTGCTGCTGAATTTTTCCTGGTGGGTCAACCGCAAGGACGCAGAAGGCCGCAACCTGTTCCAGGGCGGCTTCCTCGGCCTGGACAATATCGCCCTGTTCGACCGCTCCGCCGCCTTGCCCGAAGGTTTTGCCCTGGATCAGGCCGATGGCACGGCCTGGGTCGCGGCCTATGCCCTGGACCTGATGCGCATCGCCCTGGAACTGGCCAAGCGCAATGGGGTGTACGTGGACATTGCGGTGAAGTTCTTCGAGCACTTCCTGTATATCGCCGGGGCCATCAACCGCGTGGATGAAAGCGCCGAGGGGCTGTGGGACGAACAGGACCAGTTCTTCTACGACGTGCTGCACCGGCCCGACGGCGACAACGAACCCCTGCGCCTGCGCTCCATTGTCGGCCTGATGCCGCTGTTCGCGGTGCAGGTGCTGGAGCAGCACGAGCACCAGAACCTGCCGGGACTGGCTCAACGTCTGCTGGGTTTTTTGCATCATCGTCCGGACCTCGCGAGCCTGGTGTCGCGCTGGTACGAGCCGGGCAAGGGCAACCGCATGCTCTTGGCGCTGTTGCGGGGTGAACGCACCAAGGACCTGCTCAAGCGCATGCTCGATGAAAGCGAGTTCCTCTCGGACTTCGGTATCCGCTCCCTGTCCAAGGCCTTCGAGCAGCCGTTCGCCATGCAGGTGGACGGCAAGCAGTTGTGCGCCCGCTATGAGCCGGCGGAGTCCGATTCACGGTTGTACGGCGGCAACTCCAACTGGCGCGGGCCGCTGTGGATGCCGATCAACTACATGCTGATCGAATCGCTGCGCGAGTTTCACCGCTATTACGACGTCAACTTCTCGGTGGAGTACCCGCGGGGCTCCGGGTATCTGGCGTCCCTGGAGGAAGTGGCCGACGGCTTGAGCCAGCGCCTGACGCGACTGTTTCTGCTGGACGAGGATGGGTGCAGGCCGTCCATGAGCGGCTACCCGCAGTTGCAGGTGGAGGCCGAGGACCGCGAGCTGGTGCTGTTCCATGAATACTTCCATGGCGAAACCGGGCGCGGCCTGGGGGCTAGCCACCAGACCGGCTGGACGGCGCTGGTGGCGTTGCTGTTGCAGCCACAGCGCTGAAGTTGTCACCCGGCGAGCCGGGCGACGGTTCAGGGGGGAGGCTTTGGGTCAGCCCACCAGGGCGATGTCCTGGGGTTTGGCCCAGGCTTCGATCAGCCGCTCCGGGGTGCAGCAGGTCTTGCGCTTGTAGACGAAGTTGCTGCACTTCTCGGCGAAGCCCTTGCGGTTCTGCACCATGTCCATGTGCATATCTTCCAGCTCGGCGTTGCGGCAGTGCTGCATCAGTTGCGGGTCGGCATCCAGCTTGCGCTGGCGCAGGTGCTGGTAGCGCGGGTCGTTGAGAACGCCGTTGGCCCGTTGCAGCAGCCACAGGCCGAACTCGTCCGGGCAGCGCGGGCCGATCTCCTGCACCATGCCCATCTGCAGGGCCTGGAGCGCGCTGATGGGCAGGCAGGCTTCGGTCAACTGCTTGGCCATGGCCTGGCCGACGGCGCGGGGCAGGCTGTAGGTCCAGTACTCGGAGCCGTACAGGCCCATGCTCTTGTAGTGGGGGTTGTACACGGTGTCGGCGCGGGCCAGGACCACGTCCGCGGCCAGGGCCAGCATCAGGCCGCCGGCGCCGGCATTGCCGGTCAGGCCGCTGACCACCAGTTGGCGGGCGGTGAGCAGTTCCAGGCAGACGTCGTCGATGGCCTGGATATTGGCCCAGGCTTCCAGGCCCGGTACTTCGGCGGCCTGGATCACGTTGAGGTGCACGCCGTTGCTGAAGGCGCCGCGGCCGCCACGCACCAGCAGCACCTGGGTGTCCCGGGCCTTGGCCCAGCGCAGGGCGCTGACCAGGCGCTGGCATTGCTCAGTGCTCATGGCGCCGTTGTAGAACTCGAAGGTCAACTCGCCGACCCTGCCGGACTCGCGGTAGCGGATCGGTTGGTAGGCTTCGGTGCTGAACGGGCTGCTGGACACTGACCAGTCCAGCACCGGCACGTCGGCCAGGCGTTCGCCGAGTACGTGGCGGGCGGGGCGTTTGAAGGTTTCCTCGCCGGGCTGGGGCTTGAGGCGCAGGTAGCCGATCCACAGGCTGTGATCGCCGCAGGCCACCAGCACTGCATCGTCGTGCACCGCCAGCAGTTGCCCGGGCATGCCGGTACGTGAATCCAGGTGGGCGTCGTAGACGTAGTACTGACCGCCGGCGAGGCTGGCCAGGACGCCGGGCTGGCCGTCGGCGGCGTCGATGCTGCGCTTGATGAATTGCGCGCTGTCGTGCCAGCTGAAGGTGCGGTCGGATTGCTTCATGTTCGGTTGCAGGCGCCCGAGGACCGAGGGTTTGTCGTAGTCCAGGGGCTGGGGGGTGTAGCCGTTGCGGAATTTCTCCACCACGTCGCGGATACAGTGAATCGCCGCGTCGCTCACCAGGCCGTTGTACAGCTCGGACTTGCGCAGCCCGGCGGGCAGGTTGAATTCGTGGGTCGACCAGATCGGCCCGGCGTCCATTTCTTCCACCGCCTGCAACGCGGTGACGCCCCAGCGCTTGAGTTCCTTGCTGATGGCCCAGTCCAGGGCGCTGGCCCCACGGTCGCCGACGATACCCGGGTGGATGATCACCACCGGGCGCTTGGGATGGCTCCACAGTTGCTGGGGGACCCGGTCCTTGAGGAACGGGCAGATCACCAGGTCGGCCTCGGCCTCTTCGATCTGCCGGCAGACCTCTTCTTCGCTGGTGAACAGCACCACGCTGGGGCGGTGGCCGGCCTGGCGCAGGTCGAGCCAGGCGCGTTGGGTCAGGCCGTTGAAGGCGGTAGACAGCAGGATGATCTTCAGTGATCGCATAATGCAGACTCTTCCGTGAGTGATGGCGGTATGGCAGGTGGCTCCGGCTGAGCCGTCCCTGACCGCGATGGAAGGCGCAAGAGTAGAGGGGCGTTGCGGGGTGGGAACTGACCGAGATCAATCAAGCGTCTCGCCTGAAATGCCAGCCGCCCAGCGGTATTGATTCAGGGCAAAGGCACGGGCCAGAGCGGTTGCGGCAGCCAGAAACGACGAATCCCGCCACAGGGGCGGGATTCGGGTACAGCCGGACCTTGCGCGGTCTTAGGCTGGGAACAGCTCGCTCAGTTTCATGGCCAGCATCATGTCGCCTTCGGCGCGCAGCTTGCCGCCCATGAAGGCTTGCATGCCGTCGGTCTCGCCGCTGACGATGCCGTCCAGGGTCTCGCCGTCCATCACCAGGGTGACCTGGGCGTCCGGGTTCTCGCCTTCCTTGAGTTCGCAGGTGCTGTCCTTGACGACCAGCGAGAAGTGCTTGGAGTCATCGATGCGGAAACCGAAAACCAGGTCCAGGCCGGCAGCGGCAGCTGGGTTGAACTTGGCTTGCATGGCTTGTACGGCGTCAGCTACGGAGGTCATGGTTCGATCCTTTTATGGGGTGGTTACAGCAAGGGTCACAGTAAGCCGGGCTCAACGGAAGGTGATGAGCTCCGGGGCCTTCAACAGTTGCAGATGGGCATGACCGTTGAAGGAAGCCAGGGACACCTCGCGACCGCGGAACTTCAGCTGGTTGAGCGAGGTGTTGACGATTTGCCAATTGAGTTCGAAAGCCTGCTGGGCGGGCATCCGGGTAATCAGGTGGAGCAGGGCGGTTATGGTGCCGCCGGAGGTGAACACGGCGATCTTCTGCTGGTTGTTGGCTGCTTCGAGAATCCGTTGCAGGCCGCCCTGGACGCGTTCGACAAAACCCAGCCAGCTTTCCAGGCCCGGCGGGTCGTAGGTGCCGGCCAGCCAGCGCTGGATGATCAGGGCGAAGATGCGCTGGAACTCACCGCGGTTCTGCGCGGCGTTGCGCAGGATGTTCAGGGCTTCGGGTTCCTGGGGCAGCAGGTCGGGCAGCAGGGCGCGGATGATGGCGTCGGCATCGAATTCGTTGAAGGCGGAATCTATTTCCAGGGCCGGGCTGTCAAAGCCTGCGGCGCTCATCTGTTCCAGAGCGGCCTGGGCGGTGTGCTGCTGGCGCCGCAGATCGCCGGACAGGCAGCGATCGAAGCCGATGCCCAGCGCTGCCAGGTGTTCGCCGAGCACCGCCGCCTGGCGCACGCCAGTGGCCGACAGCACGTCGTAGTCGTCTGCACCGAAGGAGGCCTGGCCATGTCGAATCAAGTAGATGCTGCCCACGTCCGCGTCATCCCGGTACGTTGAAAGTTTTGCGAGGTTATGAGGATGCCGGTGAGCTGTCAATGAAAAAACATACGCTTGTTTGAAATGATTGTTGGAGCTTGGTTACACAAGGTTTCCCGACTGGTGGCCGACCAGTCGCGCCGGTATGCTTTAGCCCATTACGCCGCTCGTTGGCAGCGGTCCATGTTTGAGGAGTCCCTGTGGAGTTTATCGCCGAATATGCCAGTTTCCTGGCCAAGACCGTGACCCTGGTGGTCGCCATCCTGGTGGTGCTGATCACCGCCGCTGCGCTGCGCAGCAAGGGGCGGCGCAAGGGTGTGGGGCAGTTGCAGGTCAGCAAGCTGAATGATTTCTACAAGGAACTGCGCGAGCGCCTGGAGCAGAGCCTGCTGGACAAGGATCAGCTCAAGGCCCTGCGCAAGGCCAAGAGCAAGAGCGAAAAGAGCCAGAAGAAGCACAAGAAACAGCCGGCCGAGGCCAAGCCCCGGGTCTTCGTGCTGGACTTCAATGGCGACATCAAGGCTTCGGCCACCGAAGGGCTGCGCCATGAAATCACTGCCCTGCTGAGCCTGGCAACGCCCAAGGATGAAGTGGTGCTGCGCCTGGAGAGCGGTGGCGGCATGGTCCACAGCTACGGGCTGGCTTCGTCGCAGCTGGCGCGTATCCGCCAGGCTGGCGTGCCGCTGACGGTGTGCATCGACAAGGTAGCGGCCAGCGGCGGCTACATGATGGCCTGCATCGGTGAAAAGATTATCAGCGCGCCGTTCGCCATCCTCGGTTCCATTGGCGTGGTGGCCCAGTTGCCCAACGTCAACCGCCTGCTGAAGAAGCACGACATCGATTTTGAAGTGCTCACCGCCGGTGAGTACAAGCGCACCCTGACGGTATTTGGTGAAAACACCGAGAAGGGCCGGGAGAAGTTCCAGGAAGACCTGGACGTGACCCATCAACTGTTCAAGAACTTTGTGTCCCGCTATCGCCCGCAATTGGCCATTGATGAAGTGGCCACTGGTGAAGTCTGGCTGGGCGTGGCGGCGCAGGAAAAACTGCTGGTGGACGAGCTGCAGACCAGCGATGAGTACCTGGCCGACAAGGCCAAGAATGCCGAGGTTTTCCACCTGCACTATGCCGAGCGTAAGAGCCTGCAGGAGCGCGTAGGCTTGGCGGCCAGTGGTTCCATCGATCGCGTGTTGCTGACCTGGTGGAGCCGTCTGACCCAGCAGCGCTTCTGGTAACCCCCCGGCCTTGTAGGCGCTGGCTTTGTAGGAGCTGGCTTGCCAGCGAAGGCGGTTGCAAGCTTTGCACAAGGTCCGAGGGCCTCTTCGCCGGCAAGCCGGCTCCTACGGTGGAAGTGGTAGGCGGCACAAAAAAGCCCTGAACCGGTTTCCCGGTTCAGGGCTTTTTGTTGGCGCCAGGGCTTAGCGGCGACGGAACAGCGGCAGCGGTTCGTCGGTGGCGGCCTGGTAGGTCACCGAGAAGTCCTTGAGGCTTTCCAAGGCTTCGTAGGGGTCCTTGTCGGCCCGCAGTGCATAGGCGTCGAAGCCGCAGCGGTGCAGGTAGAACAGCTGGTCGCGCAACACGTCGCCAATCGCTCGCAACTCGCCCTTGTAGCCGTAGCGGTCACGCAGCAGGCGGGCGTTGGAGTAGTTGCGGCCATCGGTGAAGGCCGGGAAGTTCAGGGCAATCACCTGGAACTGCTCGACGTCGTCACCGATTTCCTCGGCTTCTTCGTCCGCATCCAGCCATACACCCAGGCCGCCATCGCGGGCCTTGAGGGCGTGAGCATGCTCGCGCCACAGGGCCAGTGGCACGATCAGGTCGTCGCAGTTGGAAATGCCGTCGAGGGTCGCGTCCTTGGGCAGCAGGTGCCAGGTTTCGTCGATGACCTCGTTGTTCTTAATGATTCGCTGCATAGACGCGCTCCTTGAAGAGGTCGATGCCAATACGTTGATAGGTGTCGATGAAGCGTTCGTCTTCGGTACGTTGTTCCACGTACACGTCGATCAGCTTCGAGATCACGTCGGGCATGTCGTCCTGGGCGAAGGACGGGCCGAGGATCTTGCCCAGGCTGGCGTCGCGGCTGGCGCTGCCACCCAGGGACACCTGGTAGAACTCCTCGCCTTTCTTGTCCACCCCGAGGATGCCGATGTGGCCCACGTGGTGGTGGCCGCAGGCGTTCATGCAACCGGAGATGTTCAGGTCCAGTTCGCCGATGTCGAACAGGTAGTCCAGGTCGTCGAAACGGCGCTGGATGGATTCGGCGATCGGGATCGACTTGGCGTTGGCCAGGGAGCAGAAGTCGCCGCCCGGGCAGCAGATGATGTCGGTCAAGAGGCCGATGTTCGGCGTGGCGAAGCCGTTCTCCCGCAACTCGCCCCACAGGGTGAACAGTTGGCTCTGCTCGACGTCGGCGAGAATGATGTTCTGCTCGTGGGAGGTGCGCAGCTGGCCGAAACTGTAACGGTCGGCCAGGTCGGCGATGGCGTCGAACTGCTTGTCGGTAACGTCTCCCGGCGCTACGCCGGTGGGCTTGAGCGACAGGGTCACGGCCACGTAGCCCGGCTTCTTGTGGGCCAGGGTGTTGCGCGTGCGCCAGCGGGCAAAGCCCGGGTGCTGCTGGTCCAGGGCGGCCAGTTCGGCGTCTTGGTTGCTCAGGGTCTTGTAGTCCGGGTCGACGAAGTGCTTGGCCACGCGATGCACTTCGGCATCGGTCAGGGTGGTCTGGCCGCCACGCAGGTGGGCCATCTCGGCCTCGACCTTCTCGGCGAACACTTCAGGGGTCAGGGCCTTGACCAGGATCTTGATCCGCGCCTTGTACTTGTTGTCACGCCGGCCGTAGCGGTTGTAGACCCGCAGGATGGCGTCGAGGTAGCTCAGCAGGTCCTGCCAGGGCAGGAACTCGTTGATGAAGGCACCGACCACCGGGGTACGGCCCAGGCCGCCACCCACCAGCACGCGGAAACCCAGCTCACCGGCGGCGTTGTACACAGGCTCAAGGCCGATGTCATGGACTTCGATGGCCGCGCGGTCAGAGGTCGAGCCGTTGATGGCGATCTTGAACTTGCGCGGCAGGTAGGCAAATTCCGGGTGGAAGGTGGTCCACTGGCGGACGATCTCGCACCAGGGGCGCGGGTCGATCAGCTCGTCGGCGGCAACACCGGCGAACTGGTCGGTGGTGACGTTGCGCAGGCAGTTGCCGCTGGTCTGGATCGCGTGCATCTGCACGGTGGCCAGTTCGGCGAGGATGTCCGGGATGTCTTCCAGGGCCGGCCAGTTGAACTGCACGTTCTGCCGGGTACTGATGTGCGCGTAGCCCTTGTCGTAGTCGCGGGCAATCTTGGCCATCATCCGCGCTTGGCGCGAGGTCAGTTGGCCGTAAGGCACGGCGACCCGCAGCATCGGGGCAAAACGTTGGATATAAAGGCCATTCTGCAGGCGCAGGGGGCGGAATTCTTCTTCGCTCAGCTCGCCTGCCAGATAGCGTCGGGTCTGATCACGGAACTGCTTGACGCGGTCCTCGATGATCCGCTGATCGTACTCGTCGTATACGTACATATAGGTCCAGTTCTCAGGCTACAGGCGGCGCTCAAGCGCACTTGGCAAATACTGCGGTGAACGGCTTCGGTACGCTGCTCGGACTGGCGTCCAGCGCGGTTTTCGCCGGTCTCACCTCGTCTTGCCTTCGTTCACGCTTCACGCCACCCATGTAAGCAAATCTGCGCGCACGGCCGCGCACTCCCAACGGAGCCGCCGAACGATACCAGTTTGCGGTTATGCGCAAAAGTGATGTTTGAGTATATGCACAGAACCAAAACGACTAACGGTAGGGGCGTGAGAGTAACCCCATTTGTGGTAGGGGCAATCCTGGTCTTAACTGTGGACGAGTCTTTGAGCAGTCACCGACAAAATCTACTAGAGGCGATGCTATGAGCCATCCAACCAAAGTAAGGAAAAGTGACAGTAGCGTTGATGCTTGGGCCATTCTCTTTCTGATCATACTGGTCGTGGGTACGGCCGTGTTCTGGGTCAGTCACCAGTAGTCGAGCGATAAAAAAGAGCCTGAATTGTCGGACAATCATGACAATTTGCCGCCGTTGGCCAGCACTTTGCCAGTTATACTGCCTGGGCGAAATTCTGGGGCTCTTCTCGTAATGTTCAAGCGTCTGTGCAAGTGGCTGTTGTGCCTGAGTCTGCCGTTCTGGGCGGTCGCTCATGCCACATCGGTGGTGTTTCTCAATCCCGGCAATTCCACGGAGACCTTCTGGGTCAGTTATTCGCAGTTCATGCAGGCCGCGGCCCGGGACCTGGGGCTTGACCTGCGCATCCTCTATGCTGAGCGCGATCCGCAGAACACTCTGCAGCAGGCCCGGGAGCTGTTCCAGGGCCGCGACAAACCCGATTACCTGATGCTGGTGAACGAACAGTACGTGGCTCCGCAGATCCTGCGTCTGTCCCAGGGTTCCGGGATCAAGCTGTTTATCGTCAACAGCCCTTTGACCCTGGACCAGCGGGAACTGATCGGGCAGAGCCGGCAGAACTATTCGGACTGGATCGGCAGCATGGTGGGCGACGATGAGGAAGCCGGCTACCGCATGCTCAAGGAGCTGCTGCACAAGCTTGGGCCGGTCCCGGCAGGGCACGGCATCGAACTGCTTGCATTTTCCGGGCTCAAGGTCACACCTGCGGCGCAGTTGCGCGAGCGCGGCTTGCGCCGGGCCCTGGCCGAACATCCGCAGGTGCATTTGCGTCAGTTGGTCTATGGCGAATGGAACCGGGAGCGCGCCTACCGCCAGGCGCAACAGTTGCTCAAGCGCTATCCGAAAACCCAACTGGTCTGGTCGGCCAATGACGAAATGGCCCTGGGGGCCATGCAAGCGGCCCGGGAACTGGGCCGCAAGCCGGGAACGGATCTGCTGTTCAGTGGAGTCAACAGTTCGCCCGAGGCCTTGCAGGCCCTGATCGACGGCAAGTTGTCGGTGCTGGAGGCGGGGCACTTCACCCTGGGGGGCTGGGCCCTGGTGGCGTTGCACGATGATGCCCTGGGGCTGGACGCCCGGCGCCTGGGCGGGCCGGATTGGCAGCTGTCGCTGTTCCAGGCATTGACCCCGGCCCAGGCCCGGCAGTTGTTGCGCCTGGGGGATCAGGTGGGCACCAGGGTCGATTTTCGCGGGCTGTCCGCCCAAGGCAAGCCGGACAGCTACCGCTATCCCTTCGGTTTGCAGCTGTTGCTGCGCTGACGCCGCTTCAGACCCCCGCCAGGTGCATCGCCAGGTTGGCGATGCCCAGCAGCACCAGAACAAACAGGGTGGTGAACAGAATGCCCAGCACGATGAAGTGGCTGGGCTTGCCGTGGCTGAAGTCGCGGGCGCGGTTCTTCCCGCTCTGTACGCCGAAGGCGGCGGCCAGCACGCTTTGCAGCATCTGCAGGAAGGTCGGAGGCTGATTGTCCTTGCTTGGATCGTCCATAAATCCCTCGACACGATTGGGTGTCAACAGAGCATAGACAATGCCGCCCGGGGTGGCGGGCGGTTGCAGGAATGGGCTTGCCAGCGAAGAGGCCCCGGGGACCGCCTTCGCCGGCAAGCCGGCTCCTACCGCGTCTGGGTCAGTTGTCGTAGCCCAGGTTCGGTGCCAGCCAGCGTTCGCTCACGGCCAGGTCCTGGCCCTTGCGCTCGGTGTAGCTCTGGACCTGGTCCTGGTCGACCTTGCCCACGGCGAAGTACTGCGCCTGCGGGTGAGCGAAGTACCAGCCGCTGACGGCGGCCGCCGGGAACATGGCGAAATGCTCGGTAAGGAACACGCCGCTACGGCCGGCACGGCCTTCGCTGGCCTCGGGGTCAAGCAGGGCGAACAGGGTGCTCTTCTCGGTGTGGTCCGGGCAGGCCGGGTAGCCCGGGGCAGGGCGGATGCCGCTGTACTGCTCCTTGATCAGCGCCTCGTTGTCCAGTTGTTCGTCCTTGGCATAACCCCAGTACTCCTTGCGCACCTGCTGGTGCAGCCACTCGGCGCAGGCTTCGGCCAGGCGGTCGGCCAGGGCCTTGACCATGATCGAGTTGTAGTCGTCGCCGGCATCCTGGTAGGCCTTGGCCACTTCTTCGGCGCCGATTCCGGCGGTGGTGATGAAGCCGCCGACGTAGTCGGTGACGCCGCTGTCCTTGGGCGCGACGAAGTCGGCCAGGGAGAAGTTCGGCTTGCCATCGGTCTTGATGATCTGCTGACGCAGGTGGTGCAGGCGCGCCAGGGGCTGGCCGTCATCGCCGTAGACTTCCAGGTCGTCGTCCTGCACCTGGTTGGCCGGCCAGAAACCGAACACGGCGCGGGCGCTGATCAGCTTTTCGTTGATCAGCTTGTCGAGCATCTCCCGGGCGTCTTTGTACAGCGCGGTGGCAGCTTCGCCCACCACTTCGTCTTCGAGGATGCGCGGGAACTTGCCGGCCAGGTCCCAGGAGATGAAGAACGGCGTCCAGTCGATGTATTCGGCCAGCACCTTGAGGTCGATGTTGTCCAGCACCCGGGCGCCGGTGAAGGTCGGTTTGACCGGCTGGTAGCTGCTCCAGTCGAACTGCGGCTTCTTGGCGATGGCCGCCGGGTAGCTCAGGCGCTCGGTGCGGGCGCTGCGGTTGGCGGTGCGCTCGCGCACTTCCACGTATTCCTCGCGGGTCTTCTGCACGAAGCCGGCCTTGAGTTCCTTGGACAGCAATTGGGTGGCCACGCCCACCGCGCGGGAGGCGTCGGTGACGTAGACCACCGCGTCATTGCTGTATTTAGGCTCGATCTTCACCGCGGTGTGGGCCTTGGAGGTGGTGGCGCCACCGATCATCAGCGGCAGGTGGAAATCCTGGCGCTGCATCTCGCGGGCGACGTGGACCATCTCGTCCAGGGACGGGGTGATCAGCCCGGACAGGCCGATGATGTCGCACTTCTGCTCCTTGGCCACCTGGAGGATCTTCTCCGCCGGCACCATCACCCCGAGGTCGACGATGTCGTAGCCGTTGCAGCCCAGGACCACGCCGACGATGTTCTTGCCGATGTCGTGCACGTCGCCCTTGACCGTGGCCATGAGGATCTTGCCCTTGGCTTCCGGCTTGTCGCCTTTTTCCAGCTCGATGAAGGGAATCAGGTGGGCCACCGCCTGTTTCATTACCCGGGCGGATTTAACCACCTGGGGCAGGAACATCTTGCCGGCGCCGAACAGGTCGCCGACCACGTTCATGCCGGACATCAGCGGGCCTTCGATCACCTCGATCGGGCGGCTGAAGCTCTGGCGCGACTCTTCGGTGTCTTCGACGATATGGGTGGTGATGCCCTTGACCAGCGCGTGTTCCAGGCGCTTGTTGACTTCCCAGCCGCGCCATTCCTCGGTTTCCGCTTCCTTGACGCTACCGTCGCCCTTGAACTGGTCGGCGATGGCCAGCAGCGCGTCGGTGCCGTTGGGCGTGCGGTTGAGCACCACGTCTTCCACGGCGTCGCGCAGCTGTTGCGGAATCTGGTCGTAGATCTCCAGCTGGCCGGCGTTGACGATGCCCATGGTCAGGCCGTTGCGGATCGCGTACAGCAGGAACACCGAGTGGATCGCTTCACGCACCGGGTTGTTGCCGCGGAACGAGAACGACACGTTGGACACACCGCCGGAGCTCAGGGCATAGGGCAGCTCGTCGCGGATATAGGCGCAGGCGTTGATGAAATCAACGGCGTAGTTGTTGTGTTCCTCGATGCCGGTGGCTACGGCGAAGATGTTCGGGTCGAAGATGATGTCTTCCGGCGGGAAGCCCACTTCATTGACCAGGATGTCGTAGGAGCGCTTGCAGATTTCCTTCTTGCGCGCCTCGGTGTCGGCCTGGCCGACCTCGTCGAAGGCCATTACCACCACGGCGGCGCCGTAGCGCTTGCACAGTTTGGCGTGGTGAATGAACTGCTCGACGCCTTCCTTCATGCTGATGGAGTTGACGATGCCCTTGCCCTGGATGCACTTGAGGCCGGCTTCGATCACTTCCCACTTGGAGGAGTCGATCATGATCGGTACGCGGGAGATGTCCGGCTCGCCGGCGATCAGATTGAGGAAGGTCACCATGGCCTTCTTCGAATCCAGCATCCCTTCATCCATGTTGATGTCGATCACCTGGGCGCCGGCTTCCACCTGCTGCAGGGCGACTTCCAGGGCCTCGGTGTAGTTGTCCTCGCGGATCAGCCGGGCGAACTTGGCCGAGCCGGTGATGTTGGTGCGTTCACCGACGTTCACGAACAGCGAGCTGCGATCGATGGTGAAGGGCTCCAGGCCCGACAGGCGGCAGGCCTTGGGAATGTCCGGGATCTGTCGCGGGGCATAACCGGCCACGGCTTTGGCGATGGCGCCGATATGCCCCGGGGTGGTGCCGCAGCAGCCGCCGACGATATTCAGGAAGCCGCTCTGGGCGAATTCCTCGATGACCTTGGCGGTTTGTTCCGGCAGTTCGTCGTATTCGCCGAATTCGTTGGGCAGGCCGGCATTGGGGTGCGCCGAGACGTGGGTGCTGGCCTTGTTCGACAGCTCTTCCAGGTACGGGCGCAGTTCGCTGGCGCCCAGGGCGCAGTTCAGGCCCACCGAGATCGGCTTGGCGTGGGCCACGGAGTTCCAGAAGGCCTCGGTGGTCTGGCCCGACAGGGTACGACCGGAGGCATCGGTGATGGTCCCGGAAATCATGATCGGCAGCTCGACGCCCAGTTCTTCGAACACGCCCTGTACGGCGAAGATCGCCGCCTTGGCGTTCAAGGTGTCGAAGATGGTCTCGATCAGGATCAGGTCGGCACCGCCTTCGATCAGGCCCTTGGTGGCCTCGGTGTAGTTTTCCACCAGTTCATCGAAGGTGACGTTGCGGTAGCCGGGGTTGTTGACGTCGGGCGACAGCGAGCAGGTACGGCTGGTCGGTCCCAGGACGCCGGCGACGAAACGTGGCTTGTCCGGGGTCTCCTGGGTCTTGGCGTCGGCGATCTTGCGCGCCAGGCGTGCGCCCTCTACGTTTAATTCGTAGGCCAGTTCTTCCATGCCGTAATCGGCCATGGAAATGCGCGTGGCGTTGAAGGTGTTGGTTTCCAGGATGTCGGCGCCGGCATCCAGATAGGCTTTTTCGATGCCACCGATCACGTCCGGACGGGTGATCACCAACAGGTCGTTGTTGCCCTTGACGTCGCTGGGCCAGTCGGCGAAGCGCTTGCCACGGTAGTCATGTTCTTCGAGCTTGTAGCTCTGGATCATGGTGCCCATGCCGCCATCGAGAATCAGAATGCGCTCTTTGAGGGCTTGCTGGAGGGCGTGGAGGCGAGCACTGCGATCGGACATGAGAACTACCTGGTAAGGCCATTACGAAGGGCGGCGATCATAGCAAACCTGCATGGTTTTGCGGCATGCGTGGTTTTTGCATGAATATCGCTCATGTTGGTCGAGGAGTGAGACCGGTAGAATCGCGGCGTTTTTTTCTTTCGGGACCAGGGACATGCCGTTTCGTTTTATCGTCAGCAGCGCGCTGCTGCTTCTGAGTTCAGTGTGCCTGGCACAAGGTCCGGCGCCGGCGATTTCCTATACCCGCGACATCCAGCCGATCTTTACCGAGAAATGCGTGGCCTGTCATGCCTGTTACGACTCCGCCTGTCAGCTCAACCTGGGCAGTGGCGAAGGGGCCAGCCGCGGTGCTTCGAAGATTCCGGTGTACGACGGCGAGCGCAGCAAGGCCCAAGCGCCTACGCGGCTGTTCTATGACGCCACTGGCCAGCGTGCCTGGCAGCAGAAGGGCTTCTATTCGGTGCTTGACGCCCAGGGCAGCCAGGCGGCGCTGATGGCGCGCATGCTGGAACTGGGCCATCGCACCCCGCTGCAACCCAACGCCAAGTTGCCCAGCGAGATCGCCCTGGGCCTGAGCCGCGAGAACATGTGCCCGCAGCCGGCGGAGTTCGACGCCTATGCCGGGGCTCACCCCAAGGAAGGCATGCCCCTGGCGGTCACCGGCCTGACCGATCAGCAATACCTGACCCTGCAACGCTGGCTGGCCTCGGGCGCGCCCATCGACGAGCAAGGCCTGGCCCCCAGTGCCCGGGAAAGCCTGCAAGTGGCTCAGTGGGAAAACCTGCTCAACGCCCCTGGCGCCCGGGAGAGCCTGGTGGCGCGCTGGCTCTATGAACACTTGTTCCTCGCCCATCTCTATTTTGAAGGCGGCGAGCCGGGGCATTTCTTCCAGTGGGTGCGTTCCCGTACCCCCAGTGGCCAGCCCATCGACCTGATCAACACCCGTCGCCCCAACGACGACCCGGGCACCCAGGTGTACTACCGCCTGTGGCCGGTGCAAGGGGTGATCGTGCACAAGACCCATATCACCTACCCGCTGAGCGCGGCGAAGATGGCCCGGGTCAAGACCCTGTTCTACAGCGGCGACTGGCAGGTCACGGCCCTGCCGGGCTACGGGCCGGCGCGCCGGGCCAACCCGTTCGAGACCTTCGAGGCGATTCCGGCCAAGGCCCGCTACCAGTTCATGCTGGATAACGCCGAATACTTCGTGCGCACCTTTATCCGTGGCCCGGTGTGCCGCGGGCAGATCGCCACCGACGTGATTCGCGACAACTTCTGGGCGCTGTTCCAGGCCCCCGAACATGACCTGTACATCACCGACCCGGCCTATCGCGGCCAGGCCACGCCGTTGCTGGCCATGCCCGGGCAGAACGACGACGTCGGCAGCGTGCTCAGCCTGTGGCTGGCCTATCGCGACAAGCGCAACGAGTACGAGGCCCTGCGCCGCGATTCCTATGCCGATTCGCCGGCGCCCAGCTGGTCGACCCTGTGGGCCGGCAACGACAACGCGCTGCTGAGCATCTTCCGCCACTTCGACAGCGCCTCGGTGACCAAGGGCCTGATCGGCGAAGTGCCACAGACGATGTGGCTGTTCGACTACCCGCTGCTGGAGCGCACCTACTATCAATTGGCGGTGAACTTCGACGTGTTCGGCAACGTCTCCCACCAGGCCCAGACCCGGTTGTACTTCGACCTGATCCGCAATGGCGCGGAGCAGAACTTCCTGCGCCTGATGCCCGCCGGCACCCGCGAGGATTTCCTCGACGATTGGTACCAGAACAGCGGCAAGTTCAAGATGTGGCTGGATTACGAGTCCATCGACGACGACAAGCGCAGCGCGCTGAAGCTCGACCTCAAGGACCCGAAAAAGGACTTCGCCAACCAGTTGCTGGCCCGCTATGGCGACCTCAACGCCAAGCCGGATCCGATCAACCGCTGTGACAGCGCCTACTGCTCACGCCCGAACATCGACCCGGCGCTGCAGGATGCCGAGCAGGCCCTGAGCCGCCTGGCATCGCGCCCGGCGGCGGGCCTCAAGGTCATCGAACAGTTGCCGGAAGCGACCCTGCTGCGTGTCCAGACCGCCAGCGGCAAGCGCGAGTTCTACAGCATGCTGCGCAACCGCGCCCACAGTAACGTGGCCTTCATGCTCGGCGAGTCGCTGCGCTACCAGCCGGGGCTGGACACCCTGACCATATTCCCGGGGATTCTCAGCAGCTATCCGAACTTCATGTTCAACGTACCGGCCGGGCAAGTGCCGGAGTTCGTCGACGCCATGCAGGCGGCCCGGGACGCCGCCAGCTTCGAGAAGATCGTCGAGCGCTGGGGCATCCGCCGCAGCCATCCGCAGTTCTGGCAGTACTTCCATGACCAGACCCGCTACCTGCAGGAAACCGACCCGGTGGAAGCCGGGGTCCTGGACATGAACCGTTACGAAAACCTCTGACATAGAGCTGTCATCGCCCCCGGACTGCGCCTTGGCGCGGCCCGGGGACGCTCTATACCAAAGTCTATCCCGACAAAAATACTAGGACTTTGTCAGCGGCTTGGATTGGCGTAAACTGCGCCCACGTCTGCGAGGAACCACCATGAGCGCCATAACCATTACCGACGCCGCCCACGATTATCTGGCTGATCTGCTATCCAAGCAGAACACCCCGGGGATTGGCATCCGCATCTTCATCACCCAGCCAGGGACTCAGTACGCCGAGACCTGCATCGCCTATTGCAAGCCGGGCGAAGAGAAACCCGAAGACAAGGCCCTGGGCCTGAAAAGCTTCACCGCCTACATCGACGCCTTCAGCGAAGGTTTCCTCGATGATGCGGTGGTCGACTACGCCACCGACCGCATGGGCGGCCAGCTGACCATCAAGGCGCCCCACGCCAAGGTGCCGATGGTCAATGCCGACAGCCCGGTCAACGAGCGCATCAACTACTACCTGCAAACCGAGATCAACCCGGGGCTGGCCAGCCACGGCGGCCAGGTCAGCCTGATTGACGTGGTCGAGGACGGCATTGCCGTGTTGCAGTTCGGCGGCGGTTGCCAGGGCTGCGGCCAGGCCGACGTGACCTTGAAGGAAGGCATCGAGCGCACCCTGCTCGAGCGCATTCCGGAGCTCAAGGGCGTACGTGACGTCACCGACCACACGCAGAAAGAAAACGCCTACTACTAAGGCGTTCGCTGCGACTTGAAAAAACGGCGCCCCGTGAGCGCCGTTTTTTTATGCCCCCAAGCCAGCTCCTACAAAGCGTCCAGCGCGGCAACATAGGAACTCCCACCTCGTAGGAGCCGGCTTGCCGGCGAATGGGCCCTCAAGCCTTGCACGATGCCAAGATCGCCTTCGCTGGCAAGCCAGCTCCTACACAGGGTGTGTGTCAAGGGCGGTAGAGGTGTGCGTGCCCGGCGCGGTACAGCGACGATTCGCTGAATGCATCCGTGGCCAGCACCCGGCCCACCAGGATCAGTGCCGTGCGCCGAAAACCCTTGGCCGCCACCTGATCGACGATGTCCGCCAGGGTTCCCAGGGCCCAGTCCTGATCCGGCCAGGTGGCGCGGTGCACCACTGCAATCGGGCAGTCTGCGCCGTAGTGGGGCAGCAACTCGGCAACGATCTTCGATAGGTGATTGACCCCCAGGTGGATGGCCATGGTGGCGCCGTGGGCCGCCAGGCTGGCGAAATCCTCGCCGGCAGGCATCGCGGTCTTGTCCGCGTAGCGGGTAAGAATCACGCTTTGGGAGACGTCCGGCAGGGTCAGTTCGGCCCCCAGCAGGGCAGCGCAGGCGGCGGTGGCGGTGACCCCGGGGATGATCTCGAAGGGGATGCCCAGCTCCCGCAGGCAGCGGATCTGCTCGCCGATGGCGCCATACAGGCTCGGGTCGCCGGAATGCACCCGGGCCACGTCCTGGCCCCGGGCATGGGCCTGCTTGATGGCCTCGATGATCTGCTCCAGGTGCAGTTCGGCGCTATTGATCACCCGCTCCGCGCGGTGCCCGTCGAGCACTGCCTGGGGGACCAGGGAGCCGGCGTAGATGATCACCGGGCAACGATGGATCAGGCGCTGGCCCTTGACGGTGATCAGTTCCGGGTCGCCGGGGCCGGCGCCGATGAAATAGACAGTCATGGCTGTGTCCTGTGAAAAAAGGTCGGGAGCCGTGCTTCAGATGAAGATTGCTCATGATCGAAGGCGGGAATTATCGGGGATTCTACCGGGCGGCGACCAATGCCAGGGTGGCCTGGGCGTATTTTTGCCGGGGAACAAGCAGTGTGGCCGGGCCGGGTGACAGCTGTTCGGCCAGGGCCAGGGCGGCACTTTCGGCCACGCCGTAGCAGCCGGTACGTTCGAAGGCGATTTGCGAGCGGTGGCTCAGGCGCAGGGCAAAGGGGGCGAGCTGGCCGCTGCTGAAACAGGTCAGCGGCAGTTCCAGTTGCTCCGCCAGTTGCAGCAGGCCGGGTTCGTTGCGCTTGAGGTCGATGCTGGCCAGGGCCAGGACCTGCCGGGCCTGCCACTGGTGCGCCGCCAGGACCTGGTCGAGCAAGGCGCGCAGCGTGGTCACCGGGCAGCCTTTCTGGCAGCCCAGGCCGACCACCATGGTCGGCGCTGCGCTCACTTCGATCATGCCGAGTACTGGCCCGCGCTCTTGCGCCGGAACAACCAGGCGCTGATCAGCCCGAGGGCCAGCCAGAAGGCCGCATTGGTCAGCTGCGAGGCGATCTTGAATTGCGCTTCCAGTTCTTCCGGGGCCAGCATCGAATGCACTTCCGGCTGCGGCGCGCCGATCACGTGGGGTACGGCGATGATGGCCGCGCCCAGGATCTTCAGCAGCCAGTTGCGGGCGAACACGATCAGGGCAATGCCCACAGCGGTGGAGGCGGCGGTGCCGACCCACCAGATCTGCCGCTGTGCCAGGTCGGCTGCGGCGGTGCCCGGCAGTTCCGGCGGCAGGCCCAGGGTCGGCGCCAGGCAGAAGGTGGCATAGCCGGCCAGGCCCCAGAGCAGGCCCTGGGACGTGCGGTTCGGCGCGCGCAGGGTGTAGAGGCCGGCCAGCATCAGGGCGAAGCCCACGGCCACCACCAGGTTGCCTCCGGTGGTGGACAGCACGCGCTGCCAGCCGTCTTCCGGCTCCCAGGCTTCGGCATCGTGGCTGTGGGCGGCCATGGCGCCTTCGGCGTGCTCATGGACTTCGGCCGCGGGGGCCTTTTCATAGGTTTCCGCCTGCAGGATCAACGGGGCGACCCAGAAGCTTTGCAGCAGGGTCAGCAGCAGGGCGGCCAAGAGGCCGGTGAAACCTGCGGTTTGCGCGATACGCTTGATCATGTCGGCAGGTCTCAATGGCAAGGGAAGGCGGCGCTGTGGCGGGTGTCGTGAGCCGCGTTGTGCACCGCCTCGATGTGGGAGAAGCCGGCGAAGTACACCAGGCACGCGCCGAGGATCGAGGCGCCGATGGCGGCCACCAGGCGCTGGCTCAGGGTGGAGGTCGTGCTGGCGGAGTGGCTGGTGCTGCTGATGATCGACATGGCGCTTCCCTCTGGAGTGTCAGCGGGGTAGAGGCGCAGGAAAACCCCGCGTGATGGCCACGCAGGGTTTGCAACAGCGCCCGCCCACCGCGGGTTGTTATGTAAGTGTTGCGGGCCGGTCTCCGGGCTTGCGAGGGGCAGGGCTGTATCATGCCGTGCCAGCAAGTGTCGCCTTCCCATGCCTTGGCACAGTGGATCTGACACTTCGCTCGCTTACCGTTGCGGGGGCAGCACCGGACTGGCCACGGCTTTTTAGTTAAGCACGTGATTCACCGGTTTCCCGTTTCACCCTGTAAGGGGCACCCGTAACAAGGTGTGTAGGAGATCATGGGCGGGGCAGGGGCGTCAATTGCCGTGACCGCTGCGCAGGTGTGCGCCGCGCTCGTGCAAGGTTCAATGGCTCTTTCGCCGGCAAGCCGGCTGCTACGGGCGCATTGTCGATTGACCGTCCCCCTGGCTCTGCGTAGCCTTGCGCTTTCGAGGTTCTTCGGCCACGGGTCGAAGCTAAGAAGGGAACGCGGTCGATGCCGCGGCTGCCCCCGCAACTGTGAAGGGTTCGATTGCTGCAAGGCCACTGCATGGGCGTCGACGACGCCGGTGGGAAGGCGCAGCAATCGCCGGTCCGACGACTGGCAAGCCCTCAGCCAGGAGACCTGCCTCGATCCAAGATTCTCACTACAACCGGGCGGGGTGATCCGGTGGCGAAATCTCCGCGCGCCCGGCGTTGCGGTTCTCGTCCCGTTTGCCCGCCTCCTTTTGCCAAAGGGCATCCGATGAAAACACTGGCCAAACTTCCCGTCACCATCGTCACCGGCTTCCTTGGCTCGGGTAAGACCACCTTGCTCCGGCACATGCTGGACAACGCCCAGGGCCGGCGCATTGCGGTGATCGTCAACGAATTCGGCGAGCTGGGCATCGACGGCGAAATCCTCAAGCAATGCGCCATCGGCTGCACCGAGGAAGAGGCCAGCGGCCGAGTCTACGAGCTGGCCAACGGTTGCCTGTGCTGCACCGTGCAGGAGGAGTTCTTCCCGGTGATGCGCGAACTGGTGGCGCGCCGCGGCGACCTGGACCACATCCTCATCGAGACTTCCGGCCTGGCGCTGCCCAAGCCTCTGGTCCAGGCCTTCCAGTGGCCGGAAATCCGCAGTGCCTGCACCGTCGATGCGGTGATCACCGTGGTCGACAGCCCGGCCGTGGCCGCCGGCACCTTCGCCGCCTTCCCCGATCAAGTGGACGCCCAGCGCAAGCTCGACCCCAACCTGGACCACGAATCGCCGCTGCATGAGCTGTTCGCCGACCAGCTGTCCAGCGCAGACCTGGTGATCCTCAACAAGACCGACCTGATCAGCCCCGAAGACCTGGCCAAGGTGCGCCTGGAAGTGGCCGAGGAGCTGCCGCCGGCGGTCAAGGTCATCGAAGCCAGCAGCGGTCGCCTGCCCCTGGATGTGCTGCTGGGCCTGGGTGCCGGTTCCGAGGAACACATCGACGGCCGCCACAGCCACCACGACCATCACCATGACGGCGATGACGATCACGACGACCACGATCACGACGCCTTCGATTCCATCTCCATCGAGCTGCCCCAGGCCGACGAAAGCCTGCTGCTGGACGCCCTGACCCAACTGGTGGTCAAGCACGGCATCCTGCGGGTCAAGGGTTTCGCCGCCATCCCCAACAAGCCGATGCGCCTGCTGATCCAGGGCGTGGGCACGCGCTTCGACAAGCACTTCGACCGCAAGTGGGGCGCCGACGAGGCCCGTACCACGCGCCTGGTGCTGATCGGCCAGGAACTGGACGCCGCCCAGCTCGAAGCGCAACTGCGCGCCGCACTCAGCGTCTAAGCCATGCACCTGCTCAGGACCCAGCCCGGCGGTTTCGTGTCGGATGACAACATTGCCGACCTGGGACAAACCCCCGCCGAGCTGGTGATCCTGTGCAGCGGCGATTCCAGCCTGGCGCTGCTGGCGGACGCCGCCGAGCAATTGCCCGAGGACTACCCCAGCTTTCGCCTGGCCAATCCGATGCAGGTGCAGAACCACGCCTCGGTGGACCTGTATGTGGACCAGGTGCTGCGCCACGCCAAGGTCATCCTGATTTCCCTGCACGGTGGCATCGCCTACTGGCGCTACGGCGTCGAGCGGCTGGTGGAGCTGTCCCAGCGCGGGGTGCAGTTGATCCTGGTGCCGGGGGACGACCGCCCCGACCCGGAACTCGGCGACCTGAGCACCGTGGGCCCCATCGAGCGTGATCGCCTGTGGCAATACCTGCGCCAGGGCGGCCGCGATAACGCCTTGAACTTCTACCGCTGCCTGGCCAGCGGCCTGTTGGGGCGCGACTACCCCTGGAGCGAACCGCAGGCCCTGCCACGCACGGCGATCTACCACCCGCACAAAAGCCAGGCTGCCCTCAGTGACTGGCAGGCCGACTGGCAGCCGGGGCAAGCCGTGGCAGCGCTGCTGTTCTACCGCTCCCACCTGCAGGCGGCCAACACCGGCTTTATCGACCTGTTCTGCCAGCGCTTGCTGGCGGCGGGCCTCAACCCCTTGCCGATAGCGGTGGCCAGCCTCAAGGAACCGGGCTGCCTGAGCCAGGTGGAAGACTGGCTGGATGAAACCGCGGCCGGGGTGATCCTCAACACCACCGGCTTTGCCCAGTCCAGCCCCGAAGCCCCGCACCTGCGGCCGTTCCGCCGCAATATCCCGGTGATCCAGGCGATCTGCGCCCAGGACAACGAACCGGGCTGGCGTGACAGCGAGCAGGGCCTGGGGCCGCGGGACCTGGCCATGCACATCGCCTTGCCGGAACTGGACGGGCGCATCATCAGCCGGCCCATCAGCTTCAAGGACCTGGCCTGGCGCAGCGAGCGCAGCCAGTCGGACGTGGTCTGCTATCGCGGCCAGCCCGAACGCATGGATTTCGTCGCCGAACTGGCCCGGCGCTGGGTCGAACTGGGGCGCCTGGACAACGGCCACAAACGCGTGGCCCTGGTACTGGCCAACTACCCGACCCGGGACGGGCGCATCGGCAACGGCGTGGGCCTGGACACCCCGGCGGCGGCGCTGAACATCCTCAAGGCACTGCACGCCGAAGGCTATCCGCTGCCGGCCGAACTGCCGGCCAGCGGCACCGAGTTGATCCAGCAGTTGCTGGGCGGGGTCAGCAACGACCTGGACAGCCTCGACCAGCGCCCCTGCCAGCAAAGCCTGGCCATGGCCGACTACCTGACGCTGTTCCAGGCCCTGCCCGAAGCCAACCGCCAAGCGGTGCTGGCGCGCTGGGGCGCACCGCAGCAAGACCCGATGTTCCGCGACGGGCGGATGATGATCGCCGGCCTGCGCTTTGGCCTGACCTTCGTCGGTATCCAGCCGGCCCGGGGTTACCAGGTGGACCCCAGCGCGGTCTACCACGACCCGGACCTGGTGCCGCCCCATGGCTACCTGGCGTTCTACTTCTGGCTGCGCCAGGCCTACGGCGCCCACGCGCTGATCCATGTCGGCAAGCACGGCAACCTGGAATGGCTGCCGGGCAAGGGCGTGGGCCTTTCCGAGCAATGCTGGCCGGATGCGCTGCTGGGGCCGTTGCCGAACATCTATCCCTTTATCGTCAACGACCCGGGGGAGGGCGCCCAGGCCAAGCGCCGCACCCAGGCGGTGATCATCGATCACCTGATGCCGCCCCTGACCCGCGCCGAGACCTATGGCCCGCTGCGCAACCTGGAACTGCTGGCGGACGAATACTACGAAGCCCAGTTGCTGGACCCGCGCCGGGCCCGGGAGCTGCAGCGGGACATTCTCAAGCTGGTGCGCGAGACCCATATCGACCGCGAGCTGCAATTGGGCGAACAGCTCGACAGCGACGCCGACGCCGCGCTCTGGCTGCCGCGCCTGGACACCTACCTGTGCGACCTCAAGGAGTCGCAGATCCGCGATGGCCTGCACCTGTTCGGCGAGTCCCCCGAGGGGCGCTTGCGCATCGACACCCTGCTGGCCCTGCTACGCATTCCCCGGGGCGACGGCAAAGGCGCGCATGCCAGCCTGCTGCGGGCCCTGGCCAAGGCTTTCGGCCTGGGCTTCGACCCCCTGGACTGTGCCCTGTCCGAGCCCTGGACCGGGCGCCGCCCGCCCGTGCTGCAACAGTTGAGCGAGGCGCTGTGGCGCACCGCCGGTGACGTTCGCGAGCGCCTGGAGCTCTACGCCGCCGGGTTGATCGAAGCGGCGCTGCAAGGGCCCGTCCCACAGCTGGACCAACCCGGCTGGGAGCCGGTGCAGAGCATCATCGACGGCCTGCGCGAGGTGGTCGCACCGCGTCTGGACGCCTGCGGCCCGGCGGAAATGCGCGGCCTGCTGGACGCGCTGAACGGGCGTTTCGTGCCTGCCGGCCCCAGTGGCGCGCCAAGCCGCGGGCGCCTGGACGTGCTGCCCACCGGGCGCAACTTCTACTCGGTGGACGTGCGCAACCTGCCCACCACCACCGCCTGGCGCATCGGTTTCCAGTCGGCCAACCTGATTCTCGAACGCCACTTGCAGGACCACGGCGATCACCTGCTGCAATTGGGCCTGTCGGTCTGGGGCACCGCCACCATGCGCACCGGTGGCGACGACATCGCCCAGGCCATGGCCCTGATGGGGGTACGCCCGGTGTGGGCCACCGGCAGCCAGCGGGTCGATGACTTCGAGATCCTGCCCCTGAGCCTGCTGGACCGGCCGCGGGTCGACGTGACCCTGCGTGTTTCCGGGTTCTTCCGCGATGCCTTCGCCAACCTGATCCGCCTGTTCGATGCGGCGGTGCAGGCGGTAGCGGCTCTCGATGAACCCGAGGACTTGAACCCGCTGGCGGCCAGGGTGCGTGCCGAGCGCGCGGCCCTGGAGGCGTCGGGGCTGGATGCCGACGCCGCCGCGCGCCAGGCCGGTTGGCGGATCTTCGGTGCCAAGCCGGGGGCCTATGGCGCCGGGGTCCAGGGCGCCATCGACGGCCGCCTGTGGCAGAGCCGCGAGGACCTGGCAGAGGTCTACCTGAACTGGGGTGGCTACGCCTATGGTGGCAGCGACGAAGGCACTGCCGCCCGCGAGCAGTTCGCCACCCGCCTGAGCCGGGTGCAGGCGGTGCTGCAGAACCAGGACAACCGCGAGCACGACCTGCTGGACTCCAACGACTACTACCAGTTCCAGGGCGGCATGCTGGCGGCGGTGGAAAGCCTCAGCGGCAACCAGGCCGCCAGCTACCACGGCGACCACAGCCAGCCGGACCTGCCGAAGATCCGTACCCTCAAGGAAGAACTGAACCGGGTCATCCGTTCCCGGGCGGCCAACCCGAAGTGGATCGAAGGGGTCAAGCGCCATGGCTACAAGGGCGCCTTCGAAATGGCCGCGACCCTGGACAACCTGTTCGCCTTCGACGCCACCACCGAACTGATCGACGATCACCAGTACGCCTTGCTGGCCGATGCCTATCTGCTCGATGGCTCGACCCGCGAGTTCGTCCGTCAGCATAATCCCCACGCCCTGCGGGACATGACCGAGCGCCTGCTGGAAGCTCAGCAGCGTGGCCTGTGGCAAGAGCCTGGCGATTATCGTGAAGCCCTGGAACACCTGCTGCTGGATATAGAAGAAGATTCCTGAGGCGGCGAGTGCTGCGCACTCGATCGCCAGCAAGCTCGCTCCTACAGGGCTGGCATTGCCGTTGTAGGAGCGAGCTTGCTCGCGAAAGCGTCCTGCGGACACCCCCCGACCCAAGCGAGACCCTGACATGAGCGACACCCCACATTTCCCGCTGTCCGCCGTGGTCGGCGCCGAAGCACTGAAACTGGCCCTGTGCCTGACCGCCATCGACCCGAAGATCGGCGGCGTGCTGATCGAAGGCCCACGGGGCATGGCCAAGTCGACCCTGGCCCGGGGCCTGGCGGACCTGTTGGCCAGCGGGCAGTTCGTCACCTTGCCCCTGGGCGCCACCGAAGAGCGTCTGGTGGGCACCCTGGACCTGGACGCCGCCCTGGGCCACGGCCGGGCGCAATTTTCTCCGGGGGTACTGGCCAAGGCCGACGGCGGCGTGCTCTACGTCGATGAAGTCAACCTGCTGCCTGACCACTTGGTGGACCTGTTGCTGGACGTGGCCGCCAGCGGCACCAACCTGATCGAGCGCGACGGTATTTCCCACCGCCATTCGGCGAAGTTCGTGCTGATCGGCACCATGAACCCGGAGGAGGGCGAACTGCGTCCGCAACTGCTGGACCGTTTTGGCCTCAACGTCGCCCTCAGCGGCCAGCCCGCGCCCCAGGAGCGCGGGCAGATCATTCGCCGCCGCCTGGATTTCGACAGCGATCCCCAGGGCTTCTGCGCCCAGTGGGCCGAACCCCAGGCGGCATTGCGCGAGCGCTGCCAACAGGCGCGGGCCGCGCTGGCCAGCATCCCGCTGGACGACCAGGCCCTGGCGCTGATTACCGAGCGCTGCTTTGCTGCTGCCGTGGACGGCCTGCGCGCCGACCTGGTCTGGCTGCGCGCGGCCCGCGCCCATGCCGCCTGGCGTGGCGCCCCGGCGATTGCCGAGGAGGATATCGATGCCGTGGCCGAGTTCGCCTTGCGCCACCGGCGGCGGGAGACACCGCCCAGCGCGCCACAGTCCGGGCAAAGCCCCCAGGCACCGGCGCCAGCCAACGCCAACCCCAGCGAAGGCCAGGGCCAATGGGGCGAAATGCCGGCCCAGGCCCTGCCCACCGGCGCCCGTCGTGAAGTGCCCAGCTGGCCAAAAAAGCCCTAGGCATCCGCCCCCGCACTGACCGGGGGGCGGATGCCAAGCCCCGGGCGGGGCACCTGGATCACGGCCGGCAAGGCAAAAGCCGCGAGGCCAGCGCCGGTTCGGTCAACTGGCCCGGCACCTTGCTCAAAGGCCGTCCACGGTTGCGTGCAGACCTGCTGTTTCGCTTGCGCAGCCGCTCGCCCCATGAGCTGTGGCTGGTGATAGTCGACGCGTCGGCCTCGACCCGCCGGCACAGCGCCCTGAGCGATGCCAAGGGCCTGCTGGCGCAACTGTTCGACGACGCCTACCGCCAGCGTGCACGCCTGGCCCTGCTCACTGCCAGCGGCCGTGCGCCGAGCTGGCAGGTCCAGGGCCTGAAGGCCTCCAGGGACCTGCGGCACTGGCTCGACGGCCTGGGTGCCGGCGGCGGCACGCCCTTGCCCCAAGCCCTGAACGAAGCGGCCCAGTGGCTGGAACAACGCCAACGGCGCCTGCCGGCGGAGCAGCAGCGCGTGCTGCTGATCACCGATGGCCGGCTGAAGAACCTGCCACCACCCAGGCCCCTGAACTGCCCGACCTTGCTGCTCGACATCGAACGAGGCCCGATCCGCCTGGGCCGCGCCCGCGAACTGGCGACTCTCCTCAACGCTGTCTACCAGCATATCGACTGACTACCTCCCCGACACACCGCACATCCCCCGTAGGAGCTGGCTTGCCAGCGAAAGCGTCCGGCCTGGCGGTGCAAGTCACAAGGGCCTCTTCGCCGGCAAGCCGGCTCCTACAGGGATTTGCCTTGGCATGCCGGAGCGGGAAGCGGCTACGCTTTGCGCTGTCTTTCACAGGAGTGACTTCATGCGGGTACTGGTGCGTAACGACAAGGACGATTTCCGGGTCAAGGCCTATGCCGGAACCAACGGGGTGCTGCTGGCCATGGACCTGGATGCGTCGCGGCGCCAGGGCCTGTTGGGTTTTGCCATCGAAAAACAGACCGGCAGCAAGCCCTGGCTGTTTCTGTTCAACAGCCTGACTTTCCCCGGCAAGGCCCATACCTTCCCCCAATACAACGCCACCCCCAGCGATCAGGCGCCCCTGCAGAAATTCCGCTGGGCCGACTACGCGGTCAACCCCGGCGCCACCCTCAACTACCGGGTGCACCTGGCCTATGGCAGCCCGGACGCGCCGCAACTGGGCGAGTCCCTGCAGTTGAGCATCACCGCCGACAACGGCCAGCCTCCCGGCCAGCGGGTGATCTTCAACCGTACGGTGGCTGCCAGCCAGGCGTTCTCGCGCAAGTTTCCCGAGCTCGATGCGTTGCTCAGTGCCAACAAGAACCTGCCCATCGAAAAGTGGCCGGACGCGCCCCGCCAGTGGCTGGAAAACGGCCTGCTGGAGGCGCTGCTGGGGTTCATTCAGCGCGCCACGGACGCCAGCTGGAGCCTGGACATCGCCATCTACGAGTACCAGTTGCAGGCGATCATCGATGCCGTCAATGCGGCCTTCGACCGCGGCGTACAGGTGCGGGTGCTGTACCACGCCGCCCCCGGCGATGCCGACACCACGATGAACCAGGCCAGCCTGCAGCACCTGCCCGAGGCCAATAAGTGCGGGCGGGTGACCCACGCGATCTTCCACGACAAGTTCATCGTCCTCGGCCGCCTCGACGCCGCCGGCCAGCGCCAGCCGCAATCGGTGCTGTGCGGCAGCACCAACTTCACCGCCAATGGTGTCTACCGTCAGGCCAACGTGTTGCACAGCCTCGACCACGTGGACATCGCCACGCGCTACCTGGAGGTGTTCGAACAGGTCTGGGCGACGCCGGCGGATGTCGGCGCCACGCGCACCTGGCTGACCCGGAACAACCCGATGCAGCCGCAGGCGTCGCTGTTCGCCGGGTTTTCCCCGCGCAGCGGCCAGGGCGACCTCGCGGAGTTCGTCGATATCATCAACGGCGCCCGCCGCGACCTGCTGTTCGTCACCGCCTTCGCCTTGCCCGACAGCATTCTCGATGCCTTGCTCGGCCAGCCCCACGACGATGTGTTGCGCTACGGCCTGCAGAACACCGCCAGTCGCATCACCGGTTTTCACGCCGACCGCACAGCCGAGTTCGCCGCCACCGCCTTGCTCAACAATGGCCTGGAGGGCTGGCTCAAGGAGGGGCTCAAAGGCCAGAAGGGCAACCTGCTGGTGCACACCAAGGCCATCGTCACCGACTTCACCAGCGAGGCGCCGGTGATCATCAGCGGCAGTCACAACCTCAGCGTCGGCGCGAGCCAGAGCAATGACGAGAACTTCCTGATCATCCGCGGCGACATCGACCTGGCGGACCGCTACGGCCTGGAGCTGCTGCGGTTCTACGAACACTACCGCTTCCGCTACTTCGCCAGGCAACTGGCCCTCAAGCAGGTCCAGCCCCTGGCGGTGGACGACAGCTGGAGCAACGCCTACTACCTGGAAGGGGATCTGCGCCAGCTGTCGCGGCTGCGTTTTTCCGGGCGCTGACCGGGGCTGCGAGCAGCCGCCACAAGGTTGGACAGGGCGCGCCCGACTGGGTAGTTTTCACGGACCGCGCACAAGGACCCTGCCATGGCCCCGGACCTGACCTCCATCGAGCTGTTTCTCAAGGCCCTGACCCTGGGCAACCTGTCCCGGGCCGCCGAGCAGTCGCACCTGTCGCTGTCCGCCGCCAGCCGGCGCCTGTCGCTGCTGGAGCAGCATTTCAAGGTGGCGCTGCTGACCCGCACCTCCACCGGGGTATTGCCGACGGCGGCGGGGCAGGCCCTGGCCGAGCACGCCCGCTCGCTGTTGCGGGCGGTGGATGTGATGCACGCCGACCTGGCCGACTTCGCCAAGGGCGCCACCGGCCGGGTCAGCCTGTACGCCAACAGTTCGGCCATGAGCCAGGAACTGCCCCGGCAATTGACCCAGTGGAGCGACCTGCACCCGGGCATTCGCGTGGACATCCGCGAGGAGCGCAGCCGCGAGATCCTCCTGGCGGTGCGTGACGGCGTGGCCGATGTGGGCATCGTCACCACCCGGCCACGGGGCCAGGACCTGCATTTCATCCCTTATTGCCGCGACCGGTTGTGCCTGATCGTGCCCCAGGACCACCCGTTCAAGATGAGCCACGCGCGCTTTCAGGACCTGTTGGGCTATGACTTCGTCGGCCTGGAGGACAACGCCGCGATCACTCCCCTGATCAGCGAGGCGGCCGCGGCGGTGAGCATGCCCTTGCGCCTGCGGGTGCAGGTGCGCAGCTTCGAGGCCGTGTGCCGGCTGATCGCCGCAGGGCAGGGCGTGGGGGTGCTGCCCCAGGGGGCGGTGCAGATCTTTCGCAAGGAGATGGCCTTGCGTTTTATCGAAATCGACGACCCCTGGGCTGACCGCCAGATGTACCTCTGCCGGCGCCAGGAACAGCCGTCCCTGGCCAGCCGCGAGCTGTTCGACTACCTGGTCGGTTGCGAGCAGGCCGCGGCAGCCGCGGGCTAGCCGCCGGTCATAGCAGGACTCTTCCCGCGTGCCTTCGAATTTTGCGAAGGCGGTTTCCATAATGAGCAATTCCCACTGGCCCCGCGCTGTGGCCAGAATGGGCTCGCCCGTGCGCTTGACCTGCCTCCATAACAACAACACGTCAGACCAGGAGAGACGGCTTGTCCAGGATCAATCCCGCTGTAAAACCTCCCCATCGCATTGCGGTGATCGCCGGTGACGGCATCGGCCGCGAAGTGGTCCCCGAAGGCCTGCGTGTGCTGGAAGCCGTTAGCCGGCGCTTCGGCATCGCCTTGCAATTCGATCATTTCAACTGGTGCAGCGAGCACTACCAGGCCCATGGCAGCATGATGCCCGACGACTGGGCGCAGCAGATCGGTGGCCACGAGGCGATCTTCTTCGGCGCCGTGGGCGCGCCGGACATCGTGCCCGACCATATTGCGGTCTGGGATTCGCTGCTGAAGATCCGCCGCCAGTTCGACCAGTACGTGAACATCCGCCCGGTGCGGCTGATGCCCGGGGTGCCGTGCCCGCTGGCCGGCCGGGCGCCGGGGGACATCGATTTCATCGTGGTGCGGGAAAACACCGAGGGCGAGTATTCCAGCGTCGGCGGGCGCATGTGGGAGGGCACCCCGCGGGAGATTGCCCTGCAGGAGTCGGTGTTTTCCCGCCATGGTGTGGACCGGGTGGTGAACTACGCCTTCGAACTCGCCAGCCGCCGGCCCCGGCGCAACCTGGTGGCGGCCACCAAGTCCAACGGCATCGCCATCACCATGCCGTTCTGGGACGAACGGGTGGAGGCGCTGGCCCAGGCCTACCCTCAGGTCGCGACCCGCAAGTTCCACATCGACATTCTCTGCGCGCACTTCGTCCAGCACCCGGACTGGTTCGACGTGGTGGTGGCCTCCAACCTGTTCGGCGACATCCTCTCCGACCTGGGCCCGGCCTGCACCGGCACCATCGGCATTGCGCCCTCGGCCAACCTCAACCCGGAGCGCCTGTACCCCTCGCTGTTCGAGCCGGTGCATGGTTCGGCGCCGGATATCGCCGGTCTCGGCGTGGCCAATCCGATCGGCCAGATCTGGTCGGCGGCCCTGATGATCGAACACCTGGGGCAGGGCGATGAACTTTACCAGCGGGCCGCGGCGGCGATTGTCGAAAGCATCGAGACGGTGCTCGCCGAAGGGCCGCGCACCCGGGAAATGGGCGGCAATGCCAGTACCGTGGAAGTCGGGCGGGCGATTGCCGAGTGTCTGGCTGGAAACAGGAGCTGAACAGATGACCCTCGAACACTACATCGACAACCAATGGCAAGCCTCATCCTGGGCCGAAGACATTCCGGTGCAGGACCCCAGTACCGGCATCAGCTATGCGCGTATCGCCCGGGGCACCGCCGAGGACATCGACCTGGCGGTGCAGGCCGCGCAACGGGCCCTGGGGGACAACTTCGACGGGCCCTGGGGCAGCCTTTGCGCCCTGGAGCGTGGGCGCCTGCTGGCCCGCCTGGGCCAGGCGGTGCTGGAGCACCATGAAGAGCTGGCGCAGATCGAAGCCCGGGACACCGGCAAGGCACTCAAGGTGGCCCGCGCCGACGCCACCGCCCTGGCGCGCTATTTCGAGTACTACGCCGGGGCCGCCGACAAGCTCCACGGCGAGACCTTGCCCTATCAGGCCGGTTACACCGTGCTCACGGTGCGCGAGCCCCATGGCGTTACCGGGCACATCATTCCCTGGAACTACCCGATGCAGATCTTCGGCCGCAGCGTCGGCGCCGCCCTGGCGGCGGGCAATGCCTGCGTGGTCAAGCCCGCCGAGGACGCCAGCCTGTCGCTGCTGCGGCTGGCGGAGCTGGCGGCCCAGGTCGGCTTCCCGGCGGGCAGCCTGAATGTGGTCAGCGGCTATGGCCACGAAGCCGGTGCCGCGTTGTGCGCCCATCCTGGCGTCGCGCATATCTCGTTCACCGGTTCAACCGGCACCGGCGCCCTGGTGGCCAAGGCGGCGGCCGAACGGCATTGCCCGGTAACCCTGGAGCTGGGCGGCAAGTCGCCGCAGATCGTCTTCGCCGATGCCGATGTGGAGCGGGCGCTGCCCGTGCTGATCAACGCCATCGTGCAGAACTGCGGCCAGACCTGTTCCGCCGGCAGCCGCCTGCTGGTGCAGCGCAGCCTGTATGAACCGCTGCTGGAACGCCTGGCCCAGTGCTTTGGCCAACTGCGCGCCGGGCCCTCGGAGCTGGACCTGGACATGGGCCCGCTGATCAACCAGAAACAGCTGCGCCAGGTCCGGGAGTTCGTCCGCGAGGCCGAGGCCGCCGGTATCCCGGTGGCGGCGCGTGGGCAGGTGGTGGCCGAGGCCGGCAGCGGCGGCTACTTCCACGAAGCGGTGCTGTTTCGCGATGTGCCGCCAGACAGTCGCCTGGCCCGGGAGGAAGTGTTCGGCCCGGTGCTGGCGGTGATGCCCTTCGAGGACGAGGCAGAGGCCATTGGCCTGGCCAACGACAGCGCCTTCGGCCTGGTGGCCGGGGTCTGGACCCGGGACGGTGCGCGTCAGTTGCGCATGGCTCACAAGCTGCGCTGTGGCCAGGTGTTCATCAACAACTACGGCGCCGGTGGCGGCGTCGAACTGCCCTTCGGCGGAGTCAAGGCCAGCGGCTACGGGCGCGAGAAAGGCTTCGAGGCGCTGCTGGGTTTTACCGCCTTGAAGACCATCGCCATTCGTCACGACTGAGGGCCGCCACTACGGCGGCCAATAACAACAAAAACAGGAGTCACTAGCATGCGTCTAGCCCATAAAACTGCCATCGTCACCGGCGCCGGTTCCGGCTTTGGTGAAGGCATCGCCAAGACCTTCGCCCAGCAGGGCGCCCGGGTTGTAATCGCCGACATGAACGCCACGGGCGGCCAGCGGGTGGCGCAGGAAATCCGCGATGCCGGCGGCCAGGCCCACTTCATCGAGGTCAACGTGGCCCAGGACGCCAGCGTTGCCGCGCTGCTGCGCAACACCCTGGAGCAATACGGCGGCCTGGACATCGTGGTCAACAACGCCGGTACCACCCACCGCAACCGGCCGATGCTGGAAGTGGACGAGGCCGAGTTCGACCGGGTGTTCGCGGTCAACGTCAAAAGCATCTTCCTCAGCGCCAAGCACTTCGTGCCGCATTTTCGTGGCCAGGGCGGCGGGGTGTTCATCAACATCGCCTCCACGGCGGCGATCCGGCCGCGTCCGGGGCTGGTCTGGTACAACGGCAGCAAGGGCGCGGTGGTGGTGATGAGCAAGACCATGGCCGCCGAGCTGGGGCCGGACAACATCCGCGTCAACTGCGTCAACCCGGTGGTGGGTGCCACAGCCCTGCTCAGCGAGTTCATGGGGGTGCCGGACACCCCGGAAAACCGCCAGAAGTTCATGGCCACCATTCCCCTGGGGCGCTTCTCCACCCCCCAGGATGTGGCCAACGCCTGCCTGTACCTGGCCTCCGATGAGGCGGCCTTTATCACCGGCACCTGCCTGGAAGTGGATGGTGGACGCTGCGTCTGATGATCTGTAGAAAGCCCTTTGGCTAAATCCAAACCCAGCTACGGAGTGCAGTCGACATGTGTGGGATCGATAACAACACTAGTCACCCCAATACCAAGCAGCTGCTTGAAGGCCTGCCAAAGAACTGGGGCAAGTGGGGCCCGGACGACGAAGTCGGTGCCCTCAACTACCTGCAACAGGCCGAGGTACTGCGGGGCGTGGCCGCCGTGCGCCAGGGCAAGACCTTCACCCTGCAAGTGCAGATCGGCCATCCCGGCGGCGACCCGATGTGGCCGGCACGCAACCCGTCGATGCGTTTCAATACCCTGGACCGCAGCCACTATCAGGCCGGCAAGCAGCCCTCCATGACCGGTGGCGCCGAGTACTGCGACGACGTGATCTTCATGCAGCTGCAGGGCTCGACCCAGTACGACGCCCTGGGCCATGCCTGGTACGACAACCAGCTGTGGAACGGCTACGACGCCAGCAGCACTGTCGGCGGCATGGCCAAGGCCAGTGTGTTGCCGATTGCCGAGCGCGGCGTGGTGGGCCGTGCGGTGCTGATCGACATGGCCCGGCACCGCGGCAAGAAGTACCTGGGGCGCGGCGAGACCTTCAACCATCTGGACCTGCTGGCCGCTGCCCAGGCCCAGGGCGTGGCCATCGAGAAGCGCGACATCCTCATCATCCGCACCGGTTCCATGGGCGCCTTCTACGAGTACGGCAAGACCGAGTTCTTCAAGGACCTGGTGGAACCCGGGCTGACCTACAGCCGGGAACTGGTGGACTGGTTCAACCAGATGGAGATCCCCAATCTGGTCACCGACACCATCGCCAACGAGGTGATCACCGACCCGGTGTCCGGGGTGCAGATTCCGCTGCATTGCGCGCTGATGCGCAACCTGGGGATCGCCTTCACCGAGATCGTGCTGCTTGAAGAACTGGCCGAGGATTGCGCCGCCGATGGCCAGTGGACCTTCCTCTACACCGCCGCGCCGCTGAAGATCGTCGGCGGCAGCGGAGCGCCGGTGAACCCCATCGTCATCAAGTAACCGCTGTTTGCTGGTGGCGAGGCAGGCGCAGGGTTTATCCTGCGCCCCCTCACCAAGACCGATAGGGATCATCGACCGATCATGCATGACGATTCACATTCGCCGGACTGCAGTTGCTGCCTGGATCATGCCAGTGCCCATCAGGGTGTGCTCGATACCCTGGAATTGATGGCCGGCCACCCCGAGGCCAGTGAAGACGACATCGTCCAACTGCTGCAGGCGCGTGGCTACTCGGCCATCGCCGCGGAAAAACTCAACGCCTTCGTGCCATCGGCCCTGGCCTGGATCGTGCTCAAGCGCCTGGGGGTGAAACACCTGCCCAACCACTTCATCGCCCTGGATGAGAAGGGTGAGGAGGTCCGGGTTCCAGTGGCCGACCAGCACTATTTTACCGCCGCGCTGACCCTGGCCTACAACACCTTTGAAAACGGCTGGAGCGAGGTCCTGCCGCGCAAGACCTACGAAATGGTGGCTGGCCGCAGCGCTGAAATGGCCATGGCCAACGAGGCGCTGTATGCCGGGGAATCTTTGCAGGGCTCCACTCTGGAACCCTTGCAGCTGCTGCGCCTGGATGCCCAGGCCGCGCTGACCTGAGCACCTGGCGCAACACTACCTACACTGATGGGCAGTCACCCCGGCCGAGAACCCTTGCGTATGCGGGCCGCTGGCCGGGACCACCCGCCTTCAGTACAGGAGAACCCCCATGAACCATGAATCCGTTTGCATCGTCGCGGCGGCCCACACCCGCTTTGGCCGCCTCGATGGCAGCCTGGAAGACCTGATTGTCCAGGTCACCCGCGACGTGCTGGTGGACGCCGCCATTGACGCCGGGGCGATCGATGCGCTGTTTCTCGGCCAGTTCAACTCCGGGCTGGTGCCTGATGGTTTTCCCGCGTCCCTGATGCTCCAGGCCGACCCGCAGTTGCGCTTCAAGCCGGCCACCCGCTGCGAAAACGCTTGTGCCTCCGGCTCGGCGGCGATCCAGGCCGGGATCAACGCGATCCGCAGCGGCGCCGCCGAACTGGTGCTGGTGGTGGGGGCGGAAAAGATGACCGGCAACAGCACCGCCGAGGTCACCCGGGCCCTGGCCGGGGCCGGCTACCAGAACGACCCGCAAGAGGCCGGCCTGAGCTTTGCCCAACTGTTCGGCCAAGTGGCCCAGCGCTACACCGAGCGCTACCAGAGCCCCCTGGCTGCCATGGCGGCGATTGCCGTGAAGAACCACGCCAACGCCATGGCCAACCCCCTGGCGCAGATGCATCGGGCCATGGATTTTGCCCACTGCAACAGCGTTTCGCCCGGCAACCCGCTGATCGCCGAGCCCCTGCGCCTGACTGACTGTTCGCTGATCAGCGACGGCGCGGCGGCGATCCTCCTCGCGTCGCCGCGCCGGGCCCGGGAGTTCCGCCGTGAAGTGGCGATCCGCGCCCTGAGCCAGGTGAACGACTTCCTGCCCATGGCGCGCCGCGACGTGCTGGCCTTCGAAGGCCCGCAACTGGCGATCCAGGGCGCCTTGCACGAGGCCGGCCTGGGCCTGGACGACCTGGCGTTCGCCGAAGTCCACGACTGCTTCACCATCGCCGAACTGCTGATCTATGAAGCCATGGGCCTGGCGCCCAAGGGCGAAGGCCATCGAGCCCTGGACGAAGGCTGGGTGAATGCCGACGGACGCCTGCCGGTGAACCTCTCCGGCGGGCTCAAGGCCAAGGGGCATCCGGTGGGCGCCACCGGTGTGTCGATGCATGCCCTGGGCTTTCGCCAGTTGACCGGCGAGCCCATTGGCCTCGCCGCGCGTTCGCCGGAGTTCGGCCTGTTGTTCAACATGGGCGGCATGGCGGTGGCCAACTACGCCTCGGTGTTGCAGGCCGTCAGGGTGTAAGGGGTTCCGGCCACGCCGGCGTTCAGTGTGCCGGCGTAGCGCCCAGGGGCCCCCAGTCCAGTCTACGGGCCACTCTCCAGTACCCCGGTTCCTGGCACATGCCAACGTAGAAGGGTTTATGAGCGAGCAATGGCTTTGGCGGCTTGTGGGTCACCTTGCTGTCGCGCACCTTGATGCAGTAGCGGGTGTAGTTGCGGATCTGGTTGAGGCTGACGTCGATCAGGTCCTGGGGGCAGATCAGCAGTGCATCACCGAACAAGAACTGCTGGAATCCCTGGATCTCCAGGCGGCCCTGAGGGCTGAGTCGGGTTTTCCACATCAGCGGGTCGAGGTCCTGTAGCTCAAACTCCTGCTGCACCGAGTAGCGTTCCACGGCTCCCTGGCGAACCTCCAGGCCGCCTGCGGCCTTGTAGGTGATCTGGCTCATGGCCCCGGGCAGCATCAGCAGGAAGGTGCAGGCCATCAACAGTGCGCAGGCTACCGAGTAGGCGATGCGTTTGTAGAGGTCCGCGTTGAGGCAGTAGAAAATCACGACGGGTAGCAGGGTAAAGGCCAGCACCAGCAGGTTCAGGATTGCCGGGAAATGGGGAGCTTCACTCAGCACCTCGTTGCTATAGGCATTGAGCAGCAACAGGCTGGGAAAGACTCCCGATATCACCGTGCTGGTCAGGCAGAAGGTGATGAGGTAGGTAAAGCCGATCCTTGAGGCCCGTGTCGCCTTGCCTGGTTTGTTCACGTTGCTGTCGAGCACCTCCTTGAAGGCCGGGCGCGAGAGCACCCCCCAGCAGGCGAGCAGCACCAGTGTCACCACCAGCAGTATGGCCAGGCCCGGATCAAGCCATTCGCTGAGGTAGTAGCTGATCAGAATGAAGCCGCCAAAGCCCGCCAGGACCGGCAGGGTCAGCCATACCACGACGTTCTTCAGGTGTTCGGGCGTGGAGTGGAACAAGCTGCACGCCAGTCCGAAGAGCAAGGTGGTGGTGGCCAGCAGTATCAGATAGAGCACCATCAGTACCAGCACGATGACCAGCCACACCGCCAGCGCCGATTTGGCATCGATGGCGGCCATGAACAGGTCGGTGCGGCCTATTGCACGGGTGTACAGGTACAGGCTCAGCAGGCCCTGGCCGGCTGCGCCCAGTCCGATGAGGGTGCCGATCGGTCCCCAGTACGTGAGCACGCGCTTGAAATTTCTCCTGAACACCTCTTCAAAGGCGGGTCCTGCGACTTGCATGTGGGCACTCCCTGGCGACGTTGATGGCGCGGGAGTAGAGCAAGACCTCATGGGCTGTGTCGATGCTTTTGCACGCTGGCCCGCTGGCAACCGTGCCATCCCTGGCACTGTTGCGCTTCAGCGCGGGTATGCCGCCCGGCCATGAACCCGCCCCTTGCGCCCCGCCGTCAGGCGATAGGCAATGCCCAGCCAGACAAACCACGCCGGCATCACGCACAGCGCCAGGCGGGTGTCCGGGCGCAGGGCCAGCAGGCACAGGACAAACAGCAGGAAGGCCAGGGCAAACCAGGCCATGGGCACGCCGCCGGGCATCTTGTAGCGCGAACGGGCGTGCAGTTGCGGGTGCTTTTTGCGGTAGGCGATGTAGGACGCGAGGATGGTCGACCAGGTGAAGATCACCAGGATCGCCGACACCGTGGACACCAGGGTGAAGGCGGTCATCACCTCGGGAACCACGTACAGCAGCAACACCCCCAGCAGCATCAGCAGGGTGGTGAAGCTCAGGCTGATGACCGGCACGCTCTGGCCCGACAGGCGCTTGAACAGGCGCGGCGCATTGCCCTGGTCGGCGAGGCCGAAGAGCATGCGGCTGGCCGAGAACACGCCGCTGTTGGCCGAGGAAGCGGCGGAGGTCAGCACCACGAAGTTGACGATGCCCGCCGCCGCCGGGAAGCCGGCAATCAGGAACAGCTCGACGAACGGGCTCTTGTTCGGCGACACCTGCTGCCAGGAGGTCACGGCGATGATGCAGGCCAGGGCCAGCACGTAGAACAGGATGATCCGCAGCGGTATGGCGTTGATGGCCTTGGGCAGGGTGCTGTGAGGGTCGCGGGTTTCCGCGGCGGCGGTGCCGATCAGCTCGGTGCCGGCGAAGGAGAAGATCGCCATCTGGAACCCGGCGAAGAAGCCCAGCAGGCCGTGGGGAAAGGCCGCTTGCCGGTCCAGCAGGTGGCCCAGCGAGGCGGTCACGCCCGAGGGCGAGACGAACGAACTGGCGATCAGCACCAGGCTGACGCCGATCAGGGTGACCACGGCGATGATCTTGATGATGGCGAACCAGAACTCCACTTCGCCGAACAGCCGCACCGTGAGCACGTTGAGGGCGAACAGCGTCAGCATCATGCTGACCGCGGGCATCCAGGCCGGCACCCCGGGGAACCAGTACTGGAAGAAACCGCCCACCACCACGGCGTCGCCCACCACCGCCACGCTCCAGCTCAGCCAGTAGGACCAGCCGAGAAAAAAAGCCGCGCGCGGCCCCAGGTAGGCGCCGGCAAAGTCGGCGAAGCTCTTGAATTGCAGGTTCGACAGCAGCAGCTCGCCCATGGCGCGCATCACCAGGTACACGAACAGGCCGATGATCATGTAGATCAGGATGATCGAGGTACCGGACATGGCGATGATCTTGCCCGAGCCCATGAACAGCCCGGTGCCGATGGCGCCGCCCATGGCCATGAGCTGGATGTGACGGTTATGCAGGGTGCGTTGCAGCACGGGGCGCGCAGGGGCCCCGAGGGTATCTGGAGTCATCACAAAACCTCTTGATTTTATAGTTGTCGAGTTTTGGCAGTGCAGGGTGGCTGGGGCTGCGCGCTGTGGTTGTAGGTCGGGGTGGCGCAACCGGTTCGGGTTGGGCCGCTGCACAGGGGCACGGGGCGTTTTCCCGTGCAGCGGCCATGGGGGTATTGCCTCAGCCGCTGGCCAGCCGGCGCGGGGCGCCTGTGGCGGCGTCGGGGCCCTGGCCGATCAGTTGGTACAGGTCCTTGATGTTGGCCGGGGTCGGCACCAGGTGGATCCGCTCGCCAATGCCGTGTTCGCGCGCCTGGTCGTGCAGGTAGCGCAGGGACGAGAAGTCCTCCAGGGCAAAGCCCACCGAGTCGAACACCGTGACCTGCCGGGCATGCTCGCGGCCCGGTTCCAGGCCCTGGGCGATGCGGAAGTATTCGGTCACCGCAAAGTCCGCCGGCAACTGCTGGATATCACCCTCGATGCGCGTTTGCGGCTCGAACTCGACGATCACCCGGGCATTGCGCAGGATCTCTGCGTGCAGCTCGGTCTTGCCCGGGCAGTCGCCGCCCACCGCATTGAGGTGCATGCCGGGCTCGATCAGCTCCGGGGTGAGGATGGTGGCGTAGGCCTTGTCCGCGGTCACCGTGGTGACGATGTCGGCGCCCTTGACCGCATCGGCCACCGACTCGGCGATGCGCACCTTCAGGCCCGGCCAGGCTTGCAGGTTGTGCTTGAGCTTGCGGGAGGCGGCCGGGTCGATGTCGAAGATCCGCAGCTCGTCGATGCCGAGCATGTCGTGGAAGGCGATGGCCTGGAACTCGCTCTGGGCGCCATTGCCGATCAGCGCCATGGTTCGGCTGTCCGGGCGCGCCAGGGCACGGGCCACCAGGGCCGAGGTGGCGGCGGTGCGTACCGCGGTGGTCAGGGTCAGTTCGCTGAGCAGCACCGGGTAGCCGCTGTCCACCTCGGCCAGCACACCGAAGGCCATGACCGTGAGCAACTGCCGGGCCGGATTGCCAGGGTGGCCGTTGACGTACTTGAAGGCGTACTGCTGGCCATCGTCGGCGGGCATCAGTTCGATGACTCCGGTGGGCGAGTGGTTGGCGGTGCGCGGGGACTTTTCGAAGGCTTGCCAGCGCAGGTAGTCGGCCTGGATATAACCGGCCATTTCACGGATCGCCCTGGCGACACCCAGGCTCTTGTACAGCGCCGCTGCCTGATCCACATCGATAAACAAGGTCATGGTGATTTCCCTCTCGGTCGGAACGTTGAACACTGCGGGAGAGCGCGCCTGGCGCGCGCTAGCGGTTGGCATGGCCGTGCAGCACATTGACCGCATTGATGCCGATCTCATCCACCATGTAGCCGCCTTCCATCACGAACAGGGTGGGCGTGCCCACCGTGGCGATGATCTGGCCCATGCCGAGAAAGTCTTCGCTTTCCAGCAGGAAGTGGCTGATGGGGTCGTCCTTGAACGTGTCCACGCCCAGGGACACCACCAGCAGTTCGGGAGCGAAGGCCCGCAACTGTTTGCAGGCCAGCTCCAGCGCTTGGCGGTAGTGCCGCCAGGTGGTGTTCTTCGGCAGGGGCAGGTTCAGGTTGCAGCCTTCGCCGGCCCCGCTGCCGCGCTCGCTGGAATGGCCCGAGAAGTAGGGGTAGGACACGGCCGGGTCGCCGTGCAGCGAGACGAAGAGCACGTCGCCACGGTCATAGAAAATGTTCTGGGTGCCGTTGCCGTGGTGGAAGTCCACGTCCAGCACCGCCACCCGCCTGGCGCCCTGGGTGATGGCGTGCTGCGCGGCGATGGCGGCGTTGTTCAGGTAGCAGTAGCCGCCCATGTATTCCCGTGCGGCGTGATGCCCCGGCGGGCGGCACAGGGCGAAGGCGCTGTCCTGGCCTTCATCGATCAGGGCCAGGGCGGTGAGGGCGATATCGGCGCTGGTGCGTACCGCATCCCAGGTGGTGGCGGTGATCGGCGAGCCGGCGTCCATGGCGAAGAAACCCAGCTTGCCGTCGATGAATTCGGGCTCCTGCTGGTTGGCCAGGTCGCGCACCGGCCACACCAGGGGCAGGGCGTCGTGGCTGCGGCCGGTGGCGGTCCATTCGCTCCAGGCGTTTTCCAGGAAGCTGACGTAACGTTCGCTGTGGGCGGCCACGTAGCAGGCGCGGTCGAAGCGCCGCGGGCCGATGATCTCGCCAAGCCCCACGTGGCGCACCCGGTCTCGCACCGTGTCGGCGCGGCTGGGTTGCTCGAAGGAGGGCTTGAGCACGCCATCCTTCAATTCGGTGCCATGGTGCAGGCGGTGGGATTCGCTGAAGACGGTAAGCATGCTGAACGCATCCATTGTTATTGTCCGGTGCAAATAGTTTGTTCCGGCATGGCTGCGAATTCTTTGCTTTTTGTTCGGGTGCAATTAGAGTTTTGGGTAATATTTTCCCCGTTGGTGGCTGATTGTGAAAAAAACGACTCGCAGCGTTAACCTCGACGACACCGACCTGGCGATTCTTGCGCTGTTGCAGCAGGACGCGAGCATTTCCAACGCCGAGCTCAGCGAGCGCCTGTCCCTGAGCCTTACCCCCTGCTGGCGGCGGCGCAAGCGCCTGGAGGAGGAGGGGGTGATCAGGGACTACCAGGCCAACCTCGACCGGCGCCTGCTGGGGCTGGACATCCTGGCCTTCGTCCATGTGCGGTTCGCCACCCACTCCGACCAGACCCCGGACGATTTCGAGACGGTGATCATGCGCCTGCCCGAGGTCCAGGCCTGCCACAAGATCACCGGCGACGCCGACTACCTGCTGCAGGTGCTGGCCCGTGACCTGGACAGCTACAGCGACTTTGTCGAGCACGTGCTCAGGCGCCAGCCGGGCATTGCCTCGATCCAGTCCAGCCTGGCGCTGCGCGAGGTCAAGGCCACCAGCCGCCTGGCGATTCCCCAGCCGCTACCCAGGTAGGGCGGCATCAGATTTCCGATTTTTTGTGCCGGGCTATTCAATGATTGCCCTGCAGGTACTTTCGGCGCGGTCGTGCGCTCGCGTTCCAGCGAGGCAGGCAACAGCAGTGTTGAGCAGGCCATGGATGCAGAAGCAGCAGCGCCTGGCCGCGGCGCTGCCCCGGCCCCAGGGCCTACTGAAATTCGCCGGACTCCAGGCAGAAGGCGACCAGGGCCTGGTCGCTGTCCAGGTTGAGCTTGCGGATCGCCGAGATCTTCTGCGCACTGACGGTCTTCACGCTGCGCTTGAGGTTGGCGGCGATCTGCATCATTGATTCGCCGCGCACGAAATGCCGCAGCACTTCGTATTCCTTGGGCGTAAGGCTGCTCAGGCCGTCGGCCATGGAGCGCAGCGGGCTGCTGTTGAGCTCGTTCTGCACCAGGCTCGGCGGGTGGTGGATGCGCCCCTGGCGGACGTTCTCCAGGGCGCTGAGCAGCTCGCTCATGTCATGGCGCTTGGGCAGTACCGAGCGCACGCCGATGTCATACAGCGCGGCCACGATCATCGGGTTGGACATCATGGTCAGCACCAGCACCTGGACCCTGGGGAAGTGCCGGATCAGGTAGGTCACCAGGCGTATGCCATCGCCGAAGGTCGGGTCGCCCTCCATGAAGTAGTCGGTGATGACCACGTCGATCCGCGGGTCATCCGAAAGTTGCTGGACCAGGGCACTGGGGGTGGTGACAGCCGCCACCACCTCGTACTGGCGGGTCTTTTTCAACAGGTCGCTGACGGCAGCGAGCACCAGGGGATGATCGTCGGCCAGGGCAACGCGTATTTTTTTCATGGTGGACACGATCCATTGTCAAAAGGGAATGCGCAGAAATGCGGGTACTAGGAGCGTTCATTCGAGCTGGCTGATGTCTTGCAAGGCGTGCAGCAGCATCAGGCTATGCGTGCGCGTGGTAGCCGTCAAACCGCTCTGGCGCAAGCTCTGCCCCAAGTCGTGGACCTGCAGGATCAGCGCTTCCTGGCCAGCCACCGCCAGCGACCCGCGCACCCGGTGCAGCAACTGGAAGATGCGCTCGTAATCCTCCTCGTCCAGGGCCTGGCGCAGGTGTTCCACGTCCTGGCCCATGGTGCGGGCAAACAGTTCCCGCAGGTTCGGCGGCAGGCCATCAACTGGCGCGTTGCCAGGCGCGGCTGCCGGCTCGGCGGTCGGCTCCGGGGCGAGGCTGGTGAGCCGTGCCAGGCTGGCCCGCAGGGTCTGCAACGGCACTGGCTTGACCAGCCAGGCGTCCATCCCGCAGGCCTGGCAGCGGGCCTCTTCGTCGCACATGGCATTGGCGGTGATGCCGATGATCGGCCGGTCGTCCCCGGCGGCGCGCAGGATGCAAGTGAGTTCGTAGCCGTTCATGCGCGGCATGTTGACGTCGGTCAGCAACAGGTCGTAGTCGCCGATGCGCCACAGGTCCAGGGCTTCCGCGCCATCGGCGGCCAGGGTATTGCGGCAGCCCAGTTGCTGCAGCTGATGGCTCAGGGTCGCCTGGTTGATCGGGTTGTCCTCGGCCACCAGCACGTTCAGGCCCAGGGGGGCCAGAGTGGCGATGTCCCGGGCCGGCAGTTCCGGTTCGGCAGGAGCGTCGGGCGCGCCGCCCAGGGTGCGTTCCAGCAAGCGGCCGATGGCATAGTAGTCGCCGGCCTCGGCCAGGCCCGCACCGGGGGTGCGTTGCTGGCCGCCCAGGTCGATGCGCAGCAGCCCGGGGGGCAGGGCCTCGGACGCTTCGGGGCGGTCATCGAACAGCCGCAGGAGAACGCCCTGGCCCTGGGGAGGTGGGGCCGTAGCGTCCACGGGGGTGGCCTGGGCGTGCCACTTCTGCAGCCACTGGCAGAGGTTGTCGGTGAGTTCGTGGTGCGGGCTTTGCACGTAGATTCGCGCGCCGCCCAGGTCGGGCTGGCGCTCGGCGTCGGGGTCGCTGGCCACCGGCAGTTCCAGCTGCATGGAGAAACTGCTGCCCAGGCCCAGCTCGCTGGTGAGGTGGATCTGGCTGCCCATCAGCGCCGCCAGCTTGGCGCAGATCGACAGGCCCAGCCCCGCGCCGTGCACTGTGTGGGAGTGGGCGTCGATCTGATAGAAGGGGATGAACAGCTGCTGCTGTTCTTCCTTGCCGATACCGATACCGGTGTCCGCCACCTGCAGCGACAGCAGCACCCGTCCCTGGCTGCCGGGCTCGGCCCGGGCGCGCACTATCACCTGGCCCGAGTGGGTGAACTTGACCGCGTTGCTGATCAGGTTGGTGAGGATCTGGCTGATCCGCCCCGGATCGCCGAGCAGGGCTGGAGGCAGTTCTGGATCGACCCAGGAAAACAGCAGCAGGCCCTTGTTCCGGGCACTGTCGACAAAGCTTGCGGTGCAGCGCTGGACCAGGGCCCTGGGATCGAACAGCTGATCCCCCAGGGACAGCTGGCCGGATTCGATGCGGGTGATGTCGAGGATGTCGCTGATGATCTGCAGCAGCAGCCCGGACGACACCTGGATGCGTTCGAGCAACTGGCGCTGTTCGCGGTCCAGGTCGGTCAGGCCCATCAGTTCCAGGGAGCCGAGCACCCCGTACAGCGGCGTGCGGATCTCGTGGCTCATGGTGGCGAGGAACACCGACTTGGCGCCGTTGGCCTTGTCGGCCGCCTGTTTCGCCTGGGTCAGTTGCTGCTCCATCTGGGCCCGCGCACTGAGGTCGGCAAAGGCGCAGATCAGCACATCCTGGTTGCGGTAGCGGGTGGGGGCGAAGGCGATGTAGAACGAGCGTCCGTCGAAGCTCTGGAAGTTTTCGATCTCCCCCGGCTCCCGGGCCCGGGCGATGCGCTCCAGCAATGCCGGGTCCAGACCGCTGGCGTCCAGGCTCTGGCCGACCTGGGTGGTGAACCATTTGAGGGCCAGGTTGTTGGCGAAGACGATCCGCCGGTCTTCGCGGCTGAGCACGCACAGGGCCACTGGCGTGGTCTCCAGCAGGGTGCGGCTGAACTGATGGTTTTCCACCAGCTCGGCGTGAGCCTGTTGCGCCGGCGCTATGACCCGGCGCTGGTACCAGCGCGCATAGACCCTGGCGGCCAGGGGGCTGAGCATCAGCAGCAGGAAGATCGCCGCCAGGGACCAGGAGTGGCCGAGGAACAGGGTGCGGTAGCTCAACAGGTAGTAACCGCTCCAGTGGCCACTGGCGTCGTTGATCCGGAACAGCAGGCCGTCGCTGCGCACGTTGGCCCCCTCGTGCAGCGCCAGGGGCGCCGGTTCATCCCCCAGCAGCAGGCCGTCGAGCCGGCCCTGCAGCCAGAACTTGTCGTAGAAGTGCCGCCGCTGCGGCGTGGTGAAGACGTTGATGCGGTCCCTGTAGGTGAGGCAGGCAGCATAGGTGCCGGAACTCTGCAGGCCGCTGCCGGGGGCAAGGTTGTGCAGGGCGGTGAAGGCGATCATGTGCTGGGGAAAGTCCTTGAGACGGATCCAGCGGATCGCGTCGCTGTCGCTGCTGGTAGCGCTGGCGCGCACCGCATGCAGGCCTGCCAGGACCAGGGGGGTGGTCAGCCGCGGCCAGCGGCTGCCGATGGTGGGCACGGTAAAGCTGCTGCCGGCACCGGCGTCCACCACCAGCAGGGCCGAAGCGGGAAAGCTCGAGCGCACCCAGAAGCTGGAGTAGAGATCGGCCAGGTAGCGCCCAAGGCCGGCTGCTGCGGCGCTCTGGTGGGGGCATTGGGCCAGGTCCTGGCAGACCAGGGTGAAGGGGGTTTCCACCGAGGAGGGGTTACCCTGGAACAGGGTCGCGCCCACCGCCTCCTGTTGCTCCATGAGGTGGAAGAGCTGCGCCGGATCCTGGTCCGCGTCCTTGTATTGCAGGCGCTTCTCGCCGGCCAGCCGCTGGAGCAGAGCTTGCTGCTCGCTCATGTAGCGGGTCAGCAGTTGGAAGTCCACGGCAATCCGTTCCTGTTCCTGGCGGATGATCCGCTGGCCGCCCCAGAACAGCGCGCCGCCCATGACCAGCAGCAACGGCAGAATGAGGAACAGCACGAGATTCAATCGTCGGAAGTTTTTCGCGATGCGGCGTAGCGGGATGTCTGGCATGGGAGAGAGGAGGCGGGCCGGGTAGGTGACGAAAAGGGTGGAGTAACAGTGCATCCCAGCAGTTGTGTGAAGGCGTCCAGCTCCAATGCGGCGGAAATAAGATACCCCTGGGCACTGTCGCAGCCAATCTGGCGCAGAAATTCCAGGTCACGGGCCGATTCCACGCCCTCGGCCACCACTTCCAGGCCCAGTTGCCGGCCCAGTTGCACCGCCGCCACCAGGGCTGCGGCGCGGGCATCGTCGGCTGCGGCGCCATGCACGAAGTGGCGGTCGATCTTCATCTCGGTAAAGGGCGTGGAGATCAGGCTGTACATGGAACTGTAGCCCATGCCGAAGTCGTCCTGTGCCAGGCCGAAGCCTTTGAGGCGCAGGCGGCTGGCGCCCATATGATACTGCCCGGGGGACAGTGGCCGCTCGGTTTCCAGCAGCTCGAAGCAGATATCGCTGGTGGCCAGCCCCGAGGCGAGGGTGATCTGCTGCAACTGGTCGGGCAGGCCGGGGTCGTCCAGCAGTCCGGTGGGCAGGTTCACCGATACGCTGAGGCGGTGGCCCAGGCGTTGCCAGTGCTGCTGCGCCTGGAGGGCGTCGTCGAGCATCAGCAGCAACAGCGCATGGTCCAGCTGGCAGCGGCTGATGGAGGCAAGGAACGAGTCCGGCATCAGCAGCCCGAAGGACGGACTGTTCCAGCGCACCAGGGCCTCGGCGCCGACGATCCGGCCAGTGCTCAGCGAGCGCCGGGGCTGGAACCGGGCCTTGAGCTCGCGGCGTTCGATGGCCCGCTCCAGGACCTGGCGGTCGAACACTGCCTCGTGCTCGGGCCGGGCTGCCAGCACCGGGTCCTGGCTGTTGCCGATGATGGCGCTGATCTGCTCGACGTGGATCGCTTCCAGGGGCTTGGGGAAGGTGCCGAGTACCGCCAGGCCCTTCTCCTTGGCCATCAGGCTGACGCTGTTCATCAACCGCCGCGAGCAGGACGAGACGATGGCCAGGATCGGCACCTGGTCGACACCGGTCAGGGCATGGATGAACTGCACTCCATCCATTTCCGGCATGTGCAGGTCCACCAGCACCAGGTCGTAGACCTGCCGGTGCAGCATGGCCAGGGCCTGGCGCGCATCGAGGGCGCTGTCCACCCGGCCGAACCCGGCCGCCTGCAACAGGTGCCGGGCCTGCAGGCAGTGGATCGGATGGTCGTCCAGCACCAGGACTCGCAGGGGCTTGAGCATGCTCAAATGACTTTCCTCTTGATGGATTGCAGTACCTCGCTCAAGGCGTCCAGGGGTACCGGCTTGATCAGCAAATGACGGATTCCGGCCGACTCGCAGTGGCTGCGCAGCGCCGGGGAGAGCTCACCGGTGATACCGATGATGGGGCCGCAATACCCCCGCTCGCGCAGGGTGCGGGCGAACGACAGACCGTCCATGTGTTCCATCTGCAAGTCGGTCAGCACGCCGTCGAAGGACAGCAAGTCGGTGCGTTTCAAGGCATCGACGGCGCTGGCGCAGGCCACCATCCGGTTGCCCAGGTAGCGGCCCTGCTGAAAGATCACCTGCAGCGACAGGGGGCTGTCGTCCACCGCCAGCAGCTTGAGGTCCAGGCTCGGGGCCAGGGCTTCGGGGGAGGCGAAGCACCGTTCGGCAACGATGCCGGACTGGGCCTGGGCCACGGCGTTGCGCAGGCTGTCGAGGCTGAAGGTGCGGGCCACCCAGCTGTCGCCGGCCTGGCGCTGCGGCGGGCCCATGCCGGGGGCGTGCATGAGCACCCGCGGGCCGCTCCAGGCCACTGGCCGCGAGGGGCCGAGAAAGGCTTCCACCAGCACCGCCTTGCGGGTCGGTGGGTCGCGTTCGGCCACATAGGGAATGGCCAGGGCGCCCCAGCGGCGCAACCAGTGGCAGAGGTTGAGATTCACTTCCTGGATATCCCCGCGCACATACACCGGGGTCACCCCCAGGCGCGGCAGGTCCGGCGCCGGGGCGGCGGTGCAGGGTTCCAGGGCCAGGCTGAAGCTGAAGCTGGAGCCCAGGCCCGGTTCGCTGATGGCGCTCAACTGGCCCTGCATCATCGTCGCCAGCCGTTGGCAGATGGCCAGGCCCAGGCCGGTGCCCGACGCCTTCTGGCCCAGCCAGCTGGGCACCCGGTAATAGGGTTCGAACAGGTTGGCCTGGAACTCCGGGGCGATCCCCGGGCCGCTGTCCACCACCTGAAAGCGCAGGCGGGGCGCCTGGCTCGGGCCCGCCTCGGCATGCAGGCGCAGCACCACATGGCCGGACTCGGTGAACTTGATGGCGTTGCTCACCAGGTTGTTGAGGATCTGGCGAATGCGTTCGCCGTCGCCCACCACTCGCTCGGCGACATTCGGGTCCAGGGTCACGTACAGGCGCAGGCCCTTGCTGCGGGCCCGGGCCGAGTAACTGAAGGCCACTTCTTCCACCAGCCGCCCCGGGGAGAAGGGGGCGCTGGTGAGGCTCAGGCGGCCGGACTCGATCAGTGACATGTCGAGGGTGTCGTTGATGGTTCGCATCAGCGCCGAGGATGCTTGCTGGGTGGCTTCCAGGTAGTCGCCCTGCTGGGCGCTGAGGGCGGTGGTGCGGAGCATTTCCAGAGAGCCGAGGATGCCGTACATGGGCGTGCGGATCTCGTGGCTCAGGGTGCTGAGGAACAGGGTCTTCTCGTGGTTGGCCTGATCCGACAGCAGCTTGGCCTGCAGCAGCGACTGTTCGGCCACCTTGAAGTCGGTCACGTCGCTGATGCAGCACAGCACCGCCGCCACGCCGTTGTAGCCGGTGGGGGCACAGGTCAGCTGGATGAAGGTGCCGTCGTCCAGGGCATGTTCGATGGCATGCACCCGGGCAGGCGGCTCGTCGAGGATGCGCTCGCGCAGGCCGGGCACCGAGGCCAGCCAGCGGCGCCCGGATTCATTGCACAGGATCAGCCGGCCGTTGTCGCGCCGCATCAGGCACAGGCCCACCGGCGCCACCTCGATGAAGCGCCGGTTGAGGGACACGCTGTCTGCCAGGGCGCTGTAGTGGCGCACTGCGGGTTCCACCAGGCGCAGGCGGATGTAGCGCGCGCCGAGAAAGATCACCGCGAACAGAAGCAGGGTCACCAGCAGGGTGGTGTACAGCGGGCCACGGCTGTCGCGCAGCAGTTGGCTGACCGGTGCGTAGTACACCAGGCGCCAGCCGGCATTGCCCACGGATTTATTGAGCACGATGTAGTCGGGCAGCCCGCCCAGGCGGTGCAGGCCGAAGGAGTCCTCGTCGGCCTGCAGGCGCGACAGGCTGCCGGGCACTTGCCAGTTGGCGCTGTGCAGCACCAGTGCGCCGTCGGCGTCATACAGCAGGTATTTGCCCTGGTGCAGGCCCAGGGGGTCCAGGGCCAGGTCGATCTCGGTGAGCTCCAGGCCCAGCCAGCCCTCGCTGGCGTGATGCTCGTCCACCGGGCGCAACAGGTACACCTGCTTGTTGCCATCGATGCCGGCCCAGTACCACAGGGTCCGGGCCTCGGGGTGTCGGGCCAGCAGGTCCTGTACCGCACGCTGGTCGAGCTGGCGCAGCCAGGGTGCGTCCACGGCCTTGCTGGAGGGCTGGCCGGTGCCGGTGGCCGCTGGCTCGTAGAGAGTGCTGACCAGGCCCTGTTCCGGCACCAGGTACAGCAGCTGGCTGTGGGTGCTGTCCACTTCCACCAGGTCGCGGGCAGTCAGCACCAGGGCCCAGCGCCGGGAGGGAGTACTGCCGAAGGGCAGTACCCGCAGTTGCTCGTTACTTGCCAGAAAGTTGCGCGCCGTTGAACTAAGGCGCTCATCGCTAGTGCGCACGGCCGAAGAAGAAATGGCCTTCAACAGGCTTTCCCGTTGATTGAAGAATTGTTGTGCGTTAAATGCCGCTGCGTTCATTTGCCGGCGGTAGTTGGAGAGGGTTTCATTAAGTGACCAGTGGACCACGAAACCGGCAATGATCAGGATGCAGGACAGCAGGCTGTACATGAAAAGGCGCAGCAGGACCACCGGGATATAGGCCCCGGAGAAGTGGCTGGTAAACGCTGGGAAGTGGGCTTGTGTATGCATCGGCCCATAGTAAGGAGAACTATCTATATCCCTCTTCAGAATATTCTTAATGCCAGGGGCTTTAAGAAGATTCTCATTTTTTAGTTCACCTATTGACTTCAGGCTTTCGACCCTCTTGTGCTCTAACGCAAAGGTTTGAAAGTTATGGTTCTGGTTAAGAAAACGATAAGCCTCGCCGTTAGCTCCGCGCTGTCGTTGATGACGCTTGTTACTCAGTCTGCAACCGCTGCTGATTATGAAAAAATCGATTTGTCCTCGCCCGAAGGTGAATCCCTGACCCTGGATGAGGCGTCTGTCGATTACACCGGCCGTGGGCCGGCGGTGCGGGTCAGCGGCGCTCAGAACCAGTTGCAGGGCCAGGGCTACGATATCCGGGCCACGGCGGACAGCCCCAACAGCGCGGTGGTGGGCGTGCAGGTGGACGCCGGCGGCAAGGCCGAACTGAGCGGCGTGACCATCAGCACCGGCGGCTCGGATTTCGCCACCGGGGCCCAGGCCACCGGCGCCGGCAGCCAGTTGACCCTGAACGATGTGCAGATCACCACCAGCGGCAACCAGAGCCGCGGCGTGGTGGCCAGCGCTGGTGGCCAGGTGCAGGTGGCCGGTGGCTCCATCACCACCTCGGGCAACCAGGCCGATGTCTTGTCCGCCTCCGGCAAGGGCTCCAGCATCCTGGCCTCGGACCTGACCCTGACCGCCACTTCGACCGGCTCGGTCAATGCGGTCCGCGTCGCCGATGGTGCGGCCATCGAGCTGCAGCGCGTCAGCATCCAGTCCAGCGGCTTCATTGGCGCGGTGGCCGTGGAAGGGGTCGGCTCCTCCCTCAGCGCCGATGGCGTCGACATCACCGCCGAGAATGGCCGTGGCATCGGTGTGACCAGCGCCGCCCTGACTTTTCGCAACGGCAGCATCAATGCCAAGGGCGATGGCATCACCCTGAGCAGCCTGTACCAGAAACCGGGCGGCACGGCGGTGATCAGCCACAGCCGGATCACTTCGCAGAACGGCGACGGCATCAACGTCAACGCCGACCAGGCCGCGGCCGATCTGGACAGCGTGCAGGTCACCACCCTGGGCGACTATGGCGTGGCGATCTGGATGCCGGGCAGCAACACCCGGGTGGACGTCAAGGACAGCATTCTGCAAACCCGTGGCCAGAGTGCGGTGGCCATCGACAACCGTGGCGGCGTGTTCACCATGGACGGTGGTTCCATCAGCACCCTTGGCGACAACTCCCATGCCCTGTACGCCTCGCCGGACACCACAAACAGCCCCGGTGCGGTGTTCAACGTCAGCCGCGTGCTGATCGAAACCAGCGGCCGGGGCTCCGTGGGGGCGCTGGCCCGCATGGCGGGGGCGAGCATCAGCCTGAGCAACAGCAGCATCGTCACCCACGGCGACCTGGGCTATGGCCTGTTCGCCTCGGGCCGCGGTGCCAGCGTGGAGCTGCAGGACAGCGACGTGCAGACCGCCGGCGAGCAGGCTCACGGCCTGGCCATCAGCAACAACGCCACGACCCGCTTCCAGGGCTCGACCGTGGTCACCAACGGCAGCAACGCCAATGGCATCGTCAGTTTCGCCACTGGCGCCGGGGTAGTGAACGATGTGGAGGTCACGTCCAGCCATATCCAGGCTGAAGACGGCGCCGGCATCCTGGTCAACGGCGGTGGCCTGACCACGCGCTTTACCGACAGTAGCCTGGTGGGCCGCAGCGGTGGCGAGCAGGGCACCGCGCTGTGGATCACCGACCGCGCCAGCGGGGTGCTGGCCGGTGCGGTGCAACTGGACGCCGTGCGCTCGAACCTGTTCGGTGATGTGCTGGTGGACGGCGGCAGCCTGCAACTGTCCCTGGCCGACCACTCCAGCCTGGACGGGGCGATCAAGGGCGGCAGCCGTGATACCCAACTGAGCCTGGACGACAGCAGTGTCTGGACCCTGCGCGGCGACTCCCAGCTCACCCGCCTGGCCAACAACGGCGTGGTGGAGTTCGCCGATCCCGGCCTGGCGGGGGCCTTCAAGCAGTTGCAGGTCAGTGGCGACCTCGAGGGCGACGGCCACTACATCATGAACACCGACCTGGGCCTGCAGCAGGGTGACCGGTTGATCGTCGGCGGCCAGGTCACCGGCAACAACGACATTCTGGTGCGCAACTCCGGCAGCGAACCGGGGGCCGAGGGCCAGAGCCTGACCCTGGTGCAAAGCGCCGGTGGCCCGGGTTCGTTCAGCCTGGCCAACCGCGGTGGGGTAGTGGATGCCGGGACCTATCGCTACGGTCTTGCGGCCGATGCCCAGGGCAACTGGAACCTGGTGAACGTCGGCCGTATCCAGCCGGCGCCGGGGCCGGACAACCTTTCCACCGGCGCCAGCGCGGCGGTCAACAGCAGCGCCATTGCCACCTTGCGGGCCACCTGGGATGCCGAGCGGGCGACCCTGGTACAGCGCCTCGGCGACCTGCGCCAGGGGGCCGACCGCCAGGGTGTGTGGATCCGTGGTTTCGGCCAGCAGCAATCCCTGGACAACGGCGTTGGCCGGACGTTTTCCCAACAGGTACAGGGCACGCAACTGGGCATGGACACCCGGCTCGACACCGCCGGTGGCACCCTGGTGCTTGGCGCGCTGGCCGGCTACAGCCAGACCGATCGCAACTTCAAGGGCGAGGGCAGCGGCAAGCTCGACAGCTACCACCTGGGCGGCTATGCCACCTACCTGGATGACTCGGGCTGGTACACCGACACCTTGTTGACCCTGAACCGCTGGTCCACCCGCCTGGATGTATGGGGCACCGACGGCGCCAAAGTCTCCGGGCATTCACGCAGCAAGGGCGCGGGCCTGTCGGTGGAAGCCGGCAAGCAGATCGATCTGGGCAACCGCTGGTTCGTCGAGCCCCAGGCGCAGGTTTCCATGCTCTATGCCCGCTCCGACAACTACCGCCTGGACAACGGCCTGCAGGTGCAGCCCGGCGATGGGCTGTCGACCCAGATCCGCACCGGTGCCCGGGCCGGGCGCAACCTGCAGCTGGAAGATGGCACACGCTTGCAGCCCTACCTCAAGGCTGGCTGGGTCGAGGATCTGTCGGCGCAGAACAAGGTCCGCACCAACGGCATCGCCAGCCGTCCCGATGGCAACGGCGGTGGCTGGTATGCCGGGGTTGGCGTGACCGGTGAGCTGAGCCGCCAGCATCAGGTGTATGCCGAGGTCGAGACCAGCGAAGGCTCGAACATCGACCGGCCCTGGGCCGCCAACCTCGGTTACCGCTTCACGTTCTGAGGGGCACTGGCGCTCGCCGCGAGTGTCTGGCGCACCCCTTCGGTATAGGACGTCTTGGCGATTGGCCCGATCAGAGCTTGCAGGGCCGAGTCGTCGAGGATCAGCGGCGAGCTGATCAGGTAATGCATCTCCACCATCTCGCGCAGCAGCGGGTCGAACAGCCCCAGCAGGCGCAGCAGGGGCTTGCCGATCACCCGCTGCTTGAAGCGGGTACCGCCGTGCTGCCGGATCAGCTCCAGCAGCTCGCGCTGGCTGGTGACCCCGGCGCCGCCCAGGTGCCAGGTCTTGCCGAAGGCTTCGGGCTGCTGGATCAAGCGGCAGACCACCGGCCCCACGTCGGGAACGAAGACAAACTCATGGGGCCGGTCCAGGGGGCCTACCAGGTTCGCCGTGCCGCCCTGGACCGCGGCCTGGAACGCGCCGTGCAGCAGGCTTTTATCGACCCCGGGCCCGTAGAAGTCCGGCAGGCGCAGCACCGTGGCCTGGATCTTGCCGTCGGCATGGGCCTTCCATAGCAGGTCTTCCTGGGCCTTGCGCATGCGGCCCTTGAAGCTGTTGGGCTGGCGCGGATGCTGCTCCGCCACCGGGTTGCTGCGAGCCATGCCGTAGGGATAGACGGTGCCGATCAGCAGGATCCGGCGCACCCCGGCGGCGATGGCGCCGTCCAGGGTCTGGCGCATCAGTTGCGGGTGCAGTTCGAAGCGCCAATAGTCCACCCCTACCAGATAGATCAAGGTGTCGATGCCGGCTGCGGCAGCCTCGACCGAGGCGGGCTGGTCGGGGTCCCAGGTGACCGGCTCGGCCAACGGGTCGGCGCCATAGGCCTTTAGCAGGCTGCTCTGGCTGCGGCCCACCACGCGGTAGGGCTGGCCCTGGCTGCGCAGGGTCCGGGCAATGCTCTGGCCAATGGCGCCGACGGCGCCGAACAAGGCTACTTGGGGCATGACGGGGTTCCTCGTGGATGAACAGAGCTTGCAGAGTGCGAGTTCCTCGGCTAAATGGAAATTGCCCAGACTTCGATGGTTTCTATAAAAAAATGCATAGCCCCACGGATACTCCCCCCCACTGGGACTGGTACCGCACCTTTCTCGCAGTGCTGGACAGTGGCTCCCTGTCTGCCGCCGGCCGTGCCATGGGTTTGACCCAGCCCACGGTGGGCCGGCATATCGACCAGTTGGAAGCGGCCCTGGGCCTGAAGCTGTTCACCCGTTCCTTCGACGGATTCGCCGCCACCGAAGCGGCGCTGGAGCTCAAGCCCTACCTGCTGCAGCTGGCGGCGGGGGAGGCGGCCTTGCGCCGGGTGGCCAGCAGCCATGGCGCCGGGGTGCAGGGCAGTGTGCGGATCTCGGCCAGCGAAATCATCGGGGTGGAGGTGTTGCCGCCGATTCTCGCCACCTTGCGCCAGCAGCATCCGCAGTTGGTGGTGGAGCTGGTGCTTTCCAACCGTGCCGACGACCTGCTGCAACGCCAGGCCGATATTGCCGTGCGGATGTTCCGCCCGACCCAGGAAGCGCTGCTGGTGCGCCGGGTCGCCGACATCGAACTGGGCCTGCATGCCCACCGGGACTATCTGCAGCAGCAGGGCACGCCGCTCTCGCTGGAGCAGTTGGCCGGGCACGCCCTGATTGGCTTCGACCGTGAAACCGCGTTTATCCGCCGCCTGCAACAGCAGTACCCGATGCTGGCCCGGGGCGCCTTCGCCTGGCGCAGTGACAGTGACCTGGCGCAGTTGGCGGCATTGCGCGCGGGGTTTGGCATTGGTGCCTGCCAGGTACGCCTGGCCGAAGCTGATCCACGCCTGGTGCGGGTCCTGGCGGAGCAGTTCGCACCGAGCCTGGAAGCCTGGGTGGCGATGCATGAAGACCTGCGCAACAGCCCGCGCTGCGCGGTGACCTTCGCCGCGCTGGTGCAGGGGCTGGCGGCCTATGCCGGGGGCGATTGACCGCCAGGGTGTCGGCAAGGGTTGCCAGGTGGCCCCGGCAGCGGCTTATCATACGCTGTATGTTTAGGCCCCCAGGAGGCAACGCCCATGGCATTCGGCAAGGTATTCATCGCCACCTCGGTCGATGGTTTCATCGCCCGCAACGACGGTGCCATCGACTGGCTGCCCAGTGGCGAGTCCGGTGAGGACTACGGCTACGGCGCCTTCATGGCGTCGGTGGACGGAATTGTCATGGGCCGTGCTACCTACGACAGCGTGCTGGGTTTCACCCCCTGGCCTTTCGACAAGCCGGTGGTGGTGCTCAGCCGCACCCTCAGTACGCAGGACGTGCCGCAGCGCCTGGAGGGCAAAGTACGCATCAGCGCGCTGCAACCGGTGGCGCTGGTGGCGCAGTTGCGGGCCGAGGGCTGGAGAACCGCCTACATCGATGGCGGCACCCTGATTCAAGCCTTTCTCCAGGCCGGGCTGATCGATGAAATGACCCTGACCCGGGTGCCGGTGCTGCTGGGCACGGGCCGCCCCCTGTTCGGCGTACTGCCCCGGGACCTGCACCTGCGCTGCGTCGATTCCCGGCGGTATCCGGATGGGCTGGTGAGCACCCGCTACCGGGTGGAGCGGGGCGCCGTCCATGACTGACCGGCCCAAGCGCAGCGGCCGCCCTGCCGCAGGGCGTGAACTGAGCCTGGACCAGGTTCTCGACGTGGGCCTGGAGCTGCTGGAGGAGCTGGGGCCCCAGGGGTTCGGTGGCCGGGCCCTGGCGCGGCAGCTGGGGATTACCCCGATGTCGGTGGCCTACCACGTGGGCGACCAGCGCAACCTGATGCGCCTGCTGGTGGAGCGGGTGCACGCCGAGCCGCTGGCCGAGCCGGCAGCGCAGTGGCCACCCGAGGCAAGAATCCAGGCGCTGCTGGGGGAGTACATGGCCCGGGTCCGCCGCCATCCGGCGCTGACCCTGTGCGTCCTCGGTGACCCGCAGCTGTTCGGCGGCTCCCTGGCCACCTTCAGCCAGCGCTTGCGCGAGGAAGTACGGGCCTTCGATGCAGACCCGGCGCTGTTCGACCTGCTGGTGGACTACAGCCACGGCCACGCCCTGGCGCTGGCCCTGGCCGGGGAGGGCGCGCAGGCGCTGGAGGGCGCTTTCGAAGCGGGGCTGCGCCGCTTGCTGCGCTAAGCGGCTTTCTACAGGGCGCCGGCGAGCATCGCGGCAAAGCGCCGGGCTGGCCATTCCTTGCGGTCCGACACCTGGCCGTCGCCCACCTCCACGAGGCGCAGTACGCCGTCGGCCCGCAACACCACATCCACCGAGAAGAACCGACTGTCGATCAGTGCCGCGCATTCGTGCACCAGCGCCGGTACTTCACCGCTAGCACCGTAAGCCTGGCCGTTGAGGACGAAGTAGCGGCGCTCGGTGTCATCCTGGTAGTCCTCGCGACGCCTGACGCAGACACCACCTTCGATCTGGCCGCGATACTGGCGCATGCGTTCGATCAGTGGCGCGATATCCGCGGGGGAGTGCACCAGGCTACCGCTGCCGGTGTTCAGCGATTTGACGTAGTCCTTGATGAAATACCCCGGCCAGTGGAGGTCCGCCAGGGCCTGGGTGAAGTTGGCGTCGGCCGCCAGCACCCGGGTTTCGCAAGTGAAGCGGGCCAGCCGCGGATACCACTGGGGCAAGTGATGGCAGTCCCGGTAGTCGGCAACGCTGGTGAAGGCAACGGCGCCCAGGCGTTGCAGATGCTCCACCAGTTCGCGGTAGCCTTCGGGCGTCAGCATCCAGCCGCGGTACAGCACCGGGGTGCCTCCTTCGAGGGCTGGCCGCGCCCGGAAATTGCCGCTCTCGAAATCCTCGAAGGAAAACAGCGAAGCGCTCAGGCCGGCGGCCAGAATCGCCTGGTATTCGTCGAGGTACTGCTCGTCCGGGCGCTTCGGGTCGAAGGGGTCGCTGGGGTAGAGAAGGTGCATGGCGAATCCTGCCAGTGAGGGTTTGCCCGGGCCCATGGGCGCCGGTGAAGTGAGATGGCGGCCGATGATAACGGGATTTTCCAGGGCAATCCTCCCGGCCCGGGCGTTCATTACATCCCTGCACCTTTGTTCACAGAAAATCACCGACCCACGACAGATTCCAACACCGCTGCTGGGGATACTGGCGCCTGCTCCGCCGGAGCGCCAAGGACCGACGTGACTGGAGAACCCCATGCGTAGACTGTTGACCGCCGTACTGATCTCGACCCTGGGGGCGGCCTCTCTGGTTCGTGCCGATGGACCAGCGCCATTTTCCAAGGTGTTCGAGGATATTTCGGCCGACCAGCCCGGCTGCGCCGCCGGGGTGATGCGCGGCGGCAAAGTGATCTGGAGCGCAGGCTATGGCGCCGCCGACCTGGCCACCGGAGCGGCGATCCAGGCCGATACCCTGTTCAACCTGGCATCGGTGTCCAAGCAGTTCACCGGCTTTGCCATCCTCCAACTGCAAGCCCAGGGGCGCTTGAGCCTGGAGGACCCGGTGCGGCGCTTTCTGCCGGAGCTGCCGGCCTATGCCCAGGGCATCAGGATCCGTCACCTGTTGCACCACACCTCAGGGCTGCAGGACTACATGCTGCTGGCCGAACTGGCGGGGATTCCCCTGAGCCAGCGCTTTACCCAGCAACAGGCCCTGGACCTGCTGGTGCGCCAGAACAGCCTGATGTTCCCGCCCGGCAGCGAATTCAGCTACAGCAACAGCGGCTACGTCCTGCTGTCGAGCATCGTCGAGCGAGCCAGCGGCCTGTCGCTGAAACACTACTCCCGGGCGAACATCTTTTTGCCCCTGGGCATGGATCACTCAAGCATCGTCGATCAGTACCCGGTGCTGTTGCCGAACCTGGCCCGGGGCTATGAACCGGGCGGGCAGGGCAAGGCCCAGGTAGCGGTGGATGCGCGCTGGGAGCAGACCGGCGACGGCCAGGTGCACAGCAATGTGGCGGACCTGATGCGGTGGTTGCGCAACCTGTCCACCGGGCGGGTCGGGGGCAAGGCGCTGGTGGAGAACATGCGCCTGACCGAGCCCCTGAACGACGGTGATCCCGGCTATTACGGCATGGGCCTTGCCAACCGCAGCTACCGCGGGCTGCAAGAGCTGTCCCACAGCGGCGGCTGGGCCGGTTTCAACACCGACGTGGCCTGGTACCCCAAGCTCGATGTGGCCACGGTGGTGCTGTGCAACAGCGATGACGGCCGTGCCTCGGAGCGCGGCCGCCAGTTGCTCGATACCCTGCTGGGCTCGCCGGCGCCGTCCGGGGAAGCGGACATTCCGCCGCCACCCCCGAGCATCCGGGCGCTGCCCAAGGCATCGCTGAAAACGCTGGTGGCCGGCACCTACCTGGACGATGGCGGCCATCAGTTGCAGCTGCGGCGCAGCGGCAAGGGTTGGAGCCTGGAAACCTTCCCCGACGTCCTGCCGCTGACCCGGCAGAGCGATGAGGTGCTGGTGGCGGACAACGACGGCACCCCGATCTACCTCGCGGCGACCTCGGGAGGGCGGATCGCGCTCAACAACCCGGCCTCGACCTATGCCCTGGCCCCGCCCTGGAAGCCCGATGATATCCGCCCCTACGTCGGCCTCTATACCCTAGAAACCAGCCCCGGACAGCTCAAGGTCCATGCCCGGCAAGGCAAGCTCTATGTACGCATCGGCCTGTACACCTACCCGATGCAGCCCCTGACCGCTGAGCGTTTCAGCGCCGGGGAACTGGGGGTGCTCAGCTTTGCCGAGCAAGGCGCGGTGCTGACCAGCAGCGTGGCGCGCAATCTGCGGTTCGGGAAAGTCTTTGCGCCATAGCACGATACGCAGGCCGCAGGTGTCTGTACGCGCTTCATATCTTGCCTTTCTTGATGGCCAGGGCCAGGGCCTGGTGCTTGTTGGGGCTGTCGAGTTTTTGCAGGATCTTGGCGATGTGGTAGTCGATCGAGCTTTTGCTCAGGTGCATGCGCATGGCGATATCGGTGGAGGACATGCCATCGGCGGTGTAGCGCAAGATATCGATCTCGCGATCATTCAGGGCTTGCTGATGATCGTTGAAGATGCGCTGCAGGGAGTGTTGGCGGTTGATGTAGTCGATCAGCTTGGCGTAGACCTTGAGGACGCAAGCCGACCAGTCGAGGGGGTCGACGCCTTGCAGGGAACCCTGCTTCAACGAGGCGATCGACAACACCCCGTAGTTGCCGAAGCTGCAGGGCAGGCCGATGCTCATCCCGGAAAGAAAGCCATAGTCCTTGCCCGCCTGGAGAAACAGTTTGCTCTCGATGAAGTCGTCGCTCCATATCGTCGGGAAGTAGGGGGTCGGAGAATGGATCTTCAGGATCGGGTCCACTATCCAGAATTTTTCCGCTTCGTAGTCCCGGCGCCAGGCGTAGCTGTAGCTATCGATGTTGTAGACAACTTTGCTGTGGGACTTCAGATCCGAGCGCAGTATGAAAGAGAACTCGGTGTGGTTGGTTTCTCGTTCCAGCTCGGTCCTGATCTCATCACATAACTTGCTCGGGATATTGACTCTCTTGAACTCTATCTCGGGCGATCTTCTCGTATAACGTCCCATTTTCTACTCCTTTAGAATCGGCCTGAAAAATGCGTGGGGAAAGGCCAGAAGTGCGCTTTTCCGAACTCAAGCCGGGACTTGATCCGCACCTCGTGGTGTTTGATCAAGTTGCCTTGGAGGTTCCAGTGTAGTTGCTGGCGAGCGTTTGAAAATGCTGCGAAGGGACGCTGCATACTCCTTGGAATCAGTGCCGGAACTGTTCTGTCAGGTTCTATGAAGTGGGTACTGATGAATTTTGCGGGCACCGTTGAGCGGGGCCGAATGAGCCCCGGGAAGAGGGCGCAAGGAGTCAACTTGTTTGGCAATAGACGCCATTCTGGATATGCAGAAAGATTATCGAAAAGAGGACCGGTAGGCCGTCTCGAAAAGTGCGGGAGGAAGATTTGGTAAAAGTACCAATTTCAGCTTGATTGGGTCGCTTTATAGTCGTTTTCAGCAAGTTGCCATAGCGACTTAGCTGGCAAGAAAACCGTGACCCAACTCTGGAAAAAAGGACTTTGAAATGAACTCGAACCCTGCCAACAAAGTGACTGAAGAACAAAAAAATGCCTTGTTCGTGCTGTCCAAGGTCGCCTATGACGCCGCCGTCGCCCAACGTGTCGAGATGGCCGCAGGCAAACCCGGCCTGGCCTCCTCGCTGAGCCAGCAGCCGCATCCCCAGTCGCTGTGCGGTTGTGGCTGCCAGGAGTATGTGTGCGGCTACTACTGCTTCAGTACCCAGGGCTGTGGATGCAGCAGCTACCTTTACATCAGCTCGAACCTGACCACCATCGGCCCGACGCAAAGCCAGGGCATGCCCGCGCATTTCAACGGCAGCGCGAACGGGCCGATGAACGCCGGCATCAACCTGTCAGATGTCTACATGAGTGGGGTGTTCCCGGATGTCAACAGCGTGGTCAACCACACGTTGCCATTCAACCTGGAGATTTCTTCGGGGGCGGTCACCATGACGTTTTACGACCAGGGGCGGGTGCTGGGGGTGATGCACTCGCTGCCGGGGCACTACTACAACGGCTATTTCCATGGTAGTGGCACCGGGACCTTCACTCTGGCCTGATGGCTGGAGCCTGGTGGACCACCTGGGGCAGGCGAGCCTATTGCTCGCCTGCGTCTTTTTATGCGGTACACGCCGAGGCTCAAACCCGCCGGCTACGGCCCAGCAACCACAACAGGTAGAAACCTCCCAGCAGGCCGGTCATCAGGCCGATGGGCAGGTTGGCGTGGAACGCCAGGCGCTGGCTCAGCAGGTCTGCGGCCAGGAGCAATACCGCGCCCATCAGCGCGCCCGACCCCAGCGGCACGTCGGCGCTGCGGGTCAGGCGCCGGGCCAGTTGCGGGCCGGCCAGGGCGATAAAGGCGATGGGCCCGGCAGCGGCGGTGGCGATGGCAGTGAGGCCGACGGCGGCCAGGACCATGATCAATCGGGTGCGCTCCACCGCGACCCCCAGTTGGCTGGCGGTGGCGTCGCCCATTTCCAGCAGGTTGATGCGCCGGGCGTGGTACAGGGCGATCGGGGCGATCAGCAGCAGGCCCAGGGCCGCCGGCAGTACATGGGACCAGGTGCGGGTGTTCAGCGAGCCGGCCAGCCACAGTTGGGCGAACATCGCCTGGTCGAGGTTGCCGCTGACCAGCAGGATGCTGTTCAGGCCGGACAGGCTGGCGCCCACGCCGATGCCCACCAGCACCAGGCGATAACCCCCGCTGCTGTGGCCGTTTCGCGCCAGCAGCAACACCAGCAGGGCGGTGCCCAGGCCGGCCGCCACTGCCGCCAGGGACGTGGCCAGGGGGCCGGCATCGAACAGCATGATCTGCACGATGGCGCCACTGGCGGCGCCGGTGGTGAAGCCGATCACGTCCGGCGAGCCCAGGGCATTGCGCGAGATCGACTGGAAGATCGCCCCGGCCATGCCCAGTGCCGCGCCCACCAGGGTCGCGGTCAGGGCCCGGGGCAGGCGCACGCGTTGCAGCACCCGCTGGGCGGTGGGGTCCTGGCCCTGGCCCAGCAGGTTGGCCAGCACCTGTTCCGGGCCCAGTGACAGGCTGCCGGTACCCAGCAGCAGCGCCCAGAGCAGCAGCATCGCCACCAGCAGCACGGCGCAGACCAGGGCCGTGCGCGGTTGCCAGCGCAGCGAGAGCGAGCCCAGGCGCAGGGCCTTGAGCCCCTTCACAGGCGGCTCAGGCGAAAGCGCCTGACCAGTACGATGAAGCACGGCCCACCCAGCAGCAGGGTGATGATGCCGGCGGCGATTTCTTCCGGCGCTGCCACCACCCGGCCGAGCACGTCCGCCCCCAGCAGCAGGCCGGCGGCCAGCAGCGCCGAGTAGGGCAGGATCCAGCGGTAGTCGGTGCCCACCAGCATCCGCGCCAGATGGGGCGCCACCAGCCCGACAAAACCGATCGGCCCGGCCACGGCGGTGGCGGCACCGGCCAGCAGCATCACCGCCAGGCAGGCCAGTAGCCAGGTCAGGCGCAGGTTCACTCCCAGGGCGCGCCCCAGGTCCTGGCCCAGGGCCAGGGCGTTGAGCTGGGCGGCGATCCCCAGGGCCAGGGCCAGGCCCAGCGCGATGGCCAGGGCCGGAACCTGCAGCAGGGCGAAGCCGCTGCCGGACAGCGAGCCCGCGGCCCAGTGGCGAAAGTGATCGAAGACCTCGGGTGGGCTGTTGAGCACGATGATCCCGGTCAGTGAAGTCAGCATCACCGACAGCCCTGCGCCGGCCAGCACCAGGCGCACCGGGTTGGTCCCGGTCTCATGGGCCTGCCCCAGCAGGAACACCACCACTCCCGCCAGTCCGGCGCCGCCGAACGCCAGCCACAGGTACTCGGCCAGGCTGGTCAAGTGCAGCAGCGCCACGCCGCCGATCACCGCCACGGCGGCGCCGGCATTGATGCCCAACAGGCCCGGTTCGGCCAGCGGGTTGCGAGTCACCGCCTGCATCACCGCGCCGGCCACCCCCAGGGCGAGGCCGGCCAGCAGGGCGATCAGGGTCCGGGGCAGGCGCAGTTCACGCAGGATCAGGTGCTGGTCGTTGTGCAGGTCGGGTGCCTGCAACGCCTGCCAGGTCACGCTCAGGGGGATCGCCCGGGAGCCGATGGCCAGGCTCAGCAGGGCCAGCACCAGCAACAGCAGCAGCCCGGCCAGCAGGCCCCAGGTGCGGTGGTGAGGGCGCGACAGCGGTCGGGCCAGGGGCTGGGCAACGAGGTTCATGGCTTAGCGAAAGTGCGCGGCGACGGCATCGATCATCTGCCGTCCCGAGTAATAGTCGATGCGAAACGAACTCGGGCCCAGGGCATACACCCGCCGGTTGATCACCGCTGGCAGGTTGGCCAGCACCGGGTCGGCGAGGAACGCCTGCACGTCGCCGTCCGTGGCGCTGAGCAGGAACACGCTGTCACCGGTGATCGCCGCCGGCAGGTTTTCCCGGGAGATGAACTGGAAGTCCGACGCCCGGGTGACCTTGCCCGCCAGCGCCTCGGGCAGCTCTGCGACCTTGAAGCCAAGAGCGCCGAGCAGCCGGGCCTGGGGGCTGCTCAGGCGGCCGATGGAATAGCTGCCGGCAATGTTGTAGCCCACCACGCTCACCGGCCCCGGGGGCGGGGTGATGCGGGCAGCGGTTTGCGCGGTGTACTGGTCGAAGCGCTGGATCGCCGCCCGGGCCTGTTGCTCCAGGCCGGTGCGCTGGCCCAGGGCGGTGGCGATGTCTTGCCAGCTCTGGTTCGAGTAGTCCACCACCAGGGTCTCCAGGCCCTGGGCCTGCAGCTCGCTGCGGTGTGCGACCACGCTGTCGGCGCCGGTGGCGGACACCACCAGCAGGTCCGGGTCAGCGGCGATCACCGCTTCGATATCGAATTGCAGGTTGCGGTACAGCACCGCTACGCCGCGCTGCCTGGCCACTTCTGCCCACTGGGAAAAGAACCCGCGCTCATCGGTGAGGCGGCTGGGGGTGGTGGCGGCGCTGGCCACCAGCGGCGCATCCATGGCCAGCAGGATCCCGGTGACGCTGGGGCTGGTGGAGACGATACGGGTGGGGGTGGTGCTTGCCCCGAGGGCCAGCTGGCAGCTCAGGGCCAGGACCGCTGCACTGAGCAGCCGGGCGCAAAGGCGTGGGTTCATCATCGATCCATCGGACGGTAAAGGGTGGGGCGCAGGGGCCTGAACAGCAGAACCATATGATAATGCTTCTCATGCAATGCGTTCCATATTGTAGAATCAATTCCGCAATTGCAATACTGCAAGCGCTTGTCTCCCAAGGAAAACCCCGCCATGACTCACCGTTTGCACGCCGATGCCGTGACCTTGCGCCACGACGCGCGAATCATTTCCCAGGGCCTGTCCCTGAGCATTCCCGACGGCTCGTTCACGGTCATTGTCGGGCCCAACGCCTGTGGCAAATCCACCTTGCTGGCGGCGTTGTCCCGGCTACTGGCACCGGCTGAAGGGCGGGTGGTGCTCGATGGCAAGGACATCCGCCAACTGCCGGCCCGGGAAGTGGCCCGGCGCCTGGGCCTGCTGCCGCAAAGCGCCATGGCGCCGGATGGCATCAGCGTTGCCGAACTGGTGGCGCGCGGGCGCTATCCGCACCAGTCGTTGCTGCGCCAGTGGTCGAAGGAGGATGAGCAGGCGGTGCGCGGGGCGATGGCCGCGACCCGGGTCGAGGCGCTGGCCGAACGCTTGCTGGACGAGTTGTCCGGCGGCCAGCGCCAGCGGGTTTGGATCGCCATGGTGCTGGCCCAGGAAACGCCGATCCTGCTGCTGGACGAGCCCACCACCTACCTGGATATCGTCCATCAGATCGAGCTGCTGGAGCTTTTGGCCGAGCTCAACCGCCAGGGCCGGACCATCGTCGCGGTGCTGCATGACTTGAACCAGGCTTGCCGCTATGCCAGCCACCTGATCGCCCTGCGCGACGGCGCCATCGTCGCCCAGGGCGCGCCGGCGGCGATCTTCACCGAGGCCCTGGTGGAGCAGGTGTTCGGCCTGGCCTCGGTGATCATCCGCGACCCGGTCAGCGGCACGCCGTTGATGGTGCCCAAGGGCCGGATCGACCCGGCCTGAAGCCACGGCTCAGGGGCGCGCCGGCAACGCTTCCTGGGGCACGCGCTGGCCACCGGTGGCCTGATTGACCTGGGCCGCTTCATGGAACAGCGCATCGCGGTCTTGCGGGGCCTGCAATTGCCCCAGGTCAGTGACCGTGGTCATCACGCAGACGATCTCCTGCTGGGCGTCGAATACCGGCGCGGCCTGCCCGGTGACGTTGGACAGCAGGTGGCTGGTGAGTTCGGCCCAATGCCGGCGTCGTACCTCGTCGAGCACCGCGGCACTGGGCGGGGTGCCGCGAAAATGCGCCGGCTGCTGCTTGCGCGCCGCGTCGATCACGGCCTTGGGCAGAAAGGCCTGGAACACCAGGCCGCAGGCGGTGTTGTCGATGGGCAGGATGTCCCCCAGGGCCAGGGGGTTGATGGAGAAATAGGCGCTGCGGTACCAGCGCACCAGGGTCGGCCCGCGGTCGGTCCAGATCGCCACGCCCCCGCTGGCGGCATGCCGCTGGGCCAGGGCTTTCATGCGCTGGGCGGCGATGTCCACCGCATCGATGCGCTTGAGCGCGCCAATGCCGATGCTCAGGGCCGCCGGGCCCAGGTCGTACAGGCCACTGAGCGGGTCCTGCTTGGCCAGCCCTTCCTTGACCAGGCTTTGCAGGTAGCGGTGGGCGGTGGAGCCACCCGTGCCGGTGCGCCGGGCCACTTCCCCCAGGGCCAGCTCACCCTCGGCATTGGCCAGGGTGTTGAGAAAACGCGCGGCGATCGACACCGACTGGATCACCCCGGAACGTTTTTCCGGCGGTGCATCCAGGGTCTCGTCCAACGGGGGCTGCGAACTGTTCAACGGCTGGGTCTCCTCACCAATGTCTGGCCGCGTGGGGTACGCAGGCTACGGCCTGCGCGGCGCTGGCGCTAGCGGCGGCCATGATACCGGTTCCACCGCCTGCCTGGGACGGGGGAATGCGCCCGGGCCAAAAGTGTAGATCATTCCAATTTGCAGAACGTATTCCGTATTGAGGAATATCATGGCAGCGTGATAGCCTAATCGTGAAAGAGGATCATTCTCATTTGGAAGGAAGTTTTGATGGCCCTTACGCACCGCACATTCAGTCACGGTATTGGCGTTCTCACCTTGTCCACCCTGCTGGCGAGCCCGCCGCTGATGGCCGAGGACAGCAGGCAGCCGGACAAGCCGGGAAAAGGCAGCCTGGCCCTGGAATCGCTGGTGGTCACCGGTGAGAAACTCGACCGCGAGCTGAAGGACACCGCCTCCTCGGTGTCGATCATCACCGACCGCGATATCGACCAGAACAAGACCGGCGATGCGTCGGTGTCGGAGGTCATCAACGGCAGCCCCAACGTGATCTACACCGACTCGGTGGGCGCGCCGATCATCCGCGGCCAGGACACCCAGGGCCCGAACAACGGGCAGAACGTGTTCTGGGGCGGTACGGTGCCGCGGGCCACCATCAACCTGGACGGCCACTACCTGAACTACAACGAGATGTTCTTCGGCGCGACCTCGGTCTGGGACCTGGACAGCATCGAGGTGTTCCGCGGCCCGCAGACCACCTCCCAGGGCGCCAATGCGATTGCCGGGGCGATCATCGTCAACACCAAGAACCCGACCTTCACCCCCGAGGCGGCCTACCAGGCGGAGATCGGCAGCTACCACTCGCGGCGCAGTTCGGTGGCGGTGTCCGGGCCCCTGGCCCAGGACTTTGCCGGGCGCCTGGCAGTGGACTATTCGGCCCGCGACACCTTCATCGACTACGACAACCCGAAGTTCCAGGGCGGCAAGACCGACCAGGATTTTCGCAACCTCAATGCCCGGGCCAAGCTGCTGTGGTTGCCCACCGACATTCCAGGGCTGGAAAGCCAGTTCACCTTCGCCCACAACGACAGCAACCGCCCGACCCAGGAAGCCGCCTCGGCGCCGTTCCACAAGCTGGAGCACAGCTCCACCACCATGCCGTCCTGGGAACAGGACACCAACACCAGCATCCTCGACGTCTCCTATGAGCTGGGTAATGGCCTCAAGCTGTTCAACCAGGCGCAGTATTCGCTGTCGTCGGTGCACCGGGTGACTGGGGCGGCGGGCGAGGGCGATGCCGATATCCACCAGAAGAACGCCTCCAACGAGTCGCGCCTGACCTTCGGTGAGAAAGAGGACCTGCTCAGTGGCATGGGCGGGATCTACTACGCCCGCACCCGCACCGACGAAACCCTCAACCTGCGGGGGCGTTCGGCCTTCGACGACACCAAGACCAACCTGGGGATCTTCGGCGAGCTCAACTACCGGCTCACCGACCTGTGGACCCTGAGCACCGGCCTGCGCTACCAGCAGGACCACATCGAGCGCACGGGCAACTCGGTGCTGGCTCCCGGCGCGCTGAACTACGACAAGACCTTCTCCACCGTGCTGCCCAAGGTTTCCCTGGCCTACGCCGCCACCCCGCACTGGACCGTCGGTGGCCTGGTCAGCCGGGGCTACAACCCGGGCGGTGTGTCGCTGAACCTGACGACCCGGCAATGGGCCTATTTCAAGGAAGAGTCGATCTGGAACTATGAGCTGTTCAGCCGCGCGAGCTTTCTCGACGACCGCCTGCTGATCAACACCAACCTGTTCTACATGGATTTCAAGGACGCCCAGTACAACATCCCGGTGGTGATTTCCCCGGGGGTGGCACAGTCCTACACCATCAACGCCGAGAAGGCCCACGCCTATGGCCTGGAGCTGGATCTGGACTATCGCCTGCTGGACAACCTGCGGCTCAAGGCCAGCGCCGGTACCTTGCGCACCCGCATCGACAAGATTTCCAGCAACGCCGACTACGCCCACAACGAGTTTGCCCGCTCGCCGGGCTACACCCTGAGCTTCGGCCCCAGCTGGGACATCACCGAGCGCCTGAACCTCAATGCCCAGGTGCGCTACCTGGACGGCTACTACTCGGATACCGCCAACACCTCGGCCTATTCGATCAAGCCCTACACCCTGACCGATGCGCGCATGAGCTACCGCTTCAACGACCAGGTGCAGCTCTATGGCTACGTCAAGAACGTCTTCGACGACCGCTCGCCCACCTACATGCAGCAGAACCGCGGCATCGGCGGCATCGAGGCCAGCATGACCCAGCCACGGACCCTGGGCATCGGCGTCAAAGGGGCGTTCTGAGGCCCCCGGGAACCCGTCGCCGGCCGCCCCCCGAGGCGCTGCCGGCGTTCATTCGTACACAGGAGATTGGCAACAGATGAGTAACCGCAAACGCCTGCATATCGGCATGTCCCTGGCCCCCACCTGGCTCAGCGGCGATGCCTGGCGCCAGCCCGACAGCAATATCGAAGGCATCTACAGCGCCGACTTCGCCGTGGACATCGCCAAGCGTTCCGAGGCCGCGCACCTGGATTTCGTGTTCCGCCCCGACGTCAGTTGCCTGAACATGGACGGCCTGGAAAGCGGCTCGGGTTTCGCCAGCCTCGATCCCACGGTGTTGCTGGCGTGCATCGCCCGGGAGACGTCCCGCATCGGCCTGGTGTCCACCGTTTCCACCACCTTCTTCCCGCCCTATGTGGTGGCGCGCCAGTTGCAGTCGCTGCATTGGGTGAGCAACGGCCGCGCCGGCTGGAACATCGTCACCGCCTTGCAGGGCCACGAGAACTTCGGCCTGGAGGCCATGCCCGGTGCGGATGAGCGCTATGCCCGGGCGGCAGAGTTCACCCGCCTGGTGCACGACCTGTGGGCCAGCTACCCCAACCAGGCGCTGCTACTGGACCGGGAGAACGGCCGTTACGCCGACCGCAGCCAGGTGCACCCGGTGGACCATGCCGGCGAGTACTTCCGGGTGCGCGGCCCGCTCAACCTGCCGGCGTTCGGCAAGGCACGGATTCCCCTGGTCCAGGCCGGCGCCTCGGACACCGGTCGCGACTTTGCCGCCTCGGTGGCCGACCTGGTGTTCGCCCCGACCCCGGACAAGGATGCGGCCCTGGAACTGCGTCGCGACCTCTCGCAACGGGCCCGGCGCCACGGCCGCCGCCCCGAGGACATCCGCCTGCTGCCGGGCCTGAGCCTGTACCTGGCGCCGACCCGGGAACAGGCCCGCGAGCTGTTCATGCAAACCCACGGGCGCCCGGACAACGCGCGCAAGTTCGCCTCGATCCAGCAGATGATCGGCCTCGATTTAAGCGACTGGCCCCTGGACCGCCCGGTGAGCGCCGCCGACCTGCCGGCCCCGGTGCACAACCCCGGCAGCCGCACCCACACCAACCTGCTGCGGCGGTTGATCGAGCGCGAAACCCTGCGCCTGGACGAACTGCTGCTGCGCCCGGAAGTGATTTGCGCGGCCCACTGGCAAGTGATAGGCACCGCCGAAGATGCATTTGCACAGATCGTCGAATGGGCCGAGGCCGGCGCCATGGACGGCTTTATCGCCGCGCCGGGGGGCTCGATCCGTTCGATGCACATTTTCCTGGAACAGGTGATACCGATGCTGGTGGAGGCGGGGCTGTTTCGCGAGCGCTATAGCGGCACGACCTTTATCGAACACCTGCAAGAGCAGGATTGACCCGGGGCCTGCGAGAAATATCCGGCTTTGAGTGGCGGGCGCTATGGTTGTTTCTACACAACGTGCGTCCGGATCATGCCGGGCGATCCTAACCCCGTAGTCAACAAAAGGAATGCAACATGAAAGTCAGTGCACGCAACGTGTTCAAAGGCCGGGTCAGCCAGGTGGAAGAGGGTTCGGTCAACGCCGAGGTGGTGCTGTCCCTGGAGGGCGGCGAGCAACTGGTGGCGGTGGTGACCCTGCAAAGCCTGCGTAGCCTGGGCATCGCCCCGGGCACCGAGGCCCTGGCCCTGGTCAAGGCACCCTGGGTGATGCTCATGACCGATGCCGAGGGCATCCGCCTGTCCGCTCGCAACTGCCTGCAGGGCAAGGTGATCAGCGTCACCGATGGTGCGGTCAACGCCGAAGTGGTGCTGGAGCTCAGCGGCGGCAGCCAGGTGTATTCCATCGTCACCCGCGATGCGGTGACCGAACTGGGCCTGGCCCCGGGCGTCAGCGCCACGGCGGTGATCAAGGCGTCCCACATCATCCTGGGCGTGCCGGCCTGATACCCGGCGGTTTCGATCGAGCAGGGGTTCAGGCGCTGTCGGAAGCTCCGGCATCCGCCTGCGCCCCCGGGTTCTCGATGCTTGCGGCAGAGTGCGTACTGCCAATGAACAGGTACATGGCCGGCACCATGAACAGGGTCAGCAGGGTGCCGATGGACAGCCCGGCAAAGATCACCAGGCCCATGTCGTGGCGGCCCGCCGCGCCGGCGCCGGAAGCCCAGACCAGCGGCACCACCCCCAGGACCATGGCCGCGGTGGTCATCAGGATCGGCCGCAGGCGCACCGCGGCGGCTTCTTCGATGGCTTCGCGCTTATTGTGGCCGGCGCGCTGCAATTGGTTGGCGAACTGCACGATGAGGATCCCGTGCTTGGTGATCAGCCCCAGCAGCGTCACCAGCCCGACCTGGGTGTAGACGTTGATCGAGGCGAACCCCATGGTGATGAAGGCCAGGGCGCCGAACAGCGCCGGCGGCACCGAGAACAGGATCACCACCGGGTCGCGGTAGCTCTCGAACTGGAACGCCAGGGCCAGGTAGACGATCAGGATCGAGAACAGCAGCAGGCCGACGAACCCCCCCGATTCCTGGATGAACTGCCGTGATTCGCCGGCGTAGTCGCTGGAGTAACCGGATGGCGCCACCTGTTCCAGAATGCCCTTGAGCCGGGCCAGCAACTCGCCCTGGGACACGCCGCTGACCCCGGACAGGGTCGCCGAGTTGAGCTGCTGGAAGTGGTTGACCGACTCAGGCTCGGTGGAGGTTTCGATATGGGCCACGGTGCGCGCTGCAATCATCGCCCCCGACGGGGTACGGATGTAGTAGTCGAGGATCTGTTCGGGGTTCAGCCGGTCTACCTGCAGCACCTGGGGGATCACCTTGTAGGAGCGCCCGGCGGTGGAGAAGTAGTTCACGTAGTTGCCCCCCAGGGCCGCCGAGAGCGCGGCGCCGACGTCGGCCTGGGTCATGCCCAGGGCGGCGATCTTTTCCCGGTCCACCACCAGCTTGGCCTGGGGCTTGTCGAGCTTGAGGTCCAGGTCGGAAAACCAGAACAGCTGCTGCTTGGTGGCCTCGGCCAGTACCGCCTGGGCCACCTCGTTGAGGTTGGCCACCGACTCGGTGGTGCTGACCACGAACTGCACCGGCAGGCCCTGGGCGCCGGGCAGCGAGGGCAGGGGGAAGGCGGCGATGGTGGCGCCGGGCACCTGGTTCCACTTCTGTTGCAGGTCGAGGATCAACTGCGCCTGGGAGCGGTCACGATCCTCCCAGGACTTGAGCAGCACCCCGCCCAGGCCCTGGTTCAGCGAGGGCAGGCCGGTGAGCTGGAACATCTGCAGGTACTCGGGCTCCTTGTTGGCGATCTGGAACGCCTGGTCGGCAATCCACTCCATCTGCTGCGGCGAGGCGGTGGGCGCGCCCTTGATCTGCATGAACACCAGGCCCTGGTCCTCGGTGGGCGACAGCTCGCTCTTGGCGGTCAGGCCACTGGCGGCCACCAGCACGAACAGCAGGAAGCCGAAGGTCACCAGCACCGGCCAGCTATCCAGCCCGGCCGCCAGCACCCGGTGGTAGCGCCCCCGCAGCCAGTCGAAGTAGCGGTCCAGGCGCTTGGCGAACCGGCCTTCCTCCTGGCCGCTCTTGAACAGCCGCGAGGTCATCATCGGCGACAGGGTCAGGGCGATCACCGCCGACACCGTCACTGCGCCGGCCAGGGAAAAGCAGAACTCCTTGAACAGCGCCCCGGTCAGGCCGCTGCGCAGGCCGATGGGCACGTAGGCGGCGATCAGCACCACGGTCATGGCGATGATCGGGCCGCCCAGCTCGCGGGCCGCCAGCAACGCCGCCTCCAGTACGCCGCGGCCTTGCTCCTTGATATGCCGGTCGACGTTTTCCACCACGATGATGGCGTCGTCCACCACAAGACCGATGGCCAGCACCAGGGCCAGCAGGGTCAGCAGGTTGATGGAATAACCCAGCAGGTACATGACGAAGAAGGTGCCCACCAGCGACAGCGGGATCGCCACCAGAGGCACGATCACCGCACGGAACGAGCCGAGGAACAGGTAGATCACCACCGAGACGATGATCATGGCTTCCACCAGGGTCTTCACCACCTCGAAGATCGAGGTGTTGATGAAGGCCGTGGAGTCGTAGACGATCTCGCCGCGCACCCCGGCCGGCAGTTGCGATTGCAGTTCGGGGAAGGCTTTGCGCACGTTGTCGGCGACGTTGAGGATGTTGGCGGTGGGCGCTGCCTTGATGCCGATGAACACCGAGCGCTTGCCGGAGAAAGCCACGCTGCTGTCGTAGTTTTCCGCCCCCAGGGTGACGTTGCCCAGGTCCTCCAGGTACACCAGGGCGTCGCCGTTGTGCTTGACCACCAGGCGCTTGAATTCGTCCACCGTGTGCAGGTCGGTGCCGGCGGTGAGGTCCACGGTGATCATCTGCCCCTTGGTGGAGCCCACGGCGGACAGGTAGTTGTTGTTGCCCAGGGCCGTGGCCACGTCCTGGGCGGTGACGTTGTGGGCCGCCAGCTTGTCCGGGTCGAGCCAGGCCCGCAGGGCGAACTGGCGGCCGCCGAGGATCTCTGCGGTCTGCACGCCTTCCAGGGAATCGAGCTTGGGCTTGACCACCCGCACCAGGTAGTCGGTGATGTTGTTGGTGGCCAGGGTGTCGCTGTAGAACCCCAGGTACATGGCGTCGGTGGTCTGGCCCACCGCTACCGTCAGCACCGGTTCCTGGGACTGGGCCGGCAACTGGTTCTTCACCGAGTTGACCTGGGTGTTGATCTCGGTCAGCGCCTTGCTGGAGTCGTAGTTCAGGCGCAGGGTCGCGGTAATGGTGGAGAGCCCGGTGATGCTGGTGGACGACAGATAGTCGATGCCCTGGGCCTGAGCGATGGCGGCCTCCAGGGGCTGGGTAATGAAACCGGCCACGGTGGCGGCGTCGGCCCCGTAGTAATAGGTGCTGATGGTGACCACGGTGTTTTCCGTGCGCGGCCACTGGTTCACCGGCAGCTCGAAGATCGAGCGCAGGCCCAGGATCAGGATGAACAGCGAGACCACCACGGCCCAGACCGGGCGCTTGATAAAGGTATCGGTGAAGTTCATGGCGGGCCCTAATGCTCTTGCGGCGTCGGCGAAGGATCGTTGCGCGGCGCGTGGCTGTTGTCGACTTTCACCGGCGAGCCGTTCTTGAGTTTCATCTGGCCGCTGGTGATCACCAGGTCGCCTTCCTTGACCCCTGACAGCACCGCCACCTGGTCGCCACGGTTGGGGCCGGTTTCGATGAAGGTCTGCTGCGCGGTGAGCACTGCGTCGCCCTGGTCGTTGTTCTTCTGGCTGGCGATGAACACCGTGGTGCCGTAGGGGTTATAGGTGACCGCGGTCTGGGGCAGGGTCAGGTAACGCTGGGTGCCGCCGGAGGCCACCACGGCCCGGGCGAACATGCCGGGCACCAGGCTGCGCTTGGGGTTGTCGATGGTGGCTTCCACCGTGACGTTGCGGGTGTTGGGGTCGAACTGGGTGTCGATGGAGCTGACCCGGCCAGTGAACGTCTGCTTGGGCAGGCCGTCGGCGCTGACCGTGACGCTCTGGCCCAGAGCTACTTGCTGCACCTGGGCCTGGGGCACGTTGAAGTCGATGTAGATCGGGTCGAAGGTCTGCAGGTTGGCGATCTTGTCCCCCGGGTTGAGGTATTGCCCGGGGTTGACCGCGGTGATGCCGATGCGCCCGGCAAAGGGCGCGCGGATGCTCTTCTTCGCCACCAGCGCGCGCTGCTGTTCGGCAGCGGCCAGCTTGGCCTTGAGGTCGGCTTCGTCGGCCTCGACCAGGGCCTGGGACACCGCGCTCACCTTCAGTTGCGCCCGGTCGCGCTTGAGCACCGTGCCGGCCAGGGCCGCGGTGGCTTCCAGGGAATGCAACTGGGCGATGTCGGAGTCGGCATTCAACTGCACCAGCAGGTCGCCGGCGGCCACTTCCTGGCCGGGCTTGAAGCCGATGCTGCGCACGATGCCGCCGACCTCGGTGGTCACGTCCACCCCGCGCACGGTCTTCATCGAGCCCACCGCGGAGACGCTGGGCTGCCACTCTTCGTACTGGGCCTTGATGGCGGTAACCACCGCGGGCGGCAGGGGCACCTTGGCCTGGGCGATCAGCTTGGAGATCTGCGCGAACTTGACCCCGCCGATCACCGCGACGATCAGCAGCACCACGCCGAGCATGATCAGCATCGGCCGCAGCAGCCGGCGCTTGCGCGGCGCCTGGGGGGCCGCGCCGGGGTGCGCAGGGGAGGGGCTGGAGTGGACATCGGCCATGGCGGATCTCACTTAAGGCAAGGGTGCAGGTCGAGTGGACGGCGCGGCGGCTGCCGGCCCCTGGAGCCGGCCCGGCTGGCCGGCTTGAGCCTGTTCGCGGTGCTGGGCCGCGGGCGGCGGGTACATCTCCTTGAGCGACGGCCAGCCGAAACGATCGGGGCTGCCAAGGCTGTCGGGGGCGACATCCTGGCGCTGCCACCAGCCGCCCCCCAGGGCCTGGAACAGCGCCGTGGTGTCGCTGTAGCGGGCGGCCTGGGCGCGCACCCGGCTGACAATCGCGTTCTGGTAGGTCTGCTGCGCGGTCAGCAGGTTCAGGTAGCCCACCGCGCCCAGGCGGTACTGGGCCTGGGCCAGGTCCAGGCTCTGGCGCGCGGCGGTCTCGGCCAGCACTTGCTGTTGCAGGGCCTCGGCGTCGGCCTGCAGGGCACGCAGGGCATTGGCTACGTCCTGGAAGGCGGTGATCACCGTGCCGCGATAGCGCGCTGCGGCCTGCTCATAGGCGGCCACCGCGGCGCGCTTGCGATGCTCCAGGGCGCCGGCGTCGAACAGCGGCTGGGCGATGGAGCCGGCCAGGCTCCAGACCCCGGTGCCGGAGGAAAACAGTTTGGTGCCCGCCAGCGCCGTGGAGCCCAGGGAACCGGTAATGCTGAACTGCGGCAACTGGTTGGCGATGGCCACGCCGATATCGGCGCTGGCCTGATGCAACTGGGCCTCGGCGGAACGTACGTCGGGCCGCTGCTCGACGATGGCCGAAGGCAGGCTCAGGGGCAGTTCCTCGGGCAGGTGCAGGGAGGCCAGCTGGAAGTGTTCGCCACGGTCCTGGCTGGGGAAGCGACCCAGGTAGGCCTGCAACTGGTTGCGGGCCTGGGCCAGCTGTTTCTGCAAGGGCGGCAGGGTGGCGCGGGTCTGGGCCAGGGTCGCTTGCTGGGTCAGCAGATCGCTGTCGCCGATGGCACCCAGTCGACGCTGGGCCTGCAGCAGGTCGAGCTGGTCGCTCTGCAGGCGAATCACGGTTTCGGTGGCGGCGATCTGGTCACGGATCGAGGCCAGGCTGATGGCGGTGTTCACCAGGTTGGCGGTGAGGGTCAGGTAGGTCGCCTCCAGCTGGTAGCGCTGGTAGTCGGCCTGGGCACCGCTGGCCTCGATCTGCCGGCGGGTGCCGCCAAACACGTCGGGGGCGTAGGACACACTCAGGGACGCCGAGTTGACCGTGAAGATCTGCGCCGCAGAGCCCCCGGCCGCTGCCGCACCGCCGCTGGAGCCCAGGGCGCTGGCGGCGGACACCTTCTCGCGGGTTTTCGAGGCCGAGGCGCTGAGGGAGGGAAACAGCGACGCCTGTTCGGCGTACAGCAGTTCATTGGCCTGGCGCAGCGCGGCCTGGGCGGCGTCGATATCCGGGTTGGCCTGCAGCGCTTCCTGCACCAGGGCATCGAGTTGCGGCGAGCGGAACAGCGTCCACCACTGCCCGGGAATGTCCATGCCGTTCACCAGTCGCTGCGCCGCGCCACCGGCGGCGACCCCCGCCGTGACGGTGCGGGGCGGCAGGGGCGTGGCGCTGTAGCCGGCGTCCCGGCTCAGTTCCGGGCGGCTGAAATCCGGCCCCACGGCGCAGCTGGCGAGGGCTGCGATGCAGAGCAGGTTCAGGGACGAGCGGGCAAGCAACAGAAGAGACAGGTGCCCAGAGGATTTTCGACCGGTACCTTCGTCCCTGTGAGGACGCCGGCCGCCAGTGGCTACAGGCAGCAGCTGTGGCTTGTTCATATTCTCTCTAATTGAGCAATCAGTGAGTGAGTTCAACAGGAATATGGAGAGCGGCGCGACGGCAGGGCAGGCACCCCCTCAAGCGCTGGGCTGCGCGAGGTGTAATGAACGTTAATGGATGAGTCGGCTAACCGCCAATAGATGAAATCTTGTGCCGGAAGGTGATCGGTGGGGCTTGAGCTATCCCATTTGCCGCGGGGGAGCGGCAAATGGGTATTGCGTGCTGGAGCAGGTGTCTGGGTCAAGCTACCAGTGATCGAACAGCTGTTTGACCTGCATCGGCGCAGTACAGCGCAGCAGGGCCTGGCGAAACCGCGGGTTGGTAAACAGCCGGGCGGTGTCGGCCAGCAGGTCCAGGTGCTGCTGATCGGCGGGAGCGGGCACCAGCAGCACCAGGATATCGCTGACCGGCTGCTGGTCCGGGGCGGCAAAGGCCATGGCGGTCTGCGGCCGCAGGTACAGCGCATGAATGCGATCGAGCTCGGCGAGTCGCGCGTGGGGCACCGCGACCCCTTCACCGATGGCGGTACTGGCGGCCAGCTCCCGGCGCCACAGGCTGGCGGCCACCCAATCCGCCGGCAGTTGCCGGGTCTCTTGCAGGTGCTGGCCGACCTGCTCGAACAGGCGCTGCTTGTTCGTGACATTGACCGCCAGGAGGATGTCTTCGACCTGCAGATAGCGGGCGACTTTGCTCATGGGCTTCTCCGGGAGCTTCAGGCTTGGCTTGCAGGCTATTGAAGCGCATTTGCCAGGTGCCGGGAGGGGCGGGCGGGCAGTCTTTACGAACTCTTTAGATCGCCAGCCACCGGCCCGCTGCCGCCAGGCGCCTGTTGCCCGGCGCCTCGAAGTCTGGCTCGACAGCGGTATCCGCAGCGGGCAGGAGGTGATCAAGTCCCTGGCGCTGGCCCTGTGTGGCCACACCGATGTGCAGCCGCCGCGGCCAACCTCTCATAAGGCCTCCAGGAAAGCCTTCAGTGCCTTCAGTTCGGTCCGGTCCAGCTCCAATACCTTCAATTGCGCCGACGTCACGGGAAACAGCGGGTCTTGCAGCTGCCCCTCCTTGGGTACGGGCCTGGGCATGCCTGCGTTGTAGAACAACAGCACCTGATCGAGGCTGCTGGCCAGCCCGTTGTGAAACCAGGGGCCGGTATGGCTCACCAGCCGCAGTGAAGGTGTGCACATGCGCCCGACATCCTGCGCCAGCCCGGTGACTTCATAGCGCCCGAGGTCTTCGCGCAGGCGCCCATAGAAGGTCAGGCCTGCATTGTGGAAGCGGTCGTCCTGCATCCCCGGGCCGAAGTGGCAGTTCATGCAGCGTGCCTTGGTGCGAAACAGGTGCAGCCCCTGCAATTGCTGGTCGCTGAGCGCCTTCGCCTGCCCCCGTAGAAAACGCTCGAAGGGGGTGCGTTGGGCAACCCGCAGCAGGCCACGCTGATAAGTCGCCAATGCCGCCGCCACCTGCTCGGCACCCAGCGCCTGTCCGGGAAATACCTGGGCGAACTGTGCCGGGTAGTCCGTGGTGTCACGCAGCCGGGCCACCAGTTCCGCGACACTGAAGGCCATCTCCTTGGGGTCGACGACCGGCATCAGGGCCTGCATCTCCAGGCTGTCGGCGCGCCCGTCCCAGAACAGCTTCTTGGCCAGGCCGCTGGCCACCAGGCTCGGTGCATTGCGCCGGCCCGCGGCACGGTCATGCCCGAACGAAACCCGACGCCCATCGGCGAACCCCAGGTCCGGTTCATGGCAGGAGGCGCAGGCAATCTGCCCCGAACGCGACAGGCGCGGGTCGAAGAACAGCCGGCGGCCCAGATCGGCCTTCTGCTGCGTGTAGGGGTTGTACGCCGGGGACGGCGCCCGCTCGGGCAAGGGGCCCAGCTCTTGCCAGGCCACGCCGGCATCCACCTGCGGCGCCGGCCACTGCGCGGGGGGCCGGCTGTACAACTCGCGCAGGCAAGACGGTTCGCTCGTGGCGCAGGCCAGCACGTGCTGCGGGCCAATCACCAGCACCATGCCGAGCATGACCTGCAGGCTCTTCAGGGACCGGCGCATTTCAGAACGCGTATCCGACTTCGAGCCAGTACTGGCGGCCCACCTCATAGGTCGAGACCGAGTTGCTGTTGACCGTCTGGTTGGCATTGACCGACTTCTTGTCGAGCACGTTGAACACGTCGACATTGATGAACACGTTCTGGTCCCTGGCGGTGGGAATACGCCAGCCCAGGCGCGTGTCCCAGGTCAGCGCCGCCTGGAATTTCTGTTCCTCCCAGACATCCACCGAGGTGCCCATGTAGTCCACATTGCGCCCCGTGTCGCCAATGCGCTTGTAGCCGGCGCGGTAGCGCCAGAAGTTGCTCCACTGCAGATTGGCCTGGGGGATCTCGGTGATGGTCGTCAGGCGGGCCGTCCAGGGCCGGTTGAAGTTGCTGGCCGGGCGGTCGTCATAATTGATGAAGCTGCCCTGGTACTGGATGACGCTGTTCTGGTAGTACAGGTTCTCGGCGGCGACGTAGGTCGGTGCGGAGGCCTTGCTGTCGGTCCAGTTGAGCGCCAGTTGCCCGCCGGTCTGGGTGCCCAGCAGTGTCCAGCGCTGCAACGGTGTCACCGTCAGGGTGTAGGTGTCGGTCTCGCTCTTGCCGTCGTTGGTGTAGGTGGTGTAGTTGCTCGCCAGCGTCGGGTCCGTGGAGGGCTCGCCCAAGGTCTTGCCGGACACCTGAACCACCTGGTCGCGCCCCTTGCGATTGACATACTTGAGGGCATATTCGACCCCGGCCCATTGCTGCACCACGCCCAGCATCAGCTCGTCGTCGTAGGGGATGTCCAGCTGATTGAAGCGCACCTGGTTGGCCGCGTTGGATTTGACCACCCAGGGTTTGTCCAGGCTGTCGCGGGTTTCGTTGAAGCGCAGGCGGTTGCGCCCGTCCTGCAGTTGCCAGCTGCTGACGCTGCGCCCGTAGTAACGGTTGACGCCGGCATTGAGCAAGGTGGTGCGGTCACCGAACAGATCATATTCCAGGGAGAAGCGCGGCGCCCAGGTGGTCTTGTCCATGTAGTCGTCGCTGTCCACGCGCACGCCCGGGCGCAAGGTCAGTTGGCCGAGGGTGATCTCGTCCTGCAGCCAGCTGCCCCAGGAGGTGGTGGTGAAGTCGAATTCGCCAGTGGCATAGCGGGTACGGCTTTTCATGTACTGGCCCGCCCAGCCGTTCAGGGTCTGGCCGATGTTGCAGGCGACGCTGTCGGTAACCCCGGCGCCGTTGGTGCAGGTAGTGGTGGCCGCGGGGGTGACATAGGTGCTGCTGTCGGTCAGGCGCTCGTAGCGCACGTACTGGCGGGAGAACTCCAGGCCGGTCTGCGGGCGGTGAGTCATGCCCAGCCAGTCGACGCTGCGCCAGTCGGCATTGAGCTTGTACTGCCAGGTACGTTGCTGCTGCTCGATATCACCCCAACCGCCTTCAAGGGTATTGGAGGTGGCCTTGTTGCCGATGCCCCAGTCCTTGGTGGCCGACTTGCGCCAGGTCCAGTAATCGGCGGAGTCGGATTGGCGGCTCTGTTCCTGGCCGCTCCACGCCAGGTTCTGTTCGACGCGCGCCAGGTCGCCATCCCAGACGGTGCGCAGGTTCACTTGGGTGCCGCCGGCCTTGTTGTCATAACCCGAGTTGGCCACGTTGGCACGGAAGTAGTGACTCTCCTCGGGGGCATGGGTCACGCTGGTCTCAACAGTGAGTTGATCGCTGGCTTTCCATACCGACTTGAGGAAGTAGTTGTCGATGCGCCGTTGCTGCTTCTCCTCGTGGAAGCCCATCTCCTCGACATTGTTGTAGGAGTAGAAACCCAGGGGGATGGTCGAGCGCTTCTGGCTGAAGCTGCCAAGCAGGCCGAAATTGTCGGTCAGGTGGCCCTGCAGCGTGCCACGAACGGTGACCTTGTCGAACTTGGGCTGCTCGTCGGGAGAGCCCGAGTTTTCCATGCGCTGTTCTTCGCTTTCGTCGACGTGATATTGGGTCCAGGCGGAACGGGTGGTCTGCACCGAGAATTTGCCGTGCAGCGCCTGGGTCGGTGCACGGGTCTGTGCATCGATGACGCCACCGTTGAAGCCGCCATAGGCCGCTGGCACGTTGCTGTCCAGGACCGTGATGTTCTCCAGCAGGTCGGTGTCCAGTGCCAGGCCCTGGCTGCGCCCCGGTACCGCGTCCAGCAATTGCACCCGGTATTCGGCCGGATCGATGTCATTGTTCATGTTGATGCCATCGACCAGGAAGGCATTCTGGTAGAACTGCGCCCCGTTGATGCTGATGTTGGCCGGGCCGATTTCGCCAGGGGTCTTGCTGCTCAGCTGAGCGTCGTCGAACTGCACGTTGGGATGGCTGCGCAACAGGCTGGTGATGTCGCCATTGCCCGCCGGCATTGCTTCGATCGTCGCGCGGTCCACTCGGGTTTCACCCTGGGGCAGCGACAACTCGCCAGGCACCTTGGTATTGCCCAGGCGGACCGGATCGGTACGCGGGCGAGTCGCCCGTTGCACCATCAGCGCGTCGTCACCGATGTAGATCCACTCCAGCTGGCTGCCCTTGAGCAGTTTCGCCAGCGCCTGCTCGGCGCTCAGTTCGCCCTGCACCGCCGGAGCGTTCAGGTTGAGCAGCAGTTGACTCTCGACGCTGATCTGCAGGCCGGTCTGCTGTGCCAGCGCCATTAGCGCCGTGCTTAACGGCTGGCGTGCGATGTCGATGCTATGCCGTGTCCGATGGTCACTGGCCAAGGCCGGCAGGGACACCGCCAGCCCCACTGACAGCCACAACAGCCGCGCACTGCGTCGGCAACCCTGTAGTCCCTGTTGGGGGAAAATGGACATGCTCTGGTGAACTCCCCGTTCAGTGCGAACAATACGCACATGCTAATGAGAATAATTATGATTAACTCAGCGGGGCAATAAACGAACGGCGATCGAGAACTTCCAGAAAATTTTGAAATTTATTGTTTTGCCGGCACTTGCGGCTCTTTGCGGATCAGCGTGAGGTAGGGGCCCCATTGCCGCAGATGCCCACCCAACGGAGCGATCGCCAGTTGCAGTGCGCTGACTGGCGAGCGCAGGTTCAGCGAAGCGGTGATGCGCCGCTCGCCCAGAGCAGGGTCCGTCAATAGCAGTACACCGGGGTAATAGTCCTGCAGCGCTTCAACCACCTCGGAGAGTGGCCGGTCATTGACCAGCAACTGCCACTGGCGCCAGGGGGCAACCTGGCCAGGCAATAGCCGACCGCGCTGCGGCGGGCCCTGGTCCAGGCCAAGGCGAAGGCTATCGCCCGGGCCCAGGGCCGGCACCGCGAGTTCGCCGCGCCCATCGCGAACCTGGACAGCGCCGCTCTGTACGGCTACCACCACGGCGGTGCGGCTGAGGTCCACGTCGAACGCGGTCCCTATGACCCTGACCTTGACGTCCGCAGCCTGCACCGTGAACGGGCGCGAGGCATCGTGGCTGACCTCGAAGAACGCCTGCCCCCTGAGCAGGGTGACCGCCCGCGTACCGGGTTCGAAGTCCACTCGAATAGCGCTGTCGCTGCCCAGTTCAATACGGCTGCCGTCACTCAAGAGCACTTGTCGGTGCTCGCCGGCTGGGCTGGTATGGGCGGTCGGTGGTGTCGGCCCGGCCAGCAACAGCAGGCAGGCTGCCAGTGCAAGCGCCTTCAGTGCCCGCCGCGGCCTGTTGCGCCGAGCCCGGAGCGGGGTGGGCAAAGGCTGGGGCACGGGTGGTTCCAGCGGCGCCAGGCCGCCACTGAGCAACCAGACTTTCTCGGCCTTGCGCCAGGCGACAGCATGGCGCTCGTCAGCGGCCAGCCAGCGCGCATGGGCCTGTTGCAGCAAGGCGTCATCCGGCGCGGCGTGGCATTGCAGCAGCCAATCCATCGCCGCCTGCCACACGGGGTCGTCCTTCAGTGAACCGGATACAGGTTGAGGCAAGGGGGTATCAGTCATCGGCCAGGTGCTCCGCACAGTGGGTCAGTGCGTCACGCACCAGCTGGTGCGCCAAGCTGGAGGAGATCTTCAGCTCAGCGGCAATTTCCTGGAAGGTCAGGTGTTGCAGGCGGTGCATGTGGAAGGCCCGGCGCGTGCGCTCCGGCAGCAGTGCCAGCGCATCTTGCAGCAGGCGCAACTGGTCGCTGTGCAGCGCCTGATGCTCCGGTGATGGCGTACTCGAGGGCAGCTCGTTCAGCAGATCGGCGCCATCGGGATGACGATTTTCCAGGGTCGAGCGCCGCAGCAGGTCAAAGGACAGGTTGCGCACGATGCGGTACAGGTAGCCCACCGGGTTGCTCGGCTGGGCGGCGCTATCGGCCTGGCCGCAGAAGCGCAGCCAGGCCTCCTGGACCACTTCTTCGGCTTGAGCCCGACAACCGACAATGGGCGCCGAATAGTCGACCAGCGCGGTACGGTGGGAAAGGTAGAGCTCGAGTTTATCGCTGAGATAAGACACGGCGGCGATCATTCAAGGCGGGATCAGACGAGGGGGCGGGATTCTATCCTTGATTGCAAATGATTATCAAATGCATTTTGTGAGCCTCAATCAGCAGCGCCTGGGCAAGCCTCGCGCTGGGATGGCCAGGCTTCAAGGGCCTAAGGCATTCGAAAAAAACGTACTACAAGGGCTTTCTCATTGGGCACAAACCCAATAGTGATTATTCATTTCCTGGCGTGGGTGTCGGATCGACTTCAGAGGAGGAGGAGGAGGAGGAGGAGGAGGAGGGAAACTACAAATAGCTGTCGCGGGCGCTTGGCCGGTCGGGCTGGTTGTTCGCTGGGGCGCTGCGCATCGAGCCACTGAGGTCGAGCTGCTGCCACATCCAGGGACACCTGGGTCAGTGACCTTTCCCGGCAAAAGATCACATGAGCCGGGCTATTCGTGCTTGAGGACGCTTTCTGCTCTATTGCTCCCTAGCCCCCGGTACTGGCCTGCATGGAAGACCAGCGGTTCTGCGCCGCTGTAGCGGTATTGTTCGATCTCGCCAATGAAGATCAGGTGGTCACCGCCCTCGTACTGGTTGACGTTGCGGCACACCAGCACTGCCACCACATCGTCCAGCACCGGGGCTCCCGCCTTGCCATAGGAATGAGCTACACCGGCGAACTTGTCGGCTGCTGCCCGTGCGAACTGCTCCGACAGGTGGTGCTGGTGCGCGCCCAGTACGTTGATGGCGAAGTGGCTCGCCGAGCAAAAGGCCTTCAGGCTCGGTGCCGTGCGTGCCAGGCTCCAGAGCACCAGCGCCGGTGACAGCGACAGTGAGGAGAACGAGTTGGCCGTCACACCGACGTTGCGGCCGTCAGCGGTGCGGGTGGTGATCACGGTCACACCGGTAGCAAACTGCCCCAGCACGTTGCGCAGTTCACGGGCATCGCGGACATCGCGGCCCTCGGCATCGAGCAAATCGTGAACTTTGGTTTCGGTGGCAGCAATCATGGTGAGCTCTCCCCTCAAGCTGGCTCAGGCGGCCTGTTGGCTCATTGCGCGTGTTTGCATGCGCAGCGTGAATCGAACCAGCGGTGCGGTCAGCGCCGTCGTCACCAGCGCGAACACCACGAGGATCGTGTAGACCTTTGGCGGAAGAATCTGCATCTGCAGGCCGATTGACAGGACGATTAGCTCCATCAGCCCGCGCGTATTCATCAACGAGCTCACCAGCATCGCATCGTGCGGCGCCAGCCCAGTGCCACGCGCGCCCAGATAGCTGCCGCCGAACTTGCCGATGAATCCGCCCACGAGGAATACCCCGCACCACATCCAGGATGCCGCGTCGTCTATCGTGCCGACCGACGCATGCAGCCCCGCACACGCGAAGAACACCGGCATCAGTACAAGCTTGACGAAACCTTCGACGTTATCGCGCCACTCCTTCGCGACGCCGGGCACGCGCCGCACGAACAGCGCCGCCGCAAGTGCGCCAAATGCACTATGGAATCCGATCAGCGACGTCGCGAGTGCCGAGGCTATTACAAAGCAGAGCAACACGGCCAAGCGGTCGCGCGTCGCATGCGCAGTCGAGGCGAGCCGCGCAAGCACCGGTCGCACCACGAAGCGCACCAGGAGCGCGCATAGCACCAGGTACACGAGCAGGCTGACGAGCATGTGCGCAAATGCCCAGCCAGGCCCGCTCGATAGCGAGGCAATCGTTGCCAGCAGCATCCAGCCGAGCGCATCCGTCAGCATCGCGGCAGACATTGCGTGCCGTGCGCCGGCCATGGCGCCGAGCGCCAGGTCGTCGATGATGCGCGCCATCACCGGCACCGCAGATACCGCAAGCGCGACACCGCAAAAGAGTATGTAGGGCAGCGCCGGCACGTCGCTGGCGAGCGTATCTTTCGAGACGATGGCGACGATCATGCCGATCGCGGCCGGCGCGATGAGCCCGCCCGCCGCGATCGCGACAGGTATGCGCCAGCGCTTGCCGCGCAGCGTCTCGCTCAACTCCATATGCAGACCGATCTGAAACATCAGCAGTATCAGGCCGACTTCGCCGACTTGCGCCATGGCTGACAGCGTACGTGGGCCGAACAACAGGTCGTAGAAACTCGGTGCGATCACGCCGAACAGCGAAGGCCCCAACAGCAGGCCGGCCGCGATCTCGCCGACCACCGCGCACTGGCCGAGCCGTTCGGCAAGGCGGCCGCAGAGGTTGCAGAGCGCGATCACCAGCACGAGTTGCAACAGCCAGATGGTCATCAATACCTCGCAAAGAGCGACACCGACACCAAGCGGGTGGCCGCGAGCCCAAGCGGGCCCGCCGCGCCGTACGCCGTGATCTCCGTGACGCAGCTCGAAAGGTTCGCAAGCGCCGGGCAGCGCGACGCGACCGCTACCGGCTCGGCCTCACGCATTACTGCTCACTCGCGACACGGTCGACCCAGCCGCGGTAGAACGCACGGTACTTGAGCACGAGCTTGTCGTACTTGCTGTACGCGCCGCCGCCGTCGGGCTTCATCCCGTTCCAGATTTTGACGTCGTACCCCGCTGCCTGTCTGGTCTGCAGCCCGAACAGCACGAAGTCGGTCGCACGGCGCAGGACGCCGCCCACCTTCTTGATCGAGATGAGCATGTGCATGATGTTCTTGCCGTCGCTCACCGGTGTCACACACTGGAGCAGTTTGTATTTGACGTCTGCGTCCAGGGCAACGGTCATGACGCACCCGCCGGGGTAGCCATCGAAGTGCAGGTTCATCTGCGACATGTTCAGGCCGAGCGCGCGCGACAGCATGCCGAGGGGGCCGAAGTAGCGGTTCACGTGGAAGTCGATCCCGGCACCGAACCACGCGCCCGCCCGGGCCAGCGACTCAACCTCCGGCCACCGGCTCCAGTCGTCGAAGAGCTTGAGCTCGAAGGCCGAGATCGGGAGCGCGTGCACGGGGGTTGCGTGCTGTGCGTCGTAGAAGTTCTCGACGATCCGCAAGACCGCCGTCGTCGTCTCGAACGCGAAGTGCAGGTGCATGAAGTCGCCGTTGTCGACGTCGGCTGCGGTGATTTCGGGCAGCGGGTGCAGCGGCTGCGGGGAGCCGTACCAGACCCACACGTAGCCGTATCGCTCGGTGGTGACCAACGTCGGCTGGCGCGCCGCGCGTGGCACCGGCTCCAGCTGGCGCACCACCTCGCTGTGGCCGGGGATGTGAACGCACTTGCCTTGCTCGTCGTAGCGCCAGTGGTGAAACGGGCACTGGATGCACCCGTCCTTGATCCGCCCGTCAGCCAGGTTCGCGCCCAGGTGCGAGCAGTGGCGGTCCATCACCACGGCCTGCCCCGTCGCTGCGCGCCACGCCACGTACGGACGGCCAAAAAGCGTCAACTCCTTCGGCTTGTCCCTGAGGCCGTTCGAGCGCATCGCGACGTACCAGCTCGCGGCCACGCGTGTGGTCGCGTCGTACGCCCCCGGGGGATGCTTCTTGACGTTCGCTTGATCCAATTGAATGTTGTTCATCGCGTGTGTGCCGTCCTTGGCCGACTACTTCTTCAGAGCCAAGCCGATGCGGGTGGTGATGTACGCCTTGAGCAGCGCGAACATCGGGTTGTAGTCGAAGTACTTCTTCACCTCTGCCGGCGCGCGCGTTTGCGTCCAGTACATCAGCTTCATCGCCGGTATCAGGCTGTACTTCGAGTTGTTGAGCTGCGGCTTGTCCCCGGTGATGCAGTACCCGAAGCCGAACATCGGCTTGGCGAAGTCTCGTTCGTCGATGAGGGCGTGAATCCGCAACGCGGCCTCCTCGGCCGACTTGTGCCCGGCGCTCACGGCCTCGACCTCGGCTTTGGCGTCGTTGAACAACTGGTAGTACTGCTCCATGTCCGCGCACAGGTACCCGAGGTACGGCGGGTCGTTGTCGAGGTGATCGAGGTCGCCCTCGTCGCGCGACGCGCGAAACCTCGCGTGGGCTTGCACCAGCCGGAACTGCCCGAGGATAGTGCCGACCGCCCACAGCCGGTGGAACGCGTCCCATAGGCGGAAGTCCGAGAACGCCGTGTAGCAGCAGCTGACGAAGTCGTCGTTGTGGTCCAAAAGCTTTTGCTGCAGGCGCTCGATGTACTCGAAGCGCTCGGGGGAGAAGTCGTCGTCGCGTAGCGCCTTGATGAGGCGCGCCGCGAGCGCGTGGATGGTCACCGCGGTGTTCTCGAGCCCCCGGGAGAAGAGCGGGTCGATGAACCCGTTCGCGTGCAGCATCAGGCAGTAGCGGTCGCCGACGCAGGCGTTCGACGAGAACTGCAGGCGGTCGGTCTTGACCCAGTCGCGCACTGGCACGGCGTCCCGGAACTGAGCGCCGATGCTCGGGAACCGCGCGAGGAACTCGTCGAATTCCTGCTGCGCGGGAATGTCGGTTTTCGGGTAGACACGCGGGTCGAGCTGCAGGCCGACGCTCACCAGGTTATTGGTCGAGCGCGGGTGGTTGTTGAACGGAATCACCCAGAGCCAGCCGCCGGTGAACATGTGGTGCAAGGTTCCTTCGTGCCAGCGCCAGCGCTGCCCCTTGACCTTGAAGATGTCGTCGAACGGCTTGACCCCGAGCATGTGCGTGTAGAGGCTGCGCGAGTGCGTCTTGAAGCGACACGGCTCTTCGCGGAGCCCGAACTTGGTCGCCAGCGGCGCGCCGGGTCCTCCGCAGTCGATCATGTACCGGCCGGTGAACCGCTCGCCCTCGGCGGTGGTCACCGCGACGCCGTCCTTGTCCGCGTGATATTCGGTCACGCTCGTCTTCTGGCGGACCGTGCAGCCATATTTGATGGCCGCTTGCAACAGATAGGCGTCGACGTCCTGCCGGTAATAATGGCTCTCCGGCCCCCACGGCAGCTCGGGAATGACGCACTGGGTGAACTCCTTTGGGTCGTGCTCCTGGCCAGGTTTGTGGAACACGAAGCCGAAGTTGCGCTTGATGCCCGTGCTCGACGAAACGTAACGCTGCGTCGAGTAGAACGAGGTGATGTGGCCGAGCTCCGGAATGTCGTAGCGATCAGCGATGATGCGGTTCATGAGAGACGTTTCGGGGATCGACGATTCGCCGATCGTGAACCGCGGGTGCGACGACTGCTCGATGATCAGCACGCGAAACTGTTGTTTGGCCAGGATGGCCCCCATCTGGGTACCGGACATGCCCGAACCGAGGATGATTACGTCGAAGTGGTTGCTATCGTGTCCGTTCGCGGGGCTCTTCTGAGTCATGGGGGCAAACTCTCCTTGTGAGATAACACTGGGTCGCGCGCATCAGGATTCATCGAGCGCGGCGCGGATGCGGGACCGCGCGGCACAGGTGAGCGTGAGTAGGTCGCCGAGCATGCTGGGCGCGTAGCCCCCGCTGCCGGTTGTGGGGCCGCTGCGCCCGGCTTCGTATGCCCGCTCCGCCAATTTGAGGTGAGGCGCCCGGAAGCGCAGCAGGACCTTGAAGACCCGCTCGAGGGCCGTCAGCCCAGCCCGGACGTGCTCGCCCTGCGTACCCACCGCTCGCGCCTCGTCGAGCGCGCGGTCGATGAGCGCCGGCTTTGTGGAGAACCGAGCGTAGACCGCCCTGTACGCGGGAAGCACGTAGGGCAGGTACGTCTCTTTGAATTCTCGATAAGCTGGGTCGTCCGATTGCGAGCCCCACAGGACGTGCTCCAGCACGAAGAGTGGCATTTCTACGGCACCGGGGCCAAGGTAGCTCTGGCCCCCGACTCGAATCGGTTCGTAGAAGGGGCGCAGCTCATCGTAGAAGACCTGGGGCGAGATGAAGCGATACGCGTAGACGATCGATTCGACCATTTTCTGCAGGTAGGCTTCCAGCTCATCGCACCCTTGCGCGAATGCGGGCGAGCGCAGGGATACATCGGACAGCTCGACGGTCAACGCGATGGCCGCCTCGAGGGCCGCCATCGAGATGCGCACGCTCTCGAGCAGGTGCGCTTCGTCGGGCAGCCCGGTGTAGCTCCGCTGCGCATCGGCCGCCGCCGGGTTCCAGACCGTCACATGCAGGAGTGTCTCGCGCGGCGGCAAGTCGGTCACCCGTGCCAGGTCGAGCAGCACCCGTTCAAGCCCGGGCACCAGGTCCACGGGCTCATGTCCGTGCCGCTTGAGCGACCCCAGGAAGAAACCGATGTCCCGCATCGCGGCGGCGGCTTCGACGAAGCCCCAGCTGGAGGGCACGCCGCGCACCGGGAGGAACTCGCGCAGCAGGCCGACGATGCCGGGCACGTCCTTGTCACGGTTCAGGGCCGGCAGCTGCAGAACCAGCGCGCGCGCCTGTAGCGGATCGCAGGCCGCCACGGCAGCGTGTGTGGCCGCGAATGCGGATACCCGGTTCAAGGTGCGTTCCACTACTGGCGTTCCTGCGCCGCGAGCGTCGGCCCGTGCTGGTTGCGCGACAGCTGCGCGCCGTCACGCAGTGACCGCAGGTAGTCGTAGTTCGTCGGCAGGCTCATGCGCAGGCGCTCGGCTTCGCGCCGGATGCTGGCGAACATCGCCTCGGCCTTCTCGATCGACTCCGGTCGGTGCTGCAGGAGCGGCAGCGACCGGTCGGGCAGCATGCCCAGGCCGGCAAAGATGCAGTAGTAGTTGCCGTTCAACCAGAAGTTCTTGAATTCGTAGTCGAAGGTCTCGTAGTACGTGGAATCGTCGAACGAGGTGGTGGTCAGTGGCAGCCCGGCCTTGTAGCGCTCAACCTTCTCCTGGATGGCGTCCGAGAGCCGCAGTTCGTGCCGGTTCGCGAGCCAGAACGGCGTGTCTTCGCGCGACGTAGTGAAATAGTGCGCCTGGACGAAGTCCCGGCAGTCGTCGAACATGTAGACGATCTCGGCGTTGAATGCGTCGCGCAACCGCGGGTCGAACGAGGTGTCGGGGAAGTGCTTCACGAGTTGGTAAAGCGCCGCGTAGATGAAGTAGATTCCCGTCGATTCCAGGGGCTCCAGAAAGCACGACGACAGCCCGATCGAGACGCAGTTGTTGACCCACGCCCGCTTGTTGCGCCCGACCCGGAACTTGATCTGGTTGAGCTGCTGATTGTCCGAGAGGCCCCAGAGTTTGAGGAAGTCGGCGGTGGCCTGGTCGCGCGAGGTGAACTTGCTCGAGAAGACGTAGCCGCTGCCGAACCGGCCCAGCATCGGAATCTTCCAGGTCCATCCCGAGTTCATGGCAATCGCGCAGGTGTAAGGCTCGACCCCCTCGCGCGCGTCGTCGTTGGGCACGGCGCTGGCGACCGCGCTGTCGCACAGCAGGTAGTCGGACATGTCGATGAAGGGTTCCTTCAGGGCCTGATTGATCAGGAGCCCTCGCATGCCGGAGCAGTCGATGAACAGGTCCGCCTCCAGCGTCCGCCCTTCCTTGGTTAACAGGGTGGAGATGTAGCCGCGGTCGTTCAGTTGAACCTCCACGACCTCGTCGACCACGCGATTCACCCCGCGCTCGACGGCCCAGCGCTTCAAGAAGTCGGCCACCAGGTGCGCGTCGAAGTGCCACGCGTGGGACATCTGGCGGGTGCCGTCGGCCAGGCAGGGTGCCAGCTTGCCGTCGAGGGCCCCGGGCTGCGGATAGCACGCGTACGCCATCGGCTGCTGGAAGCCCTGTTCGTGCTTGCGCAGCCAGTAGTGGGTAAGCGGCACGCCGTCGCAGTTCGGCACGCTGCCGAACAAATGGTAGAAGTAATCTTCGCGCGATGGGTCGGGAGATTTTCTCCAGTTCACGAACTTGATCGCGGCCTTGAAGGCGCCGTTCACTTGGGGCATCCACTCCCGCTCCGGTATCCCGAGGAAGTCGAAGAACACCTTCTGCAAACTCGGGATGGTCGCCTCGCCCACGCCGATCCGGGGGATCGCCGCAGACTCGATGAGCGTGATGTTTACCTGCTGTTGGAGCGCCCGGACGAGGTACGAAGCGGCCATCCAGCCCGCGGTGCCGCCGCCCACGATGACGATATTCTTGATTGGCTTGTTCATAACACTCCCTGTTTCGAGGCGGGCTGTCTGTGAGGAGGGGAAGGCCGCCAGTCTCTGTGCATCCGTGCAAGAGGCACATCAATGTGCTTGTCGGATTTAGACTCTAGCCTGCCGGAAAAGCGATGCACCTTCCGTTTCCGAATTAGCATTCAAAAAAGCAAAGGCATTTGGTCTAAAGGAAAATATTGCGTAGGTTTTTTGCGCCTGATCAGTCGGCCGCTGAGGGGGGGCTGACGTTTGGGCATGCCTTCATCCGCTGCCGATCTTGAAAGAGGCGAGCCGCTCAAAAATGATCGGATCACTGAAGGAACGCGACGGTTTTCTTGTCCCGCTTGTGCTTACGGCCAATCCGTTGGCGTGCAGTCGAAACGTCTTGTCTTAATGGATAAGAGGCGAGGCCTGCGGAGGTGGTGGTTTTCCCAACGCCACCCTCGATGGATGCTACTGCCACCCTTTTCATGGACACAGGCCTCTAATGTGGGTGCATTAGAGGCTGCGATGGCATGCCCGGGGGTAGAGCCTTTCTAGGTGATCTTGAACCAACTGTCCTTGAGCCAATTGGTCCTGGCCAGTTCGATCACCTCGTCGCCACGCCCGCTCATCACCGCCTTGAGCATGTACAGGCTGAAGCCCTTGGCCTGTTCCAGCTTGATGGCCGGCGGCATGGCCAGTTCCTGGGTGGCGGTGACCACGTCCACCAGCACCGGGCCGTCATGGGCCAGGGCGGTGCGCAGGGCGCCTTCCAGTTCTTCGGAGTTTTCCACCCGCAGGCCGAGAATGCCCATGGCGTTGGCCATGGCGGCAAAGTCCGGGTTGTGCAGGTCGGTGCCGGTGTCCAGGTAGCCGGCGGACTTCATTTCCATGGCCACGAAGCCCAGGGAGGCGTTGTCGTAGACCACGATCTTCACCGGCAGCTTGAGCTGGGCCAGGGAGATGAAGTCGCCCATCAGCATGCTGAAGCCGCCATCGCCGGACAGCGAGATCACCTGGCGCTGGGGGAAGGCGGCCTGGGCGCCCATGGCCTGGGGCATGGCGTTGGCCATGGAGCCGTGGTTGAAAGAGCCCAGCAGGCGCCGCTGGCCGTTCATTTTCAGGTAGCGCGCGGCCCACACCGTGGGGGTGCCGACGTCGGCAGTGAAAATGGCGTCTTGGTCTGCCAGTTCGCTGAGCAGCCGGGTCAGGTACTGCGGGTGGATCGGCCGGCCAGCGGGCGAGGGCTGGGCCAGGTCGTCCAGGCCCTGGCGCGCCTTGGCGTAGTGCTTGAGGGATTCTTCGAGAAAGCGGCGGTCGCCCTTATAGGGCAGGCGCGGCAGCAGTGCGGCGAGGGTTTCGCCGACGTCGGCGGCGATCCCCAGGTCCAGCGGCACTCGCCGGCCCAGGGCCTGGGGGTTGCGGTCGATCTGTATGACGCAGGCGTCGCTGGGGTAGAACTGGCGATAGGGAAAGTCGGTGCCGAGCATCACCAGGGTGTCGCAGTTGAGCATGGCGTGGTAGCCGGAGCTGAAGCCGATCAGGCCGGTCATGCCGACGTCGAAGGGGTTGTCCCACTCCACGTGCTCCTTGCCGCGCAGGGCGTGCACCACCGGTGCGCCGAGGGCATCGGCCAGGGCCACCACCTGATCGTGGGCACCGGCGCAGCCACTGCCGCAGAGCAGGGTCACGGCCTTGCTCTGGCTCAGCAGTTCCACCAGCTTGTCCAGGTCGTGGGGGGCGGGCAGGGTGCGCGGTGCGTGCAGGGCCGGCCATGGCTTGCTGGCGGCGGGTACCTGCTGCAGGGCCACGTCGCCGGGGATCACCACCACCGCCACGCCGCGGTTGAGGATCGCGCTGCGCATGGCCCGGTGCAGCACCTCGGGCATCTGCGCCGGGTTGCTCACCAGTTCGACGAAGTGGCTGCACTCCTTGAACAGCTCCTGAGGGTGGGTTTCCTGAAAATAGTCGAGGCCGATCTCCGAGGAGGGGATCTGTGCGGCGATGGCCAGTACCGGCACATGGTTGCGGTGACAGTCGAACAGGCCATTGATCAGGTGCAGGTTGCCCGGCCCGCAACTGCCGGCGCACACCGCCAGTTGCCCCGTGGCGGCGGCTTCGGCGCCGGCGGCAAAGGCGGCCACCTCTTCGTGGCGCACATGCATCCACTCGATGGTCTGCATGCTGTGCAGAGCGTCGGTGAGGCCGTTGAGGCTGTCGCCGGTCAGCCCCCAGATACGCTTGACCCCGGCCTGTTCAAGGGTGGTTGCCAGTTGCTGGGCGATGGTGATGTTCGCCATGAAGAGCTCCTGCGGTCCGCTTAAGAAGTCGTGCAATCAAAAGAGGACAACAGGCGAGTGCGGATGATTCCGTGAAATCTTGCAGGCCCTGCCGCGGTGTGGCGACAGGGGCTGGTGTTCAGGCGAAGCGTGCCGGTCGGCAGGCGGCCAGTTCGGCGCAGGTTTGCCCGTGCAGCAGTTCCTGGCTGATCAGGCGCGCCACCGTGGGGGCCAGGGTCACGCCGGCGTGCATCACCGCCAGGTACAGGCCCTGGTAGCGGGTGCTGGGGCCGATGATCGGCAGTTGGTCCCCGGGCATCGGCCGCAGGCCGACTTCCACGCTGCGCAAGGTGATGGCCTGGGCGCCACGGAACAGCTGGCGGATGCTGGCCAGGGCCTGTTGCGCGATGGCCTCGGGCCCCAGTGGACCCTGGGCATCGATATAGTCCTCGGCCAGCAGCAGGCTGCCGTCCGCCGCTTCGCGGATTTCCAGCTGGCTGTTGGAGACCAGGGTCTTGACCAGGCCCGGTGGCGCATTGACGCGGATCAGGATCGACGGCGAGGCCTGCACCGGCAACTGAATACCCAGGGGCGCGAGCAGGGCCGGGGTGGCGCAGCCGCTGGCGAGCAGCACCTGGTCGGCACGGTGGAGCCCGGCGGCGGTGTTTACCCCGAGTACCCGCTGGCCTTCGACCCGCAAGCTAAGTACCCGGGTCTGGTCGAACACCCGGGCGCCGTGGGTGCAGGCCGCATCGAGCAGGGTGCGGGTGGCGGCCACCGGGTCCAGGCTGCCTTCGCCGGGTGCATAGCGGGCACGCTCCGGCAGCACTTGCAGGTGGGGTTCCAGTTGGGCAACCCCGGCCCGGTCCAGCCACCGGGTCGAGGCCTCGGCGGTTGGCTCGTCGGTATCTGGCGCTTGCTGGTCGGCCGCGCCGTAGGTCAGCGCGCCGGACCAGCGGATCTGCAAGGCCGGCAGTTCGTGCTGCAGGCGGCGGTAGTCTGCCAGCGCCTGGGCCCGCAGGGCGCGGGCGGCTGCCGGGAACTCGCCGTGAGGGTTGATCCAGGCAAAGGAATGGCGGGTGACGCCCGAGCCCGGGCTGTCCTGTTCCAGCACGGTCACCTGCGCGCCCTGGCGGGCCAGGTGGTAGGCAATGGCGGCGCCGACAATCCCGGCGCCCACCACGATCACGCTTGAAGGCTTCACGCTGACCTCGTTATCCATTCAATGGGGCGTTGCGAAGGGCGCACCTTAACCGTGGCGGATTGCCCCAGCAATTGAACGAGTGTTGTGAAATTGCAAGCGGGCGGGCCAGGACCGCTGCCGCAGGCGCGGCAGCGGTTTGTGCAGTGCCTGGGCTATTGCAGCTTCAGCGTCAGCCCCGACGCTTGGGGCAGTGGATTGCGCATCAGCCGGCCCACCACCAGGGCGCCGAGCAGGGCGAGCATCCCGGCCACCGTCAGCACCAGGCCGAAACCACCGACAAAGGCCTGCCGGGCCAGGGGCTCGAGCAGGGCCTGGGCATCGGTCGGTAACCCGGCCATCGCGCCCTGCATGTCCCCGGCCACCACCCGTGAGGCAATCTCCGGTGCCTGCTCCAGCCAGTGCCCGGGCACGGCGTGCAGGCTGCCCTGCAAGAGCTGCTGGGTATGGCTGGCCAGCAGCGCACCGAACACCCCTATGGCCAGCATGATGGCGCTAAAGCGCATGGTGGTGCTCATGCCCGAGGCCATGCCGGTGCGCTCCCGGGGCACGCAGGCCATGATGTTTTTCTGCGTGTCGCCATTGAGCAAGCCGGCCCCGGCGCCGGTCACGGCGATTGCCAGGGCGAAGTTCAGGTAGCCCCCGGCGTGTACCGCCCAGGCGCTGAGCAGGTTGCCGCAGCCCACCAGGGTCAGCCCTGCGGCCATCAGCGTGGCCGGCGCATAGCGCCCGGCCAGGCGTGCGCCGATCCGCGGGCAGATGAGCATGGTCAGGGCGAAGGGCAGCATGCCCAGGCCCGAGGCGATGGCCGAGAAGCCCAGGCCGTTCTGCAGGTAGAAGGGCAGCAGCGTCATCATCACCTGGGCACAGCCGGCGTAGGCGAACATGCCCAGCAGGGCGCCGATGAAGCGCGGGTGGCGGAACAGTTGCAGGTCCACCATGGGCCGGCTTTGCAGCCGCTCGATCAGCACGAACAGCCCCAGCAGCGCCACGCCTGCCAGCAGGCGGGTGGTGGTGGCCGGGTGGCTCCAGCCGATGCGGTTGGCCTCGATCAGGCCCCAGATCAGGCACAGCAGGCTGGCGCTGAAGGCCAGGCTGCCCCAGGGGTCGAGGCGCGCCGCCTGGGTATCCCGGGATTCCGGCACGTTGCGCAGCACACTCCACAGCAGCAGCGCACCCACCGGCAGGTTGAAGTAGAAGATCCAGCGCCAGCCGAAGTACTCGGTGATCAGCCCGCCGACCGTGGGCGCGGCAGTCATGGCCATGCCCATGCAGGCGCCCCAGAAGGCCCAGGCCTTGGCCCGTTCCACTTCGTCGTGGAAGGTATGGCCGATGGAGGCCAGGGCCGAGGTCAGCAGCAGCGCCGCGCCCACCCCCTTGAGCGCCCGGGCGATGTCCAGCAGCAGGGCGTTGGGCGCCGCACCGCAGCCCAGGGAGGCGAGGATGAACAGGCCCAGGCCGCAGAGCAGGGTGCGCTTGCGGCCGAAGCGGTCGGCCAGGCTGCCGGCGGGCAGCAGCAGGGCGGCGAAGGCCAGCATGTAGGCGCTGACCACCCACTCGATATCGGCGAAGTTGGCCCCCAGGTCACGGGCGATGCTCGGCAGCGCCACGGCGACGATGTTGGTGTCCAGAACGATCAGCGAACAGACCCCGGAGGCGGTGAGCAGGGTCAGGCGCGGGTTGACGGAGCGGTTCATTGCGTGGCCTGCCGACTGAGGGTGGCGAGGGCGGCCAGGGCGATTTCATCGTCGTGGGCCGGGGTGTCGGCACTGACCCCGATGGCGCCGATCACCTGGCCGTCGACGATGATCGGCTGGGCGCCTTTCATCATCACCAGGCCGGCGCTGAGGGCCGCGGGGCGGCCGCCATTGACGGCGTTTTCCAGATCCCCGGAGGGCCGCTTGAACAGCGCCGAGGTGCGTGCCTTGCCCTGGGCCAGCTCGACTCCGGCCACCACCGGGGCGCCGTCCATGCGTGCGCCGAGTATCGGCCAGCCGCCGTCGTCGACGATTGCCACGGCGCAGGGCCAGCCCTTGGCCTGGGCGGTTTGCTGGGCGGCCCTGAGCAGGCGCTGGGCGTTGTCCAGGGTAAGGATTGCCTTGTGGGCAACGACGGGGCGGCTGTCCTCGGCTGCCGCAGTCTGCAGCACGCAGCAGGTGATCATTGCCAGAAACAGGGGTTTGACGCGCATGGCAGAAGCTCTCTACTGTGAAGGTTCGCTCAGCTTATCCCGGCCTTTCGCGGTCTTTGTTAGCTGCTGGCGATCAGTTCATTACCTTTGAGCTAATGCCCATCATGGAAATTCGTCACTTTCGCTACTTCCTGGCGGTGGCCCGGCAGCGCAATTTCACCCGCGCCGCCGAGCAATTGGGGATTGCCCCGCCCACCCTGAGCCGGCAGATCCAGGACATGGAGAACACCCTTGGCACCCGGCTGTTCCTGCGCCAGCAACGCGAGGTCAGCCTGACCGAGGCCGGCGCCACCCTGCTGCTGGAAGCCGAGGCCACGGTGCGCCAGTTCGAGTTTGCCCAGCGCAATGCCCAGCGTGCCGGGCGCGGCGAGATCGGCCATATCGAACTGGGCTATGTGGCCTCGGCGGTGTATTGCGGGCTGTTGCAGAAACAGGTGCAGGGCTTTGGCCGCGACTGCCCGGACGTCAGCCTCAACGTGCGGGAGTGCCCGATGGCGACGCTGCCGGCGCGGATTGCCGATGGTCGCCTGGACGTGGGCTACATTCGCTCGCCCATGACATTGCCGGAAGGGGTCGAGGCCATTCGCCTGGACGCCGAGGGCTTTGTCCTGGCGCTGTCCGATGAATCCTGGCTGTGCCGCCTGCCGCAGATCGCCTCCGAACACCTGCTCAATGAAACCTTCATTCTTCCGGAGCAGATCAGCGGCACCTTGCAGGTGGCGGCCCAGGGTGCCTACGCCCCCAAGCTGGGGCCCCAGCCCGGCGGCCTGGTGGCGGTACTGGCCCTGGTGTCCCTGGGGCAGGGCGTGGCGGTGGTGCCGGAGTCGGTGGTGGGCCACATCAGCCTGCCCCATGTGCTGTACCGGCCGATTGGCGGCAGCTCGGCGACGTCCTGGCTGTCGCTGATCCACCGGCGTTTCGAGCAGGCACCGGCGGTGGTGCGCTACATCGAGCAGGTACGGCGCGAGTACCGCGGCAAAGCCTGATGGGGCATGTTCAAGCGATGGCCCGGGTCGCATAATCCCCGGGTCATTCCTTTCGCTTCAGGAGCTGCGTCTTCGATGATCGACCACCTTGACCACCTGGTACTGACCACCATCGACCCGATTGCCGCCGAGGATTTCTACGTCCGCGTGCTGGGCATGCAACTGGAAACCTTTGCCGGCGGGCGCAAGGCCTTCAAGTACGGCAACCAGAAGATCAACCTGCATGTGCGCGGCCAGGAGTTCGAACCCAAGGCCCACCTGCCGGTGCCGGGGGCGCTGGATTTGTGCTTCATCGCCAGCGTGCCCCTGGAACAGGTGATTGCCCATCTGCAACAGGCCAACTGGGCGATCATCGAAGGGCCGGTGCCGCGCACCGGCGCCACCGGCCCGATCCGTTCGGTGTACCTGCGGGACCCGGACCTGAACCTGATCGAGATTTCCGAGCAGTTGTAGCGGTGCCGGCCTGCGTCAGAGACGCGGGCCGGATAAAATCTTGTAATGATTTCCCGCTGGGGAATCGGCTCGCCCTCCCTGTAATCTCCAAGTCCGTTTTTTCCTTCAGGACTTGCATGAACACGCTCTCGGAGCCCCCCAGTCGGCGCTCTTTCCTCGCTTTGCCCCATGACTTCTCGCGCCATCCGGCGGCCCTGAGCCCCAGACGCTCAGGCAGCCATTCTCCCGGTTGCACTTGCCTGGCACTTGCCACTTCCTGCCTTTATTCGCCCGTACCCGAGGTTTTGCAGCCCCTGCACCTTGGCGCTGCGTCGCGCCTGGCCGTTTGAATTTTCCGGAGCACTTGAGTCGTCGTTATGGAATGGATCGCAGACCCCACGGCCTGGCTTGGCCTTTTGACCCTGATCGTCCTGGAGCTGGTGCTGGGCATCGACAACCTGGTGTTTATCGCCATCCTCGCGGACAAGCTGCCGCCCGAGCAGCGCGACCGTGCGCGGATCATCGGCCTGTCCCTGGCGTTGTTGATGCGCCTGGGCCTGCTGGCCAGCATCTCGTGGATGGTGACCCTGACCCAGCCGCTGTTCGAGGTCTTCGAGCACAGCTTCTCGGGGCGTGACCTGATCATGCTGTTCGGTGGTGTGTTCCTGCTGTTCAAGGCCACCATGGAGTTGCATGAACGCCTGGAGGGCCATGTCAGCCAGCGCGCCGGCAATACCACTTACGCCTTGTTCTGGCCGATCGTGGCGCAGATCGTGGTGCTCGATGCGGTGTTCTCCCTGGACGCGGTGATCACCGCGGTGGGCATGGTCGAGCACCTGTCGGTGATGATGATCGCGGTGGTGGTGTCCATCGGCGTGATGATCGTCGCCAGCAAGCCGCTGACTCGTTTCGTCAACGCGCACCCGACGGTGATCATGCTGTGCCTGGGCTTCTTGATGATGATCGGCTTCAGCCTGACCGCCGAAGGCTTGGGTTTCCATATTCCCAAGGGCTACCTGTATGCGGCCATCGGCTTCTCGATCCTGATCGAGGTGTTCAACCAGATCGCCCGGGCCCGGCGCAAGAAATCCATGCAGGGCCTGCGGCCGATGCGCGAGCGCACGGCCTATGCGGTGATGCGCCTGCTGGGTGGGCGCAGGCTGGCGGCGGAAGAAGTGGGCGAGGAAATTGCCGACTTGCTGGAAACTGATGAGGCCCCCAGCAGCGAGCTGTTCGACCGCCGTGAGCGGGTGATGATCAGTGGTGTGCTGCAACTGGCGGAGCGGCCGATCCGCAGCCTGATGACGGTGCGTGCCGAGGTCGACTGCATCGACCTTACGGACAGCCCGGAGAGTATTCGTACCAAGCTGATGCATTCTTCGTACTCGCGCCTGCCGCTGATTCGCGATGGCGCGGTGGATGAGCCTTTGGGCTTCGTGCACAAGAAGGAACTGCTCAAGGAGTACCTGGCGGGCAGCGAGCCGAACCTTGAGCATCTGGCGCGCAAGACCATCAACCTGCTGGACAGCTTTTCGATCCTCAACGCCCTGGAACAGATGCGCCAGGCATCCACCCACATTGCCTTTGTGATCAACGAATTCGGTGACTTCATGGGCATCCTGACCATGACCGACATTCTCGAATCCATTGCCGGCGAGCTACCGGATGCCAGCGAGATCGAAGGCCCGGATGTGATCGAAGAAGAGGGCGGGTTCCTGGTCAATGGTGCGCTGAACCTGCCTCAGGTACGCCAGCGGACCGGCTTCGGCGCTGAACCCACCGAGGACTACCAGACCCTGGCCGGTCTGGTGATGAGCCTGCTGGACCGCCTGCCGGTCAAGGGCGATAGGGTGGAGTGGGCAGGCTGGAGCCTGCAGGTCAGGGCAGTGGAAGAGCGCCGGGTAACCCAGGTGCTGCTGTCCCGCAGGAGCGTGGCCTGACGCCGGGGCCTCTTCGCTGGCAAGCCAGCTTCTACGCGGGTGGTGCGGGCCTGCCGGCTGGATGGAAGGTGTAGCGATCCTTGCCGCCGTGCTTGGATTCGTACAGCGCCTGGTCGGCCTTGATCAGGGCCTGGTTCAGGGTTTCGCCAGGCTCGACCCGGGCCAGGCCCATGCTGATGGTCACCGGGTGCCGGGTCGGCTGGTCGCGCACCACCTGGCACAGCCGCGCGGCCAGCGCCTCCACATCCGCGCGGGGCACGTCGGCCAGGTAGATGGCGAACTCCTCGCCGCCCAGGCGGGCATAGTCGAAATCCCTCATCACTCCCTTGATATCGGCGGCGATGCGCTTGAGCACTTCGTCGCCGATGTCATGCCCGTGCACATTGTTGACCTTCTTGAAGTTGTCGATGTCGACCATCGCCAGGTAATGGTCGTGCTCCCGGGGCAGAGCCTGCAGGCGCTGGCCGGCGCGGGCCATGAACGAGCGGCGGTTGGGGATCTCGGTGAGGGTGTCGAGGTAGGCCTGGTCCAGCAGCAACTTGGACATGATGTAGTTGTGCAGCCGGGCCTGGCGCAGGGTGATGAAGCTGTAGAGGGTCAATGCGCTGAGAAACAGCGCGTACACCAGCACCAGCAGCCCCTTGAGTTCCTGCAGGGTGGTGCTGGTGCGCCAGAACGGATTGAGCACCAGCCAGGTGATGAAGATGGCGCTGACGAACGACCAGCGTCGCAGAGGCATCACCGAGGCGCCGTAGAGCATGCTCGACGCCCCGAGAATCAGCCAGACCGGGCGCTGGTCGATGGGCAGCCCCTCGATCACCAGGCGCACGCCGATGGTGATGGTCAGCACGAACAGCAGGTTGACCCACTGGAAGTGCCGGTCCTGGCGGGTGAAGCCGAGGATGATGGTGGTGAAGGACAGAATGCTCAGAAAGACCATCGAATAGGCGGTGAAGCCCTGCTGCCCGGGAAAGCTGACGATCAGGTCGAAGATCAGCCAGATCAGGATGCTGGCGGTGTAGATCAGGACGCAGAAGCTGCGCAGGCGTTCGAAATCATGTTGCGCGAATTCAAGCTTCAAGGCCGCCGGAGCGGCCTGTTTGAGCACTTGTTCTTCAAGGGTTCTGAACATCTCGGGCCTTGGATGTGAGCTGATGATCCAGCAGCGGCTTGCCCCAGGGGCGATAGCGCAGGGAGAACACCGCGCCGGGGTTGGAGGGGGCGCGACGATCCGCTGCTTGAAAGTGTAGGTCGTCCAGTTCAATCGGCAGGTACCTGCCAGTGACCGGTAGCTTCCAGTTCTCGCACAGAGTGTGGAGCCATATGGCCAACTGGACGTTTTGCGACTGCGGGCTGCGGAGGCTGCCCGGGCTCATGCCGGAGTACGGGGGGCTTGGGCCTCCAGCCAGGTGCACAGGCGGCGGGCGATGTGTTCGCTGGCGCGGCCGTCACCGTAGGGGCTGTACACGCGGCTCATGCGGGCATGCAGCTGTGCATCGTCCAGCAGTTCGCTGGCGTGGTGCACGATGCGCTCGCGATCGGTGCCCACCAGCAGCACGGTGCCGCCTTCCAGCACCGACGGCCGCTCGGTGACCTCGCGCAGCACCAGCAAGGGCTTGCCGATGGCCGGGGCCTCTTCCTGGACACCGCCGGAGTCGCTGAGGATGAAGTGCGAACGTCCCATCAGCCAGACAAAATGCTGATAGTCCTGGGGCGCTACCAGGTAGATGTTCGGCTTGTTCGAGAGCAGGCCGTACACCGCGTTCTGCACCTGGGGGTTGAGGTGTACCGGGTACACGAACTGCACGTCCGGGTAGCGCTCGGCCAGGGTTGCCAGGGCTTTGCAGATATCGCGGAAACCGTCACCGAAGTTCTCCCGGCGGTGGCCGGTGATCAGCACCATGCGCCGGCTGTCGTCGAGCACCGCCAGGGGCGAGTTGGCCGCGGGGCGCCAGTGGGTGTGCTTCTGCCGGTTGCGCATCCACAGTAGCGCGTCGATCACCGTGTTGCCGGTGACCTCGATGTTTTCAGCGGGCACGTTTTCCCGCAGCAGGTTGGTTGCGGACCTGGCGGTCGGGGTGAAGTGCAGGTCGGCGATGACCCCGGTCAGGCGCCGGTTGGCTTCTTCGGGCCAGGGTGCCTGGAGGTTGCCAGTGCGCAGGCCGGCCTCGACGTGGCCAATGGGCAACCGCCGGTTGAAGGCGGCGAGGGCGGCGATAAAACTGGTGGTGGTGTCGCCATGGACCAGCACGATGTCCGGTTGCAGGCGTTCGTAGCTGGTGTCCAGGTGGATCAGCAGTTGCTGCGACAAGCCGTTGAGGGTCTGGCCCTGGGTCATCACTTGCAGGTCCACATCGACCTCGAGCTCAAAGGCGTCGAGTACCTGTTTGAGCATTTCCCGGTGCTGGCCGGTGGAACAGATGTGCAGCTCGATACCTGGCCAGTGCCTTAGAACCCGAGCCAGTGGTGCCATCTTGATCGCCTCAGGACGTGTACCGAAAACCATCATGACCTTGAACGACATGGACCCTCCCTGGGATTGTGAAAACCGGACCTGGCGTTGAGATCAAAGCAGTGAGAATCACTCTTGTCCAACCAGGAGTGCAGGCGCTGATAGCGCTCAGGTTCGCGGTTTAGCGGGAAAAGGGGGCTTGCATTGATCCCGGAGGCAGCAGGTTTCTCGGCGGAAAGAAAACACTGGGCGCAATGCAAGATGATGTTGCGCAGTTCGGCTGCCCGTTAAGAAGAATCAGGCTGATTTAAGCCATTAAATTGACGCCGGTACCATTTGTCGGGAGGCTTTTAATCAGGCTTAGAGTCTCGTGTCAAAATGACGTCGCGCGCTGCTAGAATGCGCGCCATGACTCACCCCGAGAGTGAGTGTGTTGATGACTGCCTGGTTCGTGGAGTGATGCTGTGGGTCGTGCTTTAGCGGTATATGTAGTGGGGATGGCCCTGGTGCTGGCGTGTTTTGCCTGGGCAATGGTGACGCTCTACAGCTGAGCGCCGGCGGCGCTCGAGCGTTCCCGGGCTGTGTTCATCGGCCCTTCAGTGTTTTTTTCGGCCCATGAGCAGCAGGCCTGGTCCAGTCATTCAGCCTGGGATTTACTGCCACCCAGGGTGGGCAGGGCTGCTGCAATCGTCCCAGCCAGGCCTTGTGCCGCGGGCAGATCCCGTTCGGCTGCCTGAGCCTGGAACCAGTTCAATACGGTTTCGCAGGCCGGATGCGCGGCGCCGCTGTCGCGTAGCCACAGGGCATAGACCCCGCCGGTCTTGAGCGCCTGGCCAAAGGGGATCAGCAGGCTGCCCCGGGCAATCGAGTCCTGGGCCAGGATCAGGTCCGTCATGGCCACCCCCAGCCCCCGGGCTGCGGCGTCCAGGGCCAGGTCGTCGAGGTTGAACAGCAGATGCTTGTAACTGTGGGGCGTCTGGTCGTCCTGGGCCTGCAGCCAGGCGGTCCATTCCTGGCGGCTGGTAGAACCGTGGATCAGCGCGTGCCCGGCCAGTTCCTCCAGGGAGCGCGGCGGCAATTGCCCGTCACTGAGCGTTGGGGCACACACCGGTACCAGGTATTCGTCGAACAGCGGGGTCAGCGGCCGCTCGTCCAGGCCTTCCGGCAGGTACAGCACATAGGCGTCGCAATCGCCGCCGGGGTCTACCGTGGCCCCGCCCACGGTCTCGATCGACAGGCACAGCCCGGGGTTGGCGGCGTAGAAACCGCTGAGCCGCGGCAGCAACCAGCGCACCGCCAGGGAGACAAAGATGCGGATGCGAAACGGCCGGTCCAGGGGCGCCGGGGCCAGGCGTTCCTGCAGGGAGCCGAGGGACCTCAGGACTTGAGTGGCCACCGTGCAGACATCGCGCCCCTGTTCGGTCAGCGAGACCCTTCGGCTGCTGCGCTCGAACAGGCTGACCCCATAGTGCTCCTCCAGTTGCTGGATCTGCCGGCTCACCGCGCTCTGGGTCAGGTGCAGGCGCGCCGCGGACTCGGTGAAGCTGTGGGTCTGGGCCACGCTGACCAGGGTCTGCAGGGCCTGCAACGAGGGCAGTCGAAGAGGGTTATCCATGCGTTTTCCGAATAGATGGATGAATTAATAACGTTCGAAATAAAGCCGTCATATCCATAGATTGTAGGCATGTGGCGCCGGGTTGAGTGTTCTGTTGAATGCTCCGGGCGCATGGATTGTGCAGGAGTGACAGGCTTTGAACAATGTATGTGGCTGGATCGCCCTGGCAGGGCAGACTTCCCAGCGGCCAACCCTCAAGGGCCTACAGAAAGCCGATTGGCTGATCATTGGCGGTGGCATCACCGGCCTCTCGGCGGCCCATGCCCTGGCGCGGATGTTGCCCCAGCAACGCATCGTCCTGCTGGATCGCCAGCGGGCGGCCCAGGGGGCTTCGGCGCGCAACTCGGGGTTTGTGGTCAGCCATGAATTGCCCGGCGCCGATGAGTTGCTGGGCCGGCCCGGCCACTCGGCCTTTCAGCTTGCCTGCGGCATCGGTATCGCTGCCGGTGAAGAGGTGCGCCGGCGCATTGACGAGTTGGGCATCGAGTGCGAGTTCGACGCTGGCGGCTATCACTTCGCCGTGCACCAGGGGCAGCATTTGCAGGACAGCGGCGCCCGAGTCGCCACCCTGAATGCCGCGGGCGCCCAGGCCCAGTACCTGGAAGGCGCGGCCTTGCAGCAACGCCTGGGCAGCGGCTTCTACCAGCGGGCCATCCACTGCGCCGGTGGCAACGCGCTGCTGCAGCCGGCCAAATACGTCAAGGGCCTGCTGGAGCGCCTGCCGGAGCGGGTGGAGGTGTTCGAGAACAGCCCGGTGCAGGACCTGCAGCCTCTGCCGGGCCGGGGCTGGCGGGCGGTGACCGGGGAGGGCGAGATCCAGGCGCCCCAGGTGCTGGCCTGTGTCGGTGCCTTTCTGCCCCGGCTCGGAGTCCGGCACAGCCGCACCTTCCCCCTGGAGCTGAGCGCCAGCATCACCCGGCCCCTGCAGGAAGATCACTGGCAGCGGCTGCTGGATGAGCAGGGCTGGGGCGTGCTCTCCACCTTGCCCGGGGCGGCCACGGTGCGCCTGTTGCCCGGGCGCCGCCTGCTGATGCGCAACACCGTCGAGTATCGCCAGCGCGATCTCGGCCCGGCGCAGTTGGCGGTGCGCCGCCAGGAACACCTGCGGGGCCTGCAAAAGCGCTTTCCCGGCATTACCGATACCGACCTGCAATACACCTGGACCGGGCACCTGAGCGGCACCCGTTCCGGCGAGCCGTACTTCAGCCGGGTCGCCGAAGGCCTGCACGCGGTGGCCGGCTGCAACGGCTCGGGGGTGGCGCGGGGCACCCTGTGGGGCCGGCTGCTGGTGGAAATGGCCGCCGGTTGCGACTCCTCGCTGCTGCGGGACGTGCTGTCCCAGGCCCGGCCCGGCTACCTGCCACCCCGACCGTTTTTCGACATTGGAGCAAGCTTGCGCATGGGCTGGGAAGTGCAGCGCGCGCGACACGAACGTTAACCGTCGCGGCGAATGAAACGCCGCAATAATAAGAGCACAGAGGGCGGCAACATGATCAATCGCACCACTACGGCACTGTTATCCCTGGCCTTGTGCGCCGCAAGCGTCCAGGCGGCCGAGACCGTGAGCATCGCCAACTGGAGCGGCTATATCGCTCCGGACACCCTGGCCCAGTTCACCCAGCGCACCGCAATTCAGACTACCTACGACGTGATCGACAGCAACGAGACCACCGAGGCCAAGCTGATGACCGGCGGCAGCGGCTATGACCTGGCCAGCCCGTCCAACCACTTTCTGCCGCGGCTGATCCAGGCCGGGGCGATCCAGCCCCTGGATCGCAGCAAGCTGCCCAACTGGAACAACCTCGATCCCAAGCTGATGAAGCTGCTGGAAACCAGCGACCCGGGCAATAGGTACGGCATTCCCTATATGTGGGTGACCGTGGGCATCGGCTACAACGTCGACAAGATCAAGGCGATCTTCGGCGACACCGATGTCACCCACTCCTGGCAGCTGCTGTTCAAGCCGGAGAACATCCAGAAGCTCAAGCAGTGCGGCGTGGCCTTTCTCGACAACCCGACACAGATGGTGCCCATCACCCTCAATGCCCTGGGCCTGGACCCCCACAGCGAACAGCCGGCGGACCTGAAAAAGGCCGAAGCGGCGCTGCAGGCGATCCGCCCCTCGATCCTCTACTTCCACCAGGCCAAGTACGTCAGCGACCTGGCCAACGGCAACATCTGCGTGGCCGTGGGTTTCAGCGGCGACGTGCTGCAAGCCATGGCCACCGCGCAGCAGGCAAAAAACGGCGTGAACCTCGGCTACAGCATTCCCAGGGAAGGCTCCACCGTGGCCATGGACATGGTGGTGATTCCCAGGAACGCCCCGCACCTGGACAACGCCTACGCCTACCTGAACTACCTGCTGGACCCCAAGGTGATCGCCAACATCAGCAACTTCGTGCAGTACGCCAACGGCAATGCGGCGTCCTTGCCCTACATCGAACCGCAGTTGCGCAGCAACCCGGCGGCCTACCCGCCGCAGTCGGTGCTCGATACGCTGTTCCCGATCAAGACCATGACCCCGGCCGGCATGCGCCTGAGCACTCGCCTGTGGACCCGGGTCGTCAGCGGCACATGAGGAGCACGGCATGATTGCAAGTCAGCAACAACGCGGCCACGCCGTGGTGGTGGGGGCCGGGGTGGTGGGCCTGGCCAGCGCCCTGTGGCTGCAGCGCCTGGGCTGGCGGGTGACCCTGCTGGACCGCCAGCCGCCGGGCAGCGGCACTTCCTTCGGCAATGCCTGTACCTTCGCCACCTATGCCGTGGAGCCAGTGGCAACCCCCGGCATCTGGCGCCAGGCCCCGGGCATGCTGTTGCGGCGCGACAGCCCGCTGGCGATCCGCCCGGGTTACCTGCCACGGATCGCCCCCTGGCTATGGCGCTTTTTGCAAAGCTCCAGCGAGCCGCGGGTCAAGGCCATCAGTCATGATCTGCACAGCCTGCTCAAGCCCTGCATGGGCGCCTGGCAGGCGTTGTTCGACGATGCCGGGGCCAACGACCTGGTGCGCCATGACGGCTCGCTGTACATCTTCGAGGCCCACGAGCGGCAGAGCGCTATCGACATGCTGGCCTATCACCAGGGGTTCGAGGTGCCCATGCGCCTGGTGCAAGGGCCGGAGCTACGGGCCATGGAGCCGGCCCTCAACGCCCGTGCGGCCCTGGCGCTGGAACTGTCCCAGGTCAGCCGCACCCTCGATCCCTTCGCATTGAGCCAGCGCTTGCTGCGGTGCTTCATCGAGCGCGGCGGAGTGTTTCGCCGCGATGAGTTGCAGGGGGTCGAGCGCAGCGCCCAGGACGGCGAGCGGGTGCTTGCCCGCCTCGGCAGTGGCGAGCAACTGCCCGCCGAACGTCTGGTGTTGTGCAGCGGCGCCTGGTCCCGCCGCCTGGCGCAGAGCCTGGGGGACGAGATTCCCCTGGACACCGAGCGCGGTTATCACGTGCTGTTCGATCAGGCTGGCGGCTTGCTCAGCCGCCCGGTGTGCTGGGGCGCCGGCGGTTTCTACCTGACGCCCATGGCCCAAGGGCTGCGGGTGGCGGGCACGGTGGAATTCGGCGGCCTCGACGCCGCGCCGGACCCGCGCCGCTATCACTACCTGTCCCGGGCGGCGCGACGCTTCCTGACCCTGCACCACGAACCGGTTTCCCGGTGGATGGGCTTTCGTCCCTCGCTGCCGGACAGCAAGCCGGTGCTCGGCCAGTCGCGGCTGCTGCCCCAGGTGCACTACAACTTCGGCCACGGTCACGTTGGCCTGACCCTGGCCGCCATCAGTGGGCAACTGGTGGCGGAACAGGCCAGCGGGCTGACCCCGAGCGTGAACCTGCAACCCTTCCTGGCGGGGCGTTTCCGCTAGTCACGCAACAGCGGTGGTTATGGGGAAGGGAAACGGTCATGTTCATCTGCTACAACGGCTTTTTCCCTCGACAGACCTGCCCGGCGGCCGGAAAGGCGCCGGGGGACCTACGCTAGCCATGGACGCGCCCCTATGCGAAATGCACTTGTGCTGACCTCCCTGTTCCTGTGTGCCGGCGCAGCTTGCGCCGAAGACCCCGCCTCGGTACTGGGCCATGGTTTTGGTTCCCTGGGCTGCATCGACCTCAAGGACCCCGACAGCAAGGCCACCTGCGGCGCCCGCGCCCTGTCCAACGGCACCGGTTGCCACGGCCTGTCCAGCCAGGGCATGCGCGACAAATGCCTGGATGAAGCGCTGTACCCGCAAAGCAGCGCGAGCCGCAGCCGTACTGCGAAGGCGGCCCAACCAACGGCCCCGGTGCCCGCCCTGTCCAGCCAGCGCCTTGTCCAACCGCCTGCGCCCTTGTTGACGGAGGGCGAGGCGAAGCGGTTGGAAGAGGTGTTGGGGGTCAATGGTTCCAGACGCTGAGCTTGGCTATTGCACCACGGGCTTTTATGCTCCCGGTCCGGTGAACGCACTGACCGGCAGCGGGCTTGAGCATTGATGCCTGCTGATGCAGCGAACAAGGGCTCGCCTGTTATCCCTGGTGCGGATGCGGTGCGCTGGAGGAGGTGACTCAATGGCCGGGCCGACTGTCAGGGTGCTTTTACCGCGCCAGATCGATGGCTTGCTCGAAAACCGGGTGCGGGCCTGTCTGGCCGCAATTGCGGATCAACCCTGGGCCGGTACGAGCTCGTTCTTCATTGGCGGTAGCCCCATGCTGTTCGGGATGGGGGCCGAATATCCAGGGGAGCTGGCGGAATATGCCGGGCTGGCCGGGCAACTGGGATGGCTCCCTGAAGACATTCTGAGCCTGGCGGCCATGGATAAAGACCAGGCGGATCACCAGCGCCTAGGGCAGGCGGCGCTGACCTTGGCCCGTCACCTGGATGGCGTACTGGCCTTCGGCGCCAGCATCCATGCCTACACCCGGGACAGCGAATTTCTGGCGGGGCTGGCGATCATCGAGCATGAGGGCGAGAGCATTTTCAGCGCTGCGGACTTTTCGGCATGGTTGGGCCACCGGGATTTTCGACTGGTGAAATAATCCACGGCTACACGCCCGCACTGCCGCCCCACCCGACACCTTGCGTAGGTGCTGGTTTGCCAGCCAAGGCGGCCGGGAGATCGCTTTCGCCGGCAAGCCGGCTCCTACAGGGGAGGGTCAGGCTTGCTGGCGGTGCTCGGCGGCGTGCAGGCCCAGGTAGAAGGTCAGGTTGTCGTCGCTGATGCCCAGGGCGCCGAGAATCTGTGCCATGAAACTCACTGGAGCGCTGCCCGGGGCGGTGACCACGCGCTGGTCCGCTACCGCATGGGGCACATCCTGGTAGTGCGCGGCGCCGGCATAACCCACCGCCAGCAGGTTGTCCGCCGAATTGGAGGTGTGCTTGAGCTGGTCCAGCACCCCGGCCCGGGCCAGTTCGCGGGTGCCGTCGCAGATGCCGGCGAGGACCAGCTTGCGCTCCTTGGCCGCGCGTAGCAGTTCGCGGATATCCGGCGCCTGGGGGCTTTGCCAGACCGTCCCGCCGCAGACCATCAAGAGGTCCACCTCATCCAGACGAATATCTTCCAACGCCAGGTCCGGGGTCACCCGCAGGCCGCCCATGGAGGTCACGATGGCGCCCTTGGGTGAGGCGTAACGGCAGTCGAAGCCATAGTAGCCACGGCCGGTGGCGTTGATCAGGGCGGTTTCCCAGTCGGCGAAATTGTCGCAGACAATGGTAATGGCGCGGGTCATGGGGCGGTCCTTGCTTGGGTAAATGAGCCTTGGGGGGAGCAGCGTAACCCGATTTTCAGCGTGCGGCTGGAGAAGCTTTCACTTCAGGAAGGTGAATGTCAAAGCCTGAGGGCGCCAGCAATTGTCGTTGGCTTTCAAGAGTAGTGCTCGCTTAAGATCCACCGCCTTGTCGTCGTTGAGCACAGAGCAGGACGGCTCGTGGATGAGCCCATCAAAGGAATTGAGTATGTACAGTTTTTCGAGCAGGCTCCCGGCGCAGTGCGCGTTGCTGGTCGGCGCTCTTCTGGCGCTGTCCGCGTGCCAATCCGGCGCGCCGGGCACCTCGCTATCCCAGGAAGAGCAGCAGCGCCAGATAGATACTCAAGTTTACGCCGCCACCGTGCAGCAGGTGCTGCATCGCGATGGCCTCAGGGCCAACGCCGATAAACTGTCGGGCAGCGTGGAGCTGCTCATGAAGTTCAATCGGCAGAACCAGGTCGTCAGTTGTGAGGCGCAGAGCAGCCCTGCACCTGCAGCAATGGCCTATCCCTACAACCCGCCGCTCGGTGAGATGGTCAGGCAAATCTGCTGGGACACGGTGTTCCCTATGGCTCCTGCCGTGGCTTTTGAGCCTGATGGCATGCTGGAGGTCAAGGCTACGTTGATATTCCCGCCTTTGACCCTGGAGTCCGAGCAATTGAAGGCGTTTGACTACACAGCGGTTCAATACGCCAAAGGCCATTTCTTCTGGGCGCACACGTTGGCCCGTTTGCCGGTGGACAGCGTCGGCGTGGCCAGTTTCCAGGTCAAGGCCGATCCCCAGGGCAGGGTGCAGGAGTGCTGGGTGAACCTGCGGGAAGTGGCTTACCGCCCTGAGTCGTTCAAACCCGACAATCAACTGCGCAATCGCGCCACACAGCTATGTGAGCAGTTGGACTTGCGGCAGATGCCGGGTTTCGCCCTGATCGACGGCAAGCTGCCGACCGTGTCTGCCACGGTGCTGTACACGCCTTGGAAGGGTGGGCCGGACAAAAGTTTCCCCTGACAGACGACAGCGGACACTGATGCCGGCGCTAGCTTGCTCACGAAGACGGTCGCTGGTGATCCCCCAGCACCTCGGGTATAACAGCGGCCTTTTCCCTAGGAGGCAGGGCCGATGTTCAAGTCAAAGGGGCTGTGGTCGCTGGCAGCATTGTTGCTGGCGCACGGCGCATATGCCGAACAGGTCGCCAACTGCCAGGAGCAGAAGGTACAGGGGCACAGTGCGCAAATGTGCCTGCTGCCGGGCGCGGCCTTTCAACACGACACCTACCGCCTGACGGTGGATGATAGCTTGATCTTCAGCATGACCGACGACTTCGCCGAAGACGTGACCCTGGTTCATCGTATTCCCGCCGGGCCAGCCGTGGAGTACCCGCTGTCGCGCCAGGGCACCCGCAGCGTGACCCTCAAGGGCGGCTGCGTACCGGTGAGCGAGGGCAACCTGGAAGTGGCGCGGCTGTGCAATTTCCACTGGGGCACGGTGCAGGTGGTCAAGGATGTGCGCTTCAACTTCTAACCCGCCGCTGCACTGCAGGAGTCGGCTTGCTGGCGAAGGCGTCTGCCCGGGCGCCTCCTTAAATAATTTCTCCCCGGCTATTTACATCCACAGCGTCATTCCCCCATTATCCGCGCCGTCTAAGTTTCGCTGCTGACCAGACAATTCCAGCCACCAAAAGGGTGGTTGTTTTGTTGCGTCCAAGAAAAGCAGTTGAAAATGACCAAGACTCCTCTGAAAAGAATTCAGCACAAGCTCGCCCGTTCCGGGGTGGCCATCGAACGCCTGAATTCCAATTCCCTCTCTATCTCGTCCACCAATGACGCCGGCCTCAAGGTGGATCTGCTGCTGCCCGACAGCTTTGCCATCGAAGAGAAAGCCATCCTGCAACTGATGGATTTCGCCAAGGTCGCCCACCCCCATGGCGGCGAAGTGAAGTGCGCCTGCGCCACGCCGGATTTCCATACCGGCAGCCCGATTCCGGTGGGCAGCGTGATCGTCACCAGCCACGACATGGTGGTGCCGCAAGCCATCGGCACCGACATCAATTGCGGCATGCGCCTGCACAAGCTGGGGCTGAACTACGAGCAGTTCATGGCGCAAAAGGCCAAGTGGACCGCCCTGGTGCGTGGCGATCTGCTGGAAGGCACGCGCAATATTCCCACCAGCCCCACGGCCATGAGCGCGCTGTTTGCTTCGGGGCTGGGGGATTTCTGGGCTCAGGTACAGCAACAGGACCCGATCGGGCTGTTTGCCGGGGCGGATTTCGCCCAGTTGCAGCGTGAGCTTTCGGGCCTGCATGAGTCGTCCTTTGCCCGCGGCAGCGCCGACTATGCACCGGAGGCCCTGCAGGACCTTTCGCGCAAGATCCTTCGCGACCCGGGCCTGGGTTCCCTGGGCGGTGGTAATCACTTTGTCGAGATCCAGGTGGTCACCGAACTGGTGGATCGCCAGGCCTGCTTCGCCCAGGGCCTGTCCGTGGGGCAGGTGGTGATGATGATCCACACCGGCTCTCGCGACGTGGGCTTCTATGTAGGCCGACGCTGGATGGACAAGGCCAAGGCCCTGTGGCCGGCCGGGATCAAGCATCCCGATTCGAAGATATTCGCCCTGTTTGGCGAGATGGCCGATGAGTACCTGCTGGCCATGCACAGCGCCGCGCACTACGCCGACGCCAACCGCGCACTGATCGCCGAAATGGTGCGCCAGCGCACTCGGCAGGTGTTCGGCGCGGGCATCGAAGCGCCGCTGATTGTCGATGTACCGCACAACATCGTACTGCGCGAGGAAGGCGGCAACGTCCACCGCAAAGGCGCCACACCGGCCTATGCCGGGCAGCCGCTGCTGATTCCGGGGAGCATGGGGCATGACTCCTACCTGCTCACCGGGCTGGGCAACGAACGCTGGCTGCGCTCGGCCAGCCACGGCGCCGGACGCTCCATGTCGCGCAGCGAGGTGGTGTTCAAGGCCAAGAAGGACAAGGCCTTCCTCGGCCTGCAGGGCGTGGAGTGCATCACCACCAAGGAAGAGCGGATGATCGAAGAAGCACCGGGGGCCTACAAGGAAATTGGCCAGGTGATCCAGTCCCAGGTGGAAGAGGGCACGGTATCGGTGATTGCGCGGTTTTCGCCGATCCTGACGTTCAAGGCGTAAGCACGAGAGGGCTGTGGGGCGGGGAGGGTATTCGGGTTTGCCGTGCAACTGTGCGGCCGATACATTGTCGTCCCCCGGCCTGGTCGTTCTGAGTGGTGCCGTTGAAGTTATCTGTGGAAGGGATGTCATCAGATCGTGAAGCTGGTTAAAAAAGCTGTTTGGTTTGTGTTGTGCATGGGGTCGATGCTCTCGATGGGCGCTGGCCTTTATCAATTCATGCTGCCTAAAGGTGATCCCAGCCTGGCGTTGATGCTGGTGCTGATTGCGCTTATTTCTGGTTTTTATCTACGGCCGCAAAAGCCCAGGGCGCGGTAGCCACCATGGTGATTGCCCGTTTGTGGCCAAAGTCGAGTGCTCGATCATGAATCAAGATGAAAGTCTGAAGCGCGATGCTGTAGCGCCATTTACCGGTGCCAGCGAGTTCGTCGTCGACAAGCAACCCCTTGTCGAACTGCTTGCCGTGCTTGCTCAGTGTGGCGAGGTGGTGTCCAGCTTCTTCAAGCCAGATCCCTCAATCAAGGCGTTGGATGAGAGAACGCGACTGGCCGAGTTTCTGGAGCGTTTCAGCAACCTCGCCAGGTCGACGGCTATTGGGCAGATCGAGCCTGGGTTCGGGTCCTTTTCCGTGTTGAATCGATATGAGTTCGAGGGCTCGTTGCTGGCGGTGCTGCTGCGGGGCGGGTGTCATCACGCGCTCCGTGGGTTGAGCCTAGCCAACGCTCGGAAGTTGGTGGATGAGGCGCTGGAGGCGGTGTTTCCCGCGCCGTTTTCCGAGCTGGTGGTGTATCGGTTCGATAGCCCTGATTGGTCTGAGTTGACCAGGGATTCGACGATTTCTTCTGCCTATGTCGCCTGCCAGGGGGCGCGGAATCTGTGGTGGGTGTTGTGCGTGGCTGATGTTGATTGAGGCCCACTGCGGCTAACCCGGCGTCCTGCCGGGTTGCCCACGGATCAATGCCTGCGTTCGGCCATCGTGCTGGCTATCCGTTTTGGGCTATGCCGCCTCCACTGATACTGCAAGACGTTTACCTAGGGCTGCGAGGGCATTTTCCAGCTGTTCCATTTTGGAGCTGTGTAGAAAGTCCACCAGGCGATCTCCCTGGGCCTGGTGGATTCCGAGCAGTCGGCATAGATCGGCCTTGCGCATGTCCCGCTCCATCATCGTGTTCCACAGCGCTATCTTGGCCACGGTCACCATTGGCAAATGAATGACCTGTTCCCCTGGTAGCGGCTCAGAGGCTGGGGGAATGGCGCGGCGCTGGTCGACGTAAAGGGACAGCGTGGTTTCGAGCGCGTCGATGGCCTGGTTGATGGCGTGCTCAGGATCATCGCCAAAGCTATTGAGTTCGGGCAGATCGCGGCAGAAGACCGCCACTCCCGGTGCACGGTCTTGCTCGAAGCGAATGGCGTAGTCGTACATGGTCACTCCTCGGAGGCGACGTTTCAGCATGCAGAGAATGGATGAGAGTCCTAGAGCCCCAATTGCCTGATGATTGCCTTGCGGGTGGGTTCGGGCATTTCCTTGCTGCCGTGATCCGCGAAGGTGGTCTTGTTGCCGTTTGGGGCCGTGACTTTGAAGTGGCTGCCTTTACCGGCCTCGAAGACCACGCCTTGAGCTTTCAACCACCGTCTGAATTCGCTGAATTTCATCACCTCGCCTCATGGCTTGGATTTCTGCACGGTACAACATTCATATTTCTGTACAACACTTTTGTGTTGTTTTTGCGAAGCCTGACCATTACTCCCCGGGCAGATCCATTGCCCGTTGCTCAACTGCATGCAACACATCGCAGCTGCCCTGCAACAACAGGATCGCCACGCTGGAGAAGCGCTCAAGGTCGAGGTGATCGGCGTTGCGGCTGGTCATGCCGGTGACGCTGTCCAGCATGTCCCGGGCGGTGCGGACTGCTGCGACGCAACGGAATGTAGAAGGTGGCGAGCACCGTCACCAGCCACTTGAGTGTGCCTTCAGCAAATACAGAAATGCCTGACATAGGCTGGCGGCTGTTTCTAATATCCTTCCGTTCCTGGTTCCGAAAAGTTTTGCTATCCCCCTCTGTTGTCTCCTTTGTTCTCCATGGCACACTCGGGCGTCTTTTCCGCTATTTCATTCTTTGTTCCGTTATAGCGGAATTATTTGTTCGATATCTTTGGGTTTCCAGGCCGTCGCCGCCAGATGGCCAGCCTTCAACCAGGAGAACCTCTCATGAGCATCACCCGTTACGGCACCGGCAGCACCGCAGGCGGTGGCCAGCCGCGTCCTTTCGCTCGCGCGGTCGAGGCCGATGGCTGGCTGCATGTGTCCGGCCAGGTGCCGGCGCTGGATGGCGAGATCATTCACGGTGGGATCGTCGAGCAGACGCATCAGACGCTGCGCAATCTGGTGGCCATTCTCGAAGAGGCCGGGTACGGCCTGGAGGATGTGGTGCGGGTCGGGGTGTGGCTGGAAGACCCGCGGGATTTCTGGAGTTTCAACAAGGTCTTCGGCGAGTACTTCAAGCCCGAGCACGCGCCGGCCCGGGCCTGTGTGCAGGCCAGCATGATGGTGGACTGCAAGGTCGAGATCGATTGTGTGGCCTACAAGAAGAAAGCCTGATGGCTATGGCCTGTAGGAGCTGGCCTGTAGGAGCTGGCTTGCCAGCGAAGGCGTCCGTCAGGGCGGCACAAGGCTTGAGGGCCTTTTCGCCGGCAAGCCGGCTCCTACGGGGCGATAGAGGGGGCGCAGTTAGATGAGCGAAGACAACATCAAGCGTCGGGCCAAGGGCCTGGATCGGGCGTTCGATATTCTCGACTTCCTCAAGGAGATCGGCCAGCCGTTGCGGCCCAACGATATCGCCAAGGGCATTGGCGGCCCCAAGTCCACGGTCTATGAGTTGGTGGCTTCCCTGCTGGAGCGGCGGGTACTGGAGCCGGTGGGCCAGGAGGGGCATGTGTACCTGGGCCGCCAGTTGTACTTTCTCGGCCAGGCCCATTTGCGCCATTTCGACCTGAGCCGCGAGGCCGACCAGGCCTTGCAGGAAATCGTCCGCCAGACCCAGGAAACCGCGCAGATGTGCCTGCTCAACGGGCGCAAATACACGGTGGCGCTGATGAAGGAGGGCGAGCGGCACTTCCGCATTTCCTCGAACATCGGCGAGAACGCGCCGATTCCCTGGACCGCTTCCGGGCGGTTGCTATTGGGGCATTTGAGCGATGGGCAGATTGTCGACCTGATCGATGAACGGGACTTCGTTCTGCCCGACGGTGAGCGTCTGCCCTTGGAGACGTTTCTCAAGCAAATCCGCCAGGCCACCGAGGATGGGTTCTTTTCCTTCGACAGCGTGGCCGACACCTTTACCCATTGTTTTGCCGCACCGGTGCGCGATGAGCACGGCGTGTGCATCTGCACGCTCTGCATCGTCGCGCCCAGGGCCGATGCCCAGCGCAATTACCAGCAATATCGCCGGGTGCTGATCGACAGCGCCAACCGTCTGGCCCGGCGTATCAACGATTGATGACTGTTTCGCGGCTGTGCGCAGCTGCCTTGATAAGGAGTGCCAAGATGTCTTCCGTATTGAACCTGCCACTGGTGGAAAAGGGCGCCGCTGCCCAGGGCGCGAGCCTGTTGCAAGACGTCAGCCTGCCGGCCCTGGTGCTGCACCGCGAGGCCCTGGAACACAACATCCGCTGGATGCAGAAGTTCGTCAGTGACAGCGGTGCCGAGCTGGCGCCCCACGGCAAGACCAGCATGATGCCCGCGCTGTTTCAGCGGCAGTTGGACGCCGGCGCCTGGGGCATCACCCTGGCCACTGCGGTACAGACTCGCGCTGCCTATGCCCATGGCGCGCGCCGGGTGTTGATGGCCAACCAGTTGGTGGGGGCGCCGAACATGGCGCTGATCGCCGAGCTGCTGGCGGACCCGGATTTCGATTTCTATTGCATGGTCGATCACCCGGACAGCGTCGCCGACCTGGGGGCGTTTTTCGCCCAGCGTGGGGTCACGCTCAAGGTGATGATCGAGTACGGCGTGGTCGGTGGGCGTTGCGGTTGCCGCACCGAGCAGGAGGTGCTGGCCCTGGCCAAGGCGATCCAGGCGCAGCCGGCCCTGGCGCTATGCGGTATCGAAGGTTATGAAGGGGTGATCCATGGCGATCAGGCCATCAGCGGCATCCGCCAGTTCGCTGACTCCCTGGTGCGCCTGGCGGTGGACCTGCACAACGATGGGCTGTTCGCCATCGAGCGGCCGATTATCACTGCCTCGGGGTCAGCCTGGTATGACCTGATTGCCGAATCCTTCGAGACCCACAACGCCAAGGGCCGCTTCCTCAGTGTGCTGCGTCCGGGCAGTTACGTGGCTCATGACCATGGCATCTATAAAGAGGCGCAGTGCTGCGTGCTGGATCGCCGCGCCGACCTGGAGGAGGGCCTGCGCCCGGCCATGGAGGTCTGGGCCCATGTGCAGTCGCTGCCGGAGCCGGGCTTTGCCGTGGTGGCCCTGGGCAAGCGCGATGTGGCCTATGACGCCGGCTTGCCGGTGCCGCTGCGGCGTTATCGCGCCGGGGCCCAGGCCAGTGCCGGGGATGACGTGGGGGCGTGCAAGGTCACTGCGGTGATGGACCAGCATGCGTTTCTCACGGTGGCGCCGGGAGTGGAGCTGCGCATTGGCGACATCATTTCCTTCGGTACTTCGCACCCCTGCCTGACCTTCGACAAATGGCGCACCGGGTTGCTGGTGGATGAGCGCCTGCAGGTGATCGAGAATCTGGAAACCTGTTTCTGATCGCCGGAGCCGGGGATATGCAGGGTCTGCAGGAGCCGGCTTGCCGGCGAAGAGGCCTTTGGATGAGGTGCAGGCCTTGCGGGCGCCTTCGCTGGCAAGCCAGCTCCTACCCGGTGGAATGTGCTTCGAGGGGAGGTCAGGAACATGGACAGGAAGAAACGCATCGCGGCCATCGGCGAATGCATGATCGAGCTGCAGCAGCATCATGACGGCAGCCTGCAACAGAGCTTTGGCGGCGACACCCTGAACGCCGCGGTGTACCTCGCGCGGGAATTGGGCGAGGCCGGGCGGGTGGATTACGTCACCGCCCTGGGCGATGACAGCTTCAGTGATGCCATGTGCCAGGGGTGGGCGGCGGAGGGCATCGGCCTGCAGCGGGTGCAGCGCTTGCCGGGGCGCCTGCCTGGGCTGTATTGCATCCAGACTGACGCCCGGGGCGAGCGGCGCTTTCTCTACTGGCGCAACGAGGCGGCAGTGCGCGACTGCTTTACCACGGTGGCGGCCGGGCCGATCCTCGAAGCGCTGAAGCATTACGATGTGCTGTATTTCAGCGGCATCACCCTGGCGGTGCTGGGGGAGGTGGGGCGCGGGAAGTTGTTGCAGACCCTGGCCGAGGCGCGCCAGCGCCAGGCGCTGATAGTCTTCGACAACAACTACCGGCCGCGCCTGTGGGCGTCGGTCGAACAGGCCCGGGCGGCGTACCGCGAAGTATTGCCCCAGGTGGATCTGGCATTGCTGACCCTGGAGGATGAGCAAGCGCTGTTTGCCTATGCGGATGCCGAAGCGGTGTTCGCGGCGTATCAGGGCACTCCGGAAGTGGTGCTCAAGCGGGGCGCCGAGCCCTGCCTGATTCGCGTGGCGGGTGGTGCTTTCGAGGTGCCGGCCCAGCGGGTGGAGCAGGTAGTGGACACCACGGCGGCCGGGGATTCGTTCAGCGCAGCCTATCTGGCCCGGCGCCTGCTGGGCGGCAGCCCGGTGCAAGCGGCAGAGGCCGGGCACCGCCTGGCGAGCCAGGTCATCCAGCATCCCGGCGCCCTGATACCCCGCCATTGAACCGGGCGTTGACCTTGCGTGCGCCTTCGCTGGCAAGCCAGCTCCTGCAGGGCAGGTGGAGGTTGTAGGAGCCGGCTTGCCGGCGAAGAGGCCATTGAACCGTGCGTTGACCTTGCGGGCGCCTTCGCTGGCAAGCCAGCTCCTGCAGGGCCCGGGGTCAGTCGCGGAAGAAGACTTGCACCAGGTGATAGCCGAACTTGCTCTTGATCGGGCCATGCACGGTGCGCAGGGGCTTCTTGAAAATGACCTGGTCGATGGCACCGACCATCTGCCCCGGGCGCACTTCCCCCAGGTCGCCGCCGCGCTTGCCGGATGGGCAGGTGGAGTATTTCTTCGCCAGTACGTCGAAGGCTTCACCCTTGGCGATGCGCTGCTTGAGCTGTTCAGCCTCTTCGGCGGTTTTCACCAGGATGTGGCGGGCTTGGGCTTTCATGGGCGGGTGACCTTGTAGCGGGAAATCGGCGGCCGCGGATTATGCCTGAATTCAGGACGCGCGGCCGATCATCTGACGAATCTTCTGGGCCATTTCCTCAATGGAAAACGGCTTGGCCATCAGGTCCATGCCCGGCTCCAGGAAGCCCTGGCGCTCGGCCGCCTTTTCCGCGTAGCCGGTCATGAACAGCACCTTGAGCCCGGGCCGCTGCTGGCGGGCGATCTCCGCCAGTTGCCGGCCATTCATGCCCGGCAGGCCGACATCGGTCACCAGCAGGTCGACGCGCATCGGCGATTCCAGCAAGGGCAGGGCGCTGCGCGCATCTTCGGCCTCGAAGGCGCGGTAGCCCAGTTCGGCGAGGACATTGAGCACCAGCATGCGCACTGCCGGGTCGTCTTCCACCACCACCACGGTTTCCCCGGCGATGGCCTGGGGCGCCTGGTTGAGGGTGGCGGGTTCGGCGCTGTCCAGTGGTGCGGCGAACAGCCTTGGCAGGTACAGGCGCACGCAGGTGCCCTGGTCCGGTTCGCTGCTGATGGTCACGTGGCCGCCGGACTGCTGGGCGAAGCCGTAGATCATCGACAGCCCCAGGCCCGTGCCCTGGCCGATGGGCTTGGTGGTGAAGAACGGGTCGAAGGCCTTGGCCAGGATCCGCGGGCTCATGCCGGCGCCGTTGTCGCTGACGCCGAGCATCACATAGTCGCCGGCCTTGACCGGCTCCAGGGTGCTGATGTCGCTGCCGTCGAGGTAGCTGTTGGCGGTTTCGATCAGCAGCCTGCCGCCGTCGGGCATGGCGTCGCGGGCGTTGATCACCAGGTTGAGCAGGGCATTTTCCAACTGGCTGGCGTCGGTGTTCACCGGCCACACACCGTCCGCCAATTGCATCTGCAGCTCGATGTGCTCGCCCTTGGTGTGGTTGAACAGCTCTTGCAGCGAGCGCACCAGCTGGTTGGGGTCCAGGGGCTGGCGGTCCAGGGACTGGCGCCGGGAGAACGCCAGCAGGCGGTGGGTCAGGGACGCCGCGCGTTTGGCCGAGGACATGGCCGCTTCGGTGAAGCGGCCGATCTCGGCGCCGCGGCCGTTGTCGATATAGCGCTGCATCAGGTCCAGGCTGCCGATGATGCCGGTGAGCATGTTGTTGAAGTCGTGGGCGATGCCGCCGGTGAGCTGGCCCACGGCTTCCATCTTCTGCGCGTGGCGCAGGGCATCTTCGGCGCGTTCGCGCTCGAACATTTCGTTCTGCAGGCGCTGGTTGGCAGTGGCCAGGGCCTCGGTCCGCTGGTTGACCCGTTCCTCCAGGGTTTCGTTGAGATTGCGCAGGGCTTCTTCGGTCTGCCGGCGCTCGGTTTCGTCGATGACAAAGATGTAGAAACCATTGATCGCGCCGTCGGCGCCGTAACGCGGCAGGTACTTCATCAGGGCATGGCGCGGCCGGCCGTCGCGGTGCGGCGAGTTGGCCTCGAAGCTGCACGGCTTGCCGGCCAGTGCGGCCTTGATGTTCTCGGCGCGAGTGGCGTAGATCTCGTCGCCGACCACTTCGCGGATGCTCTTGCCGTACAGTTCCTGCGGGGTCAGGCCGTACCAGTCCAGGTAGGCGCTGTTGTTCAGGCGAAAGCGTTCCTCGTGGTCGACATAGCCGATCAGCACGGGCATGGCATTGATGATCAGTTGCAGCTCGGTCTGGCTCTGGCGCAGCGCCTGTTCCATCTGCTTGCGTTCGGTGAGGTCCAGGGCCGCGCCGAGAAAACGCGTCGGCCGGCCATGGTGGTCCTTGTAGCAGCGGCCTCGGGCGAACACCCAGCGCAGCTGGCCGTCGGCCAGTTGCAGGCGGTACTCCTCGGCGTACTCGGTGCCGTGGGTGATGCAGTGCTTGATGCCCCGGGCCACCATGCCGCGGTCCTCCGGGTGCACGCCCTTGAGGTATTCGCTGATGGGCAGTTGCCGGGACTGCTGCGGATCGACGCTGTGCAACTGGGCGAAATGCGCGTCGGCGATGAAGCGGTCTTCGCCGATGTCCCAATCCCAGGTGCCCACCGCGTCGGTGGCCGCCAGGGCCAGTTGCAGGCGCTCTTCGGTCTCGTGCTGGGCGCGCAGGCTATCGTCGGAGCGCTGCTGCAGTTCCAGGGCGATGCGCCGGCGCTCGTTGGTCTCGATGGCGGTGACCAGGATTCCGGCGACGTCGCCGCGTTCGTTGCGGATCGGGCTGTAGGTCAGGTCCAGCCACAGGTCGTATTCGCTGCCGTTGGTGCGTTGCAGGCTGAAGCGCTGTTCGCTGAAGGTGCGCACCTGGCCGTTGAGCACGGCGCGGTAGATCGGGTCGGTGAAGTCCATCAGTTCCGGCCAGGTCAGGTGCGCCGGGTGGCCGAAGGCACTGGGGTGCTTGTTGCCCGCCAGCAGGGCGAAGCCGTCGTTGTAGATCTGCGTCAGCTCGGCGCCCCACAGCAGCAGCATCGGCATCGGCGAATGGATCACGATGTCCACGGCGGTGCGCAGGCTCTGGGGCCAGTGGCCGGATTCTCCGAGGGGAGTGGCCGACCAGTCCAGGCGGGCAATCAGGTTGGCGGCTTCGCTGCCGGAGTGGGGGCCATTCATGTCGAAGGTGTCCTGGGTGGTGCGGTATTACGCGGCGACGCCACAGGCTCGCGCACTCGAAAAGTCGCATGGACATGCGGTGCATATTCAAACGGATGGATTGTAGGCGTTTTCGGCGCGCACATTTTCACCCGCTTTTGCGGCGGATGACCAGTCTAGAGGGGCTGAACGGTTATCAGAGTGATGCGTTGGGGATGCGGTAGCCCGTAGGAGCCGGCTTGCCAGCGAAGTGGCCATTGCCGAGCGCGCCGACCTGGACGACGCCTTCGCCGGCAAGCCGGCTCCTGCAAAGGGCGGGGTCAGTGGCGCAACTCCTCGCGGTCGCGAAACTGTTCCAGGGCCTCGGGGTTGGCCAGGGCGTCGGTGTTCTTCACCGGCAGGCCGTGCACCACGTTGCGCACCGCCAGTTCGACGATCTTGCCGCTGATGGTGCGGGGAATGTCCGTGACCGCGAGGATCTTCGCCGGCACATGGCGCGGCGTGGTGTTGCTGCGAATCACCTGGCGAATGTGTTCCTGCAAGGCTTCATCGAGCTCCACGCCGTCTTGCAGGCGCACGAACAGCACCACCCGCACGTCCTGCTCCCAGCTCTGGCCGATGGCCAGGCTTTCCAGGACCTGCTCCAGCTTTTCCACCTGGCGGTAGATTTCCGCGGTGCCGATACGCACCCCGCCGGGGTTGAGCACGGCGTCCGAACGCCCATGGATCAGCCAGCCACCCTCGGCCAGTTGTTCGGCGTAGTCGCCCTGGGCCCAGACGCCGGGGAACAGGCTGAAGTACGAGGCCTTGAGCTTGCTCTGGTCCGGGTCGTGCCACAGGCCCACGGGAATGCTGGGGAAGTGCCGGGTGCACACCAGCTCGCCTTTCTCGCCGATCACCGGCTGGCCCTGGTCGTTCCACACTTCGATGGCCATGCCCAGGCCCTTGCCTTGCATCTCGCCGCGGCGCACCGGTTGTATCGGATTGCCGGCGACGAAGCAGGCGACGATATCGGTGCCGCCGGACATCGAGGCCAGGCACAGCTCGCTCTTGATCTCGCGGTACACGTAGTCGTAGCTCTGCGGCGACAGCGGCGAGCCGGTGCACAGCAGGGTCTTCAGGCTCTCCAGGCGGTGGCTCTGGCGCGGCCGGCTGCCGGCCTTTTCCAGAGCCGCCAGGTACTTGGGGCTGGTGCCGAAGACGCTGATGGCTTCGCGGTCGATCAGGTCCATCAGGTGCTCGTTGCCGGGATGGAACGGCGAGCCATCGTAGAGCACCAGGCTGGCCCCGGTGGCCAGGGCCGAGACCAGCCAGTTCCACATCATCCAGCCGCAGGTGGTGTAGTAGAACAGGCGCTCGCCGGGGCCCAGGTCAGCGTGCAGGCCGTGCTCCTTGAGGTGTTGCAGCAGCACCCCGCCGGTGCCGTGGACGATGCACTTGGGCACCCCGGTGGTGCCGCTGGAATAGAGGATGTACAGCGGATGGGCGAAGGGCACCGGGGTGAATTCGGGCTCGCCGCCGGGGCGGTAGAAGTCGTCCCACAGGCTGACGCTGGCGGGGGTGCGGTAGTCCTCGGCCCGGGCCTGCGAGCGGGCGTAGGGCACGATCAGCAACTGCTCCAGGGACGGCAGGCGCTCGAGGATCTGGTTGACCTTGGCCGTCTGGTCGATGTCCTTGCCGGCGTAGCGGTAGCCGGCGCAGGTGATCAGCACCTTGGGCTCGATCTGGCCGAAGCGGTCGACCACCCCCTGGGTGCCGAAATCCGGCGAGCAGCTGGACCACACGGCCCCGAGGCTGGTGCTGGCGAGCATGCCCACCAGGGTCTGCCAGGTGTTGGGCATGCATGCCGCGACCCGATCGCCGAGACCGACCCCGGCCGCCCTCAGGCTGCGTTGCAGGCCGGCCACCTGGGCCGCCAGTTCGGCGTGGGTCAATTGTTCGCGCTGGCCGTTTTCGTTGATCGCCACCACCGCGACGCTGTCATCCCGACGCTTGAGCAGGTGCTCGGCGAAGTTCAGGGTGGCGCCGGGAAACCACTGCGCGCTGGGCATCTGCGGCCCTTCGCGCAGCACGCATTCAGCAGGCTGGTGGAAGCTGACGTCGAAGACGTCGACGATGGCCTGCCAGAAGCTTTCTCGCTGGTCGATGCTCCACTGGTGCAGGGCGGGGTAGTCGTGAAGATTCAGGCCGTGGCGCTGATTGACGAAGCGGCGAAAGGCATCCATCCGCGTCTTGCCGATGCGCTCGGCGCTGGGTTGCCAGAGTAGGTCGGACATGCAAGGCCTCGTGTTCTTATTGTTGTTTTTTTGGGGGGCTGTTCGCTGGCAAGCCAGCTCCTACGCGGGCCAGCACAGCCGTGTAGGAGCCGGCTTGCCGGCGAAGACGTCAGCCAGAGACGCGCGTCATTGCGCCAGCCACCCGCCATCGATGTTCCACGCCGCACCACGCACCTGGGCGCCGGCTTCGCTGCACAAAAATAGCACCAGTTCCCCCAGTTGCGACGGGGTGACGAACGCCAGGGACGGCTGCTTTTCCGCCAGCAGATCATGCTGGGCCTGTTGCGGGTCGGTGCCGGCCGCGACGCGATCATCGATCTGCTTCTGCACCAGCGGGGTCAGCACCCAGCCCGGGCAGATGGCGTTGCAGGTGACGTTGCTGGTGGCGGTTTCCAGGCCTACCACCTTGGTCAGGCCGATCACCCCGTGCTTGGCCGCCACATAGGCGGCCTTGCCCACCGAGCCCACCTGGCCGTGCACCGAGGCGATGTTGACGATCCGCCCCCAGCCCTTGGCGCGCATCCCCGGCAGCCCCAGGCGGGTGCTGTGGAACACCGACGACAGGTTGATGGCGATGATCGAATCCCAGCGCTCCACGGGGAACTCCTCCACCGCCGCCACATGCTGGATGCCGGCGTTGTTGACCAGGATGTCGACGCCGCCGAACTCCCGTTCGGCGTAGGCGAACATCTCGGCGATCTGCGCAGGGTCGCTGACGTCCGCCGGGTGATGGCCGACCTGGCCGCCGAATTGTGCGACCTCGGCGATCGCCTTCGAGGCATCGCCAAAACCGTTGAGAATCAGCTTGGCCCCGGCCTTGGCCAGCACCAGGGCGATGCCCAGGCCGATGCCGCTGGTGGAGCCGGTGACCAGGGCGGTCTTGCCAGAAAGAGTGGTCATGAATACCTCACACAATGCCGGTGGCGTAGAAAGTGGCGATGACGACGAAGACCGCCAGGGTCTTGATCAGGGTAATGCAGAAAATGTCCTTGTAGGCCTCGCGATGGGTCAGCCCGGTGACCGCCAGCAGGGTGATCACCGCGCCGTTGTGGGGCAGGGTGTCCATGCCGCCGCTGGCCATGGCGGCCACCCGGTGCAGCACTTCCAGGGGAATGTTGGCAGCGTGGGCGGCGCTGATGAAACTTTCGGACATGGCCGCCAGGGCGATGCTCATGCCGCCCGAGGCCGAACCTGTGATGCCCGCCAGCAGGGTCACGGTAATGGCTTCGTTGACCAGCGGGTTGGGGATGCTTTTGAGCCAGTCGGCCAGCACCAGGAAGCCCGGCAGGGAAGCGATCACCGCACCGAAGCCGTATTCCGAGGCGGTGTTCATGGCCGCCAGCAGGGCGCCGCTGACCGCGCTCTTGCTGCCTTCGGCGAGCTTGCTGCGAATCGCCGAGAAACCGCACACCAGCACCATCAGGATGCCCACCAGCAACGCCGCCTGCACCGCCCAGATGGCGGTCAGCTTGGCGATTTCGCTGGTTACCGGCGCCGCCATGCCCGGCAGGCTGAGGCTGTGGGTCTTGCCGTACCACTGGGGAATCCAGTGGGTGAACAGCAGGTTCATGATGCCCACCAGCAGCAACGGCGACAGCGCCAGCCAGGGGTTGGGCAGCTCCAGGTCTTCGGCGGTTTCCGGCTCGTTGCGCAGCTCGGTGCCGTAGCCTTCACCGGCCTTCTGCGCCTTGTTGCGCTGGCGCTGGAGGAACAGCATGCCGGCGCAGAACACAAAGATGGTGCCGATCACCCCCAGCCAGGGCGCGGCCCAGGCGGTGGTATTGAAGAAGGTGCTGGGGATGATGTTCTGGATCTGCGGGGTGCCGGGCAGGGCGTCCATGGTGAAGGAAAACGCCCCCAGGGCGATGGTCGCCGGGATCAGGCGCTTGGGGATGTTGCTCTGGCGGAACATCTCGGCGGCAAAGGGGTAGACCGCGAACACCACCACGAACAGCGAGACCCCGCCGTAGGTCAGCAGCGCGCAGACCAGTACGATCACCAGCATGGCCTGGCGGGTGCCCAGCAGGCGGATGGCGGCCGCGACGATGGAGCGGGAAAAGCCCGACAGCTCGATCAGCTTGCCGAACACCGCGCCCAGCAGGAACACCGGGAAATACAACTTGATGAAGCCGACCATCTTCTCCATGAACACGCCGGTGAAGGCGGGCGCCACGGCGGACGGGTCGGTGAGCAGCACCGCGCCGAGGGCGGCGATGGGGGCAAAGAGGATGACGCTGTAGCCACGGTAGGCAGCGAGCATCAGCAGCGCCAGGGCTGCCAAGGCAATGATCACACTCATGGTGTGTCTCTCCAGGATTGTTATTGTTGTCGGGTGTTGCGTGTGGAGAGCGTTATAGCGAGAACTGTGCCATCTAATTAAGCTATTGAAATATATAGATATTTTTATTTTTCTGGGGGCGAATTGACGTTGATTGTCTCTGTTTGGAGATTTTTTTGGGTTTACCGGCCTCTTCGCTGGCAAGCCAGCTCCTACAGAGATTGTGCAAGCCGACGTAGGAGCTGGCTTGCCAGCGAAAAGCGCGCAGTGCGCGGTAGGTTCTTCAAACTGAGATTTGTGTCTCTTTATTGAGACTCGACAATCCCCAGGGCTGCCATCTTCTTGTACAGCGTGGAGCGCCCCAGCCCCAGGCGCCGGGCCGCTTCGTCCACCTTGCCGGCACATTGGGCCAGGGTGGCGCCGATCAGTTGCCGGTCGAAACGCTCTCGGGCCGCGGCGAAGGTTTCCTGGTTTGGCGAATCGCCCGGCACCAGGGCTTCGTTACGCTGCACCGGGCTGAAGCTGCCGATCGCCGCGCGAATATCCGAGGCGTTGAGTATCAGGTCGTCGCTGAGCAGCGCCGCTCGTTCCAGGACGTTGCGCAACTCGCGGATGTTCCCCGGCCAGGCATGTTGCGCCAGCAGGGCCAGGGCATCGCGGTCCAGTTCATGCTGGCTGCGCAGTTCTTCGAGAATCCCTTCGCTCAGGGCTGGCAGGTCGTCCAGGCGTTCGCGCAAGGCTGGCACCTGGATTGGCAGCACATTCAACCGGTAGTACAGGTCGGCGCGAAACTCGCCGCGCTTGATCGCCGCCTCAAGGTCTGTGGAGGTGGCGGCGATGATCCGCACATCGCTGTGGATCACCTCGTTGGAGCCCACCGGCTCGAACTCTTTTTCCTGCAGCACCCGCAGCAGCTTGCTTTGCAGGGGCAGCGGCATGTCGCCGATTTCATCGAGGAACAGGCTGCCGCCCTGGGCGATCTGCAACTTGCCCGGGCGGCCCTTGCGGTCGGCACCGGTAAAGGCGCCGGGTGCGGTGCCGAAGAACTCGGCTTCCAGCAGGGCCTCGGGAATCGCCGCGCTGTTGATGCTGACAAAGGGCTTGTGGGCCCGGGGCGAGGCGGCGTGGATGGCCTGGGCCAGCAGCTCCTTGCCGGTGCCGGTCTCGCCTTGCAGCAGCACCGGGGATTCGGCGCTGGCGCTGCGCCGGGCCCGGCGTTTGACTTCCAGGCTGGCGGTGCTTGTGCCGATGAAATGGGCGAAGTTGTACTTGGTCTGCCGGGCCCGCAACAAGGAGCGGGTGGAGGCCAGCTCTTCCTGCATGCTCAGGTAGCGCTTGAGCATGGGGGACAGGCTGCGCAGTTCGTCGAACAGGGCAAAGCCGATGGCGCCGATCACCGTGCCGGCGGCGTCGTGGATTGGCAGGCGCATCACCACCAGGGGCTCTTTGGGAGTGTCCTGCATGTCCAGCAGGATGGGGCGACCGGTGCGTACCACTTCCCGCAGCAGGCTGCCGGGGATCACGCTTTCACAGGGCTTGCCGATGGCGAAGGCCGCCGATTCCAGGCCGAAGCGCCGGGCATAACGCTCGTTCATCCAGACGATATTGGCGTCGCGATCGACGATCACCGTGCCTTCGCTGGATTGCTCGATGATCTCGAACAGCGAGCGGATCGCCAGTTGGCGCACGCGCTGGTAGTCCTTGAGGCTTTCGCTGTCGTTCATGGCGGCATCCTGGAAATGGGCGCAGCGATTATGCCGCAGTCTGCCCCGGTTGTTGCGCTGTAGCCGCTGCCGAGCGCCAGCGAGGCTGCGCAAAGGGCCGCAGGACCTTCGGCGGTCTCAAGGGCGGCGTCTCCTGCGGAGCCGTTCGCAGCCTGCGGCAGCGGCTACACCAGGTCGCGAAGCTGGCTGCTGTCGAGCCTTGCGAGGCTGCGAGAAAGGGGCGTCGACGGCAGGTCAGCCGGGATGGGCGGCGGCCAGCAGTTCCCGGGTGTAGGGGTGCTGGGGGTTTTCGAACACCTCGTGGCTGGCGCCGCGCTCAACCACCTTGCCGTCCTTGATCACGATCATGTCGTGGGCCAGGGCTCGCACCACCGCCAGGTCATGGCTGATGAACAGGTAGGTCAGGCCGTACTTTTCCTGCAGCTGACGCAGCAGGGCCACCACTTGCTTCTGCACGGTACGGTCCAGGGCCGAGGTGGGTTCGTCCAGCAAAATCAGCGCCGGTTTCAGCACCAGGGCCCGGGCGATGGCGATGCGCTGGCGCTGGCCGCCGGAGAACTCGTGGGGGTAGCGGTGGCGGCTGTCGGGGTCGAGGCCGACCTCCTCCAGGGCGCGGATGACCTGTTCGTCGCACTGGCGGGCATCGTACTGGCTGTGCACTTCCAGGCCTTCGCTGATGATCTGCGCCACCGACATGCGCGGACTGAGGCTGCCGAAGGGGTCCTGGAATACCACCTGCATCTGCTTGCGCCAGGGGCGCAGTTGCTTCTGGTTGAGGCCGTCCAGGGCCTGGCCCTGGAAGCGGATGCCGCCCTGGGAATCCAGCAGCCGCAGGATTGCCTGGCCGAGGGTGGATTTGCCCGAGCCGGATTCGCCGACAATCCCCAGGGTCTTGCCTTGCTGCACGCTGAGGCTGATGCCGTCCACTGCCCGCAGGTACTCCTTGCGCCGGAACAGGCCGCCGCCGATCTGGAATTCGACGCGCAGGTGGTCCACCTCCAGCACGGTTTCCCGGCTGTCGCGACACAGCGGTTCGCCCTCGGGCTCGGCATGCAGCAGTTCACAGCTGTATGGATGTTGCGGGGCGTTGAACAGGGTGTCGCAGTCGGCCTGCTCGACGATTTCCCCGGCTTTCATCACGCACACCCGCTGGGCGATGCGCCGCACCAGGTTGAGGTCGTGGCTGATCAGCAGCAGGGACATGCCCAGGCGCTGTTGCAGGGATTTGAGCAGCAGCAGGATCTTGCGCTGCACGGTGACATCGAGGGCGGTGGTGGGTTCGTCGGCAATCAGCAGTTCCGGTTCGCAGGCCAGGGCCATGGCGATCATCACCCGCTGGCGCTGGCCGCCGGAGAGCTGGTGCGGGTAGGCCTTGAGCCGTTCCCGGGGCTTCTGGATGCCCACCAGCTCCAGCAGTTCGAGGATCCGCGCCTGGGCCTCCTTGCCCCCCAGGCCTCGATGCAGCAGCAGGGTTTCGCCGATCTGTTTTTCCACGCTGTGCAGCGGGTTGAGGGAGGTCATGGGCTCCTGGAAGATCATGGCGATGCGGTTGCCCCGCAGCTGTTGCAGGGTCGCCGGGCTGGCACCGATCAGTTCCTGGCCGCGATAGCGCACGCTGCCGGTGGCGCTGCAGCCGGTCTGCGGCAGCAGTTGCAGGATCGAATGGGCGGTCACCGACTTGCCCGAGCCGGACTCGCCCACCAAGGCCAGGCATTCGCCGGGGCGGATGTCCAGGCTCAGGTCGCGAACCACGGTCTGCTCGCCGAAGGCGACGTTGAGCTGGCGGATTTCGATCAGGTTCTCAGTCATTTCTACAATCCGCTTCATGATCGTGGATCAAAGGCATCGCGCAACGCCTCGCCGATAAACACCAGCAGCGAGAGGATCAATGCCAGGGTGAAAAACGCCGTCAGCCCCAGCCACGGTGCCTGCAGGTTCTGCTTGCCCTGGCCGATCAGTTCGCCGAGAGAGGCGCTGCCGGCGGGCATGCCGAAGCCGAGGAAGTCCAGGGCAGTGAGGGTCGAGATGGCACCGGTGAGGATGAATGGCAGGTAGCTCAGGGTGGCGTTCATCGCATTGGGCAGGATGTGCCGCAGGATCACCTTGCGGTCGGTCAGGCCCAGGGCCCGGGCGGCCTTGACGTATTCCAGGTTACGCCCGCGAAGGAACTCGGCGCGCACCACGTCCACCAGGGCCAGCCAGGAAAACAGCGCCATGATTCCCAGCAGCCACCAGAAGTTCGGCTCGACGAAGCCCGAGAGGATGATCAGCAGGTAGAGCACCGGCAACCCGGACCAGACCTCCAGCAAGCGCTGGCCCAGGAGGTCGACCCAGCCGCCGTAGTAGCCCTGCAGGGCGCCGGCGGCGATGCCGATCAGGGCGCTGATGGCGGTCAGGGCCAGGGCGAACAGGATTGACACCCGGGCGCCGTAGATCACCCGTGCCAGCACATCCCGGGCCTGGTCGTCAGTACCCAGCCAGTTGACCTTGCTCGGCGGGCTGGGGGCCGGCTGGGTCAGGTCGTAGTTGGGGGTGTCTTCGCTGAAGGGCACCGGCGGGAACAGCAGCCAGCCACCGTCCTTGCGGATAAGTTGCTGCACGTAGTCGCTGCGGTAGTCGGCCTGGAACGGCAACTGGCCGCCGAATTCCTGTTCGGTGTAGCGCTTGAGCACCGGGAAATACAGCGAGCCCTGGTAGCTGACCACCAGCGGCTTGTCGTTGGCGATCAGCTCGCCGCCCAGGGTCAGGATGAACAGGCCGATGAACAGCCACAGCGACCACCAGCCGCGGCGGTTTTTCTTGAAACGGTCGAAGCGCCGGCGCGCCAGAGGAGAAAGCGTGAGCATCAGGCGTTCCTCGCGGCGAAGTCGATGCGCGGGTCGACCAGGGTGTAGCACAGGTCGCCGATGAGTTTTATCAAGAGGCCGAACAGGGTGAAGATGAACAGCGAGCCGAACACCACCGGGTAGTCCCTGGACACCGCGGCCTCATAGCTCATGCGCCCCAGGCCGTCGAGGGAGAAGATCACCTCGATCAGCAGGGAGCCGGCGAAGAACACGCTGATAAAGGCCTGGGGAATGCCCGAGACCACCAGCAGCATGGCGTTGCGGAACACATGCCCATACAGCACCCGGCGCTCGCTCAGGCCCTTGGCCCGGGCGGTGACCACGTACTGGCGGGTGATCTCGTTGAGGAAGGAGTTCTTGGTGAGGATGGTCAGGGTGGCGAAGCCGCCGATCACCAGGGAGCTGACCGGCAGTACCAGGTGCCAGAAGTAGTCGGCGACCTTGCCCAGGGTGCTCAACTGCTCGAAGTTGTCCGAGACCAGGCCGCGCACCGGGAACCAGTTCAGCGAGGTGCCGCCGGCGAACAGCACGATCAGGAACATGGCGAACAGGAAGGCCGGCATGGCGTAGCCGATGATGATCGCGGTGCTGCTCCAGATGTCGAAATGGCTGCCGTGGTGCACCGCCTTGCGGATCCCCAGGGGGATCGACACCAGGTAGGTGATCAGGGTCGCCCAGAGCCCCAGGGAAATGGTCACCGGCATCTTTTCCAGGATCAGGTCGGTGACCGTGGCGCCGCGAAAGAAGCTCTTGCCGAAGTCCAGCTGGGCGTAGTTCTTGAGCATCAGCCACAGGCGTTCATGGGCCGGCTTGTCGAAGCCGTACTGTTTCTCGATGTCCTGGATCAGCTTGGGGTCCAGGCCGCGGCTGGCCCGGGAGCCGCTGCTGCTCATGGTGTCGGCGGAGCCGCCGACAGCGGCGCCGCCACCGATGCCCTGCAGGCGGGCGATGGCCTGTTCCACCGGGCCGCCGGGGGCGGCCTGGACGATGACGAAGTTCACCAGGAGGATGATCAATAGCGTCGGGATGATCAGCAGCAGGCGCCGCAGAATGTAGGCCAGCATCAGTGGCGCCCTCCGGGTTTGCCACGGCGGATCAGCTCGGCGGCCATTTGTTCGTCGGTCAGCGCGCTGCTGCTGACTTCCCACCAGCTTTCGATGGCTTCATCGTTGCTCGCCGGCACCTTGGGGATGCCGAAGCGGTTCCACCACACCGTGGAGGTGCCGGGCGGGTAGTAGTTGGCAATCCAGTAGTAGTTCCACTGCAGCACCCGGTCCAGGGCATGGGCGTAGCGCAGCATCTCCGGCTGGCTGGTGGCCTTCACCAGGCCATTGACCAGGCTGTCCACGGCTGGGTTCTTGAGCACCATGTAGTTGTTGGAACCGGGGTCGTTGGCCGCGGCGGAGCCGAAGTAGTTGTACAGCTCCATGCCCGGCGAGGTGGTCACCGGGTAGCCGGTGACGATCATGTCGTAGTCCCGGGCCATCAGGCGGTTGACGTACTGGGCGGAGTCGATGCGGCGAATGTTCAGGCTGATGCCGATCTGCGCCAGGTTGCGCTTGTAGGGCAGTAGCAGGCGTTCGATGGAGCCCTGGGTGATCAGGAAAGTGAAGCTCAGGGGCTCGCCCTGGGCGTTCACCAGCTTGTCGCCCTCGGGCTTCCAGCCGGCCTGTTCCAGCAGGGCCAGGGCTTGCAGTTGCTTGTCGCGGATCACGCCGCTGCCGTCGGTTTTCGGCGCCTCGAAAACCTGGGTGAAGACCTCGTCGGGGATCTGCCCGCGCAGCGGTTCGAGGATCTTCAGCTCCTCGGCATCCGGCAGGCTGCGGGCCGCCAGGGCGGTGTTGGAGAAGAAACTCTGCTGGCGGATGTAGAGGTTGCGCATCATCTGCCGGTTGCTCCATTCGAAATCCCAGAGCATGGCCAGGGCCTGGCGCACCCGGCGGTCCTGGAACACCGGCCGGTCGAGGTTGAACACATAGCCCTGGGCCGGTTGCGGCGCCGATTGCGCCAGGTGGGCCTTTTGCAGGCGGCCGTCGTTCAGCGCCGGGCTGTCGTAGCCGATGGAATAGCCGGTGGCGGAAAACTCGCGGTTGTAGTCGTAGGCGCCGCCGCGCAGCACCTGGCGGGCGACGTCGATATCGCCGAAATACTCGACGCTGAAATGATCGAAGTTGTACAGGCCGCGGCTCACCGGCAGGTCCTTGCCCCACCAGTCGGGGTTGCGGGCGAAGGTGATGCTGTTGCCCGAGTCGACCTTGGCCACGCGGTAGGGGCCGCTGCCCAGGGGCGCTTCATAGCCGCCGCCATTGGCGAAGTCGCGACTCTTCCACCAGTGTTCGGGGAACACCGGCAGGGTCGCGATATCCAGGGGTAGGGTGCGGTTTTCATTGTTCTTGAAGTCGAAGCGCACCACTCGTGGTGATTCCACGGTGACGCCTTTGACGTCGTCGAACTGGGTGCGGTAGCGCATGCTGCCCTGGGTCATCAGCAGGTCGTAGCTGTAGCGCACGTCTTCGGCGGTGATCGGCGTGTTGTCGGCAAAGCGCGCCTTGGGGTTGAGGTAGAAGCGCAGCCACAGGCCGTCTTCGGCACGCTCCATCTTTTCGGCCACCAGGCCGTAGACGGTGTAGGGCTCGTCCAGGGAGCGCTGGGCCAGGGGCGAATAGACCAGGCCGTCGAGCTGGGAGACACCGATGCCCTTGTCGATATAGGGCAGTACGTGGTCGAAGCGGCCGATTTCGATGGCCGAGCGGCGCAACGTCCCGCCTTTGGGGGCCTGGGGATTGACGTAGTCGAAGTGGCTGAAACCCTGGGGGTACTTGGCCGGTTCGCCATAGACGGTCATGGCGTGTTGCGGTGCGGCTTGGGCACCCGCGGCGCCCAACAGCAGGGCGGTGAAAAGCACGGTGGAGGAAAGCAGTCGCATTGTCAGCCTTAGGAGCCGGGTGATCGATGACCACGATTTGTACGCTAGCGGCGCGTGACTGGCCAGCCGCATCCGCTTTGGGCAGAGCCTGGCGCCCATGCGCAACGGCCCACCAAAAGGCGGGCCGTTGAGCAGACGCAGGCGCTTGGGGATCAGTCCTGGCGGCTGGTGACTTCCAGCAGGTGGTAGCCGAACTGGGTTTTCACCGGGCCTTGCACCACGTTTACCGGAGCGCTGAACACCACGGTGTCGAATTCCTTGACCATCTGGCCTGGGCCGAAGGAGCCCAGGTTGCCGCCGTCACGGCTGGAAGGGCAGGTGGAATTCTTTTTCGCGACTTCGGCAAAGTCGGCGCCGGCTTCGATTTCGGCTTTGAGTTCGTTGCACTTGGCTTCGCTGGCAACCAGGATGTGACGGGCAGTGGCTTTGGCCATGGATGTTGCTCCTTTCAAGAAAGTTGAGAGCCTACCGGATTCAGGTGGCTATTTCTTCTCAAAGTTCCTTCAAGGCATTGCCGCCTGGCGCCTGCGGGGGATGAGTGGTGAGGGTCCTGTAGGGGCCGGCTTGCCGGCGAAGAGATCCTTGGAGGAGACGCTGCTCTTGAGGACGCCTTCGCTGGCAAGCCAGCTCCTGCGGGGGCGGTGCTGCTCAGGCGGGGACGGCTGCGGCCTTGTCTGCGTGTCGCAGTTGTTGCGCGCCATTGCGCAGCAATTGTTCGGTGGCGTCCCAGCCCAGGCAGCCGTCGGTCACCGAAACGCCGTAGCGCAGGTTCGCGCTCAGGGGCTGGCAGCCTTCGAACAGGTGGCTTTCCAGCATCATCCCCATCAGCGAGGTATCGCCCTGCAAGCGCTGCTCCAGTACCTCGTTGAACACCGCCGGCTGACGCAGCGGGTCCTTGCCGCTGTTGGCATGGCTGCAATCGACCATGATCCGCGCCGGGATCTTCAGCTTCTGCAGGTCCTGCTGGACCTGGGCCACGCTCTGGCGGTCGTAGTTGGGCCCGCGATGGCCACCGCGCAGCACCAGATGAGTGTCGGGGTTGCCTGGGGTCTGGATGACCGCCGGGTGGCCTTGGCTGTCGACGCCGAAGTGGCGGTGCGGGTGGGCCGCCGAGCGCATGGCGTCACAGGCGATAGCGACGCCGCCGTCGGTGCCGTTCTTGAAACCCACGGGCATGTCCAGGCCGCTGGCCATCTCGCGGTGGATCTGCGATTCGGTGGTGCGCGCACCAATGGCGACCCAGCTCAGCAGGTCATCGAAGTAGCCGGCGGCCATGGGCTGCAACAGTTCGGTGGCAACCGGCAGGCCCAGGCGCAGCATCTCGCGCATCAGTTCACGGGACAGGTGCAGGCCGCCGGCCATGTCGTCGCTGCCATCCAGGCGGGGGTCGTAGGCCAGGCCTTTCCAGCCGACGGTGGTACGGGGCTTTTCCACGTAGGCGCGCATCACCAGCAGCATCTGGTCGCGCACTTCATCGGCCAGGCGGGCCAGGTTGGCGGCGTATTCCAGGGCCGATTGCGGGTCGTGGATGGAGCAGGGGCCGACGACTACCAGCAGGCGTGGGTCGCGACCTTCGAGGATGGCGCGCACCGCCTGGCGGTGAGCGGCGACTTGTTGGTTCAAGGCCAGGGACAGCGGCAGTTGCTGCTTGAGTTCCAGGGAGCTGGGCAGGCGCTGGGTCAGGGTTTCATTGGCGCTGACGTGGGCGGACAGGGGCAGGGCGGATACGGACGAGTTCATGTGCGGTCTTCCTGGGCGGGCGGCGGGTTATGTCCCGCGCGCGGCCCTACTGGGGTGTTCGACAATTGGCCGTACTGGCCATAAGTGTGCAATTGCCACCGGTAGGTGACCGATCGGAGGCGGCAGGCTGTCCCGAGCGGAGGCTGCTAAATCGCCAGGCGCAAAACATGTCGTAGCGGTAATAGGTGGAGTAGTTCATGGAGCAATCCTCAGTAAGTTCGGTGTGTCGCTGAAAGTCGTGGTTGAAAATGCAGTGCCGGAAAAAACAAAACCCCCGGTCGGGAGGCCGACCGGGGGTTGAGATTTCTCTGGTAGGCGACCCGTTGAAGTGGGCGCCGGTTGGGTATCAGGCGCGCCAGTGGCTAAACCAATACCCAAAATAAAAGCTGGTCGGAGCCCGAGTGCCGTTGACCCAGGCAGCCGCGACCGAGCGCAGTGCGCTGGCAGTGTGGCGATGCAGGGAAGGGGTCTTGGACAACATGGGTTTCTCCGTAAAGTGGGGGCGAGCTTACTAGAGGCCGGTGCCGGGATTCAATCAGTAATTTCTATCGGCGCAGCACGCGGCGGTTATGGATTAAGCCTGCAGGGGATTTATGCCACACTCGCTGCTCCCGCCTGTTCGCCCTCCAAGGAATGTTCATGTCCGTGCTGACCCTCGCTGCTGCCCAAACGGTGTCCATCGCAGGCGATCTACCGGCCAACCTGGCCCGGCATCAGCGGTTGATGCAACTGGCAGCGGCGCAGGGCGTGCAGTTGCTGGTGTTTCCCGAGCTGTCGCTGACCGGCTACGAACCGCAACTGGCAGCCGAACTGGCACTGATGCCGGATGCACCGCAGTTGCAGCCACTGCGGGATCTGGCCCGGGAGCTGGAACTGACGGCGGTGGTGGGGATGCCGATCCGCCTGTCTGTTGACGGGCCGGTGCTGATTGGCGCTCTGGTGCTGGGCGGCGACGGTTCGCTGGCGGTCTACACCAAGCAGCACCTGCATGCAGGAGAGGAGCGCGCTTTTGTCGCAGGCCAGGGCGGCACCCCTTTGCCTATCGGTGGCGAAACCGTGGCTTTGGCGGTCTGCGCGGACTTCTGCCACGCCAGCCATGTGCAGGCGGCGGCCGATGCCGGCGCCGGGATCTATGCTGCCGGGGTCTTGATCAGCGAAGGTGGCTACGCTGCCGATAGCATGCTGCTCCAGGGATACGCCCAGGAACACGGGATGCTGGTGCTGATGGCCAACCACGGTGGCCCCAGCGGTGGGTGGGCCTGCGCCGGACGCAGCGCAGCCTGGGATGCCCGGGGCCGGTTAATGGGCGCCGTCGAGGGTGTGGGCGAGGCTTTGTTGATTGTCCGGGGTGGTACTGGGCAATGGCAGGCGCAGGTGCTGGAGGTGAGCCATTGATGGACGGCTTTTCATTACGCCCGGCGGTTGATTCGGACCTGGCGTTCGCCCGCGACCTGACCCGTTCCACCATGCTCGGCTATTACATTCGTAACGACTTGCTGTGGCAGGACGAAGCCTTCGATGTGGCCTGGGCCGGCCGCAGGAACCTGCTGATCTGCCAGGGTGCCCGGGTGCTGGGGTTTGTCAGCCTGAGCCGGGATGCGCAGGCGCTGTATGTCCGCGAATTGCATGTGCTGGAGGCTTTCCGGGGGCAGGGCGCCGGTGCCTGGACGCTGGAGCAGGTGCTGGAGCTGGCCCGCCAGGAGCGCCGAGGGTTGTTGCGCCTGACTGTGTTCAAGGGCAATCCCGCACAGCGGCTGTATGAGCGGATGGGGTTGCGGGTGGTGGGAGAGGATGATTGCTTCTGGCGCATGGAGCGCTTGTCTGATTCGCTTGCCGGAAGGCTTGGCGACGCCTGAGCGCAACGCCGTTCCGCAGGCTTTACTGTGCGTTGGGATCTATCGCGGGCGCATCCTCGAGGATGATGCCGTCCTTCATTCCCAGTAGCACCGCGACCTTGTGCGCTTCCCCTCGTTTGCCTTTCTTGCGGCCTGCCAGCACCTGATAGGTAGTGGCCGGGTCAACCCCGTGTTCACGAGCAAATTGTTGAACCGATTTACCTTGATGTTCCAGCCAGGCCTTGGCTTGTGCGGCAGTGCGGATACCGGGCATAGTTCAAAACCGTTCAAATTTGTTCAATGCTTGAAGAGTATGACACCCCCTTGGGGTGTATCAGATGGGATCATACATCCAAATGAGTGGAATCGGTTCGCGGTTGAGGCAGGAGCGAGAACGCCTGGGACTGTCGCAGAAAGTTTTTGGTGAAATAGGCGGGGTTGAAGCCAACGCCCAGGGTAAATATGAAAGTGGTGATCGTGCACCCAAGGCGGATTATCTGTCCCGGGTGGCGGCAAAAGGGGTGGATGTGCTGTATGTGCTGACCGGCAGCCGGATCCCGATCCAGAGCGGCGGGCTGAGTCAGACCGAGGAAAAGGTCCTGGATTGCTATCGGGCGCTGTTCAAGGAGGATCAGGATGCTATCTGCCGCCTGACCAGTACCCTGGCCGAGCTTTCGGCAAGCCAGGGCGAGAGGCGCAAGGCCCAGGCACGAGAGTGAGGGGCGCTGGCCTCTTTCGATGCGCACGGGGGGAGGACCGTTATTGCGCCCGGATGTTTTTTATATAGCGCTTGTGATTAGGTTTGTACGCCGCTTTTTTGCTAAGGTGTCGGGCAACCTGTAAAGACCATATCGCGAGGTGTCTGCTTGATAAGGGTGCTAGTAGTCGATGACCATGATCTCGTTCGTACGGGCATTACACGAATGTTGGCTGACATCGATGGCCTGCAAGTAGTCGGGCAGGCGGAGTCAGGGGAAGAATCCCTGCTCAAGGCGCGGGAGCTGAAGCCCGATGTGGTCCTGATGGACGTCAAGATGCCAGGCATCGGCGGCCTCGAAGCCACGCGCAAACTGCTGCGCAGTCATCCGGACATCAAGGTCGTGGCGGTCACCGTCTGCGAGGAAGATCCCTTTCCTACCCGCTTGCTGCAAGCGGGTGCGGCGGGCTATCTGACCAAGGGCGCCGGTCTGAACGAAATGGTCCAGGCCATCCGCCTGGTATTTGCCGGCCAGCGCTATATCAGCCCGCAGATCGCTCAGCAATTGGTGTTCAAGTCATTCCAGCCTTCCAGTGATTCACCGTTCGACGCCCTGTCGGAACGGGAGATCCAGATTGCGCTGATGATTGTCGGCTGCCAGAAGGTGCAGATCATCTCCGACAAGCTGTGCCTGTCGCCGAAAACCGTGAATACCTACCGCTATCGCATTTTCGAGAAACTCTCGATCAGCAGCGATGTCGAGTTGACGCTATTGGCGGTTCGTCACGGCATGGTTGATGCCAGCCTCTGAAATGACCGAACAGTTTGATCCCAGTGCCTTTCTTTCTACCTGCAGTGGCCGCCCCGGTGTGTATCGCATGTTCGACAGCGATGCACGCCTGCTTTACGTCGGTAAAGCCAAGAACCTGAAGAACCGGCTCTCCAGCTATTTCCGCAAGACCGGCCAGGCGCCGAAGACCGCCGCCCTGGTGGCGCGCATCGCGCAGATCGAAACCACCATCACCGCCAATGAAACCGAAGCGCTGCTGCTGGAGCAGACGCTGATCAAGGAGTGGCGGCCGCCGTACAACATTCTCCTGCGCGACGATAAGTCCTACCCCTACGTGTTTCTTTCGGACGGCGACTTTCCGCGTTTCAGCATCCATCGCGGGGCGAAGAAGCAGAAGGGCAAGTATTTCGGCCCTTATCCCAGCGCCGGCGCCATCCGCGAAAGCCTCAGCCTGTTGCAGAAGACCTTCATGGTCCGCCAGTGCGAGGACAGCTACTACAAGAACCGTACGCGGCCCTGCCTGCAGTACCAGATCAAACGCTGCAAGGCGCCCTGCGTCGGCCTGGTGGAGCCTGAGGTCTATGCCGAGGACGTGCGCCACTCGGTGATGTTCCTGGAGGGGCGCAGCAATGCCCTGACCGACGAACTCTCCACCGCCATGGAAGCCGCCGCCAGCACCCTGGATTTCGAAAAGGCCGCCGAACTGCGGGACCAGATCTCCCTGCTGCGTCGGGTCCAGGACCAGCAGAGCATGGAAGGTGGCACGGGCGATGTGGATGTGGTGGCGGCCTTCGTCAACCCGGGCGGCGCCTGTGTGCACCTGATCAGCGTGCGCGGCGGCCGGGTACTGGGCAGCAAGAACTTCTTTCCCCAGGTGGGTATCGAGGAGGACGTGGCCGAAGTCATGTCGGCGTTCCTCGGCCAGTATTTTGTCAGCAGCCCGGAACGCGACCTGCCTTCCGAGTTGATCGTCAACGTGGTCCATGAGGACTTCCCGACCCTGATCGCCGCCATCGACGAGCTGCGCGGGCGCGAGTTGACCATCAGCCACCGGGTACGCGGTACCCGCGCCCGCTGGCAGCAACTGGCGGTAACCAACGCCGAGCAGGCCCTGAGCGCGCGCCTGGCCAACCGCCAGCACGTGGCCGCACGTTTCGAAGCCCTGGCCGAGGTGCTGAACCTGGACGAGCCGCCGCAGCGCCTGGAGTGCTACGACATCAGCCATTCCAGCGGCGAGGCCACTGTAGCCTCCTGCGTGGTATTCGGGCCGGAAGGGCCGCTGAAGTCCGACTACCGGCGCTACAACATCGAAGGCGTGACCGCCGGCGACGACTACGCCGCCATGCACCAGGCCCTGACCCGGCGCTTCAGCAAGCTCAAGGACGGCGAGGGCAAGCTGCCGGACATCCTTCTGGTGGACGGCGGCAAGGGCCAGTTGTCCATGGCTCGGGATGTGCTCAATGAGCTGGCGGTGCCGGACCTGATCCTGCTCGGCGTGGCCAAGGGCGCGACCCGCAAGGCCGGTTTCGAAACCCTGTACCTGAACGACGCAGCCCACGAATTCACCCTCAAGGGTGACTCGCCGGCGCTGCACCTGATCCAGCAAATCCGCGATGAGGCTCACCGCTTCGCGATCACCGGTCACCGCGCACGGCGTGGCAAGACCCGGCGTACCTCGACCCTGGAAGGGGTGGCGGGCGTCGGGCCGAAGCGTCGGCGGGACCTTCTCAAACATTTTGGTGGATTGCAGGAACTGTCCCGTGCAAGCATCGACGAGATTGCCAAAGCACCGGGAATCAGTAAAAAGCTCGCAGAGTTGATTTATGCAAACCTGCACAGCGAGTAGAATGCCCAATCACCTCGTAGCCAGTTGTGCCGATGAATATCCCTAATCTGATCACCGTTCTACGCGTCCTGCTCATCCCGATTTTCATTTTGCTGTTCTATTTGCCCTATAGCTGGAGCTACATGGCCGCCAGTTCAGTGTTTGCCTTCGCGGCCGCCACCGACTGGCTGGACGGCTACCTGGCGCGGCGCCTGCAGCAGAGCACGCCGTTCGGTGCGTTCCTCGACCCGGTGGCCGACAAGCTGATGGTGGCGGTGGCCCTGGTGCTGCTGGTGCAGGAGCATCACAACCTGTGGCTGACCTTGCCCGCCGCGGTGATCATCGGTCGTGAAATCGTCATCTCGGCGCTGCGCGAGTGGATGGCCGAGCTCGGCGCCCGCGCGCAGGTGGCGGTGTCGAACATGGGCAAGTGGAAAACGGCGGCGCAAATGCTGGCGCTGGTGATTTTGCTGGCCAATCCCTCGGACTTCAGTTTCTGGGTGCTGGTAGGTTACGCCTTGCTGTTGGCCGCAGCGGGCCTGACCCTGTGGTCCATGCTGCAGTATCTGCGAGCCGCCTGGCCGCACCTGAAAACTGATAACGAGAAAAAATAAGTTTTTTTGAATCAAAGGCTTGACGCGCATTCGGATTTCTATAGAATGCGCAACACCAAGACGTTGCGGGAATAGCTCAGTTGGTAGAGCACGACCTTGCCAAGGTCGGGGTCGCGAGTTCGAGTCTCGTTTCCCGCTCCAAACATAGCGCTGCAGAGTTCCACGAATTCTGCAGCGATCGAAAAAGGACCTCCGGGTCCTTTTTTCGTTTCTGCGGGTTTCACTGAAATCCAGCACCATCCAGCGCCTTCAAATCCAGGAATTGAGTCCTTCTCAAAAGGCTTGAATCCGGGCAGCGCTGAATCGGTTCGTTGCTGGAGCGGTGATGAACATCCGGCCCCTGGCCTGTTCAGGCACTCACGATGGCGCTCTCGGATAACAGCCAGGCGCTGAATGTTTCAAGCGCCGGATAATGCTGATAGCGCGCCGCGCAGGTCAGATAGTAATTGCGACCGCTTTCCATAGGGCCAAACAGTTTTACCAGTGCCCCGGATTTGATTTCGTCTTGCACCAGAATATCGGGAACCAGCCCAATGCCGACGCCAGCGGATACCGCCTGTATAAGGTGAGCCGTGAGCTCAAAGCTTGGGCCTGTCCGCATTTTCTGGTGGTCCAGCTTGTTGAGGTCAAACCAATCGGACCAGCTATTGGGTCGAGAAACGACATTCAACAACAAATGATTGGTGACATCGTTGAGCGACATCTCAAGGCTGTCCGGCAGCGCTTTGGGGCTGGCGACAACCACCAGTTTTTCTTGTAGCAAAAGGTGCGATACGTAGCCCGGCCAGTCGCCTTTTCCCGCGTAGATGATGGCCTGCATGTCGCTCACGCTGGATGGGTTGTCGGCGTGAATGATCCTCGAGTGGACGTGCACCAGGCTCCTGGGATGACGCGCATAAAATTCATGCATTTTGGGCAGCAGCCATTTTGAACCGAAGGTCGGCAGTACCGCGAGGTTCAATGGGCCTTCTTCCTCCTTGAAGGCAATTGTCTGCAGGGTAGCGCTTCGAATTCGGCCCAGTGCGGCAGTGAGTTCATGCTGGTAAAGCGCGCCGGCAGCGGTGAGTTCGATTCTTCTTCCCTCACGTTTGAACAGCGAGACCTCAAGCTGTGATTCCAGAGCCTGCACTTGCCGACTGACAGCGCTTTGAGTCAGGGCAAGTTCGTCTGCCGCTTTGGTAAAGCTGCAATGTCGGGCTGCTGCCTCGAAAGCGATCAGCAGGGACATCGAGGGGGTCAGTCTTCGTGGGTTCATTCATAAAGCTCATGGAAAAGCTGCAGGTTTTACGTTTGTGTGAATTGTCTTGTCCCCACAAAATCGGTGGAAAGGCCTTTGTCCTGAGCCAGGCCTCGGGCTAGGAAGCATACATAACGAGAATGCTCAGATTAGCCGTATCGCCGCTAGGAATTCCACCATGATTGCCAGGTTGCCTCCCCACGAAACTAAAAACGAACCCTGTGAGTTGTTCCTGGCTCGCCTTGAGAAAGAAGGATTCCAGGGTGAAATTGCTCGCGATCATGCTGTGAGGACAGCGCTGGCAACCGACAACTCGATCTATCAGCGTCTGCCTCAAGCCGCGGTGTTCCCCAGAAATGTGCAAGATGTCGAGCTCTTGGCCCGTCTTGCGGCGCTGGCGTCGTTCAGTTCGGTGGTACTCACGCCGCGTGGCGGCGGAACCGGAACCAATGGCCAATCGTTGACGAGCGGCGTTGTGGTGGATCTGTCGCGTCATATGCACGGCATCCTTGAGATCAACGTCGAGGAGCGCTGGGTGCGTGTGCAAAGCGGTGTGGTCAAGGACCAGCTCAATGCGGCGTTGAAACCGCACGGACTGTTTTTTGCACCGGAGTTGTCGACGTCGAATCGGGCCACGATCGGCGGGATGATAAATACCGACGCAAGCGGTCAGGGAAGCTGTACCTACGGAAAAACCCGTGACCACGTCCTGGCGCTTTCTACCATTCTGATAGGCGGGGAGCGGCTCGATAGTGCAGTCCTGGAGCGAGATTGCTGGCAGGCGCAAGCACATCGCGACGACAAGGTTGGGGCAATTTATCGATGTGCTTCGCAGATCGCCCATGATTACGCCGAACTCATCGAGCATACCTTTCCCAAGTTGAACCGTTGCTTGACGGGATATGACCTGGCGCATCTGCGTGAGCCGAATGACCGATTCAATCTGAACAGTGTCCTGTGTGGGTCCGAAGGCTCACTGGGTTTCATTGTTGAAGCCACGCTGAATGTGTTGCCCATTCCCAAGTACTCGATCCTTGTCAACGTACGTTACGCGGGCTTCATGGATGCATTGCGCGATGCCAAGGCGTTGATGCAGCTCGAGCCATTGTCCATCGAGACGGTCGACTCCAAGGTCCTCGGGCTGGCCATGAACGACATCGTCTGGCACGGAGTCGCCGAGTACTTTCCCCAAGACCCCGATGTGCCAACCCTGGGAATCAACCTGGTGGAGTTCAGCGGCGACGATGAGGAAGTGGTTCAGCTGCGTGTTCATGAGTTTGTCCGGCACCTTCAGCAGGACACCAGTGTGGTGCGATTGGGGCACACCCTTGCCATCGGTGCAGAGGCATTGAAGCGGGTTTACGCGATGCGCAAGCGTGCGGTGGGGCTGCTGGGGAATGTCAAAGGTTCCGCCAGGCCCCAGCCGTTCGTTGAAGATACTGCGGTTCCTCCCGAGAACCTGGCTGATTTCATTGCGCAATTTCGGGCGCTTTTGGATAGCCATGGTTTGGAATATGGCATGTTCGGCCACGTTGACGCCGGGGTCCTGCATGTGCGGCCGATTCTGGATATGAAAGACCCCGCCCAGGCGGCCTTGGTCCAGCCCATTTCCGATGCCGTCGCCGAGCTGACGCAAAAGCACGGTGGCTTGCTCTGGGGGGAGCATGGCAAAGGGTTGAGGTCGCAATATGTGCCGGACTACTTCGGCGAACTCTATCCGGCGCTGCAGGAACTCAAGTCGGCTTTTGACCCGTACAACCAACTCAACCCGGGGAAAATCGCCACGCCACACACGCTACCTGACGCTCGGTTGACTCGAGTTGATGAGGTCACGTTGCGTGGCGAGCTGGATCGTACGATTGATGAGCGGGTGTGGTTGCATTACGACGCCGCGGTTCATTGCAACGGCAATGGCGCCTGCTACAACTTCGACCCCGATGACGCCATGTGCCCTTCCTGGAAGGGCACTCGAAATAGAATTCACTCGCCCAAGGGGCGCGCTTCTCTGGTCCGGGAGTGGCTGCGCTTGCAGGGGCAGCAAGGTGTCGATGTGTTGGTTTCACAAGGGGCTCGCCCTTTAGCGGCCACGGTGATCCGCTTCGCCAGGCGTGCTGCCAATACGGTTGCGCACAAGATGGGCCAGAAAGACTTTTCCCATGAGGTCTACGAGGCGATGGCAGGGTGCCTCGCCTGCAAGTCCTGTGCGGGTCAGTGCCCGGTGAAAGTCAACGTGCCCGACTTTCGCTCGCGATTCCTCGAGCTATACCACAGCCGATATCTGCGCCCATTGAAGGATTACCTCATCGGTTCTCTGGAGTACACGATTCCCTACTTGGCCCGTGTGCCGCGCTTGTACAACGGGATCATCGGTTCTGGGATGGTGGGGGCGTTTCTTCGGCGCGTTGCCGGTATGGTCGACAGCCCGCTGCTGAGCTTGCTGAATTTTGATGACGTTTGCCGCCGCTGGAAGGTGCGCGTGGCGTCGCCAGCGCTTCTTGAAGGGCTGGACGAGGCGCAGCGTAAACGCAGCGTTATTCTCGTGCTGGACGCCTTCACCCGTTATTTCGAGACACCGCTGCTCGCGGACTGGATCGAGTTGATTTCCAGGCTCGGGTTTGAGGTGTACATCGCGCCGTTCGCGGCCAATGGCAAGCCGCTGCAGGTTCAGGGCTTTCTAAAGGCATTCGAACAAGCCGCGCATTTCAACGCCCGATCGCTTCGCGAATTGCATCAATATCAGATTCCGTTGGTGGGGCTTGATCCAGCGATGACCTTGGTTTACCGCCAGGAGTACGTCAAGACCCTGGGTGAGGACCAGGCCCCAGCGGTCCTGCTGCCGCAGGAATGGCTTGTGGAGGTGCTTGTGCAATCAGCGGTGAGCGCCGACGAAGGTACTTACTACTTCCTGCCGCACTGCACCGAGAAAACCAACGAGCCGGGCAGTGTGGGCCTGTGGCAGACGATCTATGCGCGAGTCGGCTTGAGGTTGCAGGTGCAAGCCAGTGGGTGTTGTGGAATGTCCGGAACCTACGGGCACGAAACACAAAATGCCGAGACGTCCGAGGTTATTTACCGACAGTCCTGGGGGCCATTGGTGGCCCGTCTTAATGGGGCAGGGCGCCTGCTGGCGGATGGGTACTCGTGTCGAAGCCAGGTCAAGCGCAAGGACGGGCAGCTTGTCCTGCACCCGCTCCAGGCGTTGCTGAGGTTCCTGCGCGACACCGCCACCCCATCTTCAGGATGCTGATTGGCGCGAGCCTGAGGCGGCTTGGCCGCCTCGCGTTTCTCCAAGTATTGATTGGAGGCCATCGGCCCAGCGAAAACCGATGTGCGCAGATCGTCGAGCGGTATCAGAACCCATAGAGCTTTGCAGGGTTATCAACCAAAATCTGCTTGATGAGCGCGTCATCGTTTTCAACCCAGTTAAACAGCATCTCCAGCAGACTGGCATCGTTGGGCATGGGTACCGGTATACAAGGATGTGGCCAGTCGCTCGCCCACAGTAAGCGGTTTGGATTCGCTTCGATCAACGCCCGAGCGTAGGGCGTTACGTCGTCGTAAGGGAAGTCCTTCGATGCTGTAAAGCGATAAGCCCCCGAAAGCTTGACCCACACACGACCTTCTTTTAACAGCCGCAGCAGGTCGGTGAATCCTGGATGTCCCAGCCCGCAACTGGTGGGCATGTGCCCCATGTGGTCGATGACGACTGCGACGGGCAGGCTGGCCACGGTCTCGTACAAGTCGGCGAACTCGGTGATATCGATCAGTAGCTGTAGGTGCCAGCCAAGTGGCGCGACTTTATCTGCCAGCGCTGCAACATCCGATACCTCGACACCGCTTTTGAAGATCAGGTTGACGCGCACGCCGCGCACCCCGAGGCGATGCATTGCCCACAAGGTTTCTGTATCGGTATCGGCATCGATCACCACAACGCCGCGGAATGCGCTGCCCGCTTCTTTCAGGGCCGCGAGCGTTGTGCTGTTGTCCGCCCCATAGACGCTGGGTTGGACGATGACCCCGCGACTTAGCCCCAGGGTTTTTTGGACGCGTTGAAATGCCTCCAGTGGAGCGGGCGGCGGCGTGTAGGAGCGGTGAGGAGAGAAGGGTTGGCCATTCTCGTCACCAAAAACGTGGAAGTGGCAGTCGCACGCGCCGTCAGGCAAGGTGCGTGGCAATGTACGAGGTTCAGGGTCCGGGCCTGCGCATTGCGGTGCGTAGGTCTCTCCCAGCGAACTCATCCGAGTGATTTCCCAACCTTGCAATCCTCGCAATCCGTTGCGTTCGGCGGAGTTGATGATTTGTTGCCAGGTGACTCGTCTGGCAAGGTCGGGATCGCCGAGCCTGATCGCTTCGAAGATCGCCTGATGCTCAGCCAGTAGCGTCTCGCCAAGGTCGCTGGAGCGAACCAGGTGGTTCTCCAGTAACCCCGCTTCGTAGACGTGGCTGCACAGAAAAATGATGAAGTTGCGAAAGTATTCATTGCCTGTGGCATCGGCAATTGCGCGCTTGAACTGCAGGCTGTGTTCCACCATGTCCTGACGGTTTTGGATACTGGCGCGCAGGGTGTCCAGTGCCGCTTCAATCTTGTTCAACTGACTGAGTGACCGGCGTCTGGCGGCCATGGCGGCCGCGGCGACTTCGAGGTCCAGGCGCAGCTCATACAGTTGACGCAGCTTGGTGCTATCGGTGAGCTCCTCTTGAGTAATCCGGAAACTGCTTTGGTTGGCTTCGGTTGCAACAAATACCCCAAGCCCCTGGCGACTGACGACGAGGCCGGCCGAATTGAGCCGAGCGACAGCTTCACGCACTACATTTCGGCTAACGGCAAAAGCCTCTGCCAACCGGCTTTCCGTGGGGATGCGATCACCTGGGCGGAGTCGACCTTCACGTATTTCGCTTTCCAGGTGACGAAAAATTTCAACCGAGAAGTGATCGCGTCGGCCAATTGCTTTTATAGTCATTTTACTCAGTCATCAAATGTCAGTTTCAAAAGCTTGAAACGTCAAACGCCCACGTAACGAACATTGCGTGGGCGTTACTCTAACAAATGATGGCTGGCTCAGTGTAATTGCTTGCCCTTGGTTTCCGGGAGGAAGAAGGTCACCACCAGGACAAGGCAGTAGGCTCCTCCCGCGAAGATCGCGATGGCGGTGCCGAGGCTGTATTTGGCGCTTATAAAGCCTACGAGTCCGGGAAACAGAGCGCCTACCGCTCGCCCAAAGTTATAGGAGAATGCCTGGCCATTGGCCCTCACTGCTGAAGGATAAAGCTCAGTCAAAAAGGCGCCCATGCCGCTGTAGATACCTGAAGCTGCGAAGCCCAGTGGAAAGCCGAGAAACAGCATTTGAGTGTTGGTCAAGTTCAGTTGCATGTAGCAGACCACACTGATGGCCGACAGAACGGCGAAGATGATGAAGTTGGGGCGCCGCCCCAGGCGGTCAGACAGGAAGGCGCCGCAGACATAGCCAAAGAATGAACCGATGATGACCACCATCAGATAGCTACCGGTGCCAAAGACCGACAGGCCCTTTTCCAGTTTCAGATAGGCCGGCAACCACGTGGTGATTGCGTAGTAGCCACCTTGAACGCCCATGCAGAGCAGGGCAGATAGCAGCGTGGTGCGCAGGAGCGAGGGTGAGAAAATGTGCCAGAAAGGAACCGAGTTGCCTGTTTCGCTCTGGTGCTTTTTAGTCCGCAGGAATACCTCGGGCTCTGGTACATATTTACGAATGTAGAGGACCAGAAGTGCCGGAACGATGCCGATCCAAAACAGCGACCGCCAGGCAATATCTTCGGGAAGCAAGCTGAAAGACAGTGTGTAGAGCAGTGCGGCGGCGCCCCAGCCAATGGCCCATCCGCTTTGCACGATACCCACGGCTTTGCCGCGATGTTGCGCTCGAACCATTTCGCCGATCAGTACCGATCCCACGGCCCACTCACCTCCGAACCCGAGCCCCTGCAGTGCCCGAAGGACAAATAACTGTTCGAAGTTTTGCGCAAAGCCGATCAATACGGTGCAGATCGAGAACCACAGAATACTGATCTGCAGCAACCGCACACGACCGTATCGGTCTGCCAGAATGCCCGCTCCCCATCCGCCAATGGACGAGAAAAGTAACGTCACGGTACTCAGTAGCCCCACTGAACCCTTGTCAATGTGCCAAAGGGTCATCAGCGAGGCGATGACAAAGGTGAACACCATGAAATCCAGGGCGTCCAAGGCCCAGCCACCAAATGCGGAATAGAAGGTGCGTTTTTCAACGGTATTAAGTTCGCTAAACCAACTCATTATTATTCTCCGGGCAGCACCGCAGTTCTGCTTGGTTATTGTTTTTGTTATTTGAAGTCGTACAGGGCGCCAGGGTTATCAACCAGAATGCTCTGTCGTTGGCGTTCGCTGGGCGCCCATGAAAGCAAGCGATCCAGCAATGAACTTGTGTCGGGCGTACTTTCGAGTGCTACGTGAGGCCAGTCGCTGCCCCACACCATTCGTTCCGGGGCAACGGCCAGCAAGGCATGGGCGAGCGCATCTGTATCGGCATAGTCCGGACGCTGATCACTCAGGCGGTAAGCGCCCGACAACTTGACCCACCAACCGTGCTCCGCCACGTTCCTCAGCAGCAACTCAAACCCCGGTTCCTTAATGCCCAGATGGGCCGGGAAGTGCCCGAAGTGATCAATCACGACAGCGCAAGGCAACTTGGCCATCCGAGCCTCAATCTCACTTAGAAGCCGAACATCAATCAGAAACTGCATATGCCAGCCAAGGTCGGCAATTCGATGGGCCAGGTGCTCCATCAAGTCCAGATTCACTCCGCCTCGAAACAGAACGTTGATGCGAACACCACGTACACCCAAGGCATGCATATGCGCCAGTTCGTCGTCGCCAACGTGTTCGTCTACTACCGCGACCCCTCTCAGTTGCTCCTGATGACGTTGCAACACTTCGAGCATGTACCGGTTGTCGGTGCCATAGACGCTCGGCTGCACCAAAACCCCTCGCTGCATCCCCATCGCCCGCAACACCTCCAGATACAGCGCCTCAGGTGCCGGAGGCGGGGTGTAGCTACGGTCGGGTACCAGTGGATAGCGCTCAAGATCGCCGGAGATTACGTGTGCATGGGTGTCGCATGCCCCGGCCGGCATTACGAAGCTCGGGGCCCGGACCTCTGCTCCAGGGGGCGCGCACAAAGGCGGCGAGTCGGTGGCGGGTCGCAAGTGAGACATGGATTTCATCCCCTCGACAGCCTTTCGCGCGTCATCACGGTTGAAAAGCGGCACTTGTTAGTTGTTGGTTGTTGGTTGTCCTACAAGTGCTGGCATGTTGAGTTTTTGCCTCTGCCTTGTCAATGCGTGCAGGCTTGGTTTTTTACACGGGGTTGGGGGGCGTCATCGGGATGCCTGGTCGAGATTGCTCAGTCCCCGGCCGAACCGGCCCAGGCTGAACAGGGTATTGAGCAACGCCGGCGGGCCAAGCGGCGGCCCGCCTCGGTTCTAAAGCTCGGCCGCTGAAAAACCGTTGCGCTGGAAGAATCGGTCCAGCTCCCGGGGCAGGGGCTCCACGCCGGTGAAGATCTTCAAGTACTCGGGGATGTAGCGCATGCGCTGCGCCATCGGTTCCTGGGTGTTCATGCTGATGTAGCCGATCTGGGTCAGGTAGATCGAGCGCGCGCGGGTGACGGCGGCGTCATGGGCGAAACCGAAACCGTCGAACATCTGTGCCAGGGCCTGCACCCGCTGTGCATCGGCCTGGCGGATCTCGTGCGCTACTTCGGGGGATTGCAGGGCCCAGCTGCGCATGGCGAACTCGAATTGTGAATCGAACAATTCGGCCCGGGCGCAAATAGAAGGAATCAGCTTGCCCATGGCGCTGTATCAGCAGCTGGCGGCGCGCTTCTAGGGGGGGAGCGAGTTCTGCCGTCAGAGCCTCAATCGTTGCAGCGATGCCAGACAGCGGCTTACCTGGCGGATGACATGGGTGGCCAGAAGCGATTGCGCGGGGCATCACAGCCGACGCAGCCGGTGTTTGAATAATCCTCGGAATAATGCTGTGATTGCGCCCGTCACGCCCCCGGGCGGCCCTGCTTTTTTCAGAGACACCGCGAAATGGATAGCCAAGAAACGACAGCCAGGATGTCGCAGTTGCCTCCCGGCGATGACCTGTTCACGCGCCTGCAAGGGATTGCTGCCCAGACCGCACTGGTGTTGGAAACCAACAATCTGCGCGGCGGCAAGAATGCAGGCGAAGCCTTGAGCAGCCTCCAGCGGTTGATTGCCCGGCTGGCCCTGCAAAGTCTGGCGCCCCAGGCTTTTGCCCAGTGGATCATCACCCATGACGGCCTCGACCTTGAGGCGCGCCAGGCGCTGTGCAGCCTGGCCGGCTGTGCGCTGGAGTTCATCGAGATCGATGCCGGCACCGGTTACTACGATGCCAAGAATGTCGGTTTCGATGGCGTCGACCAGGCGCGCTGCCAGTACGTGGTATTCGCCGATGCCGACTGCCTGCCCGATGCCCATTGGCTGGAAGAATTGCTGCTGCCCTTTGTGCAACCCGAGGCGCCCGTGGCGGTGGCCGGGCGCACCAGCTACGCGCCGAGCGTCGCCGGCAGCGCACTGACCGCCATCGACTTCATGTATTTCCCCAGCCCCTTGCGCCACGGCGCCACGCGTAACTTCTACGCCAACAACGTGGCTTTTCGCTGTGCCACCTTCGAGAAGTATCGCTACGAGCCCCTGGATGGCATCTATCGCGCCCATTGCCAGGTCATGGGCCTGCGCCTGCAAGCGGCGGGGGTGGCGGTGGCCTATGCGCCGGCGGCACACACCGAGCACCGGCTGCCCGACAGCCAGGGCGAGGTGTTCAAGCTGCGCTGGCTCAGGGGCGGCGACAGCGTCGGCCTGACCCCGTATCTGGTGCGCGCCTACATGCCGGGCTGGTTGCAATGGCTCGGGCGCAGTGGGCCGCTGGGGCCTTTGTGCGTGATGGTCGGGCGCCTGGGTTACAGCCTGCGGGCCCTCAACCACCAGGACCTGCCGCCCCTGCACGGAGCCCGGCGCCTGGGGGCCATGGCCATGGTCACTGCCATCTCGTTGCTCGACACTGCCGGCGCCGTGGTGCGTGGCTGCGGGCTGTCCATCGGCCGCTCCAGTGCCCGGCACAGTGAAGCGTTGTCCTACCACCGCAACCTGGATTGATCCGCGTCGCGCCGTATCGTCGCACGCCGTTCGCGTGCCCAGAGGAAGTCCCCATGCAGAACCCTTCTCTTGCCTCATTCGGCCGTTCCCTGGCGTGCCTGGCCTTGCTGGCACTCGGTGGCCAGACCCAGGCCGCTCCCAGCGAGTTCGCCGGTCGCGGGGTGTACCACTTCGCTTCGGACAGTGGCTGCGCCACGTTCGCCTCCAGCAACCTCGACTGCAACCGCATCGCCCTGGACGTGAGTGATGCGCGGGCCAGTGTCGACCGGCAAACCCATGCCATCGTCATCGACGCCGACAGCAACCACGACAGCAAGACCGTGATCGGCGACATTCTGCTGCACGGCAGCGGCATCGCCAGCGACGGCCAGCGTGTACCCCTGAGCCTGCAGGTGCTGCTGCGCCGTTCGGGCAAGGTGTGGAAATCCGATACCTATGTGCACGCACCGGTGCGTGGCAAGTTCCGTGACATCAGCCTCGATCCCTATCAGATCAGCGTCCGTGAAGGCACCCGTGAGCGCGTGCTGTTCAGCCCCGAACAGGCGCGCAACGTATTGGCCCAGCCGTCGATCGCGGCGCGCCTGGCCAGTTATTTCGTGGTGGTGCGCCCCAGCGATGCGCAGCACCCGACAGCGGGCGACATCACCATCGGCCTGGGCGTCGGCCGAGTGTCGAAGTCGCTGATGCGTGCCAGCTTCAGTGCCAGGCAGCCGGGCAGCGAAACGCTGGAGCAGGTGCTGCAGCAGGGCACCTGGAACCTCGACCTGCAGGCCCTGAGCGGGCAGATCCCGCTGTGGGTGGTACAGCGCCAGCTGTTTGTCTTTGCGCTGGAGGACAGCCCGTTGCTCAGGGAGGTGCGTCAGCGGGGCTTGAACAAGGGCGACAGCCTGGAGCTGGGTGCGGTCAACGGCCAGGGTTACCTGCGCTACAACGGCCAGGAGGAGAGCTTTCCCGGCGCTGCGGCCAGCGGCATGGCCTTCATGCGTGACAGCTTTATCGGCCTGATCCTGGCCTGGCAGCGCCATTCGCACGGGGCCAGGACGGCCACCGCCAGCGCCGCGCAGCCCGTGCAATGAGTGCGGGGCCAGCGGTTGCCGGCGAGGCCAACTTCGACTGCCTGAGCATGCCCCGGCCCCAGGGACTTGGGGCGCTGCAGGCGAGGCTGGTGGACCGTATCAAGCGCGCCGCCTTGTTGCGCCTGCACCGCAGCCCGCGAGGCGAACGCCTGCTGTTGCGCATGTACCTGGCCGGTGAAGACGCCACCGAGCGTGCGTTGCTCGATGAGTTGTTGCCGCAGTCGCCACCCTGGCTCGAACGGCAGGTAGCACAGCACCTGGCCGATGAGCAGCGCCACGTGACCCTGTTTGCCGAGGCCCTGCGCGAGCGGGGCGACGACGCTCAAGCCCGCCTGGAGCCGGACTGGCTGAGCCGGCGCAAGATCCAGCGCTGGCAGCGCCTGGCCCGTCGTTATGCGGGGCATTTCGAACAGGGCCTGCTGGTGCCGGCCTACGCCACCGGGCTGTGTGCCGAGCAGATGGCCGAGCGGGTATTGACCCGCCATTGTGCGGTGCTGGATGCCGGGCATGGCTTGTATCCGTTGCTGGCGCGGGTGCTGGCCGACGAGAAAGCCCACGTGCGCTTGTGCGAGAACACCTTGCGGCGCATCGTGGCGCCCCATGAGGCGGGCCATCTGGCGCGCCTGCTCAAGGACATTCGCCGCGTCGATGCGAGCTTTGGCGTGACCGGTGCCCTGGCGATGTATGGTGCCGGCTGGCTGCTCGGTGGTCGGGGCCGAGTGGGGCGATGAGTGCACGGATTCTTTACCTGGCGACCGCCGATGCCCGCGGGCACCTGATGCGTGCCCAACTGCTGGTACATGCCTTGCGTGCGGCCGGGGCCGAGGTCGAGGTGCTGACCACCTCGCAGCAGGGGCAGGACTTCCTGCAGCGCTTCGGCATTGCGGCGCAGATTCTCTCGCTGCATTACGCGGTGCAGTTCGACAGCCAGCAGAACATGCTGCGCCAGGCCACCAACCGCAATGTCGCCCACTACCTGTTCCGCCCCGGGCGCATGCTGCGGGACATCCTCCAACTGCGGCGCTGGCTGCGCGGCGTGGACCTGGTGATCAACGATTCCTTCCACCCGGCGCTGCTCTACATGGGCATGCTGCCGGGCTGGCGGCGCCAGGTGGTGCACGTGTACGGGGCCAGCCTCAAGGTGGCGCTGCTGAACAACTTTGCCGGCATGTGGCCGCGCCAGTTCGGGCGCCTGTTCGGCTGGATTGTCGGGCGCCAGATCGATACGGCGCGGGCGCGCATCGAGCACGATTTCGCCTATGAAGTCGACGATACCCAGGCCCCGGCACTGTATCGCCTGCCGACCCCGGTGGCCCTGGCCGAAGCCTTGCCGGAACAGGCCGTCGTGGGCGCCGCGGTGTACCTCAACCCGCATTTTCGTGAGCCCGACCTGGCCGATGCCTTGAGCCGTGGCCTGGAGGATGCCGGCCTGGACGCTCACCGCGTGGGCGAGGGTTATGCCGGGCGCAGTGGCTGGCTGCAGGTCGATCCGCTCTGGGCCAGCCGGGCTGCCCGGGCGCAACTCCTGGTCTCGGCACCGGGCATGGCGGCGCTGTCCATCGCCCGGGTCTACCAGCGGCCGATCATCCTGGTGGTGAGCGACCAGCCGGAACAGACCAGCAACGCCGCCCGGGCCCGGCAATTGCAGTTGCTGCACCGGGTGGTGACCTGGCGCGGCGACCCTGCCGATTTTCGCCGTCAGGTGGCCGAGGCGGCGCGGCAGTTGAGCGCGGCGGCGCCAGCGCCCGACGTGATCTCGGGCAACCAGCGGGCCCAGGCACGGATTGATGCCTGGGCCAGCCGCTTGCTCGGCTTGTGAGGGCGCGGCCTTGAGTCGTCACCGCTCGATGCCCGCACCGGGCCAGCAGCCATGACCGGCACCTTGCAGCGCCTGATAGCCGCCGCCAACCTTCGGCAGGCCCTGGCTGCGGTGTTCGCCCTGCTGTTGGGGCTGGGCGCGTTCATGGGTCTGCAGCGTCTGGTGACGCCGCGCTACAACTGGGTCACGCCATTGGATGAGCTGATCCCCTTTATCGCCCAGTCCTGGTTCGTCTATGTGCTGTTCTTTCCCTTTGTGCTGCTGGCGGCGGCCTATGCCAGCCAGGAGGGCTTCAGGGCCCTGCGCAACGCCACCGGCATGGCCTTCGCCGTTGGGCTGCTGTGCTTCTGGCTGTTCCCCGAATATGTGCCGAGGCCGGATATCGCCGCCCTCGACAATGGCTTCCTGCAACAGCGGCTGGGCCGGATGTGGCAGCTGGACCTGGCCTGCAACGGTTTTCCCAGCCTGCATGTGGCCGTGACCTGCCTGGCCTGTCGCGCGCTCTGGCGCCGCCCTTGCAAAGAGCTGAGCGCTGTCATCGGCCTGCTGATCTGCCTCTCGACCCTGACCCTCAAGCAGCACACGCTGATCGATGTGGCGGGCGGCCTGTTCCTGGCCCTGGCCTGTGCCCTGGCCACCCAACGACAAGGAAACCCTGCCCGTGTCCCAGCCTGAACCCCGTGCCGGAGAGAATCGGGCCCTGCGTGCCTTTGCCCCCGATGCGGGGCTGTTCCTGCTCAAGCCCTGGACCGGTGGCCTGGCGCTGCTGGCCGACTGGGGGCTGATCGCCGCCGCGTTCGCCTGCGCTGCGCTCTGGCCGCACCCCGTCACCTACCTGCTGGCCGCGCTGCTGATCGCCCGCAGCCAGTTGGCGCTGGCGGTGCTGATGCACGAGAGCGCCCACGGCCTGCTGCTGCGCGGGCAGAAAGCCAATGATCGGCTGGGCCAGTGGCTGGCCGCCGGCCCGCTGTTCCTGTCCCTCTGCACCTACCGCGCCGGCCACCTCAAGCATCACCTGCATCCGATGGAGCATGACGACCCGGTGGTGGCGGTCTTCGGCCTGGGGGATTACCCCTTGCCCCGGGGCAAGCTGGCCCTGCGCCTGCTGGCGGACCTGTGCGGGGTGGGCTATTTCATCAGCGCCTTGAGGTTCGCCCGGGGTGACTACCGCGCGATCATGCCCCGGGTCGACAAGTCGCCGCGCCAGGCCCTGGAGGAAGTGCTGTCCATGCTGGTCAGCAACGGCCTGCTGTTCGGCCTGCTGGCCTGGAGCGGCCACCCCTGGCTGTACCTGGGGTTGTGGCTGTTGCCGGCGATTACCCTGCTGCCCTTGCTGGGCCGGGTACGAGCCATCATGGAGCATGCCGGCCTGCCGGTTGCCGCCGACCAGAGCCGCAACGCCCGCAGCATCGTACGGCCCAGCGTGCAGACCTTCCTGTTCGGCCCCCACGCCATCCACTACCACATCGAGCATCACCTCTATGTGCGTGTGCCGTTCTACCACCTGGGCGGCCTGCACCGGCAACTGGCCACGGCGCAGTTGCTGCCCGAGGGCAACCTCTACCAGGGGTATGGCGGGGTACTGCGAGATGTCAGCGACCCCGACTGGACGTCAGCGGCGCGCTGAGGCGTGGAGGAAGGGGAGAACGGGCCCGCCATGGGTGGCGGGCCCGTGAGGGCGGTCAGAGCTTGGGCAACTGGCCGATGCGGCCGACCATCTCGGTGACGATCTGCAGGTCCAGGAGGAACTGCTCCACGGTCTTGAACTCGTTGTCGGTGTGGCCGGTGTACTTGACCTCGGGCCGCGCCAGGCCGAACTGCACGCCGTTGGGCAACTCGTGCACCGAGGTGGCGCCGGCGGAGGTGCCGAACTTGTGCGCCATGCCCAGGTTCTCGCTGGCCACCGCCAGCAGTGCCTTGACCCATTCACCCTCGGGGTTGCGGTACATAGGTTCGGCGATCTTGGTGTCGATGTTCACCGCCACCTGGGTCTTCTTGCTCCAGGCCGCCAGCTTGTCGGTGATTTCGCCCTTCAGCACTTGCGGGGTCTTGCCCTTGGGCACCCGCAGGTTGACCGCCAGCTTGAAGGTCTTGTCATCCACGCTGACCTGGGTCAGGGAGGTGGTCAGCGGCCCCATGAAGTCGTCGGAGAAGCCGATACCCAGCTTGTTGCCCAGGTAGTCCAGGCCCCAGTTGTCGGCGGCGTAGCGGGCACCATCGGTGAAGGCGTTGTGCTTGAAGGCGATCTTGCCGTCCTGGCTGTTGATGAAGTCCAGCATCCGCGCCACCGGGTTGACCCCGGACTCGGGCTCGGAGGAGTGGGCCGAGACGCCGGTGACCGTCAGTTGCACATCCTTGCCCACCACCTTGGCCGCGACCTGGAAGTTGCCGCCGTGCTGCTTGGCATATTCGGCGCCGGCCTTTTGCAGGCTGGCGGCCAGTTCCGCGGGCTGCTCGGTGACCAGGGTGGCTACCGAGGTCGAGGGGATCTGGTTGGTGGCCAGGCCACCGGTGAGGTGGGTGATCTCCGCCCCTTTGCCCTCGGCGGCGCGCCGGGCGAAGCTGGCCATGACCGTGCCGTAACCTTTCTCGGCGATCACCACCGGGTAGCCGCCGTCCAGCGCCAGGTTGTAGTTGGGCGTCGGGTTGTGTTCGAAGTAGTAGGGAATGGCGTCGCCGCTGGTTTCCTCGGTGGTGTCCACCAGCAGCTTGAAGTTGCGCGCCAGGGGCAGCTTCTCTTCCTTGATGATCTTCATCGCGTAGAGCGCTACCACGATGCCGTTCTTGTCGTCTTCGGTGCCGCGGCCGTACATGCGGTCGCCGATCAGGGTGACCTTGAACGGGTCGAGGCGGGTGCCGTCTTCGAGCACCCAGTTTTCCGGGGTCACCGGCACCACGTCGGCGTGGGCGTGGATGCCGACGACTTCATCGCCGCTGCCTTCCAGGGAGATCTCGTAGACCCGGTTGTCGATGTTGCGAAAGTTCAGGTTGAAGGCCTTGGCCAGGTCCTGGATCTTGGCGGCGATCTTGAGGAACTCGGGGTTCTTGTACTGCGGCACGCCGTCGATGTTGAAGGTGGGGATGGCCACCAGCTCGCGCAGGGTTTCGGTGGCGGCCTTGCCGTACTTGATCCGGGCGTAGAGGCCCAGCAGGCGGTGGATCTCGTTCTGCTGTTCGGCGTTCAGGGGCTTGTTGGCCAGGAAGGCCTCGATGGTCGGGGCGAGCTGGTCGCTCTTGGCCAGGGTGCCGAGGAACTGGCGGAAATCCGTGACCGTGGCGTCATTGAAGGTCTTGAGGATGGCCGCGCTTTGTTGCGGGGTAATGTTGGCCTGGGCGATCGAGGTGTAGGACGACAGGCTGGCGAGCATCAGGGTGGCCGCAGCCAGGTGCTTGAGAGAAAAATCCATTGCGGAGGGCATTCCTTTGCAGGGGGTAAGGATTATCTGAGCTGTTAGTCAGAAACCTTGCCAAGCTAACACTGCGAAGGAGCAGGGCGGGAGCCCCTGAAGTGGGATCTGTCGCACAGAAACGCAAAAGCGACGCACAAACGAAACATTCATCCAGGCAGGAGGCGCCTGCATCGGCGCCTCCTGTCGTGGCTAGTGCATCAAGCCTTGGCGTCCCATGGGCGGTCGCCCTGTTCGTCCTTGATGCGGGTCGGCAGGCCCATCAGGTCCAGCGCCTTGAGGAACGGCTTGGCCGGCAGTTCCTCGACGTTGGCCATGCGCTGCACGTCCCACTCGCCACGGGCCACCAGCAGGGCGGCGGCCACGGGCGGTACGCCGGCGGTGTAGGAAATGCCCTGGCTGTCGGTCTCGGCGTAGGCTTCTTCGTGGTCGGCCACGTTGTAGATGAAGACTTCGCGCGGCTGGCCATTCTTGCTGCCCTTGACCAGGTCACCGATGCAGGTCTTGCCGGTGTAGCCCGGGGCCAGGGAGGCCGGGTCAGGCAGCACGGCCTTGACCACTTTGAGCGGCACCACTTCCAGGCCTTCGGCGGTCTTCACCGGTTGCTCGGAGAGCAGGCCCAGGTTGCGCAGCACGGTGAACACATTGATGTAGTGCTCGCCGAAGCTCATCCAGAACCGCACGTTGGGCACGTCGAGGTTCTTCGACAGCGAGTGCACTTCATCGTGGCCGGTCAGGTACAGGTTTTGCGAACCGACCACAGGCAGGTCGTCGGTACGCTTGACTTCGAACATGGTGTTGCTGGTCCACTGGCTGTCCTGCCAGCTCCACACCTGCCCGGTGAATTCGCGGAAGTTGATTTCCGGGTCGAAATTGGTGGCGAAATATTTGCCGTGGGAACCGGCATTGACGTCGAGAATGTCGATCGAGTCGATGCGGTCGAAATGTTCCTGCTGGGCCAGGGCCGCATAGGCGTTGACCACGCCCGGGTCGAAGCCGACGCCGAGGATCGCGGTGATGTTCTTCTGCTGGCACTCTTCGAGATGCTTCCACTCGTAGTTGCCGTACCAGGGCGGGGTCTCGCAGATCTTGCCCGGTTCTTCGTGGATCGCGGTGTCCAGGTAGGCCACACCGGTATCGATGCAGGCACGCAGCACCGACATGTTGAGGAAGGCGGAACCGACGTTGATGACGATCTGCGACTCGGTCTCGCGGATCAGCGCCTTGGTTGCCTCGATGTCCAGCGCGTTGAGCGCATAGGCTTTTATTTCAGCGGGCTGTTTGAGGCTGCCCTTGGCCTTGACGCTGTCGATGATGGCCTGGCATTTGGAGATGTTGCGCGACGCGATAGCAATACGACCGAGTTCGTCGTTGTGCTGCGCGCACTTGTGGGCCACCACCTTGGCGACACCTCCTGCACCAATGATAAGAACATTCTTCTTCAATTTATTTACTTCTCCTCGTGACCTGTCCGCTCAGGAAAGGCTGGACAGGTAGTCTTCGAAACCAAACTCGCGTACCACCTCGATGCTGCCATCGAGTTGTTTCACGACAATGGACGGCATTTTCAGACCGTTGAACCAGTTTTTCTTGACCATGGTGTAACCCGCCGCATCAATGAACGACAGTCGATCGCCGATGGCCAGCGGACGATCAAATTGGTATTCGCCAAAGATATCCCCGGCCAGGCAGGACTTGCCGCACACCATGTAGGTATGTTCGCCCGCGCTTGGTGACAGCTTGGCGTTCAGGCGATAGATCAGCAGGTCGAGCATGTGGGCTTCGATGGAGCTGTCCACCACGGCCAGGTGCTTGCCGTTGTACAGGGTGTCGAGCACGGTCACTTCCAGGGAGGCGCTCTGGGTGATCGCCGCTTCGCCCGGCTCCAGGTAGACCTGCACGCCGTACTTCTGGGAGAAGGCCTTGAGGCGCGCGCAGAAGGCGTCCAGGGCGTAGTCCTCGCCGGTGAAGTGGATGCCGCCGCCGAGGCTGACCCACTCGACCTTGTGCAGCAGGTGGCCGAAGCGTTCCTCGATGGTGGTCAACATCTGGTCGAACAGGCCGAAGTCGCCGTTCTCGCAGTTGTTGTGGAACATGAAGCCGGAGATCTGCTCGATGACCTGCTCGATCTTGGCCGGGTCCCACTCGCCCAGGCGGCTGAACGGGCGCGCCGGGTCGGCCAGCAGGTAGTCCGAACTGCTGACCTGGGGGTTGACCCGCAGGCCGCGCACCTTGCCCGCGCTGGCGTCGGCAAAGCGCTGCAGCTGGCTGATGGAGTTGAAGATGATCTTGTCGCAGTTGGCGAGCATCTCCTCGATTTCGTCGTCGGCCCAGGCCACGCTGTAGGCGTGGGTCTCGCCTTCGAACTTCTGCCGGCCGAGCTTGAGCTCGTAGAGCGACGAGGAGGTGGTGCCGTCCATGTACTGCTGCATCAGGTCGAACACCGACCAGGTGGCGAAGCACTTGAGGGCCAGCAGGGCCTTGGCGCCGGACTGCTCGCGCACGTAGGCGATCTTCTGCATGTTGCTCAAAAGCTTCTGCTTGTCGATGAGGTAGTACGGCGTCTTGATCATTTCAGGGTCTCCGGCAGGGCCAGCCAAAAAGGTACGCATTGTGCCCGCAGTGCCACTAGATCGAAAGCTCGGAAATATATTTTCCACGGTCAACCGTCTGTCCCTTGCGTTGTCGAGCCAGGCATGCGATTCCACACAGACAGCTGCAGGCGGTGCACACTGGCCCGAGCCCAGGTCGATGAATGCTGCGGCGCTGCAACGTTTCGCCGATTCGATGAAAAAAATACCCGACGGAAACTGCCATGCCTGATCTGCCCGAGCCGTACCACCCTCTTACTGACGATCGCTTCCGCCTGCTGGTCGATGCGGTGGTGGACTACGCGATCTACATGCTCGACGCCCAGGGCCGGGTCGCCAGTTGGAACAGCGGTGCCCGGCGCTTCAAGGGCTACCGGCAGGAGGAAGTGCTGGGCCGGCACTTTTCCTGCTTCTATACCCCCGAGGATCGCCAGGCCGGTTTGCCCCAGAGGGCGCTGGACAGTGCCGCGCAGTGCGGGCGTTTCGAAGGCGAGGGCTGGCGCCTGCGCAAGGATGGCACGCGGTTCTGGTGCCATGTGGTGATCGACCCGATCCGCGACAGCGCCGGCGGGCTGATCGGCTTTGCCAAGGTCACCCGGGACATGACCGAGCAGCGGGCCGCCGAGCAGACCCTGAAACAGAGCGAACAGCAGTTCCGCCTGCTGGTGCAGAGCGTGACCGACTACGCGATCTACATGCTCGATGCCCAGGGCCGGGTCAGCAGCTGGAACCTGGGGGCGCAGCGGATCAAGGGCTATGCCCCAGAGGAAGTCATCGGCCAGCACTTTTCACTGTTCTATACCGCCGAGGACCGGGCCAGCGACGAGCCGCGCAAGGCCCTGGAAGCCGCCGCCCGCGAAGGCCGTTTCGAGAAGCAGGGCTGGCGCCTGCGCAAGGACGGTACGCGGTTCCTGGCCCATGTGATTGTCGACCCGATCCGCGCCGACTCCGGGGCCATCATCGGTTTCGCCAAGATCACCCGCGACATCACCGAGGTGGTCCAGGCGCAGAAGGAACTGGAGGTCGCCCGCGAAGCGCTGTTCCAGTCGCAGAAGCTCCAGGCCATCGGCCAGCTCAGCGGCGGCATCGCCCATGACTTCAACAACCTGCTGACGGTGATCCGCGGCAACCTGGAGCTGCTGCACAAACGGGTCGGCGATGACCCCAGGCTGCGGCGCCTGCTGGACAACGCGCTGCAGGGCACCGAGCGCGGCGTGACCCTGACCCAGCGCATGCTGGCCTTCGCCCGGCGCCAGGAGTTGAAATCCCAGGCCCTGGACCTGGGCCAACTGGTGGCCAGCCTCAGCGGCCTGCTGTGCAGTTCGGTGGGGCCCAGGATTGCCCTGCGGGTGGAGATGGCGCCGGACCTGCCGGCGGTGCAGGCTGATCTCAACCAGCTGGAACTGGCGCTGCTGAACCTGGTGAGCAATGCCCGGGATGCGATGCCCGAGGGCGGTTCGATCCTGATCGAGGCGCAATTGCGCGGGGCCACGGGCAACCTGGCCCGGGGGCAGTACGTCTGCCTGGCGGTGATCGACGATGGCCAGGGCATGGACGAACAGACCCTGGCCTGCGCCGCCGATCCGTTCTTCACCACCAAGGGCCTGGGCAAGGGCACCGGCCTGGGCCTGTCGATGGTCCACGGCCTGGCCGAGCAACTGGGCGGGCGCCTGGTGCTCCAGAGCCGCCTGGGCCAGGGCACCCGCGCCGAGCTGTGGCTGCCCCTGGCGAGCGCGGCCAAGGGTTCGCCGGGCAGTGAGGCCATGCCGGCCCCGGGCCCGGACCACCCGCCGCTGTGCGTGCTGCTGGTGGATGACGACAGCCTGGTCCTGGACAGCACCACGCTGCTGCTGGAGGACCTGGGCCATCGAGTCATCCGCGCCGCCAGCGGGGCCCAGGCGCTGCAGTGTCTTGAGCAGCACCGGGACATCCAGCTGATGATCAGCGACATGGCCATGCCACACATGGATGGCCGCCAGTTGGCCGAAGCGGTGCGGCGCCTGCACCCGCAGTTGCCGATCATCCTGGCCAGCGGTTATGCCCAGCGCCAGGACGGCCCGGTGCCGGAGCTGCCACGGATCTTCAAGCCCTTCAGCCAGGCGCAGTTGAGGGACGCCCTGGCCCAGGTCCTGGCGCAGTCTGCGGCGGTCTGACTGGCGGCAGGCTGCTTAGCGTCCGCTGAGCCGCAGCAGCGGTTGCGCGGTGTCCGCGAAGGTGGGGTGGTCCTGGGGGCTTTGCGGGTCGACGAACTCGCGATTGATCAGGCGCAGGTGCTCGACGGCCTCCTGGTACTTGGCCTGGGCCTTGTTGCGCAAGAGGCGATAGCGCTCGAAGGTGTCGATTTCCAAGTGTTCCTGGTCAAGCAATCCATAGGCCTGGCTATCAAGCGCCTGGGCCTGGCGAAACAGGCGCTGGTTCTGTTCTAGGGCGAACTTCCTGCAGGCGCGGATCTGGAAACGCTGGTGGGTGCTGGTGGTCATGGTGCACATCCCTGGTTCAGGTGGTGACGAAAAGCGCCGGCCTCGCAGCGCTGTCGGCTGTCATGTCGCCGTTAACCATCTGACTCGCCCCGGGTGGCAGGGACTGCAAAAAAACGCAGCTGAAAATTTGTTGGATTGAAGCCGGCCCGGTGGGTTGAAAAATCATCTTTTTTGATCGATCGCTGAGCATCGATGGGCTATTTCGTGGCGTGCTCCAGTGCCCTGTCACTGTCCCGACAACCTGCGGCAGGCCGCGGCAGCCGTGGTTTAGCGTGCTCGCGCGCTGCCTCGCTTTTTCTTATCCAGCGAGCACATTTTTAATATTTTTCCTTCTCAGGCGTCTGTCGCACCATCTGTGGCATCCGACTTACCCCCGGGTTCTGAACAGCGTGCGCCCAGCCTTCCGGCCGGCGCCATTCGTCTCGCAGAAGGACACAGACATGACCGTAGAACAACCCATACAAGTGGACACCCTGGTGGTGGGCGCAGGCCAGGCCGGCGTGGCCATGAGCGAGCACCTGAGCAAGCTCGGGGTGCCGCACCTGGTGCTGGAGCGCAGCCGAGTAGCCGAGGCCTGGCGCACCGGGCGCTGGGATTCCCTGGTGGCCAACGGGCCGGCCTGGCACGACCGCTTTCCCGGGATGGAATTCGATGTCGCCGCCGATGCCTTCCCGGCCAAGGACCAGGTGGCGGACTATTTCGAAGCTTATGCGCGCAAGTTCAATGCGCCGATCCGCACCGGCGTGGAAGTGCGCAAGGTACTGCGCAATGTCGGCCGCCCGGGCTTCACCGTGGAAACCTCCGAAGGGCTGATCCAGGCCCAACGGGTGGTGGCCGCCACCGGGCCTTTCCAGCGTCCGGTGATCCCGCCGATTGCCCCGGCCAATGACCGGCTGACGCAGATCCACTCCGCCGAATACCGCAACCCGCAGCAACTGCCCGAGGGCGCGGTGCTGGTGGTGGGCGCGGGGTCGTCCGGGGTGCAGATCGCCGATGAGCTGCAGCGTGCGGGGCGCCGGGTCTACCTGTCGGTGGGGGCCCACGACCGGCCACCGCGCTCCTATCGCAACCGGGATTTCTGCTGGTGGCTCGGGGTGCTGGGAGAGTGGGACGCCGAGATCGCCAAGCCGGGGCGCGAGCACGTGACCATTGCCGTCAGCGGCGCCCGCGGCGGCCAGACCATCGACTTCCGCGCCCTGGCGCACCAGGGCATCACCCTGGTGGGGCTGACCAAGGCCTTTGCCGGCGAGCACGTGACCTTCCAGGCCGACCTGCTGGACAACCTGGCCCGGGGCGACGAGAACTACCTGGCATTGCTGGACGCGGCGGATGCCTACATCGCCCGCAACGGCCTCGACCTGCCCCTGGAGCCCGAAGCCCGCCGGCGCCTGCCGGACCCGGACTGCGTCAAGCAGCCGATCCTCGAACTCGACCTGCAACAGGCCGGCATCACCTCGATCATCTGGGCCACCGGCTACGCCGTGGACTTTTCCTGGCTGCAGGTCGACACCTTCAGCGAACAGGGCAAGCCCCTGCACCAGCGCGGCGTGTCCCGCGAGCCGGGGATCTACTTCCTCGGCCTGCCCTGGCTGTCGCGCCGTGGCTCGTCGTTTATCTGGGGGGTGTGGCACGACGCCAAGCATGTCGCCGACCACATCGCCACCCAGCGCAAGTACCAGGCCTACAGCGACGCCCGGCAGCCGGTGGCTACCGCCGAAGCACCGGCCCTCAACCTCAGCCCCGTGGGAGCCCACTGATGCCTACTCATACTCGCATCCGCATGTTCAACACCAAGGACACCTACCCCAACCAGTCCCTGGACAACGACCTGTGCCAGGCCGTGCGCGCCGGCAACACGGTGTATGTGCGCGGCCAGGTCGGCACCGACTTCGACGGCCGGCTGGTCGGCCTCGGCGACCCGCGGGCCCAGGCCGAGCAGGCGATGAAAAACGTCAAGCAACTGCTGGAAGAGGCCGGCAGCGATCTGAGCCACATCGTCAAGACCACCACCTACCTCACCGACCCGCGCTACCGCGAGCCGGTCTACCAGGAGGTAGGCAAGTGGCTCAAGGGGGTGTTCCCGATCTCCACCGGGCTGGTGGTCTCGGCCCTCGGCCAGCCGCAGTGGCTGATGGAGATCGACGTGATCGCGGTGATCCCCGAGTGAGGGGGTTGCCGAAGGTTCCAGCGGCCTTGTGCCGCGCTTGCCACAAGGCCCTGTGGGCCAGGGAGTTTGCATGACTTTTTCCATCATTGGACGCTGCGCCGAAACCGGCCAGCTGGGCATCGCCATCAGTTCTTCCAGCATCGCCGTGGGCGCGCGCTGCCCCTGGGTGCGGGCCGGAGTGGGCGCGGTGGCGACCCAGAACGTCACCTTGCCGGCCCTGGGCCCGCAGATCCTCGACCTGCTGGAGGGCCAGAAGCTCGACCCGGCCAGCGCCCTGGACCGGGCCCTGGGCAGCAACGGCTGGAGCCAGTATCGCCAGGTCACGGTGATCGACAGCCAGGGCCGCACCGCGTTGTTCAGCGGCCAGGAAGCCCTGGGCCAGCACAACGCTGTGGCGGGGGAGCAGTGCGTGGCGGCCGGCAACCTGCTGGCAGGCCCGCAGGTGATCGAGGCCATGGTCCAGGCCTTTGAAAACACCCCGGGCATGCTGGTGGAGCGCCTGCTGGCGGCGATGCAGGCAGCGATGGCGGCGGGGGGCGAGGCGGGGCCGGTGCATTCGGCGGCGCTGAGCGTGGTGGACGACCTGACCTGGCCCATCGTCGACTTGCGGGTGGACTGGGCCGACGCCGACCCCATCGGCCAGCTCGCCGGCCTGTGGCAGGCCTACCGGCCGCAGATGCAGGACTACCTGACCCGCGCCCTGGACCCGACGGCGGCGCCCAGCTACGGAGTGCCGGGCAATGAGTGAACAATCGAGCCGCGAGTTGTTGGCGCGGCTGGTGGGTTTTGCCACGGTCAGCCGCGACTCCAACCTGGAGCTGATCGGCTTCATCCGCGATTACCTGGCCAGCCATGGCGTGCACAGCGAGCTGATCTACAACCCGGAGCGGACCAAGGCCAACCTGTTTGCCAGCATCGGCCCCGAGGATCGTGGCGGTGTGGTGCTGTCCGGCCACACCGACGTGGTGCCAGTGGACGGCCAGGCATGGAGTGTCGAGCCCTTTGTCCTCAGCGAGCGCGAAGGGCGCCTGTACGGCCGCGGTACCGCCGACATGAAAGGTTTCATCGCCTCGGTGCTGGCTGCGGTGCCGGGCCTGACCCGGCGCCGCTTGCGGCTGCCGGTGCACCTGGCCTTTTCCTATGACGAGGAGGTGGGGTGCCTGGGGGTGCGGCCGATGCTTGAGCGAATGCAGCAGCGGCCGCACAAACCGCTGCTGTGCCTGATCGGCGAGCCCACCGAGCTGCGCCCGGTGCTCGGCCACAAGGGCAAGCTGGCCATGCGCTGCCAGGTGCGCGGCGCGGCCTGCCATTCCGCCTATGCGCCCTATGGGGTCAATGCCATCGAGTACGCGGCGCGGCTGATCGGCAAGCTGGGGGAGATCGGCAGCCGCTTGGCGCAACCCGAGCACCACGACCCACGTTTCGATCCGCCGTTCTCCACGGTGCAGACCGGCACCATCCAGGGCGGTCGGGCCCTGAACATTGTGCCGGCCGAGTGCCAGTTCGATTTCGAGGTGCGCACCCTGCCGGGCTATGACGCCCAGGCGGTGGTGGACCAGTTGCAAGGCTATGCCCGGGACCAGCTGCTGCCGCAGATGCAGGCGGTGCAGGCCGACACCGGGATCGCCCTGCAACCTCTGAGTGCCTACCCGGGGCTGGCCACCGCTGCCGACAGCGAGGCCGCCGACCTGCTGGCGCTGCTCAGCGGCTCGCGGGAGTTCGGCACCGTGGCCTTCGGCACCGAGGGCGGGCTGTTCCATCAGGCCGGGATTCCCACGGTGGTCTGCGGCCCGGGCAGCATGGACCAGGGCCACAAGCCCGACGAGTTCATCAGCCTTGAGCAACTGCACGCCTGCGACGCCCTGTTGCTGCGCCTGGGCGACTGGCTGGAGCACCCGGCCTGAACCGGATGCGCTCCACCCAGGCGCCCTAGCCACGGGACAGTGCCCATTCGCCGCCATCCGGACCTCCGGATGGCGGCGTTTTGCGTGGGGCGCCAGGCCGTCTGGTTGCAGAGCTTTTTCATGGGACTCGAACATATTTTTAGTATTTTTCCTCCGGCCCGCTGTGACGCACCATCGCTCTGGACCCAATAACCAGCAGGCCGTCGCAACGGCCGACGAGGGAATGCAGCGTGTTCGATCTCGGTTACTGGCAGCAGCGGGCTGCCCGACAAACATTCATTGACCAGGCGCTGATCGGCGGCCAGCGGTTGTCCGCCGAATCCGGCGCTACCTTCGATGCCATCAACCCGGCCACCCGCCAGGTGCTGGCCCGGGTCAGCGCCTGTGGCGCAGCCGAAGTGGACCTGGCGGTGGCCGCCGCGCGCCGGGCCTTCGAGCACGGGCCCTGGGCGCGCATGGCCCCGGTGGAGCGCAAGAAGGTCTTGCTGCGCCTGGCCGAACTGATGCTGGCCCACCGCGAGGAACTGGCCCTGCTGGACAGCCTGAACATGGGCAAGCCGGTGATGGACGCCTGGAACATCGACGTGCCCGGCGCGGCCAATGTCTTCGCCTGGTACGCCGAAAGCATCGACAAGCTCTACGATCAGGTGGCCCCCGGCGCCCGCAACAGCCACGCCAGCATCAGCCGCGTGCCCCTGGGGGTGATCGGCGCGGTGGTGCCCTGGAACTTTCCCCTGGACATGGCCGCCTGGAAGCTGGCGCCGGCCCTGGCGGTGGGCAACTCGGTGGTGCTCAAGCCCGCCGAGCAGTCGCCGTTCTCGGCGCTGCGCCTGGCCGAACTGGCCCTGGAGGCCGGTTTGCCGGAAGGCGTGCTCAACGTGGTGCCGGGCCTGGGCAGCGAAGCCGGACGGGCCCTGGGCCTGCACCCGGACGTGGATTGCCTGGTGTTCACCGGCTCCACCGAGGTGGGCAAGTTCTTCATGCAGTATTCGGCGCAGTCCAACCTCAAGCAGGTCTGGCTCGAATGCGGGGGCAAGAGCCCGAACCTGGTGTTCGACGACTGCCAGGACCTGGACCTGGCCGCAGAGAAGGCCGCCTTCGGCATTTTCTTCAACCAGGGCGAGGTGTGTTCCGCCAACTCGCGGCTGCTGGTGCAGCGCAGCATCCATGAAGAGTTTGTGGAACGCCTCAAGGCCAAGGCCCGGGACTGGCGGCCGGGCAACCCGCTGGACCCGGCCAGCCGTGCCGGGGCCATGGTCGACGCGCGCCAGACCGCCAGCGTCATGGGGCATATCGCGGCGGCCCTGGAGCAGGGCGCGCAGCTGGCCTGTGGCGGCCGGCAACTGAGCATCGATGGCAGCGACAACTACATCGAGCCGACCATCCTCACCGGCGTGGGCCCGGCGATGGCCATCGCCCGGGAAGAAGTGTTCGGCCCGGTGCTGGCGGTGACGCCGTTCGACGACGAGGAACAGGCCATTGCGCTGGCCAATGACAGCGTCTACGGCCTGGCCGCCTCGCTGTGGAGCGACGACCTCAACCGCGCCCACCGGGTCGCCGGGTGCTTGCGGGCCGGCACGGTGTCGGTCAATACCGTGGATGCCCTGGACGTCACCGTGCCGTTTGGCGGTGGCCGGCAGTCGGGGTTCGGTCGCGACCTGTCGCTGCATGCCTTCGACAAGTACACCCAACTGAAAACCACCTGGTTCCAGCTGCGCTGAGCGCTGTGAACCCTCTGCGGCGCCGGGCTGGCGCCGCTGCACCTGCCGCCCCGGCGGCAGGCCCACAACAACAATAAGAACGGAGTGCGTGCCATGACTGCAAATCTCTCCACGGGGGCCTTGAGCCCCACCAGCAAGGGCGGCCTGCGCCGGGTCCTGGGCCTGGGTTCACTGGTCTCGGTGGCTGTCGGCCTGGTGGTGTCCCAGGGGGTGATGGTGCTGATGCTGCAAGGGGCGGGGATGGCCGGGCTGGGCTTCTTCATCCCGCTGCTGCTGGCCTACCTGCTGGCCCTGACCTATGCCCTGTCGTTTTCCGAACTGGCGCTGATGGTGCCCCGGGCCGGCAGCCTGAGCAGCTACACCGAGGTGGCCATCGGACATTTCCCGGCGATCCTCGCGACCTTCTCCGGCTACATGGTGGTGGCGATGTTCGCCCTGTCCGCCGAGCTGCTGCTTCTGGACCTGATCATCGGCAAGGTCTACCCCGGCGCGTTGCCGCCGATGCTGGTGGCCTATGGGGTACTCGGGGTGTTCACCTTGCTCAACCTGTTGGGCATCGACGTCTTCGCCAAGCTGCAGACGGTGCTGGCGGTGGTGATGGTGGTGATCCTGCTGACCCTGGGCCTGGGCGCCGTGAGCAGTGCCCAGGCCGACCTGCAACTGCCCCTGGACCAGGGCTGGAACCCCTTGCAAGTCGGCGCCCTGGCGCTGGCGGCCATGGCCATCTGGGGCTTTGTCGGTGCCGAGTTCGTCTGCCCGCTGGTGGAGGAAACCCGCAACCCGGAGCGCAATATCCCGCGTTCGATGATCATCGGCCTGAGCGTGATCTTCCTGGTGATTACCCTCTATTGCCTGGGTGCCTTGCTCTGTGTGCCGCGGGCGCAACTGGCCAGCGATCCGCTGCCGCATTTCCTGTTCGCCACCACGGTGTTCGGCGAGGCCGGCAAGCTGTTCCTGGTGGGGGCGGTGATCACTGCCACCTGCAGCACGGTCAACTCGTCCCTGGCGGCGCTGCCGCGGATGCTCTACGGCATGGCCCAGAACGGCCAGGCCTTTCCCCAGTTCAAGCGCTTGAGCCCCCGTGGCCGTACGCCCTGGGTGGCGGTGCTGTTCGTGGCGGCGCTGACCGGGCTGCCGATCCTGCTGCTGGGCCAGGACCCGGATTCCATCAGCCTGCTGCTGTTGGCCGCCGCCCTGGCGTGGCTACTGGCCTATATCGTCGTGCACATCGACGTGATCGCCCTGCGCCGTCGCTACCCCGATGCACCACGGCCGTTCCGCTCGCCGTTCTACCCCTGGCCCCAGGTGCTGGGGATCGTCGGCATGCTGTTTGCGATCTACCACGTTTCCCCATCCCCCGAGATGACCGCGCGGATCTTCGGCAGTGCCGGCGTGGTGCTGGGGGTGATTTCGCTGATCGCCGTGGTCTGGATCAAGCTGGTGATGCGCAAGCCGCTGTTCGTTCCCGAGCCGCTGCTACCCGGCGAACCGACCCTGGCAACCCAACCTTCCCTTGAACCCGCCTACCGTGCAGGAGAATGACCATGAGCACCTCCAACCAACAGCCGCAACCGGCCGCGCCCCGCAGCACCCAGGACTACCAGGCCGCCGATGCCGCGCACCATATCCATGCCTTCCTCGACCAGAAGGCGCTGAACGCCGAGGGACCGCGGGTGATCGTCCGCGGTGAGGGCCTGCACCTGTGGGACAACGACGGCAAGCGCTACCTGGACGGCATGTCCGGCCTGTGGTGCACCAACCTGGGCTATGGCCGCAAGGACCTGGCCGCTGCCGCCAGCGCACAGCTGGAGCAATTGCCGTACTACAACATGTTCTTCCACACCACCCACCCGGCGGTGGTGGAGCTGTCCGAGTTGCTGTTCAGCCTGCTGCCCGGGCACTACAGCCACGCCATCTACACCAACTCCGGTTCCGAGGCCAACGAGGTGCTGATCCGCAGCGTGCGGCGCTATTGGCAGATCCTCGGCCAGCCGCAGAAGAAGGTGATGATCGGCCGCTGGAACGGTTACCACGGCTCGACCCTGGCGGCCACGGCCCTGGGCGGAATGAAGTTCATGCATGACATGGGCGGGTTGATCCCGGACGTGGCGCATATCGACGAGCCTTACTGGTTCGCCCACGAAGGCAACCTGACACCCGCCGAGTTCGGCCTGCGCTGCGCCCGCCAGCTGGAGGAGAAGATCCTCGAATTGGGGGCCGAGAACGTCGCCGGTTTCATCGCCGAGCCGTTCCAGGGCGCGGGCGGCATGATCTTCCCGCCGGAAAGCTACTGGCCACAAATCCAGCGCATCTGCCGCCAGTACGACGTGCTGCTGTGTGCCGACGAAGTGATCGGTGGTTTCGGTCGCACCGGCGAATGGTTCGCCCACCAGCATTTCGGTTTCGAGCCCGACACCCTGTCCATCGCCAAGGGCCTGACCTCCGGCTACATCCCCATGGGCGGCCTGGTGCTGAGCAAGCGCATTGCCCAGGTACTGGTGGAGCAGGGCGGGGTGTTCGCCCACGGCCTGACCTATTCCGGGCACCCGGTGGCAGCGGCCGTGGCCATCGCCAACCTCAAGGCCCTGCGCGATGAAGGGGTGGTGAGCCAGGTCAAGAACGATACCGGCCCCTACCTGCAGCAGTGCCTGCGGGAAGTGTTCGGCAACCACCCGCTGATCGGCGAGATCCAGGGCACCGGGCTGGTGGCGGCGTTGCAGTTCGCCGAGGACAAGGCCAGCCGCAAGCGTTTCGCCAACGAGAACGACATCGCCTGGCGCTGCCGCACCCTGGGCTTCGAAGAGGGGGTGATCATTCGCTCGACCTTCGGGCGGATGATCATGGCCCCGGCCCTGGTGGCCAGCCGTGGCGACATTGACGAGCTGGTGGACAAGACCCGCCGCGCAGTGGAACGCACCGCCGGGGAAATCGAGGCCGGTACCCTGCCGAGCAGCTAAGCGCGACACAGACCCGCCCCCCCTTGAGTGGCATCACCCGCCGCAGCCTGGCTGCGGCGGTTTTTTTTGCCTGTCACTCGGCAGGGGAAGCATTTCCTTCTGCATGCCCCGGTGATGGGGCGTTAGCCTGTGGTCAGCCTCTAGAACTTCCCGTTCAAACCGATGCGCAGGCTGTCGTTGCGTTCATCCGAACCCAGCGCGGTCTTATAGGAGAAGCCCATTTGCCAGGCACGCCCGAGGTTGAAGTCAACACCCATGTCCAGGCTGGCGAAGTCGCGGTCCAGGGCGTCGGGCTTGAGCCGGTAGAGCTGGCCTTCATCGCCCTGGTCGGTATAGCGCATCTTGTAGTCGCTGCTGCTACTGAAGTTGTGACCCCAGGCCAGGCCGACCTTGGGGGTGACCACGCCGACCCGGGTCATCAGGTCGTAACCGGTGCGCAGGCCCAGGTAGGAGGTGAAGTTCTGCTGGTTTTGCTCGTCATAGGAAAGCCCGTAGATGCCTCCGCCTTTTTCACTGAAGGCGTCCAGGCGTGTGACGCTGGCGTTCAAGCGGCTGTAGGGGGTCAGCGACAGTGGTCCCTGGCGGTACTCGTAGCTGGCGGTCAGCGAGGCGAACAACTGGTCGGCATCGCGCGAGCCACGGGCATAGTCGTCGTTACTGCCCGTGATGTAGCGACGCGAGTCGAAGCTGATGCGGTTGTAGCCCAGCAGGCCGTCGACAAACACCTGGGGCGCCAGGTTCAGGCTCAGGTAGGTGGCGATGCCGATGGCGTCCGCATCGCTGCGGGTCTTGTTGCTGCCGATCTCGCTGCGGTCGTTGCCGTAGCCGATCCCGACCCCGGCGATCAGCGTGGGCGACAGCCGATAGTCGACGCCGGCGCTCAGGCCCAGGGTGGTGAAACTGTTGCCCTGGGCGCCACGGGCGTGGGTCGAGCCGGTGTTGACGAAACCGTCGCTCCAGAACGCCAGGTCATCCTGCTTGCAGTTGTCCTGCGCGGCAGCGGCGGCCTCGCGTTTTTCCTGCTCGGTCTGGTGGGCCGAATCTCCCAGTTGTTCCTTGATCACCTTGGCGACCTCGCCCAGCGGTACGTTGCTGCCGTCCTTGCGCAAGCTGGCGTTGAACGAATTGCGGTCGCAGCGCATCTGGTGCAGCTGCTCCATACGCTGGTTGAAGTTGTCCATCTGGGTACTGGCAAAGCGTTCCGCGGCGCGGGTCTGGGCGTTGAGCAGGCCGATGACCTCGGCGTCCCTGGTCGGGTCCGCACGGGTCTGGATGATGAAGCTCATGGTGCTGGAGGCGCTGGAACCGCTGAGGTTGTGCAGGCTGAAGCTGACGACCGCCGTACCGGCGAAGGCCGCCGATGGCACGAAGCGCATCGAGAAGGGGCCCATCATCATCGCCCGGCCGGCCGAGGCCGGGGTCACCGTGCCCAGGGTGGCGTGGGTGAACGGGCCGCCGGTGGCGCCCTGGGTCAGGTCGACGGTGGCCGACTGGCCCGCTGCGAGGATCTGGCTGGAGGCGGGCACGGTGATCGCCACGGCAGCGATGGTGATCGAATAGGCCTGTGAGCCCGTGGCACCGTTGGCATCGGTGGCGGTGATGACCAGGTTGCTGCTGCCGCTGGTAATCGGCGTACCGCTGATCAGACCGCTGGCAGTGTTCAGGTTCAGGCCCGTCGGCAGGCTACCGCTGGTGATGCTGTAGCTGTAGGGAACGGTGCCACCGGTAGCGCTGAGGGTTGCGCTGTAGGGGCTGCCTGCCGTGCCGGCCCCCAGGGACGCCGGGGTCAGTACCAGGCTGGGCGCGCTGACGGTGATGGTCACCGTGGCCGGGCTGGAAGTGCCGCTGGCGTTGGTGGCGGTGTAGGTGAAACTGTCGGCGCCGGAGAAGCCTGCGGCAGGCGTGTAGCTGATGCTGGTGCCGCTGGCCGTGGCAGTCCCGTGGCTGGCGGCGCTGGCCACGGCGACGCTGGTGGCGGCGCCGCCACTGAGGCTCAGAGGGATCGGGTTGGCGCTGCTGTTGGCCGCGACCGTGGCGCTGACGGCGCTGGCAACCGGTGCCTGAATATTGATGGTGATCGAGTAGGCCTGGGACCCGGTGGCGCCGTTGGTATCGGTGGCGGTGATGGTCAGGTTGAAGGTGCCAGCGGCGCTTGGTATGCCGCTGATCGCACCGGTGCCGGTGTTCAGGCTGAGGCCGGTCGGCAGGCTGCCGGATGTGATGCTGTAGCTGTAGGGCACAGTGCCGCCGGTGGCGCTGAGGGTTGAGCTATAGGGCGTGCCGGCAGTGCCGTTGCTCAGGGAGCCGGGGCTCAGGGTGATGCTCGGGGCACTGACGGTAATGCTCACCGTGGCCGGGCTGGAAGTGCCGCTGGCGTTGGTGGCGGTGTAGGTGAAACTGTCGGCGCCGGAGAAACCGGCGGTGGGGGTGTAGCTGATGCTGGTGCCGCTGGCCGTGGCAGTCCCATGGCTGGCGGCGCTGGCCACGGCGACGCTGGTGGCGGCGCCGCCACTGAGGCTCAGAGGGATCGGGTTGGCGCTGCTGTTGGCCGCGACCGTGGCGCTGCCGGCGCTGGCAACCGGTGCCTGAATATTGATGGTGATCGAGTAGGCCTGGGACCCGGTGGCGCCGTTGGTATCGGTGGCGGTGATGGTCAGGTTGGAGGTGCCAGCGGCGCTCGGTATGCCGCTGATCGCACCGGTGCCGGTGTTCAGGCTGAGGCCGGTCGGCAGGCTGCCGGATGTGATGCTGTAGCTGTAGGGCACAGCGCCGCCGGTGGCGTTGAGGGTTGCGCTATAGGGCGTGCCGGCGGTGCCGTTGCTCAGGGAGCCGGGGCTCAGGGTGATGCTCGGGGCACCGACGGTGATGCTCACCGTGGCCGGGCTGGAAGTGCCGCTGGCGTTGGTGGCGGTGTAGGTGAAACTGTCGGCGCCGGAGAAACCGGCGGTGGGGGTGTAGCTGATGCTGGTGCCGCTGGCCGTGGCGCTGCCATGGCTGGGGGCGCTGGCCACGGCGACGCTGGTGGCGGCACCACCGGTGATGTTCAAGGGAATCGTGTTGGCGCTGCTGTTGGCCGCGACCGTGGTGCTCAGTGCGTTGGCAACTGGTGGCAGGCCGTTGATCAACAAGGTGTAGGCGCGAGAGCCGGTGGCGCTGTAGGCGTCGGTGGCGGTGATGGTCAGGTTGAAGGCACCACCGGCAGTGGGGGTGCCGCTGAGTGTACCGGTGCCGGTGTTCAGGCTCATGCCGGCCGGCAGGCTGCCGGCAGTGATCGCGTAGCTGTAGGGGGCGGTGCCCGCGGAGGTGCTCAGGGTCTGGCTGTAGGCCGTGCTTTGAGTGCCGTTGGGCAGAGTCGTCGGTGTTATCGCCAGGGTGGGCGGGGTGACGGTGATGGTCACCGTAGCCGGGCTGGAAGTGCCGCTGGCGTTGGTGGCGGTATAGGTGAAGCTGTCGGTGCCGGAGAAACCGGCGGTGGGGGTGTAGCTGATGCTGGTGCCGCTGGCGGTGGCAGTCCCATGGCTGGCGGCGCTGGCCACGGCGACGCTGGTGGCGGCGCCGCCACTGAGGCTCAGAGTGATCGAGTTGGCGCTGCTGTTGGCGGCCACCGTGGCGCTGACCGGGCCGACTGTGGGGGCGGGCACGGCGTAGGTATAGCCATTGGTCAGGGTCGCGCTGCCGCCAGGGGTGATGATCGTTACGTTCACTGCGCCCGCGGCATGAGCCGGTGTGGTGGCCGTGATGGTCGTGGCGTTGTTGACGGTATAACTGGGGGCCGCCGTGCCGCCGAAGCTGACCGAGGTGGCGCCGGTAAAATTGCTGCCGGTGAGGGTGACGGCGGTGGCGCCAGCGGTGCTGCCGGAGTTGGGGGCAACCGAGGTCAGGGTCGGGGTCGCCGCGCCGGTAACCTCCAGGGTATAGGTGGCGACCCCGGCCTGGTTTCTGCCGTCATTCAGGGAAATGTTGAAGGTGTAGTTGCCGGCGATGGTAGGTGCACCATGCAGCGTGGTGGTCGGACTGTTGGGTGAGGCATCGAGGATCAGCCCCGGTGGCAGGCAGGGGGCCGTATCGTCTGGATCGTCGATATCACACTGGTACCACTTATCCAGGGGCATTTCACCGCCGCTGGAAAGGATCTGGATACTCATCGACTGGCCCACCGTGACCGATGGCAGCGTGGTGCCCGTCCCCGGACTTGTGATCACGGGGGGCGGCAGCAGCGCCATGGCGGCCGTTGGCAGGCTCAAAAGCAGAAAAAGCAGGACCAGCGAACGTGCCAGCGAACCGTGGAAACTACTGCGCGATGTTTTCATAAAGGCTCCCTGCCATTTGCGATCAGCTTTGTCGCGGCCGCATCCAGCGTTAAATGAGTCAAGGTCAAAGGGTAAAATTCAGGTCGCCGTTCCGCGAGACCTGCCTACAGCCGTCATCCGGGCTTTCAGGGGTTGTCCAGCTCCTCCCGAGGCAATTGCCGTGCCGGGCGCCGCATTTGCACATACAGGCCGTTTTCGTCACCGGCCAGAAACCCTAGGCGCTGGTACAGGCCCTGGGCCCGGCTGCCGAGTTCGACGCTCAGGCTACAAGAGTGGCCCTGGGTATCGGCTTCGGTCAGGATTTCCCGCAGCAATGCGCTGCCCAGGCCCAGGCCCTGGCAGTGAGGCAGCAGGGCGATATCGACGACGCGCAGGTCAGTGGCTTGCCGATGCAGGCACAGGCGGCCGATTGCTTCGCCGGCCTGTTCGATGATCAGCCACTGTGCCCCCGGGTAGTGCCGCTCATAGTGCTGGCGTTGCAGCTCGGCTTGGCTGTGCAGGAATGCGTGGCGCTGGGCGTCGCTCCAGCTGGGTACGGCACGGACCTCGGCCCAGCGGCGAGACACGAACAACTCCCGCAGGAAGGCCTGGTCGGTGGTGTTCTGCAGGCGCAGAGCGCCACCGACCGGCAGCACCGCTTGCAGGAGGGGGGCGCAGGCTGGGCTTATCACCACCTTTGTGGATACTCGCCGTTCAGGCAGATGCAATAGCGCAGCGTCAGAAAGGGTTGCATCGCATAACGCTGCGACTCGGCCTTGGCGGTGTCCATCCCGGCAGGGGCCACCGTATCGGGGTGCAGGCTGGGCCCGCCAGTGGCCTGCACTCTGGCGTTGTACAAGCGAATCCCCCGTGGTTGTGCCAGGTAGGCCGTGTTATCGGCTAGGTCCAGGGCCATGGCGTTGTCGCTACCATCCTGGGCCAATACCTGATGGGTGTGGGGGGCGAAGTTTTCCGGTTTCAAGATGGTCTTATCGCCGCCCAGTTTCTGGCCCAGGGTGCGCATGCTCAGGGTGGGGGCCTGACCCTCACCTATGGCGACGCGGCCGCGGAGATCGGGCAGATTGAAGTTGATCCCGTTACTGCCACCATAAATGTTGGCGATCACTGAATAGAGCGCTTGATACTCATTCACGAGCAACAGTCGACCGTCGCAGACGGCCCAGTCCACAGGGGCGAAGTTGAAGGGAAAAAGCCGAATTTCACCAGTAAAAGCATCCATGGTCGATCGTTCCTGAAAAAAGAGGGACTAGGGCTTCGATGGGTAGAGGCCCGTCATGCAGATGATGTAGTTGATCACCAGGGACCCCATCATGTTGCTGTGGGGGGCGACCGATTTATTGGCCACGCCCAGGGCCGGGCTGAGAAAACTCGGGTTCAAGCTGACCATTGTGGAATTGTTGGTTCCCTTGCTGTAAAGCCCGGTGACGCTGTCTGTCGGGCTTACCCGCTTGAACTTGCCGAAACTCAGGCTATTGATCGGTGGGGTGATGGCAACCGGCACGGCGGATGCCGCCTCGTTGGCACTGACCTGGAATCCATGAATATGCGGTGGCGTGTTCTCTGCTGTGAGAGTGATCTGCTCGACGCCCGCCCTCTCGGCCAGGGACCAGCTAGACAAGCCCGGTCCGCTGCCCTGACCGACAGGGGTTCTGCCGCGGTAGTCCGGGAGCTTGAAGGTGTTCCGGCCATCGCCGCCATAGGTACTGCCGATCAAGCTGAACAGGGCGTCGTTGCCCTTGACCGGCAACTCGGTGCCATTGCACAAGGCCCAGCCCTTGGGGGCGAAGTTGCCGGCAAACATACGGATCTCTCCGAGGTATGCATCAGACATATTGCTTTCCTTAGTCGTTAGGCTGTGGGCGTTTGCTTACCGAGGTGGGTAGGTACCAGTGATGGCAATGCAGAAGTTGCCGCCGATCGACGGCTGGATGTTCAACATCGGAAGGCCGGGAGGGCTCACCACCGTGGTGATGTTGAGCGTCACGTGACTTGTATCGCCGAAGGCTACATAGGTGGATCTCGAGACAGCGCCTTTGGAGTTCGAACTGATGGCGGGAATATTGCCCGCCGGCCCGGCGACACCTGCTGCGGTTGAGACGTTGGCGATATGGCTGTGGGTTGCCAGGTTGCTGGCATTCAGCGCGACCAGTTCGGTTCCGTCCATGCTGGCCAGCTCCCGCAGATCCAGCAAAGGGGCGGTCGAAGCATCGAGATTCTCCCCCAGTGCTGCCCGGCCTCGCAGGTCCGGCAGGCCGAAGGTGGTTCGGCCGTCGCCGCCGTAACGGTTGCCGAGCAGTGTTGCCAGCGCCATGTAGTCGTTTACCGCCAGCACCTGGCCCTGACACAAAAGCCAGCCTTGTGGGGCCCAGGCCCAAGGGAACAGACGAATCTCGCCGAGAAAGGGTTCCATGTTCTTCGCTCCTTGAAAAAAGGCCTGGCAGAAGTACTTTCCGCAGCTGGCAATTTGATGTTGCGCACGATATACAAAATCGAATTTAGTTAGCAAACAGTATTTCTATCCATGAAAAAAGAGGAACTACTTCCCGGTGTTAGTGGGTTTGCGGCTTATCTTTTTTACTTGGTCGGTAACATTAAGTTCATCTTGATCGGTAACATTCGATGCGCGTCACAGTCTTGTGCTTTAACGTTTTAGTTGCTGCATAAGCGCAGCGCGGTAAGCCTCATGCCTAGCGGCTTGGCACTAAAGATACAGGCCTTGAGGCATATCGAATGCTGGCTTGCGGCGGGTGGGCGGGGGTTATTGCGCTGCTCGCGAAAGTCCTCTAGTTCGGGCTTTTCAGGCCCTTTCATCACGATCTCTAGTTGAGCGGAAGACGGCAGTCAAAAGTTCAGAAGAAAACAAGGCAGGCTAACGATCTTCCTGGGCGGGAAGCATGGGCCGCTTCCACGGGGAGGGTTCTGGAGTATAAGCAGAGGCTTTGGAAAGTGTTACCCGAAGCGGTCCTTGTTGTTACCTGTTCTTTAAGTTGTTCCCAACTAGAATACTCGGGAATTAGTGCTTTAAGTCTGGCTTGAAAGGCGTTGTTCAAGCGTTGGGCAGAGCTTCTTTCAGGCCTTGCACCTGAAACGGGTAGGGCGCCGCTGCCCTGGCAGGCGGCACCCGGTGCCCGGCTTAGAGCCCGGCGTTTTCCGCCGCTACGCTTTTCGGCTTGCCGTAGTGCCACTCATAGACCACGAACTTGAAGTCCTTGAGATCGCCTTTCTCGTCGAAGCTCAGGTCGCCGGTAGGGGTCTTGAAGGTGCCCTTGTGGATCGCCTCGGCGACTTTTTCCGGGTCTTCGCTCTTGGCTGCGGCGATGCCTCCGGCAATCACTTCCACGGCCGAGTAGGACGGCAGCACGAACGGGCCGCTGGGGTTTTCCTTCTTGGCTTCGAAGGCCTCCACCAGGGCCTTGTTGGCCGGGTCCTGGTCGAAGGACTTGGGCAGGGTCACCAGCATGCCTTCGGAAGCGTCCTTGGCGATCTGCGAGATCGAGTCGTTGCCCACGCCTTCAGGCCCCATGAAGCGTGCGGTCAGGCCCTTTTCCTTGGCCTGGCGCAACAGCAGGCCCATTTCCGGGTGGTAGCCGCCGAAGTAGACGAAATCCACATTGGCCTGCTTGAGCTTGGCCAGGATCGAGGAGTAGTCGCGTTCGCCGACGTTGATGCCTTCGAACATCGCCACCTTGATGCCTTCCTTGCCGAGGATGTCCTTGACCGAGCTGGCAATGCCTTCGCCGTACTGTTGCTTGTCGTGCAGCACCGCCACATTGGTCGGCTTGAGCTGGGCGATGTAGCGTGCCGCCGCCGGGCCCTGGGCGTTGTCCAGGCCGATGGTGCGGAACACCATCTTGTAGCCACGGGCGGTCAGCTCTGGGCTGGTGGCGGCCGGGGTGATCATCACGATGCCTTCGTCTTCGTAGATGTCCGACGCGGGCTGGGTGGAGCTGGAGCACAGGTGTCCGACCACGAACTTGACGCCGTCGTTGACCACCTTGTTGGCCACGGCGACCGCTTGCTTGGGGTCGCAGGCATCGTCGTATTCCACGGCCACCAGTTGCTTGCCGTCGACGCCACCCTTGGCGTTGATCTGCTCGATGGCCATGCGCGCGCCGCTGAACTGCATGTCACCGTATTGCGCCACCGGGCCGGTCTTGGCCCCGGCGATGCCGATCCGGATGCTGTCGGCTGCCATGGAATGGCAGGCCAGGCCGGCAAGGATCATGGCGCTGAGCAGTTGGGTGGCTTTGTTATTGATACGACTCATGGGTTGTTCCACTCCTGTGGGTTACGGTTCTAAGGGTGTTGCGGGTGTTGCCTGGACTGCCGGCACCCGGGCGCCGGCAGGGTGTTGTAGTCGGCTTTGCCGCCAGATGTGCTGATCCTGCTCAAGGCAGGGCCTTGCCGATTCGGCTCACGGCCTCCAGGGTGGGGCGCGCGGGTTCGGCGCTGGCGTCCAGGGCCTGGGCGATGTCGGCCAGCAGGTCGGCGATGTCTTCCAGCCCCACCGACAGCCGTACCAGGCCCTCGGCGATGCCGTGTTCGGCCCGTTCCTCCTGGGTGTAGGTGGAATGGGTCATGCTCGCCGGGTGCTGGGCCAGGGATTCGGCATCCCCCAGGCTGACCGCGCGGCTGAACAGCCCCAGGGCGTTCATGAAGCGTCGCCCGCTGGCCAGCCCACCCTTGAGTTCGAAGGCGATCATGCCGCCGGGCAGCTTCATCTGTCTTGCGGCCAGGGCGTGTTGGGCAAAGGATGCCAGCCCCGGGTAGGCGACCCAGGCCACGGCGGGGTGGTCCTGGAGGAACTGGGCGACGGCCTGGGCGTTGGCGCAATGGCGATCCATGCGCAGGGCCAGGGTCTTGAGGCCGCGCATCAGGAGAAAAGCGTCCTGGGGCGAGAGCACCGCGCCGGTCAGGTCCTTCAGGCCCTGCAGGCGGATGCGTTCGGCCAGGGCCTGGCCGGTGACCACGATGCCGGCGGTGATGTCGCCATGGCCGCTGAGGTACTTGGTGGCCGAATGCAGCACCAGGTCGGCGCCCAGTTCCAGCGGGCGCTGCAGGTAAGGTGTGCAGTAGGTGTTGTCCACCGCCACGAGCAGGCCGGGATGCTGGCGGGCCACCTGGGCCACGGCGGCGATGTCCACCAGTTGCATGTTGGGGTTGGCCGGGGTTTCGAAATAGATCATCCGCGTGGCCGGGCCGATGGCCGCCCGTAGCTCGCCCAGGTCGGTCAGGTCGACATGGCGTACCTTGACGCCGAATTCGCCAAGGCCGTGGTGCAGCAGGGCAAAGGTGCAACCGTACAAAGTCTGGCCGACGATGACCTCGTCGCCCGGGCGCAGCAGGGTCCACAAGGTCGCGGCAATCGCCCCCATGCCGGAGCCGAACGCCACGGCCGCCTCGCCGTTTTCCAGGGCGGCCATGCGCGCTTCCAGCAACGCCAGGGTCGGGTTGCCGATGCGGGTGTAGAAGTAGCCGGGTTCTTCACCGGCAAAACAGCCGGCGCCGTATTCGGCGGTGGCGAAGGTGAAGGTGGAGGTCAGGTAGATCGGCGGGATCAGCGCGCCCTGATGCTCCTGGGGGTTGTAGCCGTGATGGATGGCACGGGTGGAAAAACCAAGGTCACTGTTTTTATTGTTCATGGTGAACGCTCCCGGATTTACTCTAATGCTATGCTCAAATCCGGCGCAATAATTTCCAATATCGGCCCTTTAAAACCGAATAATTGGAATAAATAACCATAAAAATAAGATAAAAAGGTAAGACATGCCCCTTGATCTGGACCGTATCGACAAAGCCCTGCTGATCGCCCTGCAAGACAACGCCCGGCTGACCAATGCCGAGCTGGCGGACAGCGTCGCCTTGACCACCTCGCCGTGCTGGCGCCGGGTGAAGATTCTCGAAGAGAGCGGGGTGATTACCGGTTACCAGGCGATCCTCTCGCCCAAGGCGCTGGGCTATGGGGTCACCGCCTTTGTCAGCGTGATGATGGAATCCCACTCCCAGGACACCGCCCGGGCCTTCGAGCAGAGGCTGCTGGAGATCCCGGAAATCATCGCCTGCCACAACGTCTCCGGGCGCTACGACTTTCTCCTCGAAGTACTGGCCAAGGACCTGGAATCCTTCGGCGAATTCGCCCGTGAAGTGTTGCAGACCCTGCCGGCGGTGAAGGAGATCTATTCGAGCTTTTCCTTCAAGTCGGTCAAGCCGTTGCGGCAGATTCCGGTACAAGAGTGAGCGCCAGCGTCCCTGCGATTCACAAGCAACCTTGCTGTCTGAAACAGGCCCTCAGCGAAGGAGCGCCGGCCAGGGTTCACACCGCGCCCGGGGCCGCGAGGTTGCAATATTGCCCTTTGAAATACAGCAATGGCTGCGCAGCCGCCGCTTGCTGCAGGTTCAGCGCCTTGACTTCACCGATCACGATCAGGTGGTCACCGGCGACGTGTTCGGCATGAATTTCACAATCGAGCCAGTGCAGGCTGCCGGCAATGATCGGGTTGCCCAGCGGCGATTCCTGCCATTGAACTCCCTGCCACTTGTCCGTGCCTTTGCTTGCGAACTGGTTGGAAATCCTGACCTGCTCGCCTGAGAGGATATTGACCATGAAGCGGCCCGCCTGACGAATCTTGGGGTAGCTGGCCGAGCTGGACATGACGCTGAATGACACCAGCGGCGGGCTCATCGACACGCTATAGAACGACTGGCACGTAAAGCCGAGCGGCTCGCCATCAACCTGCGAGGTAATCACCGTGATGCCGGATGCGTAGTGCCCGAGCGCTTCGCGAAAGCGCATTGGCTCGATAGCCGTACTGGGAAGTGACATGGCGGGTCCTGAATATTGGGTACTGTCCGACAGCGCGCAGAGGGGTGAAGCGGCGGTTTTTCAATCCACTGCCTCACCCCTCTGGCACACCACTTGCGGCTTTAGCTCAGCGCAGGTTCGAGAGTTCTCTGCGGATGATTTCTGCGCCGGCACTTAAAGCCTTCAGCTTGCCCCTTGCCACGCCACGGGATAAGGGCGCCATGCCACAGTTGGTGCAGGGATAGAGTTTGTCGGCATCCACGAACTGCAATGCCTTGCGCAGGGTGTCGGCCACTTCCTCGGGTGTTTCAATGGTGTTGGAGGCCACATCAATGGCCCCGACCATCACCTTCTTGCCTCTGATGAGTTCAATGAGATCCATTGGGACATGAGAGTTGTGACATTCCAGCGAGACTATATCGATACTGGATTTCTGCAGCTTGGGGAACGCCTCTTCATATTGCCGCCACTCTGAGCCCAGGGTCTTTTTCCAGTCCGTATTGGCCTTGATGCCATAGCCATAGCAAATGTGCACCGCCGTTTCGCATTTAAGACCTTCAATGGCCCTTTCCAGGGTGGCCACACCCCAGTCATTCACTTCATCGAAGAAGACGTTAAAGGCGGGCTCATCAAACTGGATGATATCCACGCCGGCCGCCTCCAGCTCCCTGGCTTCCTGGTTGAGGATCTTGGCGAATTCCCAGGCCAGTTTTTCGCGGCTTTTGTAATGGCTGTCATAAAGCGTGTCGATCATCGTCATCGGGCCTGGCAGCGCCCACTTTATGGGTTGCTCGGTCTGCTGGCGCAGAAACTTGGCATCTTCCACGAAAACCGGCTTCTGGCGACTGACAGCCCCCACCACCGTGGGGACGCTCGCATCATAGCGATCACGAATCCTGACGGTTTCACGTTTTGCAAAATCAACGCCGCTGAGGTGTTCGATGAACGTCGTGACAAAGTGCTGACGTGTCTGCTCGCCATCACTGACGATATCAATGCCTGCTTGCTGTTGTTCTTGCAGTGACAAGCGCAAGGCGTCCTGCTTGCCTTCAACCAGTTCTTCCTCTTGCAACTTCCAGGGCGACCAGAGTGTTTCAGGTTGTGCAAGCCAGGAAGGTTTAGGCAAGCTGCCGGCAGTTGAAGTGGGTAACAACTTTTTCATCATGGGTGACCTTGTATTTTTGATGAGTCAAAGAGCGTAATTGGCGGACCACTGCTCAAGAATGGTCTGGTATGGCTTGATGAAGTTGTTCTCGACAAACTGCCCTTGCTCAATCGCCAGGCGGCTACGTTCTTCTCGGTCATAGACAATTCGAGTCAATGAATAGTCCTGGTGCTTCAGGCTCGGTTGATAGGATTTGCCTGCTGCAGAGTTGGCATTGTAGATCTCTGGCCGGTAAATCTTCTGGAAGGTGTCCATCGTGCTGATGGTGCTGATCAGTTCCAGGTTGGTGTAATCACTGAGCAAATCGCCGGCAAAGTAGAAAGCCAAAGGCGCAACGCTGTTGGACGGCATGAAGTAGCGAACTTTCAACCCCATCTTGTTGAAGTATTCATCTGTTAGAGAATATTCGTCCTGCTGGTATTCAATGCCCAGTACAGGGTGCTGGTTTTCAGTCCGATGGTAGGTCTTGCTGCTCGAAACGCTCAGGCAGATCACCGGTGGCTTGTTGAAGTTTTCCTTGTAAGTGCTGGAGTTGATGAAGTGCTTGAATAGCTTTCCATGCAGCTCTCCGAAGTTTTCCGGAATGCTGAACTTTGGTCGCTCCCTGTTGTGCTCCGGCAACAGCACGCTGAAGTCGTAGTCCCGTACGTAAGAGGAAAAGTTGTTTCCTACAACGCCCTCAAAGCGTTCGTTGGTCTTTCGATCGAAAATATTGGTTTTCAATATTTCAATCAGGGGGATGGCATGGCCACTGCTTTGAGTGTCGATGTCCATCTCCACGGAGATGATTTCAAGCTCGACTGCATAACGATCGCCCTTGGGGTTATCCCAATGCGCCAAGGCATTGAAGCGGTTGTCAATCATCCTCAAGGTATTGCGCAAGTTCTCTTGGCGACTCTTGCCCCTGGCCAGGTTGGCAAAGTTGGTGGTGATGCGCGTATTCTCGGACGGGTGATAATCTTCGTCGAAGCAAATGCTCTTGATGGTGAATGTGAAGTCGTTGTTCATTGTGATCTGGCATCCTGATTTCCGAGATAAGTCCTGAACTTGTTTGTTGGCTTTCAGTGCTTTCCAGCTTTGTTCCTGGCTGCTTTTGCTCGGTAGTCTTTATGTTGTCTATTATTGAGGCGCATCTTATGTCGAGCTATTAATTGAGTACTAATGAATTGATTTCACCAGGTCTTTAGTCACATTCATGATGAGATATTCACTCAATCGCAAAAGCTTATTTGTCCCAGTATTCATTGCCCGGCCAAACCACTGGTTGAGGGTGTGCCTGGGCTCTGGCGCAATCCGACCCGTGGTGGCTGCGGCAGCACTCGACAGGGCCGCCAGTGCCAGATGGGCCGGGAGCTGGCCCATCAATGCAATTGCTGCTCGTCCAGGTAGCGGTTCAGGCATTCGATGAACGCCTGGTGCTTGCGGGTCTGGCGCCGGTGGGCGGGGTAGATCACATGGATCCTCGGGCCGAACTGCTCCGGGTCCAGCTGCGCCTCGGGCAGCAGTTGCACCAGCTCGCCGCGACGCAGGTAGGGCGCGGCGCTCCACTGCGGGCACAGTTGCAGGCCCAGCCCGGCCAGTAGGGCACCGAACAGGAAATCGTAATTGTCACTGGCCAGCCGCGGCACCGGCTGGGGCACACGCTGCTGCTCGCCATTCAAGGTGAAGCGCCAGAAATGCGGGTTCAGTGCCGGGTGACGGAAGATCAGCCAGTCATGCTCGGCAAAATGCGCCGGGGTCACCGGCAAGGGCTGGCGCTGCAGATAGCGCGGGCTGGCGCAGAGCAGGATGCGGTTGGCCGTCAGCGGGCGGGCGATCAGGTCCGGCAGCTCCACCGGCCCGTCGCGCACGGCCAGGTCATAGCCGCCACTTTGCAGGTCGACGAATTCGTCGGTGAGCTCCACGTCCAGGCGCATCTGTGGGTACTGCTCAAGAAAGCCGTAGCAGGCGCCATTGAGAAAGGCCGGGGCGAAGGAGGGCGGCGCCACCAGGCGCAGGGTGCCGCACATTTCCTGCTGCAGGCGCTCGATGTCTTCCCCGGCCTGTTGCAGTTGGCGCAATACCTGCCGGGCGCTGGCCAGGTAGATATGCCCGGCCTCGGTGAGGGCGATCCGGCGTGTGGAGCGCTCCAGCAAGCGGGTGCCGAGCTGGCTCTCCAGGTGGCTCACTGCCTTGGTCAGGGCCGAGGTGGTCTTGCCCAGGCACGCGGCGGCGCGGGTGAAGCTGCCCTGATCGACCGTGGTCACGAACATGGTGATGGCGCCCAGCTGGTCCATTGCAGTCTTGCCTCTTTGGAAAGGATGGGTTGCGCGAAGCAGTATTCTTAAGCACCGGTGACTTGGCTAGTCTCTGGCGCATTCTGAGCCAAGGGTGCGAACAACCATGAAAAAGACGCTGAATATCACGCTGGCCTCGGCCCTGGCCCTGGTCTCGCTGCACAGCCTGGCCGCGGTGGACCTGGTGCTGCACAACGCCAAGGTGTTCACCGCCGAGCAGGGCCAGCCCCTGCAACAGGCGGTGGCGGTGGAGCAGGGGCGTATCGTCATGGTCGGCAGCGATGCCCAGGTGCTGGCGCTGAAGGCCCCGGGCACCCAGGTCATCGACCTGCAGGGCAAGGTGCTGATGCCGGGGTTCATCGACAGCCACAGTCATGCCATCTTCGGGGGCCTGAAGCTCAAGGCCGCCGACCTGGAAACCCGGCAGCTGCCCCTGGACGAGCTGGAGCAGCGCCTGCGCGGCTGGCGCGATGACGGCAAGGCGCGGCATGGCGAGATCCTCAGCGTCAGCGGTTTTCCCTCGACCTACTGGAGCCAGGTGGACGCCCTGGAACAGCGCTTCAACCAGGGCGAATGGGCCGATGTACCGATTCTGTTCGTTGGCTGGGACTACCACACCGGCTGGGCCAACCGCGCCATGCTCAAGCGCGGCGGCATAGACGCCGCGCGGGTCAAGGCGCTGCAGGGCGAGGCCCAGGCCACCATCGGCCATCACCCGGACAGCAGCCCCAACGGTTTTGTCGCCGATGCCGGGCTCTCGGCCCTGACCTCGCAGCTGCCGCCGCCGAGCTTCGAGCAGTTGCTCGACGCCGGGCGCGCCGCCCGCGACCTCAACCTGAGCCTGGGCATCACCGCGCTGATGGACCCGGCGGCCAACGCCACCCCGGGCGACGCGCTGTTCGCCATGCATCCCACGGCCCAGACCGTCGGTGTGCTGCCGGTGTACAAGGCGCTGGCGCAGAAGGGCGAGCTGACCCAGCGGGTCGCGGCCCTGATGGTGGCCAATCCCAAGAGCCGCCCGGCGGACCTGGAGGTGCTGGAGCAGGTGCGCCAGCAGTTCCTCGGGGTGCCGAACCTGAGCCTGCCGGGGATCAAGATCTTCGCCGACGGTGTCGCCGAGTTTCCGGCGCAAACCGCTTCCCTGCTGACCCCCTACAAGAACTCGAAGAAGGATGGCGAACTGCTGATCGACCCGGCGCATTTCGGCGAGCTGGTCAGCGCCGCCGATGCCCGTGGCTGGCTGGTGCATGTGCATGCCATTGGCGACCGCGCGGTGCGCGAATCCCTCAACGGCATCGAGCAGGCGCGACGTGATCGCCAGAGTGGGGTGGTGCACTCCATCACCCACTTGCAGATGGTCAGCCCCAAGGAGTTCGCCCGCTTCAAGCCACTGGACGTGATTGCCTCCATGCAGCTGTACTGGGCCGCCGCCGATGAGCTGAGCATCGATTTGCTCCAGCCCTACATCAGCGCCATGCAGTTCCAGTTCATGTACCCGGCCCGCTCGCTGCTGAAGAACGGCGCCACCATCGCCGGGGCCAGCGACTGGCCGGTAAGCACCCCGGAACCCTGGAAGGCCATCGCCCAGGCCATCAGCCGCAAGGGGCCCAAGGGCGTGTTGAACAAGGACGAAGGCATCGACCGGGAAACCATGTTCTACGCCTACACCCGCAACGCCGCGCGGGCCATTGGCCTGGAGCAGCAGATCGGCAGCCTGGCCCCGGGCAAGCAGGCCGACCTGATCGTTCTTGACCGCGATGTGTTCCAGGTGCCCCAGGAGCAACTGGCGCAAACCCAGGTGCTCAAGACCTACTTTGCCGGGCGTGAGGTGTATAGCCGGCCGTGATGCTGCATGGATACCGGCCGGGCCCGCGATCTTCATCGCGGGCTTTTTTTTGCCTTGTCGACCACTGCGACGCCTTCGCTGGCAAGCCAGCGCCTACGGGCGAACGGCCTCACGGCCAAACACTTTTCTGCACGGCGATGATTGACGTGGCCAGAGCGTATCCCTATTCTTTGTCGACCGACAAAGAATAGGGAGCAGTTCGATGAAAACCCTCAAGGGTCCCAGCCTGCATCTGGCGCAATTCAGCGCCGAGACGGCGCCGTTCCACAATTTGCCGGCGATTGCCCAATGGGCCGCCGACCTGGGTTTCAAGGCGCTGCAGATCCCTGCCTGGGATGCGCGGTTGTTCGACGTCGCCACGGCGGCCGAGAGCCAGGACTACTGCGATGAACTCAAGGGCCAGTTGGCGCAGAAGGGCCTGCAGATCAGCGAGCTGACCAGCCATATCTTCGGCCAGCTGGTGGCGGTGCACCCGGCCTACGACGCGATGTGCGACAACTTCGCGCCGCCAGCGCTGCGGGGCAATCCGCAAGCCAGAACGGCCTGGGCCATGGAGCAGATGAAGCTGGCGGCCAAGGCTTCGCGCCGCCTGGGGCTGAGTGAGCTGGGGACCTTTTCCGGGTCCCTGGCCTGGCCTTATCTGTTTCCCTTTCCCCAGCGCCCCGAAGGCCTGATCGAGACAGCGTTCGACGAGCTGGCGCGGCGCTGGCGGCCGATCCTCGATGCCTGCGACGAGCAGGGGGTCAACCTGTGCTACGAGATCCACCCCAGCGAGGACCTGCACGACGGCACCAGCTTCGAACGCTTCTATGAATTGGTGGACCATCACCCGCGTTGCAACATCCTCTTCGACCCCAGCCACTTCGTGCTGCAACAGCTGGACTACCTGAGTTACCTGGACATCTACCACGAGCGCATCCGCATGTTTCACGTCAAGGATGCCGAGTTCAATCCCAGCGGCCGCCAGGGCATCTACGGCGGCTACAGCGCCTGGGTCGAGCGCGCCGGGCGCTTCCGCTCCCTGGGCGATGGCCAGGTGGACTTCAAGGGGATCTTTTCCAAGCTGGCGCAATATGACTACCCGGGCTGGGCGACCCTGGAGTGGGAGTGCTGCCTCAAGGACCAGGAAGACGGTGCCCGGGAAGGCGTGGCCTTCATCAACCGGCACATGATCCAGGTCACCCAGCGCATCTTCGACGACTTCGCCGGCGCGCAGATCGACCGCCAACAGATCAACGCCATGCTCGGCATTGCCTGAAACCCTTCATCGAGAACACACCATGAATGCTTTGACTGACACCCTCCAGGCCGACAGCCTCGACCTGGTTCACCGTTACGTGCGCGTCGATGGCCAGCGCATCCACTGTGTCACCGCCGGCACGGGCCGGCCGGTGCTGCTGATTCCCGGCTGGCCGCAGACCTGGTACGCCTGGCGTCAGGTGATCCAGGCCCTGGCTGCCCAAGGCTTCCAGGCCATTGCCGTGGACCCGCCGGGCAGCGGCCAGTCCGACCGCCCTGAGCACGGCTACGACACCGGCCATGTGGCCGGGGTGCTGCACCAGGTGATGGGGCAGTTGGGTTTCGAGCGCTACAGCGTGGTCGGCCACGACGTCGGCATGTGGATCGCCTACGCCTTGGCCAGCGACCATCCGCAGGCGGTGGAGCGCCTGGCGCTGACCGAGGCGGTGATCCCCGGGCTGGCGGATGCACCACCGATTTTCGTCGCGCCGGAGCAGAACATCTTTCTCTGGCACTTCATGTTCAACCAGCTGCGGGATTTGCCGGAAGCCTTGATCGCCGGGCGCGAGCGGGCCTATCTGAATTACATCTTCGACCACTGGTCCCATCGCCGCGAGGCGGTGGCCGCCGAAGTCTACATCGAGGCCTACGCTGCCCCGGGCGGGTTGCGCGCAGGCTTCGCCTATTACCGGGCGATCCCCGAGACGGTGCGCCAGAATCAGCTGCGCGCGCAGCGGCCGCTGACCATGCCGGTGCTGGCCATTGGTGCCGAGCACGCCACCAACGATGCACCTCTGCTGACCCTGCAGGGCCATGCCAATGACCTGCGCGGGGCCATTGTCGAGGACTGCGGGCACTTCATCATGGAAGAGGCACCGGAGGAATTTCTCGCGCTGCTGCTGCCGTTTCTGCAGGAGGGCCGTGACTGAGGCAGGGCGCAGGCAAGGCCGCGGCCACGGAAATTGGCCGCGGCCGGCGCAAATCTAATATCATTTCGTCCCGGCGCCCTGCGCCAACCGGCTGTTCGGGCTCAACCGAACGCCTTCCCTGTCCCGACGAGATACCCGACCCCCATGGCTGGAAGACCCCGCGAATTCGACCGTCACCAGGCACTGCGCCAGGCGCTCGAACTGTTCTGGCGCCGTGGTTTCGAAACCACCTCCATGGCCGACCTGGTGGCGGCCCTGGGCATCGCCTCGGCGCGCATCTATGCCGCCTTCGGCTCCAAGGAGGCGTTGTTTCGCGAGGCCATCGAGCTGTACGAAAGCCAGGAAGGCGGTTTCGCCGACCTGGCCCTGCAAGAGCCCTGCGCCTACGTCGCCATCGAGCGCATGCTGCAAGAAGCGGTGGCACTCTACACCCGGGCCGACGGCCCCCGTGGCTGCATGGTGGTGGCCTCGGCGGTGAACTGCTCAAGCGACAACGACAGCGTGCGCGAATGGCTGGCCGAACATCGCCGGGCGCGTACCGCAAGCATTATCCAGCGCCTGGAAGCCGCGCAGCAGGCGGGTGAATTGCCCGGCCACAGCGATGCAACTTCCCTGGGCGATTATTACTCTACGGTGCTCCACGGGCTGTCGGTGCAAGCCCGCGACGGCGTCAGTGCGGCGCGCCTGCTGCAGGGCGTGGCGCTGGCCATGCAGGTCTTTGCGCGAACCGCCCAAGGGAATTGAAGCGGCGCTGCACCCTGGCTCCGCCTGGGAGCCTTTGCCCGCAATCCGGGAGCAGCGATGCTGGCCCGGGTTGTGCATTTTTCCAGCGGGTCCCGGACCCGTTCCATCATCGAAAGAGTATGACGCCCCCCCATGAGTGATTCCGCGGCGACACCCCAAGGCAACTGGCAGCCGGTCATCGCGCTGGCGCTGGCGGCCTTTGTCTTCAACACCACCGAGTTCGTGCCGGTGGGCCTGCTCAGCGCCATTGGCGCCAGCTTCGACCTGCCCACCGAGCGGGTCGGGCTGATGCTCACCATCTACGCCTGGATCGTGTCCCTGACCTCGCTGCCGGTGATGCTGCTGACCCGCAACATCGAACGGCGCAAGCTGCTCACGGTGCTGTTCGGGCTGTTTATCGTCAGCCATGTGTTCTCCAGCCTGGCCAGCAACTTCGGCCTGCTGATGCTCAGCCGCATCGGCGTGGCCCTGGCCCATGCACTGTTCTGGTCCATCACCGCGTCCCTGGCGGTGCGCCTGGCGCCGCCGGGCAAGCAGGTGCAGGCCCTCGGGCTGCTGGCCACCGGCACCTCACTGGCCATGGTCCTGGGCATTCCCCTGGGCCGCTTGCTGGGCGAGGCCCTGGGCTGGCGCACCACGTTCAGCGTGATCGCGGCCATGGCCGGCCTGCTGGTGCTGTGGCTGATACGCACCTTGCCGCTGCTGCCGAGCCAGAACTCCGGTTCCCTGCGCAGCCTGCCGCTGCTGTTCAAGCGCCCGGCGCTGGTGGCGATCTATGTGCTTACCGCCCTGGTGGTGACGGCGCAGTTCACCGCCTACAGCTACATCGAGCCCTTCATCAAGGTGGCGGCGGGCCTGGGGGGCGAAGTGGTGACCCTGGTCCTGCTGGTGTTCGGCGGCGCCGGGATCATCGGCTCGCTGCTGTTCAGCTGGCTGCACCGCCACAGCCCCCAGGGGTTTCTACTGACCGCGGTGGCGCTGCTGGCGCTGTGCCTGAGCCTGCTGTTGCCGCTCAATGGCCACGTCTGGTCGCTGGTGGCCCTGAGTGTGTTCTGGGGCATGGCGATCATGGGCTTCGGCCTGGCCCTGCAATCCAAGGTACTGGTGCTGGCGCCGGACGCCACCGACGTGGCCATGGCGATGTTCTCCGGCATCTACAACATCGGCATTGGCGGCGGTGCGCTGCTGGGCAGTTGGGTCGGCGGGCAGCTGGGCTTTGCCTATGTCGGCCTGGCGGGTGGCGCCCTGGCGACCCTGGCCTTGCTGTTGTACAGCCTGGCCCTGGGCCGCATGAGCCGCACCAGCGTGTAGCCGCTGCCGCAGGCTGCGAACGGTCTGGGCGGCACTCCGTCGCAGGGGCGCGGCGATCTTGAGGCCGATAGAGGTTCGGCGGTCGATCGTCAAGCAAGGTCCTGCGGACCTTTTCGCAGCCTCGCCGCAGGCTCGGCAGCGGCTACAGGGCCGCAGGGTTTCGATAATGCGCGTCGTTCGCCCGAAGGTTACCGGCGTCGGGCTACGGGCCAGCAGGCGACCAGTACGAGCAGCAGCGCCGCCAGCAGGTAGGGCAGGCGTGGCTCCAGCCCGTAGATCAGGGTCCCGGCCAGGGGCCCGACCACTACCCCCAGGCCCTGGGCCGCGCCGATGGAGCCGGCTGTGGCGCCTTGTTCGGCGGCGTCCACCGAGTTGCTGGCCAGGGCGGCGAAGGAGGGGAAGATCCAGCCCATGCCGGCGGCCGAAACAAAGAACCCCAGCCACAGCACCCAGGCGTGGGCCGCGAGAATGCTGGTGACAAAGCCCAGCGCCGCCACCAGGGCGCCGATGCGGATCATCCGCAGCGGCGGCCATTCCAGTTTGCGCACCACCAGTTGCGAGGCGATCAGCGCCACCCCCACCAGGGTCAGGGAAATGCCGGCGGTCTGCGCCGCATCGGCCGGGCTCATGCCCAGGCGGTCGAGGGCGAAGAAGCCCACGGTGATCTGCGCCATGGCCACGCACAGCATCGAGACGAACGCCACCACCAGCGGCCGGCGCAGGCGCGGGTCGCCCAGGCTCACCGGCTTGGGCGGCTGCTTGAGGTGCAGTTCCTGGCGCGGCAGCCGTGCCTTGAGGAAGGCGAAGCCCAGCAGCGGCAGCACCGCCAGCGCATAGAACGGCAGGCTCAGGCTGTGGCGCGCCAGCAGCGCGGCAAGCGCCGGCCCCAGGACCAGCCCGCAGGCGTTGGCCGCCCCCAGGGACGCCATGGCCCGGGCGCGATGCTCGGGTTCGATGTTGTCGGCGATCAGCGCATAGCCGCCAACCGGGATTGCCGCATAGAACACCCCGATCAGGCCTCGCCCCAGCAGCAACCCGGCAAACGCCAGCAGCGCCGAAGGCAGGGCGTGCAGCGCCACGTCGATAAACAGGCTGAGGGCGAGAAAGGCCAGGGTGAAGCCGCCGGTGCCCAGCAGCAGGATGCGCCGCCGACCGAGGCGATCGCTGGCCCGGCCCCAGGGGCGGGCCAGGAGCATCCAGATCACCCCGGAGACGGTCACCGCCATCCCCGCCTGCCAGGTGGCCAGGCCGAGAATCCGCGCAATGGGGCCGATCAGCGAAACGAACGCCATCATCGCCATGGTGCAGGCCAGGTTGGCCACCAGCAGCGGGCGCAGGTCGAAGGCCGGGGCGGCCTGGGGCGTGTCCAGGGTGTCGAGGGGCAACTGTTGAGCGTTGGTCATGGTTTATCCCAGGGCTGAGTGAGAGGGCAGGCGGCCGTCGACCATCACCAGCGGTCGACCGCGTACCTGTTCCAGGCTGGCGTCGACGCCGTAGACGTCGCGCAGCAGTTGTGGGTTGATCACCTCCAGGGCCGGCCCGGCGGCGGCCAGGCGGCCATGGTGCAGCACCACCACCTGCTGGCTGAAACCCAGGGCCAGGTTGATGTCGTGGACCACCACCAGGGTGATCAACTGGCGCTCGTGGGTGGCCCGGGTGATGGCTTCCACTACCTGGCACTGGTGGTACAGGTCCAGGGCGCTGGTGGGTTCGTCCAGCAGCAGCACCCGGGGCTGGCGCACCAGGGCCTGGGCAAGGCCCACCAGTTGGCGCTGGCCACCGGAGAGGGCGTCGATCGGGCGGTCGGCCAGGGCGGTGAGGTCCAGGTCCTGCAGCACTTGTTCGACCCCGTGCAACACCGCCGCGCTGGGCCGGCCAGGGGCGAAACCGCCAGTGCGATGCCCGGCCATGGCAGCGCTGAGCACTGCTTCGAAGGCGCACAGGCGGGTACGTTCCGGCAGGCTCTGGGGCAGGTAGACGATGTGCTGCGCCCGTTCCACCTGGGGCAGGCGGTTGAGGTCGACGCCGTCCAGCAGTACCTGGCCCGAGGTCTTGTGCAACCCGGCGATGCCCCGCAGCAGGGTCGACTTGCCCGCCGCGTTGGGGCCGATCAGCGCGGTCACGCTGCCCCCGGCCAGGGGCGGCAGGGCCACGTCGCACAGCACCTGGCGGTTGCCGTAGTGCATGTTCAGGCCGGCGGTGCACAGGCCGGCGTTGGAGGACACAAGCGGCTTCACAGGACACCTCGACGGTTGCGCATGACGATGGCCATGAAGAAGGGAATGCCCACCAGGGCGGTGACGATACCCACCGGAATCAGCACCCCGGGGATCAGCGCCTTGCTGGCGATGGAGGCCATGGACAGGATCAGCCCGCCGCTGAGCACGCTGGCCGGCAGGAACAGCCGATGGTCTTCGCCCACCAGCAGGCGGGCGATGTGCGGGGCGATCAGGCCGATAAAGCCGATGGTGCCGACAAAGGACACCGCCAGGGCCGACAGCAGGCTGATGCGCAACAGTGACAGCAGGCGCAGGCGGCCAACGTCGATGCCGAAGCTGCGGGCCCGTTCCTCGCCCAGGGTCAGGGCGGTCAGGGCCCAGCTCTGGCGCAGGGAGAAGGGCAGGCACAGCAACAGCGCCAGGGCCAGTACCGCGAGCTTTTCCCAGGAGGCCCGGGCCAGGCTGCCCAGGGTCCAGAACACCAGTTGCTGCAGGCTGTCCTGGGTGGCGACGAATTGCAGCAGCGCCACCAGGGCGTTGAAGGCGAACACCAGGGCGATGCCGAACAGCACCAGGCTTTCCACGCCGAAGCCGCGCCAGCGTGCCAGCAGGTACAGCAGGGCCACCGAGGCCAGGGCGAAGAGGAAGGCGTTGGCCGAGATCAGGTACTGCGCCGGCACCCCGGGAAGGCCCAGGCCGAGGACGATGGCCAGGGCTGCGCCAAAGGCTGCGGCCGCGGACACGCCGAGGGTGAAGGGGCTGGCCAGGGGGTTATCGAGCACGGTCTGCATCTCCGCCCCGGCCAGGGCCAGGGCAGCCCCCACCAGCACCGCCATCAGGGCGTAGGGCAGGCGCACGTTCCACACGATCACCGCTTCCACCCGGGGCATCGAGCCCGGGTCCCAGAGCACCTGCAGCAGGCGCGACAGGCTCATCCCCGAAGGCCCGGTGGTGATGTCCAGGGCCAGGGACAGCAGCAGGGCCAGGGCCAGCCCGCCCAACAGCAGCACTCGGCGCCCGTGGCGTCGCTGGTAATGGCCGGCGGCAAGGTTGTCCGCCACGTCGGTGGCAGCCTGGGTCATGGTTTCAGGCTCGTGGCGAACACGCCGCTGGCGGGAATCGGCATGAAGCGCTGGTACAGCTCGCGGCGGGTCTGGTCCGGGTCCAGGTCCTTGAACAGTTCAGGGTGCAGCCACTTGGCCAGGGCCTGGACCGCGATCAGGTGCTCCGGCGAGTCGTAGAAAATGTGCCACAAGCCGTGCACATTGCCCTCGCGCACCGCCCGCAACTCGTTCAGCGGTGGGCGCTGGGCGGCCTGGCGCAGGCTGTCCCGAGCCTGTTGCAGGGTGGCGGAGTAACCCAGGGTCACGCCGCCCTGGCCGGCGGCAAAGACCCCGGTGGCCACGTAAACGTCCGGGTCGCTGGAGAGAATGTACTCCACGTTGAGCACACCAATGGGCCCGGGTATGCGCCCGTCGGCAATGTTGCGCCCGCCCGCCAGCTTGATCATCTCGCCGAAGTTGCCGGTGCCTGGCGAGCCGCAGCAGTCCTGCAGCCCGGCGAGCATGTCGATGAAGATCTTCGGCTGCTTGACGGTACCGGCCTTGGCCAGGGTCTGGGTGACCTTGGCCAGGGACTGTTGATAGAAGGCAATGAATTCCTCGGCCCGCTGCTCACGGCCCAGGGCCTGGCCCAGCAGGCGCATGCTGGGCACGGTGTTGCTCAGGGGATGGTCGCTGAAGTCGACGAAGATCACCGCCACCCCGGCGGCCTCCAGCTGTTTCACCGCCTCGCTGTCGGGGCTCGGCCCATGGCCGCCGCTCAGGGCCATGATCGCCAGGTCCGGGTGCACCGCCAGGGCCTTTTCGACGCTGAAGGTCTCGGCCGAGGTGCCGCCCACCAGCGGCACCTTGTCGGCCTGGGGGAAGACCTTGTGATAGGCCTCGTAGCCCTGCACGTCGAGGCCGCGAAAGTCCCCTTGCCAACCGGCGAGACGGGCGAACGGGTTCTGGCCTTCGAGCAGCGACAGGGAATAGATCATCCGGCCTTCACCCAGGAGGATGTGCTCGACCTTCTCCGGCACCTGGACCTGGCGTCCGGCCAGATCGGTGAGGGTCGCGGCGCTGGCCGTGGCAGCCCATAACAGGCCCAGGGGCAGCAGGGCGAGCAAGAGCCCGCGCTGGGCGCGGCGCAAGAAATCACGGTGTGTCATGGCTAGTTTCCTTGAACGATTGGACGGCCCGGCGGGCAGCGCGCTTGCGCCACCACAGCAGCAGGCCGGTGAGGTACAGAAGGGGTAACGAAATACCGCAGAGAAAAGCCAGCCAGGCGCCGGGGGTGCCCAGCAGCAAGTGGCCATGGGCGGCGGAAAACAGCGGCTTGATCGCCATCGGCTGGGCGCCGGGCCAGGTGAAGAGGTCCGGGCGTGCCAGCCAGGCACCGCTGCCGGCAATCAGCAGCAGCGGCAGGCACAGCCAGGCCGCCGCCACGTTGTGCCATTCCCGCAGGCGCCGGTTGCCCCGGCTGCCGGGACGCAGGCTGGCGGCCTTCCACCAACTGCGCCGGCCCGGCCACCACAGGTACAGGCCACTGCCCAGGGAGCCCAGCAGCGCCAGGCCACAGAGCAGCACCAGGTTCGAACCCCAGGCTGGCGGCAGCAGCAGGCTGCGGTGCAGCGCCACCAGCTTGGCCAGCCACAGGTCCTCGAAGACGAAGAAGCCCCGGGGTTCGCCGCTATAAGGATCGATCATGGCGATGCCGGTGCCGGGACGCTCCTTGAGGGCCCCGAAGACGATCACATTGTCCGATTCGAGAAAGCCCTGGCGCGGTGGGGCTGCGCCGAAGACCTTGTGCAGTTGCGGGTAGGCGTCGGAGGCGGCCCTGATCCAGGCGTCCTGTTGCAGCAGCGTGCCATGCTCGCCAGGGGCCAGTTGCAGCATTTGCGCACCGACCTCCCAGCGCAGGATCGGCCCCTTGAGCTCCAGCAGCGAACCACTGAGGCCCAGCAGCGCGAGGAACAGCCCCAGGCACAGGGCCAGCCAGCGGTGCAGCCTGAGCCAGATATTACGCATGGACAGCATCGGCGGCTTACCAGCGATAGCGCAGGCTGGCGATGACACTGCGGTCATAACCGGCGCTGCAATTGGTCAGCGAGCAGCCTTCGTAATAGTGCTTGTCGGTGAGGTTGGTGGCATTCACCGCCAGGCGCAGGCCCTTGGCCGCCGGGATCAGCTTGTCGAAGTCGTAGTGCACCGCCGCGTCCAGCAAGGTGTAGGAGGGCACGCGCTGGGTGTTGGCGGCGTCGGCCTCGGTGGAGCCGATGTAACGCACCCCGGCGCCAAAGCCCAGGCCGCTGAGGGGGCCTTCGGGCAAGGTGTAGTCGGCCCACAGCGAGGCCATTTTTTCCGGGGTGTCGGTGGGGCGTTTGCCCTTCTCCAGCGGGTTGTTGCTCTTGCTCACCTCGGCGTCGTTGTAGGTCAGCGCCGCCAGCAGGTCCAGGCCCCGGGCCAGGCTGGCCTTGCCTTCGAGCTCGATGCCGCGCACGTTGATCTCGCCGGTCTGGATCTTGTTCAGGCGTTCGGCCGGGTCGGTGGTCAGGACGTTTTCCTGGGTCAGGTCGAACAGCGACAGGGTGATGTAGCTGTCGATGCCCGGCGGCTGGTACTTGACCCCCACTTCCGATTGCTTGGCGCTGGTGGGCTTGTACGGCGTGCCGTAGAAGTTGGTGCCCAGCACCGGATCGAACGAGGTGGCGTAGCTGATGTAGGGCGCCAGGCCGTTGTCCGCCAGGTACACCAGCCCGGTGCGGTAGGTGAACTTTTCGTCGTCCTGCTTGCTGCCGCTGTCGTTCATGCGGTTATCGGTTCGGGCGCTGGAGCGGTCCTGGCGTCCGCCGACGGTGAGCACCCAATGCTCATCGAAGGTGAACTGCTGCTGGGCGTAGACCCCGACCTGATCGGCGCGCTGCACGGTGTTGGTGAAGGGGGTGCTGGGGTCGAACACGCCGCCGTGCACCGGGTTATAGATGTCGATGGGCGAAGCCGAGCCGCCGCGCAGGTAGTAGTCCTCGCGGGTGCGCCGGTAGTCGATCCCCAAAAGCGACACCATTTGCGTGCTGCCCAGGTTCCAGCGGGCCTGGGCATTGTTGTCCAGGGAGTAGGTGTCGCCGACGATGCGAAAGCGATAGGCCGCGCGGTTCAGGGTGCGCAGGTCCGAGGCCAGGGACATGCCGCTGGCGGTGTTGGTCAGCAGGTTGACGTGGCCGTAGCGGGCGCTGGAATTGAGGCTCCAGACGTCATTCAGGCGGTGCTCCAGCAGGTAGCCCAGGGAGTACTGGGTGCGGTCGTTGTCCAGCCCCGGTTCATCGAGGAATACATTGTGCTTGACCTTGCCATTGGGGTTGCCGAGCAGGGTGCCCCGGGCCGGCAGGAACACCCGCGGCGCGCCGAACCTGTCCTGGGTGTAGTCGGCCAGGAGGGTCAGGCTGGTGTCGTCGTTGGGCTTCCAGGTGAAGGAGGGCGCGAAGTACTGTTTGTCGTCCTTGATGTGATCGAACTGGGTGCCGCTGTCGCGCTCCAGGCCCACCAGGCGATAGAGGAATTGCCCTTCATCATCCAGCGGCCCGCTGAAGTCGAACTGGCCCTGGGCTCGGTCGAAGCTGCCCCCCTGGATCTGCACTTCATGGAAGGGCTTGTCCAGCGGGCGCTTGCTGATCTGGTTGACCACGCCCCCCGGCGAGTTCTGCCCGAACAGCACCGAGGCCGGGCCCTTGAGCACATCGATGCGCTCCAGGCCATAGGCTTCGACCTTGGGCCAGGCCTGGGCGGTATTGCCCTTGAGGCCATCGCGGAGCATGCCGGTGGTGACGTCGAAACCGCGGATCGAGAGGGTGTCGAAGCGCTGGCTGGCGGCGGTGGTATTGGCCTGGACCCCGGCGGTGTAGCGCAGCGCCTCGTTCACCGATTGCACCTGCTGGGCATCCATCTGGTCGCGGGTGATCACGGAAATCGACTGGGGAATTTCGCTCAGGCTGGCATCGGTCTTGGTTCCGCTGAGGCTGCGCTTGGCCACGTAACCGGCCTGCGGCCCGGTGGCGGAGTCGGGCTGGGTGGCGCTGATCACGCTGGTGTCCAGGGTCAGGGCGTGATCCTGGTCGGTATCGCCATCGGCGGCCAGCGCGGCGCCGGCCTGGGTCAGCGAGAGGCCCAGGGCCAGGCCGTGGATCAGGCACGCCAGCGGGTTGCGGCCCAGAGCCGGACGCGAGACCACACAATTGACGGGACAACCTGAGGTGTTTCGGTGCGCAACGCGGCTACCCATGCTTCACTCCGTGATGGGGATTAAATGAGAATGCAAACGTATCTCATTTGTGAGCTTGGGTTGCGGGCTAAAACTTTGGCTTGAGCGACCATTTCTTTCGTTTGCGGTACGGCGCGGGGAGGGCGCCCGGATCACCAGGCGCAGCTTTGGATGGAGCAGGCTCGAGCAGGAGCGGGCTCAACGCAAGGACTTGGGCGAGACCCCGAAGCGCTTGCGAAAGGCCGTGGAGAAGTGCGCCGGGCTGTAGCCGACCCGATAGGCCGCGCTGGAGACATTGGTCTCGCCACTGGCCAGCAAGCGATAGGCCTCGCCCAGGCGCTGCTCCTGCAGGTAGGCATAGACGCTGGTGCCGAACACCTGACGGAAACCGGCGGTGAGCTTGCGCGGGTTCAGGCCCACCTGGCGCGACAGCTCCGACAGCGAAGGCGAATCCTGCAATGAGTTGAGCAGCAGGTCACGGGCGGCATGGATGCGCTCGATGTCCGCCGAGCTGCATGGGCTGTCCTGCAGTGGCCTGGATTCGGCCTGGGCGAGAATCCCCTCGACCCCCAGGGCGGTGAGTTCCAGGGCCTTGCCACCCAGGTAGAAGGAGCGGGTCGGGCCCTGCAGCGGGCAGGTAAAGATCTGTTGCGCCAGGGCCAGCAGCGGTTTGCTCGCCGGCTGGCAGAACAGCATCGGGCCGCCGCCGCGCTGATCGAGCAGGCGCTCGGGTTCCAGGCCGACATTGCGGATCGAGGGGAAGTCCAGCTGCACCGTGGTGTAGCGCACCGGCACGCCGCTGGCGAACAGGTGGTCGCCGCAGTGCTCGCCCTGGTTGGCCACGGCGCACAGGGTCGGCCCGCGGATCTCCACTTCGGGCTGGCCTTCGACCCGGCAATTGAGCTGGCCGCTGAGCACCAGGATGATTTTCAGGCCTTCCCAGAGCGGCTCCTGCATCCACATCTGGCTGTCCATCAGCACGGTCCCGGTGGAGAGGGTGACCTCCGGGACTACAGCGGCCGACCCGGTGTGCTGCGGGTTGGGAAAGTGCAGGGTGGAATCCCTTTTGACAGGCTGCGGCGCAGCGTTGGGGCTGAGCATGGCGAACTCCCTGTGGACCTGAAAAGAGGCCATACGCTAGCAGGAAATTACCTTTCTGTAATTAAGAATGATTATCCTTTAGCCTTCGAGCTCCGTCCTGCCGGGCTCTTTCCGGGGTGCGCCGCGCAATCAAAAGAAAAAGCCGCGCAAACGAATGTCCTGCCGATTGCCGGGTCCGGCAAATTGCTTATTAATAATCACTCTCATTTCCAGGCGCGGCAGCCTCCCATGGAAGACCCCTTGCTCGACAGCGCCGCAGGACCGCCGGCGACTCTTCATTCCCGCCAACCCTGACGGCGGATTCCCAGCTCATTCCAGGGGCCTGATCTCTCAGGTCCGGGGCCGCTTTTTGCGTAAAAAACATCAGGAGACAGCATGTCCACTTTCGATGACCTCAAGGATTGCCCCTCTTGGCCCGAAGACTTCGCCCGGCGCTACCGCCAGGCCGGCTACTGGCGCGACGAAACCTTTGGCGACCTGCTGCGCAGCGCCGCCCAGGCCTTTGCCGAGCGTGAAGCGCTGACCGAGGGCGAGCAGCACCTGAGCTACCGGCAACTGGACCTGCGGGTCGACCAACTGGCCGCCGGCCTGTACCGGCTGGGTCTGCGGGCCGGCGACAACGTGGTGCTGCAACTGCCCAACAGTGCGGCCTTCGTCGAAGTCTGCTTTGCCCTTTACCGCCTCGGGGTGCGGCCGATCTTCGCGCTGCCGGCCCACCGGCACCTGGAAATCGGCCGCTTCTGCGAGTTCGCTCGGGCCCGGGCCTACTTCTGTGCCGACCGGGACGCCAGCTTCGACTATCGGGCCATGGCCCGCGACCTCAAGGACCGCAACCCGCAGCTGGAGTGGGTGGTAGTCGCCGGCGAGGCCGAGGAATTCACGGCCTTGCACAGCCTGTATGAGCCTGCGCCTGCGCGCACCTTCCCGTCCCCCAGCGCCGACGCGGTGGCCTGTTTCCAGCTCTCCGGCGGCTCCACCGGGGTGCCCAAGCTGATCCCGCGCCGGCACCACGAATACCTCTACAACCTGCGGGCCAGTGCCGAGCGCTGCGGCCTGTCCGAGGCCAGCGTGTACCTGGTGGCGCTGCCCATGGCGCACAACTTTCCCATGTGCTGCCCAGGGTTCATCGGCACCTTTTCGGTGGGCGGGCGGGTGGTGCTGAGCCCCTCGCCGAGCCCGGAAGTCTGCTTCGAACTGATCGAGCGCCAGGGGGTGACCCACACCGCGCTGGTGCCGCCCCTGGCCCTGGTCTGGCTGGAAGCGGCCCAGGCCCGCGGGCGTGGCCTGGTGCCGTTGCAACTGCTGCAAGTGGGCGGCGCCAAGCTCAGCTACGAGGCCGCAAGGCGCATCGAACCGGTGCTCGGCTGCCGCCTGCAGCAGGTGTTCGGCATGGCCGAGGGGCTGATCTGCTACACCGACCCCGAGGACCCGCCACAGCGGGTGCTGCACACCCAGGGCCGGCCGCTGTCGCCGGCGGACGAAATTCGTGTGGTGGACGAGCACGACCAGCCGGTGCCGGTGGGGCAGGTGGGGCAGTTGCTGACCCGCGGCCCCTACACCATCCGCGGTTACTACCGTTACCCCGAGCACAACGCCCAGGCCTTCACGGCCGATGGTTTCTACCGCACCGGCGACCGGGTCATGCTCACTGCCGACGGCTACCTGATGGTGGAAGGGCGCGACAAGGACCTGATCAACCGCGGGGGCGAAAAGATCGCTGCCGAAGAAGTGGAAAACCTGCTGCTCAGCCACCCGTCGGTGGCCGACATCGCCCTGGTGGCGATGCCTGATGCCTTCCTGGGCGAACGCACCTGCGCCTTCGTCATCCCCCGCGGCACCGCGCCCCGGGCCCCGGAACTGCTGCGTCACCTAAGGGCCCAGGGCCTGGCGGCGTTCAAGCTGCCGGACCGCTTCGAGTTCATCCCGGCCTTCCCCCAGACCGGGGTCGGCAAGGTCAGCCGCAAGCACCTGCGCGAGGCGATCCAGGCCCTGTACTTCGGCGCCCAGGCCGAACCCCTGGAGGGAAGTGGCGCCCGTGGCTGAACGACAAGGACTTTGCGACCTGTTGCACCCGGTGCGCGGGCGCCTGCTGGCGGCCATGCTGCTGCAGGCCCTGGCGGCGCTGGTGGGGCTGTTGCCGTTCATTGCCGTGGCCGAACTGGCGCCGCTGCTGCTGACCGGCGAGCTGGATGCGCAGCGTGCGCAGTTCTGGCTGCTGGCCGGCGCCGCCGCTTTGCTCCTGCGCCTGCTGGGGCTGGCGGCGGCATTGCAGATCACCCACCTGGCCGACAGCGACCTGCAACGCCAACTGCGCCAGCGCATCGCCGCGCACCTGGCACGGGTGCCCCTGGCCTGGTTCGGCCAGCAGCGGGAGACCGCCGAACGGGCCTTGCTGGATGATGTCGGCGCCCTGCACCAGTTGGTGGCGCACCTGCCCAACAACCTGGTGGCGGCGCTGGTGGTGCCCCTGGCTAGCCTGGTCTACCTGCTCACGGTGAGCCTGCCCATGACCCTGGTGGTGCTGCTGCCGCCATTGCTGGCGCTGTGGCGCTTGCGGGTCATGCGCACCCCGGCCTATCAGGCCGAGCGCCAGCGCCTGGGGGCGGCCCTGGGCGACCTGTCCACCGCGACCCTGAACTTTGTGCAGAGCATCGCCATGGTCAAGTCGTTCGGCCGTGCCGAGCGGGTGCAGGCGGATTTCGTCAGCGCGGTGCAGGGTTTCGGGCGTTTTTTCTCCCAGTGGGTGGAGCGCTGGGCGGGCCTGGGGGCGAGTGTCGAGGTGCTGCTGTCGCCCTTGCTGGTGCTGGCCCTGGTGCTGGTGGCCGGGGTGGCGCTGACGGCGGCCGGCTGGCTGCACCCGGTGCAACTGTTGCCGTTCGCCCTGCTTGGCCCGGCCCTGGCGGCGCCGGTGGCGGCATTGGGGCATGGCGCCGATTCCCTGGTCCAGGGCCGGGCGGCGGCGCAGCGCATCAGCACCGTGCTGAGTACCCCGGTGCAGGCGCAGCCGGCATTTTCCCGGGAGCCCGAGGGGCATCAGGTGATCTTTGATGAAGTGGCTTTCAGCTACCCCGACGGCACCCAGGTGCTGCACGGCATCGACCTGTGCCTGCAACCGGGGACCCTGACCGCCCTGGTGGGGGATTCGGGCGCTGGCAAGTCGACCCTGGCCACCTTGCTGGCGCGCTTTGCCGACGTCAGCGCCGGGGCCATCCGCATCGGCGGCGTCGACCTGCGGGACATGGACAGCGCGACTCTCTATCGCCAGGTGGCCTTTGTCTTCCAGGACGTGCGCCTGCTGCGCAGCAGCGTTCTGGACAACCTGCGCCTGGGGCGTCCCGAGGCCACGCTGGCGGAGGTCGAGGAGGCGGCCCGGGCGGCGCAGATCCACAGTCGTATCGCCGCCTTGCCCCAGGGTTATCACACCCAGCTGGGCAGTGGCGTGCAGCTCTCCGGTGGTGAAGTGCAGCGCCTGGGCATTGCCCGGGCGATGCTCAGCCAGGCACCGATCCTGGTGCTGGACGAAGCCACCGCCGCCAGCGACCCGGAGTCCGAAGCGGCGATCCAGCAGGCGTTGTCGCGGCTGGCGGCGGGGCGCACGGTGCTGGTGATCGCCCATCGCCTGAGCAGTATCCAGGATGCCGACCAGATTGCCGTGCTGCAGGCCGGGCGACTGGTGGAATGCGGCCGGCACCAGGCCCTGCTGGAGCAGCAGGGGGTGTATGCCGGGCTGTGGGCGGCGCAGCAGTTCTGCGCCGTGGAAACGGCGGGGGAGCAGGCATGATTGGCGCACTGTTACGCAGTTTGCAGCCGGCCGAAGCCAGCCTGCTGCGCCGGGCCTTGCTGGCCATGGCCACCAGTGCCCTGGCCCAGGGCGCGGCGCTGGCCCTGTTGCCCATGGCCTTTGCCAGCCTGTTCGATGCCGCTGCCGGGCAGGCGCCGTGGCGATGGGCCGGGGCCTTTGCCGGTTTCGCGCTGCTGTGCCTGGGGTTGCGCCGGCATGCGCAACTGGCGGGCTACCGCGCGGGCGCCGCGGCGGCCCAGTCGTTGAACCTGCGCATCGGCGAACAACTGGTGCGCCTGCCCCTGGAGTGGTTCGTCGAGCGCCGCGGCGCCGAGCTCAATCGGCTGGTGACCCACACCGTACTGCAGATCATGAGCACCCCGGCGCACCTGTTGCAGCCCATGGCCAACGCCTTGCTGACGCCCCTGGCGCTGCTTGTGGCGCTGTTCTTCTATGACCGCACCATGGCCCTGGCGGCCCTGGCCAGCGTGCCCCTGCTGCTGGTGTTCTACCACTGGGGCGTGCGCTGGGGCGGCCAGGCCGAAAGCCGCAGTGAGGCGGCGGCCAACGAGGCGGCGGCGCGGGTCCTGGAGTTCCTGCGCCAGCAGCCGCTGCTGCGTGCCAGTGGCCGCACCGGCGAAGGCTTCAGCCTGCTCACCGAGGCCTTGCAGCAACAGCGCCGGGCCCAGCGTCGGGCCCACTGGCGGACCTTTCCGGCGGCCCTGGGGCTGGCGGTGGTGCTCCAGGCCGGCTACACCGCGATGCTGCTGTGCGGCCTGTATGCAGTGCTCGGTGGCAACCTGGGAGTGGCCCAGTACCTGGCGCTGGCGGTGCTCGCCACCTGCCTGGTGGAGCCCATGGGCACCCTGGTCAACCTCGGCACGACCTTGCGCCAGACCCGCCATGGCCTGAACCGTTTGCGCCACTTGTTGCGCCTGCCGGCGCTGCCGGAGCCGAGCCTGCCCGAGGAACCCCGGGGGCATCAGGTGCAGGTGCGCGACCTGGGGCTGGTGCGCCAGGAGCAGGTGATCCTGCAGGGCATCAGCTTCGAGCTGGCGCCGGCCTCGCTGAACCTGCTGGTGGGCGCCTCCGGCTCCGGCAAATCGAGCCTGCTGCGCCTGCTGGCGCGGTTCAGCGATGTCGATAGCGGCGCCATTTTGTTGGGTGGTGTCGACCTGCGCCAACTGTCCGCCGCGCAGCGCGATCGTTCCATCGCCCTGATGTTCCAGGACTGTCCGCCGCTGGCTGCGAGCCTGCTGGACAACCTGCGCCTGGGCGGCCCCGAGGCCAGCGACAGCCAACTGATGGACGCCGCCCGCGCCACCGGCCTGGACCTTGTGGCCCAGCGCCTGCCCCAGGGCTGGCAGACCCGGGTCGGCGAGGGCGGCGTCAGCCTCTCCGGGGGCGAGCGCCAGTGCCTGGCCCTGGCCCGGGTGCTGCTCAAGGACGCCAGCCTGATCCTGCTGGACGAACCCACCGCGGCCCTCGATGCCATCAGCGAGGCCCGGGTCAACCGTTGCCTGCTGCAACTGGCGCGCAAGCACACGGTGCTGCTGGTGACTCACAAACCGACCCTGGCCCCCAGCGCCGGACAGATTCTCCTGCTGGAGCAGGGCCACCTGGCCCAGCGCGGTACCCACGCCCAACTGATGGCGGCCCCGGGCCGTTATCGCGAGCTGTTCCACGAGCGCGAGGCGATCAACCGCTGGCGCCTGCGCCAACCCCCTTCCGTACCCCAAAGGAACGTCCACCATGACCGATAACCCAGCACTGGCACGCGCTCATCCAGCGCACGCCAGCCTGAGTCATTCACCCCAAGGACTCTGCGAAGGCATTGCCCGGCTGCTCGGCTACAGCGCCGAGGATCTTGAACCCCAGGCCTCCCTGATCGAGCAGGGGCTCGACTCGGTGAGCATCATGCGCCTGCCGGCGCTGCTGGCCGCCGAAGGCGTGGCCCTGAGCTTCGCCGAACTGATCCAGCAACCGACCCTGGACGCCTGGTGGGCGCTGATCGAGGCTCGTCGTGGCCTCGCGGCGCCGCGCCTGCAGGCTGTGGCCAGCGCTCCTGCCAACAGCGATTTCGCCCTGACCCCACTGCAACAGGCCTACTGGTTCGGCCGCGATCCGGGCATGCCCCTGGGCGGCGTCGGCTGCCACCTGTACCAGGAACTGGACGGCCATGGCCTGGAGCCCCAGCGCCTGGAGCAGGCCCTGCGCCGCCTGTGCCAGCGCCATCCGATGCTGCGGGCGTGCTTTATCAGCGACACCTGCCAGCGCATCCTGCCCCAGAGCCCCTGGCCCGGGCTGACCGTCCACGACCTGCGCCAGGCTTCCTGCGTCGGGGCTGCCGAGGCCCTGGAACAGATCCGCGAAAACCTCTCGCACCGGTGCCTGGAGGTCAGCCGCGGGCAGGTATTCGATGTGCAGTTGAGCCTGCTGCCCGAAGGTCGTAGCCGCCTGCACCTGAACATCGACCTGCTGGTGGCTGACGTGCTCAGCATTGGCATCCTGCTGCGCGACCTGGCGCTGATCCATGCCGGCCAGGAGCACAGCCTGCCGACCCTGGACTGGAACTTCGCCGACTACCTGCGGGCCGAACAGGCGGCGCGCGTGCCACTGCTGGCGGCGGCCCGGGAGTATTGGCTGGAGCGCCTGGAAGAGCTGCCGGACGGCCCGCAACTGCCCCTGGCCCAGGAACCGCAGAACGCCGGCACTGCGCGTTTTCGCCGCCTGGCCATGCGTCTGGACCAGGGGCAGTTGCAGGCCCTGGAGCAGCGCGCCCGGCAGCACGGGCTGACCCTGGCCAGCGTGCTGGCCTGCGCCTATGCCCAGGTGCTGGGGCGCTGGAGCGCCAGCCAGCATTTCCTGCTCAACGTGCCGCTGTTCAATCGCCAGGAACTGCACCCGTGCGTGCCTCATCTGCTGGCGGACTTTTCCAACCTGGTGCTGCTGGAGGTCGACCAGCGCCAGCCCGCGCCCTTCAGCCAGCAGGCCCTGGCGTTGCAGGCTCAATTGCACCGCGACATCGCCAACAGCGCCTGGCCCGGGGTCGAGGTGCTGCGCGAGCGGGCGCGGCTGCGCCAGGGCGGTGGCCAGGGCGCGCCGGTGGTGTTCGCCTGCAACCTGGGCCCGGCCTTTGTCGACGCCACCTGCCGCGAGCAACTGGGCGAACCGGGCTGGGCGCTGTCGCAGACGCCCCAGGTCTGGCTCGACCACCAGAGCTACCCGCTGGCCGACGGCCTGCTGCTGAACTGGGACGCGGTGGACGCGCTGTTCCCCGAAGGCCTGCTGGACGAGATGTTCGACGCCTACCGCGCCTTGCTGTTGTGGCTGTGCGCCAACGACTGGCAGCAGGTGGCGCCCTTGCCGCTGCCGGCGGCGCAACAGCAGCGCCGCCAGCAGGTCAATGCCACCGCACACGCGACCCCGGCGCAGCTGTTGCACCAGGGCTTTTTCCAGCAGGCGCGCCTGAACCCCGAGGCCGTGGCGCTGATCTGCGAGCAGGGCAGCCTGAGCTACGCCGAGCTCGCCCGGCAGGCCCTGCAACTGGCCGGGGCCTTGGGCGAGTGGGGCGTGCAGCCGGGTGACGCGGTGGCGATCACCTTGCCCAAGGGCCGCGACCAGGTGGTCGCGGTGCTGGGGACCCTTGCCGCCGGGGCGGTCTATGTGCCGGTGGGCATCGAGCAGCCGCCGGCGCGCCGCGACATGATCTACCAGCGCGCCGGGGCGCGGGTGGTGATCACCGATCAGGCCCACCGCGAGGGCGGTATCTGGCTCGCCGAACTGCGGGTGGTGACCCTGGCCCAGGCGCTGGTCGCACCGGCGCTGGGGCAACCCCTGGAGATGGCGGCGGATGCCCTGGCCTACGTGATCTTCACCTCGGGCACCACCGGCGAACCCAAGGGCGTGGAACTGTCCCATTGGGCGGCGATGAACACCGTCACCGCCATCAACCGGCGCTACCAGGTGAGCGCCGAGGATCGGGTGCTGGGGGTCTCGGCCCTGGATTTCGACCTGTCGGTGTACGACCTGTTCGGCCTGCTGAGTGTCGGCGGCGCCCTGGTGCTGCCGGCGGACGGGCTGCGCAAGGAGCCCCGGGAATGGCTGCGGCTGATCCGCGAGCAGCGGGTGAGTGTGTGGAACTCGGTGCCGGCGCTGCTGGACATGCTGACCCTGCAAGTGCGCGACGACGGCGGCCTGGGAGCCTTGCGCCTGGCTATGGTCTCCGGTGACTGGGTCGGCCTCGACCTGCCACGGCGCCTGGAGCGGGCGGCGGGCCACCGCGTGCCGTTCGTGGCCCTGGGCGGCGCCACCGAGGCGGCGATCTGGTCCAACTACCAGGACGTGGCGCAGGTGCCCGGGCACTGGCGTTCGATCCCCTACGGGCGGCCCCTGGACAACCAGTGCTTCCGGGTGGTGGACAGCCAGGGCCGGGACTGCCCGGACTGGGTGCCCGGCGAGCTGTGGATCGGCGGTGCCGGGGTGGCCGCCGGCTATCGCGGCCTGCCGACCCTCAGCGCCCAGCGCTTTGTCGAGCACGAGGGCCGGCGCTGGTATCGCACCGGCGACCAGGGCCGCTACTGGGCCGACGCCAGCCTGGAGTTTCTCGGGCGCCTGGACCATCAGGTCAAGGTCCGCGGCTTTCGCATCGAGCTGGCAGAAATCGATGTGGCCCTGGAGCGCCACCCGGCCATCGACCGCGCGCTGAGCCTGGTGCTGCCCGGCAGCGAAGCCCAGCTGGCGGCGGTGCTGCTGGCCCGGGAGCCGCTGCCCGAGCCCCAGGCCCTGCGCCAGTGGCTGGGGCAATGGCTGCCCGAACACATGCTTCCGGACCTCTGGCTGAGCCTGCCGGAACTGCCCCTGAGCACTAACGGCAAGGTCGATCGCGCGGCTTTGCTGTGGCTGCTGCAGGAGCAGCGCCGGGGCATCCAGCCGCAGAGTGCCGAGCCGCCGCAAGGGGAATGGGAAGAGGCCGTGGCCGCGCTCTGGCAGGAGCTGCTGGAGGTGCCGCAGGTGGGCCGGCACCAGGGCTTTTTTGCCCTGGGCGGCAACAGCCTGCTGGCGGCCCGGTTGATCGAACGCATCGCCCGGCAGTTCCAGCTGGAACTGTCGCTCAAGGATTTTTTCAACGCGGCCACCGTGGCCCTGCAGGGGCAGTTGCTTGCCTCGCGCCGGGAACAGCGGCCCGTCAATCAGAACGCAATGGTGGAGGGCGTGTTATGACGCTGCAGCAACTGCAACAGGATCTGCAACAACTGGGTGTGGAGCTCTGGGAAGAACAGGGTCGCTTGCGCTATCGGGCCCCGGCCGGGGTCATGGACGAGGCGCGCCTGCAACAGCTGCGCGAACACAAGGAGGCGCTGCTGCAACAGCTGCAAGCGGCGCAGATGCCGACCCTGGAGGCCGACCATTCGGCCCGGGAAGAACCCTTCCCGCTGACCGACGTGCAGGCCGCCTACCTGCTGGGCCGCACCACGGCTTTCAGCTACGGCGGCGTGGCCTGCCACGGCTACCTGGAGTTCGCCCAGAAGGACCTGGACCCGGTGCGCCTGGAGCAGGCCTGGAACCAGTTGATCGCGCGTCACGAGATGCTGCGGGCCGTGGTCCTGGAGGAGGGCTACCAGCGCATCCTGCCCCAGGTGCCGCATTACTCCATCGCCCGCCACGACCTGAGCCGGGACGACGGCAGCGCCTTGCAGGCCTTGCGCGAGCGCATGGAACTGCGCCGTGCACCGCCCCAGCAATGGCCGCTGATCGAGCTGTGCGTGAGCCAGGGCCGCGACACCTCGCGCTTGCACCTGTCAGTGGACCTCTTGGTGTGCGACTACCAGAGCGTGCGCATGCTGCTGGCCGAACTGCAGCAGCTGTACCGCGGCGAGAGCCTGCCGGCGCCGACGCAGATCAGCTTTCGCGACTATGTGCTGGGTGAGCGCCGCCTGCGCGAGCAGCCGCGCTACCAGCGTGATCGCGACTACTGGTGGGCGCGGGTCGACAGCCTGCCGGGTGCGCCGGAACTGCCATTGCTGGGGCCGCCCAGCGGGCCGCGCTTCCAGCGCCGGGCCATGGGCCTGGAGGCCCGGGACTGCAATGCCTTGCGCCTGAACGCGGCGGCGGCCGGGGTCGGTGTGTCGGCGGCAATCCTCTCGGCCTATGCCGAAACCCTGGGCCGCTGGAGCCGGCGCGGGCACTTCTGCCTGAGCCTGACCCTGCTCAATCGCCTGTCCCTGCACCCCCAGGTGGATCGCCTGGTGGGGGACTTCAGCTCGGTGGAACTGCTGGAAGTGCAGACCCTGCAAGGTGGCAGCTTCGGCCAGCGCAGCCAGCAGCTGCAGGAGCGCCTGTGGCAGGACATGGACCATCGCCTGTGTTCGGGCATCGAAGTGCTGCGCGAGCTGGCGCGGCGCAAGGGCCAGGACGCGGCGCTGATGCCCTACGCCTTCACCAGCACCCTGGGGGCCGGCGGCGAGAGCGGCGGCGGGGCCTTCATGCCCGGTGCCGAGCTGGTGTTCGGCATCAGCCAGACACCCCAGGTGCTGATCGACTGCCAGGTCAGCGAGCGTGACGACGGCTTGGCGATCAACTGGGACATCCGCGAAGGGGTGTTCAGCGAGACCCTGCTGGATGCGCTGTTCGACACCTTCGAACGCCTGCTCAAGCGCCTGGCCCGGGAGCCCTCGGCCTGGACCCTGGATGACTGCCTGGAGTTGCCGGCGGCCCAGCGCCTGCAGCGCGAGCTGGTGAACCAGACTGCCGCGCCTTTGCCCTCCGGCCTGCTGCATGAGCCGTTCTGGCGCCAGGCCGCGGCTGCACCCGAGCGTGTGGCGCTGATCCAGGGCGCCGCGCAACTGAGCTACGGCGAACTGGCCGGGCGCGCCGAAGCCGTGGCCGAAGCCTTGCTCGACGCCGGCTGCCAGCCTGGAGAGCGGGTCGCGGTGTGCATGGACAAGGGCCTGGAACAGGTGATCGCGGTGCTCGGCATCCTGCGGGCCGGGGCCGCCTACCTGCCCCTGGACACCAACCAGCCCGAGGCCCGGCGCCAGTTGATCCTGGACAACGCCGAGGTCGCCCGGGTGCTCAGCCAGTCCTGGCTGAGCGACAGCCTGTGCTGGCCGGCGCGGGTGACCCAGGTGATCGCGGTGGACCAGGGCCCGCGGGCGGCACAACGGGCGTTGCCGAGCCTGGACAGCGACCCGCAGCAACTGGCCTACGTGATCTACACCTCGGGCTCCACCGGGGTGCCCAAGGGCGTGATGATCAACCATCAGGCGGCCCTCAATACCATCGTCGACATCAACCAGCGCTTTGCCATCGAGGCCCAAGACCGGGTACTGGCCCTGGCCAGCCTTGGCTTCGATCTGTCGGTGTACGACATCTTCGGCCTGCTGGCCGTGGGCGGCGCCCTGGTGCTGCCGGACCCGCAACGCCGCGCCGACCCTTCGCATTGGGCCGAGTGCGTCCGGGAACACGGGGTGACCTTGTGGAACTCGGTGCCGGCGCAATTGCAGATGCTCACCCACTACCTGCAGGCCGTGCCATCCATGGCCCCCGGTTCCCTGCGCCTGGCGCTGCTGTCTGGAGACTGGATCCCCCTGAACCTGCCGGCGGAGGCCGCCCAGCTACTGCCCGGGCTGCGGCTGATCAGCCTCGGCGGCGCCACCGAAGCGGCGATCTGGTCGATCTACTATCCGATTACCCAGGTCAACCCCCAGTGGCGCAGCATTCCCTACGGCATGCCCCTGGCCAATCAGCGCTTCATGGTGCTCGACGAGCAGGGCCGGGATCGCCCGCAAGGGGTGGCCGGCGAGCTGTACATCGCCGGTAGCGGTCTGGCCCTGGGTTACCTGGGGGATGCCGAGAAAACCGCCGAGCGCTTTGTCGACCATCCGCGCAGCGGCGAGCGCCTGTACCGCACCGGCGACCTGGGGCGCTATCTGGACGACGGCCTGATCGAGTTCCTCGGCCGCGAAGATTTCCAGGTCAAGGTCCGTGGCCACCGCATTGAACTGGCGGAGGTGGAAAGCGCGCTGCTCAGCCATCCCCATGTGGAGTCCGCGGTGGTGGTGGCAGCGGGCGAGGGTGCCTTCGAGCGGCACTTGCAAGCCTGCCTGCGGGCCAGCCTGCGGGACACGCCGATCGCCTGGCCGGCGCAGTTGCAGGCGCGCACCCAGGCGGCGGCCGAAGCCGTGCGCGGCGGCTTGAGCGATGCCCTGGTGAGCGAGATGTCGGCCTGTGTCGAGCGCGCCGCACTGCTGTCCATGGGCCTGGCCCTGCAACGCCCCGGCTTGTTCGAGAGCGCCGGGCAGAGCCATGCCCTGGACGAGATTGTCGCGGCTTGCGAGGTGGCGCCGCGCAACCAGCGCTTGATCCGCCGTTGGCTGCAGGCCCTGGCCCGGGAAGGCCTGGTGCACCGGGACCTGCACACGGGTCGTTACTCGGGCCTGCAGGTATCGGCCGAGGAATACCGCCAGCAATGGCAGCGCATCGATGCCCTGGAACCGTCCGTGGGCTGGGGCGGCGAAGTCCTGCGCTACCTGCGCGAAAGCCAGGAGCAACTGTCGGCGCTGATGAGCGACCAACTGGACCCGCTGCACCTGCTGTTTCCCCAGGGCCGCACCGACACCGCCGAAGGCGCCTACCGCAAGAACCTGATCAGCCAGTACCTGAACCAGGCGGTGTGCGCCGCGGTGCAGGAGATCATCCGCCAGCGTCCGGCCGGCCAGCGCCTGCGCCTGCTGGAAATCGGCGCCGGGGTCGGCGGCACCAGCGCCGACCTGATCCCGGCCCTGGACGGGCTGGCGGTGGACTACCAGTTCACCGACCTGTCGCAGTTCTTCCTCAACGAGGCCCGGGAACATTTCGCCGCTTACCCCTGGGTCAGCTACGGGCTGTTCGACCTCAACCAGGACCATTGGGCCCAGGGCGTGGCCGCCAACTCCCTGGACGTGATCCTCTGCGCCAACGTGCTGCACAACTCGCGGCACGCCAGCCGGGTGCTGGCGCGTCTGCGGGAGATGCTGGCCCCGGGCGGCTGGCTGATCTTCATCGAGGCCACTCGCGACACCTACCAGATCATGGCGTCCATGGAGTTCAAGGAGGGCCTCACCGCCTTCGAGGATTTCCGGGCCGAACTGGACACCACCTTCATCCGCCGCGAGCAGTGGCAGCAGTTGCTGCTGGAGGCCGGAGGCGAGACCCCGCTGTGCCTGCCCGGGGCCGATGACGCCATGTCGCAGATCGGCCAGCACCTGTTCATCACCCGCTTCAAGAGCGAGCGCCAGGCCCTGGAGCCCGAGCAGATGCGGGCCCATCTGGCCCGGCACCTGCCGGAGTACATGATCCCGAGCCACTGGCAGATCCTCGATGAAATGCCCCTGACCGCCAACGGCAAGGTCGACCGCCAGGCCCTGGCGCGGATCGGCGTGGCCGGCCCCGAGCAGCAGGCCAGCAGCGGCGCGGCGCCCGTGGATGAGCTGGAACGCAGCATTGCCGAAGTCTGGCAGACCCTGTTACGGGTGCCGGCGGTGGGCCGTGACCAGGGCTTCTTCGAGCTTGGCGGCGACTCGCTGCTGGTGGCCCAGGTGGTGGGCCGCCTGCGTGAAGCCTTGCCCCAGGCCCGGCAGTTGCCCTGGAGTGACCTGCTGCGCCAGTTGATCAACCAGCCCACGGTGGCGGCCCTGGCCGATTACCTGCGAGGCCAGGGCGTGGAGGGCGATTCGCCGCTGGTGCGCATCAGCGACAAGGCCCAGGGCCCGACGCGGATCTTCGTCCACGACGGCAGCGGCACCCTGGCGCCGTACCGCGCGCTGTTTGCCGCCCTGGGGGAAGAAGCGCCCCTGGAAGGGCTGGTGCTCAACGATGTGCCGGCCTACCTGGCCCTGGAGCCGGCCACGGCGATCCGCCAGTTGGCCGAGCGTTATGCCGACACTCTGCAGGCCGAAGGCCGGCGCCAGGTGAGCATCGTCGGCTACTGCCTGGGCGGGCTGCTGGCCACCGAGCTGGCGGCGTGCCTGGCGGCGCGCTCCATCGAGGTGCTGCAACTGAGCGTGATCAGCAGCTACCGGGTGCCGTTCATGATTGAGGACGACCTCTTGGCCGAGTACGTGTTCGCCCGGGTGATGCAGGCCGATCCGCTGGCCCTGGGTTACCCCGAGGATGAACAGGCCATGGAACGCACCATCGCACGGGTGCTGGCGCAGACTCCGGGGCGTGTGCCCCAGGGTTCGCTGCTGGCCTTGAGCGAGGATGCCCAGTGCGCCCCGGCCCTGGCCTGCCTGCGGCGTCTGGCACACAAGACCCCGGAGCAGCGCCTGCAGGCCATTGCCGAGGCCATGCGCCACGCCGGTTCGCAACTGAGCGACCTGCACTGGCTGCGCGAGCAGTTGCAGGTATTGCGCCACAGCCTGGCCGCGGTAGCCCTGCACGAGGCCACGCCGTACCAGGGCGACATGCTGTTCATTCGCCAGAGCGGCGAGGTGCAGGTGCTGCCCGGCATGCACCGTGACATGAGCGCCTACTGGCAGGCCCTGTGCCTGGGTGAGCTGCGGGTAGTGGATGTGCCCGGGGATCATTTCAGTTGCATGCAGCAGCCCCAGGTGCAAGCCGTGGCCCAGGCCTTCGATGCACCTACCGAGGTGGCGGCATGAGGGCAGGGGTGATGGGGCTGGTCGGCGCTTACGGCAGCGTCGGCCGTCAGGTCGCGCAGTTGCTGGCCGGCAAGGTGGCACTGCGCCTGGGTGGACGCGATCCGCGGCAGGCCGAGCAACTGAACCAGCAGTTGGGGGCGCGCGCCGAGGTGCGCGCCCTGGACCTGTGGGAGCCACAGAGCCTGGCGGACTTCTGCGCTGGTTGTTCGCTGGTGATCAACTGCGCCGGGCCCAGCTACCGGATTCTCGATCGGGTGGCCCGGGCCGCCCTGGCCGCAGGCGCCGACTACCTGGATGTGGGGGGCGACGATCCACTCCATGAGCGGCTGGTGGGACAGCTGCCGGCGGGGCACCGGGTGCTGTTGTCGGCGGGCATGCTGCCGGGGCTCTCGGGGCTGTTTCCGCAACTGCTGGCGCAGTCCTTCCAGCGGGTCGATGCCTTGCGCTGCTATGCCGGTGGGCTGGGGTGCTTGTCCGCCACGGCTGCCGAGGATTTCCTGCTGAGCCTGGGCAACGGCTTCGGCCAGGCCCAGTGCGGCTGGTGCGAAGGGCAGGTGGTGCGCAGCACGGCAAGTGCCGAACAGGCATTGCAACGCGACTGGCTGCCACCGGCCGGGGTGCAGGCCTATCCGTACCTGAGCACCGAGCAGCAGCGCCTGTTCGGTGATGTACCGGTGCGCCACGGTCAGGGTTTCAACCTGTTCGAGGGCGGACAACTGGCGGCGGCCCTGCAACGTATCCAGGGCTCGGCGCCAGAGGCGCGGAGCAGCGCGCAGAACATCGCTGCGCTGGTGCAGGCCAGCGCCCTGGATGTGGCCGGGCGCCGGCCCTATCAACTGCTGGCGGTGGAAATCGACGGCCTGCGCGAGGGCCGCCAGCAGCAGGCCAGCGCCTGGCTGCGGGCCAGCGACGGCTCGCGCCTGACCGGCAGCGTCGCAGCCTTCTGTGCACTGCAGTGGGCGCATCTGCCTGAGGGGCTGCACTACGCCGCCCAGGTGCTGGACGCGACGGCCTGCCTGGAACAACTGCTGCGCTGGCTGCCGGATACCCGGGTGCACCTGCCCGACTTCGCCGCTGTGGCGCTGGCCGAGCCAGAGGAGGGCGTGCTGTGAGAAAGGTTCCCAGTGCCTGGCTGCGTCGTTATCCGCAGCCGCAACCGCCGCGCTGCCGCCTGGTGTGCCTGCCCCATGCCGGTGGCAGCGCGAGCTATTTCAACGACTGGCGTGGCCAGTTGCCGGCGGATGTCGAGCTGGTCAGCGTGCAGTACCCGGGGCGCGAAGAGCGCCTGAGCGAAAGCTGGCCCGGCAGCCTGGAGTGGATGGCGGGCACTATCACCCGGGCCCTGTCGGACCTGGTGGACCGGCCCCTGGTGCTGTTCGGCCACAGCATGGGCGCGGCCCTGGCCTATGAGGTGGCGGCGCGCATGCAGCAGCAGGGCTCGGCGCCACAACGGTTGATCGTGTCCGCGCACCCCGCGCCCCATCGCCAGCGCAGCGGCGAACTGCACCTGGGCCCGGACGAGGAGCTGCTGGCGGATGTGCGACGCCTGTCGGACGGTGCGTCGTCGCCCCTGGATGACCCGGCGCTGCGCGACCTGTACCTGCCGGCGTTGCGCAACGACTACCGGCTGATCGAGTGCTACCGCGGTGCGCCCGGCCGCGCCCTGGACCTGCCCCTGAGCGTGTGCCTGGGGGCCCGGGACACCGAGGTGGACCAGGACGAAGCCTACGCCTGGGCCGAGGTCAGCGCCCAGGTCACCGACTTCCAGGCCTTCCCCGGCGGGCACTTCTACCTGCGCGAGCAACAGGCCGAACTGTTGCGCCACCTGACCCGGCTGCTGGCCGGCCATGGCGAGCAGCCGTGGCAGTGCTGGCCCTCGACCCCATGAATTTTCCCTTGGTAGACCCCGACATGAAGACACCCGAGCAGTGCAGCGGCCTGGACGACGTCCGCTGCGGTATCGACGCCATGGACCAGCAGATCATCCAGGCCCTGGGCCGGCGCCTGGCCTACGTCAAGGCGGCGGCGCAGTTCAAGCCGACCGAGGACAGCATTGCCGCCCCGGAGCGGGTTGCGGCGATGCTCCCGCAACGTCGGCAATGGGCCGAGCAGGCGAGCCTGGACCCGATGTTCGTGGTGCCGCTGTTTGCCCAGATCATCCACTGGAACATTGCCCAGCAAGTGCGCCACTGGCGCCGTCAGCACGGGCTGGATCAAGGAGCCCAAGATGAGTGAATCCTGCCTGTCCGGCTTGACCCGGGCCCTGCGCAAGGGCGAATCCCTGGCCCGACGCAGGGGGCGGGCGGTGCTGGTGGTGTACAGCCTGGCCGCCGAGCGCCTGGAGCCGCTGCGGCTGTTTGCCGCCAACCGCCAGGTGTTCGGCCAGAGCCTGTTCTGGTCCAGCGACCAGGGCGCCCTGGCCCTGGCCGGGTTCGGCTGCACCGAAGAAATCAGCCCGCCGGCCGCCGAGCGTTTTGCCGCCAGTACCCAGGCCTGGCGCCAGTTGCTGCTGCAGGCCCATCAGGTCGGGCCCAAGCGGGCCTACCTGTGCGGCGGCTTTGCCTTCGACCCCCAGGGCCCGCGCAGTGCCCAGTGGCAGTCGTTCGCCGCCACGTCCCTGGTGCTGCCGCGGATCCTGCTGCTGCGCGAAGGCGAGCAGCAGCACTGGCTGTTCAGCCTGTGGATCGAGCCCGGCGCCGACGTGGCCCAGTGCGCCGGTGCCCTGGAGGCGGAGTGGGCCCTGTTGCAGGCGCGCTATACCCACGCCCCCTTGGCACAGATGCCCGTTGGCACCCAGGCCGAGGACGACACCCAGGCAGCCGACCGCTGGCAGGACTGCGTGGCCCGAGCCATCGCGCGGATCCAGGGCGGCGAGCTGAGCAAGGTAGTACTGGCCCGGGAAGTCTGCCTGCGGGCGAGCCGCAGCATTCCTTGCGGGCCGCTGCTGGAAAACCTCAGGGCGGCCTATCCCCAGGCCTTCCTGTTCGCCTTCAGCCGTGGCGACAGCTGCTTTCTCGGTGCCACGCCGGAACGCTTGGTGCGCCTGGCCCGCGGCACCCTCAACACCGTGGCCCTGGCCGGCACCTGCGCGCGCGGCCAGCATGAGCAGCAGGACGCGGAACTGGGCCAGGCCCTGATGGACAGCGCCAAGGACCGCCATGAACACGCCCTGGTGGTGCAGACCCTGCGCGAAGCCCTGCAGCCCTACTGCGCGATGCTGGAGATTCCCCCGCAGCCGCAATTGCACCGCCTGGCCCACGTCCAGCACCTGCTGACCCCGGTGCTGGGGCGGTTGCGGCCCCAGGTCGATCTGCTGCAAGTGGTGGATGCCCTGCACCCGACCCCGGCGGTGGGCGGCCTGCCTCGGGGCAAGGCCCTGGGCTATATCCGCGAGCATGAGCAACTGGACCGTGGCTGGTACGCCGCCCCGGTGGGCTGGCTGAACGCCGAGGGCGATGGCGAGTTTGCCGTGGCCCTGCGCTCGGCCTTGATTCGCGGCAACCAGGCGCACCTGTTTGCCGGCTGCGGCATCGTCGGCGAGTCGGACCCTGCGAGCGAATACCAGGAAACCTGCCTGAAGTTGCGCACCATCGGCGAAGCCCTGCGCCCGCAACCGGCCGCCACCTACGAAAAGCTCGGCCTCTCCCTGTAGGAGCCGGCTTGCCGGCGAACCGCGCAGCGGCCAGTTGGCGCGGTTCGTGGCGAAGGAATGCGACGCTCTTGCGGGCCTCTTCACTGGCAAGCCAGCTCCTACGGATGAGCGGGTGTGCACCCGTAGGAGCCGGCTTGCCGGCGAGCCGCGCAGCGGCCAGTTGGCGCGGTTCATGGCGAAGGAATGCACCAGGGCGTTGATGGCCTGACCGGAGCCCTTGCCCGCCAGGCTCAGGCGCGGCGGTACGTAGTCGTCCTTCAGGCCATGGACCACCCGCAGCGGCATGCCGATTTCGCGGATGGTGTCGATGGCGTATCGTTGCGCCTCCCTCCCTTCGAGCTCCCTGGCGAGTACCCATGAAATTCGACGTGTTGACCGACATCCTGCTAAAGCTCGAAAACGCCTTCAACGACCCTGGCGAGAACCTTGTGCGGCGCATCGACGCCTGCATCGCCGAGGTGGCCCAGTTGGCCGACCCGGCCAGCATTGGCCCGCTGTTGTCGTTGCTCGACGATGAGGCCGAATATGACGAGGTGATGTTTTCGCTGATTCACGCCGCCGAGCATTTCGATGATGCTGTGTATGTGCCGGCGTTGCTGGCGGCGCTGCCCGGCTTGCAGGAACACAGCCCGAGGTGGGCGCAGACGCTTTTCATGCGGGTGCTCAACAGCGAGCCCGCGCGCCTGGAGATGGTCCGTGCCTTGCGCGAAGCGGCGCCTGCGGTCAAGGCGGCGGCCCTGGAGTTGGCCGATTCGATCAATCAGCAGTCTCCGGCATTCCTGGCCAAGACCGTGGTGGTCATGGTGGCGGCTCAGCCGGCTGCGTGAGGGACGTCTAGGGACAGGTTTTTTGCAGGTGCCGCGGGCCCATTCGCTGGCAAGCCAGCTCCTATACAAGCCAGCTTCAGCTGGTGGGGGCGGCGGTGGGGGGCGGGCCGGCGAATTTTTGGCTGGGTTTGGCACGCAGCAGGGCGTTGATGGCCTGGCCGTAGTCCTTGCCCGCCAGGCTCATGCTGTTGTTGTGGGTGCCGCCGGGCACCAGCAGCAGTTTCTTCGGCTCCAGGGCGGCCTGGAACAATTCCTTGCTCAGGCGCGGCGGCACGTAGTCGTCCTTCAGGCCGTGCACCACCAGCAGCGGCATGCCGATCTCGCGGATCTTGTCGATGGAGTCGAACTTCTGCGACATCACCCAGCGCACCGGCAGGGAGGTCTTGGTCACCGCCGCGGCAGCGTCGGCCAGGGTAGTGAAGGTGGATTCGACGATCAGCCCGCGAGCGGCGGTCGGCGCCTTGGCGCTGGCGGCCTGGCGCCCCAGTTCGGCGGCCAGGTCGATGGCCACCGCGCCACCCAGGGAATGGCCGTAGATCAGGCGCTTGCTGGCGTCGGGCTGCAAGACCTTGAGCCGCTCCCAGGCGATGCGCGCGTCTTCATACACGCTGCTTTCCGAGGGCAGGTCGCCGTGGCTCTGGCCAAAGCCGCGGTAGTCGATGGCCAGCACCGAGTAACCCAGGGCGTGCAGCTGCTCGATGCGAAACAGCTGGCCAGTGAGGTTCCAGCGGACCCCGTGCAGGTAGAGGATCGCCGGGGCATCGGCGCGTTGTGCCGGCCACCACCAGGCGTGGATGTTCTGCCCGGCCTTGAAGCTTTTCGGCTTGAGTTCGAATTCCTGCACCGTGCTCGGCAGGCCGCGATACCAACCAGCGGTGCCGGGCTCGATGCGAAACACCAGTTGGCGTTCCTTGTGTTCGAGCACCGCGCAGCTCACCGGCAGGCCGACCACCAGCGCGGCCATGCACAGCAGGGAAAACCAGCGACGGCGCAGGCGCTGGGGCAGGGTTGGGGACATGGAAGGCTTCACCGCAGGACAGTCGAAAACGCGTTTTAACAGATGTGCCGCGACGGCTGCAGGAATTTCGGCGCAACGGTCGGCGGCAAGGGTTAGCAAATGCTACAGAGAGGGTCGGCAAGCGCCGTGGCCACCCGCTGCCGGGGCGGGCCACGACGGTGGGGCTTTAGAAGTTCCAGCGAGTGCTGAGCATCACATTCCGCGGGTCGCCGTAGTACGACGAGTTGTAGAAGCCGATATTGGTGAAGTACTTCTTGTCGAACAGGTTGTTGACGTTGAGGGTGGCCGAGACGTTCTCGGTGATCTGGTAGCGGGCCATCAGGTCCACCAGCCAGTAAGGGTCCTGGGCGAATTTTTCCTCGGTGCCCTTGCCGTAGTTGCTGAGTATCTTCCAGCCAGTGCCCTGCCAGCGCACGCCGCTGCCCAGGGTCAGCTTGTCGAGGCTGCCGGTCAGCTTGTAGCTGGTATAGAGGTTGACCTGATCTTCCGGTTCCCAGGTGGAGACCTTGGCCCCGCTCTGGTCGCGAATGATCTTGTGGGTGTAACCGGCCTGCAGTTGCCAGCCGGGAGCGAGCTCTCCGGAGACTTCCGCTTCATAACCCTTGGCCTTGGACTTGATGCCCTTGGACGCATAGTCCAGCCCGGGGGTGGTGGGGTTGGCGTTGTAGGCCAGGTCATCCACTGGCCGGTTTTCTTCATGCACCTCGAAGTAGGCCAGGCTGGAGTTCAGGCGACCGTCGAAGAACTCGCCCTTGAGGCCCACCTCGTAGTTGGTGCCTTCGTCGGGCTTGAGCACCTTGTCGTTGCGGTCGCGGTAGTCGTCCTGGGGCAGGTAGATCTCGGTGTAGCTGGCATAGACGGAGAAGTTCTGGTCGAGGTCGTAGACCACCCCAGCATAGGGAATGACCTTGCCGGTGTCCTTGGTCCGGCTGGTACCGCTGACCTCGTAGTTGTTGATCCGGCTGCCGAGCAGCAACGAAAGATCATCGTTGAGGCTAAAGCGCGCAGTCATGTAGCCGGCGCTCTGGCGGGTGGTCTCGTCGTTCTTCTTGGTCATGCTGCCCCAATCGGGCTTGGGGCTGTGCCCGTCCCAGTTGAAGTAGTCGTAGAAATTGTCGTGATTGGTGGCGCTGGTGAAGTCCCGGCCTTTCCAGTGCGAGTTGGAGATCGATGCACCGACCACCAACTGATGCTCGCGCCCCAGCAGGTCGAAGGGGCCCGTGGCGTAGAGGTCACCGCTGTCGCTGACGGTTTCGCCGGTGTACTTGCGGGTCAGCAGCGAGGCGATGCCGGTCTCGGCATTGGGCGACATCAGCGAACCCAAGGGCGCGTTGTAGCCATTGATCTGGTGGTTGTATTGGGCCTTGGCCACCCAGCCGTTGGCGAAGCTGTGCTCCAGGGTGCTGAACACGGTGCGGGTGTATTGCGACCAGCGGCTCCAGCTCGCGCCGTTGTTGTAGGAGCGCGAGGTGCTGATGGCGTTGCCCTTGGAGTCGTACAGCGAACTGCTGCCCGACCAGCTGGAACCCTTGGGGTCGTTGTCCTGATAGTCGGCGCCGACGGTCAGCAGGGTGTCCGGTGACAGGTCGAACTCGAGGATGCCGTAGTAGACGCTGGTCTGGCGCTGGTAGTGGTCAAGGAAGGATTTCTTGTCCTGATAGGCGGCGACCATCCGCCCGCGGACATTGCCGCTGTCGGTCAGGGGGCCGCTGACATCGACCTGCGAACGGTAGTTGTCCCAGGAACCGGCCCCCAGGTCGATGTGCCCGGCGAATTCGGCAGTGGGTTTCTTGCGCACCATGTTGATGGTGCCGCCGGGGCCACCGGCACCGGTGAGCAGGCCGGTGGCACCCTTGAGTATTTCCACGCGGTCGTAGATCACCGTGTCGGTGAGGGTGTGGCCCGAGGAGTACTGTGCGTCCTGCAGGATCGGAATCCCGTCGTACTGGAAGTTCTGAATGGCAAAACCGCGGGAGTAGTAGCTGGTGCGGTCACTGTCGTAGGTGGCCACGGTGATGCCTGGGGTATGGCGCATCACCTCGTCGATGGAGTTGAGGCCAAAGTCATCCATGGCCTGGCGGGTCACCACCGAGATCGACTGCGGGGTTTCCCGCGGTGTCAGCACTAGCCGGGTGGCGGTGGCGATGGTGCCCGGCGTGTAGGAGCCGCTGCCTTCGGTGACGGTGCCCAGCTGGTTGGTGGTGACCGTGGTTGCTCCCAGCTCGACCCGTTCACCGCCGACGGCCTGTATTACCCGATAGCCCGCGCCCTCGGCCACGGCTTGCAGGCCCAGGGGTTTGAGCAGGCGCTGCAGGCCTTCGGCCACGCTGAAGCGGCCATTGAGGCCGGTGCTGCGCTTACCGGCGCTGAGGTTGGCGTCGATGGCGATCATGCTTGCCGATTGCTGGCCGAAGATGCCCAGCACCTGGTCCAGGTTGCCCGGGGCGATGGCGTAGTCGCGCTGCTGGTGGTCGGTCACGGCGGCGCCGGCTTCCGTGGCCAGCAGCGGCAGGCTGGTGCTGGCGATGGACAGGCCGATGATGACCGGGCGCAAGGTCGCGGCAAGGGGCGTAAGGCGAATGTGCATAAGGAAAATCCGTGGGTTGGGAAGGGATGGCGCTGAGCTGTTTTCCAGCTTCTTCCCTGGTCTTGATGCACGAGATTGAAAAAACTGCCGCCGCCCTGAAAAAAACAGGAAAACAATCAGGCAGCGTCCACGGAGGCCCAGTACCCCATTACCCGCCGGATGCGAATCGGCAGGGTCCTGGCCAGCAAATCGAGGCTGGCGTCCGGCTGGTCCAGGGAGAACGAGCCGGAAACCCGCAACCCGGCGACTTCGGCGGAGCAGCGCAGCAGGCCGGGGCGATAGCGGTCGAGTTCGGCGATCACCTCGCCCAGGGGGCGACGCTCGGCGATCAGCAGGCCCTGGGTCCAGGCATTGGCCGTGGTGGGCACGGCGGCCAGGGCGCTGATCCGCTGTTGGGCGATATCCACTTGCTGGCCCGGGTCCAGGCTTAGCGCAGGGGCATGGGCGGTGCTCACCGAGCCGCTGCCGGCGAGCAGTTGTACCCGGGTGCCGTTGATGCCCGGCAAGCCGACGCTGAGGATCAACTGCGAGCGCGGGGCGAGCTGGATGTGCCCATCGGTGGTGGTGACCTGCACGGGCGCGGCGTTGCCCAGGGTCAGCAACAGGCGGCCGCTGTTGAGCCGCAGTTGCAGGCCCTGGGGGCTGGCCTTCTGGTCGAGGCTGGTGCGGGTGTCCAGTTGCAGGCTGGCGCCAGCGGCCAGTTGCAGCTGGCGGCGCTCGCCGGTGCTGGTGTGGTAGTCGCTGAACAGCTGCGGCAACAGCAACCCTTCGCGCACGCTCCAGCTGCTGGCGGCCACCACGCCCAGGCCGACGATGCCCTTGAGCAGGGTGCGCCGCCCGGGGTGGCTGCGAGCCTGCAGTAGTTGCCGGGCGTGGGGCGCGGGCAGGCTGCGGGTGCTGTCGCGCAGGTCCTGGCCGATGCCGGCCAGGCGCTGCCAGGCCAGCTCATGCTGCGGGTCGGCCCGGCGCCAGGCCAGGCAGGCGGCCTGCTGCTCGGGGAGGCTGATGCCCGATTGCAGCAGCACCAGCCACTCCAGGGCCTGGTCCAGTACCTGCTGCTCCACGGCGCCCTGATCGTCCACTGGCTGGAAGGCGTTCATCCCGGGTACACCGCCGCGTAGCAGTGGCGGTAGGCCTTGAGCATGGCTTTCTGCACCACGTTGACCGAGAGCTGCAGGCGTTGGGCAATTTGCGGGTAGGTCAGGCCTTCGAGCTGGGACAGCAGAAACACCTCGCGCACCCGGCTGCCCAGGCCGTCCAGCACCTGGCCCACGGCGTCCAGGGCCTCAAGCACCAGCAGCCGGGTTTCCGGCGAGGGCTGGTACTGCGGCTCCAGCTGCGCCAGGGTTTCCAGGTAGGCGCGCTCCAGGGCCTGGCGCCGGAAATACTGCCCGCACAGGCGGCTGGCCACGGTGTTGAGGTAGGCCCGGGGTTCGCGCAGTACCGGCAGTCGCTCGCTGCGCAAGATGCGCACAAAGGTGTCCTGTGCCAGGTCCATGGCCTGGTCCTGGTTGCCGAGCTTGCGTCGCAGCAGTTGCACCACCCAGTTGTGATGCTGGAGGTAGAGCTCGCCCACGGCGTGCTGTAGCGAAGGGTTGGGCACCATCGATAAGGGTTCCGAGGTCGAGGTGGGTGAAATGGGCGTTTATGGTAATGCTTCTCATTAGTGAGTGCTTGAGTTTTTATTGCCGTTCACCAGGGCTGACTGCCACTCGGAAAAGTGAGCAGGGTTGCGGTTTAATTGGTTGCAAGGTACAACTAAATGCCTCACTTGCGAGGTCACGCCCATGCCGAGTTCATCCGCTTCCCTTATCCCATCACTGCGCCAGGCCTCCCGGCAGATGGTCCGCGAGCTGGGCTTCATGCAGGCCACCCTGGCCGCCACCGACTACCCGCCCTCGGCGGTGCACGCACTGCTGGAGATCGGCCAGGGCAATGCCCTGACCGCCGGTGACCTGGTGACCCTGCTGGGCCTGGAGAAATCCAGCGTCAGCCGCCTGGTGCGCAAGCTGGTGGACGCCGGCGAGATCAGCGAGCAGGCCCATGACCAGGACGCCCGCTCCAAGAAGCTGCAGCTCAGCGCCCGGGGGCGCCAGACCCTGGCCGGCATCGACCGTTTCGCCCAGGCCCAGGTGGCCGCGGCCCTGGCCCACCTGAGCCCGGCACAGCAGCGCAGCGCCTGTGCGGGCATCGCCGACTACGCCCGGGCATTGCGTGCGGTGCGGCTGGGAGACGTGCCCGAGCCGCCCGAGCGCTGCTCCATCGCCCGTGGCTACCGGCCCGGAGTGATTGGCCGCATCGCCGAAATGCACGCCCGTTACTACGCGGATCTGGCGGGTTTCGGCCAGCCTTTCGAAAGCCTGGTGGCGCGGGACATGGCCGAATTGATGGGGCGTTTGCACAACCCGCGCAATGAAGTCTGGGTGGCGCTGCAGGGGGAACGGATTGTCGGTTCCATCGCCATTGATGGGGAGGGCGAGGGCGGCGAGGCGCTCCTGCGTTGCTTCATTCTCGATGAGGCCGCCCGCGGCCAGGGGCTGGGCCGGCGGCTGCTGGTCGAGGCCCTGGGCTTTTGTGACCAGTGGAGTTTTGCCGCTACCCGGCTGTGGACCTTCAAGGGCCTGGATGCGGCGCGCGCGTTGTATGAGGAACAGGGCTTTGTGCTGGTGCAGGAGCAAGAGGGCGAGCAATGGGGCGCGCCAGTGACCGAGCAGTGTTTTGTGCGAGCAAGGGTGGCGCAGCGCGACACCATCCGCTGAGCGCTGTAGCCGCTGCTGAGCCTGCGAAGCTGCGCAAAGGCCCGCAGGGCCTTGCCTGGCGGTCCCGAGCCGAGCCTGTGGCGGCCCTGAAAACCTGCGTCTGCTGCGTCGGAATGCCGCCCAAGCCGTTCGCAGCCTTGTGCAGCGGCTACAGATAGCCGGTACTGGTGGTAGGGTTAGCCCCCTGATGATTATCGATCTGTGGAGAAGCATCCCATGCAAGCCATCAAGCTCAGCCTGCCGGCATCCCTGGACAACCTGAAGCGCGTGGAGCTGGCAGACCCCGGCCAGCCCGGCGCCGGGCAGATCCGCGTGCGTATCCATGCCTGTTCCTTGAACTTCCACGATTACGCCGTGGTGACCGGCGCGCTGCCTACCGCCGACGGGCGGATTCCCATGGCCGATGGCGCCGGGGTCGTGGAAGCGGTGGGCGAGGGCGTCAGCGAGTTCGAGGTGGGCGATGCGGTGGTGTCCTGCTTCTTTCCCCATTGGCACGATGGCGGCCCGGCGATCGCCGATTTCAGCACCACTCCGGGCGATGGCGTCGACGGTTACGCCCGTGAAGTGGTGATCCAGCCCAGCCACTGGTTCACCCATGCGCCCAAGGGCTACAGCCATGCCGAGGCGGCGACCCTGACCACCGCCGGCCTGACTGCCTGGCGCGCACTGGTGGTGGACGGCGCGCTCAAGGCCGGGGAAACCGTGCTGGTGCTGGGCACCGGCGGGGTGTCGATCTTCGCCCTGCAACTGGCCAAGGCCATGGGCGCCACGGTGATCGCCACCTCCTCCTCGGACGCCAAGCTGGCCAAGGTGCGCGAGCTGGGGGCCGACCATACCCTCAACTATCGCACCCACCCCGAGTGGGGTGCTGAAGTGCTCAAGCTCACCGGCGGTCGCGGCGTCGATCACGTGGTGGAAGTCGGTGGCCCGGGCACCTTGCCGCAGTCGATCAACGCGTGCCGCATTGGCGGGCACATCGCCCTGATCGGCGTGCTCACCGGCTGGGCCGGACCGGTGCCGACGGCGGCGCTGATGGCCAGGCAACAGCGCCTGCAGGGGCTGATCGTCGGCAGCCGCCAGCAGCAGATCGAAATGGTCCGGGGCCTGGAAGCCACCGGCATCAAGCCGATCATCGACAGCACCTTCCCCCTGGCCGAGATCGCCAAGGCCTTCGCCCATGAAGCCTCGGGCGCGCACCTGGGGAAAATCTGCCTGACGTTCTGAGGCGTTGATCGCGGCGACACCCGGGTTGGACTCGGGGTTGCCGCAGCCCAGGTGTGGCGTTGGCCCGCATTGCCGCCTCGGCTCAATGCGCCGGCTTGAGCTCAGGCGTGGCGTTGGCCCGGGCGATGACAGTGAGGATCGACAGCGCAGCGATGACCAGCCCTGGGGACGTGGCCAGCAGCACGCCCGCAGTGCCGGCGCCGGCGGCGAGGATCTGCCCGGCGGCCAGGGGCCCGGCCACCGAGCCCAGGCGGCCGATGGCCACGGCAGCGCCGACGCCGGTGGCACGCACCGCGGTCGGGTAGGCGGGCGGCGCCAGGGCATAGAGCACCAATTGTGCGGCCATCACGAACAGCCCGGCAGCAAAACCGGCCACGGTCATGGGAACAATGCCCACGGACAGCCCGACCCCGGCCAGCGCCGCCAGCAACCCGGCGTACACGAACAGCACCACCTTGATCCCGTTGCAGCGATCCAGCAGCAGGCCGCCGAGCAGCGAGCCAAGGGCGCCGCCTATGTTGAACAGCATCTGCACCAGCCCCGCCTGGGGTTTGCTAAAGCCTTGCTCGAGCAGCAGTGACGGCAGCCAGTTGAGCAGCATGTACATCACGGTCAGGGTGAAGAAATAACTCAGCCACAAGGCCAGTGTGGTGCGCCCGCGACCTTCGCCGAACAGCGCCTGGGTCGTGGAGGCACGGCGGGTGCCGGCACTGGTAGTGTGTTGGCGAAAGGCGCTGGATTCCGGCAGCAGCCAGGCCATCAGCGGCACCACCAGCAGTGGTACCAGGCCGCCGATGATAAAAGTGGTCTGCCAATGTTCGCTGGAGAACATCGCCACCACCGCTGCCAGCGCGCCGCCCAGGGGCACGCCGCAGTACATGACGCTGATGGCCGTCCCCCGGCGACGTTCACTCACCGCTTCGGCGCAGAGGGCGATCAGGTTGGGCAGCGCCGCGCCCAGGCCGAGGCCGGTCATGAAGCGCACCAGCAGCAGGCTCGAATAACTCTCGACGTAGGCCGTGCATAGCGAGAACAGGCCGAACAGCAGCACCGCGCCGACCAGGATCTTCTTGCGCCCGATACGGTCGGCGACCCAGCCGCCGAAGAACGCCCCGGGCAGCAGGCCGATGATCCCGACGCTGAACACCCAGCCCATCATCTTCGGGTCCAGGGCGAAGCTCTGGCGCAATCCGGCAGCGGCGGTGCCGGCCGCTTGCAGATCGAACCCCTCGATCAGCGCAACGATAAAACACAAAGCGATGGTCAGCGTCGAACGACGCGATGGACTGTCCATGGGCAAACCTCATTGTTGTTTTTGTTGTGGTGACCAGCCGGACGCCGAGCCTGAATGCGCCGGCGCTGGTGGCTGGTGATTAAGATAACAAAGATAACTAAAAAATGAATAGCGCCTTAATTTCGGACAATAAATGCAAATAATGTGATTTAAATCAGATAGATAAACTGACACTGAGGATTTTTTTAAAAAATAGATAATAATATTAATGTTCGATTATCGGTCGTTTGTGATTGACGTAAGGCTTGGGCTGTTTCCATTCTCTGTCCGCGACGTCGGCTGCCAGGCCCTCGCTCGACACCTAAAACAACAACAAAAAATGGACATCGGACATGCCAAATATCCCCACCAACGCCGTTGCTGCGGCGTCAGCTTCCTGTGTGCCCAGTCGCCCCACGCGGCTGGCTCTGGCCTTGCTGGGCTTGAGCCTGTTGCCTGGCCCACTCTGGGCGGCGGGTTTTATCGACGACAGCCACGGCACCCTGACCCTGCGCAATTACTACCTGGATCGCGACTACAAGGACGATGGGGCGAAGACCGCCGCGCGGGAATGGGCGCAGGGTTTCATCATGAACATGGAGTCGGGGTTCACCGAGGGCAGCGTCGGTTTCGGCCTGGATGTGCGCGGGCTGCTGGGGGTCAAGCTCGATTCCTCGCCGGACCGCAGCGGCACCGAACTGCTGCCGGTGTCGGCCAGCGACAAGCGCGCCGCCGATGAATACTCGCGGCTGGCGCCCACCGCCAAACTGCGCTTTGCCCAGACCACGGTGAAGACCGGCGATGTCTCGATCTTCCTGCCGTTTGCCTTTGCCAGCCCGTCGCGCCTGCTGCCGCAGACCTTTCGTGGCACCACCCTGAGTTCCAGGGATATCGACGGCCTGACCCTCAACACCGGCTACATCGACCGCATCAACAAGCGCGACTCCACTGACTACCAGGCCATGACCATTGCCTCGCCCAACCGGCGTTTCAATGCCACGGCCAGCACCTCGCACCTGGCGTACCTGGGGGGCGACTACCAGGTCAACAAGGACCTCAGCCTGCGCGCCTATCACGCGCAGGTGGCCGACCTCTACCAGCAGGACACTCTGGCCCTGCTGCACAACCTGCCCCTGGGCGATGGCGTGCTGAGCAGCGACCTGCGCAGTTTTTTCAGCCGGGAAGACGGCAGTGCCAAGGCCGGCCGGGTCGACAACCGCAACCTCTCGGCGCTGTTTGGCTACAAGTTCGGCGGGCACCGGGTGAGCCTGGGCTACATGCATTCCAGCGGCGACACGGCCACGCCCTACATCTCCGGCACCGAGTTGATGGGCATGAGCGAGCTGACCATGAGTTCGGACTTTCTCAATGCCAAGGAGCGCACCTGGCAAGCCATCTACGACTATGACTTTGCCGCCGCCGGTGTGCCCGGGCTCAAGAGTCGGCTGCGTTACGTGCGTGGCGGCAATATCGAGCTGTCGGCGTTCAATGCCAGTGAGCGCAAGGAGCGCGAGTTTCAAATGGAGTTGGGGTACGTGCTGCAGAGCGGCCCGTTGAAGAACCTCGGGCTGGTGGCGCGCAAGTCGATCTATCGCAATGATTTCCCGGCGGGCGCAGCGTTCCGCGATGAAAACCAGACCCGCTTCCTGGTGCTCTACACCTTGCCGATCTGGTAGGCCCGCAAGCGCCTTGCTGCGTCAGCGTGCCGGCCCTGTGCCGGCACCTTGGGTTCAGTCCTGGTACACCTTCTTCAGCAGGCGCAGCAGCTCTTCGCGCTCCCCGGCGCTCAAGGCCGAGGTGGCGTCGACGTCGCTTTGCGCGGCGATCTGCTTGAGCTCCTTGAGCAGGGTTTCGCCGGTCTTGCTCAGAAAAATCCCGTAAGAGCGCTTGTCCGGCTTGCAGCGCACCCGCACCGCCAGCGCGCGGCTTTCCAGTTTATTGAGCAGGGGCACCACTTGCGGCGGCTCGATGGCCAGGGCGCGAGCCAGGTCGGCCTGCATCAGCCCCGGGTTGCTGTCGATGATCGCCAGGGCCGAGAACTGCGCGGGGCGCAGGTCGTGGGCCGAGAGCCGGCCGATCAGGTTCTGGAACAGCTTGAGTTGGGCGCGACGCATGGCGTAGCCAATCAGTTCGTCCAGTGCCGAATCCAGCGGCGCCTGTACCTCGGCGTTGGCGGGTGGGGCCTCGCGCGGGTCGGCGAGGGGAGCGGGCTTGGCCATGACAAAAACATCCTGGGTCGGTTAACAAGGCTATCCAGTTTGCCGGGGTCAGCCGCTGATAGCTACGTTTGCCTGTGTTTGCAGGCGTTGCAGAAGGATTTTTCCAGGGCGAAGGAAAATGGTTAATCATATTAATAGTTAATTGACATAACTAATTCTGCGGTTTAATTTCGACCCATCTTCAAACCAGAACAAGAGAGCATCGCCATGAGCAACTACGAAGGTCGCTGGACAACGGTCAAGGTCGAAATCGAAGAAGGCATTGCCTGGGTCATTCTCAATCGCCCGGAAAAACGCAACGCCATGAGCCCGACCCTGAACCGGGAAATGATCGACGTGCTGGAAACCCTGGAGCAGGACCCGGCCGCCGGCGTGCTGGTGCTGACCGGCGCCGGCGAGGCCTGGACCGCCGGCATGGACCTCAAGGAATACTTCCGCGAGGTGGATGCCGGGCCGGAGATCCTTCAGGAAAAAATCCGCCGCGAAGCCTCCCAGTGGCAGTGGAAACTGCTGCGCATGTACGCCAAGCCGACCATCGCCATGGTCAACGGCTGGTGCTTCGGCGGCGGCTTCAGCCCGCTGGTGGCGTGCGATCTGGCGATCTGCGCCGACGAGGCGACCTTCGGCCTCTCGGAAATCAACTGGGGCATCCCGCCGGGTAACCTGGTGAGCAAGGCCATGGCCGACACCGTCGGTCACCGCCAGTCGCTGTACTACATCATGACCGGCAAGACTTTCGGCGGGCAGAAAGCTGCAGAAATGGGCCTGGTCAACGACAGCGTGCCCCTGGCGCAACTGCGTGAAGTCACGATCGAGCTGGCGCGCAACCTGCTGGAGAAAAACCCGGTGGTGCTGCGTGCCGCCAAGCATGGCTTCAAGCGTTGCCGCGAGCTGACCTGGGAGCAGAACGAAGACTACCTGTACGCCAAGCTCGATCAGTCGCGCCTTTTGGACACCGAAGGCGGCCGCGAGCAGGGCATGAAGCAGTTCCTCGACGACAAGAGCATCAAGCCCGGCCTGCAGGCGTATAAACGCTGAGCCCGGCCGGCGAACGGCGGGCGCATCCCGCTGTTCGCCATGCCCCTGGTATTACTGTTGCACCGCTGCGCTGTATTCCCGACAAAGACAACAAGAGGAATCACCATGCTGGACGTGCCCCTGCTGATTGGTGGCCAGTCGCGCCCCGCCGGCGACGGTCGAACCTTCGAACGCCGCAACCCGGTGACCGGCGCTGTGGTTTCGCGCGTGGCCGCCGCGACCCTGGACGATGCCGACGCCGCCGTGGCCGCGGCCCAGGCCGCATTCCCCGCCTGGGCGGCCCTGGCCCCCAACGAACGCCGCAGCCGTCTGCTCAGGGCCGCCGAGCAATTGCAGGCCCGCAGCGGCGAATTCATTGCCGCCGCTGGCGAGACCGGGGCCATGGCCAACTGGTACGGCTTCAACGTGCGCCTGGCGGCCAACATGCTGCGTGAAGCGGCATCGATGACCACCCAGATCACCGGTGAAGTCATCCCTTCGGATGTCCCCGGCAGTTTCGCCATGGCCCTGCGCCAACCCTGCGGCGTGGTGCTGGGCATCGCGCCATGGAACGCCCCGGTGATTCTCGCCACCCGGGCCATCGCCATGCCCCTGGCCTGCGGCAACAGCGTGGTGCTCAAGGCGTCCGAACTGAGCCCGGCGGCTCATCGCCTGATCGGCCAGGTGCTGCAGGACGCCGGCCTGGGCGATGGCGTGGTCAACGTCATCAGCAATGCCCCGGCCGATGCCGCGGCGATTGTCGAGCGCCTGATCGCCAACCCGGCGGTGCGCCGGGTCAACTTCACCGGTTCGACCCATGTCGGGCGGATTGTCGGCGAGCTTGCGGCGCGCCACCTCAAGCCGGCCCTGCTGGAGCTGGGCGGCAAGGCGCCGCTGCTGGTGCTGGACGACGCCGACCTGGATGCGGCTGTCGCGGCCGCGGCGTTTGGCGCCTACTTCAACCAGGGGCAGATCTGCATGTCCACCGAGCGCCTGATCGTCGATGCCAAGGTGGCCGATGCCTTCGTCGCCAAGCTGGCGGCCAAGGTCGAGAGCCTGCGTGCCGGCGACCCGGCGGCCGCGGACTCGGTGCTCGGTTCGCTGGTGGATGCCAGCGCTGGCACGCGCATCCGGGCGCTGATCGACGATGCCCTGGAGCAGGGCGCGCGGCGGGTGGTCGGCGGGCAACTGGACGGCAGCATTCTGCAGCCGACCCTGCTCGACGGCGTCACCGACGCCATGCGCCTGTACCGCGAGGAGTCCTTCGGCCCGGTGGCGGTGGTATTGCGCGGCAGCGGTGATGAAGAACTGTTGCGCTTGGCCAACGATTCCGAGTTCGGCCTGTCGGCGGCGATTTTCAGCCGCGACACCGGGCGGGCCCTGGCCCTGGCGCAACGGGTCGAGTCGGGTATCTGCCATATCAACGGGCCCACCGTGCATGACGAGGCGCAGATGCCGTTTGGCGGCGTCAAGTCCAGCGGCTACGGCAGTTTTGGCGCCAAGGCCTCGATCGAACACTTCACCCAATTGCGCTGGGTCACCTTGCAGAACGGCCCGCGGCACTACCCGATCTGATCCGTCGCCACGGGCGCGGTGCCTTGAGCACGCGGCCCGTGTGCAGGCCAGGCATAACAATAACAAGGCCGCAGCCACCGGCTGCCACGCTTGCCAGCCGTCGCCCTGCGTGCGCGGCGCAGGCGTGCCTTGATGGAGGACATGTACGTGAGTTGCCAATTCAGAGCGCCATCCCCACCCGTGGCCGAGCCGCCGCGTTACCGTCAGGTGTCCATTGGCCGGCCGGCGGTTGCCGTCAGTGAAGAGCAGGGCGTGTTGCATATGCGTTCCCTGGAACCTCTGGCGCCCTTGCCGCAGCGCTTGCTCGATCGTCTGTTGCACTGGGCCCGGGTGCGTCCCGAGCAGACCTTCATCGCCGCCCGCGAGGACGGCGGCGACTGGCGCCGGGTCAGCTATGGGCAGATGCTCGACAGCGTGCGCGCCATCGCCCAGGGCCTGCTCGGCTACGGTTTGTCGGCCGACAAGCCGCTGGCGCTGCTCTCGGGCAATGACATCGAACACCTGCAACTGGCCCTGGGCGCGATGTACGCCGGGATTCCCTATTGTCCGGTGTCGCCGGCCTATTCGCTGCTGTCCCAGGACTTTGCCAAGCTGCGCCACGTCTGCGACCTGTTGCAGCCGGGGCTGGTGTTTGTCAGCGATGCTGGCGCCTACCAGCGGGCCATCGACGCGGTGCTGCCACCCGAGACGCCGCTGATCTGCGTGCGCGGCCAGGTGCCGGGGCGACGCCAGGCGAGCTTCGCCAGCCTGCTGGCCGAGCCCGGTGCTGCCGAGGCCGATGCGGCCTTTGCCGCCACCGGCCCGGACAGCATCGCCAAGTTTCTCTTCACCTCGGGCTCGACCAAGCTGCCCAAGGCGGTGATCACCACCCAGCGCATGCTCTGCGCCAACCAGCAGATGCTGTTGCAGACCTTCCCGGTGTTCGGTGAAGAGCCGCCGGTGCTGGTGGACTGGCTGCCCTGGAACCACACCTTCGGTGGCAGCCATAACGTCGGCATCGTGCTCTACAACGGCGGCAGTTTTTATCTGGACGATGGCAAGCCCACGGCCCAGGGCTTTGCCGAAACCTTGCGTAACCTCAAGGAGATTTCGCCCACCGCCTACCTGACCGTGCCCAAGGGCTGGGAGGAGCTGGTCAATGCCCTGGAGCAGGATGCCGAGCTGCGCGAGTGTTTTTTCAAGCGCATGAGCCTGTTCTTCTTCGCCGCCGCCGGGCTTTCGCAAAGTGTTTGGGACCGCCTGGACCGGGTCGCCGAGCAGCATTGCGGCGAACGTATCCGCATGATGGCCGGGCTCGGCATGACCGAGGCCGCGCCGTCTTGCACCTTCACCACCGGGCCGCTGTCGATGGCCGGTTACATCGGCCTGCCGGCGCCGGGTTGCGAGGTGCGCCTGGTGCCGGTGGACGGCAAGCTCGAAGGGCGTTTTCGCGGGCCGCACATCATGCCCGGCTACTGGCGCGCGGCGCAGCAGACCGCCGAGGTGTTCGATGCCCTGGGCTTCTACTGCTCGGGGGATGCGCTCAAGCTCGCCGACCCCCACGACCCGCAGATGGGGCTGATGTTCGACGGGCGCATCGCCGAGGATTTCAAGTTGTCGTCCGGGGTGTTTGTCAGCGTTGGCCCGCTGCGCAATCGCGCGGTGCTCGAAGGCTCGCCTTATGTCCAGGACCTGGTGGTGGCCGCACCGGACCGCGAGTGCCTGGGCGCCCTGGTGTTCCCACGGCTGTATGAATGCCGGCGGCTGGCGGGGCTGGCCGCCGAGGCCAGCGACGCCCAGGTGCTGGCCAGCGCGCCGGTGCGCCAGTGGTTCGGCGACTGGTTGCAGCGCCTGAATCGCGAGGCCAGCGGCAATGCCAGCCGCCTGGAGTGGATCGCCCTGCAGGTAGAGCCGGCGTCCATCGACCGCGGGGAAATCACCGACAAGGGCTCGATCAACCAGCGCGCGGTGTTGCAGTGGCGCGCCGAACAGGTCGAGGACCTGTATCGCGGCCGCGAGCCGTCGATCCTGCGCGCCGAGCCCAAGCCATGAACGGCGCCGGGCAGTACAGCGGGTTTGCCGATGTGGCGATCCTTGAGGCGTTGCGCACGCCCTGGGTCGACCTTGGCGGGGACCTGGCCGAGATCTCGCCGATCGATCTGGGGATCAAGGTCGGGCGCGAGGTACTGCTGCGCGCCGGCATCGATGCCCGGGCGGTGGACAGCGTGCTGGCCGGTTCCATGGCCCAGGCCAGTTTCGACGCCTACCTGCTGCCTCGGCACATCGGCCTGTACAGCGGTGTCGGGCAAGCGGTGCCGGCCCTGGGGGTGCAGCGCATCTGCGCCACCGGTTTCGAGCTGCTGCGCCAGGCAGCCGAGCAGGTGCGGGGCGAGGTGCAACTGGCGTTGTGCGTGGCCAGTGAATCGATGTCGCGCAACCCGATTGCCGCCTACACCCATCGCGGCGGCTTCCGCCTGGGGGCGGCGGTGCAGTTCAAGGACTTTTTATGGGAGGCACTGTACGACCCGGCGCCGGGGCTGGACATGATCGCCACCGCCGACAACCTGGCCCGGCGTTACGGCCTGACCCGCGAAGCCGTGGACGGCTATGCCTGCGCCAGCCATCAGCGGGCCCTGGCGGCCCAGCAGGCGGGCTGGTTCGCGCCGGAAATCGTCGCCGTGAGCCAGCAGACCTTCGAGCTCGACGGTTATCGACCGCGCGGCATTTGCCTGCCGCGTGGAGTCGAGACAGTCAGCCAGGACAGCCATCCGCGCCCCAGTGAGCTTTCTGCCCTGGCGCGATTGCGGACGATTCACGAAGGCGGGGTGCAGACCGCCGGCAACAGCTGCGCGGTGGTCGATGGCGCGGCGGCGGCCCTGGTTGGTCGGGCGTCGGCTTGCAGGGACAGGCCCCTGGCGCTGTTGCGGGCCAGTGCGGTGGTCGGGGTGGCGCCGGAGCTCATGGGTATCGGTCCGGCCCCGGCGATCCGCCTGCTCCTGCAGCGCAGCGGCTTGAGTCTGACGCAGATTGGCCGCCTTGAAGTCAACGAGGCCCAGGCGGCCCAGGTGCTGGCCGTAGCCCGGGAGTTGGAACTGGACAGTGATCGCCTGAATGTCCAGGGCGGCTCCCTGGCCCTGGGTCATCCCCTGGCCGCCAGCGGCCTGCGCCTGGTGCTGACCCTAGCCCGGCAACTGCGCGAGCACAACCTGCGCTACGGGATCGCCGCCGCCTGCGTGGGAGGTGGCCAGGGCATGGCGCTGTTGATCGAAAACCCGGCCTGGCGCGGCTGAGTCCGACCGGCCCGCCGCCCCTGGCGGGCCACTCTATTTCTACTCGATGAGGTGTCCCCATGTGGAGCTACCAGGCGCCGCTGCGCGATATGCAATTTGTCCTTGAGCACTGGCTGGAGGCCCCCGAAGCGTGGCGTCGCAGCCCGGCGTTCGAGGCGCTGGACCTGCCCCTGGCGCTGCAGGTGCTGGAGCAGGCCGCGCGTTTCAGCCAGGACGTACTGGCGCCGCTGAATGCCAGCGGCGATCGCCAGGGTTGCCAGTGGGCGGACGGGCAGGTCAGCACCCCACAGGGTTTTGCCGAGGCCTATCGGGCCTATGTCGAGGGCGGCTGGCCGGCCCTGGCCTGCGCCGAAGCTTTGGGTGGCCAGGGCCTGCCGCAGCTGCTGGACGCGGCGCTGCAAGAGATGCTCTATGCCAGCAACCACGCCTGGGCCATGTACACCGGCATCGCCCACGGCGCCTACTTGTGCCTCAAGACCCACGGCGCGCCCTGGCTCCAGGAGCGCTACCTGCCCGAGATCATCAGCGGCGCGAGCCTGCCCACCATGTGCCTGACCGAGCCCCAGGCCGGCAGTGATGTCGGCCTGTTGCGCTGTCGTGCCGAGCCCCAGGCCGATGGCAGCTATCGCCTCAGCGGCAGCAAGCTGTTCATTTCCGGCGGCGAGCATGACCTCACCGACAACATCCTGCATCTGGTGCTGGCCCGGCTGCCGGGCGCGCCGGAGGGCAGCCGGGGAATCTCGCTGTTCCTGGTGCCCAAGCGCTTGCAGCAGGGCCGGGGCAACGGCGTGCGCTGCGACGGCATCGAACACAAGATGGGGATCAAGGGCAGCGCCACCTGTTCCCTGGTGTTCGAGGCGGCCCAGGGCTGGCTAGTGGGCGAGGCCCATCGCGGCCTGGCAGCGATGTTCGTGATGATGAATTCGGCGCGCCTGCACGTGGGCCTGCAAGGCCTGGGGCATGTCGAAGCGGCGTGGCAGAACGCCCGTGACTACGCTGGCGAACGCCAACAGATGCGTGCGCCATTGCGCCCCGCCGGTGTCGCCGCCCAGGCCGCCGACCCGATTCGCTACCACCCGGCCATGCGCCGCGTGCTGCTGGAATTGCGCGCCACCAGCGAAGGCCTGCGGGCCATCGGCTACTGGGCCGCGCACCTGCTGGACCAGGCCGAGCATCACCCTGAACCCCAGGTCCGGCGCCAGGCCGATCAGCTGGCGCAACTGCTGACGCCGATCATCAAGGCGTTCTTTACCGAGCAGGGCTTTCGTCAGGCCAGCAACGCCTTGCAGGTCTTCGGCGGCTACGGCTACGTCGCCGAGTTCGCCATCGAGCAGACCCTGCGCGATAGCCGCATCGCCATGATCTACGAAGGCAGCAACGAGATTCAGGCCAACGATCTGCTGTTGCGCAAGGTGCTGGGGGATGGCGGGCAGGGCTTCGCGCTGTTGCTTGAGCAATTGCGCGATGAGGCCGGGCACGGCGCCCAGGTGCCCGAGTGCGTTGGGTTCGCCCGGTCGTTGGCGGATCTGGCCGAGGCGTTGCAGGCACTGGTTGCCCAGGTGCAGCAGTGGGCGCTGGAGGATGCCGAGTACCCGTATCGCGCGGCCGGGGATTTTCTGGCGTTGTGTGGCCTGAGCCTGCTGGCGCTGGCCTGGGCTCGGGCGGCGCGGGTCTCGCACAGTTTGCCCGAGGGCGATCCGCTGCGTGGGGCGAAGCTTGAGACGGCGGGGTTCTTTTTCAGCTACCTGTTGCCCCAGGTCGAACAGCGGATGACGGCGGTGCGCGGCGCCCGGGCGGCGCTGGCCTTTATCTGAGGCGATGCAGGCTATTGGATCCAATATCGAAGCGAACCACGCCACAGGCTTGCTTAGCAGTGAGCCTCGTAGTGGGGCTCGTCGCCTGCCTGAACGGTGATGGTCGATAATCGCCCGCTAATCCCGGTGCCTTGTCGGGCATCTAAGCATTTGATCCCTATGGAAATTAACCCCGACCCTGGTTGGTCTGGGATCTTTTGCTCAGCCGTTTCAGCCCGTTCGTCTCTTGTTATTGGATCCATTAAGCGCTTTATTGGCGACCTGGCGATGGCAGGAGCCCTCCTGACCGTCGGCAATAAAAACAACAATAAGGGTTTCGTCATGAATGTCTTATCGACGGTGTGCAGCCGCCTGGCTGGCGCGCGCTGGCTGTCTGTGTGCACAGGTTCTTTGGGTGTTGCGCTTCGGGTCCTGGCCGAATGGCAGGTGCGCCCATGAACCTCGATCTCAAGCAACGGGTCGACCAAGGCCCGATGGGCTCCTTCCAGTGCCTGGCGATCGGTATCTGCATTGTCCTCAACATGATCGACGGCTTCGATGTACTGGTGATGGCCTTCACCGCCGCTTCGGTGTCCGCCGAGTGGCAACTCAACGGGGCGCAGATCGGTCTGCTGCTCAGTGCCGGTCTGTTCGGCATGGCCGCCGGTTCGCTGTTTATCGCGCCCTGGGCCGACCGCTTCGGGCGCCGGCCGCTGATCCTGTTCTGCCTGCTGCTGTCGGGTGTCGGCATGCTGCTTTCGGCCGGCAGCCAGAGCCCTTTGCAACTGGCGCTGTTGCGCGGCCTGACCGGCCTGGGCATCGGCGGCATCCTGGCCAGCAGCAACGTGATCGCCGCCGAGTATTCCAGCCGCCGCTGGCGCGGCCTGGCGGTCAGCCTGCAATCCACCGGCTATGCCCTGGGCGCGACCCTGGGCGGGCTGCTGGCGGTGTGGCTGTTGACTTATTGGGGCTGGCGCTCGGTGTTCCTGTTCGGCGGCATCGTCACCTTGCTGGTGATCCCCCTGGTGCTGCTCTGGCTCCCCGAATCCCTGGACTTTCTCCTGGCCCGGCGGCCGGCCGATGCCCTGGCGCGAATCAATCGCCTGGCCGGGCGCCTGGGCCATCCGCAACTGCTGCAAATGCCCGCGGCAGCGGTACGCGAGCAGGGCGCCGGCAGCGGTTTTGGCCAACTGTTCGCCGGGCCGATGCGGCGCACCACGCTGCTGATCTGGCTGCTGTTTTTCCTGGTGATGTTCGGTTTCTACTTCGTCATGAGCTGGACCCCGAAACTGCTGGTGGCCGCCGGGCTCTCGGCGCAGCAGGGGATCACCGGCGGGGTGCTGCTGAGTGTCGGCGGGATCTTCGGCGCGGCGCTGGTTGGCGGCTTGTCCTCGCGCTGGCCGCTGACCCGGGTGCTGTCGCTGTTCATGCTGGTGACCGCCGGGCTGCTGGTGCTGTTCGTCGGCTCGGCCTCCTCGATTGCCGCGGCCCTGGGCCTGGGGCTGCTGATCGGGCTGTTCGCCAACGGCTGCGTGGCCGGGCTCTACGCCCTGTCACCAGTGGTCTACGACGCTTCGGTACGGGCCACCGGGGTCGGCTGGGGGATCGGCATCGGGCGCATTGGCGCGATTGTCTCGCCCACGGTGGCCGGGGTGTTGCTGGATGCCGGCTGGCAGCCGCTGCACCTGTACGCAGTGTTTGCCGTGGTCTTCGTGCTGGCGGCGGGTTGCCTGTTGTTGCTGCGCCCGGCGCCGCCGCAGGCGCAAGCGGCCCTGGCTTAGCCCGCGGAACCGGATAAGGCGGCGGGCGCTGTTTCAAGACTGGCCGTCGATGATCGCCGCGGCCACGGCCTGGCGGAACCAGCTCAGGGCGGCGGAGCTGTCGCTGTTGGGGTGCCAGTGCAGCGAGACTTCGAACTCCCCCACGGAAAACGGCAGTTCCAGTTGCCGCAGGCCGCCTTCGAGGGTGAACAGGCGGGCGATCTGCGCTGGCAGCACGGTCAGCAGGTCGGTGCCGGGCAGCACTTTGGGCAGCACCGAGAAGTGCGGCACGTGCAGGCTGATGCGGCGCCGGGCGCCCATCTGCTTGAGCACGTCCTCGACGCTGCCGTGGCCGGTGGTGCGGGTCACGGCGATGTGCCGCTCGGCGAGGAACTGCTCCAGGCTCAGCTGGGTGCCGATGCGCGGATGACGGTCGCTGAGCAGGCACACGTAGCGCTCGCGGATCAGCACCTGGCTGCGGGTGCCGGTCAAGGGTTTGCGGCAGATCAGCGCGTCGACCTTGGCGCTGCTGAGCCACTCGCCGGCCTGGTCCACCTGCAGCGGCAGGACTTCGACTTCGGCCTCGGGGGCCTGCTGGTTCAGGCGCGCCAGGATCAGCGGCAGGAAGCCCATTTCGCCAAGGTCGGAGAGGGCGATGCGAAAGCGCCGTTCGGTGGTCGCCGGGTCGAAGCGCCGGGTGCTGTGCACGGTGTTCTCGATCCGCGTCAGGGATTCGCGAAAGGCCGGGTACAGCTCATCGGCCAACTGGCTGGGCTGGATGCCGTCCCGGGTGCGGCTGAACAGGCCGTCGTCGAACAGCTCGCGCAGCCGCGCCAGGCCGTAGCTGACCGAGGGCTGGGTGACGAACAGGCGCTCGGCGGCCAGGGTCACGCTGCGGGCTTCGTAGAGGGTGACGAAGGTGCGGATCAGGTTCAGATCGATGTGGCTCATGCTGCCTCATGGATATAGACGGGTCTTATTTTTAATAGAGATAGTATCGATTTGATCAATTTCGTGGCGGCTGCAAGAGTAACTCAAATTCTAAAAAACAGCGGCAAAGGTCCATATGAAAACCGTCCATAGCGCCTCCTACGACATCCTGCGGCAACAAGGCCTGACCACCGTGTTCGGCAACCCGGGTTCCAACGAGCTGCCCTTTCTCAAGGGCTTCCCCGAAGACTTCCGCTACATCCTCGGCCTGCATGAAGGCGCGGTGGTGGGCATGGCCGACGGCTTCGCCCTGGCCAGCGGCCAGCCGGCCTTCGTCAACCTGCACGCCGCGGCCGGCACCGGCAATGGCATGGGCGCCCTGACCAATGCCTGGTACTCCCACAGCCCGCTGGTGATCACCGCCGGCCAGCAGGTGCGCTCGATGATCGGCGTCGAGGCGATGCTGGCCAACGTCGATGCACCGCAGCTGCCCAAGCCCCTGGTCAAGTGGAGCGCCGAGCCGGCCTGCGCCGAGGACGTGCCGCGGGCCCTGAGCCAGGCGATCCACATGGCCAACCAGGCGCCCAAGGGCCCGGTGTACCTGTCCATTCCCTACGACGACTGGGCCCGCCCGGCGCCGGCCGGGGTCGAGCATCTGGCCCGGCGCCAGGTGGCCACTGCCGGGCTGCCCTCGGCGGCGCAATTGCGTTCGCTGGTGCAGCGCCTGGCGGCAGCGCGCAACCCGGTGCTGGTGCTGGGGCCGGATGTGGATGGCAGCCAGAGCAACCACCTGGCCGTGCAACTGGCGGAGAAACTGCGCATGCCGGCCTGGGTCGCGCCGTCCGCTTCGCGCTGCCCGTTTCCCACCCGTCACCCGAGCTTTCGCGGGGTGCTGCCGGCAGCCATTGCCGGCATCAGCCGCTGCCTGGCGGACCATGACCTGATCCTGGTGGTGGGGGCCCCGGTATTCCGCTACCACCAGTTCGCCCCGGGGGACTACCTGCCCGCGGGCACCGAGCTGCTGCACATCACCTGCGACCCCGGCGAAGCGGCGCGTGCGCCCATGGGCGATGCGCTGGTGGGGGACATCGCCGAGACCCTGCAGGCCCTGGTCTGGGCGCTGCCGGATTGCGACCGGCCGCAGCCCCAGGCCTTGCCGCCGGCTGCTCCGGTCGAGGAGCTGGGCGGCCTGCTGCGCCCGGAAACCGTGTTCGACGTGATCGATGAGCTGGCGCCCAAGGACGCAATCTACGTCAAGGAGTCCACCTCCACCGTAGGCGCCTTCTGGCAGCGGGTGGAAATGCGCGAACCCGGCAGCTACTACTTCCCGGCCGCCGGTGGCCTGGGCTTCGGCCTGCCAGCGGCGGTGGGGGTGCAACTGGCCCGGCCGGAGCGGCGGGTGATCGGGGTCATTGGCGACGGCTCGGCCAACTACGGTATCACCGCGCTGTGGACGGCCGCCCAGTACCAGATCCCGGTGGTGTTCATCATCCTCAAGAACGGCACCTATGGCGCCCTGCGCTGGTTCGCCGGTGTGCTGCAGGTCAGCGACGCCCCGGGCCTGGACGTGCCCGGCCTGGACTTCTGCGCCATCGGCCGCGGCTATGGCGTGCACTCGGTGCAGGCCAACACCCGCGAGGCGTTCGCCCAGGCCCTGAGTGAAGCCCTGGCGGGCGACCGCCCGGTACTGATCGAGGTGCCGACCCTGACCATCGAACCCTGAGGGCTGCCTTGTCGCCGGGCGCGAGCCCGGCCTTGCCAACCGCAACCTGCGGACTCACCAGAAGAATAAAAAGAGGTGGTTATGAACACGACTTCGGTCACTGCTGTGATAGATGACGCGCCCCAGCCGGCGCGTTCCGGTTCCACCCACGCCGACATCGGCACCTTGCTCGACCATGGCCCCTTCACCGGCATGCAGAAGCTGGTGGTGTTGCTGGCGGCGCTGTCTATCGTCATGGACGGCTTCGACGGCCAACTGATCGGCTTTGCCATTCCGCTGATGATCAAGGAGTGGGGCATCACCCGCGAGGCGTTCGCTCCGGCGGTGGCGGCCGGGCTGATCGGCATGGGCATCGGCAGTGCCTGTGCCGGTCTGTTTGCCGACCGGTTCGGCCGGCGCATGGCGATCATTGCCAGTGTCTTCGTGTTCGGTGCGGCCACTTGCGCCATTGGCCTGGCGCCCAATGCGCTGGCGGTGGCGGCCCTGCGTTTTATCGCCGGGCTGGGCATCGGTGGTGCGCTGCCCAGCGCCACCACGGTGACGGCCGAGTTCACCCCGGCGCGGCGGCGTACCCTGGCGGTGACGGCCACCATTGTCTGCGTGCCCCTGGGCGGGATGCTGGCGGGGTTGTTCGCCTCCCATGTGTTGCCGCTGTACGGCTGGCGCACCCTGTTTTTCATCGGCGGCAGCCTGCCCATCGTCCTGGGCTTTGCCTTGCTGGTGACGCTGCCGGAGTCGCCGCGCTTTCTGGCGCGCCGGCCCCAGCGCTGGAACGAGCTGGGCACCTTGCTCGGGCGCATGGGCCGGCCGATGGCGGCGGGGGTGGTCTACACCGATGCCCTGGAACAGAAGAGCGAGAAGCAGGGTGGTTTCCGCGCCTTGTTCGCCCTGGGCTACGGGCGTGACACCCTGGCCCTCTGGGTCGCGTTCTTCATGTGCCTGACCGCGGTCTACAGCGCCTTCAGCTGGCTGCCCACCATGCTGCTGTCCGAAGGCCTGGAGCTGTCGGTGGCCGGTTCCGGGCTGACCGCCTACAACCTGGGCGGGGTGATCGGGGCACTGGTGTGCGCGGTGGCCATCACTCGCTGGGGTTCGTTCTGGCCGCTGCTGATCTGCTGCGCCGGCGGCGCGGCCAGCGCCTTCTTGTTGCAGGTGGTGGACATCCACCAGGACACCGGGCTGCTGATCTTCGGCTTCGGCGTGCACGGCCTGTTCGTCAACGCCGTGCAGTCCACCATGTTTGCCCTGTGCGCCTTTATCTACCCCACCAGTGTGCGCGCCACCGGCACCGCATCGGCCCTGGCCTTCGGGCGCCTGGGGGCGATTCTCAGTGCCTTCGCCGGAGCCCTGGTGATTACCCAGGGCGGCGCCAACGGCTACCTCACGCTGCTGGGTTCGGTGATGGTCATGGCGCTGCTGGCGCTGCTGATCGTGGGCCGGCACATTCCCCGGCGTCTGCCGGGCCAGTCATGAACGCGGCCCGGTGCGTGAACCGGCCACTCAAACAGGAGGTTCGATGAATATCACCATTCTTGGCGCGGGCGCCATGGGTTCGCTGTTTGGCGGCCTGCTGGCGCAAAGCGGCCAGCAGGTAACCCTGCTGGACATCAACGACGGGCACCTTGCGGCGATCCGCAGCGACGGCCTGCTGCTGGCCACCGACAGCGGCGAGCGGCGCATTACCGGCCTGCACGCCTGCCGTCCGGAGCAGGCCACGGGGCACCCCGACCTGTTGCTGGTCTTCACCAAGACCCTGCACACCGACAGTGCCTTGCGCAGTGTCGCCGGGCATATCGCCGGCCACACCCTCGTACTGACCCTGCAGAACGGCCTGGGCAATGCCGAGGCGCTGTCCCGGCATGTGGCCCCGCAGCAGGTGCTGATCGGCATGACCAACTGGCCCGCCGACATGGTCGGGCCGGGGCAGGTGCATTCCCACGGCCAGGGCATGGTGCGGGTGCTGGCCCTCGATAGCCGCGAGCGCAACGCCAGCCAGGAGGTGGCGGCGGTGCTGGACGCTGCCGGGCTGAACTGTGCGGTGGACCCGCAGGTCTGGACCTCTATCTGGGAGAAGGTGGCCTTCAACGCCGCCTTGAACAGCCTGTGCGCCGCCACCGGCTGCACCGTGGGCCAGCTGGACGCAGCGCCGGAAGGCGTGGCCCTGGCCCGGTCCATTGTGCTGGAGGTGGTGGCGGTGGCCAGGTCCCAGGGAATAGAGCTGGATGCCCAGGGCTGCCTGGACAGTGTGGCGTTCGCCATTGCCCATCACCGCACCCACAAGCCTTCGATGTTGCAGGACGTGCTGGCAGGGCGGCCCACGGAGATCGGCTCCATCAATGGCCAGGTGCTGGAACGGGCGCGGCAGGCGGGGGTGCCTGTGCCCCACACCGAAACCCTGCTGGGCCTGCTGCGCCTGATCGAAAAACGCGCCGCCTCGTAGGAGCCGGCTTGCCGGCGAAGAGGGCCTTGGGGCTTGTGTGGCGCTGGCGGGCGCCTTCGCTGGCAAGCCAGCTCCTGCATACGCCGGCTTTTGTGTGACACATCGGTTTATGAATGCTGTTCCATGAGGAGATTTTCCATGAGTGATTCCAACGCGGTCTATCGCGATCTGCACCTGCAACCCATCGCCGGACAGTGGCGCGCCGGCGCCTCCGGCAAGACCCTGGTGGTGAGCAATCCATTCGACGGTGCACAGCTGCTGGAACTGGCCCAGGCCAACCGCAGCGACCTGGACGCGGCCTACGCCAAGGCCGCCCAGGTGCAGCCGCAATGGGCGGCCCTGGGCCCGTCCCAGCGCGCGGCGGTGCTGCACCAGGCGGTGGCGATCTTTGACCGGCGCCAGGAGGAAATTGTCGACTGGATCATTCGCGAATCCGGCAGCACGCGGATCAAGGCCCTGGCCGAGTGGGGCGCGGCGCGGGCCATCACCCTGGAGGCGGCGTCCTTCCCGGCGCGGGTCCACGGGCGGATTGTCGAATCCGATGTGCCGGGCAAGGAAAGCCGGGTGTACCGCAGCGCCCTGGGGGTGGTCGGAGTGATCAGCCCGTGGAACTTCCCGCTGCACCTGACCCAGCGCTCCATCGCCCCGGCCCTGGCCCTGGGCAACGCGGTGGTGGTCAAGCCGGCCAGCGATACGCCGGTGTGCGGCGGCCTGCTGCTGGCCAGGATCTTCGAGGAAGCGGGCCTGCCCGCCGGGGTGTTCAGCGTGGTGGTGGGGGCCGGTAGCGAGATCGGCGATGCCTTTGTCGAGCACCCGGTGCCGGCGCTGATCACCTTCACCGGCTCGACCCCGGTGGGGCGCGGCATCGGCCGCATCGCCAGTGGCGGCGAGCACCTCAAGCACGTGGCGCTTGAATTGGGGGGCAACAGCCCGTTCGTGGTACTGGACGATGCCGACCTGGAACAGGCGGTGAACGCCGCGGTGTTCGGCAAGTTCCTGCACCAGGGGCAGATCTGCATGGCGATCAACCGCATCATCGTCGACGAGCGCCTCTATGACGCCTTCGCCCAGCGCTTCGTGGCCCGGGTCAAGCAGCTCAAGGTGGGTGATCCGCAATCGCTGGACACAGTGATTGGCCCGGTGATCAACGCCCGCCAGTTGCAGGGCCTGCAGGACAAGATCGCCCTGGCCCGCGAGCAGGGCGCCGAGCCACTGTACGAGGGCAGGCAGAACGGCAACCTGCTGGCGCCCCATGTGTACGGCGAAGTGCGTGCCGACATGGACCTGGCGCGCAATGAAATCTTCGGCCCGCTGGTGGGGCTGCTGCGCGCCCGGGACGAAGCCCATGCCCTGGAGCTGGCCAACGACAGCGAATTCGGCCTGGCCAGTGCGGTGTTCACCGGCAACCTGGAGCGCGGGGTGAACTTCGCCCGGCAGGTGCGCGCCGGCATGACCCACATCAACGATGTGCCGGTGAACGACGAGGCCAACGCGCCCTTCGGTGGCGAGAAGAACTCAGGCCTGGGGCGCTTCAACGGCGACTGGGCGATCGATGAATTCACTCGGGACCACTGGATCAGCCTGCAGCACCGGCCGCGTCAGTATCCCTTCTGACCCGGCACCTTTGAATAACGCCCGGCCGCCCTGGCCGGGCTTTTGAGCATCCGTGAGCGCGTGGGCCCTTGTCGGCCTGTCGGGCACGGCTGCGCCTATGAAAAGCGGAGAACAATAATAATGAACACCCGTCATCCGATGCAGTGCCGTTCCCTGGTGGGGGCTTGCTTGTCCGTGGGCCTGTGCGTGCCCGCCTGGGCCGCCGACGACAGCGGTTTTTTCGAGGGGAGCAAGACCGACCTGCTGCTGCGCAACTACTACTTCAACCGGGATTTTCGTGACCATGACGCGCCCAAGGGCCAGGTCGAGGAGTGGGCCCAGGGCTTTATCCTCAAGTTCAGCTCCGGCTACACCCCGGGCACCGTGGGCTTTGGCCTGGACGCCATCGGCCTGTTCGGCCTCAAGCTCGACAGCAGTCGCGAGACTAGCGGTTCGGAGTTGCTGCCGGTGCACGACGACGGGCGCGCCGCGGACAATTTCGGTCGCGCCGGAGCGGCCCTCAAGGCGCGGATTTCCGCCACCGAGTTCAAGGTCGGCGAGCTGCTGCCGGACATTCCACTGCTGCGTTATGACGACGGCCGCTTGCTGCCGCAAACCTTCCGCGGGGCCATGCTGGTCTCCCGAGAGATCAGCGGCCTGGGGCTGCAGGCCGGGCAGTACCGTGCCGTCAGCCTGCGCAACTCCTCGGACATGCAGGACCTTTCGGCCTGGGCCGCGCCCGGGGTCAAGTCCGACGGCTTCAACTACGCCGGTGCCGAATACCGCTTCAACCAGCAGCGCACCTTGCTCGGGGTCTGGCATTCGCAGCTGGAGGACATCTACCGCCAGAGCTACTTCAACCTGCTGCACAAGCAACCGCTAGGGGACTGGACCCTGGGGGCGAACCTGGGCTACTTCATCGACCGCGACGATGGCAGCGCGCGTATCGGCCGGGTCGACAGCCACACCGCCTATGGCCTGTTCTCCGCCTCCCGGGCCGGGCACACGCTGTACCTGGGGTTGCAGAAAGTCAGCGGCGACAGCCCCTGGATGTCGGTCTACGGCAGCAGCGGCCGGACCCTGGGCAACGACATGTTCAACGGCAACTTCAGCAACGCCGGCGAGCGTTCGTGGCAGGTGCGTTATGACTATGACTTCGCCGCCTCGGGGATTCCCGGGCTGCTGGCCATGGTGCGCTACGGTCGTGGCGACAGCGCCACCACCAAGGTGGGCAATGACGGCCATGAGTGGGAGCGCGATACCGAGATCGGCTACACCCTGCAGAGCGGCACCTTGAAGAACCTCAGCCTGCGGCTGAACAACGCCACCAACCGACGCAGTTTCAACAGCGACTTCGACCAGACCCGGCTGATTGTCAGCTACCCGCTGTCGCTCTGAAAACCCTGTAGCCGCTGCCGCAGGCTGCGAACGGCTTGGGCGGCATTCCGACGCAGCAGACGCAGCGATTCCACGGGCGCTGGAGGTCCGGCGGCAGATCGCCAGGCAAGGTCCTGCGGACCTTTGCGCAGCCTCGCCGAGGCTCGGCAGCGGCTACAAGGTAGCCGCTGTTTCGTGCTGCTTCGTATGGCTACGGCAATCTCGGGGTGCGTGTTGCGGGGGGGCTTGCGTTACTATGGCCGCCCACGTTTTCAGGAAGCTGCCCGGATGAGCAAACCCGGTCAAACGGTGCTGGTCGCGCTGCGCAAGATGATCGCCTCGGGCGAGTTGGCGGCAGGCGAGCGCTTGATGGAGGTGCCCACCGCCGAGCTGTTCGGGGTGTCACGCATGCCGGTGCGCATGGCCTTTCGCACCCTGGAGCAGGAAGGCCTGCTGGTGCGGTTCGGCGGTCGCGGGTTTCAGGTGCGTTCGGTGAGCGCCGAAGACATCGCCGGGGCGGTGGAGGTGCGCGGGGTGCTGGAAGGCCTGGCGGCGCGCCAGACCGCCGAGCGCGGGCTGTCGACCGAGGGCCGGGCGATTCTCGAACGCTGCCTGGTCGAGGGCGATGCGCTGTTCGACAAGGGCTATGTCAACGAAGAGGACCTGGAGCTCTATCACGACCTCAACATGCGTTTTCACCAGGTGATCGTGGCGGGCAGCGGCAACCCGGCGATCGCCGATGCCCTGGCGCGCAACGACCACCTGCCGTTCGCCTCGGTCACCGCCCTGGCAGTAGACCGCCAGGACATGGCCCGGGAATACCGGCGCTTCAACTATGCCCACATGCAGCATCACTCGATATTCGATGCCCTGGTCAATGGCCAGGGTGCGCGGGCCGAGGCCCTGATGCGCGAGCATGCCAACGCCACCTTGCGCTATGCCGAGATCTTCGGCTCGGCCGTGGCCGACGAGCGCATGAGGCTGATCCTGCGCCCGCAGTGAGGCTCTACAGATCCAGCACCAGCAGCGGGCTCCTGGCCCGGGAACAGCAGGGCGTGAACTGATCGTTGCGCGCCTGCTCGTCCTCGGTGAGGAACAGGTCGCGGTGCTCCGGTACCCCTTCCAGCACCCGGGTCAGGCAGGTGCCGCAGATCCCTTGCTCGCAGGAAATCGGCACTTCGATGCCCTGGTCCTGCAGCACCTGGACCACGCTGCGATCGGCCGGTACCTGGAAGACCTGGCCGCTGCTGGCCAGCTTCACCGCGAAGCTGGCGTCGGCGCTGTGGTCGATGGGCGCAGCGCTGAAATATTCGCGGTGCAGGCATTGCTCCTTCCAGCCCTGGGCCCGGGCGTTGTCCAGCACGTGTTGCATGAAGCCACCGGGGCCGCAGACATACAGGTGCACGTTGTCCCGGGGCCCGGCCAGGGCCTGGGCGATATCCAGGGCGGTGTCCGGTTGTTCGTCGAAATGCAGGCTCACCCGCTCGGCAAAGGGCGAGGCCTGCAAGCGCTGGACGAAGGCCGCGCGCTGGGCCGAACGAGCGCAGTAGTGCAGCTGGAAATCCGCGCCGCTGTGGGCCAGCTGTTCGGCCATGCTGAGGAGCGGGGTAATGCCGATGCCGCCGGCGAACAGCAGGCTGCGCCGTGCTGCGTGCTCCAGGGCAAAGAGGTTGCGTGGCTCGCTGATGCGCAGGCGCGTGCCCACCTCCAGTTGCTGGTGCAGGCTGCTGGAGCCACCGCGGGAGGCAGGGTCCTTGAGCACGCCGATCAGGTAGCGGTGGCGCTCTGCGGGGTGGTTGCACAGGGAGTATTGGCGCACCAGGCCGTTGGCCAGATGCACGTCGATATGGGCGCCGGCGCTGAAGGCGGGCAGGGGGCTTGCGTCGGCCGCGGCCAGTTCGAAGCTGCAGATGTCCAGGGCTTCGTCGTGGCGCGCGGCCACCAGTACGTCGATCATCATCGGTCCTCGCCAGTGGCCGCATCCGGGCCGCCAGCCTGTCGGGTTCGGGGGGTTAACGGCTTGTGGCGATCAAGGGTTCCCGGGGCTCGCGCTCCTGGGCGATCAGCCGCTCCAGGATCCGGCGCGACTGCACGCCGCCGGCGTCGATATTGAGCTTGAGCAGGTTGCGCTGGGGCTGGGCGAGAAGGTTCTGCTGCTGGCGCTCAAGCATCTCCAGGTCCTCGCTGAAGATCTTGCCCTGGCCTTCGCGGATGCTCTCGGTGAGCGCCTGGTCCTGGGGGTTGAAGTTGCGCGCCATGCCCCAGAAGTACCAGATCGAGGTGTCGCTTTCGGGGGTGATGAAATCCACCACGATGCTCGACGCCTTGTACTGCGCAGGGGCGTCGTAGCCACCGTGGCCGGCATGGGCCACGCCGACTTCGATCAGCACATGGCTGGGCGGGCTGAAGCGGCAGATCTGCCAGCGGTCCACCGGCACGTCGTCGGCCAGCTGGTTGCCGCGCAGGGCCATGCGCCAGAAGGGCGGCGGCATGACGTTGTGCATGTGCCGGGCGGTGACCACCTGATCGCCGTCTACTGTGGTCTGCGGTGGCGCCTCGTCGATTTCCTTCTGGCCGATGCTGGAGGCATGCACGTAGGTTTCGTGGGTCAGGTCCATCAGGTTGTCGATCATCAGCCGGTAGTCGCACTGGATGTGGAACAACCCGCCGCCATAGGCCCATTGATCGTTGTCGGCCCATTCCAGGTGATGGATCAGCGCCGGGTCGGCCAGGGCCTGGTCGCCGGGCCAGACCCAGATGAAACCGTAGCGCTCCACCGCGGCGAAGGTCTTGTTGCAGGGGAAGCCGCGCACCCGCTGGCCGGGCATTTCCACGGTCTTGCCGTCGCAGCCCATCACCAGGCCGTGATAACCGCATACCAGGTTGCCGTTCTCGACATAGCCCAGGGACAGCGGCGCGCCGCGATGGGGGCAGAAATCCTCGACGGCGGCTACCCGACCTTCATGGGCGCGGTAGAACACCATGTGTTCGCCGCAGATCTGCCGGCCCAGGGGCTTGCCCTGCAATTCATCGGGGGTGCAGGCAACGTACCAGGCATTCTTGGGGTACATGACGTCTCTCCAGGCGTTTGTTGTTTTTATTTAATGGATCCATTAAATGGTTGGCGCTCTGGGGGTGTCAAACAAATATGCTGATTTAGTGTTCGATAATCGGTTGTCATAGGGATTTTGGATCCAGTGAAGGGGGGTTATGGATCCATTGTTCGCGCGTCAAGGCGCGGCGCGCCGAAGGGCCGGTGGGCAGTTGCGGGG
>NZ_LZZQ01000004.1:0-572433 GCF_014170225.1 Pseudomonas sp. UME65 | reverse complement strand
CATGCCCTCACCACAAAAAGCCCCCAACATCCCCCACCACTACCGGAAAACACCTTCAGCCAACCACTCAGGAAAGTCCCGCATACCATGCAAAACCCGCCATACGTCGATGTGGTCATCGCGTTCAACGTAGAACACCAGATAGGGGTAACGCTTCAGCGGCCAACAAAGCCCCCCGGCAGATCCAGCTCGTGGGCGTAGCGAGACATACCCGAGGCCGGATGGCGGCCGATATGAAGATAAGCCTTTTCCAAAGCATCGATAAAACCGAGCGCAGCCTGCTCGGCCTGTTGGTCAAGCTAGTCGCTGATAGCGCCTCCCACGTCATGGCTGGCAAGGGCACGTGGCATGACCGGCTTGGCTTTCATCCTCGCGCCTTGTGAACCCTGGCACGCAGGGATTCGAAATAGTCACCCTGCACAGCAGTGCCCGGCGCCGATTGAGCACCGGCCAACAACAGGCCACGCAGATGTTGCCGATCCTGATCCTTGCGAATCAGCTCACGCACATATTCACTGCTGGTGCTGTAGCCGCGCTGGCTGACTTGATCATCGACAAAGGACTTGAGAGCGTCCGGCAGGGAGATGTTCATGGTGCTCATGGCTTTGTCCGCTTTTGACAAAATTTGCCAAACCATACCCCCTCACCCCGCCACCCGCACCACCCCCATATCAATCCCCAAATGCACCAACTCCGCATGGGAGCTGACCTGCAGCTTGCTCTTGAGCAAGGTCAGGTGGTTGGACACAGTCTTGGCGCTGATGCACAGCTGCTCGGCAATCACCCGCGCCGGGGTGCCCTTGGCCAGCATCACGAAGATCTCCAGCTCGCGCTGGGTCATGCTCTGCAAACGCGGGTCGCTGCTGTTCTGCGCCGGGGTGCAGGCCAGTTGCGTGGCCAGGGGCTGTTCGATGTAGGCGTGCCCGGCCAGCACACGGTGCACCGCTTCGATCAGCACCTGGGGCGCGGAGTTCTTGGTCAGGTAGCCCGAGGCTCCCGCCTCCAGGGCCTGGCGCACCAGGGGCAGTTCGTCGTGCATGCTGAAAAACAGCACCCGCAGCTGCGGCAGGCGCTGGCGCAGGCGGCGGGTGGTCTCCAGGCCGCTGATGCCCGGCAGGCCGAAATCCATGATCACCAGCTGCGGCACTTCTTCGGCGACCCGGGCCAGGGCCTCTTCGCCGCTGGCCGCTTCGCGCACCTGCATCGCCGGCAATACCGCGCGCAGCAGGCTGGCGTAACCCTGGCGGACCACGGCGTGGTCATCCACCAACAAGATGTTCATCAGGCCTCCATGGGCATGTTCAGGGGCATGTTCAAGGCCAGTGCCCAACCGGCGCCGGGACGGCTGAGGATGTGCAGTTCGCCGCCCAGGCTGCGGGCCCGCTCGGCCATCGAGTGCAGGCCGACGCCGGGGCGCTGGGGCTGGCGCGCGCCGCAACCGTTGTCGCGCACCAGCAGGCGCAGGCCCCGGGCGCTGCGTTGCAGGCGCACCCGTACCTGGCTGGCGTCGGCGTGCCGGGCGACATTGGTCAGCGCTTCTTGCAGCAGGCGGTAGAGGTGGGTCTTGCTGGCGCTGGGCAACGCTGGCAGGTCGGCGCCGACCCGCAATTGGCAGTCGATGCCCTGGCTGTCCTGCCATTGGCTCACCAGCAAACCGAAGGCTTCGGCCAGCGGCAGGTGCTGCAGCACCACCGGGTACAGGTCCTGCACCAGGGCGCGAAAGCCTTGCTGCAAGCGCTCGCAGTTGAGCTCCAGGGCCTGGGCCGTGTGCTCCACCACCGTGGGCTGGTTGCTGACCATGCGTAGCAGGCAGGCCTGGGCGCGAATGCCCGCCAGGTATTGTCCGAGGTCGTCGTGCAGGGTCTGCGCCAGGTAGGTGCGCTCGCGCTCCTGCACCGCCAGCAGGGCCTGGGTCAGTTGGGTGTTGTCGGCGCGGGTCTGTTCCAGGGTCGCGGTCATGCGGTTGAAGTGCCCGGCCAGTTGTCGCGCTTCCGGCAGGCCGGCTTCGCGCAGGCGCACCGCCAGTTGCCCGCCGGACACCTGCTGCAAGGCCCGCAGCAAATCATCCAGCAAGCCCATGCCACGGCGTACTGCCCAACGGATGGTCAGCAGGCTCAGGAGCAGGGCCAGGCCGCACAGGCTCAACAGCTGTTGCAGGGAATCCCAGACTTCGTCGATCTCATCCCGCGCGTCCACGGCGATCAGCACCCGACGGCCGTCGCCCAGGTCCAGCTCGCGGGCGCTGTGGCGGCGCTCGCTGAACAGCTGGCGGCCGAGCCAGGCGTCCAGCCCGGCCTCTTCCGGCATGCGGGCCGCCTCGTCCGCCGCCAGCCAGTGCACCCGTACATGGCGCAGGCTCTGGGTCAGGTGCGGTTGCAGGCCCGCCGGGTTGCGCGCGGCGCTGTCGCTGAGGTATTCCACCACCGCCTCGGCGGACTGCAACTCACGCTCGACATCGGCCACCGCCTGGTGCAGCAGCAAGGCGGCGCAGGCCAGGGTCACCACGGCAAAGAATGCCGTGACCCACAGGTTGATCCGCCACAGCGCCGACATGCCTAGCGCCCCGGCACCAACGGCAGCGCTTGGGGCAGCACCGGGCGCGGGCCGTGCAGACGGTCGACGCCGATCAGGCTGAGGATCAGCAGCAAGGGCAACAGCAGCAATTTGAGGATGCGCATGACGGTGTTCTCCAGGGTCGGGGCCGCTGCAACCATGCTAAGACCGCCGCACCCGCGCCGGGCTACTACCTTGGTACTGCCCGGGCGCTACTTTCTGCATATTTCCCCACCCCGGTACTCTTCCTATGCTGGCGCCACCTGCCGTGGAGTGCCTTATGCACAAGCCTGCCCCGCTTATCCCGACCTGCCTGCTGGCCCTGGCCTCGGTCCTGTTGCCCCTGGCCGCGAGCCAGGCCGGCGAAGAACCGTTGCAGGTGCGCATCGGCTACCTGGGCTATCGCCCCGACCCCGGCCCGCTGCTGTCCAACATCATTCCCGAGCCTGCCGACGCCGGGCTGCAGGGCGCGCAGCTGGCGATTGTCGACAGCAACAGCACCGGGCGCTTTCTCAAGCAGCAGTTCCAGCTCGACAGCGCCAGCGTCGACAGCCCCGAGGCGCTGCTGCAAGCCGCCAAGGCCCAGCATGACCAGGGCCTGCGGCTGTTCGTGGTGAATGCCCCGGCGGCCAGCCTGCGGGAGTTGTCCGCCGCCCTGCCCGACAGCCTCTTGTTCAACGCCGGCAGCCCCGACGACCGCCTGCGCAGCAGCCAGTGCCTGGGCAACGTACTGCACAGCCTGCCCGGCCGGGCGATGCTGGCCGACGCCCTGGTGCAGTTCATGGTGCTGCGCAAATGGCAGCGGGCCTTGCTGATCGTCGGCCAGACCGAGGATGACCGGGCCTACGCCGATGCCCTGCGCCGGGCCACCCAGCGCTTCGGCGTGAAGCTGGTCGCCGAGAAAGACTGGACCTTCGACAACGACCAGCGCCGCAGCGCCCAGGCCGACATGCCGCTGTTCACCCAGACCGCCGAATACGACGTGGTGCTGGTGGCCGACGAGCGCGGCGACTTCGGCGAATACCTGCCCTACCAGACCTGGTTCCCGCGCCCGGTGGCCGGCACCCAGGGCCTGACCCCCACCGGCTGGCACAAGAGCGTGGAGACCTTCGGCGCCGCGCAACTGCAAAAGCGCTTCGAAGCCCAGGCCGGACGCTGGATGAACGACCGCGACTTCGCCGCCTGGATGGCCGTGCGCAGCGTCGCCAGCGCGGTGAGCAAACTGCGCCAGGCCGACCCTCGGGCCCTGCAGACCCTGCTGCTCAGCGACCAGTTGCCCCTGGACGGGTTCAAGGGCCGCAAGCTCAGCTACCGGCCGTGGAACGGCGAACTGCGCCAGCCGATTCCCCTGGTGCAGCCCCGGGCCCTGGTCAGCACCTCGCCCCAGGACGGTTTCCTGCACCCCTTCAACGAAATGGACAGCCTGGGCTACGACCGCCCCGAAGTGACCTGCCGCTACCCCTGATCCCATAACCACAACAACAAGGAATCCGCCATGCGCCGCCCTCTTCTCTGCCGCTCCGCCCTGTGCGCGGCCCTGCTGCTCGCCGCCGGGCACGCCATGGCCGCCACCGCCTGGGTGTCCAATGAAAAGGACAACAGCCTGAGCCTGATCGACCTGCAGACCCTGGAAGTCACCGCGACCCTGCCGGTGGGCCAGCGCCCGCGCGGGTTGCTGCTGTCCCATGACAACAAGCTGCTGTACATCTGCGCCAGCGATTCGGACCGGGTCCAGGTGATGGACGTGGCCACCCGCAAGATCATCAAGGAGCTGCCCTCCGGCAAGGACCCCGAGCAGTTCGCCCTGCACCCCAACAACCGCTGGCTGTACGTATCCAACGAGGACGATGCGCTGGTCACGGTGATCGACACCGAGACCGCCAAGGTCCTCGGCCAGATCAACGTCGGGGTCGAGCCCGAAGGCATGGCGGTGAGCCCCGACGGCAAGTGGGCGGTCAACACCAGCGAAACCACCAACATGCTGCACTGGATCGACACCAGCACCCAGACCCTGGCCGACAGCACCCTGGTGGACCAGCGCCCGCGCTTCGTCGAGTTCAACCAGGACGGCTCAAGGCTTTGGGCCTCGGCGGAAATCGGCGGCACCGTGACCATCCTCGACGTGGCCACGCGCCAGGTGCTCAAGACCCTGAACTTCAAGATCAAGGGCGTGCACCCGGACAAGGTGCAGCCGGTGGGCATCAAGCTCAGCACCGATGGCAAGTACGCCTTCGTCGCCCTGGGCCCGGCCAACCACGTGGCGGTGATCGACGCCAAGACCTACGAGATCCTCGACTACCTGCTGGTGGGGCGGCGGGTCTGGCAGCTGGCATTCACCCCGGACCAGAGCCAGTTGCTGGCCACCAACGGGGTCAGCGGCGATGTCTCGGTGATCGATGTCAACAGCCTCAAGGTGCTCAAGTCGGTGAAGGTCGGGCGCTATCCCTGGGGCGTGGTGGTGACCCCATGAACGCCCTGGAGGTCAGCCAGCTGAGCTTCGCCTATGGCCCGCGCCAGGCCCTCGATCAGGTCAGCCTGAGCCTGGCCCCCGGGCGCTTCGCCGCCCTGCTGGGCCCCAACGGCGCCGGCAAGTCGACCCTGATCGCCCTGCTCACAAGGCTCTACGACCTGCAGCAGGGCGACATCCGCGTCGGCGGCTGCTCGCTGCGCAACGCCGCCCGCGCCGCCCTGCGCCAGCTCGGCGTGGTGTTCCAGCAAAGCACCCTGGACCTGGACCTGAGCGTGGAGCAGAACCTGCACTACCACGCCGCGTTGCACGGTTTGTCGCGGCGCCAGGGGCAGGCGCGGATCGACGCCGAACTGGCGCGCCAGGGCTTGAGCGAGCGGCGCCGGGACAGCGTGCGCGCCCTCAATGGCGGCCACCGCCGACGGGTGGAAATCGCCCGCGCCCTGCTGCACGAACCGCGCCTGCTGCTGCTCGATGAAGCCAGCGCCGGCCTCGACCCGGCCAGCCGCCTGGCGCTCAACCGGCACATTCGCCAGCTGTGCCAGGAACAGCGCCTGAGCGTGCTCTGGACCACCCACCTGCTGGATGAAGTGCAGGCCGACGACCAGTTGCTGATCCTGCATCAGGGGCGCCTGGTGGCCAGTGGCGTGGCCAGCGCCATCAGCCAGCAGCAGGGTGGCGACCTGAGCGCGGCCTTCGCCCGCCTGACCCAGAATCCCCAACCGCGCCCGGCCCCGATCGGAGAACCGCTCGCATGAACGCCTACTGGCAGTGCCTGCGCGGCATCGTGCTGCGCGAATGGCTGCGCTTCGTGCTGCAGCGCACGCGCTTTCTCAGCGCCCTGGTGCGCCCGCTACTGTGGCTGCTGGTGTTCGCCGCCGGCTTTCGCGCCGCCCTGGGCATCGCCATCATCGAGCCCTACAGCACCTACATTCCCTACGAGGTCTACATCGTCCCGGGGCTGGCCTGCATGATCCTGCTGTTCAACGGCATGCAGGGCTCGCTGTCGATGGTCTACGACCGGGAAATGGGCAGCATGCGCGTGCTGCTCACCAGCCCCCTGCCCCGGGCCTTCCTGCTGGCCAGCAAGCTGTTGGCCACCTCGCTGATCTCGCTGCTGCAGGTCTACGCCTTCCTCGCCGTGGCCTGGCTGTATGGCGTGCAACCGCCGGCCATGGGGCAGCTCAGCGCCCTACCTGCCTTGCTCCTGGTGGCCCTGATGCTCAGCGCCCTGGGGCTGCTGCTGTCCAACGCCATCCGCCAGTTGGAGAACTTTGCCGGGGTGATGAACTTCGTGATCTTCCCGCTGTTCTTCCTGTCCTCGGCGCTGTACCCGCTGTGGAAGATGCTCGAAGCCAGCCCCTGGCTGTACTGGCTGTGCGCCCTCAACCCCTTCACCCACGCCGTGGAACTGGTGCGCTTCGCCCTGTACGAACGCCTCAACCTGCTGGCCCTGGCGGTGTGCCTGGGGCTGACCCTGGTGTTCTCCCTGCTGGCGGTGCTGACCTTCAACCCCCAGCACGCCGCCCTGCGCAAAAGCACCTGAGCCACAATCCTGCCACCCACCTCCACCCAACGTAGGAGCTGGCTTGCCAGCGAAGAGGCCCGCAATCCCAACGCCAGACCCCAGGCCCCTTTCGCCGGCAAGCCGGCTCCTACACAGCGCTTGCCCATGGGCGATCTACGACTTTGGTACTGCTTTTGCTGTCGATGGTCGCATTCACAAAAGGCCCTGCCCTGGCATGTAATGGGCCTATAACAAAAAGGATAAAAGCCTTATGCCCCGTGCCTTAGAGACCCTGGCCGCGCTAACCCTGAGCCTGGCGCTGGGCGCCGCCCATGCCGCTGCCCCGCTGTTTTCCGCCGAGGGCTATCGCACCAGCCTGTACCGCAGCCCGACCCCGCTGCAGATCGACCAGGGCCGGATCATCGACACCCCGGGCCTGCAAGAGCTGCTCAAGGAGCAACCGGCGCCCCTGCTGATCGACGTCTACCGTCGGCAATGGCTGCAGGGACGCTTCATCGACAGCGAGCCCCACGCCAACCTCCCCGGCAGCCACTGGCTGGCCAACACCGGCGACGGCGAACTGAGCCCCGAGTGGCAGGCCTATTTCGCCGGCAACCTGCAACGGCTGAGCCACGCCGACCCGCAGCGCGCCCTGGTGTTCTATTGCCGTGCCGATTGCTGGCTGAGCTGGAACGCGGTAAAACGCGCGGCAGCCCTGGGCTATAAGAACATCTACTGGTACCGCGACGGCCTGGATGCCTGGGAGGCCGCCGGCCTGCCCGTGGAGGCAGCCCGGCCGCAACCCTTTCCCTGAGCGCCGCAGCACGGCGTTGCCGCCCCCATAACCACAATAACGAGGTGAAAGGCCATGTATAAAATTCTGATAGCCGACGATCACCCACTGTTTCGCGAAGCCATCCACAACGTCATCAGCGACGGATTTCCCGGCAGCGAGGTGATGGAAACCGCCGACCTGGACAGCGCCCTGGCCCTGACCCAGGAACACGACGACCTCGACCTGATCCTGCTGGACCTGAACATGCCCGGCATGCACGGCCTCAACGGCCTGATCACCCTGCGCAACGAAGCGCCGACCATTCCGGTGGTGATCGTTTCCGCCGAGCAGGACAAGCAGATCGTGCTCCAGGCCATCACCTACGGCGCCGTCGGCTTCATCACCAAATCCTCGGCGCGCTCGCAGATGACCGAGGCCATCGAACAGATCCTCAACGGCAACGTGTACCTGCCTCCGGACATCATCCGCACCCAGAAAAGCCAGCCGGGGCGGCGCAGCAGCGAGACCCCGAGCTTCCCCCCGGAACTGCTGCAGGCCCTGACCCGCAAACAGCTGTTGGTGCTGGAACGCATGACCAAGGGCGAATCCAACAAGCAGATCGCCTACACCCTGGACATTGCCGAAACCACGGTGAAGGCCCACGTCTCGGCGATTCTGCGCAAGCTCAACGTGCACAACCGGGTGCAAGCGATCCTCAGTGCCGGGGACATCGATTTCGGCGCCTACCTGCGCCGCTGAATTGCGCTGATCGTGCACCGACCCTGTAGGAGCCGGCTTGCCGGCGAAGGCGATCTTGCGGGCCCCTTCGCTGGCAAGCCAGCTCCTACGGTTGTCAGGGATGCCGCGTTGGGCTCAGCAGGTGGCTGATGGCGGTCTTGAGTTTCATCGGGCGCACCGGTTTGTGCATCAGGGTGTGGCCCAGTTCGCGCAGTTGCTGTTTGAGCTCGTTGCTGTAGTTGGCGGTGATCATCATCGCCGGGATCGCCAGGGCGCGACGGGCGTTGATTCGCGCTACCGCATCGATGCCGTTCTGTTGCTGGTCCAGGTGGTAGTCGGCAATCAGCAGGTCGGCCTCGGCGCGGTAGTCGTCCACCTGGCGCGCCAGGTCTTCTTCGGACAAGGCGGTGATCACCTGGCAGCCCCAGCCTTCAAGCAAGGTGCGCATGCCGGCGCAGATCGCCGCGTCGTTATCCAGCACCCAGATCCGCGCCCCCTGCAAACGCTCCAGCAGGGCGTCGCCCAGCTCCGGGCGCGGCGCTGGCAAGGGCGCGCTGGCGCTGATCGGCACCTGCACGCTGAACACCGAACCACGCCCCGGCCAGGAGCGCACGCCAATGCGGTGCCCGAGAATCCCGGCAATCTTCTCGACGATGGCCAGCCCCAGGCCCAGGCCGCGATCCTGGTCCGGGCGCTGTTCTTCGCCACGCTTGAACTCCTGGAAGATTTCCTCCAGGCGTTCGGCGGCGATACCCATGCCGCTGTCCCAGACTTCGATCGACAGCCAGCGCCCCTGGCGCCGACAGCCCAGCACCACCCGGCCCTGGCGGGTGTAGCGGATGGCGTTGCTCAACAGGTTGCGCAGAATCCGCGCCAGCAGCTGGATGTCGCTGCGCACCAGCGCCGAGCAGGCCACGAAGTGCAGTTCCAGGCCTTCGCTGCGGGCCACCTGGGCGTACTCGGCGGCGAGGTTTTCCAGCAGTTCGCTCAAGGCAAAGGGCGCGATATCGGCCTTGATCACCCCGGCATCGAGCTTGGAAATGTCCACCAGGGTACCCAGCAGGTTTTCCACGTCTTCCAGGGAGTTGCTGACATTGCGCACCAGGGCGCTGCTGGCCTGGGGATCGCGACGCTCCAGCAAGGCGCTGGTGAACAGCCGCGCGGCGTTCAGGGGTTGCAGCAGGTCATGGCTGACCGCGGCGAGGAACTTGGTCTTCGACAGGTTGGCCCGTTCGGCCTCGGCCTTGGCCTCGCGCAAGCGTGATTCCACCCGGCTGCGCTCTTCGATTTCGCGCAGCAGCTGCTGGTTGAGGGTGGTCAGCTCGGCGGTGCGTTCGCGCACCCGCAGCTCGAGGTTCTGGTAGGCCTGATGCAGCGCCTCGGCGGTGCGCCGGCGCTCGGTGATGTCGCGGATCAGCACGAAGATCCCCACCACTTCGCCATTGGCCAGGCGGTTGGGCACGTAGGAACGCAGCATGTAGCGCTCCTGGTTGTTGACGTTGGTCTCGGCGAATTCGAAGGTCACGCTTTCCCCGGCCAGGGCCCGCTCCACATAGGCCTCCAGGCGCCGGTAGTGCTGTTCGCTGTGCGCCTCGCGCAGGCTCTGGCCGAGCATCACGCCGCGCGGCCAGCAGTACCACTCCTCGTAGACCTTGTTGGTGAACTCGTACACCAGATCGGCATTGAGGTAGGCGATCAACGCCGGCACATGGTCGGTGATCAGGCGGATCCAACGCTCGCTTTCGCTCAGGGCCTCGGCGTGCTGGTAGCGCTCGGTGATGTCGGTGAAGGTGTTGACGAAGCCGCCGGTGGGCAGCGGATGGGTGCGGATCTCCAGCACCCGGCCATCGCTCAGGCGCTGCTCGCATTCGTGGATCGGCCGGCCGTTGGCGTCGCGGCTGTCGGGGCTCAGCAGGCGCAGTTCGCTGTCGCCGATGACCTCGGCAAACAAGCGATGCGCGGCCACCGGGGCCAGCCCGCTGAGTTCCAGGAAGCGTCGGTTCCACAACTCCAGCACGCCCTCGGCGCTGACCATGGCCACGCCCTGGGACAGGTTGTCCACCGCCCGTTGCAGCAGGTGGGACTTTTGCGCCACCGCCTGCTCCCGGCGCAGGGTTTCGCTGTGCTTGACCTCGGTGATATCGGTGAACAGGATCACCCGCCCGCCTTCCCGGGTCGGCCGCTCGCTGACCTGCAGCCAACGGCCGTTGTGCAGGCGATACAGCAACTGCTCGTCACCGCCACTGCGTGGCTCTTCGCTGAACAGCCCGGTGCTGGTCAGCAACCTGCGCACTTCCGAGAGGCGCATGCCGGCCATGATCCGCACCCGGCTGTGGCTCCAGAAGGCGCGGAAGCGGCTGTTGAACAGGACGATGCGCTGCTCCTGGTCGAACAGCACGAAGGCGTCGGAAATGCTCTCGATGGCATCGATCAGATGCTGGTGGGCAGTCTCGGCCCGCAGCCGCGCTTCGCTGAGCAAATGGTTGCCGGCCTTGAGCTCGGCCATGGCCTGGTTCAGGGCGTCGGTGCGTTCACGCACCTGCTCGGCCAGCACCACCGAATGCTGGAACGCCGCATAGGGGTCGTTGCCACGGGTGATGCCGGATTCGACCCGCTCGATCAGCGCCTCGTTGATGCGCCGCAGCTTGCGGTTCTCGCGCTGCAGGTCATCGAGCTGCGCTTGCAGCTCAGCGGCGGGCCGGAGTTCGACTGCGGGCAATGGCGACGCCGGTGAAGGTCTGGTTGATGTGCATGCCATTGAACTGTTCTCCGTAGGTGTTGAAACCCATCACCCGCTGTTCCCGCAAAAAGGCCCCGATCTGCTCCAGGCTGCCCTGCCCCTCTAGCTCCAGGCGGCGCAAAAAGCAGTCGCAGCCAATGGTCAGCAGCAACCCGCCGAGGCGCTGCTGCAAGCCGTCGAACAGCTGTTGCAGGTTGGGCAGCAAGGGGCCGGGGGTCATGGCGGTGAGGACGATGCCGTTTTCCACCGCGCAGTAGAAACTCAGGCTCAGGTCCGGGTGCACCTGCTGCACCGCGCGCACGTAATAGTGCTGGTTGATCCGCACCGCCAGGGGGTGGGCGGCGAACACCCGGTGGTCGAGCTGCGCCAGGGGCACGCCGATCAGCCGCGCGTACTCCTCGGCGGCGGGCTCGGCGTTCAGTTCATAGACCCGGCGCAAGGTACTGTCGGCGCCGGTGACCACCAGTTTTTCTTCCCGGGGCTGGATGTGGTGGGTGGTGAACACCTCGAAATCCAGCCAGGTGTTGACCAGCACCACCACCGCCGCGCCGCTGTGGAACTCGCCGCCGTAATACACGTGGGTGTGGGTCAGGTAGTTGTCATCGCCGGCCGAACCGCCGAAATGGGGAATGTCCCCCAGGGCCGCGCTGAGGGCGGCCAGCACCATCTCTTCGCGGCTCGACAGGCCGTCCAGCAGGGTCAGGGCGAAGCTGTTGCCCTTGATCGGCGCCAGGGTGTTGCTGCGGCAGCGGCCCACCAGGCGTTCGACCATCTGCTGGGCGTCGATCAGGCTGAAGTGCTCCATCTGGTCGATCAACTCGGCGGCGATGGAAAAGTGCCGGTGATCGAAGCCGATGGCGGTCACGCAGTTGCGTCCATAGCCCAGCGGGGTGATTTCCCCGGCGCTGGTGCAGCCCACCAGGGGAATGCCGCCAAAGCTCTGCTGCAAGGCCGGGCCCAGGGTCTGCAGGGGGTATTCGGCGGAACAGAAGAACAGCACGAAGCCCAGGTGCGGATGCAGCAACTGGCTGGCCAGGTCCTGGGCCACCTGCTGCGGATCGACGGCCTGGGACATGGCACTGACCACGCCCTCGCTCTGGGCTTGCTGCATCGTCGCCTCCGGCGCGGGTTGTCTGAGCAATGAGTGTACGAAGCCGGCCCCGGGGCACGAATGCTACTTGGGTAGCGGGTAGCCGGTTCCATGGGTGTAGGCGCTGGCTTGCCAGCGAAGGCGTCGGCCGGTTTGGTGCAAGGCTGGCGGGCCTATTCGCCGGCAAGCCGGCTCCTACGGGACATGCACCAATGCGCAAAACAGACGGGGAATAAGGCGCGCCACCTGCGTAGGAGCTGGCTTGCCAGCGAAGGCGTCATCCGGCCTGGTGCAAGGCTGGCGGGCCTCTTCGCCGGCAAGCCGGCTCCTACGGGGAAGGTGCCAATGGGGAAAATAGGCGGGGAATGCGGGGCGCGTCCTGCGTAGGAGCTGGCTTGCCAGCGAAGGCGCCGGCCGGGCTGGTGCAAGGCTTGAGGGCCTCTTCGCCGGCAAGCCGGCTCCTACAGGGGAAGGCGTCAATACAGGGGATAGGCGGGAGGCCGGCCCGGGCGCGATGCGCACGCCAGGGCCGGCGCGGGGGTTACCAGGTCAGTACGGCACCCACGGCGAAGGTGTCGGTGTTTTCGTTCTGCGCGGTGGTGTGGTGGCCGTCGATCTCGAACTGGTTGTACTCGGCCACCAGCTTGAGGTTGTCGTTGATGTCGTGGAACAGCGCCACGCCCCGGGTCTGGTAATCGGCGCCGCTGCCGACCACGCCGTTGCCGTCGTCCTTCGTCTTGCCGTAGGACAGCGCCAGGCGGTTCTTGCCCAGCTTGTAAGAGCCCTGCAGCAGGTAGCCCTTGCTGTCGACATTGCGCAGGGTGGCCTCGCCGGCGTTGTTGGTGAAAAACGGGTTGATGCCCTTGGCCTGGAACCCGGAACCGGTCAGGGACAGGCCGCCCATCTTGGCCTGCAGGCCATAGCCCAGGCCCTTGGAGGTCACCGATTGCACGTTGGGGTCGGTGTTGTCGGAGGTCTGGTAGCTGCCGTTGAGCCAGCTGTAGAACTTGGCCCCGCCCAGGTCGAACTGGTAGGTGACCTCGCTCTCGGTGCGCGGGTTCTTCTGGTAGGCCTTGCCCAGGGCGCTGCTGTCGTTGGTGTCCACCGGGTCGAGGATGCCCACCGCCACCCGCAGGCCGTCCATCACCGGGCTGCGGTAAGTGATCTGCGACGACGGAAAGGGATAGGGGTAACCGCTGCCGATGTTACCGAACGACACCCCGCCGCCGTCCACCAGCCCCAGGCTGTCGCTGACCTGGCCGTACCCGGCGAGCATTTCATCGAGCAGGATGTTGGAACGGGCGAACAGGCCGAAGTCCTTGCCGATCAGCACCTCGCCCCACTCCGGGTTGGCCACGGTGCCGTAGAACTGGCGCACGTCGATGGCGGTGTCGGTGCCGTTGGTCTCGCTGTCGTTGATGGTGACCCAGAACGAGGCCCGGGCGCCGAGCTTGAGGTCGTCCACCTGCTTGCCCATGTTGAAACCTAGGTAGTTGGGCAGAAAGCCCATCTTCACCCGCGCCTGACGGCGGTCGTACTGGTCGCCGGCGCGGTCGACCTTGCTGTTGACGTAGAAGGCGTTGATGTAGCCGTCGGTGGAAAAGGTCGTCTGGTCCTTGTCGTACAGCATGATCTCGGCTTCGGCGACAGAGCCCAGGCCAAGGGTCGACAGGCCGACAAGCAGGGCCGGAATCAGAGGGTACTGGCAGTTCTTATTGTTATGCATGGCGCGCTCCGCAAACGGGGGACGAAATGTCGGAGGCGATTATCGAAACGCGCCAAGGCCGCCCATAGGCTGCCTTGGGGGCAAATTCAGCATGCTTTGGAGGGGCTGGCAGGGACCGGCAAATCCGATCCACGACCGGCCCGCTACCGGGCCTACTACCTGGAGTAACACCAAGGGCTCATGGACCCGGGTGCGAAGGGATGAAGTCCTTAGTCGTCGCCCGTTCAGTCGTCGCCCGCCAGGGCCCGCAGCCGCGCCAGTTCGGCGGCGGCCAGGGGAATGCCTTCTTGCAGGGACTTGGCTCGGGTGCGGTAGCGCCGATCCCCCGGCATGCGCTCCAGGCCCACGGCCTGCATCTGCCGCACCAGCTCGCCGCTGCGCTGGGCAAAATGCCCGCCGCCCAGGTGGCTGGGGTCGATGACGATCAGCAGTTGCCCGGTCCAGGGCGTCTGCGCCCCCGGGTGTTGTGACCAGTCGAATTCGAAGGAGAAGTTGCCACCGGTCAGCGCCGCCGCCAGCAGCTCCACCATCATCGACAGCGCCGAGCCCTTGTGCCCGCCAAAGGGCAGCAAGGCGCCACCGTCGAGAATCGCTGCCGGGTCGCAAGTGGGCTGGCCGTCGCGGTCCACCCCCATGCCCGGTGGCAGCTGCTGGCCCTGGCGCTTGGCGATCTGCACATCGCCGTGGGCAATGGCGCTGGTGGCCAGGTCGAAGACGATGGGCTCGGCGCCTTCGCGGGGTGCGGCGAAGGCAATCGGGTTGGTGCCGAACAGCGGGCGCTGGGCGCCATGGGGCACCACGCAGGTCATGCTGTTGACCAGGCTCAGGGCCACCAGGCCTTCTTCGGCGAAGGGCTCGACATCCGGCCACAGGGCGGCGAAATGGTGGGAATTGCGAATCGCCAGGACCGCGATCCCGGCGCTGCGGGCCTTGCTCAGCAGCAGCTCGCGGGCCGCCGCCAGAGCCGGCTGGGCAAAGCCGCCTGCGGCGTCCACCGCCACCACGCCGGGGGCCACATCCTCCACTTGCGGCAGCGCCTGCCCATTCACCCAGCCACTGGCCAGGGACGACAGATAACCGGGAATGCGGAACACCCCGTGGCTGTGGGAACCGTCGCGCTCGGCGCGGGCGCAGTTATCAGCCAGCACCCGGGCCACTTCGGCAGAGGTGCCGTGGCGAAGAAAAATGCGTTGCAGCAAGTCGGTCAAGGCAGGCAGATCGAGGTACTCGACGGGTGCCTGCGCCAGGGTCGCCTGGTTCGCTTCGGTCATTGCAGCTCCATTGGAATTGTTATTGGAAGGTGCCTGACTATCGCGTCACGCCAGTTAACTGTCAAATGTTGACTTCATGACAGAAAACATTCATTTTCCATTGTCAACGGCCCACAAGAATGAAAACAACCATGAGCCAGCCCATCAAGCAACGCCTTGAAAGCAGCCTGTCCAGCGCCACCGCGTCGGGCCGGGCGATTGCCAGCTACATGCTGGCCAACCTCTATGAACTGCCCTTCCAGACCGCCGCCGACATCGCCGAAAAACTCGGCGTCAGCGAGTCCAGCGTCGGCCGCTTCTGCCGCGCCATCGGCTACAGCCATTTCAAGGATCTGAAAAACGACCTGAAGAACGACCTCGGCGAAGGCCCGTGGCTGGTGGGCGACCGCCTGCAGGAATTTCGCCAGCAGCCCAACCCGGCGGCCCAGGGCCTGCCCCGCAGCTTCGAGCTGGAAGTGGCGGCGCTGGTCAAGGTCTACGAATACAGCCTGACCCCGGCCTGGCAGACCGTGGTCCAGCGCCTAGCCAGCCGGCGCCGGGTGTACGTGGCGGGGTTCCAGACCGAGCGCGGCATCGCCGCCTCCATGGTCCACCTGCTGCAATACCTGCGCGACGGCGTGCACCTGGTGGACGGCGCCGCCGGGCATTTCGCCGACGTACTGCTGAGCCCCGCCGAGGACTGCGCCCTGGTGGTGTTCGAGGCAAGGCGCTACTCGCGCCACGCCCTGACCCTGTGCCACAAGGCCCGCGAGGCGGGAATTCCGGTGACCCTGGTCACCGATACCTTCTGCGACTGGGCCGAGCAGAACGCCGACGAGGTGTTCCGTGTGCCCACTGAATTCAACCTGTTCTGGGAATCCACCGCGGCCATGCTGTCGCTGGTGCACCTGTTGGTCAACGAGGTGTGCAAGCACCTGGGACCCGAGGTGGAAAAACGCCTGGAAGCCACCGCTGCCCTGCATAACGAGTTTGTTGGCTACACATCGTCCGCCCGACCAAAACAATAAATAACCGAGGTGCTCCATGAACAACGTCCTCCGCTTCGCCGGCGCTTGCGCCCTGGTCATCGCCGCCTCCACGGCCCAGGCCGAAACCTTGAAGATCGCCACCGAAGGCGCCTACCCGCCCTTCAACTACGTGGACTCCAACAACCAGCTGCACGGCTTTGACGTGGACATCGCCAACGCCCTGTGCAAGCAGATGCAGGTCGAGTGCCAGATCGTCGCCCAGGACTGGGAAGGCATCATCCCGGCGCTGCTGGCGAAGAAATACGACGCTGTGGTGGCCTCGATGATCGCCACCGACGAACGCAAGAAGAAGATCGCCTTCAGCAACCACTACTACCGCACCCCGCTGTCGGTGGCGGTGCCCAAGGACTCGGACATCACCGACGCCCAGACCAACTTCAAGGGCCGCACCGTGGGCGCCCAGGCCTCCTCGACCCAGGCCATCTACGCCGAGGACCACTACGGCCCGGCCGGTGCCGACGTGAAGTTCTACCCGACCCTGGACGAAGCCAACAGCGACCTGGCGGCCGGGCGCGTGGACGGGGTGATCGCCGACAAGTTCCCGCTGCTGGCCTGGGCTGAAAGCACTGGCAAGGATTGCTGCAAGATCATCGGCGACGTCAACGGCACCACCGCCGACGCCTCGATCGCCGTACGCAAGGAAGACAACGCCCTGCGCGAGCGCCTGAACAAGGCCCTGGACGAGATCGTTGCCGACGGCACCTACAAGAAAATCTCCAGCCGCTACTTCGCCTTCGACATCTACTGACCGCCCGCCTTTGCCGCTGCCCTTGCCCCGCGTTCTCTTGAGCGCGGCGGCGCCCTGCACGGTTCATTTTTCCAGAGGGTTCGCGCATGTTCGAACAGCTGTCACTCCTGTCCTTCGCCAGCGGCGGCTGGGGCTCGGCCCTGCTTGCCGGGGCCCTGGTGACCATCGCCCTGGCACTGGCCTGCGTGCCCATCGGCCTGCCCCTGGGGCTGGCCGTAGCCCTGGCCGCGCGCTCGAAAAACCGCTGGGCGCGGGCCTGGGCCACGACCTTTTCCACGGTGTTTCGCGGCCTGCCGGAGCTCTTGACCCTGCTGATCATCTACTACGGCTGCCAGATTGCCGCGCAGAAGATCCTCGGCGCCCTGGGCTACCCCGGTGAAGTGGCGATCAACACCTTCGTCGCCGCGATGATCGCCTTCAGCCTGGTGTTCGCCGCCTTCTCCAGCGAGATCTGGCTGGCCGCGTTCAAGACCCTGCCCAAGGGCCAGTACGAAGCCGCCAGCGCCCTGAGCCTGTCGCGCCGCACCACCTTCACCCGGGTGCTGCTGCCGCAACTGACGCGCATCGCCCTGCCGGGGCTTTCCAACAACTGGCTGTCGCTGCTCAAGGACACCTCCCTGGTGTCGACCATTTCCCTGGTGGACCTGATGCGCCAGACCAACCTCGCGGTCAGCGTGACCAAGGAACCCATGCTGTTCTACAGCGTGGCCTGCTTTGGCTACCTGTTCTTCTCGGCGCTGTCCGGGCACCTGTTCAGTTTTCTCGAACGACGCTTCAACCGTGCGCAACGGAGCCTGCAGCCATGAACCTGGATGACCTGCTGAACCTGTTCCTCAACCAGGAACTGCTGGAACGCTACGGCCCGCGCTTTATTGACGGCCTGCTGGTGACCGCCAAGCTGGTGGCGATCTCCTTCAGCCTGGGCGCGGTGCTCGGCCTGCTGATCGCCCTCGGGCGGCTGTCCAGCAATCGTTTCCTGCGGCGCTTCACCGGGGCTTATGTGTACTTCTTCCGTGGCTCGCCGCTGCTGGCCCAGCTGTTCATGCTGTATTACGGCCTGGGTTCGTTCAAAGGCTTCTGGCAGGACGTGGGCCTGTGGTGGTTCTTCCGCGACGCCTGGTTCTGCACCCTGCTGGCCTTCACCCTGAACACCGCCGCCTACCAGGCGGAGATCCTGCGCGGCAGCCTGCTGGCCGTTGCCCAGGGCCAGCGCGAAGCCTGCAAGGCCCTGAGCCTGTCGCGCTGGACCGCGTTTCGCAAAGTGATCCTGCCGCAGTCGCTGCTGATCGCCATCGGGCCTCTGGGCAACGAGCTGATTTTGATGATCAAGGCCAGCGCCATCGCCTCCCTGGTGACCATCTACGACCTGATGGGGGTGACCAAACTGGCCTTCTCCCGCAGCTTCGATTTCCAGATCTACCTGTGGGCCGCGGTGCTCTACCTGCTGATCGTCGAAGTGGTACGGCGCAGCCTCAAATACCTGGAAGGCCGCCTGGGCCGGCACCTGAACTGAACCCTTTAGCGGGCCGCCCCGCGGCCCCTGTCATAAGGACCCAAACATGCATTGCCAAACCCTCGTTCTGGGCGCCGGAATCGTCGGCGTCAGCAGCGCCCTGCACCTGCAGGCCCGCGGCCGCCAAGTCGTGCTGCTGGACCGCCAGCCTCCGGGCAACGGCACCAGCCACGGCAACGCCGGGCTGATCGAACGCGCCAGCGTGATTCCCTACGCCTTCCCCCGGGAAGTGACCAAGCTGGTGCGCTACGGCCTCAACCAGCAATCGGACGTGCGCTACAGCCTGCGCCACCTGCCCAAGGCCGGCCCCTGGCTGCTGCAATACTGGCGCCACTCCTCGCCCAAGGGCCTGGCCGCCGCCACCCGCGCCATGCTGCCGCTGATCGAACGCTGCGTCACCGAACACCTGGCCCTGGCCCGCCCGGCCAACATGCTGGAACTGATCGCCGACGGCGGCTGGCTCGAAGCCTTCAACGACCAGCAGGCCTTCGACTTCGCCCAGCGCGCCGCCGCCGACCTGCGCGACTACCAGCTCAACTACCGGGTACTGGACCGCACCGCACTGCTGGCCCTGGAACCCGGCCTGCACCAAGACGTAGTCGGCGGCCTGCACTGGCTCGACCCCAAGACCGTCAGCGACCCCGGCGGCCTGACCCGCGGCTACGCCGAACTGTTCAAGCAACGCGGCGGCCAATTCATCATCGGCGACGCCCTGACCCTGACCCAGATCGAAGGCGGCTGGCAGGTGCACAGCGAACTCGGCCCGATCACCGCCCAGGAAGTGGTGGTGGCGCTGGGCCCGCAAGCCAGCGGCATCTTCGAACCCCTGGGCTACCGCATTCCCCTGGCGATCAAGCGCGGCTACCACATGCACTACGCCGCCGTGCCCGGCACCCGCCTGCAGCACCCGATCCTCGACCCGGTGGGCGGCTACGTCCTGGCGCCGATGGTGGGCGGCATCCGCCTGACCACCGGCATCGAATTCGCCGACTGCGACGACCCGATCAACGAAATCCAACTGCGCCGCTGCGAAGCCCTGGCCCGCCACTTCTACCCCCTGGGCGAACGCCTCGACGCCGAACCCTGGCTGGGCCGCCGCCCGTGCCTGCCGGACATGTGCCCGGTGATCGGCCCGGCCCCGCGCCACCCCGGCCTGTGGTTCAACTTCGGCCACGCCCACCACGGCCTGACCCTGGGCCCGGTGAGCGGCCACCTGCTGGCACAGATGGTCACCGGCGAAACGCCCTTCACCGACCCCACCCCCTACCGCGCCGAGCGCTTCAACTGACCGACGGAGAACCGCCATGCAGACCCAGACCGCCCCGCTTCCCGCCGCCTCACAAGCGCCCGCCCAGCCCATTGCCGACCCGCGTGAAGTGGTGATCGATATTGCCGGGCTGAACAAGTTCTACGGCGCCTTCCACGTATTGCACGACATCGACCTCAAGGTGCGCCAGGGCGAACGCATCGTCCTCTGCGGGCCTTCCGGCTCCGGCAAATCCACCCTGATCCGCTGCATCAACCGCCTGGAGATTGCCGAAAAGGGCCGCATCCTGGTGGACCGCACCGACCTCTCGCAAAACACCCGCGAAGCCGCCCAGGTACGCAGCCAAGTGGGCATGGTGTTCCAGCACTTCAACCTGTTCCCGCACATGAGCGTGCTGGACAACTGCACCCTGGCACCGATGACCGTGCGCGGGTTGTCGCGGAAAAAAGCTGAAGAACTGGCGCGGGGATTCCTGGCCAAGGTGGGGATTGAGAACCAGGCGGATAAGTACCCGAGCCAGCTTTCTGGTGGGCAGCAACAGCGCGTGGCGATTGCCCGGGCGCTGTGCATGGAGCCGAAGATCATGTTGTTTGATGAACCGACTTCGGCGCTGGACCCGGAGATGGTGAGTGAGGTGTTGGATGTGATGGTGAAGCTGGCGGGGAGTGGTATGACGATGTTGTGCGTGACCCATGAGATGGGGTTTGCGCGGCAGGTTGCCGAACGTGTGCTATTTCTTGATGGGGGGCGCATCGTTGAAGACGCGCCGCCGGAGGAGTTTTTTGGGGCGCCGAAGAGTGAGAGGGCTAAGGCGTTTCTTGCGCAGATTGTGCATTGAGTGGATCGGCGCCGCGTATTGTGCGGCGCCTGTTTAGCTTAAGTAGAGGTATTTATTGCTGCACTTAGTGAAAGACTGCTATCGGCCAGAAGCAGCCAGTCAAAAGCGTCTAGGAAATCAGGGGCGATTCAGATTGACCAGCCACTCTCGCGCTTTACCGCCGTCGACACCCACGACGCCAACCGAGCCGTTTTCTACCTCGACACCCAAGCCTCTCTGAGCGATCTGGCCAGCAGTGCGGCCCATCGTTTCACCGTGGTGCGGGATCTGATGGACACGCTGTCCACGCTTAACCTGAAAGACATTGCCGACTGCGATCTGACGCGGGTCACCCGAGGGGTGCACCTGCTCACCCGGGAGGGTTGCGCGGTGCTGGAGGTGATTCAGTGGCGAACAGCGCAAGAGGCTTGAAGGCCATTGAACTCAACCAGCGCGTAAAACGCGCTTGGCTTTGGCCCGGCCTTTGATCTTGCTTTGGCTTTTGATCTTGATCTTCCTGCCCCCTCCAGAAGGCCGAACGTAGGCGTTGCGCAGGGGGCAGCTCGGCATGGATGCCGAGCTAGCCGCCCCAGGCCATGGATGGCCTGTGGCGGCGTGCCCCCGGAGCAATGCCGGAGTGAGGGAACGCCGAGCCTAGGCGAGGCGCCGGATGCGGGGGCAGGAGCGTTTTGCTTACTTTTGCGCTCTTCAAAAGTGAGTCGCCGTAAGGGCGAAACCCTAAGCAGCCGTGACCGCAGCAACGGATATGTACACAAAACCGTATGCAGCCAGGTGAAAAGCATCGGCAGGTTTGGCGAGGACTGCGTCCTCGTGCGCAGCCTCACTGCGCTCGACAGCGGCTACAGGTTTCGAATGATGAGAGGCAGTGATCAACAAGCAGCTCATTCAACCGCGACACTGTACTCATCAACTACCCTCGCCCCTTGAAACTATGGGCCCATAACCAGGACCCTATTTGCAGCTATGCGCATGAGTATCGAAAGTAACGCAGCATCACCGAGCACCAAGGCTTTTCGTACAAAGCCTAAGGAAAGCGGACACTCGATCCAGAGGCTGCTGCCGACATGACCGCGTTACGCACGGGCAAAGGGGCTTGCTCGGGGTGTTGCTGCAAAAAATGCTTGATCGCTTGATCCTGGCGATCCACCACGCATACGTTCACGTTAGGGCTAGGGACGGTGCATTCGCCAAGCGCGAGGGCCCCGCAGTTCAATACGCCGTACACCGCAGCCGGTTGCGCGACGGCCGAGCAGCCGTAGACCATCTCGCCAAGGTAATTGAGCTGCCCTTGGGTGACGGTGAAACGCAGCGGTTTGGAGTAAGCCCCCATGGCCCCGCGACGGTGACCCAGGCGGCTCACTTCATAGTCACCGGCAGGTAGCCATGCCGAGTAGTCATCCTTGGGTCCCCAGCCATAAGTCTTGCCGCTCTTGATATCGCGAAACTCAAGGTAGGTTCCGTAGGGGCCGCCTTCCAGCAGCGCGCCGACCACTAGGCCCGCGTTTTGCGCGTTGTATACGGGTGAATTCAAGGCCATTTCAGTTGGCATTGACGAACAACCGGCCAGTAATCCAATCAGACCAATTGCAAAGATGTTGCGCGAGCCAAACATTCCGCTACCTCGGTGGGAGACAAAGAAAATCCCCAGAAAATTCAGGGACGACAGGCGCGCTGGACGGCGGCGACTGCCTTCTTTAGCATGATGGCCTTTCGCCCACTCGAGCATCAAGGACGATCTATCAACATGTTCTGTTTTTCCCAATGGCGCGTGCGTGGCGCTGTAAGCATTGCCGCGCTGGTACTTGGCGGGTGCAGTTTCAATGGCACCTACCCGGACGCCAGTGCCCCCGATGCGGCGAAGCTGCGCTTTATCAGCAGCAGTGACAGCTCGACGCTCGACTTGTTCGATGCCGAACACTGCGGCGGCCAAACCACGGGGCTGCTCAATAACCTGTTCAGCGCCAATACCCGGCGACGGGCAGACATGAGTGCCGCTGCACCCGAGGATGCCAAGGCCTACTTGGAAGTGCGGCTGCAACCGGGCCATGAGCTATTCGCGCGAGCCAATACCTTGAGCACCGGCAGCGTGTGCACCGTGGGGTTCAACTTCACCCCGCAGAGCGGCGGCGAGTACGAAGCGGACTTCCGCCAAGTAGGTCGCACTTGCCAGGTCACCCTTAGCCGTCTGCGCCAGATCGATGGCAAGACTGTGCGTTCGCCGATCGTGCTGACCAAGAAAGGCCTGCCCGCCTGCGCCGGCCACAACCCTATTTTCCCCAAGCCCACCGAAGCACAACCGCAGTCAGCGGAGCGTGCAGCGCTGATCGCGCAGATCGTCGACGCGAGTGTTATCGCGAAAATGAAGCCCGACGCCGAGGATTCCCCTTCGGTCCAGAAAACACTGCTCGACAAATCCATAGCGGAACGCAAACGGCGCCTCGACTTCAGCCTGCCCGATGCCTATTGGACTGAATATCAGCAGAACCTGGAGCAGTTCGCCAAAGAGATGAGTGGCACCAAGGCCCGTTCATTGCAGTTGTACAAGGACTACTACACCAACCGTCTGGGCCTGCTCGACACCCCGGCGATCAAGGAACTGCTGCCCGACAGCGAAGCGGCCGACCGTAGCAAGGCAATGTCGACCAATAATGAAATGCTGGAGTATTACTACCGAGCCCAGCAAGCACTGCTGAAGGAAACACTGAGCGCACATCAGGCACGCATGGCCGATCTGGATCAGCGCTTTGAGGTGTGCAAGCGTTTCGCGGCCTGCTGGCAACGTTGAAGCGGAGTGCGGCTTGAAACGCACGTATGCCGCCTTCGCCCTGAGCAGGGGCAGCTGGGCATGGATGGCCTGTGGCGGCGTGCCCCCGGAGCAATGCCGAAGTGAGGGAACGCCGAGCCTAGGCGAGGCGCCGGATGCGGGGGCAGGAGCCCTTTGCTGACTTTGGGCTGGGCCGGCATTCCGGTTTTTTCCAAAGTGACCCGCTGTAAGAGCGAAACCCTAAGCGGCCATGACCGCAGCAACGGATATCTACACAGAACCATATGAAGTCAGGTAGTGCTAGCGCCGACCATTCGAAAGCCCATGAGCGAAATCGTTATCTGGACGACCAGAACCAGACACAGCAATACCGCTGCCATTCCCCAGTCACCGTGGTCGGCGATAACCCCCAACGTCGCGATCATTATCGTGGCGCCAATATTGCCGACTAACCAGAAAATTGAGGTCGCCGTCCCAGATCTGGAGAGTCCGGCAGTGTCGGCTATCAGTTGCAGCAGAAGAGGCAGCGGAGATAACAGCGCGGCACCGATCACGATCCCAGCCAGGCTCAATATCCAAGGGGAACCCGAGGTGAAAAGCAGTACCGTGCCTCCCCCTGCCAACAATGAAACCCCGGACAGAATGCCCCCCACGCTTGCACCGCTACGCACCAGTAAAGGCATGAACGTCATACCCGCGATACCACCGGCCAACATCAGAACAACGATAAATCCTGAAACCTGGGCATCGATCCCCTGACGCAACAGGATCGGCTCCAGCCATGTCGTAATGGCGGAGAAATAGCCGTTGGTTAAAAAAATCATCAGCAAAACAGCCGTGAACGGAGCCGTGCGCAATAAATCGACACCCTCTGCCAGTAAACGGCCGCCGGATTTGGTCGGGGCGGACGTTGTTTGCACAAGAGGGCCATCTCGCGGGACATAAATGAAGGTCAATAGCGCAATCAGCCCCAGGATCGCGACGTCAATCAACAACGAACTGCTGACGTTCCCCTCCTCCGTCAACGGGACAATCATGAACGCGGAGCCTATACCCAGGAAAATCACCGTACTGAACAGCGTCGTGACCCGTACGTGCTCATCTTCAGAAAACCAGGTGATCATCAACTTGACGAGCAGCGACATGGTCAAGGGTTGAACAAACCCGAACAACAGTTGGCCGGCAAGCAGGTATTCATAATGGGGTTGTAACACCCGGATCAATGCCGCCAACAACATGGCAATGGCGGTGATACGCAAGGCTGTTTGCACCGATATCCGGTCAATCAGGCCACCGCTGGGAAGTGCCAGCGGTAATGCAAGTGCCGTCACCGCCAAAGACAGTGAACCGACTTCCCCATAAGTAATACCGTACTGGGTGGACACCTGATCCGTGATAGGCGCAAAGCGCATCCATTCATACTGGGTCAACGCCAGCATGCCGGAGTAAATACAAAGAATACGGTAACGTACTGGGATCACTTTAATCTCCCGCAAGAAGACACAAGTGAAGTCCGGGGCGAATGCGCCGGACCTTGAGTTCACACTGTGCAATCAGAACGCCCTCATAGGGCATTGGTTGTCAGCAACCTTAATACTTGATTCCGGTTGCCAGGCTCCAGTCACCGTATTGCGTGCGGGAAACTGTAATATCGCGAAAACCGGCGATCGTCAGCAGCTCCCTTATTTCGGTCTCTGACAATTGCTGACCCTGGGTCCACAGCAACATGTTCGCGTTATAAGCCGCGACATTATGTGGGCCGGTCTTGTCTTTATTAAAAAACATCTCATGAAGAATGATACGGCCGCCGCTGGGCAGTGCATCAAAACTCTTTTTGGCCAGAAACAGACACTTGTCCAGCGGCCAATCATGAAAGATATCACTGTAAAGATGCACATCGGCGGCTGGATACTCAGACGCCCAGATGTCTCCTTTATGGGTTGTGATGCGCCCCGCCATCCGGTACTGCTCGACGTAGGTATCGGCAATATCGCAGACATAGGGAAGATCAAAGATCACGGCATTCAGTTCAGGCCATTTCTCCAACGCACAAATAGAGTGAACACCCGAACCACCGCCCACATCCAGAAGACAGCTATACCCGGACAGATCAATCCGACCCGACCAGGCCCTAGCCGGTCCTTTGCTTTTACTGTGCATCGCCTTGGTGAAAATTTCGCTGTGTAACTGGTCCTGCGCATTGTTCTCAAACAGATCAGTCTCACCAAACAACCCGGACTCTCCACTGAGCATCGACTCTTTGAAGAATGCATAAGAGAACGCATCTTCTTTGTGGCGTGCGGATTGCAGAACCCCACTGAACGAGGTCTCCGATTTTCGGGTCAGAAACGCTTGCGCCAAAGACGTCAGGCCATAGCACTCCCCACTCTTCTCAAGCAGCCCCTGACTGGTGCACATAGCCACAAGCGCCTGTGCTGCCCGAGGTGCCAGTTCCAATGCCGAGCCGATTTCACCCAGCCTCAGCGCTTTGCCTTCAAGCAGATCAAACAGTTTTACTTCATCCGCAAAAAACAAGGTGTAGGTATTGATAAACCCGAAGTAGATATCAAATATCTGTTTATCACTGTGATGCTCCGTGTGCCCTGTACTGTCCATGTAGATGCATATCCCATTTCAAAAATGCCGTTGAAGACCATCAACGATGCCGTGACAATAAAAACCCTCAACAACACGATCAAACGCCTGCCTGGCCTCATGCGAAGCGTTGCCCACCAGGTAACCATGTGAACAGGCCTTCAACATCTCGATGTCATTACAACTGTCCCCGAACGAGATGACTCTGGCGGGGGAAATCTCATGTTTCTTGACGATGAAATCGACCCCCTGCTTCTTTCCGCACCCCGGGTGCATGATGGCTACATCGTAGACATTCTCAGGGTCGCCGGCGGCGGCACTGGCGTAGGTAATCGAGGCCTCAAGACCCACCTGCAAACAGAGTCTATGGATCTGCTCGATGGCGATCGCTTCATTGCCATCGGCCTTCAAGTAATAACCCCGAATGCGTTTTTGCTGGAAAGCCTCCGACTGCAACGTCAACTCAATACCCTCTTGCTCGAACAGGGTGCTAAGCCTTATGACCCGCTCTGGAAAGGTGCCTGCGCCTTGTAACGGCCAACCCTCATCCTCCAGAACACGGTCCGGGTGATTCCAGTACAACTCGGTTCCCAGACTGGTCAGTGCAAAGTCCCAGGGAAATTCGGGGTATCTCTTCATCTTGTCCAGGACCACCGCTTGACTGTTTCCCGTGGCCCAGCCAAACAACAGGTGGTGCTTGCGTTTCAGTTGATTCAAACAGCTTTCCAGTTTGTCTATCCCGGCATCCGCCTCTCGAGATGACAAGACCGGCATGAACGTCTCGTCAAAATCAGAAACTATCAACCAGGTGTCTTTGCTCGTCATACCTGCTCACTCTCTGATGAGTCCCATGGACTGTGAGGATATTTCAATCCGGGAAAACTCCCCGACCGCTCCCTCGGAAAAGGGCGACTGCACACTAAACCCGACGCGCACTTCATCCGGGCAGTTGCTCACATAGAACGCCCGATGAAACACCACCGCACCCTCAGAGCCACTCAGATAACACGAGAACACATCCCCACTTCGCGAAATGAACAGCCGCACAGGCTTATCGTTTACCTCGATGCCATTGACTTCATCGCTATAAGGCGATGAATGCACCGATACGATCTTCTTGTGGCTGCCGTACTCTTCAACACCGAACTTCAGCTTGTGCAGCCCGACTTCAAGAAAGAGCCCTGCAGCATCAAACTTGGCCAGGCTGAATAACTTGATGTCAGCGCCAAGGGCAAACTCTCCCGTCACGGACGTGAGCAAAGTGCCCAAGCTGTCCACTGTATGAAGCCCTGGAATATTGAACGAATCGCTACCGGGTTCGCTTCGCATTTTCAGAACCGGCGCTACATAACGCAGCTGTGCGCAATGCTCGGCAGCGAACACACGATCACTGATCCTCAGTACGGTGTTCGGGTCTTCGCGCAAAAGAGGCGTAGTGCCAACGGTGTCATCCATACAGGTTCATTCCGCCATCGACCGACAGGGATTGAGCCGTGATGTCTTCGTTCTCAAGCACCGCCAGACAGAACCGGGCAATGTTTTCCGGGATCTGTGTACGACCCAACGGGATCAGGCCCTCCATGCGAGCCCACAAGTCATCCAGCGACTCGTTGGGCTCGATGAGGCGGTTCTCCAGGTACTTCCACATATTGGTTTTGACGATGCCGGGGCAAACGCAGTTGACCCGGATATTGTGAGTGGCCAACTCCAGCGCCAAGGCGCCAGAGAAGCCCTGCAACCCGGCTTTCGCGGCGCAGTAGGAAGATATTCCAGGAAAGGCGACTTTTGCGGCAATGGAGCTGATATTCAGGATCGCGCCACCCTTGCCCCTCTGGATCAGTGCGCGGGCAGCTTCACGCGACGTCAGGTAAGGCGCTGTAAGGTTGGTTTGCACGATCGCGTCAAACTCGCTCAACGATGATTCAACCGTGTTGATCAGGTGGCTGCTGCCAATGGCGTTGACCAGGCCGTAAAAGTGCTCTGACTCATGGACAACGCCCGCTACGGCTTCTATGACCTGGGCTTCAGACGTTGCGTCGACCGCAATGGCCTTTACCGAAAGCCCTTGCTCCACCAGATCCGCCGCCAGCGTGCGAGCCGCCTGATAACCACTGACATCCTGAGTTTGATAGTGGTTGATTGCATTGGGTGTCCGGTCGGTATCAAAGATGTAGACATGAACACCTTCTTTGGCCAGTACTTCAACAATCGCGGAGCCGATGCCTCTGGCACCGCCCACGACGATCATGGTTTTACCGGACAACTTGCCTTGCGCTTTATTTCCCTGCGTCATAAACCACTGCTCCTGAATCCATAGAAAGCCCGCCGAACCCTATACAGGGCTCAGAAAACCAATAAGTAGTTGAAACTGCATTTAAACGTGTGAAGTCTAATTAACTAATGCGTACGGCGGATCAGCCAACAATGCACCCAGTGCTCGAGGTGCAACATTTGCCTGGAAAGTCTCGGTTGTTGGCCACTCGTAGGCATCACTGAAGACCTTGCGAACTCGAACCAGCAACCTGGACTCAATGTATTCAGCCAGGTTGAAGCGACCACTGTTATGTTCTACGACAATAATTTCGGCACATTGGCTCAGCATCTCTTTAACCAGCTCAAGATCCGGCCGAACGGACAGGAACCGGATATGCGTGCATCTTTTTGTCGTGGCGACCTGAAAGGCTTCATACGCCATCGACTCCGATGACACTATCAATGAACCGGCGGCAAACTCGGGCTGAAAAATATAGATATCTTCAGACAGCTTCCGGTACTTCTCTCTCAGGGCACACACTCTTTCCATGGGCTGGTCGTACATTAAGTACAGGCCGTTTCCACCCTGTGCTTTCTGCCGATGAATACAGGCCAACAGATCGAGAGGGTCTGTCAGTTCGTATACGGTTTCCTCCGTCAGCAAGCTGAATACGGTTGAGGCGTACGTAGCGCCGCCCCACACACCGTTCTTCCGAGCGCCAATGACATGCAAATTACGACAGGCAATCAAAGCAGAGTGCAGTACATCTATCGCGTTGAGGTAATACTTGTCATCGGTCAGGACAAACTTCAGTTCATCATCCGGGCACCCCATCGCGCAGGTCAGCAACGCTGACTCGGCCAGGCCAGTGTTGCAATAACCGGACAATGACTTAAGGCCAAACCGAGCGGCCAGATCCGCGGTGAATACATGGACAGGTGCCCCTGAGCGAACTTCTTCGATAATGTCGGCCGTTCGACTGCAACTGGAAGCTTTCCTCAGATCATTCTTCTGCTGATCGTCCGTTGACGTCATCAAACTCTGATGGCTGGCACGTTTGAAGGAGTGAACGCCTTTTTCGGTATGACAGATGATCGCGGCCGAGCGATGGTCCTTCTCTGCCTGGCGAATGTGTTCACTGATCGCCTGGGTGTCGTGTCCATCCACTTCATAAACATCAGAGAAGTAGGCGGCCAAATACTCCGGCCTCAACTTCCCGGGAAGTGGGTCAATCCCTCTGCCATTGTTGTCCACTATCAACGTCAGGTTCTTGACCTCAAGTTCGCCAATCAGGCGAATCGCCTCGAAAGACACCCCTTCGTTCAACTCACCATCACCCGCCACACAGATAACACGTGCATCACGATTGGTATTGGCCCGCCCCAACGCAATGCCCACTCCCTCGCCCAGGCTATGCCGCATGCTGTAGGCAAAACCGTAGTGTTTATTGACAACAGCCGGAATCTTGTCGTGAACCGCAGCCAAAAAAGCCAAAGGCATACCGTTGAGTAGATGACGATAAGCATAAAACAATGGCGCAATATGCCCCCTGCCAATCACCAGATCCTGATTGGCCACCCCTGCCGCATTGCAGAGTTCCAATGCAAACAGTGCTTCGGCAATGTTCAGTGACGACAGGCAAGATGCCAGGGTTCCGTAACCGGCAATTTCATGAATCCGCTCCAGGCAGACCCTTACGTCTGAATAGAACGGCGTAAATTGTCTGGCGATGGCTACCGACAGTTCGTTGATCGTCTGGCACTTCGACGACTCGGCAATACCGACTTCAACTTCCTCATTGGCACGCACATACTCATCGTCCGTCAGGTACGCCTTCCGTTTATGCACGCTTTGACGAATGCCATATAACGGCGTCAACAGGCTGGCAACTGGCTCGAGGTCATAACTGACTAATTGATTCATTCAACACCTCGAACACGTCACTTAGCGTTTCTTCTGACATGATGTAGGCGGGCGCCAGGCAAGCCCAATCTTCCTCACCTCGGATAATCAACTTCCTTTCAAAGCACAGCCCACCCAACTTCTTGCCTGCCTGCTCCCCAAGGCTTGAGTCCAGGGTTATGCCGATCAGCAAGCCGTGGGATTCAATGCGGGCGATCCGCTCATTCCCGGCGATTTCCTGACACAGCGCCTGAGTCTTTGTAATGAGTTTTTGTAGCTGCCCTGCGGCCTCTATCTGTTCCAGCACGCGCATCGACGCATTGATGGCCGCGATCGAAACCGGGTTGCTTGCATAGGTATGCGAATAGGAAAACGGGATCCACGGCTCTGGCTTGTCAAACACCGAAGCGATTTTATGGGATGTCGCCATAGCGGATGCCGGGTAATAACCACCGCTGATGCCTTTCCCGAGCGCGACGATATCGGCAGAAACCCCAAACTGATGGGTATTCAAGAACTCTCCGGTTCGAGAGGCGCCGGTCACGATTTCATCGGTAATCATCACAATATCGTAACGGTCACACAGTTCACGAATACCGATCAGGTACTCGCCGGGAGTTTGCCGCATCCCTTTCAAATGGTTGACCGGCTCGAAAATAATGCAAGCGATCTGCTCCGCACCATAATGAAGAATAATATTCTCCACATCCGCCACGCTGTGCATTTCCAACGCCTGACCTTCGTGAACGACAGGGAATGGCGGGTTGATCCGAATCGTGTCGTAACCGCTGCAACGCAGGTCCTTGAAATCGTTCCTGCCGGTAATACTGTGGGCCCCCAAGGTGGCGCCGTGATAGGAGTGCTTGCGGCAGATCACTTTCTTCTTGAACGTATTGCCTTTGCGCTGGTGATATTCCAAGGCCATGGCAATCGACGACTCGATGGCTTCCGAGCCGCTGTTGACATACAGCAAGCCGCCATCTTCCATCTTGGCGCGTTTGAGCAGCAGCTCTGAAGTTTCAAACAGCTCGGACGAATAGAAATGATCCTTGGGGTGGAAAGGCAGATCCGTCAACGTTTTGGAAATATGCTGCTTGATGGGGTCGCACGAATACCCGAACGGTACGTTAAACATGCCCGAAATCGCATCCGTGTAGATGCCACCCTCTGCATGAACACTGACATCTTTAACAGAGCCAACAATTTGATCTTTCACGCGTGACTGATAGACAAACATCCCTTTATGCCCTCTATTGATTAGATCGGATAAACCTGAGAACCAGCGCCCAGCACTTTACTGTGTGGCGGAACCGACTTTGCCACGACAGCACCCGCACCGATAATTGACCCCTTACCCACTGTGACGCCCGGCAAGATTGTTGCGCCGCCGCCAATCCATACATCATCTTCAATGACTACAGGTGCACCCGATTCTATATAACGACGCCGCTGCTCAAGATCCTTGGCATGGTTAGAGGTATAAATACCGACATGAGGCCCGATAAACACACGGTTCCCGATGTTTATTTCAAACGCATCGAGGAACACCCCATTGGCGTTAATAAAAACACCGTCACCAATGTTTATGTTCGAACCAAACTCACAAAAGAAATTGCCCCACTGTTCAAACCCCTCACCCACTGACCCGAACAGGAGTTTATAAAGCGGCTCCCGACCATCAGGGTTATTGCTGATGGAGGAACACAAAGCACGGGCGATGCGCCTACGGGCAACTAAAGCAGGTTCCGCCGCATCGAATGTCATGAACTCACGCATACGCCACCCTGTACACACGGGCGTAACAGAGAGCACTCATGCCGTGCTGATCGGCAAGTAAACGGGGGCAAAAAAGACAATCATTAGTTCCATGAATGCCACTACCACCAACAACTAACGCCCACACTTCCCCAATAGCCTGATCCCCTTCAGCCATCATCATCTCCATCTACTATTTATTTTTTAAATATACTTCAGAACTTTCTGAAATTTTTCCACCTTCTACACTCGCCACCAGCGCTTTGCAAATTTGTTATTACGTCAGTCGTATTGTTCTGTCACTGTTTTCAGGGCCTGTTACTTCCCTTCTGGATTAAGTGTGACGGCGCCGATGGGCTGCCAATTACGCGTCGCACCTGACCAGCGATGCGTAGGCTGATAAGGGACTTGCTGCTACCGAGCCCAGCAAGCACTGCTGAAGGAAACACTGAGCGCACATCAGGCACGCATGGCCGATCTGGATCAGCGCTTTGAGGTGTGCAAGCGTTTCGCGGCCTGCTGGCAAAGTTGCTATGACGGCGCCATTTTCTACCTCGACACCCAAGCCTCCCTGAACGGCCAGCCCAACCGTCCAAGGCCAAAAACCACCCGGAACGACATGTCCCGACACATAACTCCAGACACACAATTCAACCTGCGCCATTATGCGCCTGGAGTTATAAAGCACCTCTCGCCCCGATAAGGAGATGGAGGTGCAAAGCAGACAGTTGATCAAGGAGCTTGAAGCCACAGGATGGGTGCTGGAGCGAGTCACCGAAAGCCATCATCTGTTCAAGCATCCTTACAGGCCCAACACCGTTCCGGCGCCTCACCCGAAGAAGGATCTGCCACGGGGTACGGTCAGGGCCATCAGAAAACTGGCTGAACTGATCTAGCTCCCGCCACCTTCGCACCTATTGAGGAGATCCCCGTGCAATATCCCATCTGCATCGAATGGGGCGACGAACACACCGCCACCGGCATCCAGATTCCTGATATTCCCGGCGCAGTCACCGCCGGCGACACCTTCGAAACCGCCTACAGCGCCGCCATCGAGATTGCCCACGTCATGCTCGAAGAGCTGGCCCGAGCGGGGCACGCCATCCCCCTGCCCTCTCCCACCCGCAAGCACCGCGCCAACCCCGAGTTCGCGGGCATGGGCTGGGGCATGCTGGAGATCGACATCACGCCTTACCTGGGCAAGACCGAAAAGGTCAACGTGACCCTGCCGGGTTATGTCATCCAGCAAATCGACCGCTTTGTCCGCGAGCACAACATCAAGAGCCGTTCGTCCTTCCTGGCCGATGCCGCGCTGGAAAAGCTCGGACGCTGAAAGCGGCCAGAGGGCAGCTAGATGTGAGGGCGGTTGTGGTTGCTGCGCAACCCAGCGGGAGCAAGCTCCCTTGCCACAGGGGGTTTGGCCGGCCAAATGGTGGGGGCTGCCATAGGAAAGACTCCAGCCTCAGCGGCCACAACCCCCACCTCACCCAATCACCCGCCCCAACCGCACCGCCACGCTCACCGCCTGCTCCGCACTGACCACATTGGTAAACCCCATCACCAATCCCTGCCTACTCCCGTCCCCCAGATACCACTGCGACAGCGGCTCCACCGCAATCCCCACCTCCCGAGCCAGCGGGCAATCTGCACATCGTCCCCCTCCCCCAGCCCAGCCACCACATGCATGCCCCCTGCCTGTGGATCTATCTGCAAACGCCCACCCAACGCCTGGTGCAACGCCTCCACCAGCCATTGCCGCCGACGCGCATACAGGCCGCGCATTTTGTTCAGGTGCCGGGCAAAGTGCCCCTCGTTGAGAAAGGCCGCGACGGTCGCCTGCAGCAGGTGCGGGCAGTGGTTGTGCAAACGATCCGCCTGGCGGGCGAACGCTGGGGTCTGTTCGGTGGGCACCACCAGGTAGGCCAGGCGCAGCCCCGGAAACAGGACTTTGCTGAAGGTGCCGGTGTAGAGCACACGGCCCTGCTGGTCGAGGCTCTTGAGGGCCGGCAAGGGCTTGCCCTGGTAGCGGTATTCGCTGTCGTAGTCGTCCTCGATGATCCAGCTGCCTTGACGGTTGGCCCAGTCCAGCAGGGCCAGGCGCCGCGGCAGGGACAGCGACACCCCCAGCGGGCTCTGGTGGGTCGGGGTGACCACGGCAAAGCCGGCCTCCGGGGCGCGGGCGATGCCTTGGGCGACGTCCAGGCCCTGATCGTCCACGGGCACCGGCACCAGTTGCGCACCGGCTTCCAGCAGCGCGCTCCTGGCCATGAAGTAGCCGGGCTCTTCCAGCCAGCAGGTGGCGCTCGGGCGCATCAGTGTGTGGCTGATCAGGTCGAGGCAGGCGCGGTAGCCGGCGCAGACGAAAATCTGTTCCGGGTGGCAGCTGATGCCCCGGGAAATCCCCAGGTAGGAGGCAATGGCCGCCCGCAACGGGGCGTAGCCGCGCGCGTCCGGGTAGACCAGGCCTTCGACACCCGCCTGGCGCAGTTGCCGGCCCGCCAGGCGGGTCCAGAGTTTGCGCGGAAAGGCATCCAGCGCTGGCAGGCCCATTTGCAGTGCCAAGGGCGAGGTGCCGGCATGGGTGGCCTGGTGGGTCGTTGCAGCCACTGGGGCACGCTGCGCGGGCGCGCAAATCGGCGCCAGTTGCGGGGTGACAATGGTCCCGGCGGCCCCGCGAGCAATCAGGTAGCCCTCGCCTATCAGCAGCTGGTAAGCCGCTTCCACGGTGCCTCGCGCCAGGTTGAGCTCCGCCGCCAAGGCGCGAACCGCCGGCACTCGGTCCCCCGGACGCAGACGGCCATCGGCGATGGACTCACGAAACCGCTGGTAAAGCTGGCGATAGATCGGCGCCGTCTGGCTGCGGTCCAATTCGAAAGGAAGGATCATGGCCTAGTCATTTATGCATTTTTTGGCCCTGTAGCTTAAGCCATCGACCTTCTAAAGTGGGTCATCTCTTTTCAGCGGATGACGGACATGCCCTACACCCTTCAACACCTCGAAAGCGAAGCGGCCCTGGCGGCCAGTTTCGACGTGATGCGTGTCTTGCGCCCCCACCTCACCAGCCCGGCGGCCTATGTCGCCCAAGTAGCCCGGCAAACCGAGCAGGGCTACCGCTTGCTCGCCGTGTGGGACGCCGAGCGCATCGTCGGCCTGGCGGGTTACCGCGAGCTGGAAAACCTGCTCTACGGGCGCTTCATCTACGTCGATGACTTGGTGGTGAGCCCCGACCTTCAGCGCAGCGGCTTGGGTGCGCGGCTGCTGAGCGCCGTGCGTGATGAGGCCGTGCAGCGTCAATGCGAGCACTTTGTCCTGGATACCGGCCTGCATATGCCCTTGGCCCAGCGCTTCTATTTCCGCCAGGGGTTGCTGGCTCGGGGCATGCACTTCACCCAGCGACTTCAGGGTGGGGAGCCGGTATGAACACTGTTCTGTTGATCAACGCCAGCCCCCATGGCCAGGTTTCCCAGGGGCATCGGCTGGCACTGGAGCTGGTGAGCTCCCTGCGCCAACGCTATCCGCAGCTTGAACTGGTCGAGCGTGATCTGGGGGCGCAGCCGTTGCCACCGCTGGGCCTGGACTACGCCCACGCCCTGACCACCCCCACACCCTTCGATGCGCCACTGTTCGAGGTGTCCGAAGGGCTGATCGGCGAGTTGGAGCGCTGCGATGTGCTGCTGATTGCCACGCCCATGCACAACTTCACCCTGCCGGCCGCGCTCAAGCTGTGGATCGACTACGTGCTGCGCATTCACCGCACCTTCAGCTCCGGCCCGGAGGGCAAGGTCGGCCTGCTCAAGGACCGCCCGGTGCATGTCCTGGTCAGTTCCGGCGGCTTTCACCAGGGCCCGCGGGCACGGCAGCCAGACTTTCTCACGCCTTACCTGCGCCAGGTGCTGAACACCCTCGGCCTGTTCGACCTGCAGTTCACTTATCTGCAAGGGTTGGTGTTCGGTGACGAGGCCGTGCGTGCAACCCTCGACGAGGCCCGCAGCGCACTGTCCTTGCAGCCCCTGTTCAACCCTCTCGTTTGTGCCTGATCACTTTTTTCCCTATCGGAGTTTCACCATGAGCCAACTCAGACTGCCCTTTGCCACCCTGTCGCCGGCCGCCTATCAAGGCCTGCTCGCCACCAACACCGCCCTGGTCGCAAGCCCCCTGGGCTTGCCTCTCGTGGAACTGGTGTTTTTGCGCGTGTCGCAGATCAACGGTTGCTCGTTCTGCCTGGGCAAGCACTCACAGACCCTGCGCGAGTGTGGAGTGGCGCAAGACAAGCTGGATTGCCTGGCCGGCTGGCGCGTCAGCGAACTGTTCAGCGAACGCGAGCGTGCAGCCCTGGCCTGGACCGAAACCCTCACCTACGTCCACGACAAGGGCGCGCCGGACGAGCTCTACGAACCGCTGAAAGCGCACTTTAGCGACGTTGAAATTTCCGACCTGACCTTGGCCGTGTCCTTGATGAATGCCTTCAACCGACTGGCGGTGGGCATGAAGCTCTGAGAGCGAGGCCATCGTTGGCGGTGTTGGCTGTTGATCTTCCTGCCCCTGCGGACAGGAGGGTCGAAGGCAGGCATTGAGCCGTGGCCAACCCGCCCCCAGGTGCACGCGGTAAGAAGGTGGCTGCGCGTCATCGTTGGCGAGCTTCGCTGGCAAGCCAGCTCCTACAGGGGAAGCGATATCAGGTCGGCTCGGGGGCCTCTCCTGCTCTATGCGAGAAAAGCTCCGCTGGCGCCGGCATCGGCCAATGCAAACAGCAGCGCTTCCAGCGCTTCTTCGGGCGCCGAGCCGAGGTCAATCTTGAGCCTGTACCCCTCCTCCGTGGCCTCCGGGTCCGACACAAAGTGCAGCACCCCTTGCAGCCCTTCTTCGGTTGGCAGGTTTTCATCTTCGCCATCGAACCACTCAAAGAACCAGGTGCGAATAACCTCAGAGGCCTGTTCCAGGCTCAAGCCCCGCACCTCCAGGGGCAACCAGTCCCAGCCAAAGGGCGAGATCACCACCGCCATCTGCTCGATCGCAAAGCGCACAGGCTCAAAGCCCAGCTCGGTTTCGGAATCGACCTGCACCGGCTCGCCAGTCGAAGCGCCCTCGGCCGCAATCACATCCACCCGGCAAGGCGTGGCCATGGCCCCTTCAACCGCCAGCGAACCATCGCTGTTGCGGTAAGCGGGCTCGACTTGCGCCGCCCCTTCTGCGGCGATACGCGCCAGGGTTTCGACATAGGGTTTACGAATGGCGGCAAGCAGTTCGCTGACGGTCATGGGTCTGATGACTTCCTTGGCAGGGGCCGTCGAGGGTTCTGTCTTCGACGGGAGGGTGATGAGTGGCTGAAAGGCCGGCGCAATAGTGCAATGGGCGGCCGTGCAACGTCCATGAAAAGCCACGCGCCTCTGGCCGCTCCTCACCGCAGACCTGCGCCTCGAAAAATTTTGGCTTGCTCAATACATATGGATATTCGTATATTCGATTTTCCATATACAAGGAGCGAGCATGATCACGCCTCCCGAAGTCTTCAAAAGCCTGGCCGACGAAACCCGTGTGCGCGCCACCCTGCTGATCGCCGATCAGGGTGAGCTGTGTGTCTGCGAGCTGATGTGTGCACTCGACGACAGCCAGCCAAAAATCAGCCGCCACCTGGCGCAACTGCGCAGCAGTGGCTTGCTGCTCGACCGCCGCCAGGGCCAATGGGTGTATTACCGCCTCAACCCCCAGTTGCCGGGCTGGGTCCAGGAGATTCTGCAGGTGACGGCCAAGGCCAACGCCGCTTGGCTCAAGGACAACGCCGCGCGCCTGCAGAACATGGATGGCCGCCCCGTTCGCGAAGCCGCTTGCTGCTGACCCCTATCGAGTGAACCTGCATGTTTGTCGCTGTGGCTGTTTTTCTCTTCACCCTGATTCTCGTCATCTGGCAGCCCAAGGGCCTCGGCGTCGGTTGGAGCGCCACGCTCGGCGCAATGATCGCGCTGGCGGTGGGCGCGGTATCGCTGCAGGACATTCCCACGGTGTGGGCCATTGTCTGGAACGCCACCGCGACTTTCATCGCGGTGATCATCATCAGTCTGCTTCTGGACGAGGCCGGGTTCTTCGAATGGGCCGCCCTGCATGTGGCGCGCTGGGCCAGGGGCAGCGGCCATCGGCTGTTCGCCTTCTGCGTGCTGCTGGGGGCGGCGGTGTCGGCGCTGTTCGCCAATGACGGCGCAGCGCTGATCCTCACGCCCATCGTCATGTCGATGCTGCTGGCGCTGCGTTTCAGCCCCGGGGCGACCCTGGCCTTCGTCATGGCCGCGGGCTTCATTGCCGACACCGCGAGCCTGCCGCTGGTGGTGTCCAACCTGGTGAATATCGTGTCCGCCGACTACTTCCGGCTGGGGTTCGCCGAGTACGCGGCGGTGATGCTGCCGGTGAGCCTGGCCAGTGTCACCATGACCTTGCTGGTGCTGTTCCTCTATTTCTGCAAGGACCTGCCGCACCGCTACGCCCTGGATGCGCTGCCGCAACCTTGCACGGCGATCCGTGACCGGGCCACCTTCAGGGTCGGGGGCTGGACCCTGCTGATGCTGCTGGTCGGGCTGTTCGCCCTGGAGCCCCTGGGTATTCCTATCAGCGCCGTGGCGGCGGCCTGTGCCGCGCTGCTGTTTGCCGTCGCCGCCAAGGGCCACCGGATCTCCACGCGCCGGGTGCTGCGCGAGGCGCCGTGGCAGATCGTGGTGTTCTCGCTGGGCATGTACCTGGTGGTGTACGGCCTGAAGAATGCCGGCCTGACGGACCTGCTGGCCCAGGTGCTGAACCGCCTGGCCGAACAGGGGCTGTGGAGCGCCACCCTGGGCACCGGCCTGCTGTCGGCGCTGCTGTCCTCGGTGATGAACAACATGCCCAGCGTGCTGATCGGCGCACTGTCGATTCAGGCCAGCGAGGCGCAGGGGCTGGTACGCGAGGCGATGATCTACGCCAACGTCATCGGCTGCGACCTGGGCCCGAAAATCACCCCCATCGGCAGCCTCGCCACGCTGCTCTGGCTGCACGTGCTGGAGCGCAAGGGCCTGCGCATCACCTGGGGGTATTACTTCAAGGTCGGCGTGCTGCTGACCCTCCCGGTTCTGCTGGTCACCCTTTCGGCCCTGGCCCTGCGCCTGAGCCTCTGACAGCCGCCCAAAGCGGCAGGAGCCCCCCATGCGAGTCCTGTTTATGTGCACGGCCAACAGTTGCCGCAGCATTCTTTGCGAAGCCCTGTTCAACCATCTGGCACCCAAGGGGTTCGCGGCGCTCAGCGCCGGCAGCTTCCCCAAGGGCCAGGTGCTGCCCCGCAGCCTGTCGACCTTGCAGCAGGCCGGCATCGCCACCGACGGCCTGTACAGCAAGGGCAATGACGCCTTCGCCGACAACCCGCCGGATATCGTCATCACCGTCTGCGACAAGGCGGCCGGTGAAAGCTGCCCGGTGTATTTCGGCCCGGCGCTGAAGGCCCATTGGGGGCTGGCGGACCCGTCCGATGTGCGCGGTGAAGAGGCAGCGATCGACGCCGCGTTCCGCGCCACCCAGGCGCAGATCGAACAGCGCTGCGCAGCCTTCTTCGCACTGCCCTTCGACCACCTCAGCCGCGATCAGCTCAAGACCGAGCTTGATCGCATCGGCACGCTTTAAGGAGGCCCCATGTCCGAGCACCTACCCAACCTGGATTTGCGCCTGTTCGATGGCGCGCCCACTTCGACGCCAGACGAGCACAAGCCGCGCATCCTGTTGCTCTACGGTTCCACCCGCGAACGCTCCTTCAGCCGGCTGCTGGTCGAAGAAGCCGCGCGCCTGCTGGAGCATTTCGGTGCCCAGACGCGGATCTTCAACCCCTCCGGCTTGCCCTTGCCCGACGATGCCCCGGCGGACCATCCCAAGGTCCAGGAACTGCGGGAGCTGGTGCTGTGGTCGGAAGGCCAGGTCTGGTGTTCGCCAGAACGCCACGGGGCGATGTCAGCGGTGTTCAAGGCGCAGATCGACTGGGTTCCGCTGGAGCTTGGCGCGGTGCGTCCGACCCAGGGCAAAACCCTGGCAGTGATGCAGGTCTGCGGCGGCTCCCAGTCGTTCAACGTGGTCAATCAGTTGCGCGTGCTCGGGCGCTGGATGCGCATGTTCACCATCCCCAACCAATCCTCGGTGCCCAAGGCCTACATGGAGTTCGACGACGCCGGGCGGATGAAGCCTTCGCCGTTCTACGACCGGCTGGTGGATGTGATGGAAGAGCTGGTGAAGTTCACCGTGCTGCTGCGCGACCGGCAGGCGTTTCTGGTGGACCGTTATTCCGAGCGCAAGGAAAGCGCCGAGCAATTGATGGCCCGGGTCAACCAGCGTTCAATCTGAGCGGGACCACTGGCCTATTCATAGCCTTCGCACCTCGCTACCCCCGATTTGGCGAGGATGGGCTGGGGCATGCTGGAGATCGACATCACGCCTTACCTGGGCAAGACCGAGAAGGTCAACGTGACCTTGCCCGGTTATGTGATTCAGCAGATCGACCGTTTTGTCCGCGAGCACAGCATCAAGAGCCGCTCGTCCTTTCTGGCGGAGGCGGCGCAGGAAAAGCTCGGGCGCTAAGTACAGGGTCAACCGGGGAACAGGGCCAATGCAGAACGCCGTCAGGTTGGAGGGTCGTGTTCAGGCCGGCATGGCTCATTCGCCCTGGTCTTGCTCAAGCCGGTTGCGCAGCTGGTTCAGTACACGGTGGGTCGTCTGGATCTCATCGACTTCCAGCCCCTGGGCAAGCTCGTTGATCCAGGGTGCTTGCAGCTTCAACGCCTGATCGAATGCCGCCTTTCCCGCCTCCGTCAGCAGCACCAGTTGCGCCCGACGGTGATGCGGGTTCGGCTGAAATTCCAGCAGGCCATCCTGCACCAGGTCATTGACGATGCGCTGAACGTTCTGCCGATTGGCGCCCATGTCGCGGGCAATCCATGACACCGGCTGCGCCCGATCGGCAGCCACGATCGTGCCAAGCAGCTGCCAGCGGGCACTGGTCAGGCCGATCTCGGCCACCAGGCGGTCGCCTGCGGTGAGCATGCGCGCACTGGCTCGAAAGAGCTCGAGGACCAGGTCGGTCATGGCGCGTCCAGCGGGGGTGTGGTTTGGTTTTTTCATGCCGCGAACTTTTCCACATTGACACCATGATGTCAATCAAGCTAGTTTTTATCCATGGCACCATATTGTCATCATGTTTACATACTGGAGATCGCCATGTTGTCCATTCGCCCGCTTGATCCTGTAGTCCCCATCCATCAGCAACTCCAGTGCAGCGAGTCACCGGTGGTGCTGGTCAACCTGTTCAGCGTCGACGAGGACGATATACCCGAGCTTCTGCGTGCCTGGGAGCTGGATGCCAACTGGATGAAACAGCGGGCCGGTTACATTTCCACGCAGCTCCACCAGGCCATCGGTGGCAGCTGCATGTTCCTGAACTACGCCGTATGGGAGTCGGTGGAGCGCTTTCGCGAAGCCTTCAGTCACCCGGATTTCGCCAACGCCCTGGGCCGCTACCCCTCCAGTGCCCTGGCCATGCCCCATCTGTTCACCAAGGTCGCCGTGCCGAATATCTGCACAGTGTGAACACAGCCCAATCGACTGACGGGAAGCGCCCCATGCTCAAACGACTTCACCTCACCGCCAGCCTGCTGGCCCTGTTGTGCATCGCCACGTTCTTTGTCTCGACCCTGCTGGTGGAAAGCATGGGAACCCTGCATGCGATCGCTCAACTCAAGCAACTGATCGTCAGCCCCGGGCTCTGGGTGCTGATTCCGGCAATGGCAGTGGCGGGAGCCAGCGGCATGGGGCTGAGCCGGGCCCGGCAGGGACGCCTGATCGCCTCGAAGCAAAAACGCATGCCCTTCATTGCCGCCAACGGCCTGTTGGTGCTCGTGCCCTGCGCAATTGTGCTCAACCGGTGGGCGTCGGCAGGCAGCTTCGACACGGGTTTTTACGTGGTGCAGGTCATCGAACTGATCGCCGGGGCCACCAACCTCACATTGATGGGGTTGAACGTGCGTGATGGTTTGCGGCTTAGCGGTCGGTTGTAGAGGGCCATGCCTTGGGGCCGGTAGGCCATGCGTTGCCTGGACCGACGCCTTCGCTGGCAAGCCAGCTCCTACGGAGGAACCAGACCACCGTAGGGCAAAAAACCGCGCTCAAACCTTGAACCGTGCCACCAGCCGGTTCAACTCGATCGCCAGATTGGCCATCTCCCCGCAGGCGCTGGCCGTCTGGCTGGCCCCCGCCGAGCTCTGGATCGACAGCTCGCGAATGCTGGTCAGGTTCTGGTCCGCCTCGCGCGCCACCTGGGCCTGCTCTTCCGAGGCGGTGGCGATCAGCAGGTTGCGTTCGTTGATCTGGGTAATCGCCTGGGCGATCTGCTTGAGGGACAGGTCGGCGTTCTGCGCCACGGAGATCGAGCTGCTGGCCATCTCGGCGCTGACGTTCATGGCGCTCACCGCGTGGGTCGAGTCGGCCTGGATCGCGCTGATCATCTGTTCGATTTCCTGGGTCGACTGCTGGGTGCGGTGGGCCAGGGCCCGCACTTCATCGGCCACCACCGCAAAGCCCCGGCCCTGCTCGCCGGCGCGGGCGGCTTCGATGGCGGCATTGAGGGCCAGCAGGTTGGTCTGTTCGGCAATGGCGCGAATCACTTCCACCACTTTGCTGATGTCCTGGGCGCGGCTGGACAGCGCCTTGACCTGCTCGCCAGTGCTGGCCACGTTGCCGGCCAGGCCTTCGATGGCCTTGAGGGTCTGGGCCACGTTCTCGATGCCGGAGCGGGTGAACTCCATGGACTCGCGGGACGACTGGGCGGCGGCTTCGGCGTTGCGGGCCACCTCGTCCACCGCGGCGCTCATTTCGGTCACGGCGGTGGCCGCCTGGCTGACTTCGTCGTTCTGGCGCACCAGCCCGCGGCTGGCGTCTTCGGTCACTGCGGTCATTTCTTCCGAGGCCGAGGCCAGTTGGGTGGAGGAATCGGCGATGTGGGCGATGGTTTCCCGCAGGTTGGTCTGCATCTGCGCCAGGGCGGCCAGCAGGCGGCCGGCTTCATCGCGGCCACTGACGCCGATCTCCCGGGACAGGTCGCTGCCGGCAATACGTTCGGCCACGGCCAGGGCGTCGCTGATGGGCGCGGTGATGCTGCGGGTCAGCACCGCCGCCAACACCACGGTGAGCACCACCGTCACCCCCATCAACACCAGCACCAGCGTCAGGCCACTGCTGTAAACCGACGCCGCAGTGATCCCCGCCTGCCTGGCGCCCTCGTCGTTGAAGTCCGAGAGTTTGTCCATCTTCTCCTGCATGGCGTTGGTCATGGGGCTGATGCGGGTGTTGATCAGGGTGATGGCCGCGGCGTTGTCGCCACTGCGCAGCAGCGGCTCCAGCTCGTCCACCAGCTTGAAGTAGGCCTGCACATCGGTCGCTACAGCCTGGTACAGCTCACGCTCCGCCGGCCCGGTGATCAGGGGTTCGTACTGGTTGATGGTGTTCTGCAGGTTGGATCGATAACCGCTCAACGAGGCGATGCGGGTCTGGCGCTGCTGTTCGTCGGTGGTCACGGTGATGCGGATGCTTTCCAGACGCAGGCGCAAGACGCTGCTCTTCATCTTGCCGATCTCGCGGATGCTGGTCATCCAGTTGGTCTCGACATCCTGCTCCGCGTCTCGCAGCTTGCCCATTTGCAGCACGGCGACAATGCCCAGGGCGAACACCACCAGGACAATGAGCGAGAAAAAGGCGGCAGACCTTGGAGCAAGATTCATTGTCCTGACGTTCATTTTTTATCTCTCTAATAGAATGGTCGGTACTTCCCTGCTGTCATTCCACGCTATCGACTGAGTGTCAGAGAGCTGCAAACAAGCCGACGACCAGGTTAGCGGCCCACCCGGCACGGCAACGTCGATACTCACTCGGGTCAATCCAGGCCTGTCGGGACGCAGGCCCCACTCGGTCCTCCTGCGCCCATGTCCCCCTTGGCGCGTGAGCATCAGTTAAGTCGAATAACGCGGCCCGCGCCGTCTCGATTTTTCTGGGCAATGGCACCTGGAGCCCGGCATCTATCCACGGGGGGCCTAACAAGCCATAGCAGATGATGGCGTTTTGTCACTACCGTCGATCAGACCGCTGTTGAAAAGAGACGCCGCCGCTCGATCAGGTTGCGCCTGAACGGGGCAAACCCACCCTGGCCTCGCCCACGGGCCGGAACCGCGACCACCGATTGCCCACTGAAGAAACCCATCGCTACGGCCTATAATGCCGCCTCCACGTTCTGAAGGATCAGCAATGTCCATCACCAATCCAAAAGTCATCGATATCTGGGCCATCCCCAAATCGGCGCCCGACAGCCTGCTGTTGATCATGGTCGACCCCCTCGAATGGGGTGACGAAGCGGCACACAGCGAACACCTGCTCCTGCTGCAAGAGAAGATCAACACCTACATCACCTTCATCGAAAGTGAAGAGATCTACAGCGAAATTCCCGATGCCTGCGGTAAACACCTGATTATCCGGGTACTGGGTTTGCACGAACTGCCCGAGCAAGTCGATTGGTTTTTCAAACGCATTACCGAGATCCTCCATGAGCGGAGCATCGGCTTCGATTTCGAGCTGAAAGTGAACCAAGAGGCTCCCAGCCTGTAGCTCGCCCCCTGCGCGCTCGCCGATTGAGCCGCGCGCAGGGACACCTTGTGCAGGCAGGATCAGCGCCCGATCAAGCGCAATGAAATCCACATGCGGCTCATGGAAAACGCGTCGAGCACCCCGCCAGCGTGACGGAGGGAGCCAGCAAAACGCATGGGGTCTTGCCTGTCGTCAGGCTGCCGGCCAGGGCACCGAGAGCGAGCCGGGCGCGAATGAACTTCTATTTGAACTCGAAATACTCTCTCATCATTTCAATTGGCTTCATCGGTTCCACATTCAAGAAACCCAACACCTCAAGAAACCACGAGAGGTTATCTCCCAACACACAAATATCGTCCTCATCATTCGACAGCAGACAAATGGCCAGTCGTGCCTTCAATACCTCCCGATCCTTGAACCCTCGTATTGCCCCTAGCTCATCGATTTTTGCCCACCAGAGTGCAGCCTGCGCCTTGCAGCGTTCAGCAGGAATTTCTCCGGCAACATAGGCTTTCGCCAGGCGCAGAGGATCCTGCTCGCAGTCGGAGAACTGGATCTCCAGTTCTTGCAGAACCTTGATCAGGAAGCCGAGCTGGTGTTTGAGCGCAGCAGAGCTTTGAGTGGCCCGAACAATTGAGCCGATATTGAATTTCTTGAAGTCATCCGGATTCATGCAGCAACCTTGAAACTGAGTAAAGGATCACGACGATGGGGCCCGATCATCATCGGCAACGCGCACATCCTATGGCCAACTATCCATTACGCAACGGTTGTTGGAAAATCGCCGGAGCGGTTCTCGCCATCAGGGCCCGGCCCGGCCACTAGAACAGTTCCTGCATCGTGCGCTGCATGCCCATCCATGCCGCACGCGCAACAGCACCGCCACTAACCCCGGGGCACGTAATACAATCCCCGCCCCCGCCGCCTGAAGGATCAGCCATGTCCGTCACCAATCCCAAAGTCATCGATTTCTGGGGGATCTCCAAGGAGGCTCCCAACGACCTGCTACTGGTGATGACCGACCACCTCGAATGGGGCGACAAGGCGGAACAAGGCGAGCACTTGCTCGTGCTGCAAGAGAAAATCAACAGCTACATCGCCTTCATCGAAAGTGGCGAGATCTACACCGAGATCCCCGGCGCCTATGGCAAGTACCCGATCATCCGGGTCATTGGCTTGTATGAATTGCCCGCGCAGGCCGAGTACTTCATGGCCCGGGTCACCGAAACCCTGAATGACGTGGGCATTGGCTTTGAGTTCGAGCTCAGGGCCGACGAGAGGATTCGCAACATGTAGCCGGGCCGGGCACGGCGCTGCCTCAGGCAGGCTTGATCACAGCCCGGTTGAGGGCAATCACATCCACATGCTGCTGGTGCGAGAAGTGCTCGATCACGTCTTGCAGGTGCACATGCTCCAGGCCATTGGCCGCCATGTCGGCTGAAGCCTTGATCAGGAACTCACCCAGCGCCCTGAGTGTGTCCGGCTCGGCGAGAACGGTCAGCAGCCTCCCTCAGCCCTCTTTCTGCAACCGCACAATCAAGGTCTCGATAAAAAACGCCAGACTTTCCGGCAGCACCCGTTTGGGCATGGTCAGCACCTGAATGTCCCGATCGCCCAAGCGCGGGTTGGACAGCGGCACCGACACCAGCCCATCCATCCCCTGCCCTTCACCACTGATGGCGCTGGCAAAGGCCACCGTATCCGACTGGCGCACAAACTCATGCAGGGCCCCGGAGAAGTTGCAAGTCATCACCTGTTCAAAGCTCAGGCCGTCCATCTGGCACACCAGGTCCAGCAGTTGCCGCTGGGTGGTGCCCTTGGGCGTCAAGGCCACGGGAAACGCCTGCACCTGCTCCAGTGACAGCACCCCGGCGCTGGCCAGCGGATGCCCGGCGCGCATCAGGGCGCGAATCGGCGAGCGGATCGAGTAGCACACGTTGACCCCCTCCACCGGCTCGGTGCTGAAGGTCAGCCCCACGTCCGCCTCGCCCCGGCGAATGCGCTGCACGCACTCGTGGGGCGAGATCACGTCCAGGCGGTACTCGGCTCCGGGCCGCAGGCGGTAATGCTCCAGCAGCACCCGGGGCAGGAAATACCGCGACAGGCCCTCGGTGGATACCAGGCGGATCACCTTGGCCCCCGGGTAACCCTCGCCCCGCAGTTCGGCGAGGATGTTCTCCTGTTCCAGCCAGGTGCGCCGGGCGTGTTCGGCCAGGGCTTCGCCAGCGGCGGTGAGTTGCATGCCCCGCGGGCGCCGCTCGAACAGCGCCACGCCAACGCTCTCTTCCAGTAGGGCGATCTGCCGGCTCACCGCGCTGGGGGCGATGTGCAAACGCTCCCCCGCCGCGGCCAGGGAGCCCGCATCGATCACCGCCAGAAAATACCGATAGTCCATCTGCATCCCCTTGCCAGGCATCCAATTTTTAGAATCATGCCTTCAAAAAACAGCAATATACAGATGCCTTTGCCAACTCCACCATGGGCCCGTTCCCTTGCCCGACCGGAGTTGCAATGACCAAGCAAGCTGCCCTCGCCGGCGTTCGCCAGTACCTGGACGACGGCCATTTTGAACAGGACCTGCGACGCCGGGTGGCGTTTCGCAGTGACAGCCAGGACCCGGCCCATGCCGATGAACTGCCGCGCTACCTGCTGGAGGAAATCCAGCCGCTGCTGCAGCGCCTGGGCTTCGACTGCCACATGCTGGCCAACCCCGAGGCCGGTGGGCCGTTCCTGATTGCAACGCGCCTGGAAGACCCAGCCCTGCACACAGTGCTCAGCTACGGCCACGGCGACGTGGTGCCGGGTTACGCCGAACAGTGGCGCACGGGCCTGAATCCCTGGCAGCTGACCCTGGAGGGCGAACGCTGGTACGGCCGTGGCACCGCCGACAACAAGGGCCAGCACAGCATCAACCTGACCGCCCTGGAGCAAGTGCTAAAGGCCCGCGACGGGCGACTGGGCTTCAACCTCAAGCTGCTGTTCGAGATGGGTGAGGAAGCCGGTTCCCCGGGGCTGCGCCAGCTGTGCCAGGAGCAGCGCGAAATGTTGCGGGCCGATGTGTTCATCGCCTCCGACGGCCCACGGCTGAATCAGGCCCGGCCGACGCTGTTCCTTGGCTCCCGCGGTTCAGCGCAGTTCCGCCTAGAGGTAAACACCCGGGACAAGGGCCTGCACTCGGGCAACTGGGGCGGGGTGATGAGCAACCCCGGCGTGGTACTGGCCAACGCCCTGGCCAGCCTGGTGGACCAGAACGGCCGCATCCGCTGCCGCGAACTGCTGCCGGCGAACATTCCCGACAACGTGCGCGCCGCCATCGCCGACCTGGAGATTGACCGCGACTCCCTGGGCCGCCCGCTGGACGAACACTGGGGCGAACCGGGGCTGACCCTGGGCGAGCGCCTGTTTGCCTGGAACACCCTGGAAATCCTCGCTTTCAGCACCGGCAATCCGCAAAAGCCGGTGAACGCGATTCCGCCCCGGGCCGTGGCCTTCTGCCAATTGCGCTTTGTCCTCGGCACGCCCTGGCAGCAGCTGGAAAACCTGCTGCGGGCGCACCTGGACCGCGAAGGTTTCAGCCAGGTGGAGATCGTCATGGAGCGCTGCTCCCCGGCCACCCGCCTGGACCCGGACCACCCCTGGGTCAGGTTCGCCAAGACCTCGATTGCAGGTAGCAGTGCGCAGCGCCTGGCGCTGTTGCCGAACCTGGCGGGCACCCTGCCCAACGACATCTTCGCCGAAGTGCTGGGGCTGCCGACCCTGTGGATTCCCCACTCCTACCCCGGCTGCTCGCAGCACGCCCCGGACGAACACCTGCTGCTGCCGGTGATTCGTGAAGGCCTGGAGATCATGACGGCCCTGTTCTGGGACCTGGGGGACCTGCCCCGGACCTGAGGCCATCGCTTACCCCGCCCGGCCCTGGCCGGGCACCTGTCGCTCAAAATCCAACAATAAGCAGGAGCGTCCTGTATGACAGCGTTAGCCACCACCTCGACCGCGACCCGGGTCGAACCCAAGGCCCTGTGGAAACCCATAGGCGCCGCCCTGATCGGCAACACCCTGGAGTGGTTCGACCTGTCGATCTACGCCTACTTCGCCCTGACCATCAGCCAGGTGTTCTTTCCCACCGCGGACCCGACCTTCTCCCTGCTGCTGGCCTTCGCCACCTTCGGCATCTCGTTCCTGATCCGCCCCCTGGGCGCGGCGGTACTGGGCTCCTACGCCGACCGCAAGGGCCGCAAGAAGGCCCTGACCCTGTCGATCCTGATCATGCTGACGGGCACCCTGCTGATCGCCATCATGCCCAGCTACGCCACCCTGGGCCTCGCCGCGCCGATCGGCATCCTCCTGGCCCGGCTGCTGCAAGGCTTCTCTGCCGGTGGCGAGTTCGGCACCTCCACCGCCTTCATGCTGGAACACGCGCCGCCGCGCACCCGGCACTTTGTCGCCAGCCTGCAATTCGCCAGCCAGGGCTTTGGCGTGGTCATCGCCTCGACCTTCGGCTACTTCCTGACCAAGCACCTCGATGCCCAGCAGATGCTCGACTGGGGCTGGCGCGTGCCGTTCTTCTTCGGCCTGCTGCTGGGCCCGGTGGGCCTGTACATCCGCCGTACGGTGGACGAGTCGCCGGACTTCAAGGCCAGCGAACCGGGGGAACGCCCTTTGCGCGAAGTGCTGGTGACCCAGAAGACCCTGCTGCTGATCGCCATGGGCACCCTGGTGGTGTCGACCGCCTCGAACTACATGATCCAGTACATGCCGTCCTACGCCGCCACCAGCCTGAACATCGCCCAGTCCTCGGGCTTTTTGGCGACCCTTACCGGCGGCCTGATCCTGACCATCATCACGCCCATCGTCGGCTACCTGTCCGGCCATATCGGTCGCCTGAAAATCATGCTGGCAGCGGCGGTGGTCTATGCCGTGGCGATCCTGCCGGCGTTCTTCTGGCTCAACAGCCGCCCCAGTGCCAGCTCGCTGCTGCTGGTGGTGGCGCTGATGGCCCTGATCAAGGCGGTGTACTTCGCCCCGCTGCCGTCGCTGATGGCGGACATCTTCCCGGTGCGCACCCGGGTCACCGGCATGTCGCTGAGCTACAACCTGGGGGTCACGATCTTCGGCGGTTTTGCACCGGTGATCGCTACCGGATTGATTGCCCTGACCGGCTCACAGCTGGCACCGAGTTTCTACCTGATGCTGGCGGCGGCGTTGAGCGTCGTAGCCCTGGTGATGGCCCGCAAGAAACTCGGCATGACCTGAAATGCGACCGTTTTTTGCGCGGGGCAAAAGCGCCGCGTAGGAGCCGGCTTGCCGGCGAAGAGGCCCGCGAGACATGCAGCGCCTGGACGGGCGCCTTCGCTGGCAAGCCAGCTCCTACAGCAGGCAGATAGTCCGTGCAGTTCCCCGTAGGAGCCGGCTTGCCGGCGAAAAGGCCCGCGAGACATGCAGCGTCTGGACGGGCGCCTTCGCTGGCAAGCCAGCTCCTACTGCACCGGCAAGAAATTCATCAGCAGCAGGCTCTGCGCGTAATTGAACCCCACCCGCCGGTAGCGCTCATCGAGAATCTGCGTGAGCAAATCCAGGCGCGCGACGATCTTGCCGAACTCCACGGCAAAACTCAGGTTGCTGCCCTCCTCGGAAATCTCGTTGGAGAACAGCAACAGCACCCCATTGGCATCCTGGCGCTGGCTCAGCAGCCAGGTGGCCTTCTCGATATTGCGCGCGGCGTTGCTGATGAATTGCGGGTCGATGGTATCGGTCATGTAGAACTCGGTGCGCCCGCCATGGGCGGTCACCAGCATGCTGCCAATGGCATAGATGAAGGCCCCCACCCGATCGCCCTGGAACTCAGGGCTCAGGGAATAGCTCAGGGCCATCAGGTCGCGACGATCCCCCAGGGCCGGCAGCGGCTGGCGCTTTTCGATGGCATTGCGGATCTCGCGCTGGGCCGTGGTGCCATCGGGGAAACCCGACTTGCGCCACTGGCTGGGGTTGCGCAGGTAGAGCTTGCCCATCAGCAGGTACAGGCTCTGCAGGTTGTCGCGCATGCCGATGGTGGCCATGCGATCGACGCTGGTCTGGAAGAATTCGTCAGGCTTGCCTTCACGAAACTGTTTGGCAAAATCGCGCCCTTGCTGTTGGGTACAGGCCGTGGCGCCAAGCATCAGCAGCGCCACCAGGAACAGGCGCTGAAAGCGGGTTTGCATCATGCAAGAAGAGGGAGCGTAGGCCATCGGCACCGGGTCGGAATTCACGGGCTGCGGCGGGGATCGGCGCGGCCAGGCCAGGTGATAGAACGCAAAACTGTAAAAAAGTGCGATGGCCGCGGCCGGCCATCGCCAAATCGCTCGTTTACGAGCGTCGCAACTGACCGGGGGACACGATGATCTTGACGTTGTGCTCCTTGTTGTTGACCAGTTCCTCGAAGCCCTGGCCGACAATCTCTTCCAGCTGGATGCGCCCGGTCACCAGGGGCGAAATATCCAGCCGGCCATCGGCGATAAAGGCGATCACATCGGCGAACTCACCGTTGTAGGCCAGGGCCCCCAGCACCGTTTTCTCGGTGGCCACCAGCTCGAAGAAGTTGAACTCGCTGGGCTCTTCGAATATCCCCACCAGCACGCACTTGCCGGCCTTGCGGATCAGGTCGATGGCCAGCTTGGCGGTGTGCTTGTTGCCTATGCACTCAAAGCTGACATCGGCCCCCAGCCCGCCGGTCAGGCGCTTGACCTCGGCCAGGGCGTCGCACTCCTTGGGGTCGAGCACGTGGGTCGCGCCCACCTCCAGGGCCTTGGCCTTGCGCGCGCCGGACATTTCCAGGGCGATCACCTGGGCCGCGCCGGCGGCCTTGGCGCACATGATGGTGCACAGGCCGATGGTGCCGGCGCCGACCACCACCACGTTCTGCCCCAACAAACTGCCGGCTTTTTTCACCGCGTGCATGCCCACCGCCAGCGGCTCGATCAGCGCTCCGGCCTCGGCGGGAAAGTTGGCCGGCAAGGCGTACAGCAGGTTGGCCGGCACGTTGACCAATTCGGCGAAGGCGCCGTTGTTCATCAGCCCGGTAAAGGCCAGGTTTTCGCAGATGTTGTACAGGCCGTGGGTGCAGTAGTAGCAGGTGCCGCAGTGCTGGCAGGCGTCGGCGGCCACCGGCTGGCCAACGCTGAAACCCTGGACCCCTTCGCCCAGGGCGACGATTTCGCCGCAGAACTCGTGGCCGAGGATGCACTGGCCCTTGATCCCGGTCAGCGGGTGCGGTGCGTCCACCGGAATGAACACCGGCCCGGCCACGTATTCGTGCAGGTCGGAGCCGCAGATGCCGCACCAATCGACGCGGATCTGCACCCAGCCGGCAGGCGGCGCGTCGGGCAGCGGTACGTCTTCGACGCGGATATCGTGGCGGCCGTGCCAGACCGCGGCACGCATGCTGGGAACAGGCTTGAGGGAAACACTCATCTTGGCTTCTCCTTATTCTTGTAGAGCTGCGACGGCCCCCTGGCCGCCGCAGAACACCTCAGTGCTGCTGGATAAAGTCGAGGATCAGGCGGTTGACCTGCTCCGCCGCTTCCATCTGCAGCATGTGCCCCTGCCCCGGCAGCACCTCGATCTGCGCCTTGAGATCGGCGCTGTGGCTCACCGGAATGATCCGGTCGTCGCTGCCCCAGATCACCAGCACCGGCTGCGGGCCGTCCTGCACCACCGGGCGCAGGTCGGCCTGCTGGCGGCCGTCGGCAAACAGGTTGCCGGCCAACTGCCCGAGGGCCGCTTGCACCCCTTCCAGGCGCTTGTACTTGAGCATGTCGTCGAGCATCTGCCGGTTCACCAGCTCGGCGTTGGAGAACAACTGCACCAGCTGCGGCTTGAGCGCATTGCGGTTGCTGGCCTCGACAAAACCTTGCAGGTAGTCGCCGTTGATCTCGCGGCCCAGCCCGGCGCTGCCGATCAGGGTCAGGGAACGCACGCGGTCCGGCGCCAGCCGCGCGGTGTTGAGGGACACCGCGCCGCCCATGGAGTGGCCCACCAGATGGGCCACGGGAATCTCCAGGTGATCCAGCAGCGCCAGCAGCACTTCGCTCAATTCATCCAGGTCGCCCCGTTGCAGGGCCTTGGTCGATTCGCCGTGGCCCGGCAGGTCGAGGGCGATCACCCGGCGCCCGGCGGCCAGGGCTTCGTGGTTGAACAGCCAGTTGTTGAGGTCGCCGCCAAAGCCGTGCACCAGCAGCAGCGGCGTACCGCCTTCACCGCGCTCGAAATAGCGGATCAGGCGGCCGCCCAGTTCGACCTTCTGCGGGGCCGGGCCGCTGTCTTCATCGGCGCTGTCGCCGGGCACGAAGCTGGCCTGGAACTGCTCGATCACCGCGTCGATCTCGGCGTCACTGGCCTCGCCTTCGACCACGATGCCCAGCAGCGCGCCCACCGCCAGGGTCTCGTCCTGGCGGGCGATCTGCCGACGCAGGATGCCGGAGAACGGCGCCTCGACGCTGCTGGAGATCTTGTCGGTCTCCACGTCCAGCACTTCATCGCCCTTGCTGATGCTCTGGCCTTCTTCCTTGAGCCAGGCATCGACCCGGCCCTCGGTCATCGACAGGCCCCACTTGGGCATGGTCAGGGTATGGATCTGGCTCATCAGCGGCTCCACTCGATCACGGTGAGCACGGCTTTCTCGATCTTCGCCGCGTCGGGGATGTACAGGTCTTCCAGGGCGTCGGAGAACGGCACTGGGGTGTGGGGCGCGGTGACCATTTCGATCGGCGCCTTGAGGGAGGCGAAGGCTTTCTGCGCCACCAGGGCCGAGATGTCGGTGGCCATGGAGCAGCGCGGGTTGGCTTCGTCGATCACCACCAGGCGCCCGGTCTTCTCCACGCTTTCCAGGATGCTGTCTTCATCCAGCGGGCTGGTGGTGCGCAGGTCGATCACCTCGCAGTCGATACCGCGCCCGGCCAAGCTGCGGGCCGCGTCCAGGGCGGTATTCACCGTGCGCCCGTAGGACACCAGGGTCATGTCCTTGCCGTCGCGCAGGAAGTTGGCCTCGCCGAAGGGAATCGCGTAGGACTCCTCCGGCACTTCGCCCTGCAGGCTGTAGAGCAGCTTGTGCTCGCAGAAGATCACCGGGTCGTTGTCGCGGATGGCCTGGATCAGCAGGCCCTTGGCGTCGTAGGGCGACGAGGGGCAGACCACTTTCAGCCCGGGGATGTGGGTCCACAGCGAGGTGAGCATTTGCGAGTGCTGGGCCGCGGCGCGCAGGCCGGCGCCGACCATGGTGCGGATCACCAGCGGGGTCTGGGCCTTGCCGCCGAACATGTAGCGAAACTTCGCCGCCTGATTGAGGATCTGGTCCAGGCAGCAGCCGGCGAAGTCGACGAACATCAGCTCGCACACCGGGCGCACGCCACGGGTGGCGGCGCCGACCGCAGCGCCGACGTAGCCGATCTCCGACAGCGGGGTGTCCAGCACCCGCCCGGGGAATTGATGGTAGAGGCCCTTGGTCACCCCGAGCACGCCGCCCCAGGCGTCGTTGTCGCCGGGGGCGCCGGCGCCGCCCGCCACGTCTTCACCCATGATGAACACGCTGGGGTCGCGCCGCATTTCCTGGGCCAGGGCTTCGTTGATGGCCTGCTGGTAACTGATTTTTCTCGCCATGATGGTGGTCTCTTGTTGTTCTGTGGGGCGTTATGGATAAGCGACGTAGACGTCGCTGAGCAGGTCGGCGGGGCTCGGTTTGGGGTCGGACTTGGCCTTGCGCACCGCGTCTTCGATCAGCGCTTCCACGTCGGCATCGATCTGGTCCAGCTGGCTGGCCTGCACCAGGCCCGAACGGGTGGTGCGCTCGCGGAACTGCATCAGGCAGTCGTTGTGCTCGCGGTAATGCTTGACCTCATCCGGCGCGCGGTAGGTCTGGGCGTCGCCCTCGAAGTGGCCGTAGTAGCGGGTCAGCTTGACCTCGATCAGCGACGGCCCCTCCCCGGCCCGGGCCCGCTCCACGGCGGCGCCGGCAGCTTCGTGCACGGCGAAGAAATCAAAGCCGTCCACCGTCACCCCGGGCATGCCGAAGCCGGCGGCGCGGTCGGCGATGTGGTCGCAGGCCACCGACCAGTTGGAGGCCGTGGCCTCGGCGTAGCCGTTGTTCTCGGCGATGAACAGGCACGGCAGGTTCCACACCGAGGCCATGTTCATGGCCTCGAACACCGCGCCTTCGTTGGAGCCGCCGTCGCCGAAGAACACCACCGACACGCCGTCGGTGCCTTGCAGCCGGGCGGCCAGGGCCGCGCCCACCACCAGCGGCGCCCCGGCGCCGACGATGCCGTTGGCGCCGAGCATGCCCTTCTCGAAATCGGCGATGTGCATGGAGCCGCCCTTGCCCTGGCAGACCCCGGTCTTCTTGCCGTAGATCTCCGCCATCATCCCGAAGACGTCCACGCCCTTGGCGATGCAATGGCCGTGGCCCCGGTGGTTGGAGGCGATGCAGTCATCGTCCCGCAGGTGGGCCATGACCCCGGCGGCCGAGGCTTCCTCACCGGCATAGAGGTGGACAAAACCGGGGATCTCGCCGGTGGCGAATTCCACGTGCAGGCGTTCTTCGAATGCGCGGATGGTGCGCATCACCCGGTAGGCGTGGAGCAACTGATCAGTGGTCAGGGGTGTCGACATTTTTATTCTCCAGGGTGTCTTCGGACTGAAGGTTCACGGGGTGTTGCCGGTGATGGCGGTCGATGGCCAGCAGGCGCTGGCGCGCCGCGTGTTCCAGGACCGCGTTGACGTCGATGCTCAGCGGGCCGCCGGCATCCAGGGTGACCGTGGGCCGGTCGTGGGGGTTGAATTCGATCTCGCGCTCGCCGTCCAGGGCCAGGGTGCCGGCGCTCAGGCACAGGGCTTGGGGCACATCGGCTGGCAGGTAACCGGCCTCCAGCACCCCGCAGCCTTGCAACAAGCCCGGGGCCAGGGGCACCAGCAGCGCTTCTGGGGACTGCGGGTCCAGGCGCATCCAGGCGCCGTGGGCTTCCTGGCGAGTCACCGGCAACCACAGCCCGCAGAGCGCGGAAATGCCAATGGACTGGGGTTCGGCGAAGGTCACGAACACCTCGGCCAGATCACTGGCGCGGCTGATGGCCCGGGCGCCGACAAAGGCCAGGGGCGACACCGCCACGTCCACCAGGGCCACCTCACACAGGCCCCGGGACGGCTCGCGCACCAGCAGCCGCTTGTTGCGCCGCAGGGCGATCTCGGCGGGCACCCGGCCGCTGGCGTAGAGCCCACCGGCCAGCCCCGCGCTGGTGGCTTCGCGCAGTTCCGGAAAGGCGTTGTTGGTGCCGGTGGACAGGGTCAGCAGCGGAATGTCGCCGACCTCGGCAGCCACCGCCTTGTGGGTGCCATCGCCACCGAGCACGGCGATCAGCGACACCCCGCGCTCGGCCATCCAGCGTGCGGCTTGGCGGGTGTCCTCGACGCTCTGGCGCAGGGTCAGGTCGAGAAACTCCAGGGCTGGCCAGTGCTGCTCCCGGGCCTGGCGGCTACGGCTGTTTTTCTGCACCGCGGCGGCGATGCCGGTCATGTCAGTGGGCATCAGCACCTGGGTGATGCCGGTGGCGCCAAAGGCCGCCAGCAGGCGCTGGATCACCGAGACCTTGTCGGTGCTGGAGAACAGGCCGGCGTTGGCGGTGAGGCGGCGCACATCACGGCCCGAAGCCGGGTTGGCGATGATGCCGACGGTGAGGGGGCGGCGGTTCATGGGCTCACCGCGGGCGGAGCACAGGCAGGAGAAAACATCGGGCACCTCGTTCTTATTCTTCGATGGGCCAGTCGACGCGGGTTGCCGAGAACTGGTTGCCAAGAGCCAGAGCAAGGCCGGTGCCAGTTATGGAAAAACCGCTGCAAAGGCCCGTGGCAGAGCGGCTGTTGCACTCGCCTGCAGGTGTCGGGAAGCCCTGCGCCTGAGACGTTGCATGTCAGGCTGCACGGGGCCTTGGCGAGACCCTGAGACGTTGCGTCTCAGCGCCCCCACGGCGCCGCCCGGTGCTTGTCGGGAGCCGCGGATCGGCGCTTAATGCGCCCACAACGATAAGAAGCTGCAACCGGAGGCCTTCATGCTTTCCGCACATTCAAAAGCCCATGTGGACTGCGTCAGCCGGGTCCTGAAAAACGCCGATCACCTGCCCCAGGCGCCGGTGCCGAGCCTGATCCTCGATTCCTGGCGCCGCTCCATGGAGCAGCACCAACTGGACCCCGGCTCGCTGCAGGGGCCGCGCATCCTGTCCGAAAACGTGCTCAAGGAATGCCGCGAGCGTTCCGAGCTGTTCCTGCGCATCGCCAGCGAAGAAGTGGCCCGCCTGCATGGCCGGGTGCGCGACGCCGACTACTGCGTGCTGCTCACCGACGCCCAGGGCCAGACCATCGACTACCGGGTGGAATCCACCCTGCGCAACGACTGCCGCAAGGCCGGGCTGTACCTGGGCACCTGCTGGTCGGAGGGTGAAGAAGGCACCTGCGGCGTGGCAGCGGTGCTTACCGCGCGCGCGCCGATCACCGTGCACAAGCGCGACCACTTTCGCGCCGCCTTCATCGGCCTGACCTGCTCCGCCGCCCCGGTGTTCGATCCCCAGGGCGAGCTGCTGGGGGTGCTGGATGTGTCGGCGGTGCGCTCCCCGGATGACCGCCGTTCCCAGCACCTGATCCGGCAGATGGTGGTGCAGAGCGCGCGGGAGATCGAACAGGCGTTCTTCATGAACAGCGCCCAGGGCTACTGGGTGCTACGGGCCCATGCCAGCCCGGGCTATGTCGACAGCCAGCCGGATTACCTGCTGGCCTGGGACGACGACGGTTGCCTGCGCGCGCTCAACCCGGCGGCGCGCCATTACCTGCTGCGCCGCTATGGCTGCTTGCCCCAGCACATCGCCCAGGTGTTCGACCCGCAGCTGTTGCAGCGCGCCCGCGACGAAGCCCTGTGCCCCCTTTCCGATAACCTCCACGGCCGCCTGCAAGCGCCAAGGCGCCCGGCACAGCGCCCGCGCCTGAGCCTGGCCGGCGAACCGCTGGACCCGCGGGTGGAACAGAGCCTGCGCCTGGCGGTGCGGGTCAAGGACCGCCACCTGCCGGTGCTGATCCAGGGCGAGACCGGCTCCGGCAAAGAAGTCTTCGCCCGCCAGCTGCACCAGGCCAGCCAGCGTCGGGACCGGCCCTTTGTCGCGGTGAACTGCGCGGCGATTCCCGAGAACCTGATCGAAAGCGAACTGTTCGGCTACGTCGCCGGAGCCTTTACCGGCGCTTCGAACAAGGGCATGCAGGGCCTGCTGCAACAGGCCGATGGCGGCACCCTGTTCCTCGATGAGATCGGCGACATGCCCCTGGCCTTGCAGACCCGCCTGCTGCGGGTGCTGGCCGAGGGTGAAGTGGCGCCCCTGGGGGCCGCGCAACGCAAGGCGGTGGATATCCAGGTGATCTGCGCCACCCACCGAGACCTGGAAGCGCTGGTGGCCGAGGGCAGCTTTCGCGAGGACCTGTATTTCCGCCTGGGGGGCGCGCGCTTTCAGTTGCCACCGCTGCGCGAGCGCAGCGACCGGCTGGCGCTGATCACCCGGATTGTCGAAGAGGAATCCAAGCGCTGCGGTGCGCCGGTGCAACTGGGCAATGCGGCGCTGGAATGCCTGCTGGGCTACCGCTGGCCGGGCAACGTGCGGCAATTGCGCCATGTGCTGCGCTACGCCTGCGCGGTGTGCGAAGGACCGCTGATCCAACTGCATGACTTGCCCGAACAACTGCGCGGCGCCGAGGCCGAAAGCGCCCTGCCCGCCCTGGAAACCGCCACCAGCCCCGAGCGCCAGGCCCTGCTGGATGCCCTGGTGCGCCACCGCTGGAAACCCGTGGCGGCAGCCAAGGCCCTGGGCATTTCCCGCGCCACCCTGTACCGCCGCGTGCAGCAGCACGGCATCCAGATGCCCGGCCGCAGCCCGGCCTAATCCACACCGACCGTAGGCGCCGGCTTGCCGGCGAACAGGCCCTCGGATGGGGCGGTGATCTTGCGGGCGCCTTCGCTGGCAAGCCAGCTCCTACAAGGGACTGCGTGATGGGACGAAATCCGTAGGAGCCGGCTTGCCGGCGAACAGGCCCTTGGATCGGGCGGTGATCTTGCGGGCGCCTTCGCTGGCAAGCCAGCTCCTACAACGGACTGCGTGATGGGACGAAATCCGTAGGAGCCGGCTTCCCGGCGAACAGGCCCTCGGATCAGGCGGTGATCTTGCGGGCGCCTTCGCTGGCAAGCCAGCTCCTACAACGGACTGCGTGATGGGATGAAATCCGTAGGAGCCGGCTTGCCGGCGAACAGGCCCTCGGATGGGGCGGTGATCTTGCGGGCGCCTTCGCTGGCAAGCCAGCTCCTACAAGGGACTGCGTGACGGGACGAAATCCGTAGGCGCCGGCTTGCCGGCGAACAGGCCCTTGGATGGGGCGGTGATCTTGCGGGCGCCTTCGCTGGCAAGCCAGCTCCTACAAGGGACTGCGTGATGGGACGAAATCCGTAGGAGCCGGCTTGCCGGCGAACAAGTCCTCGGATGGGGCGGTGATCTTGCGGGCGCCTTCGCTGGCAAGCCAGCTCCTACGGGGGGGGCTGTGTGATGTGGCGAAATCCGTAGGAGCCGGGATGTCGTGGAATCAGGCGGGGGCTGGCTGGAAACGCGCGCGGTAGCGCCCGGGACTTTCGCCGGTCCATTTCTTGAACGCGCGGTGGAAGGCGCTGGGCTCCTGGAAGCCAGTGAGTTCGGCAATCTCGCTGATGCTGGCCGCCGAGCGGCGTAGCAGCTCGACGGCGACGCCGCGGCGTACTTCGTCCTTGATCTCTTGATAGGAGCCGCCTTCGCGCTCCAGGCGTCGGCGCAGGGTGCTGGCGCTCATCTGCACTTCGCGGGCGAAGGCTTCCAGGGTCGGCCACTGGCTGTAGTGGCTGCCCCGCAGGCGCTGGTGCACCTGGGTGGTCAGCCCGTGCTGGTTGCGAAAGCGGATCACCAGCCATTGCGGGGCGCTGCGCAGGAACACCTTGAGTGAGGCCAGGTCCTGGACCACCGGCAGGCGCAGGAAGCGGCTGGCGAATTCGATCTCGGTGCGCCCGGCGTTCCAGCTCAGGTTGCTGCCCCACAGCAGCGCATCGTCGCTGAGGCTCAGGCGCGAGTGGCGAAAGTCGGCACGGTCGATGGGAATCCGTCGCCCGCCGAGCCAGCACAGCAGGCTGATGATCAGCACCAGCAGGGTTTCCTCGGCGTAGTGGCTGCGCAGCGGGTCGGCGCAGCGGCTGTCGAGGCTGATCACCGCACGCTTGCCCCGCAGGCTGAGGCTGGCGCGGACGTCCCGCAGGAACAGGCCGAAGTTGTTCAGGCACTGGCGCAGGGCCTTTTCCAGGTTGGGCTCCTGGATCAGTCCGCGACAGATCAGGGCAAAGGCCCCCGGCGGCATGCCCCGGGAGTCGAGCTGGAAGAATTCGTCCTGCAACTCGCGGATCTGGATCAGCCACAGGGCGGCAAAGGCACTGCCGGGCACCCGCGCCCGGGGCTGGTCGAGCAACGCCGGGTCGATGCCGGCCTCGCGCAGCACGGCCGCCAGCCGCGCCGGCTGCTGGCGCAGGGCGTGGGTCATCACCCGGACAAAGTAGACCGCGACCGAATCCGATTCACGCATGTAGAGGCTGTGCTCCCGTAGCTGGACCTATGGCAAAAAACGCCAGCACGCTTGACCGCTTTCGGCATAGGCCGGCCACCGCGCCGGGCTCTAGACTCGCGCTGGATAATGCGCTGTGCAAGGCAACCGCGCCATGCTCCGCGAAGGCAATGAACAAAGGAAGAGCTGAAGATGAATCTTGCGAATATCGGGGTGATCGGCGCCGGCACCATGGGCAACGGCATCGCCCAGGTCTGCGCCCAGGCGGGCTTTGACGTGACCCTGCTGGACATCGCCCAGGGCGCCCTGGAAAAGGCCCTGGCCACCATCGGCAAGAACCTCGACCGCCAGGTGAGCAAGGGCACCCTCGGCGAAGACGACAAGCTCGCCGCCCTGGGCCGGATCCGCATCAGCACCGACTACGGCGTGCTCAAGGATGCGCAACTGGTGATCGAAGCCGCCACCGAGAACCTCGACCTCAAGCTCAAGGTGCTGCAGCAGATCGCCGCCCAGGTCAGCGCCGAGTGCGTGATCGCCTCCAACACCTCGTCGCTGTCGATCACCCAACTGGCCGCCAGCGTCAGCGCGCCCGAGCGGTTCATCGGCCTGCACTTCTTCAACCCGGTGCCGGTGATGGGCCTGATCGAGGTGATCCGCAGCCTGCAGACCAGCGACGCGACCCACGCCCTGGCCATGGACATGGCCCAGCGCCTGGGCAAGACCGCGATCACCGCCGGCAACCGCCCGGGTTTTGTGGTCAACCGCATCCTGGTGCCGATGATCAACGAGGCGATCCTGGTGTTCCAGGAAGGCCTGGCCAGCGCCGAGGACATCGACGCCGGCATGCGCCTGGGCTGCAACCAGCCGATCGGCCCGCTGGCCCTGGCCGACCTGATCGGCCTGGACACCCTGCTGGCGATCCTTGAAGCCTTCTACGACGGCTTCAACGACAGCAAGTACCGCCCCGCGCCGCTGCTCAAGGAAATGGTTGCCGCCGGCTACCTGGGGCGCAAGACCGGTCGGGGTTTCCATCACTATGGCTGAGCGCTGCTCACGCTTTGCCGAAAGCCGCGACAAGGCCCTGGAGCTGTTCGCCAGCAAGGGCTTCGGCCAGGTCGGCATGCGTGAGCTGGCGAGCCATCTGGGGCTGACCCCGGGCTCGCTGTACCACCATTACCCGAGCAAGCAGCACCTGTTGCTGGACCTGATCGAGGAGTTCTTCGATGAGCTGCACAGCACCCTCAAGCGCCTGCAACGGCGCAAGTTGCAGGGCGACTGCCTGCCGGCGCTGATCCGCGCCCACCTGAAGCTGCATCGGGAATTGCCGCGGCATTTCCGCCTGGTGGAGCGCGACAGCGGCTGCCTCAATCCCGACCAGCAACTGCGGGTCGGGCAATTGCGCGAACGCTACGAACAACAGCTGGTGCAGTTGCTGGGCACCCCGACCGGCCTTGGCCCACAGGCGCAGCGCGCCGCGGCCCATGCTTTGGCCAACCTGCTCAACAGCGCCCCCAGTTGGTTCAGCGAGCAACCCCTGGCCGAGCGGGAACGCGAAGCCCTGTTGGAAAACCTGCTGAGCGGCGCCATCGAGCGCCTGCTGGGCGGCATGCCCGTGCGCAGCGCGGTGGCCTGAGCCTCAGCGCAGGTGCAGCGGGTCTACCAGCCCGGCGGCAATGGCCATGCCCACCAGTTCCGGCAGGTGTTCGGCCTGCATGCGTTTCATCACCCGTGAGCGATACAGGTCGATGGTCTTGATGCTGACCCCCAGTTGCTCGGCAATTTCCCGGTTGGTGTAGCCCTGCACCAGCGGCAGCAACACGTCTTTCTCCCGTGGCGTCAGGCTTTCCAGCAACCGTTGCACCCGGGCCTGCCCGGCACTCTGGTTCTGATGGCGGTCGGCGCGGCTCAGGGCCTGCTGCACGCTGTCCAGCAACAGCTGTTCGTTGTAGGGCTTTTCAATGAAATCCACCGCCCCGGCCTTGAACGCGCGGACCACGATGGGCACGTCGGCGTGGCCGCTGACAAAGATCAGCGGCAGGCGGATATCGCGCTGGCGCAGCTCTTCCTGGACGTTCAGCCCGCCCATGCCGGGCATGCGCACATCCAGCAGCACGCAGGCGTTCAGGCTCGGGTCGCAGTGTTCGAGAAACTCGCGGCCACTGGTGAAGGGCAGCGCCTTGAGCCCCACCGACTCCAGGAGCCAGACGGTGGAGTCGAGCATGCCCGGGTCGTCGTCGACCACATACACCAGTTGCTGCGCCACACTCGTCATTGCCTTGCTCCTGTCGTTGCGGGGGAAGTTGCCTGGGACGTTGCCGAGGGGTCGGCCGGGGCACTGGCCGGCAGCCGGCAGCACATGCGCAGGCCGACGGCCTGGGGCTGGGCCTGCAAGTCGCCGCCAAAGCCCTCGACGATGCTGCGGCTCATGGACAGCCCGAGCCCCAGGCCATTGGCCTTGCTGGTGTAGAACGGGGTGAACAGCTGCGGCAGTTGCTCGGCGCAGACACCGGGGCCCTGGTCGCTGACGCTGATCTGCACCCCGCCTTCGGCCGTCGCCTCGGCGGCCAGCACAATGTGCGAGCCCTGCTGCCCATGCACTTCGCGGTTGGCCTCGATGGCGTTGCGCAGCAGGTTCAGCAGCACCTGCTCCAGCAGCACCCGGTCGGCGTACACCGGCGGCAGATTATCCGCCAGCTGCAAGTCGATCGTCACCTGGCTGGCCTGGGCTTCCCAGGCACACAGGCGCACGGTTTCCCGGGCCACTTCGGCGATGTCCAGGGCCTGCACCCGGCGCCCGCCCTTGCGCAAAAAGGCCCGCAGGCGCTTGATCACTTCGGCGGCGTGGGTCGCCTGCTCGGCAATCCGTTCCAGGCCCTGGGCCACCTTGCGGGCGGCCTCTGGCTGGGTGCCCAGGGCCTGCAAGTAGCGCTGGCTGGCATTGGCGTAGTTGACCACTGCGGCCAGCGGCTGGTTGATCTCGTGGGCGATACCCGAGGCCAGTTCGCCCAGGGTCACCAGGCGCGCGGTGTGGGCCAGTTCGTCCTGGTGATGGCGCTGCTGGGCTTCGCGCAGTTCGCGCTCGCTCTGGTCGTGGGCCACCAGGGAATAGAAACGCTCGCCACTGGCCGCGCGGTGGGCCAGGAGCATCAGCGAGACCGGCACCGAGGCGCCGCCGGCCGGCGGTTGCAGGCGCGCCTCGATGTTCCAGCGGCCGCTGTGTTCAGCGCGGTCCCAGCCTTCGCGTTGCAGGCTGTCGAGTACCGCAGCGCTGAGAATGGCCGCCAGTGGCGGCATTGCCTGCCCGTCGCCGAGCCCCAGGGTGCGCCGGGCGGCCGGGTTGAGGTAAGTCACCGCGCCCCCGGGCTGGATGAACAGCACCGGGTCGGGGTTGGCCTCTACCACTTCCGCCAGGCGCCGCTTGTTCTCTTCGGCCTGGACCCGGGCGGTGATGTCCCGGGACACCGCCACCACTTCCACCACGGTGCCGGTGTAGGTGTCGCGAATGCCGCGGCAGGCGGTTTCGAACCACAGGTAGTGGCCGTCGCGATGGCGGATGCGGTAGGTCATGGTGTGGTAGCCGTCCTGCTCCAGGGCATCGCGGGTGCGCTGCATCAGCCCGGCCAGGTCCTGGCTGTGGAACAGGCTGCGGGCCAGACGCCCGCGCAGTTGCTCGGGCCAGTAGCCGAGCAGGGTCCAGGAGGCCGGTGAGGCGTCGAGGAAGCTGCCGTCCGGGGTGTGCCGGGAAATCAGGTCAGTGGTGTTTTCGGTGATCAGGCGGTACAGGCGCCGGGCCTTGGCCGACTCGCGCTCGGCCCGGACCTGGGCCGTGGCTTCCTGGCAGCGCGCCAGTACCCGCTGGCGATGCGGATCGGGGATAAAGCTCCAGAGCAGGATGCGCTCGCCCCACTGGGCTTCCACCTGCTCGATGGCGCGCTGCTGCTCCAGGCAGGCCCGCACCAGGGCCGGGTGGTTGACCGGCAGCAGGGCCGCGAGATCGCCAGTGGCAGCATCGTCCAGCCACTGGCGCAGTGCCGGGTTGAGGTCCAGCGGCTGCGCCTGGGCGTCCAGCAGCAGGCTGGGTTGCGGGTCGTGGCCGAGCCAGGGCGAGTCCGGCAACTGGCCTTCACGCTGCAGGCGCAGCCAGTGACGCAGGTGGGTAGAGTCGGGCATGGTCGATCAGTCTCGCGGCCGGAAGGGTAGGTTCTTTTTATAGTACAACTACTATACAACTCAGGTAGTACTTCCATATCAATCGACAAACAGTATATAAAAGACCCCGGATAAGTCACCGAGCTTTCGCTGGGTGTGCTGCGTACCTGTAAGCAACGCCGAACGTAGGAGCTGGCTTGCCAGCGAAGAGGCCCGTGGGATCGCTTTCGCCGGCAAGCCGGCGCCTACAGTCAGTGCCCCCAGGTACACAGCACGCGCCACCCAAGCCTCGGCCAATAGAGCTAATAATCAGCCACCGGGTACCCGAACCATGTCCATCTACGAGCAAGGCCTAGCGCCGACTGCCGTCAACCATATCGCCCTCTCCCCCTTGAGCTTCATCGAGCGTACCGCTGCGGTTTACCCCGATTACCCGGCGGTGATCCACGGTTCGATCCGTCGCACCTGGGCCCAGACCTACAGCCGCTGCCGGCGCCTGGCCTCGGCCCTGGCCGGGCGCGGCATCGGCAAGAACGACACGGTGGCGGTGATGCTGCCTAACATCCCGGCGATGCTCGAAGCACACTTCGGCGTGCCGATGATCGGCGCCGTGCTCAATGCCCTCAATGTGCGCCTGGACGCCGAGGCCATCGCCTTCATGCTGGCCCACGGCGAAGCCAAGGTGCTGATCGCCGACCGCGAGTTCCATGAGGTGATCCACGCCGCCGTGGCCATGCTCGATCACCCGCCCCTGGTGATCGACCTCGACGACCCGGAGTACGGCGAGGGCCAGCCGGTCAGCGAGCTGGACTACGAAGCGTTCCTGGCCGAGGGCGATCCCGAGTTTGCCTGGCAGTGGCCCGATGACGAGTGGCAGGCCATCGCCCTGAACTACACCTCGGGCACCACCGGCAACCCCAAGGGCGTGGTCTACCACCACCGCGGCGCCTACCTCAACGCCCTGGGCAACCAGATGACCTGGGCCATGGGCAACCACCCGGTGTACCTGTGGACCCTGCCGATGTTCCACTGCAACGGCTGGTGCTACCCCTGGACCGTCACCGCCCTGGCCGGGGTGCATGTGTTTTTGCGCCGGGTCGACCCGCAGAAGATCCTCGACCTGATCCGCGAGCATCAGGTCACGCACCTGTGCGGCGCGCCCATCGTGCTCAATGCCCTGGTGAACATGCCCGACACCGCCAAGGCGGCCATCGACCACCCGGTCAACGCCATGGTGGCCGGGGCCGCGCCGCCGGCCAAGGTGATCGGCGCGGTGGAGGAAATGGGCATCAAGGTGACCCACGTCTACGGCCTGACCGAGGTCTATGGCCCGGTGACCCTGTGCGCCTGGCACGCCGCCTGGGATGAACTGCCCCTGGAACAGCGGGCGCAGATCAAGTCGCGCCAGGGCGTGCGCTACCCGACCCTGGAAGGGGTGATGGTGGCCGACCCGAAAACCCTCGAACCCACGCCCCGGGACGGCCAGACCATCGGCGAGATCTTCATGCGCGGCAACACCGTGATGAAGGGCTACCTGAAGAACCCCACGGCCACCGCCGAAGCCTTCGAGGGCGGCTGGTTCCACACCGGCGACCTGGGGGTGACCCACCCGGACGGCTACGTGGAGATCCGCGACCGGCTCAAGGACATCATCATTTCCGGGGGCGAGAACATTTCCACCATCGAACTGGAAGGCGTGCTCTATCGCCACCCGGCAGTGCTGGAAGCGGCGGTGGTGGCCCGGCCCGATGAAAAGTGGGGTGAGACGCCCTGTGCCTTCATCACCCTCAAGGCCGATCATCAGGACGTGCGCGAAGCCGAGATCATCGCCTTCTGTCGCGAGCACCTGGCAGGCTTCAAGGTACCGCGTACCGTGGTCTTCAGCCCGTTGCCCAAGACCTCCACCGGCAAGATCCAGAAGTTCGTCCTGCGCGACATGGCGAAAAACCTCTAGCCTGAATACACCTACCCAGCCCTTGTAGGAGCTGGCCGGGCGGCGCTTCGCTTGCCAGCGAAGGCGTCGGCCAGGGCGATGCATGGCTTGCGGGCCTCTTCGCCGGCAAGCCGGCTCCTACAAGGTGGCGGGGTTTTCGTTGTCGATTCATGCGGCCGAGGCCGCTCAACCTCCACTTTTGCCCGAGGTTCCTGCAATGCCCGAATTCAACGCTCCGCTGCGCGACATGCGCTTTGTCCTGCATGAAGTGTTCAACGCACCCAAGCTCTGGGCGCGCCTGCCGGCCCTGGCCGATACCGTGGACGGCGACACCGCCGACGCCATTCTCGAAGAAGCGGCCAAGGTCACCGGCAACCTGATCGCCCCGCTCAACCGCAGCGGCGACGAGGAAGGCGCCAGCTGGCACGCCGGGCAGGTGCGCACCCCGGCCGGTTTCAAGGAGGCCTACAGCACCTATATCCAGGGCGGCTGGGTCGGCCTGAGCGGCAACCCGGCCTACGGCGGCATGGGCATGCCGAAGATGCTCGCGGTGCAGTTCGAGGAAATGCTCTACGCCGCCAACTCCAGCTTCGCCCTGTACTCGGCCCTGAGTTCCGGGGCCTGCCTGGCCATCGACGCCCACGCCAGCGAAGCGCTGAAACAGCTGTACCTGCCGCCGATGTACGAAGGCCGCTGGGCCGGCTCCATGTGCCTCACCGAGGCCCACGCCGGCACCGACCTGGGGATCATCCGCACCCGCGCCGAGCCCCAGGCCGACGGCAGCTACCGCATCAGCGGCAGCAAGATCTTCATCACCGGCGGCGAGCAGGACCTGACCGAGAACATCATCCACCTGGTGCTGGCCAAGCTGCCGGACGCCCCGGCCGGGCCCAAGGGCATCTCGCTGTTCCTGGTGCCGAAGATCCATGTGGACGCCAACGGCAATCTCGGCGCGGCCAACGCGGTGAGCTGCGGTTCCATCGAGCACAAGATGGGCATCAAGGCCTCGGCCACCTGCGTGCTGAACTTCGACGGCGCCACCGGCTGGCTGATCGGCGAGGCCAACAAGGGCCTGGCGGCGATGTTCACCATGATGAACTACGAGCGCCTGTCCATCGGCATCCAGGGTATCGGCTGCGCCGAGAACTCCTACCAGAACGCCCGCACCTACGCCCGCGAGCGCATCCAGAGCCGCTCCCCGGCCGGCCCGGTGGTCAAGGACAAGATCGCCGACCCGATCATCGTCCACCCCGATGTGCGGCGCATGCTGCTGACCATGAAGGCCATGACCGAAGGCGGCCGGGCGTTTGCCAGCTACGTCGGCCAGCAGCTGGACCTGGCCAAGTTCGCCGACCAGCCCCATGAGCGGCACAACGCCGAGGCCCTGGTGGCGCTGCTGACCCCGGTGGCCAAGGCGTTCTTCACCGACACCGGCCTGGACAGCTGCGTGCTGGGCCAGCAGATCTTCGGCGGCCACGGCTACATCCGCGAATGGGGCCAGGAGCAACTGGTGCGGGATGTACGCATCGCCCAGATCTACGAAGGCACCAACGGCATCCAGGCCCTGGACCTGCTGGGGCGCAAGGTGGTGGGCAACGGCGGCGTGGCCCTGCGCCTGTTCACCGGCGAGATCCGCGACTACGCCTACCTGCCCGGCGCCGCCTACGCCGCCGAGCTGCTGGACGCGGTGCAACGCCTGGAAGACCTCAGCGACTGGCTGCGTGAACAGGCGGCGCAGAACCCCCACGCGGTAGGCAGCGCCTGCGTCGAATACCTGCAGCTGTTCGGCTACGTGGCCTACGCCTACCTGTGGGCGCGCATGGCCCAGGTGGCCGAGCACAAGCGTTCCGAGGACGACGGTTTCTACGGTGCCAAGCTGGCCACCGCGCGCTTCTACTTCAGTCGCATGCTGCCGCGCATCCTCAGCCTGGAGCAGAGCATCCGCGCCGGCAGCGCCTCCTTGTTCGGCCTCGACGCCGAGCACTTCTGAGCCCCTGGGCAGGGCGCCCGGCGCCCTGCCCCGTGCCGGTAAAAAAGCCGCGCCCGCAGGTGCAAAACCCCGGGCGGCCCGGCATACTCCGCGCACCCGAGCACCGCCCAAGGAAGAAACGTGTTGGCCCCCGCCCTGATCATCGCCAGCTCAGCCATCGTGCTGCTGCTCGGCACCCTGCACCTGATCTACACCTTCGCCACCGACAAATTCCAGCCCCGTGACCCGGCCCTGGCCGAACGCATGCGCCAGGTGTCGCCGATGATCACCCGCCAGACCAGCCTGTGGCGAGCCTGGGTCGGCTTCAACGCCAGCCACAGCCTGGGCGCCATGCTGTTCGGCCTGGTCTATGGCTACCTCGCCTGGCTGCACCCGGCCCTGCTGCTGGAGGCCCGTGGCTTGCTGCTGATCGGCCTGGGGTTTCTCGCCAGCCTGTGGGTGCTGGCCATCCGTTACTGGTTTCGCATTCCCCTGGCGGGCATCAGCATCGCCCTGGTGCTGTTCGCGCTTGCCTGCGGTTTGCCGTTGGTTTGAACCCAGCCCACCACACACTCTCATCGGCCCTGTTTTTTTCGAGTCTCTGCATGTCGCCCCTGCACACCTTCTGGTCCCGGCTCTACTACCTCCTGTGCTGGATCGCCGTGGCCGCACAATTGGCCACCATGATCCGTTGCAACCTGCACCTGATCGTCCCCCGGGAAGTCGGCGGCACGCTGTTCGGCGGCTCCATGGGTTTCATGCTGTACCTGGGCGGCTGGGCCTTCAGCGTCATCGGCCTGGGCCTGGCCGTGCTGACCCGGGTGCCCGGCGCCCGCCTGGCCTGGATCATCGGTGGGCTGGTGCAGTTGCTGCTGGGCCTGTGGTGGCGGATCCACTACCCGGATGATTTCGACGGCAACCTGATCTTCAGCATCCAGGCCCGGGAGCTGGACTATGTGATGGTCTTCGGTTTCGCCCTGGTCTACAGCGGCATCTACCTGTTGCACCGGCAGCGGCTCAAGCCGAGAGCCCCCGCCACCCTCCGTGAGCTGTCGTTGCGGATTGCATGGGCGGTGTTGCTGGGGGGCTTCTTCATCCCCCCCTTGGTCAATGCCAGCAAGGCGCCCCTGCCGTACTGCGCCTTCAACCGGGCCGGCGAACAGTTGAGCCTGTGCCTGGGCCCTGGCACCCGGGTCATTGTCGACTGACCGTCAACCCCGCCTCTTTCTTGCTTCACCAAACCTCGATGAGTGTGCCCATGTCTCGCCTGTTTACCCTGTGGTTGTGGCTCTACCGCCCTCTGTGCTGGATCGTCGTTGCCGCGCCCTTGTCGCTGATGCTGCTGTGCGACGTGCAGATGATGCAGCCGCGGGATGTCAGCAGCACGCTGTTCGGTGGGGCCATGGGCTTTCAGCTGTACCTCTTTGTCTGGGTGCTGTGCCTGATCGGCCTGGCCGTGACCCTGCTGACCCGGATGCCCGGCGCGCGCCTGGCCTGGCTCCTGGCCGGGCTGGTGCCGCTGCTGCTGGGCGCCTGGTGGCGGCTCGACTACCCGGATGACCAGGACGGCAGCCTGGCCATCAGCCCCCAGAAGTGGGAGCTGGAGTACATGATGGGCATCACCTGTGTGTTCGTGGTCAGCGGCCTGTACTTCTACTGGCGCCGCCGCCTCGCCCCGCGGCCCGCCGCCGACAACGCCGATGAGCTGTTTCTGCAGACCCTGTGGGCACTGGCCCTGGCAGCAGCCTTCATCCTCCCACTGCTGAGTTTCATGCAGCCGTAATTGCGCCCCGCTGCGCCCTCGCCCCGTCCGGCCATGCCCCCGGCCGGGCATAAAAAAGCCCCGAACCGGTCGGGGCTTTTTTCCTGCCTGGGCGCTAGCCACCGGTGGCGGCCGGTCGTTGCCTGCGCGCCGGCAGGGCGGCGGCAAAGGCCATGGCCTCTTCCCGGGTGCCGAAGGTAGCAAGCCGGTCACCCGGCGTGCAGACCTTCCAGGGCCCGTGGTTGACGCTCAAGACCTGATAGCCGTTGATCTGCAGTTTGTTCAGCAGCGGCGTGCTCATGGACACCTCCTTTTTCCTCGGCGAGCCTGGGGCTTGGGCGTTTTACCTTACACCCGCCACACCGCCCGGCGACTGCCGCATGTCGGCGCGCCGGGTCACTTCTTCAGGTTGGCCAGGGGATCGTAGGCCCGCGAGCGCTTGCGCCGGTGCTCGGGTTCAGGGCGGTCCAGGGGTGCCCTGGCCGGGCCTACCGGGTCTACCTGGGGGTCGGCCAGGTCTGGCGAATCGGGATCGAAACCCGGGTCATGATGATTCGAGGCATGCTCGGACGAGCGCGGCCCCGTGGGGTTCTTGGCAGTCATGGGCAGCTCCTGTGCCAGCCTGGAAAAGGCCGGATACAGGGGTTGGATCACGATTCGTGGCCAGGGTGCCGCCGAGCGGACCAGCGGCCAGCGGCAAATTGCATTGTGCTGCCGGGCGTCGCAGGATGGCGCCTGGCCCATAACCGCTCAAAAGGACGTGTTCATGACGATTCGTGCCGTGGTTTTCGATTTTGGTGGCGTGCTGTTCGACTGGAGCCCGCACCACCTGTACCGCCAGCTGATCCCCGACGATGAGCGCCGCCAGTGGTTTCTCGACACCATCTGCACCCAGGCCTGGAATACCCGGCAGGACGCCGGCCGCAGCCTGGCCGAGGCGACCCGCAGCCTGGTGGCCGAGCCCCCCGACCATGCCCCCTTGATCGAGGCCTATTACGGGCGCTGGCCGGAAATGCTCAAGGGGCCACTGGATCAGGGCGTAGCCCTGCTGGAAGAACTGCACCAGGCGCAGGTGCCCCTGTTCGGGCTGACCAACTGGTCCCGGGAAACCTTTCCCTATGCCTGGGACAATTACCCGTTTCTGCAGCGCTTTCGCGACATCGTCGTGTCGGGGCAAGAGCGCCAGATCAAGCCGGATGCCGAGATCTATCACACGACCCTGGGGCGCATTCGTGCGCATTTGCCAGGGGTGGCTCCCGAGGAACTGGTGTTCATTGACGACCATGCGCCCAATATCGTCGCCGCAACGGCGCTGGGGTGGCATGCGATTCATCATGTGACGGCGGCCGAGACCCGGCGCCGGCTGGAGGAGTTGGGGGTGGTCCGAGCGCACTGACACCCCGTAGGGGCTGGCTTGCCAGCGAAGGCGCCGGCCAGGGCGATGCATGGCTGTCGAGGGCCTCTTCGCCGGCAGCCGGTGCCTACGCTCGCCCCCCTTTCTCACCCCCTCCTATCGCCATCCGCAATCACCTCCCGCCTGCATATCGCCCTTTGGAATGTCTCCAAAATCAACCCTTTACCGACCGTGAATCCACCGGTCGGAAACCCACAAAATCAATGTGCCATTACCCTGCCAATTCCACCCGCGCTGCTTAACTGCAAAAGCTGCCGAGTAGCGCAGCACCCCATCCACACCCACGGAAGGCAAACGCCATGAGCAATGCATCCCAACATGTGATCCCCCCCTACGGAGTCGCCATCCAGTCGGCCATCAGCGAAGGCAAGCTGCCGGAGATGAAAGCCCTGCTGGCCAAGCGCGATCCGGCCAGGAACGAACCCAAGGATCTGCACAACGCCTACGAACAGCTGGCCAAGGAAGTCGCCCGCCTGGAACGCCGCTGATCGCGGTTCCCCTGTCATTGAATGGAGGCAAAGCAAATGTCCGGCAACTACTCGCAAGCCGAAGGCCTGTTCCCCCTGAGCTACCGCATCGGCACCTCGCAACCCGGCGCACCCACCCTGATCCTCAACCTGCTGGCCTATACCCCGGAACACAGTGTGCGCGGCACTTCCAGCATCACCCAGGCGGTCAACCCGCCCCTGGACCTGCACAGCGATGTCTGGGGCCAGTACACCTACCTCACCGTCATGCCGCCCAGCACCAGCAAGATCCTCATCACGGCCCAGGGCAACCAGGGCGGCCCGGGGTCGAACTCGGTGATCAACTTCAAGCTGCACCTGGTGGTCAGCGACGACTGGAAGGAAGGCGTGGCCAACTATCAGTACTACAACGGCCACAGCTGGGTGACGGTCAACCAGGTGCCCGCCCACCTGCAGGAAACCGTGCAGTCCAGCACCCTGTCGGCCCCTCTGCACCGCGGCCAGCCCAACCATCCGCTGCCGCCGATCTCGGCGCTGTACGGGGCGCCGATCCACGGTGCCATCGCCAGCGGTGACCTGGCGCAGATGAAGAGCCTGCACAAGGTCGCCACCCAGCAACTGGAACAGCTGCCGCTGATCCGCACCGCACTGGTGGCCGCCAAGGCCGAGATCAGCCAGCAGGAGCGGCGCTGAGCCCGGCCGTCCATCGAACCTGATGTCTTCAAGAAGATAAGGAGTTGCAGCATGACAATCGGACTGTTCCATACCCGCCTCATCGTCGCCAACCCCGTGATCGGTGGGCCGGTGCTGACCCTCGACCTGCTGGTCGATACCCCGAAGAAACGCGTCAGCGGCGTTGCCCGCGTGACCCAGAGCACCTCGCCACCGGTGCAGTTCCACGCCGACGTGTGGGGCGACTACTCCCAGGTCAAGCTCGACCCCTCCAGCGAGGGGCACATCATCCTCAGCCTGGCCGGCAACCCCAGCGGCCCCACCAGCCAGATCGCCGAGACCTTCCACCTGCAGGGCATCCTCGGCCTGGACTGGGCCAGCGGCTTCGCCAGCTACAAGTACCAGTTCCAGGGGCACTGGCACGTGGTGCAACACGCCGCCGTGAGCCCGGCCCCGGTGGAGCAGGCGCAGGCGGCGGACTACGCCAGCCAGGCCGGCCCGGCCGCCGAAGTGCGCCACCCGCTGTATGCCGTGGCGCTGCAGCAGGCCCAGGCCAGCGGCGACCTGGCGCGGCTCAAGGCACTGGTGGCCCAGGGCGAGCAGCAACTGGCCAACGCTGACAACCTGACCCAGGCGGTGCAGCAGTTGCAGGCAGAAATCAGCCGCCTGGAACAGCGCTGACCACCAGCCCCCGGGGCCGCCCGCCGCGGCCCCGGGGGCTGCCACAAAACGACCGCGCCATTGCGACACAAGGAAGGCGCGCCTATTTCGATGGGTTGGTGCCGCGCACCGCCGGGTGCGCAAGGAACTCTCATGTCAGACCGTCTCCCCGCCCGCTACCTCAGCGAAACCGACCTCAAGCGCTTTGTCCCGGTGCACGTGGTCTGGGAAATCACCCTCGCCTGCGACCTCAAGTGCCTGCATTGCGGCTCCCGCGCCGGGCATCGGCGCCCGGGCGAACTCAATACCCAGGAATGCCTGTCGGTGATCGATTCGATCGCCGCCCTGGGCACCCGGGAAGTCACCCTGATCGGTGGCGAAGCCTATCTGCGCAAGGACTGGACGCGGCTGATCCAGGCCATCCACGACCACGGCATGTACGTGGCGATCCAGACCGGCGGGCGCAACCTGACCCCGGCCAAGATGCAGGCCGCGGTGGATGCCGGGCTCAATGGCGTCGGCGTCTCTCTGGATGGCCTGGCGCCGCTGCATGACGCGGTGCGCAATGTCCCCGGCTCCTTCGACAAGGCCCTGGATACCCTGCGCCGGGCCAAGCAGGCCGGCCTCAAGATCAGCGTCAACACGCAGATCGGCGCCGCCACCCTGCCCGACCTGCCGGCCCTGATGGAGCTGATCATCGATGCCGGCGCCAGCCACTGGCAGATCCAGCTGACCGTGGCCATGGGCAATGCGGTGGATCACCCCGAGCTGCTGCTGCAGCCCTACCAGTTGCTGGAGGTGATGCCGCTGCTGGCGCGCCTGTACCGCGAAGGCGCCGAGCGCGGGCTGCTGATGAATGTGGGCAACAACATCGGCTACTACGGCCCCTACGAGCACATGTGGCGCGGCTTCGGCGACGACCGCGTGCACTGGAGCGGCTGCGCCGCCGGGCAGACGGTCCTGGCCCTGGAGGCCGACGGCACGGTCAAGGGCTGCCCGTCCCTGGCCACCGTGGGTTTCTCCGGTGGCAACGTGCGCAGCATGAGCCTGCACGACATCTGGCACTACAGCGAAGGCATCCACTTCGGCCGCCTGCGCTCGGTGGACGACCTGTGGGGCTACTGCCGCACCTGTTACTACAACGATGTCTGCCGCGGCGGGTGCACCTGGACCTCGCACTCGCTGCTGGGCAAGCCGGGGAACAATCCCTACTGCCACTACCGGACCCTGGACCTGGCGAAAAAGGGCCTGCGCGAACGCATCGTCAAGCTCGAAGACGCCGGCCCGGCGTCGTTCTCGGTGGGCCGTTTCGACCTGATCACCGAACGCATCGACACCGGCGAGGCGGTATCGAGCGTCAACGACAGCGGCCAGGTGATCAAGCTGGCCTGGGTCAACCAGGGCCAGGCGTCGCCCGAGGAAGGCCGCATCCCGCCGCGCCTGGCCCTGTGTCGCAATTGCCTGGAGTACATCCACGCCCATGAAAGCACCTGCCCGCACTGCAACGCCGATGTCGCCGCCGCCGAAGCCCGGCACCAGCAAGACCGGCTGCGCCAGCAGGCGCTGATCAACACCCTGCACCAGTTGCTCGGCACGCCCCAGGAGCAGCCGCGCCTGTAACCCCCGCCCGCACCGCCGCCGCGCCCCCAATGGCGCGGCGACGGTTATATCGCCACGGGCGAGCATGGAAAAACCATCTATAAAAAAACCTCCGCGCAGGGCCGATAGCGGCTTTGCTATGGAAGTTCGTCCACAGGCCCGCGTGCCTGCCCGTTACCTGCGACCGGAGCACAGCATGAAAATCAACCCCTACCTGGTGTTCAACGGCACCTGCAAGGCCGCCTTCACCTTCTATGCCCAATGCCTGAACGGCACCCTGGAAATGATGATGACCTTCGGTGAAAGCCCGGCCCGTGATCACATCTCTGCCGACTGTCACGAACGCATCATGCACACCCGCCTGAGCGTCGGCGACCAGGTGCTGATGGGCTCGGACACCACCCCTGAGCTGCCCTACCTGGGCATCCACGGCTGTTCGATCTCGCTGAACATCGACAACGCCGCCGAAGCCGAACGGGTATTCGCCGCCCTGGCCGAACAGGGCAACGTGCAGATGCCCCTGGAAGCCACCTTCTGGGCCGAGCGCTTCGGCATGCTGGTGGACCGCTTTGGTGTGCCATGGATGGTCAATTGCGAGAAGCGCCAGTAACCCTGGCCCACCTGACTACCAACATTGCCCTCCTCCAGGAAGTTCTGGGTGGCTTCCCGGGGAGGTCAATCCGTTGCGGAGGTAGCAGCCAAACCAATTGTCGGAAGCGGATATTCCTGCGACCAATGAGGACGAAGACCAGATCAGTTTGCTGTTTCGCTCCGAAAACAGCACTCGTGGGCCAACAATAGAGGACTCCCTAGAGGGACTGAGGGTATACTCGCCGCCAAATTTACCTCTCGCCCCTTAGCTTGACGGGGACTTGGGCCTATAAGGTCCGGCAGCAGGACGATGCTCTTGAACCTAAAACAGAAAGTAAAACAGGAACAGATTCTGAACACGAAAATCAAAACATCATCGTCGTCAATAAACCATTGACTCAGTGCGACCCAGAATTACTTTATCACTTAAACATATGCAAAAAACATAGACCAACCCAAAGACCAACTCATTCCGGCAAGATTAAATAGAACACCAAAACCACTCCAAGAATAGATTCCTGTAAAAACCAGAATAAAATAGGCGAGAGCGAATGACAGACGACAACATAAGCGAAACATATCCAGCACCAGATAAAAACCGCCAACACCACACTCGCGCCTACTTCATACTACTTGCATTTACTTTCATCACCTTCACCCCCCTTATATATAAGCTCTCAACAATTGGCGGCGACTATGTTGCACACCTGAAATGGGCGAGCGATATGGAAGATAACGGCACTCTCATGCTGCCGCACCCGCTATACCATCTACTCACGATCCTCACTAAAAATATTCTAAGTGTCAATTACGCCATAGCCTCCACCATCATCATAGTTTCCGCCATTTACCTGCTGGCGATCTTAAACTATAAAGTCCTCAGCCGGTACACCTCAGCTAAAACAGCCACGCTTGTGTCAGTATGTTTACTAGTGGCCAGCCCCCTCCAGATCCTTGCGGTATTTGACCATCATTTCTATTTTGGCTATGTGGGGCTTACGATTTATCATAGTCCAACAATGCTCCTGCTCAAGCCACTAGCCCTCATCGCTTTTTGCTACACATTAAAATCTTTCACCGAAACCTCAGGCAACACACTCTCAAGAGGCACGCTACTGGCAATTTCAATTTTTTTCTGCGGAATATCAAAGCCAAATTTCCTTATTATCATTTTGCCAGCACTGATTTTATTTCTCATCGCAACCCAGCAACTGAAAAGCAGCCTGAAAAGCGCATATATTTACTGGGCTTTTTTCCTGCCGACAGTATTCGTGCTCAGTCTTCAGTTTCTGCACACCTACTTCTACCAAAGCCTTTCAATAGAAACCGCAAATGAGGAAAGCCACGTTTTATTTCTTCCTTTTGAAAGCATGGCCCACTACTCAAAATACTTATTCATCAAGCTGATTCTATCTATCGCATTCCCACTTCTTGTACTCTGCTACTACCCTAAAGAGTTCATCAAAGACAAGGCACTGCTTCTCGCATCGCTCTGTCTCTTGATGGGGTTAATTTTGACTTACTTCTTTTCTGAAAGTGGCTACCGGATGTATGCCGGAAATTTTTGGTGGAGCGGTCAGATTGGCCTATACTTGACTTTCCTTTTCTCTGCAGCATTCCTGCTAAAAAACAAAGAAGCTTTTACAACAACAATAAGCAACGTAAAAAAATATAAACGTTGCGTCATCTTGTTTTTCGCACACACTGCATTCGGAGCACTCTACTACTTCCTAGAGCTCTGTTTTCGCTATCAAAAATTCTGGTAAATCCCGAACTCCCCTTTAAACCTATAAATGATAAGCACAGTGGAAAATCCAAAAGAAAAACCTCACATTTCTGTCGTCGTACCTGTTTACAAGGCTGAAAATTCGCTGATGGAGCTTTATGCGCGATTGAAAACATCGCTGGAAGAGATCACACCAAATTTTGAAATCCTGTTGATTGAGGACTGCGGCGGCGATCGCTCCTGGGATTTAATAAAACAGTTGGCAAAGGTCGATCCAAGAGTGCGGGGAATTCAGCTAAGCCGGAACTTCGGCCAGCATTACGGCATCACTGCGGGTCTCGATAGTTCCCGAGGAGATTGGGTTGTGGTCATGGACTGCGACCTACAGGATCGTCCTGAAGAAATTCCCCGGTTATATGCCAAGGCACAGGAAGGGTACGACATTGTCCTGGCTCTACGAGGTTTAAGAAAAGACTCTGCAATAAAGCGCCTAGGCTCGTGGTTTTTTTACAAGACGTTCAGTTATCTTGCCGACTTTGAGTATGACGGGAATAGCGGTAACTTTCGAATAATTTCCCGCCAAGTTACTGACAATCTGTGCCAAATGCGTGAACAGTTGCGTTTTTTTGGCGCCTTGGTCCACTGGATGGGCTTTACCAGCACCGGCATTGATGTCGAGCACTGCGAACGTGGCCACGGCAAAAGCACTTACACTTTCTCCAAACTTTGGAGTCTGGCCATGGATACCATTATCGCCTATTCGGACAAACCACTTAGGCTTGCAGTAAAGCTCGGCTTTACAATGGCCTCACTTTCATTCATCTATGGTATCTACCTTATGATCACCACCTACTTTCATGGCACGGTAGTACAAGGTTGGACCAGCCTCATGGTATCTATTTTCTTCATTGGCGGAATTGTCATCTCCATTCAGGGCGTAGTCGGCATATATATAGGCAAGACATTCGACGAGACTAAAAAGCGTCCGCTTTATATCGTCGGACGAAAAACCTTCTAGTCTGAATACTGGCAGTTCCACTACCCCTTCAACTCCAAAGCCAAATAGAATGCCATAGTGAACACTATCCCTACCCATACCATCATTCAGCTGATTCGCTACGGAATTATTGGCGTAACCAGCAATGCCTTGGCTTACGCTGGTTACTTACTGATCGTGTATGCCGGTTGCGGAGAAAAATTGTCTATGACGCTTATGTATCTGGCAGGAGCCACCTACAGCTATTCTGTCAACTACCGTTGGACTTTCAAAAAAAGCGGGCGAGCTGGCGCACCATTTCGCTACATACAAATGCATGTATCAGGCTATGTGATAAACCTGATATTACTGTATGTATTTTTCGACCAACTCCACTACCCGCATGAAATAGTCCAAGCATCGGCCATAATATTATTAGCGGCGTACAGTTTTCTCGCATGCAAGTACTACGTGTTCAGGGAAAACCCTGTCACCCCCTTAAACTCTTAATACTTATCTCTTTGTAAAACAGCAATTAACTTAAACATCGAGAGAGCAATGGATATAGAAAAGCTTGAGTGGGACACCGATTTTTTTCAGACCCCAGTCTATCGAATCAGCAACCCCACACTTTCGAAGGCCCATCTGCAAGAGCAGTTAAGCAAGGCGCTAAAACTAGGTGCCAGCTTAGTTTACTGGCAATCAGAAAAAGAGCTGAGTGAGCTGGACTCACTCCCCATGAAAGGCAGCCTAGTAGATCTTAAGGCTACGTTCATCACCAACCTCGCCACCACCAAGGGCAAGAGATATTCGTCACTGGTGGAAACCTACCATCCATCAATGAAAGTTGAAGAGTTGATCGACCTCGCTGTTCAAAGCGGCGAGTACTCAAGGTTTTCAGTTGACCCTAATATCGACCTGGAAAAATTCCATGAGCTCTACAGCATCTGGGCCAGAAGGTCAGCAGCCAAGGAAATCGCTCTCGAGGTATTTGTGATACGCAGTAACACTAAAATAGTGGCGATGTTGACCGCTGGCACAAAGAACGGCATTGCAGACATAGGGCTACTCGCCGTTGATTCATCAGTTCGCGGACAAGGACATGGTCAAACGCTGGTCAGACACGCTCAACAATGGTTCCAGGACCGAGGTTTCAAGCAATGTCAGGTTGTTACCCAAAAGAACAACCTGTCCGCATGTGGGCTTTACCAGAAATGCGAATTTCAGATTCAGAAGATCGAACCTTTTTATCACTTCTGGAAAAAACCCAGTACTAGCGCCTGAGAATGTGATGAGCAGAACACTATCAGCCTCATTGGCCCAGCTAGGACCAGAGGAATGAGGCCATCGATGTATTGTGGTCCAGACCGATTTCAAGCTGCTCCCCCTCTACAGCGATTGATGGTGCGATCCTTCTTTAACCAGCCCCTCAAAAAAGCAAAGTCAATGCTTGAAAAATCGACTATTTGACCATTTTCACCAAACGACCAACAAAACCTTGTACTAGGATACGAGGCGACCCTTTGTCGCCCAGAGCAAACAGGAGGTAAATCAACCCTGACCCAAACTCGTTGCTATAAGGCAGCCCCCCTCCACACCTTCACATTCATGGATGAAATGATGAACTCACAAATACTGTTTCCACACATTGGTAAGGTCATCGCCAGCACCGGCAGCCGCAACTTTCCGCGCATGCTGCACGACCTGATACTCACCCAGCTGGCTGTGGACGCCACCCATATCACCCAACTGCGGGCCGACCCGGAACAGGCCGTCGGCAGAACCGGCAACACCCTGATGCAGACCCGCCACCCGCTGTACAGCGATGCCCATGCCAGCAATGACCCGCTGCTGCTCACCGGCTTTCCCGAACAACCCGGCGAACCGGCCCCGGGCCCGTCGCTGCAACGCCAGCGCGGCCACGCGGACCCGGCACAACTGCACCTGACCGGGCGCAAGGACTCCTACCACTACGTGCTCTCGGTGTACCGCAGCAGCCAGGACCAGAGCTTTTCCCCCCAGGAACGCCTGCTGCTGGAGGACATCTCGCCGTTGCTGCTGCCCATGGTGGAAAAACACATCAGCGCCCTGCAGCCCCGGGGCGATGCCGCCGAGCAGGACAGTGCCGCCATCGAGGGCCTGGCAAGCCTGCGCCTGCGCTTTGCCGCGCGCCTGGAACAGTCCGGGCTGCGCCTGTCCAACCGCGAGCTGGAGGTCTGTGTCGGGCTGCTGGCCGGGCGCACCGCGCCGCAGCTGGCCGAGCAGCTCAAGCTCAAGGTCAATACCGTCGAAAGCTACTTGAAGCGCGCCGCCATCAAGCTCGGCATCAGTGGCCGGCACTCGCTGCTACGCTGGATGTACTCGCCCGAGGAACAAGCGCCGCACAGCAGCGAAACCCCGACGGCCTGATCCGGCCTTGGCCCTGTAACCCCCGCCGGCCCCAGCGCCGGCGGTTCGGTCTACGGCCTGTCAATCCCGGGCCAGGGCCTCGATGGGATCCAGGCGCGCGGCGTTGCGCGCCGGAACGAAGCCGAAGACGATGCCGATCAGGGTCGAACAGGCGAACGCGGTAATGATCGACCCCATGGAAAACACCATCTCCCACTCCTTGATGAACAGGGTGAACAGGTAGCCGATGGCGAACGACAGGCTGATGCCGATGGCCCCGCCGATCAGGCAGACCATCACCGCCTCCACCAGGAACTGCTGGCGGATATCCGACTGCCGGGCCCCCACCGCCATGCGGATGCCGATCTCCCGGGTCCGCTCGGTGACCGACACCAGCATGATGTTCATCACCCCGATTCCCCCCACCACCAGGGAAATCACCGCGATCAGCGACAGCAGCAGGGCCAGGGAGCGGCTGGTGCGCTGCACCGTCTGCATGATGCTGTCGAGGTTGTTGGTGAAGAAATCCTTGGTGCCGTGGCGCTGCTCCATCAGCTTCTTCACATGCTCCTCCACCACTTTGCTCGGCTGGCCGTCCTTGATCCGCACGCTGATGCTGTCCAGGTGGCGCTGGCCGAGCACCCGCCCGGCGGCGGTCTCGTAGGGCAGCCAGACGTTCAGCAGGTTGCTGGCGGCGAACATGTTCTTGTTCTCCCGGGTCACGCCGATCACCGTGCACGGCAGGTTGCCCACCAGGATCACCTGCCCCAGCGGGTCGACATCCGGGCCGAACAGGCGGTTGCGGGTGTTGTGGTCGATCACCACCACCTGGGCCTGGCGCCGCGCGTCGTTCTCGCTGAAGGAAATGCCGCTGGCCAGCTTGATGTCGCGAACCTGGAAATACAGGTGGCTGACGCCGTTGACCGTGGCGTTGAGGTCGATGTTGCCGTAGCGCAGCAACAGGCTGCGGCCGACCATGGGCGTGGCACTGTCGACGTAGTACAGCTGGTTCAGGGCCGTCACGTCGGCGGGCATCAGGGTCTGGATCGCCGCCGCCCGGCTGTCGCCGAAACTGGCCCCGGGGAAGATGTCGATGGTGTTGCTGCCAATGGCCTGGATGTCCTTGAGCACGTAGCGCTTGGCGCCCTCGCCGATGGCCACGATGGACACCACCGAGGTGATGCCGATGACGATCCCGAGCATGGTCAGCAGGGTGCGCATGCGGTGCGAGACCAGCGCCACCCAGGCCATCACGAAGGCCTCCTTGAACAGCCCCAGGCTGGCCACCAGGCGCCGCGCACCGGCGGGCCGCACGCTGACCGGTGGCTCGCTCGGCGCCTCGTCCGCCGGGCGCGGGTTGGCCCGGTCGCTGACGATCTCGCCGTCGCGCACTTCGATGATGCGCTGGGCGTTGGCCGCCACCTTGGGGTCGTGGGTGACGATGATCACCGTGTGCCCCAGGCCGTGCAGTTCCTGGAGGATGTTCATCACCTCCTTGCCGCTGGCGGTGTCCAGGGCACCGGTGGGTTCGTCGGCGAGTATCACTTCGCCGCCGTTCATCAGCGCCCGGGCGATGCTCACTCGCTGCTGCTGGCCGCCGGAGAGCTGGTTGGGCCGGTGGCCCAGGTGCCCGGACAAACCCAGGCGCGCCAGCAGTTCCCGGGCCCGGCCATGGCGCCTGACTTGCGGGGTACCGGCGTAGATCGCCGGCATCTCGACGTTGTGCATGGCGCTCAGGTGCGGCAGCAAGTGGTAGCGCTGGAAGATGAAGCCGAAGTAGTCGCGGCGCAGTTCCGCCAGGGCCTGGTCGTCGAGGTCGCGGGTTTCCCGGCCGTTGACCTTGTAGCTGCCGGCGGTGGCATAGTCCAGGCAGCCGAGGATGTTCATCAGGGTCGACTTGCCCGACCCCGAGGCCCCGGTGATCGCCACCATTTCCCCGGCCTGGATGCTCAGGTCGATGTGCTTGAGGGCCAGGAACTCCCGATCCCCGGCGGTGAAGCTGCGGCTGATGCCGGTGAGGTGCAGCAGGGGCTCGCTCATGCTCAGGCCCCTGCCGTGCCGGGCAGCGGATCACCGATCACCACCCGGTCACCCTCCGCCAGGCCGTCCTTGATCTGCACCTTGACGTTGTTGTTGATCCCGGTGCTGACGTTGCGCGCCTGGGCATGGCCCTTGGCGTCCAGCACCCGCACCGCGAAGCTGCCGTCGGCATTGCGCGGGCCCAGGGCCGCCACCGGTACCATCAGCACGTCCTTGGCGGTATCCAGCACGATGCGTACCTGGGCAGTCATGGAAATGCGCAGCCGATGGTCCGGGTTGGGCACGTCGAACAGCGCGTTGTAGAACACCGCGGTGTTCTGCTTGGGGGTGCCGGCGGTCTGGGTTTCGAGAAAGTTCTGCGGCGCCGGCTCAGTGCCCCGCAGCTTGGCGTAGTAGCGTTTTTCCGCCTCGCCGAGGATGGTGAAGTACACCTGTTGGCCGGGGGCGATATGGATCACATCGGCCTCCGAAACCTGGGCCTTGACGGTCATGGTGTCCAGGTCCGCCAGTTTGAGCAGCACCGGCGCCAGCTGGTTGGCGATCACCGTCTGGCCTTCCTGGGTCACCACCCCCACCACATCGCCATCGATCGGCGCGACGATGCGGGTGTAGGCCAGGTTGACCTTGGCGGTGTCGATCTGGATGTGCGCGCTCTTGATCTGCGCGTCCAGGGACAGCAGGTTGGCCCGCTGCACCTCGTAGTTGGATTCGGCGGTCTCGTAATCCTGCTGGGAAATCGAGGCGTCGGACTGCAAGTCACGGTAGCGCTCGTAGATGGCCTTGGTTTCCTTGAGCTGGGCCGCGGTGGCGCGGCGCTTGGCCTGCAGGTTCTCCTCGTCCACCTGGGCCTGGCGCAGGGTGTTCTGCAGCACCAGCGGGTCGATTTCCGCCAGCCACTGGCCCTTTTTCACCTTGTCCCCGACCTTGACCTTGAGCGACTTCAACTGCCCGGAGACCTGGGCCCCGACATCCACCTGCTTGATGCCTTCGAGCAGGCCCGAGGCCAGGACCGCGTTCTCGATATCCCCCCGTTCGACCTTGGCGGTCAGGTACTGCGGCGGCTCCGCCGGCGCCTGCACCGTATAGAAAATCAACCCGGCCACAACCACCAGCAACAGCCCCATACCGATTTTGCGAAACTTCGACTTTTCCATAGATGACCACAAGTCCGTTGAGGGCGGGCTGCACCGGCCAGCGGCGAGCCCCCTTACAGAACACCGTGCTGCCGTAGTGAGCGGTGTTCCAGATGAATGAAACCGGGTGTCCAGGCGCCGGCAGGGCCAGCGCCTGTGTTGCCCCGCGCCCTATGACATGACCTCCCCCTGGGGCAGCGCCAGGCCGTCATGCCACCAGGCCGCCAGGTGGTAGACGTTGGGCGCCTTGAGCAGGCTGAAGTGGTTGCCCGGGCCGTACCACACCTGCAGGTGCGCAGCCTGCCGGCGCCAGCCCTGGACCATCCCCTGCTGCTCCCGGCGGTTGCCGGCGGCGTCCAGGCTCGGGTCACCCGCCAGCACCAGGCGCACCTTGCCCTGGTACGGGCGCCGAGGCTGGTAGCGGGTACGCAGGGCGCTGGCGAAGGTTCGCGCCGGGCCGTGCATGGCCCGCGGGTCGGCGCGCGGGGACAACAGCCCGACCCGTACCATGCCGGCATGCAGCAGGTGCATCTGCATGCCATCGTCCTCGGCGGCGAAGCGCTCGGGGTCGATGCCCATGTCCTGGCCTGCAGCCAGTTGCATGGATTCGATCAAGCGCCACAGCGCCGCGGTGGTGGTATAGGGCCGCCCTAGCGCGCCATTGCCTCCGGGAGCCTCACTGTCGATCAGGGTCAGCGACACCACTTCGCGACCGGCGGCCTGCAGGGCCCCGGCCATCTCGAATGCCACCCAGCCGCCGAAGGAATGGCCGATCAGGTGCAGCGGCCCGTCGGGGTACTCGGCGGTGATGGCCTCCAGGTAATGCCGGGCCGCCACTTCGACCTGGCCATGGGGCACCCCGCAGCCGTCCAGGCCCCGGGCCTGCAGGCCGAGGATCGGCCATTCGGCCCCCAGGGCCTCGCTCAGGCCGATAAAGCCGGTGATGCTGTCACCGGCCCCGGGCACGCAGAAGATCGGCGTGTGCCCGGGGCGCCCGCTCTGGATCCGCAGCAAGGGCTGGTGCGGCACAGCGCTCACCGCGCCCTTGGCCCTGGTCGCCGCCAGGGCCTGGCCCAGGGCGTGACCCAGGGCGTGACCCAGGGCCTGGATATGCGGCGCCTTCATCATGCTCAGGTGGTCCCCGGGCACGCTGATGCAGTGCAGTTCGCCCGCCGGCAGGATCTCGCCCCAGCCCAGGGTCGGGCTGCGCCCGGACAGCTCGGTGGGCCGTTCGGCGGCGCAGAACAGATGCACCGGCATGCCCAGGGGATGGACCCGGTAATGGGCCAGGGCATGGCCGTGGGCGACCTCGCGGTCCAGGTAATGACCGAGCGCTTGCGGCGGCGCCGTGGCCAGTTGCTCGAACAGCAGCCCCTGGTCGCGGCAGCGTTGCAGCAGGTCGGCAAAGTCCAGTGGCTCCAGCAGCGCCTCCAGTTGTTCCAGGTGCGCCAGGGGCTGCACCCCGGCCGCGCCCTGGGCGCTCCAGTAGGCGCGGCACTGCAACAGCAGGTGGCGCTTGTGCGCGTGCTCGCCAGACCAGCGAGCCTTGCCCTGGTCGGTCAGGCGCGGCACGTAGCTGTCGATCAGGCCGAGGAACTCCACCTCCTGGTCCAGGCCCAGCAACTGCTGGGCGATCTCATAGGCCAGGACCCCACCGAAGGACCAGCCGGCCAGGCGATATGGCCCCTGCGGCTGGGCCTTGCGCATCACGTCAACCAAGCGTGTGGCCAGGCATTCCAGGGTGCGCAACTGCGGCTCGCCGACCGCCACGCCGGGCAGGCCGTAGATCGGGAAATCGCCTTCCAGGTGCTGGCCCAGGGCCGGGAAATACACGTCCAGCCCGGTGAACTCATGGACCAGGAACAGCGCCGGGCCACTGCCGCCGGTGCGCACCGGGATCAGCTCGGTGGAGCGCGGCGCGGCCGTGCGCTCGCTCAACAGGCGCGCCATGGCCGCCACCGTGGCGTGCTGGAACAGCTCCGCCAGGGTCACGTCGAACGCCGCCTGTTGCAGGCGGTTGAGCAACTGGATGGCCGAGAGCGAATGCCCGCCCTGTTCGAAGAAGTGGTCGTGGCGCCCTACTTGCTCGAGCTTCAGCACCGCCGCCCAATGCCCGGCCAGGGCCTGCTCCAGCGCGCCCTGGGGCGCGGCATAGGCCTGGGCGAGCTGGGCCGCGCTGCCGGGCGCCGGCAGCGCACGGCGGTCCAGCTTGCCGTTGCGGGTCAGGGGCAAGGCCTGCAAGTGCACATAGGCCAGGGGCACCATGTAGTCCGGCAACTGCTGTTGCAGGTGGCTGCGCAGTTGCTCCGCGTCCGGCGCCGGGGTGTGCTCGTGCAGGGTGTAGTAGGCCACCAGGCGCTTGTCCCCGGGGCTGTCTTCACGCACCACGACCACGCCGTCCCGCAGGCCGGGGAAGCGGGCCAACTGCGCCTGGATTTCCCCGGGTTCGATGCGCAGGCCGCGGATCTTCACTTGCTCGTCATTGCGCCCGATGCATTCCAGAAGACCATTTTCCAGCCAGCGGCCCAGGTCGCCGGTGCGGTACATCAGGGCCGGCGCAGCGGTGCCCTGGGTTTGCTGGTGAAACGGGTCGATGAGGAACTTCTGCGCCGACAGGTCCGGACGGTTGAGGTAGCCCAGGGCCACGCCATCACCCCCGATGTACAGCTCCCCCACCACCCCCACCGGCAGCGGCTGGCCCAGGGCATCGAGCACGTACACCCGGGTGTTGGACAGCGGCCGGCCAATGGGCACGCTGTCGGCATCCGCCGCCAGCTCACCGGGCTCATGGGTCACGGCAAAGGTGGTGGTCTCGGTGGGCCCGTAGCCGTTGACCAGGCGCAAGTGCGGCAGCTCGGCCTGGATCCGCCGGAAGGCCGTGGCATCCGCCCGTTCGCCGCCACAGAGCAGCATGCGCAGCCCCTTGAAGGCCTGGGGAACCAGTTGCACGTACTGGTTGAACAGGCTGGTGGTGAGGAACAGCAGGCTGACCCCGGTGCGTTCCAGCAGCGAGCCGAAGGCGTGCGGGTCCAGCAATGTCGCGTGGTCCACCACCACGACCCGGCCACCGTTGAGCAGCGGCCCCCAGACCTCCAGGGTGCTGGCGTCGAAGGCCGGGTTGGAGGCGAAGGCCACCCGGTCCTCGGGGTTGAAATCGGCATAGCCGTTGTTGATCACCAGCCGGGTGATGGCCCGGTGCGGCACCCGCACGCCCTTGGGCGCTCCAGTGGAACCGGAGGTGTACATGACGTAGGCCACCGCCTCGGACGACAGCGCCAGGTTCGGGTTGTGCCCGGCCAGCCGGTCGAAGCGCAGGCGGTCCAGGTCGACCCGTTGCACCGCGGCTTCCAGCACCCGCTCGCTGTGGCTGAGCAGCACCGGCGCCCCGCTGTCGGCCAGCATGAACCCCAGGCGCTCGGCCGGGGCATTGACGTCCAGCGGTACATAGGCGGCGCCGCACTTGCTCACCGCCAGTTGGCTCACCAGCAGGTCCAGGGAGCGCGGCAGCAGCAGCGCCACGTGATCCCCAGGCTGCACCCCCAGTTGCAGCAGATGCTGGGCCAGCTGGTTGGCCCGGGTGTTGAGCTGGATGTAGCTGAGCTGTTCGGCGCCCTGCACCGCCGCCACCTGCTGCGGCCGGGCCAGCACCTGCTCCTCGAAACACTGGTGCAGGGCCTGCTCGCGCGGGTAGTCGCGCACCGTGTCGTTGAAGCCCTCCAGTACCTGTCGGCGCTCGGCCTGCGGCAGCACCGGCACCTGGCCGATGGCCTGTTCCGGTTGCTGCTCCAGGGCCAGCAGCAGCTGTTCCAGGGTGCCGTGCAGGTAGTCGCAGATGCGCCGGGCATCGATCCCGGCGGCCACGGCGGTGAGCATGAAGCCGTCCCCCAGGTCGTCGATGCTCAGGGTCAGCGGGTAGTTGCTGCGCTCCTGGGCATTGAGCAACTGCATGCCCTCCCAGGCACTGCCGGCCTGCCCCGCCTGGTTTGCCGCCGGGGCACTGTGGCGGTAGTTGAGCAGGCTGCTGAACAACGGTGTACCCGGCTCCACCCCACTGCAACGCTGGACCAGGGCCAGCGGCGCCTGTTCGTGGCCAAGCAGCTGCGCCAGCCGCTCATGGGTGGCCAGCAGGGCCTCGCGCACCGGCAACTCGCCCAGATCGACCCGCAGCGGCAAGGTGTTGATGAACACTCCCAGGGCCCGTTCGGCGCCCTCGCCGCCCTGCATCCGCCCCAGCAGCACGGTGCCGAACACCACCTGCTGCTGCCCCGCCAGGCTGCCCAGCACCCGGCCCCAGGCCAGGTGCATCAGGCTTGCGGCACTGACCCCCAGTTGCCGCGCCTGCAAGCGCAGGCGCCGGCTCAGCAGGCGGTCCAGGGGCTGGCGCGCTTCGCTGAGTTCGGCGCTGCCTCCCGGTACTTCCTGCAGGCCCAGCGGCAGGGTCGGCTGGTCGATATCGCCGAGCATCTGGCGGAAGAACGCCTCATGCTCGGCCTCGCCGATGCCCAGGCGCGCCTGGGCCACGTAGTTGCGGTACGGCACCGCTTCCCCCAGGCGCTGCTGCTGGCCCAGGAGGAAGGCTTGCAGTTCGTGCTGCAGCACCTCCAGGGCCACGTGGTCCATCACCAGGTGATGGAACAGCAGCAGGGCCACCACTCGCTGGTTCACCGGGTCGGCGGCATGCACCAGGCGCAGCAGCGGCGCCTGGGCGATGTCCAGGCGGTAGCGACGGCTGTCGAAGCGCGCCTGCAACTGGCCCAGCACCTCGCCGTCGCCAGGCTCCAGGGCGATCTCTTCGCAGCACAGCGGCGCCTGGCGCCAGACCACTTGCAGCGGCTGCTCCAGGCCTTCCCAGAGCACCGCGCTGCGCAGGATGTCATTGCGTTCGATCACCCCCTGCAAGGCCTGGGCGAAGGCCTGCAGGCGCTCGGTGCTGGCAAAGGCGAACTGCGCCTGCAACACGTAGGGGTCACCCGCTCCAGCCGCCAGATGGTGGAACAGGATGCCGGCCTGCAACGGCGCCAGCGGGTAGATGTCCTGCACATTGGCGGTACCGCCGGGCACCGTGGCCACCACCCGGTCGATGGCGGCCTGGTCCAGTGCCAGCAGCGGTAGCAGGTCCGGGGTGATGCGCGGGCAGTCGCGGTAGATCAGGTTGGCCGGTACCTGCACCTCGCGACCGCGGCCCACGGCAGCGGCCAGGGCCGCCAGGGTCGGCTGGCCGAACAGCACCCGCACATCCGCCGAGAGCCCGGCCCGGCGCATGCGGCCGATCAGGCTCACCGCCAGCAGCGAATGGCCGCCCAGTTCGAAGAAGTGGTCGTGGCGCCCCACCCGCTCGACCTTGAGCAGTTCGGCCCAGAGTTGCGCCAGGAGGATCTCGGTGTCGCCCACCGGGGCCTCGTATTCGCGCACCTGGGCCGCCTCCAGCCCCGGGGCCGGCAGGGCCTTGCGTTCCAGCTTGCCATTGGGGCTCAGGGGCAGCGCCGCCAGGTGCATGAACAGCGCCGGCACCATGAACTCCGGCAGGTGTTCCAGCAGCGCCCGGCGCAGTTGTTCCACCGCCAGGGCCGGCTGCCCGGCAACGGTGGTGTAGTAGGCCACCAGGCGCTGGTCGCCCGGCACATCTTCCCGGGCCAGCACCACCGCTTCCTTGACCCCTTCGAGCTGGGTCAGGCGCGCCTGGATTTCCCCCAGCTCGATGCGCAGGCCGCGGATCTTCACCTGGTCGTCGTTGCGCCCCAGGTACTCGATAGTGCCGTCGGCCAGGTAGCGGGCCAGGTCGCCGGTGCGGTACAGGCGCGCGCCCGGTTCCTGGCTGAACGGGTCCTTGAGGAAGCGTTCGGCGCTCAGTTGTTCGCGATTCAGGTAACCCCGGGCCACCTGCACCCCACCGATGTACAGCTCGCCCACCACGCCCCGGGGCACCGGCTGCATCTGCCCGTCCAGCAGGTAGATGCGGGTATTGGCGATGGGCTTGCCGATGGGGGTGTTGTCCGGGGTCTGTGCCAGCGGGCCGGCGCAATCCCAGGCGGTGACGTCCACCGCCGCTTCCGTGGGGCCGTAGAGGTTGTGCAGCGCCACCTGCGGCAACTGCTGCTTGAAGCGCCGCACCAGGCTGCCCGGCAGCGCCTCGCCGCTGCACATCACCTGGCGCAGGCCGGCGCATTCGCGGGTGTCGCCATAGGCCAGGAATACATCGAGCATCGAGGGCACGAAGTGCAAGGTGCTGATGCCCTGCTCGCGGATCACCTGGCGCAGGTAGGCCGGGTCCTTGTGCCCATCGGGGCGCGCCATCACCAGCCGTGCGCCGGTGAACAACGGCCAGAAGAACTCCCAGACCGAGACGTCGAAACTGAACGGGGTCTTCTGCAATACCGCGTCCTCGGCAGTGAGACGGTACTGCTCCTGCATCCACAGCAGGCGGTTGACCACGGCCCGGTGCTCGTTCATCGCGCCCTTGGGCCGGCCGGTGGAACCGGAGGTGTAGATCACATAGGCCAGGTGGCTCGGGGTCAGGCCGTTGAGCCGCGGGTTGACCCGGGGCTGGCGGTGCCATTGCGGCTGGTCGAGATCCACCAGGGGCAGCGCCAGGTTGCCCAGCAGCGGCCGGGTCGCGCTATCGGCCAGCAGCGCCTGGGGCGCGCTGTCGTCGAGCATGTAGGCAATGCGTTCGGCGGGGTAGCCCGGGTCGATGGGCACGTAGGCGCCGCCGGCCTTGAGGATCGCCAGCAGGCCCACCACCATGGGCAGCCCGCGCTCGACGCAGATCGCCACCCGGCTGTCGGGGCCGACGCCCAGGTGCAGCAGGTGCCCGGCCAGCTGGTTGGCCTGCTGGTTGAGCTCGCGGTAGCTCAACTGCTGCTCGCCGGCCTGCACGGCGATGGCCTCGGGGCTGCGCAGCACCTGGGTCTCGAACAGCCCGTGCAGGGTCTGTTCCAGAGGGTAGTCGCGGGCGGTGGCATTGAAGCCGTGCAGCAGCTGTTCGCGCTCGGCGGCATCCAGCAGCGGCACCTGTGCCAGCAGCATCTGTTCATCGGCCACCATGGCCTGCAGCACCCGCTGCAGGTAGCCGGCATACCGCAGCATGGTGGTTTCATCGAACAGCGCCGTGGCGTATTCCAGGCTGCCTTCGATGCGGTCCTGCACCTCCCCCAGGCTCAGGGACAGGTCGAACTTGGCGAAGTGGCTGGCCTCGTGGATGCCCTCCAGTTGCAGGTCCCCCAGCTCCAGCTGCGGGCCGTCGCCGTTCTGCCAGGTGAACAGGGTCTGGAACAGCGGGCTGTGGGACAGGCTGCGCAACGGCCGCAGGATCTCCACCACCTGCTCGAACGGCAGGTGCTGGTGAGCCTGGGCCTCCAGGGTGCGGGCGCGGACCTGGGCCAGCAGCGCCTGGACCCGGGGCGCCGCCTCCAGGTCCAGGCGCAGGGCCAGGGTGTTGACGAACAGCCCGATCAACCCTTCCACCTCGGCGCGCATGCGGTTGGCCACCGGGGTGCCGATCACCACCTCGGACTGCCCCGAGAGCCGCCCCAGCAGCAGCGCCCAGGCGCCCATCAGGGTCATGTACAAGGTGGTGCCATGGCGCTGGCTCAGGGCGCGCAGGCCGGCGGTCAATTGCGCATCCAGGCGCACCTCGACGCTGCTGCCGGCGTAGTCCTGCTGGGCCGGCCGTGGCCGGTCGGTGGGCAGCATGAGCAATGGCGGCGCCCCCTCCAGGGCCTGGCGCCAGTACTGCGCCTGCTGCTCCAGCACCGCGCCACTGAGCCAGTGCCGCTGCCAGTGGGCAAAGTCGCTGTACTGCACCGCCAGCGGCGCCAGGGGGTCGGGCAGGCCACGACTGAAGGCCTGGTACAGCGCCACCAATTCCCGGGTCAGCACGCCCATGGACCAGCCATCGCTGACGATATGGTGCAGGGTCAGCAACAGCACATGGTGGTCGTCCGCCAGGCTGACCAGGCGCCCGCGGATCAGCGGCCCGCGTTGCAGGTCGAACGGCGCCGAGGCCTCGCCCTGCACCAGGGCCTGCAAGGCGTCGCTGGCCTGGGGGTGGCCCCGCAGGTTTTCCAGCAGCAGCTCCAGCCCGGATTCGGCCGGGGCGATCAGCACCTGGGCTTCGTCACCGTACTGGGCAAAGCGGCTGCGCAGGGTTTCATGGCGCGCGACGATGCGCTCCAGGGCCTGCTGCAGGGCCGCGCCGTCCAGTGGCCCGCGCAGGCGCAGGCCGATGGGAATGTTGTAGGCGGTGTTGGCCCCTTCCATCTGCGCCAGGAACCACAGGCGCTGCTGGGCGAAGGACAGCGCCAGCGGCTGGTTGCGCGGCGCCGGCAGCAGGTCCGGCAGGCTGCTGCGCTCGGCCCGGGCCAGGGCCGCGGCCACGGCGCACAGTTCGGCATTGGCGAACAGCTCGCCCAGGGCCAGCTCCACCCCCAGGCGCTGCCGCACCTGGGACAGCATGCGCATGGCCAGCAGCGAATGGCCGCCCAGTTCGAAGAAGTGATCGTGGCGCCCTACCCGCTCGACCTGCAGCAGCTCGCTCCAGATCTGCGCCAGGGCGATCTCGCTGTCGCCCTCGGGGGCCACATAGTCCCGGCTCAGCAGCGCCTCCAGCGGCGGTTGCGGCAACGCCCGGCGGTCGAGCTTGCCGTTGGCGGTCAGGGGCAAGGCAGCGAGGTGCACATAGGCCGCCGGCACCATGTACTCCGGCAGTTGCTCCAGCAGGCGCCTGCGCAGCTCGGCCGGGCTCGGCTCGGCGCCGGGGGTTGCACTGAAATAGGCCACCAGCCGGGTCTGCCCCGGCTGGTCTTCCCGGGCCAGCAGCACCGCCTCGCGGATGCCCGGAAGGCGGTTGAGGCAGGTCTCGATCTCCCCCAGCTCGATGCGCACGCCACGTACCTTCACCTGGTCGTCGTTGCGCCCCAGGTAGTCGATGCGCCCGTCCGCCCGCCAGCGCGCCAGGTCGCCGCTGCGGTACATGCGTGCGCCCGGCACGGTGCTGAAGGGGTCTTCAAGAAAGCGTTCGGCCGTCAGCTCCGGGCGGTTGAGGTAGCCCCGGGCCACCCCGGCGCCGCCCACATACAGCTCACCGGCGACGCCGATGGGCACCGGCCGCTGCTGCGGGTCCAGCAGGTAGATCCGTGCATTGGCGATGGGCCGGCCGATGTCCAGGGGCCCGCCGGCCAGCAGCCGCCCGGAGCTGGCCACTACCGTGGTTTCGGTGGGGCCGTAGTTGTTGACCACGGCAAAGCTCGGCTCCTGGCTGAACTGGCGCAGGCGGTCGCCGCCGATCAGCAGGGTGCGCAAGGTCGGGTGGCCCAGGCCCTGGTTGAAGGCGTATTCGGCCACCGGGGTCGGCAGAAAGCTCAGGTCCAGGGGCTGGGCCTGCCACCAGTGCAGCAGTTGGTCGAGGTCCTGGTGGCCGATACCGGCCGGCGGCAGGTGCAGGGTGGCGCCGCCGCACAGCGTCGGCCAGAGCTCCCAGGCCATGGCGTCGAAGCCGAAACCGGCGACGCTGGAGGCATGTCGCCCCGGCCCCAGGTCGAAGGCCTGGCAATGCCAGTCCAGCAGGTTTTCCAGGCTGGCATGCTCCACCATCACGCCCTTGGGCAGGCCGGTGGAGCCGGAGGTGTAGATCACATAGGCCAGGTGCGCGCAGCTCATGCCCGGCACCTGCAAGTTGCCCTCGGGGCGGGCCTGCCACTCGGGCTGGTCGAGGTCCACCCGGGCCATGGCCGGTTGGCCCACCAGGGCCCGGGTGCTGCCCTGCACCAGCAGCGCCAGCGGCGCGCTGTCCTGCAGCAGGTAGGCGATGCGTTCCGCGGGGTGACCCGGGTCGATGGGCACATAGGCGCCACCGGCCTTGAGAATCCCCAGCAGGCCGATCACCATCCCCGGCCCGCGCTCGACGCAGATCGCCACCCGCTGATCCGGGCCCACCCCCAGCTCCCGCAAGTGCCAGGCCAGTTGGTTGGCCCGGGCATTCAACTGGCCATAGCTCAGGCGCTGCGCGCCCACCTGCAGGGCCGTGGCCTCGGGCTGCCGAGCGGCAATGGCCTCGAAGCGCTGGGCCAGGGTCCAGCCCCGTGGGTAGTCCACGGCGCTGGCGTTGAAATCCTCCAGCAGTTGCCGGCGCTCGGTCTCATCCAGCCACTGCACCTGGGCCAGGCATTGCTGATCGTCGGCCACCATGGCCCGCAGCACCTGCACCAGGTAGGCGGCATAGCGCTGCACCGTGGCCTCATCGAACAGCGCGGTGGCGTAGTCCAGGGTTCCGCGGATCTGCCCCTGGCTTTCTCCCAGGCTCAGGGTCAGGTCGAACTTGGCCACCGCGCTGGCCCCGGCCACACCTTCGAGTTTCAGGTCCCCCAGTTGCAGGTCCTGGGCGAAGTTGTCGACCCAGGTCAGCACCACCTGGAACAGCGGGCTGTGGGACAGGCTGCGCTGGGGCCGGACGATTTCCACCACCTGCTCGAACGGCAGGTCCTGGTGCCCCTGGGCCTCCAGGCTGCGGGCGCGGACCTGGGCCAGCAGCCCGCTCACGCTCTGCCCCGGGTCCAGGTCCAGGCGCAGGGCCAGGGTGTTGACGAAGAGCCCGATCAGCCCTTCCACCTCGGCGCGCATGCGGTTGGCCACCGGGCTGCCGATCAGCAGATCGTCCTGCCCCGAAAGGCGGCTCAGCAGCAGCCCCCAGCCGGCCAGCAGGGTCATGTAGAGGGTGCAGCCATGGCGCTGGCTCAGGGCCTTGAGCTGGTCGCTCAGGGCCCGGTCCAGCAGCAGCTCGATGCTGCCACCGCTGAAATCCTGCTGCTGCGGCCGCGGCCGGTCGGTGGGCAGCATCAGCAGGCTGGGCGCGCCGGCCAGGGCCTGGCGCCAGTAGTCACTCTGCTGCTGCAGCACCTCGCCGCTGAGCCAGCGCCGTTGCCACAGGGCAAAGTCGCTGTACTGCACCGCCAGCGGCGCCAAGGGATCGGGCCGGCCCTGGCTGAAGGCCTCGTACAGGGCCACCAGCTCCCGGGTCAGCACGCCCATGGACCAACCATCGGCAACGATGTGGTGCAGGGTCAGGAGCAGCACATGGTGATCGTCCGCCAGGGCCAGCAGGCGCGCGCGGATCACCGGCCCCTGCTCCAGGTCGAAGGCCTGGGCGGCTTCGGCACGCACCCGCCCGGCCAGGGTCAGCGGCGCCTGGCGCAGGTCTTCCTCGTGCAGTTCCAGAGCGCTGTCCAGGGGCCCAATCAGCACCTGGGGCTGGTCCTCTACGCGCACGAAACGGCTGCGCAAGGTGGCGTGGCGGCTGACGATGGCCTGCAGCGCCTGGCGCAGCGCCGAGCGATCGAGCTGCCCGCGCAGGCCCAGGCCGATGGGAATGTTGTAGGCGCTGGCGGCACCGTCCATCTGCGCCAGGAACCACAGGCGCTGCTGGGCGAAGGACAGCGGCAGGTCGTGATCCTGCACCGCCGGGAAGATCTCCGGCAGATGGCTGCGCCCGGCACGCTCCAGCACCGCGGCCACCGCGCTCAGCTCGGCATTGGCGAACAGCTCGCCCAGGGCCAGTTCCACCCCCAGGCGCTGGCGTACCTGGGACACCATGCGCATGGCCAGCAGCGAATGGCCGCCCAGCTCGAAAAAGTGATCCTGGCGCCCGACCCGCGGCAGGTGCAGCACCTCCTGCCAGATCGCGGCCAGGGTGGTTTCGGTGGCGCCTTGCGGGGCCTGGTATTCACGGCCAAACAGCGCCGCCTGATCCGGCGCCGGCAGGGCCTTGCGGTCGAGCTTGCCGTTGGCGGTCAGGGGCAAGGCGTCGAGCCGTACATAAGCCACCGGCACCATGTAGTCAGGCAACTGCGCCAGCAGGTGGGCGCGCAACTGCGCCACGTCCAGGGCGACGTCCTGCTGCTGGGTGAAATAGGCCACCAGCCGCGGGTTGCCCGGCTGATCCTCGCGGGCCAGCAGCACGGCTTCCTGGATACCGGGGAACTGGCAGAGGCGGGTCTCGATTTCCCCCAGCTCGATGCGCACGCCGCGGATCTTCACCTGATCGTCGTTGCGCCCCAGGTAGTCGATGCGTCCGTCCGCCAGCCAGCGCGCCAGGTCGCCGCTGCGGTACATGCGCGCCTCAGGCTGGTCGCTGAAGGGATCGTCGAGAAAGCGTTCGGCGGTCAATTGCGGGCGGTTGAGGTACCCCCGGGCCACCCCGGCGCCGCCCACATACAGCTCACCGGCGACGCCGATGGGCACCGGGCGCTGCTGGGAATCCAGCAGGTAAATGCGCGCGTTGGCCACCGGCCGGCCGATGTCCAGCTCGCCACCGGCGTGGATCGGCCCGGAACTGGCCACCACCGTGGCTTCGGTGGGGCCGTAGTTGTTGATCAGGGCAAAGCCCTGGTCGTGGCTGAACTGGCGCAGGCGGTCGCCGCCGATCAGCAGGGTGCGCAGGCTCGGGTGGCCCTGCTCCTGGCTGAAGGCGTACTCGGCCACCGGGGTCGGCAGGAAGCTCACGTCCAGGGGCTGGGCACGCCACCAGGCGAGCAACGCATCCAGGTCCTCGCTGCCGTCCTGGGCCGGTGCCAGGTGCAGGGTCGCGCCCACACACAGCGCCGGCCAGACCTCCCAGGCCATGGCATCGAAACCGAAGCCGGCCAGGCACGAGGCCTGGCTGCCGGGACGCAGGTCGAAGGCCTGGCAGTGCCAGTCCACCAGGTTGCCCAGGGTCCGGTGCTCCACCATCACCCCCTTGGGCAGGCCGGTGGAGCCGGAGGTGTAGATCACATAGGCCAGGTTGGCCGCGCTCAGCCCCGGTACCTGGGTATTGTCCGCCGTCTGATCGAGCCACAACCGCTGGTTGAGTTCGATCACCGGCACCGCCAGGGCCGGCAGGCGCCCCAGCAGCTCGGCCTGGGTCAGCACCGCCCGCGGGCCGCAGTCCTGGAGCAGGTAGTTCAGACGCTCGGCCGGGTGGGCCGGGTCGATGGGCACATAGCAGGCCCCGGCCTTGAGAATCGCCAATAGGCCCACCACCGTTTCCAGGCTGCGCCGGGCAACGATGGCCACCCGGTCATCGGGCTGCACCCCCAGCCCGCGCAGTTGCCGAGCCAGGACATTGGCCTGTCGGTTGAGCTCGGCATAGCTCAGCGAGCGGCCCTGGTAGCAGGCCGCCAGGGCGTCTGGGGTGCGCTGCGCCTGGGCCTCGATGCGGCCATGGATAGCCTGCCCCCGGGGGTAGTCCACCGCGCTGCGGTTGAAGCCTTCCAGCACCTGCTCGCGCTCCGCCACCGGCAGGATCGGCAACTGCTCCAGGGCCAGTTGCGGCGTCTGCTCCAGGGCCTGGGCCAGGTTCTCCAGGGTGCACAGCAGGTAGCCGAGGATACGCCGCGGGTCGACCTGGGTGCTGGCCAGCAGGGTCAGGCTGAAATCCTGCCCGAGGTCGTCGACGCTCAGGGTCAGGGGGTAGTTGGTGCGCTCCTCGGAGCTCAGGGTGCTGATCCCGGCCCAGGCGGCCTGGGCCGCGGCACTGGCCCCGGCAGCACTGTGCCGGTAGTTGAGCAAGGCGCTGAACAGCGGGGTCGGTGCGCTCACGCCGCTGCAACGCTGGGCCAGGGCCAGGGCCGCGTGTTCGTGGCGCAGCAAGGTGGTGAGCCGGGCGTGGGTGGCCTTGAGGGCCTCGCCCAGGCCCTGGCTGTCCACATCCAGGCGAAACGGCAAGGTGTTGATGAAGATCCCCAGGGCCCGCTCGGTGGCTTCGGCGCCTTGCAGGCGGCCCATCAGCACAGTGCCGAACACCACCTTGTGCTTGCCCGCCAGGGTGCCCAGCACCCGGCCCCAGGCCAGGTGGAACAGGCTGGCCGCGCTGACCCCGGCCAGCCGGGCCCGGGTCCGCAGGCGCTGGCTCAACTCGGTTGGCAGGGCCTGGGTGCATTCCTCGATGGCCCGGCCATCGCCCTGCACATCCTGCAGGCCGTAAGGCAGGGTCGGCTCGTCGATATCGCCGAGCATCTGGCGGAAGAACGCTTCGTGCTCCTGTTCGCTGATGCCCAGCCGCGCCTGGGCCACGTAGTTGCGAAACGGCATGGCCGGCCCCAGGCGCTCGGCCTGCCCGGTGAGGAAGGCCTGCATCTCGTGGCGCACCACATCCAGGGCGCTGTGGTCCAGGGCCATGTGGTGGAACAGCAGCATGGCGACGATGCGCTGCCCGGCTTCATCCCGGGCATGCACCAGGCGCAGCAGCGGCGCCTGGCTGACGTCCAGGCGATAGTGGCGGGCGTCGAAACGCGCATGCAACTGGGCCAGAACCTCACCGGCCGCAGGGTCGGTCTCGACCTCTTGCAGCTCCAGCCCGGCCTCGCGCCAGACCACCTGCATCGGCTGCTCCAGACCATCCCAGAGCACCGCGGTGCGCAGGATGTCGTGCCGCGCAATGACCCCGCGCAGGGCCTCGGCAAAGGCTTCCAGGCGTTCCTCGCTGGCGAAGGCGAACTGCGCCTGCATCACATAGGGGTCGCCCTGCTGCGCACTGACGTGGTGGTAGAGAATGCCCTCCTGCAGGGGCGCCAGGGGGTAGATGTCCTGCACGTTGGCGACCCCGCCCGGGACGCTGGCGACAATGCGCTCGATGGCCTCCTGGTCGAGGTTGGCCAGGGGCAGCATCGCCGGGGTGATGCGGCTGATGCCCGGGGTGATGCCATTGGCCGGCACCTGCACCTGCCCGGCCTTGCTCGGCGAATACTGGCCGGCGCGGATCAGCTCGATCAGCTCCGGCTTGTGCTCGCGCAAGCGGGCCAGCAGCTGCGGTTCGCTCAGGGCCTGCTTGTTGCCCTGGACCACCAACTGGTCGTCCTTGAGCACCAGTTGCACATCCTTTTCCTTCAGTGTCGCCAACAGTTCGATCACGCTCACAGGACGATCTCCATTCGTTCGGTCATGGCCGCGTAGGCCGCCAGGGTCGGCTGTTCGAACAACGCCCGGACATCGGCTTCCATGCCTAGCTCACGCATGCGGCTGATCAGGCTGACCGCCAGCAGTGAGTGCCCACCCAGTTCAAAGAAATGATCGTGACGCCCCACCCGCTCGACATTGAGCAGTTCGGCCCACAGCCGCGCCAGGGCGATTTCGGTGTCGCCCACCGGGGCCTCGTACTCGCGCACCTGGGCCGCCTCCAGCCCCGGGGCCGGCAGTTCCTTGCGCGCCAGCTTGCCGTTGGCGCTCAGGGGCAGCGCCGCCAGGTGCACGAACAGCGCCGGCACCATGAACTCCGGCAGGTGCTGCAGCAGTTGCGTGCGCAGGTGCTCGACGGGCAGGCGCCGGGCGCTGTCGTGGGTGGTGTAGTAGGCCACCAGGCGCTGGTCGCCGGGCACATCCTCGCGGGCCAGTACCACCGCCTCCTTGACCTCCTCCAGCTGGGTCAGGCGCGCCTGGATCTCCCCCAGTTCGATGCGCAGGCCGCGGATCTTCACCTGGTCGTCGTTGCGCCCCAGGTACTCGATAGTGCCGTCGGCCTGATAGCGCCCGAGGTCGCCGGTGCGGTACAGGCGCGCCCCCGGTTCCTGGCTGAACGGGTCCTTGAGGAAACGTTCGGCGCTCAACTGCTCGCGGTTCAGGTAACCCCGGGCCACCTGCACCCCGCCGATGTACAGCTCGCCCACCACCCCCAGGGGCACCGGCTGCATCTGCGCGTCCAGCAGGTAGATGCAGGTATTGGCGATGGGCTTGCCGATGGGCGTGTGGTCCGGGGTATCGGCCAGCGGGCCGCTGCAATCCCAGGCAGTGACGTCCACCGCGGCCTCCGTGGGGCCGTAGAGGTTGTGCAATGCCACCTGTGGCAGTTGCTGCTTGAAGCGCCGCACCAGGCTGCCCGGCAATGCCTCGCCGCTGCACATCACCTGGCGCAGGCCCAGGTCCTCGGCGCCCTCGCCCTGGGCCAGGAACACATCGAGCATCGAGGGCACGAAGTGCAAGGTGCTGATGCCCTGCTCGCGGATCACCTGGCGCAGGTAGGCCGGGTCCTTGTGCCCGTCGGGGCGCGCCATCACCAGGCGCGCGCCGGTGAACAGCGGCCAGAAGAACTCCCAGACCGAGACGTCGAAACTGAACGGGGTCTTCTGCAACACCGCGTCCTCGGTGCCAAGGCGGTACTGCGCCTGCATCCACAACAGGCGGTTGACCACGGCCCGGTGCTCGTTCATCGCGCCCTTGGGCTGGCCGGTGGAACCGGAGGTGTAGATCACATAGGCCAGGTGCCCCGGGGTCAGCCCCTCTACTTGCGGGTTGCCCGGCGCCGGCCCGCTCCAGGCCAGCTGGTCGAGGTCCACCAGGGGCCGCGCCAGTTCGCCGAGCAATGCCCGGGTCGCGCCCTGGGCCAGCACCGCCAGGGGCGCGCTGTCGTCGAGCATGTAGGCGATGCGCTCGGCGGGGTAGCCCGGGTCGATGGGCACATAGGCGCCGCCGGCCTTGAGGATCGCCAGCAGGCCGACCACCATTTCCAGCCCGCGCTCGACACAGATCGCCACCCGGCTGTCGGGGCCGACGCCCAGTTGCAGCAGGTGCCCGGCCAGCTGGTTGGCGCGCCGGTTGAGTTCGCCGTAGCTCAGCTGCTGCTCGCCGGCCTGCACCGCAGTGGCCTCGGGGCTGCGCCGCACCTGGGCCTCGAACAGCCCGTGCAGGGTCTGCTCCAGGGGGTAATCCACGGCCGTGGCGTTGAACCCTTGCAGCAGGTGCTGACGCTCCTGCGGCGGCAGGATCGGCACCTCGCGCAGGGGCCGCTGCGGCGCCGTCTCCAGGTTCTCCACCAGGGCCAGCAGGGCCTGCTGCATGTAGCCGCAGATACGCTCGGCACCGATCCGCGCCAGGGTCATGGCGGTGAGACGGAACCCCTGGCCCAGGTCGTCGACGTTGAGGCTCAGGGGGTAGTTGGTGCGCTCCTCGCTGTGCAGGGTCTCGATGCCCTGCCAGGCCTGTTGCACGGCCTGGCTCGGCACCCCGTCGCTGCCGTGGCGGTAGTTGAGCATGGCACTGAACAGCGGCAGCGGCGCGGCCACCCCGCTGCAACGCTGGGCCAGGGCCAGGGAGGCGTGTTCATGACCCAGCAGGGCACTGAGCCGGGCGTGGGTGTCCTTGACCGCGGCACGGCTGCCACGCGCATCCAGGTCGACCCGCAGCGGCAAGGTGTTGATGAACATGCCCAGGGCCCGGTCGGCGCCCTGCCCGGCGCTCAGGCGCCCCAGCAGCACGGTGCCGAACACCACCCGGTCCTGGCCCGAGGTGACGCTCAGGACCCGGGCCCAGGCCAGGTGGAACAGGCTCGCCGCACTCACCCCCAGCAACCGGGCCTGGGTCCGCAGGCGCGCACTCAGTGACGGTTCCAGGGCCTGCTGGCGCTCTTCGATGGCATCGCCATCGCCCTGCACGTCCTGCAGGCCGAACGGCAGGGTCGGCTCATCGATATCGCCGAGCATCTCGCGAAAGAATGCCTCGTGCTCTTCACGGCTCACACCCAGGCGCGCCTGGGCCACGTAGTTGCGATAGGGAATCGCCGTGCCCGCGGGCGACTGCCCCAGCAGGCAGGCCTGGATTTCCTCGCGCACCACCTCCAGGGCGGTGTGGTCCAGGGCCATGTGATGGAACAGCAGGATGGCGACGATGCGCTGGCGGGCCGGGTCCTGGGCATACACCAGGCGCATCAGCGGCGCCCGGGTCAGGTCCAGGCGCAGGTGCCGGGCATCGAAGCGCGCCTGCAGTTGCTCCAGGACCTCGCCCTGGGCGGGGTTCGCTTGCACCTCTTGCACCTGCACCCCTGCCTGGCGCCAGACCACTTGCAGCGGCTGCTTCAGGCCTTCCCAGAGCACCGCGGTGCGCAGGATGTCGTGGCGCTCGACCACCCGCTGCAGGGCTGCGGCGAAATCATCCAGGCGTTGCCGGCTGGCGAAGGCCAGCTGCGATTGCAGCAGGTAGGGGTCGCCCTGCCGGGCACTCAGGTGGTGATAGAGAATGCCCTCCTGCAACGGCGCCAGGGGGTAGATGTCCTGCACGTTGGCCACGCCGCCGGGCACGCTGGCCACCACTCGGTCGATGGCTTCCTGCTCCAGTTCCACCAGCGGCAGCAGGTCCGGGGTGATGCGCGGGCAATCCGCGGTGATCCGGTTGGCCGGGACCGCGACCTCGCGGCCACTGCCCACCGCAGCCGCCAGCGCAGCCAGGGTCGGCTGGCCGAACAGCACCCGCACGTCGGCGTCCAGGCCGATCTGGCGCATGCGTTCGATCAGGCTCACCGCCAGCAGCGAATGCCCGCCCAGTTCGAAGAAGTGATCATGGCGCCCCACCGCCTCCACCTGCAGCACCTCGCTCCAGATCCGCGCCAGGGCCTGTTCCACCTCGCCTTCGGGGGCCACGAATTCCCGGTTCAGCCAGGCCTCTTCCCCCGGCGGTGGCAGGGCCTTGCGGTCGAGCTTGCCGTTGGCGGTCAGGGGCATGGCCGGCAGGCGCACATAGGCCACCGGCAGCATGTAGTCCGGCAGCCGGCCTTGCAGGTGGTCGCGCAGGTCTTCGGCGGCGGCTTGCACGCCCTCGGTACGGGAAGTGAAATAGGCCAGCAGGCGCCCCTCGCGGACCAGCACCAGGGCTTCCTTGAGGGCCGGATGGGTGAGCAGCGCCGCCTCGATTTCCCCAGGTTCGATGCGCATGCCGCGCACCTTCACCTGGTCGTCGTTGCGCCCCAGGTAGTCGAGGTTGCCGTCGGCGCGCCAGCGGGCCAGGTCACCGGTGCGGTACATGCGTGCCTCGGGCTCGGCACTGAAGGGGTCGTTGAGAAAGCGCTCAGCGGTCATTTGCGGGCGGTTGAGGTAACCCCGGGCCACCCCGGCGCCGGCCACATACAGCTCGCCACTGACCCCCTGGGGCACCGGACGCTGCAGTTCGTCCAGCAGGTAGAGCCGCGCATTGGCCACGGGCCGGCCGATATGCAGGGCGCTACCGGCCTCGATCCGCCCGGAGCTGGCCACCACCGTGGCTTCGGTGGGGCCGTAGTTGTTGATCACTGCAAAACCCGGGTCGGCGGCGAACTGGCGCAGGCGGTCGCCACCGATCAGCAAGGTGTCCAGTGTGGGGTGGCCGAGCCCCTGGCTGAAGGCGTATTCGGCCACCGGGGTCGGCAGGAAGCTGACATCCAGGGGCTGGGCGCGCCACCAGTGCAGCAGCGCTTCGATATCCTGGCTGCCCACATCGGCGGGCGGCAGGTGCAGGGTCGCGCCGCTGCACAGGGTCGGCCAGACCTCCCAGGCCATGGCGTCGAAGCCCAGGCCGGCGACGCTGGAGCTGTGCCGCCCCGGGCCCAGGTCGAAACTCGCGCAGTGCCAGTGCACCAGGTTTTCCAGGCTCTGGTGCTCCACCATCACGCCCTTGGGCAGGCCAGTGGAACCGGAGGTGTAGATCACATAGGCCAGGTGCGCCGGGGTCAGGTGCGGCAGCAGCGGGTTGCCCAGCTCGGCCTCCTGCCAGGCAACCCCATCGAGATCGATCGACACCACCGCAAGGCTGCCCGGCAGCTCGCGGGTGGCGCTTTGTACCAGCACCGCCAGCGGCGCGCTGTCCTGCAGCAGGTAGGCGATGCGTTCGGCCGGCAGGCTCGGGTCGATGGGCACATAGGCCGCCCCGGCCTTGAGGACCGCCAGCATGCCCCGCAACAAGTGCGGCCCGCGTTGCAGGCACAGGGCCACGCGATCGTCTGGGTGCACGCCCAACTCCAGCAGTTGCCGGGCCAGCTGATTGGCCTGCTGGTTGAGCTGGCGGTAGCTCAGGCGCAACGGCCCCTGCACCAGCGCCACAGCGTCGGGAGCCTGTGCCGCTCGCGCCTCGAACAGCCCGTGCAGGGTCTGCCCGCGGGGGTAGTCGGCGGTGCTGGCATTGCAGCCCTCCAGCAGTTGCTCGCGCTCTTGTGGCGGCAGCACCGAGCACTGTTCGAGGGCCGCCTGCGGGTTGTGTTCCAGGGCCTGGGCCAGTTGCTCCAGGGCACTTTGCATATAAGCGCCGACACGCTGCGCACCGATTCCGGCCTGGGCCAGCAGCGCCAGGCTGAAGCCTTCGCCCAGGTCATCGACGCTGAGGCTCAGCGGGTAGTTGCTGCGCTCCTCGCCCCCCAGCAGTTCGACGCCCTGCCAGATATCCAGGCCGTCCGGCGCCGCCGTGTTCGGCACGCTGTGGCGGTAGTTGAGCAAGGTATTGAACAGCGGCGCGCCGGCCGCCACCGCGCTGCAGCGCTGGGCCAGGGCCAGGGAGGCGTGCTCATGGCCGAGCAAGGCGCTGAGCCGGGCGTGGGTGGCCTTGACCGCGGCACGCACGCTGCCCTGCACATCGACCCGCAGCGGCAGGGTATTGATGAACACCCCCAGGGCGCGGTCGGCGCCCGCGCCGCCCTGCATGCGGCCCATCAGCACGGTGCCGAACACCACCTGGCGACGGTTGGCCAACTGCCCCAGCACCAGGCCCCAGGCCAGGTGCATCAGGGCCGCGGCGCTCACCCCCAGGTGCCGCGCCTGTTGCCGCAGGCGCTGGCTCAGGGCCTCGGGCAGCACCAGCTCGGCCTCTTCGATACCCAGGCCGTCACCCTGTACATCCTCTACGCCGAAGGCCAGGGTCGGCTCGTCGATGTCCCCGAGCATGTCGCGAAAGAACGCCTCGTGTTCCGCCTGCCCGGCACCCAGGCGGGCCTGGGCCACATAGTTGCGGTACGGCACCGGTGTGCCCAGGTGCTGCGCGCGGTCGAACAGCAGGTCGCGCATTTCCTCGCCGATCACCTCCATGGCGGTGTGATCCAGGGCCAGGTGGTGGAACAGCAGGATCGCCGGCACCCGCTGCTGCCCGGGCTCTCGCGCATAGACCAGGCGGATCAGCGGCGCCTGGGCCAGGTCCAGGCGCCAGTGACGGGCGTCGAAGCGCTGCTGCAACTGCGCCAGCAGGTCACCCTCGGCCGGGTCCAGGTGCTGTTCCTCGACCCGGAGCTCGGCATGGCGCCAGACCACTTGCAGCGGTTGCGGCAGGCCTTCCCAGAGCACCGCGGTGCGCAGGATGTCATGGCGCGTGATGACCTGCTGCAGGGCCCCGGCGAAACGCTGCAGTCGCTCCAGGCTGTCGAAGGCCAGGCGCGATTGCAGCAGGTAGGGGTCGCCCTGCCCGGCGCTCAGGTGGTGATAGAGAATGCCCTCCTGCAACGGCGCCAGGGGGTAGATGTCCTGCACATTGGCCACGCCGCCCGGCACGCTGGCCAGCACCCGGTCGATGGCCTCCTGGTCCAGTTCCACCAGGGGCAGCAGGTCCGGGGTGATGCGCGGGCAATCAGCGCTGATGAGGTTGGCCGGCACCTGCACTTCCCGGCCGCTGCCCACGGCATCGGCCAGGGCGGCCAGGGTCGGCTGGCTGAACAGCACCCGCACATCGGCGCTCAGGCCGATCTGGCGCATGCGCTCGATCAGGCTCACCGCCAGCAGCGAGTGCCCGCCCAGTTCGAAGAAGTGGTCGTGGCGCCCCACCTGCTCCACCTTGAGCAGCTCGCTCCAGATCCGCGCCAGGGCGATTTCCACCTCGCCTCGGGGGGCGACGAATTCACGGCTGAGCAAGGCCGACGGGGCCGGCGCCGGCAGCGCCTTGCGGTCCAGCTTGCCGTTGTTGGTCAGGGGCAAGGCCTGCAACTGCACGTAGGCCAGGGGCACCATGTAGTCCGGCAGTTGCTGCTGCAGGGCCGCGCGCAGGGCTTCGGCCGGCAGCGGCGCAGCGTCCGCCTGCAGGGTGTAGTAGGCCACCAGGCGCTTGTCCCCGGGCTCGTCTTCCCGGGCCAGGACCACGGCCTCCTTGACCCCGGCGCAGGCAGTGAGGCGCGCCTCGATTTCCCCCAGTTCGATGCGCAGGCCACGGATCTTCACCTGATCGTCGTTGCGCCCCAGGCATTCGAGCAGGCCGTTGCCCAGCCAGCGGCCAATGTCCCCGGTGCGGTACAGCAAGGCCCCGGGCTGTTCGCTGAAAGGGTCGCGGATAAATTTCTCGGCGTTGAGTTCGGGGCGGTTGAGATAACCCAGGGCCACGCCGTCGCCGCCGATCACGATCTCCCCCGGGGCACCGATGGGCAGCGGCCGCTGCTGGGCGTCCAGGACATACACCCGGGTGTTGCCGATCGGCCGGCCGATGGGCACGTGCTCCGCGTCATCGGCCAGGGCGGTGACTTCATGGGTGGTGGCGTAGGTGGTGGTTTCGGTGGGGCCGTAGCAGTGCACCAGGCGCAGCCGCGGCGCCAGCGCCAGCAGGCGGCGAAAGGCCGCCGGGTCGGCACGCTCGCCGCCGCAGAGGAGAATCCGCAGGCCCTTGAGGGCCTCGGGAATCAGTTGCACGTACTGGTTGAACAGCGCCGTGGTGACAAACAGCACCGTGGCCCCGGCCGTGCTCAGGGCCCGGCCGAAACGCGCAGGTTCCAGCAGGGTGTAGTGATCGATCACCAGCACCCGGCCGCCATTGAGCAAGGCGCCCCAGACATCCATGGTGCTGGCGTCGAAGGCCGGGTTGGAGGCGAAGGCCACCCGGTCCTCGGGGTTGAAATCGGCATAGCCGTTGTTGAGCACCAGGCGGCTGATGGCCCGGTGCGGCACCTGCACGCCCTTGGGCACGCCGGTGGAGCCGGAGGTGTACATGATGTAGGCCACGGTCTCGGACGACTGCGCCAGGTCCGGGTTGTGCCCGGGCAATGGCGCCAGTTGCAGGCGGTCCAGGTCGACCCTTCTGGCCGGGCACGCAAGCACCTGGTCGCTGCGGCTGAGCAGCAGCACGCTGGCGCTGTCTTCCACCATGAAGGCCTGGCGCTGGGCCGGGGCGTTGGTATCCAGGGGCACATAGGCCGCGGCGCATTTGCAGACGGCCAGTTGGCTCACCAGCAGGTCCAGGGACCGTGGCAACAGGATCGCCACCCGGTCGCCGGGCTGCAGCCCGAGCTCCAGCAGGTGCCGGGCCAACTGGTTGGCCCGGGTATTGAGCTCGCCGTAGCTAAGCTGCGCCTGGCCTTCGACCGCCGCCACCCGCTGCGGGTGGGCCTGGGCCTGGGCCTCGAACAGCCGGTGCACGGTGTGCTGGCGCGGGTAGTCGCGGGTGCTGGCGTTGAACTCCAGCAATACCTGGCGGCGCTCGGCCGCCGGCAGTACCGGGATGTCCTCCAGGGCCAGGGCCGGGGTCTGCTCCAAGGCCTGGGCGAGGTGTTCCAGCACGCACTGCAGGTAGCCACAGACCCGATCGCCGTCCACCTGCGCCACGGCCTGCACGGTCAGGCGCAGGCCGTGGGCGTCATCGTCGATATTCAGCGCCAGGGGATAATTGCTGCGCTCCCGGGAGTCGAGCACGCGGATCCCCTCCCAGCTCGCCGGCCCCTGCTGCGCGGTGTCGGCAGCGCTGTGGCGGTAGTTGAGCAGGCTGTTGAACAGGGGCAGCGATGCCGGCACGCCGCTGCAGCGCTGGGCCAGGGCCAGGGAGGCGTGCTCGTGGCCCAGCAATCGGGCCAGCCGGGCGTGGGTGGCGCGCAAGGCCTCGGCCACACCCTGCTCCCCGACACTGACCCGCAACGGCAAGGTGTTGATGAACATGCCCAGGGCCCGGTCGGCACCGGCGCCGCCCTGCATCCTTCCCAGCAGCACGGTGCCGAACACCACGTCATCGCGGCCCGCCAGTTGCCCCAGCACCCGGCCCCAGGCCAGGTGCAGCAGGCTGGCCAGGCTCACTCCCAGGTGCCGCGCCTGTTCCCGCAGGCGCCGGCACAGCGCCGGGTCGAGGCGCAGTTGACGCTCCCGGATGCCGCTGCCGTCGCGCTGCACGTCCTGCAGGCCGAAGGCCAGGGTCGGCTCGTCGATGTCCGCCAGCATCTCGCGGAAGAACGCCTGGTGCTGCTCCTCACCATGGCCCAGGCGCGCCTGGGCCACATAGTTGCGGTACGGTGCCGGCGCCGGCAACTGCGCGGCGGCGCCCTGCAGCACCGCGCTGATCTCCTCCACCAACACCTCCAGGGAGCTGTGGTCCAGGGCCAGGTGGTGGAACAACAGCAGGCCCAGCCAGCGCTGCTGCCCCGGGTCCGCGGCGCAGGCCAGTTGCAGCAGCGGCGCCCGGCTCAGGTCCAGGCGGTAGCGACGGGGGTCGAAACGCGCCTGCAGCTGCTCCAGCACCGGGCCCTGGGCCGGGTCCGTCTCGACCACCTGAATGTCCAGGGGCGCCTGGCGCCAGACCACCTGCACCGGCTGTTCCAGGCCTTCCCAGGCCATGCTGCTGCGCAGGATGTCGTGGCGCGCGATGACCTGCTGCAAGGCCAGGGCGAAGGTTTGCAGGGCGTCTTCGCCGGCAAATTCGAACTGCACCTGGAGCACATAGGGATCGCCCTCGGCGCTGCTCAGGTGGTGATAGAGGATCCCCGCCTGCAAGGGCGCCAGGGCATAGATGTCCTGGACGTTGGCGGCGCCGCCGGGCACCCGCGCCAGCAGCCGGTCGATGGCGGCCTGATCGAGGTCCGCCAGGGGCAGCAGGTCCGGGGTGATGTGGCGGCAATCGGCGGCGATGCGGTTGGCCGGCACCTGCACCTCGCGCTGCCCGCCCACGGTCGCCGCCAGGGCGGCCAGGGTCGGCTGGCCGAACAGCACCCGCACATCGGCGCACAGGTCCACCTGGCGCATGCGCTCCATCAGCTTGACCGCCAGCAGCGAGTGCCCGCCCAGCTCGAAGAAGTTGTCCTGGCGCCCGACCTGCGGCAAGCCCAGCAGCTCTTGCCAGATCGTCGCGATGGCCTGTTCCACCTCGCCCTGGGGCGCTGCATATTCACGCCGGGCCAGGGCCTGGCTGTCCGGCGCCGGCAGGGCCTTGCGGTCGAGCTTGCCGTTGGGGGTCAGGGGCCAGGCCTGCAACGTCACAAAGGCGCTGGGCAGCATGTGCTCGGCCAGGCTCTGTTGCAGTTGCTCGCGCAGTTGCGCAGCGCTGGCAGCGGCCCCCGGCCGGGGGATCACATAGGCCACCAGGCGCTTGTCCCCCGGGGTGTCTTCCCGGGCGATCACTACCGCTTCGCGCACGCCGTCGCAGGCCGCCAGGCGGGCCTCGATCTCCCCCAGCTCGATGCGAAAGCCGCGGATCTTCACCTGGTCATCGTTGCGCCCCAGGTACTCCAGGCTGCCGTCGCTGCGCCAGCGCGCCAGGTCGCCGGTCTTGTACAGCCGCGCCCCCGGCTCGTGGCTGAAGGGGTCGGCGATAAAGCGCTCGGCGGTCAGCTGATCGCGGTTGAGGTAGCCCCGGGCAACCCCGGCGCCGCCCACATACAACTCACCCACCACGCCGCTGGGCAGCGGCTCGCGGTGGGCATCGAGCACATACAGTTGCAGGTCGGGAATGCGCCGGCCGATGGGGCTGCTGCCCACCAGCTGGGCATCCGCCGCCTGCAACGGGCGATAGGTCACGTGCACCGTGGTTTCGGTGATGCCGTACATGTTCACCAGCTGGGTGCCGACGTTTTCCAGGTGGGCATACCAGGGCTTGAGCATCCCCGGTTCCAGGGCCTCGCCGCCGAAGATCACCTGGCGCAGAGAGTGCTTGAGGGGGCTCTGGTCCTGGGCCGCGATCAGCGAACGGAAGGCGCTGGGGGTCTGGTTGAGGATGCTCACCCGGGCTTCGCAGAGCAGCCGGTAGCAGTCATCCGGCGAACGGCTGACGGCCTGGGGCACCACCAGCAACTGGCCGCCATGCACCAGCGCCCCCCAGATCTCCCACACCGAGAAATCGAAGGCGAAGGAATGGAACAGCGCCCACACGTCCCGCCAGTTGAAGTCGAACCAGTCGCGGGTGGCGCTGAACAGCCGGGCCACGTTGCGGTGCTCCACCATCACCCCCTTGGGCAGGCCGGTGGAGCCCGAGGTGTAAATCACATAGGCCAGGTGGGCCGGGGTCAGCCCCGGCACTTCGGGGTCCTCCTGGGCTTCATGGGCCAGGGTGCGGCTGTCGAGGTCGATCAGCGGCACCCGCAGGTCGGCCACCAGGGACTGGGTGCCGGCCTGCACCAGCAGCGCCACCGGGTCGCTGTCCTGCAGGGTGTAGGCGATGCGCTCGCGGGGGTAGGCCGGGTCGATGGGCACGTAGGCGCCGCCGGCCTTGAGGATGCCCAGCAGGCCGACGATCATTTCCACGCCGCGCTCGACACAGATCGCCACCCGCTGGTCCGGGCGTACACCCAGCGCCAGCAAACGGTGGGCCACCTGGTTGGCGCGCCGGTTGAGCTCGCCGTAGCTCAGCCGCAGCTCGCCGAACAGCAGCGCCGGGGCCTCGGGCTGGACCCGGGCCTGGGCTTCCACCTGCTGGTGGATCAGCGGGCTGTCCGGGTAGTGCCCCAGCGGCGTGTTCAGGCCCTGCAACAGGTAGCGGCGCTCGCTGGCCGGGAGCATCTCCAGGCTGTACAGCGGTGCCTGCGGAGTGCTCTGCAAGGCCAGGGCCAGGCTCTCCAGGGCGGTCAGCAGGTAGCCGGCGATGCGCTCGGCGCCCAGTTGCCGATCCACCAGGGCGGTGATGCAAAAATCCTCTCCCAGGTCATCGATGTTGATGGTCAGCGGGTAGTTGGTGCGTTCTTCGGCGCCCAGCACCTGGATGCCCGGGGCCACCTCCTGCACCTGGGCGCCATCGGCGGCGTGGCTGTGGCGGTAGTTGAGCATGGCGCTGAACAGCGGCGTCGGCGCACTGACCCCGCTGCAGCGCTGGGCCAGGGCCAGGGACGCATGCTCATGGGCGAGCAAGGCACTGAGCCGCTGATGGGTGGCCAGGACCCCGGCGCGCACGCCCTGGGCGCCGACATCCACCCGCAGCGGCAAGGTGTTGATGAACATGCCCAGGGCCCGCTCGCCGCCTTCGCCGGCCTCCATGCGGCCCAGCAGCACGGTGCCGAACACCACCGCTTCGCGCCCCGACAGCTGGCCCAGCACCCGGGCCAGGGCCAGGTGCATCAGGCTGGCGCTGCTCACCCCCAGTTGCCGGGCCTGGGCCCGCAGGCGCTGGCTGAGCTCGCGGTCCAGGGTCAGCCGGGCCTCTTCGATCACCCGCCCGGCGCCCTGCACATCCCCCAGGCCGCACGGCAGGGTCGGCTCGTCGACATCGCCGAGCATCTCGCGAAAGAAGCGCTCGTGGGCCGCCTCGCTGCGGCTTGCCAGGGCCTGGGCCAGATGGTTGCGAAACGGTACCGGGGCCGGCAGGCGCTCGCTGTGCCCTTGCAGGCGGGCGTGGATTTCCTGGCGTACCAGGTCCAGCGCGGAGTGATCCAGGGCCAGGTGATGAAACAGCAGCAGCGCCACCTGGCGCTGGTTGGCCGGGTCCTCGGCGTGCACCAGGCGCAGCAGCGGCGCCTGACGCAGGTCCAGGCGAAAGTGCCGGGAGTCGTAGCGGGCCTGCAGCTGGCCGAGCACATCGCCGTCGGCCGGGTCCAGCGCCACGGCCTCGATCACCAGCGGCGCCTGGCGCCAGACCACCTGCAACGGCTCATCCAGGCTTTCCCAGGCGATGGCGGTACGCAGGATGTCGTGGCGGTCGATGACCCATTGCAAGGCTTCGACGAAGGCTTGCCGTCGCTCGGCACTGGCAAAGGCGAAGCGCGCCTGCAGCACATAGGGGTCGCCCTGGGCGGCGGACAAATGGTGATAGAGCATGCCCTCCTGCAGCGGCGCCAGGGGGTAGATGTCCTGCACGTTGGCGGCGCCACCAGGCACTGCGGCGACGATACGCTTGATGGCGGGCGGGTCCAGCTGCACCAGGGGCAGCATGTCCGGGGTGATCCTGAAGGCCGGGCTCAGCCAGCTGCCGCCCTGGCCGTCGAGCAGTTCCAGGAGCCGGGCCTTGTGCTGCACCAGGCTGTCCCAGAGCCCGTCGTCCAGCGCCTCGTCATCGCCCTGGACGAGCAGGTCCTCCTGTTCCCGTTGAAGACGGATCGCCAGGGTCGAAAGCACTGCCATCAATTCGCTGAACTGCATCTTGTAACCTGCCTGAGAATTCGGAAACGGTTGAAGAGAACGTCCTTGTTTCAGATGCAACCTTTCACCGGCGCCCCGCTGCCCGGACGGGCGACAAGCGCCGCTGCCAGGCACCGCGCGGGGCTGTCGCGCCGTTGCGCAAAAAGCACCAGGGACAGTGAGCCCGCCAGGCTTGCTGGCAGCTCGCAGACGCTAAAACATCCGCCGCAGCGGGGCTGACATGGGAAGCCGGGACATGGCGCGGGGCCTGTCCCGCTGAGGTACCACGGCCCGCGCCGGCCCTGGGGCCGGCGCGGGGAAAAGCACTTGCAGCGGCCTCAGAGACGCCGCTGGCGCTTGAGCTGGGGGATGGTGGTGGCGGGGATTTCCAGGCGCTGCAACTGGCCCAGGGTATGGGCCGCCAGCGCCGCCAGGGTCGGCTGGCTGAACAACAGGCGGGCATCGGCGTGCAGGCCTTCCTGGCGCATCCGCGCCACCAGGCTGACCGCCAGCAGGGAATGCCCGCCCAGTTCGAAGAAGTGGTCGTGGCGCCCTACCCGCTCCACTTGCAGCACCTCGGCCCAGAGCCGCGCCAGGGTGGTTTCAAGCGGCCCCTGGGGCGGCTCGAAATCGCGGCTCAGCACCGCTTCCAGGCCCGGCTCCGGCAGTGCATCGCGCGCCAGCTTGCCGTTGGCGCTCAGGGGCAGCGCCGCCAGTTGCACATAGGCTGCCGGCACCATGTACTCCGGCAGACGCTCCAGGACATGGGCCCGCAGCGCCTCGATCCCCGGCGCCGCCACCCCGGGGTGCAGGCTGAAATAGGCTACCAGGCGCTCGCCACGCATCAGCACCGCCACCTCGCGCAGGGCCGGGTGGCTGGCCAGCCGCGCCTCGATTTCCCCCAGCTCCAGGCGCAGCCCCCGCAGCTTGACCTGGAAGTCGTTGCGCCCGAGGAACTCCAGGTCGCCGTCAGCGTTGTAGCGCACCCGGTCACCGCTGCGGTACAGCCGGTCGCCGGCGACGAAGGGGCTGTCGATAAAGCGCTCGGCCTGCAACTGCGGCAAGCCCAGGTAACCCCGGGCAACCCCGACCCCGCCAATGTGCAGCTGGCCGCTGACGCCCTGGGGCACCGGCTGGTCATGGGCATCCAGCACATACAGCCGGGTGTTGGTGATGGCCTTGCCGATCGGCAGTTGTACCGGCGGCACCGCCGCCCCGGGCTCCAGGGTCCAGGCGCTGCTGTCCACGGTGGCCTCGGTGGGGCCGTAGACGTTGTGCAAACGGGCCCCGGGCAGGCGCTGGCGGAACAGCCGGGCAATCGCTTCGGTCAGCTCGCCGCCGCCGCAGAACACATCGGTCAGGCTGTGGCACTGGCCGGCCTCTTCCAGCTGCAGAAATTGCAGGAGCATGGCCGGCACGAACTTGATCATGCTCACCTGCTCCTCGCGCACCAATTGCGCCAGATACAGCGGATCGCGCTGGCCGTCGGGCCGCGCCAGCAACAGGCGCATGCCCGTGACCAGGGGCCAGAACAGCTCCCAGACCGAGCCGTCGAAACTGAACGGCGCCTTTTGCAGCAGGGTGCCCCGGGCCCGCTCGCCACACAGCTGCGAACTCCAGTGCATCAGGTTGCCCAGGCCGCGGTGCTCCACCATCACCCCCTTGGGTGTACCGGTGGAACCCGAGGTGTAGATCACGTAGGCCAGGTGCGAAACCGTCAGCCCTGCCACCACGGGATCATGCTGCGGCGCCTGCTCCCAGGTACTGCGGTCGAAGTCGATCAGCGACAGGGGCAGCGGGCCCAGCAGCTCGCGGGTCGGCTGGTGCACCAGCACCGCCAGTGGCTGGCTGTCCTGCACCAGGTAGCGCAGGCGCTCCAGCGGGTAGTCCGGGTCCAGGGGCACATAGGCACCGCCGGCCTTGAGGATGCCCAACAGGCCGATCAGCAGTTCCGGGCTGCGCTGCACGCAGAGCCCGACTCGCACATCCGGCCCCACCCCCTGCTCGCGCAGGTAATGGGCCAGCTGGTTGGCGCGCTGGTTGAGCTGCCGGTAGCTCAGTTGCCGCGCGCCGGCCTGCAGTGCAATGGCCTCGGGCGTGCGCCGCACCTGGGCCTCGAACAGGGCATGCAGGGTCAGCTCCCGCGGGTATTGCGAACGGGTGGCATTGAGCGTTTGCAGCAGGTAGCGCGACTCCACCGGCGGCAGGATCGACAGGCTGTGCAACGGCGTCTGCGGCGCCTGTTCCAGGGCCAGCACCAGCGCTTCGAGAGCGGTGCTCAGGTAGCCCAGCAGGCGTTGCGCGCCGATCCGCCGCGGGGCCCGGCAGCCCAGGCGGAACCCCGGTTCCAGGTCGTCCACCGCCAGCATCAGCGGGTAGCTGAGCACCTCTTCGCTGCTCAGCAACTCGACCCCAGGCAAACCCTGCAACAGGTCGCCGCCGAGGTTGTGGCGATAGTTGAGCAAGGCATTGAACAGCGGAGTCGGCGCCGCCACCGCGCTGCAGCGCTGGGCCAGGGACAGCGGCGCCTGCTCGTGGGCAAGCAAGGCACTGAGGCGCTGCTGGGCCTGGCCCAGCCCCTCGGCCACCGTCAGCCCCGCCAGCTCCAGGCGCAGTGGCAAGGTGTTGATGAACATGCCCAGGGCCCGGTCGGCCCCCGCCCCGGCTTGCAGGCGGCCCAGCAATACACTGCCGAAGAGCACGTCCTCACGGCCGCTGGTACGCCCCAGTACCAGGGCCCAGGCCAGGTGAAACAGGCTGGCGGCGCTGACCCCGAGCTGGCGCACCTGGGTTCGCAGGCGCTGGCCAAGCTCGGCTTCCAGCAGGCCGCTGGCGTGTTGCAGGTCCAGATGTTCCCCGGGCCGTTCCTGCAGTTCGAAGGCCAGGGTCGGCTCGTCCACCGTGCCCAGGCCGGCCTCGAAGAACGCCTTGTGGGCGGCCTGCCCCTGGCGCGTGCGAGCCACGTAGTCACGGTAGGCATAGGCCGGCGCCAGGCTGGCTTGCCGGCCTTGCACATGGGCGGCGATTTCCGCCAGCAGCACCGCGGTACTGGTGGCGTCGTTGACCAGGTGATGGAAGCGCAGCAGGCCGATCCAGCGCCCATTGGCCCGGTCCTCGGCCCAGGCCAGGGCCAGCATCGGCGCCTGGCGGATATCCAGCGGGTTGTGCTGCGGGTCGAAGTGCTCGCGCAGTCGCTCCGCTACATGGCCGCCGGGCCCGGCCTGCCATTCTTGAACCGTCAGCCGGGCCTGGCGCCAGACCACCTGCAGCGGCTGCTCCAGCACGTCCCAGACCAGGCTGGTGCGCAGGATGTCGTGGCGCTCGATCACTGCCTGCAGCGCCAGGGCGAAGGCGTCCAGGTCCTCGCGCCGGGCAAAGGCGAACAGCGCGTGCTGCTGGTAGGGATCGCGGGCGGCGGTCATGTGGTGATAGAGCAGGCCCTCCTGCAACGGCGCCAGGGGGTAGATGTCCTGCACATTGGCAGCGCCGCCGGGGATGCAGGCCACCACCCGGTCGATGCTGTCCTGGTCCAGCTCCACCAAGGGCAGCATCGCCGGGGTGATGCGCTGGCAGTCGGGCGGAATGCGGTTGGCCGGGACCTCGACGACCTGCCCGGTGCTCACCGCCGCAGCGAGACTGGCCAGGGTCGGCTGGCCGAACAGCACCCGCACATCGGCCTGCAGGCCGGCCTGGGCCATGCGCTGGATCAGTTGCAGGGCCAGCAGCGAATGCCCGCCCAGTTCGAAGAAGTGATCGTGGCGGCCCACCTGCTCCACCTGCAGCAGCTCGCTCCAGAGCCCGGCCAGGGTGATTTCCAGCGGGCCCTGGGGCGCCTCGTAGGCGCGGCTGATCAGGTCCTCGGGCCCCGGCGCCGGCAGCGCCCGGCGGTCCAGCTTGCCGTTGCCGGTCAGCGGCCAGGCGTCGAGCGGTACGTAGGCCATGGGCAACATGTACTCCGGCAACTGCTGGCGCAGAAATTCCCGCAGTTGCAGGGCCGTGACCGCCTGGCGCGGAATGAACCAGGCCAGCAACTGGCCGTCCCGGGCCTGGACCAGCGCCTCGCGCACTGCCGGGTGATCCCCCAGGCGGGTCTCGATTTCCCCCAGCTCGATGCGCAGGCCGCGGATCTTCACCTGATCGTCGTTGCGCCCCAGGTATTCCAGGCTGCCGTCCTCCCGCCAGCGAGCCAGGTCGCCGCTGCGGTACATGCGCGCGCCGGGGCGGTCGCTGAAGGGGTCCGCAAGGAAGCGTCCGGCATTCATCCCATCGCGGTTGAGGTAACCCCGGGCCACCCCGCCACCGCCCACATAGAGCTCGCCGGGCACGCCGATGGGTAGCAGTTGCTGCTGTTCATCCAGCAGGTAGATCCGGGTATTGGCGATGGGCCGGCCGATATGCAGGGCCTGCCCGGCCTCGATGGCACCGGAAGTGGCGACCACCGTGGCCTCGGTGGGGCCGTAGTTGTTGATCACGGCAAACCCGGGGTCAGCAGGCAACTGGCGCAGGCGGTCGCCGCCGATCAGCAAGGTGCGCAGGGTCGGGTGGCCCAGTTGCTGGCTGAGGGCGTACTCGGCCACCGGGGTCGGCAGAAAGCTCACCTCCAGCGGCTGGGCGCGCCACCAGGCCAGCAGGCGGTCCAGCTCCTCGGGGCCGTCGCTGACCGGCGCCAGGTGCAGGGTCGCCCCGGCGCACAGGGCCGGCCAGACTTCCCAGGCCATGGCATCGAAGCCGAAACCGGCAAGGCATGAGGTGTGGCTGCCAGCCTGGAGGTCGAAAGCCCGGCCATGCCAGTCCACCAGGTTCGACAGGCTCTGGTGCTCCACCATCACGCCCTTGGGCTGGCCGGTGGAGCCGGAGGTGTAGATCACGTAGGCCAGGTGCTCGGCGGTCAGCCCGGCGGTCTCGGCAATCTCGCCCGGGCCATCCAGCCACTGGCCGTTGTCGAGGTCGATCAGCGGCACGTTCAGCGTCGGCAGGCACTGGCGCAGGGCGCCCTGGGTCAACACCGCCCGCGGTGCGCTGTCGTGCAGCAGGAAGGCCAGGCGCTCAGCCGGATGGGCCGGGTCCAGGGGCACATAGCCCGCGCCGGCCTTGAGAATCGCCAGCAGCCCCACCAGGGTTTCCGGGCTGCGCCGGGCGACAATGGCCACCCGCGCATCCGGCCCCACTCCCAGCTCGCGCAGGTGCAGGGCCAGGGCGTTGGCCCGGCGGTCGAGCTGTTCATAGCTGAGGGCCTGGCCCTGGGCGACCAGGGCAATGGCCTGGGGCGTGCGCCGGGCCCAGGCCGCGACCCGGGCGTGAATCCGCTGTTCGGCGGCGGCTGGCTGTTCGTTGGCGTTCCAGGCCTGCAAGCGGCGCAGCTCAGCGGCAGGCAGCAGGGAGAAGCGGGCCACCGGCAGTTGCACATTGTCCAGCCCCTGCTCCAGCACATGCAGCAGGCGCGCGGCCAGGGCCTCGATTTCCTCGGGCTGGAAATACGCCGAGTCGTAGACGTAGTGCATCCAGGCGCTGTCATCGAAGCTGTTGCTGCGCAGGTGGATGGCCAGGGGCGTGGGCTCGTGGCGGTTGGAGACTTTCACCGACGAGGCCGCCGCCTCGCCGTAGCGGTAGTCCAGGTCTTCCAGTTCGTAGGACAGCGACAGCTCGAACAGCTGCGCGCGGTCTTCGCGCAGCAGGCCGAGGGCGCGGTTGAGTTCGCTCAGGGGAAAGCGCTGGTGGCGGAAGTCCTGTTTCAGTACATCGCGCACCGCCCCCACCAGGGCCTCGAAGCTCAGTTCGCGGCCGAAGTCCATGCGCACCGCGCTGACCTGGGTGAAGGAACCCAGGGTCACCTTGAAGGCCGCATTGGGGCGGTTCAGCACCGGCATGCCCAGGACCCATTCGTCCCGTTGCAGGGTGCGGGTGAAGTACACATGCAGCGCCGCCAGCAGCACATGAAAGGCCGAGGCCCCGGTGCTCTTGCCCAGGGCCTTCATACGTTCGTGCAAGGCCGCGGGGAACGCCTGGACCAGGGTCGCCCCCGAGGTCGCGGCGTCGGCGGCGGGCCGGTAGCGCGGGCGCAGCACCGGCTCCGGCAGGCTCTGGTACTTGTCCAGCCAGTAGTCGCGGTCCCGGGCATAGCGGCTGGACTGGTGGTAGCGGGCGTCGTCCTCGATGAAGTCGACAAAGGACGGCGCCGTGGCCTGGGGCTCCTCGCCGCTGGCCAGGGCGCTGTAGAGCCCGCCCAGGGACTGGGACAGCTGGGCGAACCCCCAGCCGTCGAGGATCAGGTGATGGGCCTCGACTTCCATCAGGTGATGCTCGGGGCCCACCCGGAACAGCGAGAAGCGGCACAGCCGTTCGCCGTCGAGCTTGAACGCCTGCTGCATCTGCCGGCGGATCTGCGCCTGGGCCGCTGCCAGCGGATCGGCCGCCGCGGACAGGTCATGGAACACCAGCTCCACCGGCCACTGCCGGTCGAAGTGCTGCAAGGGCAGGCCGTCGACGCTGCCCTCCAGGGACAGCACCGTGCGCAGCACGTCGTGCTTGTCCACCAGCAGCTCCACGGTGCGCTGCATCAGCTCGGGCCGGAACGGCCCCTTGAGCACGGCATAACCGCCGATGTTGTACAGCGGCGAGTCGCCCCGGCTCAGTTGGTCGAGCCAGATATCGCGCTGCCCGGCGGTCAGCGGCAGGCCCCGGGCCTGTACCGGACCGGCGTTCATGCGCGCCCCCGGGCGGGGTGCCCGGCCCATGGCGGGCAGTGGCTGGCTGGGGTGACTGGCGCGACGAAAGCGCCCACGGCTGCGGCGGAAAAATGCGTCATAAGATCCTTCTCATGTGATGGGCCCGGGCACCGGCGTCCGCGGATTTAAGCATCGGCCCCAGGGCCTGTATGTCACCCGAAACCCGGACAGTTCCGGCCCCGGTCGGCCACCTCGGGCAGCACCGCGCCGGGCTGTTGCAGCAGCTCTGCTGATCAGCTGAATCGGCTGTAGGAAATTGGCTACGCGTGAACGACGCTCATGGCCTGGCGGAGGGCTTTTGCGTTCCACCGCAGGCTTGCCCCTCGGGCAACCTTGACGCCGGGAAACACCCCGCCGGCGGGCGCGACGGGACCGTCGCAAGGGCTTGACCCAGAGCCTTGGCGAGGCCCTGGCAGGGCCATGATGTCCCGGTTTCCCCCTACAGACGCCAGGCAAAGCCATAGGCTTAAATCAACGCCCGGGAACTGGATCAGGTTCATCGGGAATCTGCCACGGCATGCCGCGGCAAGCGCGCGTCGATCAGCGATTTGTCTCGATCAAGGATGATAAGGATATGAGTCTGACCAGCAGTATTGCGAACCTGGAAACCCCGCACTTCTACTTCGAACTGGGGCAGTTGATTTCCAGCTCCGGCCACCCGCAGTTCGCCAGCGAAATGCTGCAACTGGTGGACAAGCTGGTGCCACTGACCCAACTGGTACTCAGCGAATGGACCCTGGACGAACGCCAGGCCAGCCCCCTGGCCATTACCCTGCTGGGCCGCGCCGGGCTGCACAAGGACCTGCCACTGCCGGAGCCGCCGCGACGCCATGACCCGCTGCTGCAGCAGATGCTGGAAATGGACGACTCGCTGCTGATTCAAATGAATGCCCAGGCCCGCAGCGGCCCTTCCCGCACCACCGCGCACCAATGCCACCTGGTCTCGCGCAAAGCCAATCGCCGCTGTGTCATCGCCCTCTACCGGGCTCCCGACCAGGGCGGTTTTTCCCTGTCCGAACTGTCGTTTCTCAAGAGCCTGTCGCAGACCCTGCTGCCGTTGCTGGAACGCCACGCCCAGCTGCACCGGCAACAGGCCCTGAAGAACCTGCGCAGCTGGAGTGCCAAGCCCGCCGATGCCTTGCAGCAGACACCGCTGCAACGGGAGTTCGATGAGCGCCTGTCCCTGGGTGACATCACCCTCTCGGCGCGGGAAAAGGAAGTCTGCCTGGGGTTGCTGACCGGCGGCACCGTGCCGGAAATGGCCCAGCGCCTGAGCGTCAAGAACAGCTCGGTGGAAACCTACCTCAAGCGCGCCGCCGCCAAGCTCGGGGTCAGCGGCCGTCACGGGCTGGCCAAGTGGATGGTCGGCGCCTGAAACCGCCCGCACGCCCCTGGCTGTCCGCCATCAGGATGTCCTTGTCACGAGGCTGATCAATGCGTAACTCCCCACTGACCCTGGCGGCCCTGGCCCTGGCCCTCGGCGGCTGCTCCCTGGCCCCGGACTACCAGCGCCCGACCGCTCCCGTGGCGCCCCAGTACCCACAGGGCGCAGCCTTCGCCCCCGCTGCCGGCAACCCGGGGGCCGACTGGCAGGGACTGTTCCAGGACCCGTTGCTGCAGCAATTGATTCACAGCGCCCTGCAGAACAACCGCGACCTGCGGGTGGCGGCGCTGAATGTCGCGGCCTACCAGGCCCAGTACCGCATCCAGCGTGCCGACCTGTTCCCGGCGGTGAGCGCCGGCGTCTCGGGCAAGCGCCAGCGCCTGCCGGAACAGATGACCGGCAGCAAGGCACTGATCAGCTCCAGCTACTCCGCCAACCTGGGCATCAGTGCCTATGAGCTGGACTTCTTCGGGCGCATCCGCAGCCTCAGCCAGCAGGCGCTGATGACCTACCTGTCCAGCGAAGAGGCACGGCGCAGCGCGCAGTTGAGCCTGGTGGCCAATGTCGCCACGGCCTACCTGAGCTGGTGTGCCGACCAGGAGTTGCTGGAGCTGACCCGCAAGACCCTGGCCGCGGACGAACAGAGCCTGCGCCTGACCGCCCGCAATGGCAGCGCCGGCAAGATCTCGGCCCTGGATGTGGCCCAGGCCCGCACCAGCGTCGACAGTGCCCGCGCCAGCCTGGCCCGCTACCAGCGCCAGGTGGCCCAGGACCTGAACAACCTGACGCTGCTGGTGGGGGCGCCGCTGCCCGACGCCCTGCCCCGGCGCGGGCTGGCCGAGGGCATGCTGGCCCAGGTGCCCGCGGGCCTTCCCTCGGACCTGCTGCAGCGGCGCCCGGACATTCTCCAGGCCGAGTACCAGTTGCAGGCCGCCAACGCCAATATAGGCGCGGCCCGTGCAGCGTTCTTCCCCAGCGTCAGCCTGACCGCCAACGCCGGCAGCGCCAGCAAGGAGCTGTCCGGGCTGTTCAAGGGTGGTGCCGGGGCCTGGACCTTCCAGCCGCAGATCAACCTGCCGATCTTCAATGCCGGCAGCCTGCGGGCCAGCCTGGATTACGCCCGGCTGCAGAAGGACATCAGCGTCGCCCAGTATGAAAAGGCCATCCAGACCGCCTTCCAGGAAGTCGCCGACGGCCTGGCCGCGCGCCAGACCTTCCAGCAGCAACTGAGTGCCCAGCACAGCCTGGTGCAGGCCAGCCAGGACTACTACAACCTGGCCGAGCACCGCTACCGCATCGGCGTCGACAGCAACCTGGTGTTCCTCGATGCCCAGCGCTCGCTGTTCAGCGCCCAGCAAGGGCTGATCAATGACCGCCTGGCGCAGTTGCTGGCCGAGGTAAATCTGTTCCGGGCCCTGGGTGGTGCCTGGGAGGATGGCGCGCAGGCACCGAGCCTGGCCCGCGCCCAGACCTTGCCCTGAGCCACTGGCGATGGCCGGGTATCAGGGGGCTGGGGCGATGAGAGGTTGGGGGGATGTGGGGACCGGGGCCATGAGTGCCCCACGCTGTAGAACCAACCCGGTCAGCCTGGGCAGTAGGCGAAACATGGACCGGGCAGGCAGGTACAGCCGTGTTGCAGCCCGCCCTGACCAACCACCGCCATTCAGCGTGTTGCCTGTGGTAGCTGGCCGGGCGAACAGGGAGCGAGTCTAGACAGCACCCTCCACAGCGTCTGTAGGAAAATTCTGATTTCAGGACGTTCCGAATCTTGCCGCGACACCGGATAAAGCACGCCCTTCGAAGGCCCTGCGACGGGGGTTGGCCGCGAGTGCCTAACGGGTGCCCGGCACCAGGTCGAGGATCTCGTCGATGCCCAGGCACCGCGGCTCCACCTCCAGGGTCCGGCCATGCTCGAGAATCCCCACCGCCACATCACGCATGGCCATGTAGGCACTGCGCAGCATGTGGTTGGCGTAGATCACCGCGTTGAAGCCGGCCCCCTCCAGCTCGTCGAAACTCAAGTGAGCGTAGCTGGTGGGCACACAGATCAGCGGCACCCGCGGGCAATGGCGACGGAACAACCGGGCGAACTCGAGGATCTCCAGGCCGTCCTTCTTGCGGCTGTGGATCATGATCCCGTCGGCGCCGGCCGCGACATAGGCCAGGCAGCGCTCGATGGCGTCGTCCATGCCCTTGTCGAGGATCAGGCTTTCACAACGGGCGATGATCAGCAGATCCTCGTGGCTGCGGTTGGCGCAGCCCACGCGGATCTTTTCGCAGAACTCCTCGATGGAGTCCTGGAGCTGGCTCACCGCGTTGCCGAACAGCGAGTTCTTCTTCAGCCCGCACTTGTCCTCGATCACCACCGCCGAAACCCCGGCCCGGTCCAGCATCTTCACGTGGATGGCGAAGTGCTCGGCCTTGCCCCCGGTATCGCCGTCGAAAATCATCGGCAACGAACACACATCGAAGATCTCGCGGATGCCGTGCAAGCGGTTGCTCGGCGAAAGGATCTCGATGTCCGGCAGGCCCTTGTGGGTCGAGTCGGTAAGGGAGCTGGACCAGATGGCGTCGTAGACCAGGCTCGGTCCGCTGCCCCGCTCCAGCCTGGATTGCTCCGCCAGCAGAGCGGAGATCGGGCTGTGGGCTTCGAGCACGCGAAGGCAGCGCTTGCGGCGCAGCAACTGGCTCAGGTTGGTTCGGCGAATATCAGCTTCCTGCATGGGATTCACACGCCTCTTGTGGTTGGGGAACACCGGGTTCGCTCAGGGGTGGGTCATGTCCAGGGCCACCACGTAGCGGTCGAAATCCGCCGCCGAGACATAGCCCAGCTGCTGGGCCACGTCCCGCAGCGACTTGCCCTCGTGGTGGGCGGTCTTGGCGATGATCGCGGCCTTGTCATAGCCGATGTGGCGGTTGAGGGCGGTCACCAGCATCAGGTTCTTCTCGATATTGGCCTCGATGCGCGCCCGGTTCGGCTCGATGCCCACCGCGCAGTGGTCGTTGAAGGCCCGGCAGGACTCGGCCAGCAAGGTGATGCTTTCCAGCACGTTGTGCACCATCACCGGCTTGTAGACGTTGAGCTGGAAATTGCCCTGGCTGCCAGCGAAGGCCACGGTGGCATCGTTGCCGAAGACCTGGGTACAGACCATGGTCAGCGCCTCGCACTGGGTCGGGTTGACCTTGCCCGGCATGATCGAGGAGCCCGGCTCGTTCTCTGGAATGTCGATCTCGCCGATGCCGCAGCGCGGCCCGCTGGCCAGCCAGCGCACGTCGTTGGCGATCTTCATCAGGGCCATGGCCAGGGTGCGGATCGCCGCCGAGGTGTTGATCAGTGCGTCATGGGCCGACAGGGCGAAGAACTTGTTGGCGCAGGACTTGAACGGGTAGCCGGTGAGCTCGGCGATGACCCGGGCGCATTCGTCGCCGAACTGCGGATGGGAGTTGAGCCCGGTGCCCACCGCCGTGCCGCCGATGGCCAGGTCGTAGAGGCCGGTGAGGTTGTGCTGGATGGCCGCCAGGGCATAGTCGATCTGCTCGACCCAGCCACCGATCTCCTGGCCCAGGGTGATGGGGGTGGCGTCCTGCAAGTGGGTGCGTCCGACCTTGACCACATCGCGGTACTGCTCGGCCTTCTCGAACAGCGTGTCGCGCAGCACCGAGACGCCCGGCAGCAGGGTTTCGAAGATCTCCGTCACCACCACCATGTACATCGCCGTGGGGAAGGTGTCGTTGGACGACTGGCCACGGTTGACGTGGTCGTTGGGGTGGATCGGCTTCTTGCTGCCCAGCTCGCCGCCGAGCATCTCGATGGCCCGGTTGGCGATCACTTCGTTGGCGTTCATGTTGGACTGGGTGCCGGAACCGGTCTGGAACACCACCAGCGGGAAATGCTCGTCCAGTTGCCCGCTGATCACCTCATCCGCCGCCTTGACGATGGGCAGCGCAATGGCTTCCGGCAGCTCGCCGAGCTTGAGGTTGGCCAGGGCCGCGGCCTTCTTCAGGATGCCCATGCTGCGGATCATCGGCGCCCCCCACTGGAAGCGTGCACGGCCAATGGGGAAGTTGTGGATGGAGCGTTCGGTCTGGGCTCCCCAGTACTTGTTGGACGGTACCGAAATGGAACCCATCGAGTCGGATTCAAGACGCATGTGGGTAGTTCTCCAATAAATGAATGAGGGTCCGGCCTGCGGTGCCGGGCAGGCGCCCTGCCCGGCCTGGTTGGCAGGCGCTTATTCCTTGAGTACGGAGGCCATCTTCTCCAGGTGCTGGCAGGCGCGCAGCACGTACTCATCGGACAGCGCTGCGATGCGCCGGTAGTTGACCTGCTGGCCGGTGGCCTGGGTGTAGAGCTTCAGGGCGTCGGTGGCGTGGCGGAAATGCCGGGCCTCGACGGCGCCGCAGTGAACGCTGAGGAAGCCGGCGATGCGGTTGGCTTCCCCGGCGGGGTAACCGCAGGATTCGCGCAGCCAGTTCTTCCACAGCGGTGTCATCAGGTTGTACTCGCCGGTGTTGAACAGCTCGGTCAGGGCCATCATCTCCAGGGCTTCCACCAGGTTCGGAGCCAGCGGGCGCTTCTCGCCGACCCAGGTGGAGAACTCCTTGGTGATGGGGTTCAGGTACTTGTCCTGCAGGCGCCAGTTGTCCGAGCCGCAGATGGCCGAGGCCATGCGGTGGTAGAGCTTGGAATGGTGGGGATGGCCGTGCATCTCGCCCAGGCCGACGTCCTCGACGATGATCTCGCCGCAGTGCCGGGCCGCCTCCAGCAGCTTGAGCTTGTTGTCATCACCGGGCAGGTCCTCGGACTCCTGCAGCAGCCGCACGATGATGCTGGACACCGCATGGGCCGCGCCATCCGGGCTGCGCCAGCCGCAGAAAAAGGTGCACAGCGAGTCCTCGGACCACTTGCGCGAGGTCATGCGCTGGTAGGTCAGGCAGTAGCCGTCCAGCTTGTCGGGGTGGTTTTCAAAGCCCGTCAGCAGGGCCTCCACCAGGTTGCGGTCCTCGACATCCACCAGGGCCTGGTGCACGTAGCCGATGAACGCCTTGCGGGAACTCTCCATGTTTTTCTCCTGTAATTGTTCTTCACTTCACGGACAACAAGATGAACGACGCCGGCCCGGGCCACGGCGGGCTCAGGAACGGGCTTGATCCCCTGGGGGCTGGGCTGCCGGGAGCCGCTTCAGTCGATGACGATCGCCGAGATGAACTGGGCGAAACGGCCCAGGCCCTCGATCAGTTCCTCATATTCCACGGCGTAGGAAATGCGGATGCAGTGGGGGTCGCCACAACCGGAACCGGGCACCACCGCGATGTGCGCCTCGGTCAGCAGCAGGTCGGCCAGGTGATCCACATCGCGCACCGCTTCGCCCTGGTAGTAGCCGCCGAGCCGGGAAGAGACATCGATATACAGGTAGAAGGCGCCTTCCGGCGGCGCATAGCTCACCCCTTCCAGGCGGTCGAGGTAGGTGCGTGCGGCGTGCAGCTGGCGTTGCAGGAACGGGTTGACCAGGTCGGCAAAGTGCGACGAATCGGCGTTCAGGGTATTGAGCGCGGCGTACTGGGACAGGCTGCTGGGGTTTGAGGTGGTGTGCCCCTGCAGGTTGTGCATGGCCGCGATCACCGGCGCCGGGGCGCAGGCGTAGCCGACCCGCCAGCCGGTCACCGCCTGGCTCTTGGAGAAGGAATCGATCAGCACCGTCTGCCCTTTCAATGCCGGGCACAGCGCCAGGATGTTGTGGTGCTCGTGGCCTTCGCGCACCAGGCCGCGATAGCACTCGTCGAACATCACCCACAGTTGCCGCTCCTGGGCCAACTGGGCGATGGCCAGCAGTTGCTCGCGTTCATAGACGGTGCCGGTGGGGTTGTTGGGGGTGTTGATGACGATCATCCGGGTGCGCTCGGTGAGCGCGCCACGCACCGCGTCCACCGTCAGCCGGTAGTGGTCGGCGCGGGTCTGGACGCACACCGGGGTGGCGCCGGCCAGGCGGATCTGGGTGGGAAAGGTTTCCCAGTACGGGGTGGGCACTATCACCTCGTCCCCGGGGTTGAGCAGCACCATGCAGGCGTTGTAGAGCGCCTGCTTGGCCCCGGCGGTGACCGCCACTTCATTGGCGGCGAACGCAGCCCCGGTGCGCTGGCTGACCCGTTGCGCGAGCTTCTCGCGCAGGGCCGGCAGGCCGATGGGCGGGGTGTAGCGGTTGCGCGCATTGGCGATGGCTTCGATGGCCCCGGCGCGCATGTCCTCGCAGGCATCGAAGGACAATTCGCCGGCGGCGAAATTGATCACCTTGATCCCGCTTTCCTTCAGGGCGTTGGCTTTGCTGCGCATGCTCGAGGTGCCTGGAGCACTGAGGCCCAGCGCACGCTGGGACAAGGAAAAACGGACGGCCGTGGCTTCGCTGCTTGTCATTTTTGTACCTGCGAAAACAATCGGAAAACAGAGTGAACCGAGCCTGTACCCATGTGCCCCCGGCAACCTGGAAAGCTGGTCTAGGCTGGTCGTCTTACATTCTGATGACAGTCGCAAATAGCGGCCAATACTGTTTGCGTCGTGATTGATACTGGAAAAACAAGAAATGCTAGAGCTCCGTCGTCTGCGTTATTTCGTCACCGTTGCCGATGAATTGCACTTCGGCCGCGCCGCCCTGCGCCTGCGGATCGCCCAACCGCCGCTGACCCGGCATATCGCCGCCCTGGAGGCGCGCCTGGGCATCCGCCTGTTCGAACGCTCGACCCGCACCGTGTGCCTGACCCCGGAGGGCGAACTGTTCCTGCAGCAGGCCCGGGGGGTGATCAGTGCCGTCGGCGAGGCCGAGGCCACCGCGCGCAAGATCGCCCATGGCGCCATCGGCCGTATCGTCATCGGCTATGCCAGCTCGATTCCCCTGTCCAACGCTTTCTCCGAGATGATCCGCAACACCAGCCGCAGCCTGCCGGAGGTGGAGCTGGCGTTTCGCGAGGTGTCCACCGCCAGCCAGCGCCAGCAGTTGATCGATGGCAGCCTGGATATCGGCTTTGGCTGGGGGGCGCCCAACTTGCCGGCCCACGGTTTGCAGTCGCTGGTGAGTTCGCGCGATTCCCTGGTGGTGGCGGTGCCGTCGCGCAGCGCTTTCGCCGGCAGGAGCAGCCTGGGGTTTTGCGAACTGGCGGGGGAATCCTTCGTGACCTTTCCCAGCGCCTACGGATCGGCCCTGAACACCGCCCTGGAGGACCTCTGCGCCCACAGCGGGATCATCCCGCGCCTGGGGCCCACGGCGTCACAGATGACCACCCTGGTGTCCCTGGTGGCGGCGGAGCGCGGGGTGGCCGTGGTGCCCGACTACACCGCGACCCTGCAGCGTCCCGGGGTGGTCTATGTGCCGCTGGCCGAGCCCTATGTGCTGGAACAGACGGTCAGTTGGCGCACGCCCCTGGGGTCGCGCTGCCTGGAGCGCTTCGTCGAACTGGCCAGGACCCTGGCAGCGCCGCTGCCGGCCCCTGCCGCGGGGCCCGAATGGCGCCTGCGCGGCTAGCGCTCCACCAGCAAGCAGCAGGCCCGGACCATCCCGCTCCGGGCCTGCGCTTTCAATGCATTGGCGGGACCTCAGCCGGGGCTGGGCAAGGACCGGGCGTCGGCGTCCAGGCCACGCTGCACGTACCAGGACAGCGGCAGGGTCAGCAACAGGGTCGCGGCCAGGGCCATCACCGCCAGGGGAATCCCGGTGACGTCGCCGAGGCTGCCGAACAGCACCGGCGCCAGTGCCCCGCCGCCGATGGTGCCGGTGTAGAACAGCGAGAACGCCTGCTCGCGCTTGCCCGCCCCCGCCAGGTCCGGCACCGCGCCATAGAGCACCGACGAGGTGCCGTTCAGCGCCAGCCCCAGCAGCGGCAGCATCACCATCAACCCCACATAGGGCAGGAACACCGCCAGCACGATCAGGCTGGCGGTGGTGAACTCGGTGATCCACACGGTCTTCATCATGCCGATGCGCGCCCCGAGGTAACCGCACAGCAGCTTGCCGAAAGCGCCACCGACGAACAGCAGGGTCAGGGCCAGGCCGATACCGGCGGTGCCGGCGCCCTTGGCCTTGAGCAGGAACGGCAGGAAGGTCAGGAAACCCATGCGTACCGCACTGTCCAGGGTGCCGGTGAGGATCAGTGCCCGCAGGCCGCCGACCGAGCCCTGGCCCTTGACCGTCTTCGGCGCCTTTTCCTGCATGGCCAGGGTCGCCGCCCGGGACGGGATCAGCCACCACAGCGCCAGCGCAGCGGCCAGCCCCAGGAGGCCGATCAGGGTCACGCTGGCACGCCAGCTGATCACGGTCAGCAGCAGCCCCACCAACCCGGGAATCAGGGTCTTGCCGATGTCCCCGGCGAAGTTGTACTGGGACAGCGCTTCCTTGACCCCGCCGCCAGCCTCGTGGGTGTCGGTGATGATCGAGGACGCCAGCGGGTGCTGGGTACTGGCCCCCAGGCCGCCCAGCAGCAGCGCCAGGAGCAGCACCCCCAGCCCCCCGGCCTGCCCCGCCAGCAGGTAGGCCAGCCCGGCCAGGGCAGTGCCACCCACCAGCAGGCGCTCGCGCCCCCAGCGCTTGGCTCCACGGCTGGCCAGCAACTGGAAGCCGGCCATCATCCCGGAATAGGCGCCGCGCAGCAGGCCGATCTGGGCGTAGCTCATGGCGAACTGCGCCTGCCAGATCGGCAGCAGTACATAGATCACGTCAGTCAGGCCGTCATGCACCGCGTGGGCGCCGCAACCGGCCACCAGGGAACGGCGGCGCACCGACACATCGGACGCCGGCAATGCCTCCGGGGAGGCGTGATGTTTCAGGTCATTCATTGTCGAGGCAGGCTGCAAAATGAAAAGGAAGGGTCAATCAGCAACAGGATAGGCGAGCCTGGGTCAGCCACAAGCCCCGTTGCCGGGGCCGGGCCGGAGCCATCAACGCAACAGCTGGGCACAGTCGCGCATTACCCGAGCCTTGCGCTGCAGGTATTCGGCGAAGATTTCCCGCGCGGCCTGCGGGTCGACCCGCACCTGCATGGCATCGACGAACTCGTTGACCGCCGCCACCGCATGGGCGAAGTGATTGCTCTCGGTGCCGCCGGTGTGCACCGTGACCCAGGCCACGGTGGTGCGCGCCTTCTCTGCCGGCACCCCCATGTCGCGGACGAACCACTGCTTGTACAGCGGGTGGATGAACTCCACTTCGCCGTGGGTGTAGACCTCGTGGATCAGGGTGGTCAGCAGGCCCTGCAGCAGGTCGCGGTCACGCAGGCGGCGAAAATCCGTCCAGTCCTTGAAGCCCTGGGCCGAGGGCAGGCAGTTTTCCTTGAGCAGCCACTGGTCATCGCCGCAGATCGGCGTGGCCATGTTGTAGAACAGGTCCGAATGCAGGGTATTGCCCAGGGCGCCCAGGTCTTCATCGGTGATCCGCTGCAGGCTGCCGCAGGCCCGGTACAGGCCGTCGGCGGCTTCCGAGCCCTGCCCGGAGCGGGCCAGCAAGGTGATGCGGTTGGCCAGCCCGGACACACTGGTGGCGGAGTTGTTGGTCTTCGACCAGCTGGCGAAGAACTTGCGCAGCACCGCCGGCTCGTGGCGACGGGAGGTGAGCTTCTCGAAGGCGTGCTCGATGTCCACCAGGGCGCCCTCTTCGCTCCAGAACGCCTCGAACAGCGCATGCTTCAAGACACTGGCCGGCATGTCGTTCAACACAGGTTCGACAATCTTCAGCAACTGGCTCTGCCGGGTCAGTACGTTATTCATGGTCACCTCACGTATTCCTTGTTGGATGATGAATCTATCGGGTTGGACGGTTCGCGAGCCGCGACCGGGGTTTGGGGTTCGAGGGGCTTCCAGCCGCCCCAGGCAATCAGCAGCGACAGCAGTTGGAACAGCACGATCAGCGCCACGCAGCCCTGCCAGCCCCAGTGGCTCCAGAGCAGGGCCGGGACCACGGCGCCAAAACTGCCGCCCAGGTAGTAGCAGGTCAGGTACAGGCCCACGGCGCCGGCCTTGTTGTGGCGGGCGGTGGCGGTGGTAAAGGAGTTGGCGGCGGCCTGGGCCAGGAACACTCCGGTGGAACTCAGGGCCAGGCCCAGCACGATCAGCCACAGCGACGGCAGCAGGGTCAGGGCCGAACCGCAGACCCCGAGCAACGCCGCGGCCACCAGCAGCTCGGCCTGGGGCCGCGACTTGCTCAGGCGCCCGGCGATGGGGATCACCACCAGGGCCAGCAGGAACACGCTGTAGATCGCGCCCAGGGCAGCAGCCCCCAGGTCGAACGGCGCCTGGCTCAGGTAGAGCCCGGCGTAGGTAAAGGTGGCCACTTGCGAGAACAGCACGCAGAAGCCCACGCCGTAGGCCGCCAGCAAGGGCCGCCGGCACAGCTCGCGCAGGGCGCTGAGGCCGCCGGATGCCCGGGGCGCGGTCAGGGGCGGGTTGGCCGGCAGCAGCAAATGAATGGCCACCCCGATCAGCAGGCTCAGGCCCGCGAGCAAGGCAAAGGCTTCGCGCCAGCCCACGTATTCGGTCATGAAACCGGTGACAAAACGCCCGGCAAAGCCGCCCAGCACGGTGCCGGCGACATACAGGCTGGTGACTTCGGTCACGGTGCCGCCGCTCCAGCGGTCGCCGATGTAGGCCACGCTGGTGGCGAACACCACCGGGATCAGCATGCCCTCCACCAGGCGCCAGACCAGCAGCTGGGTAAAACTGCCGGCATAGGCCGCCAGCCCCGCCGGCACCGCCAGCAACAGCGCGGCCACCACAATCACCCGGCGCTGATCGAAACGCCCGGTAAAGCGGCTGACAAAGGGCGCAGTGAGGGCCACCGCCAGGGTGGTGACGGTGATGCTCCAGCCGGCTTCCCGGATGCTCACCTGAAAGCTCTGGGCAAATTCCTGGAGAATGCCCTGGGTCGCATACAGGTTGAGAAATGCCGCACAACCACACAGAAACAGGGCGATGCGCGCACAATGCTGACGCGAATTCATGAAACCTCTCGTTTTATGACCAAAGGCCTTTATAAAATACGTCGCCAAGCCAAGACCAATACCGAATTCCGACCGATCAATACCCAGGGAACAGGATGCTCGATCTACGCAAGTTGCGTTATTTTCTGACGGTCGCCGAAGAGCTGCATTTTGGTCGCGCCGCCCTGCGCCTGCACCTGGCGCAACCGCCGCTGACCCGGCAGATTTCGGCCCTGGAAACCGAACTGGGGTTTCGCCTGTTCGACCGCACCAGCCGCACCGTGACCCTCACCGCCCAGGGCCGGCATTTCCTGCCGTACGCCCGGGCCGTGCTGGAACAGGTGGACCTGGCCCAGGTCATGGCCGGCAAGCTGGCTGCAGGTTGCGCCGGGCAACTGGCCCTGGGCTACGCCAGTTCCATCGCCCTCTCGGACCTGTTCAGCCAGGCGATCCAGGCCTTCGCCCAGCGCTTCCCGGACGTGCAATTGACCCTGGTGGAAGGTGCTTCGGTCAGCCAGTGGTCGCAGATTGTCGACGGGCGCATCGACATCGGCATGAGCCGCATGCAACCGCCGAGCGAGCAGAGCGATATCCAGTCCCTGTCCCTGGGGGACGAACCGCTGGTGGCGGCGATCTCCAGCGACAGCCCCCTGGCCGCGCAGGCGCAAGTGACTCTGGCCGAGCTTAGCGAGCATCCGCTGATCCTGTTTCCCGCCGACTACGGCTCGGGGCTCAACGAAGCCATCGAACAACTCTACCGACGCAACGGCCTGCCATTGCGCCCGGGCCCCAGCGGCCGGCAGATCACCTCGATCATCGCCCTGGTCGCCGCCGGCCAGGGCATTGCCCTGGTGCCCCGCTGCACCCAGACCCTGGCGAAAAAAGGCGTGACTTACCGCCCCCTCGCCGACCCCAGCGCCACCGCCCAGTTGCTGGTACTGACCCGCAAGCAGGGCCGCAGCCAGTTGGTGGAAGCCTTCATGGGGGTGCTCGACGAATTGCTGCAGGCCCAACCCGCAGCGGCCGGGCTCTAGTCAGAGCACGGTCAGGCCCAGCCCGGCCAGGAGCATGCCGGCCTGGCTGCGGGAAATGATCGCCCCCTTGAACAGCTTGGCATCCACCAGGCGCAGCCCATGCAGGCTGGCTTCGCGCAGGTCGGCGTCATCGAAGCGGGCATTGTTGACCCGGGCCATGGACAGGCTGCCGCCGTCGACAAACACCGCCTTGCGAAAGTCGCAGTAGGTCAGGTCGGCTTCGCTGAAATCGATGTTGTGCAACTGCGACTTGTAGAACGAGATACCCGAGAGCATGGCGCTGTTGAGCAGGCAGTCGGAAAAGCTCAGGCCCAGGGCCGACACGTCGCCGAAGTGGGCGCCGGTGAGCTTGCAGCCGTCGAAGCTTGCATGGGCCACCTTGCTGCGCTGCCATTGCGTGTTGTTCAGGTCACAGCGTTCGAAACGGGCATCGGTAAGCACTGCAGAACGCAGGTTGGCCTGGCCGCCGCGGCAGCTGGTCCAGCGGGTATTGATCAGGTTGGCCGCGGTGAGATCGGCGCCGGTCAGCAGGCAGCGTTCGAACAAGGCCCCGGGCAGGCTGATGCGGGACAGGTCCTGGCCGCTCAGGTCCAGCCCTGCGCAGCGCAGCGGCAGCGGCTGCCCGGCGGCCAGCTCGGCCAGCGAGCGGTCCTGCAGCGCCTCGGCGTCGATAGTGAAGTAAGCGTCATGAGCCTGCATGCCCTCTCCCGAGACTGGATACGAAGGGCCGCATCTTCTGGGCGTCGGCCAGGGAGGTCAATCTTGATCTTTGCCGCGCGCTGTGAGCAATGCGCGCCCCCTAGCGGCACGCGACCTTGGCCAGTGCGCCGGCCTGGGCGATGGCCAGGTCATTGCCGTTGGCATCGATACCGACAAAGGTGCTGATGTAGGAATACACCTGCTGATAGGCCTTGCCGTCGTACCGGTAGAAGGTGTCGTTGTGCTCTCCGGCACTGACCCGTGCACTGGTCATCAGGTCGGGCATGCCGTTGCAGGAAGTCGCCAGTACGCCCAGGGGGCCATCCTCGACGGCGAACAGCGGCTCGGCGTGTGCCTTGCCGGCACGATAAAGCCATTGGCTTGAGTTGACCTGATTGCCGCTCATGCCACAGCTCAAGAACAGCAATTGGCCATGGGGGCCGTGGCAGGTTGTGGCAATCACCCCCTCCTGCGCGCATTGCGCATTGATCTGCTGACGGGTGTCGGCGCCCAGAACCGCCAGGGCCTGGTTCGCCGGGCTGTCCACCGGCTCGCTGGCGCACAGCCCCTTGCCCCTGGGCCAGGCCCGGCGGGCGCCGAGATACACCGGCGCCAGCGCGGCAATCACTGCATCCAGCTCGCGGCCCAGGCATCGGGTATCCGGGCAACGGCTGATGGCGCGGTTCTGCCTATCGACCTGCCGTGCCAATTGCCAGGGGGTGAACACCTGCGTGATCGAGCCGTACTGCACAAAGCGCGCCTTGAACAGTTTCTCCACCAGCGCTGCGTCGTTGCAGGTTCCCGCAGGCAAGGCCTGGCGCGCGGCGGCGGCATCGTGCAGGGCGCTGTCGTCCGCGCTGAAGCCCAGCGTCGTCACGTCCGTACAGGGCTTCAGCAACAATTGCGACGAGAGATAACCCGCCTCGACCTGCTCGCTACCGGGAATCACCCGCTTGCCCTGCGCCCACGCGGGCGAGGCCAGTAAGAGCGTGCATGCCAACAGGCTAATGGGGTATTTCATCGTCGCGTTGCCATCCATTGATGTGCTCAGAGCGATTGCGCGCTTGTTGAGTATTGCGCGGGGTTGACCAGGTGATGCGCCACAGGCCGATCAGGGATACTCGCGGCCAACAGCAGCCGTGCCGCGCTATTCAGGCCTGCCAGAGCCTTGTTAAGGTTCCGGCTCCCGCGTAGCCGTGATGCAACCGGAGCATATTGCTCATCCAGCAAGCCTCGCGCAACGAAACAGATGCATTCGTCCTTTGGAGATCACTGATGCAATCGCTGCCCCTCTCGCCCCTGCTCGTTGGTGAATCACTTGAACTGCGCCCACTTGAGGCCGTGGACTTCGCGGCGCTGTATGGCGTCGCCTGCGATCCCTTGATCTGGGCTCAGCACCAAAGCTCGACCCGCTATCAGGAGCCGGTATTTCGCCAATGGTACGACGACGCACTGGCGGCCAAGAGCACCCTGATCGTGATCGACCGCGACAGCGGCAAGGTTGCAGGCAGCTCCCGCTACTACGAGTTCAACGAGGACCAGCGTGAAGTTGCCATCGGCTACACCTTTCTGGCGCGCGAAAAATGGGGGGGCAGTGCCAACAAGGAACTCAAGTACCTGATGCTCGGGCACGCCTTTCAGTGGGTCGACACCGTCTGGTTCCATGTTGCGGGTTCGAATATCCGCTCACAGCGAGCCATGGAGAAAATCGGCGGGCAGTTGTCGCACACCGTCCTGAAGCAGGTGAATGGCGGTACTCAGGAGAATCTGTTTTTCAAGGTTGAACGCACGGCCTTTGAAGGCCAGCTGTCGCTTGCCCGTTCGTGACCCCGTTCAATCTGCGCCACCAATGGGCAGAGCCCGGCAGAACAAGCCTGCCGGGCCCTTGAGTGAAGCCTGTAGAAGCCCCGCATCGTCGCGGGGCCTCTTGCAGGCCGTTAGAACACGTTGTCCCAGGTGTAGCTACCGGTTTTCCACTTGTGATCGGGGTAGAACACACGCGGCGGCTTGATGGTCGGGGTATAGCCGAAGCGGGCCCAGATCGGCCGTTCGGTCACTATCGTGAAACTGCCGTTGGCCTGCAGGCGGATGGTTGCGCCGGGGTGACCAGCCGTGCCGCTCTGCCAGACGACCGCATTGTTCGCGGCGTAGATCACCAGGTTGCCGTCTGCCTGCATGACGCAGCGCACACCACCTTTGTTCTGGGTATAGGTCGCCCAGACCACGCTCCAGTTCGGCCCGTACACCACCAGGTTGCCATCGCCCTGGAAGACCAGAGCGTGATCGCCAGCGCTGTAGAGCTGGCCCGGTACCAGCTCGGCCGGACCGCTGATGATCATTGCCGTACCCACCGCCGGGGTGAATACACGACCATTGGGCGCATACCAGTGCGGGATGGTGTCGACAGTGACGATGTTCCCGTCGTCCTGAAGCTGGGTGAACGCACGCAGCGAGGCATCTTCGCGCGAACCCATGGTGGGGTCACTCGGAGTGGTCGACCAGATACGGCCACGCAGCGGGTCATCCAGGACAAAGCCGTAGTTCATGAAGACCATCATCGGATCTTTCTTGTTGCCCTTGCTCACGTTGGTGAACGGCGTGTTCTGGTCAGCCACCCATGCCAACTGGGCGCCGTCATACAGTGCCAGGTTGCCATCGGGCTGGAAGAGCAGCTTGAAGCGCTTGTTGGGGGATTGAAGATACTGGTTCGGCGCCATGTAGTAGCGAGCCGGCAGCACAGAAGAGCCGTTATCGGTAAAGTCGTATCGAATCCAAGCCATGTTGTTACCTATTGAGTCGAATGATGGATGCGGAGGATTCCGCCTGCATGTCGCTCAAAGGCGAGGAAATCGAAGCTCTTGGCTTTCACGAAGGGGGCGATAGCTTCAACGCGCAGTGATGACCGCCACGGCGTGAGAGCTCCACCCATTCCAATAATGACTGCGAAAGCGCTACGCGCGGCCTGGAACCGTCATGCAACAGCAGTTCGGGCCTCTGGCCCGGACGAGCCGTTGCAACACAGGCTCAATGACCGACGCCGCTGTCACACCTGGCCGCTCCTGGCGATAGCTCGAGACTCGCGGCCTTTACATGATTCAAGGTTCCACAGCGGGAACATTTGATCTGGAGCTCAGTAAACTCGCCCACTCGAGCGAGAAGTCGATTGCAACTTCCACATCTGCATTCTTTTAACATCTGCAAATCCATTTGATTATCTGCCTGACGCCCTTACGGGAACACCCATATAGTACAATATAGGAATACCCATTTGCAAGCTTATGGGAACCCCCGTAATACTGGGCGGATGGAATTTAAAGATCGACTCAAAACAGCTCGTCGCCACGCCCAGCTCAATCAAACAGAGCTCGCTGAACGTGCCGGCCTGACCCAAACCTCAATCTCCGACCTGGAACGTGGCAAATCGAAGGCCACGGCCTTTGTCGCCCAGATTGCCTCGGTATGCGGCGTTTCCTCCATGTGGCTCGCTGAAGGCGTTGGAGAAATGCTCAAGGCCGCGGATACCGCATCGGCACGCACCCAGCCAAGCGTGCATTTGGACGATATCGAGACCTGGGACGATGCGACCCCGCTCGATGACAACGAGGTCTACGTCCCCTTTCTTCACGAGGTGGAGCTGGCTGCAGGCTCGGGCCGGTTTGTCATCGAAGAAAGCGATACCGCCCGGCTGCGCTTCTTCAAGAAAGATCTGCGTCAGAACGGCGTGCAGTTCAACAACGCCAAGTGCGTGTCGGTCAGCGGCAACAGCATGGTCCCGGTGCTGCGCGACGGCGCAACCGTTGGCGTGAACGTCGGCAGGAATGCCCTGAAGGATGTAGTCGATGGGGAGATGTATGCACTCAACCACAATGGCCAGTTGCGCGTGAAGCAGGTTTACCGTTTGCCGGTCGGGCTGCGCCTGCGCAGCTTCAATCGGGATGAACATCCGGACGAAGACTATAGCTTCGCCGAAATCCAGGAACAGCAGATCTCGATCCTGGGCCATGTGTTCTGGTGGGCGATGTACTCGCGATGATTGCCCGGGGCTGGCTGGCCGGGATAGGCCGACAACCTCGTCGACAGGAGTGTTCAGTGATGCGTAATCTGCGTGGCCTTGTCTTGCTTGTCGTCGCTGCGGCTTCGGTCTCGGCTTGCACCACACAACTGACGGAAGCAGGAAGGCAGGTCGATCTGGTGACGGCCCCCTCGGCACAGGCCTGCAAGGTTCTGACGGCATTTACCGTGAAGGGCTCCTCCAATGGGGACGCGCTGAATATGGCCTTCAATAAAGCAGCCGAACTTGGCGCCGACAGCATGAGCGTCGTCAACGTCGGTAGCGCCTCCGACATACAAGCCGCGGCCTTGAAATGTCGTCAGTGACAGGCCTTCCATGAATCTCGCCAGACCAAACCGGAAACAGCCCTCCATCGAACACTGGCAAACCCATCATCCAGTTCGCCAACAAACCACAATCGAGGCCTCAGCCCATGCCTAGAAAAGAGCCGGAGGATGCCAAGGCAGTCACTGCCGCCGATATCGAGCGCTCCATCCAGGCCTTGAACAAGATGGCCGAGCGCCTCTGGGGTCAGGGTCGGGAAACCGAGGCACAAGCCTTGCTCAATGCCCTGGACGCACTCAACCGAGCGCTGGACCGAATCAGGATTGGCGAAAACCGGCGCATTGCCACCCTCCACTAGTCTGCGTGATCCAGCCGTAACAAGTGCCAAGTCATGGGCGTGGCAGGAGTAGTTGCCAACCGTGCGCCCTCCCCCCATCGAGCCGATAACCTAGCAAGCCAGGCCGAACCCGCTCATCAATCCGGGCACCAAGCCCCAGATTGGAACCCGGTCACAGCTACCCCTTGGGAACCCAATCAACCGCGCAGAAAAATTGAATTCCACGAACGCGGATTCAGTCCACAACTATGAACACAGTAAATCTGACGTGGACTACCCCCATTCCAATAGACATTTCCCAGCCTCATAACAAGGCGCTTTCAAAGGCCTCGGGGCTGACGCCACCCAAGTGGCTATGGCGACGGGTTCGGTTGTAGAAAACCTCGATGTAGTCGAATAAGTCGGCCCGGGCCAAGTCTCGGGTTTTGTAGATGCGTTTGCGGATGCGCTCTTTCTTCAAGCTGCTGAAAAAGGTCTCGGCTACCGCATTGTCCCAGCAATTTCCACGTCGGCTCATGCTGGGCTCCAGGTTGTTGGCAGCGCAGAAACGCTTCCAGTCATCGCTACCGTATTGGCTGCCCTGATCGGAATGTACGATGACGCGCGTTTTCGGTTTTCGCCGCCAAAGCGCCATAAGCAAGGCGTCCAAGGCAAGTTCGCGAGCCAGCGTTGGCTTCATAGACCAGCCAACCACCTTGCGCGCATACAGATCCACTACCACTGCCAAGTACAGCCAGCCTTGCCAGGTTCGAATGTAGGTAATGTCGGTCACCCACGCCTTATTGGGGGCGTCGACGGTGAACTCCCGATTGAGATGGTTGGGAGCGATGATTGAAGGCCGCCCGGTGATCGGCCGGGGGGCCTTGTAGCCACGCAGTGCCTTGATCTTGTGCGTGCGCATCAAACGAGCAACACGGTGCTTACCGCAGGTTTCGCCCGCTTCCCGAAGATCGCCAAAGACACGTCGTGCGCCATAAACACCGCGACTTGCCGCGTAGGAACTGCGAATCAACTGGAGCAGTCGGTGATTGTCCTGATCGCGGTCGGAAACGGGCTTGTGCAGCCATTGATAGAACCCAGCACGAGCAATCCGCAGTACTTTGCACATTGTGGTAATTGCGTGCTGATGGCGATGCTCGTTCATGAAGCGGTACTTCACTCGGGCTCCCTGGCAAAGTACCGCGCGGCTTTTTTTAAAATATCCCGCTCCTCTTCAAGGCGACGCATCTGGGCCCGCAGTCGCAAGATTTCGCTCTTGGCTTCCAGTAGTTCGCTGGCTTGCTTCTCCGACTTGTCGGGAGTGACGGCCTTTACCCATTTGTAGAGGCTGTGAGTAGAGACGCCGAGGCGTGCGGCAATTTCTGCCACTGAGTATCCGCGTTCGATGATCTGCCTGACGGCTTCGGCCTTGAATTCCGGGGTGAATCGCTGGGTGCTCATAGACTTCCTCCTATGCTCAAAGCGTAGGCCGGGGATGTCTATCGTACCGGGGGCAGTCCAAATACCGCGTCCAGGCCCACCCTAGCTGTGTTCACTTCACAAAACATAAAGCGCCGCGCAATGTCGGAGGGCAAACTTGAAAACTTCAACAGATGGTCACTTTTCGGGGATGTACCCAGGAGAGTTGCACTCTAGATAGTCATGTCCTGCCCAAGTCATTTGAAAGTAATCGGATTGGGACCACCCTTTTATCTCTTCATCTTTGGTTAATTTTACGAAGCCTGCCGTTTCGAGAATGTGAAGATGATAGTCGGCCACCCTCCGCAGGTCTGAAATGCCGAGGCCTGAACTCAAAGCGCTGTTGACAAACTCCTGGCGCAGTTCGTAGCGCTGGATGGCGAACCCGCCAGGTTCTTCAGCCAAGATGTTCAGCAACTGCAACGCGATATCTTTATTCCTGCGCATTCATATCCCTCTGCAGATAATGCCAAATGGCCACGCCGAGGTTATCGCACTTGCGCATAAACGAAAACGCCCCGGCGGATGCCAGGGCCTGAATAGGTGCGCGCGTCTTCCTGCGCTGTCGGCCAAAGACCTTCTCAGCGCCGACGCCCCGTTGCATCGACCTCGCCAGGACCAGTCTCGCGCCACCCCGACAGCATGGTGAGGTAGGGTGCGCGGGCTGCCAGTGTTTTTCCGTTGTACTGCACTTGCCGGCTTATCAGTAGCCAGGCCTTCCGTGAGGCTGCGCTCGCCGCAGGGAATCCGAAAGACATCCGGGGAAACGTCCACTTCGGTAGCGGCTTTCCTCAGAGGCACAAAAAAGCCCGGTACAGGTCCGGGCTTTTCTATTTCATCCAGGCTTATGGATCAGGTGGCACCGTTAAGCCAGCAAATCCCATGTCAATGCGATTGCGCCACCCGGAGTAGACGAGTATGTCCACAGCGCTTTGCCCGCAGGGATGCGAATCGGGTATGGCATAACAACCTCCGAGTTGCTATTCGTGATATGAGAACCGTTGCCGGAGAAGATGATTGCTGAATCGGCAAGGGAAGAACCGGTCGGCCCTACATATAGATCAACGGTACCGCTCGAGGGGGCGATCAGACCGGTCTGGATGATCAGACCACCAGTGTTTTGTGCTGCCGATACAATCTCCACAATCCCGTTCGGGAGCAGTGTAGTGAAGTGCTTACCCATAGTTACTGCGTTCATTTTGTTACCTTTGAATGGAATGATTGGCTGCGGGAAATTCCGCATTCATGTCGCTCAAAGGCGATGGCTAGAAGCTCAGGGCTTTCACTCGATCCAAGAGCTCAGTACCAGCAGCAAGCTGGCTTTCACTACTTTGGAACACGAGGAGTAGGATCACTATCTCAACAAAATACTGTACATGCAACCAGTATTTCGTGTGCTATTCCCATTCCTACAAATCTCACTCTACCGATAACGTTCTCGGCGCCGACGTCCTATCGCATCGATCGCACCTCTCCACAAGCATGTGAGGTCAGAGTGCACGGGCTGACGACGTTGAAGGAACACTGGACGCAGGTCGAAGAACGATATTTGACGCGGGCCTTCAAAGAGGCCCGGGAAGCGGCGGGTTGCTATAAGGGATGGAAAGAGGAGGAAATGCCGGGCTTCCATGAAGTGCGGGCGCTGTCACTGCACCTGTATCAGAAAGCCGGAAAGGATGGTCAGAAGATCGCCGGCCACTCCAGCGAGACGATGACCAAAAAACTACCAGCGAGACCACGCCGAGATCGTATGGTCAGCAGCAATTCCAGACCTAAATATCAGCGAAATTACCGAATAGTTTTGCGCGATTATTGCGAGGGTTTTGCGCAGGCACAAAAAAGCCGATCTAGATGATCGGCTTAACTGTCTGATTTCCATCAGAAAATATGGTCGGGACGGAGTGATTCGAACACTCGACCCCTAGCACCCCATGCTAGTGCGCTACCGGACTGCGCTACGCCCCGACTAGGCGTGAAATCTGTTTCACTTCTCAGGAAACGTTGAGGAATATACCGCAAGCTTTTGAAAAGTGGAAGTATTTAAAACAGAGAATTACTTTTTTAGCACCACAAGCACATCTTCCAGCTCAGAGATCATCTGACGGATCAGTTGCTTGTACTGGGTCGTATCGTCTTTGGCCTCATCACCGGAAAGACGCAGACGCGCCCCGCCGATGGTGAACCCCTGGTCATAAAGCAACGCGCGGATCTGCCGGATCATCAGCACATCCTGGCGCTGATAATACCGACGATTTCCGCGGCGCTTGACGGGGTTGAGTTGAGGAAACTCCTGCTCCCAATAACGCAGCACATGCGGTTTGACCGCACAGAGCTCACTGACCTCACCGATGGTGAAGTAGCGCTTGCCCGGAATGACCGGGAGCTCGTCGTTATGACTTGGTTCCAGCATAAGCCTCAACTCGGGCCTTCAACTTCTGCCCTGGACGAAAGGTGACCACACGGCGCGCCGTGATCGGGATTTCTTCACCCGTTTTCGGGTTGCGGCCAGGACGCTGGCGTTTATCCCGAAGGTCGAAGTTACCGAAACCGGACAATTTGACCTGTTCGTTATCTTCGAGAGCGTGCCTGATTTCTTCAAAGAATAGCTCGACCAATTCCTTGGCCTCGCGTTTATTCAGGCCTAGCTCTTCGTAGAGACGTTCGGCCATTTCAGCTTTCGTCAGAGCCCCCATACGTCACTTCCTTAACGTGGCGTTCAACCTTTGTTCGAGCGAGGTGAGGATATTTTGCGTCGTAGAGTTCACCTCATCGTCGTTAAGAGTGCGCGATGGATGCTGCCAGGTCAAGCCGACGGCAAGGCTTTTTCTATGCGGATCAATGCCTTTACCCTGATAGACGTCAAACAGCCTTAGGTCTGTCAGCCACTCACCTGCATTTTCACGGATTACGTCCATAACGGCGCTGGCCGCCACGTCACGATCCGCCAGCAATGCCAGGTCGCGACGCACTTCCGGGAAGCGCGACAGCTCATGGAACTTCGGCAAACGCCCTTGAGCCACTTCACTCAGGACCAGTTCAAACACATAGACAGGGCGGTCCAAGCCGAGATTCTTCGCCAGCTCTGGGTGAATGGCCCCCAGGAAACCGACTTCACGACCATCACGCTCGATGCGAGCCGTCTGACCAGGATGAAGCGCTGGATGCTTGCCCGGCACAAAGGTGAATGCATCAAGAGCACCGGCAAAACCCAGTACCGCTTCGACATCCGCCTTGACGTCGAAGAAGTCCACGCCATCGCGACCTTGCGCCCAGCCTTCAGGCAAGCGGCTGCCACATACAACACCTGCCAGCATCGGCTGCTGCTTCAAACCTTCCAGCTGACCAACAAAACGCAGACCGCTTTCAAACATGCGGACACGATCCTGCTGACGGTTCAGGTTGTGCTGAAGCGCCTTGACCAGGCCCGGCCACAGAGAGGAACGCATGGCTGCCATGTCGGCCGAAATCGGATTGGCCAGCAACAGCGGTTCGACGCCTGGGTTGAACAGTTCAAACAGCTTCGGATCGATGAAGCTGTAGGTGATCGCTTCCTGATAGCCACGAGCAACCAGCAAACGACGCAGAGCAGGCAGGTCACCCTCGGCCTCGGCCTTGGCCTGAGGCGCCAGACGAGCCTGCGGATAGCGAACCGGAAGACGGTTGTAACCATAAAGACGTGCCAGCTCTTCGATCAGGTCAACCTCAAGACTGATATCGAAGCGATGGCTCGGCACCTCAATACGCCACTGCCCTGCCCCATCGGCAGTTACAGTCAGGCCCAGGGCGGTGAGCAAACGCTCTACCTCGAGGCCGTCGATTTCCATGCCCAGCATCTGAGTGATGCGTTCAGCGCGCAAGGTGACAGGCGCAACGGATGGCAGATGCTGCTCGCTGAGCGTTTCAATGATCGGCCCCGCGTCGCCGCCCGTGATTTCCAGCAGCAAGCCAGTAGCCCGCTCCATGGCTTCGCGAGCAAGCTGCCAGTCCACACCACGCTCATAGCGATGGGAAGCATCGGTATGCAGGCCATAGGAACGCGCCTTGCCAGCAACCGCGATCTGGTCGAAGAAGGCACTTTCCAGAAATACGTCACGGGTATTGGCGGTGACACCACTGTGCTCCCCCCCCATCACGCCGGCAATCGCCAGGGCTCGGGTATGGTCGGCAATCACCAGGGTATCGCTGCGCAGGGTCACTTCCTGACCGTCGAGCAATACCAGCTTCTCGCCCTCTTCAGCCATTCGTACACGGATGCCGCCATTGATCTCGGCGAGATCGAAGGCATGCAGCGGCTGGCCCAGTTCGAGCATCACGTAGTTGGTGATGTCCACTGCAGCATCGATACTGCGCACATCGGCGCGACGCAGGCGCTCGACCATCCACAGCGGAGTAGGCTTGGACAGGTCGACATTGCGGACGACACGCCCCAGGTAACGTGGGCAGGCAGCCGGAGCCAGCACTTCCACTGGACGCACTTCGTCATGCGCCGCAGGAATCGCCGGCACTTCCGGACGCTGCACCTTGGCCGCGTACAAGGCACCCACTTCACGGGCCATGCCGGCCAGGGACAGGCAGTCCCCGCGGTTAGGGGTCAGATCGACCTCGATGCTGGCATCGTCCAGGCTCAGGTAGGTGCGAACGTCCTCACCCACCGGCGCATCGACCGGCAACTCCATGAGGCCGTCATTGCCCTCACCGATTTGCAGCTCAGCCTGGGAGCACAGCATGCCGTTGGATTCCACTCCACGCAGCTTGGCCTTCTTGATCTTGAAGTCGCCCGGCAACTGGGCACCGATCATGGCGAACGGGACCTTCAGGCCCGGGCGCACGTTCGGCGCGCCGCAGACAACCTGGAAGGTCTCCGAACCATTACTGACCTGGCAAACGCGCAGCTTGTCGGCATCCGGGTGTTGCTCGGTGCTCAACACCTCGCCCACTACCACGCCACTGAAATCACCGGCGGCCGGCGTTACGCTGTCGACCTCAAGACCGGCCATCGATAGACGGGCTACCAGCTCGTCACGACTTACCTGCGGGCTAACCCAGCCGCGCAGCCATTGTTCACTGAATTTCATCCTGCTCTCCTAATAGATTCGTTACGGACGCGCGACTAGCGAAATTGCGCAAGGAACCGCAAGTCGTTGTCGAAGAACAGGCGCAAGTCATTGACACCGTAACGCAGCATGGCCAGACGCTCGGCGCCCATGCCGAAGGCAAAGCCTTGGAACTCTTCCGGATCGATCCCGGACATACGCAGCACATTCGGATGAACCATGCCGCATCCCATGACTTCCAGCCAGCCAGTCTGCTTGCAGACCCGGCAGCCTTTACCGCTGCACATCACGCATTCCATATCGACTTCGGCGGAAGGCTCGGTGAACGGGAAGTACGAAGGACGGAAACGCACCGCCAGTTCCTTCTCGAAGAACACCCGCAGGAACTCTTCGATCGTGCCCTTCAGGTCGGCAAAATTGATGTCACGATCGACCAGCAGGCCTTCGACCTGGTGAAACATCGGCGAGTGAGTGATATCGGAGTCGCTACGGTACACACGGCCTGGGCAGACAATGCGAATCGGCGGCTGCTGCGACTCCATGGTGCGGACCTGTACCGGTGAGGTATGGGTGCGCAACAACATGTTCGCGTTGAAATAGAAGGTGTCATGCATCGACCGGGCCGGGTGGTGGCCTGGGATGTTGAGCGCTTCAAAGTTGTGATAGTCGTCTTCAACCTCAGGGCCTTCGGCGATGCCGTAGCCAATATGAGTGAAGAACTGTTCGATACGCTCCAGGGTCCGCGTAATCGGGTGCAGACCGCCCGAGGTCTGGCCACGGCCCGGCAGAGTGACGTCAATGCACTCGGCGGCGAGCTTGGCGCTGAGTTCCGCCTCCTCGAAAGCCGCTTTGCGAGCATTGAGAACCTCTGTTACACGCTCCTTGGCAACGTTGATCAGCGCACCGACTTGCGGACGCTCTTCGGCAGGCAGGTTGCCCAGGGTCTTCATCACCTGAGTCAGCTCGCCCTTCTTGCCAAGGAAGTGAACCCGGATCTGTTCCAGGGCATTGATGTCTTCAGCGTGTTGCACGGCCTCAAGTGCTTGAGAAACCAGCGCATCCAGGTTTTCCATGTACAGACTCCAGATACAAAATAGGGGAAGAGCTTGAAGGCTCTTCCCCTATTTATGACGTTTAACATCTGGGCTCACGAAAGGTGAGCCCGGATGACTGTCGGGGGTACTTAAGCCAAGGTGGCTTTAGCTTTCTCGACAATCGCAGCAAACGCCGCTTTTTCGTTCACTGCCAGATCAGCCAGAACCTTACGGTCGATCTCGATGGACGCCTTTTTCAGGCCAGCGATCAGACGGCTGTACGACAGGCCGTTATTACGAGCACCAGCGTTGATACGAGCAATCCACAGAGCGCGGAACTGACGTTTTTTCTGACGACGGTCACGGTAGGCGTATTGGCCTGCCTTGATTACCGCTTGCTTGGCAACACGGAATACGCGCGAGCGAGCGCCGTAGTAGCCTTTAGCAAGTTTCAGAATTTTTTTGTGACGTTTACGGGCAATGACGCCACGCTTTACACGAGCCATGAGTTACTTCCTCTATTCTTGATCCAAAAATTAACGAAGGCGCAGCATGCGCTCGACTTTTGCCACGTCAGACGGATGCAGCAAGCTGCTACCGCGCAGTTGACGCTTACGCTTGGTCGACATTTTGGTCAGGATGTGGCTCTTGAAAGCGTGCTTGTGCTTGATACCGTTAGCAGTTTTCAGAAACCGCTTAGCAGCACCACTTTTGGTTTTCATCTTTGGCATGTTCGGATACTCCGCATTCAGTTGATAAACATAATCAGAAGGCCTGCCGTGCCCTGTTGATTACTTCTTCTTTTTCGGGGCGATGACCATGATCAGCTGGCGTCCTTCCATCTTAGGATGCTGTTCGACCGAACCGTACTCTTGCAGGTCAGCTTCAACCCGCTTGAGGAGTTCCATCCCCAGCTCCTGGTGGGCCATCTCACGGCCGCGGAATCGCAAGGATACCTTGGCCCTGTCCCCGTCACTCAGGAAACGTACCAGGTTGCGCAGTTTTACCTGGTAATCCCCTTCCTCCGTCCCTGGACGAAACTTGATTTCTTTAACCTGAATCTGCTTCTGGTTCTTCTTCGCAGCAGCAATCTGCTTCTTCTTTTCGAAGATCGACTTGCCGTAATCCATCACCCGGCAAACAGGTGGGACTGCGTCGGCGGAAATTTCCACCAGATCCAGCTTGGCTTCTTCAGCTATACGAAGCGCTTCATCAATCGAGACGATGCCAATCTGCTCGCCGTCAGCGCCAATTAACCGAACCTCGCGTGCCGAGATATTCTCGTTGATCGGGGCTTTCGGTGCAGCTCGTTTATCTTGTCTCATATCACGCTTAATAATAATTACTCCGAATCTTGGCGACCACGCCGGGAAACCGCTTGTGCGAGGAACGCCGAGAATTGGGCGACAGGCATCGAGCCCAGGTCTTCACCTTCACGGGTACGCACAGCGACAGTCTGCATCTCGACCTCCCGATCTCCAATAACCAAGAGATAGGGAACCTTGAGCAAAGTATGCTCGCGGATTTTAAAGCCGATCTTTTCATTTCTCAAGTCGGACTTGGCACGAAATCCGCTTTGATTGAGTGTTTTTTCCACTTCGAGGGCAAAATCTGCCTGTTTATCAGTGATATTCATCACCACGGCCTGAGTCGGAGCCAGCCACGCAGGGAATGCGCCCTCGTAATGCTCGATCAGAATCCCGACAAAACGCTCGAAGGAACCGAGGATCGCCCGGTGCAACATCACCGGATGCTTACGGCTGTTGTCTTCGGAAACGTACTCGGCACCCAGACGGATCGGCAGGTTGAAGTCCAACTGCAAGGTACCGCACTGCCAGACACGACCCAGGCAGTCCTTCAGCGAGAACTCGATCTTCGGACCGTAGAATGCGCCCTCGCCCGGCTGCAGGTCGTATGGCAGGCCGGCGCTATCCAGCGCAGCTGCCAGTGCGCTTTCCGCACGGTCCCACAGATCATCGGAGCCCACGCGCTTTTCAGGGCGAGTGGACAGCTTCATCTCGATGTCCTTGAAGCCGAAGTCGGCATAGACATCCATGGTCAGCTTGATGAACGCCGCAGACTCGGCCTGCATCTGGTCTTCAGTACAGAAGATGTGAGCATCATCCTGAGTGAAGCCACGCACACGCATGATGCCGTGCAGAGCGCCCGAGGGTTCATTACGGTGGCAGGCACCGAACTCGGCCAGGCGCATGGGCAGCTCGCGGTAGCTCTTCAGGCCCTGATTGAACACCTGCACGTGGCAAGGGCAGTTCATCGGCTTGATTGCGTAGTCGCGGCTTTCCGACTCGGTGGTGAACATGTTCTCGGCATAGTTGGCCCAGTGCCCGGATTTTTCCCAGAGGCTGCGGTCAACCACCTGCGGAGTCTTGATCTCCAGGTAACCGTTGTCACGCTGCACCTTGCGCATGTACTGCTCGAGCACCTGGTACAGGGTCCAGCCATTAGGGTGCCAGAACACCATGCCCGGCGCTTCTTCCTGGGTATGGAACAGGCCCAGGCGCTTGCCGATCTTGCGATGATCGCGCTTCTCGGCCTCTTCGATACGCTGGATGTAGGCAGCGAGCTGCTTCTTGTCCGCCCAGGCAGTACCGTAGATCCGCTGCAACTGCTCGTTCTTGGCATCACCGCGCCAGTAGGCACCGGACAACTTGGTCAGCTTGAAGGACTTCAGGAAACGCGTGTTCGGCACGTGCGGACCGCGGCACATGTCGACATATTCTTCGTGGTAGTACAGGCCCATCGCCTGCTCGTTCGGCATGTCTTCGACCAAACGCAGCTTGTAGTCCTCGCCGCGGGCCTTGAACACCTCGATCACTTCGGCGCGCGGCGTGACCTTCTTGATCACGTCGTAGTCCTTCTCGATCAGCTGCTGCATGCGCTGCTCGATGGCGGCCATATCCTCAGGCGTGAAAGGACGCTCATAGGCGATGTCGTAATAGAAGCCTTCATCGATGACCGGACCGATGACCATTTTCGCGGTCGGATACAACTGCTTGACCGCATGCCCCACCAAGTGAGCGCAAGAGTGGCGAATGATCTCCAGCCCCTCTTCGTCCTTTGGCGTGATGATTTGCAGGGTTGCATCGCCGTCGATCACGTCGCAGGCGTCGACCAGCTTGCCGTTGACCTTGCCAGCCAATGTGGCCTTGGCCAGGCCCGCGCCAATGGAAGCGGCGACCTCGGCTACGGATACTGCGTGATCGAATGAACGTTGACTGCCGTCGGGAAGAGTAATAGTGGGCATGGCGCCTCCTCTCCTAGTGGTGACCCCTACCAAAGGTCACGTGGGTTGGGATGAGCCAGTACGCGATTCAGTCCGGCCGTTCTACTACGAACGCCTGCCTCACAGTGGCAAGAGCCTTGCGGCCAACCGAAAAACCGAACCAGAGTGACTGGGGTTCACATCAAGATTAATGAGGCATAGACGGCAAGGGCTAGAAAAGGCCCAAAGCTTGAAAACACCGAAGCCGGGCATGCTAGCACAGATACATCGCAATCGCCGTGCAGCAAATTATCGCGAGCCTGGTTTACAGTCTTTTATTGTTGAAAGTGAACTTGAGATGTACGTCGAGCCTCAAATAACCGGAGAATCGTCGTCCTTGCTACCGACTTCAGGAGAACCCGACTCATGCGCCTTATCAAACTGCTCGCCCTTGCCGCACCGCTCACCCTGCTACTGCCTTTGAGTGCACAGGCGGCATGGCCTGCCGGAGCACGCGCCGACTACATGAAGGACTGCACCGCGGCGGCCAGCCAGAACATCGACGCCAAGAGCGCCGAAAAGCACTGTGCCTGCGGCGCCGACAAGCTAAATGAAAAATTCACCACCGAGGAGATCAAGGAGCTGATGAGCAAAACCAAGCAACCCAGCGCAGATCTGCGAACCCGAGCACTGGACGCCATCGCTGCTTGCCGGGTGGTCAAATAAGCTGCTGATGCCCGGAACAGGCTGCGCCAGTGCTCGCCACAGAGCCTGAAACGCGGTCTTTTTCACAATTTACGCAGCTTTTACGGGTTTTTTTATTACCCTCTGTTTTACGCCAAAGCCCCTTAAACCGGGGCCTGCAGCCAACTCAGATGGCAAAATACACAGGTACATCGGGCAAAGAGCGCCTCTGGGGGGCTCCCAAGCCGAACATTTCGACTATGATAGCTCGGTGTGCCCAGTTGGCCTGAGCAGCACAGCACTACTGAAAATATATGTTTCTTGGAGATACACCATGTCTAATCGCCAAACCGGCACCGTAAAATGGTTCAACGATGAAAAAGGCTTCGGCTTCATCACTCCTCAAGGTGGCGGTGACGACCTGTTCGTACACTTCAAAGCTATTGAAAGCGACGGTTTCAAAAGCCTGAAAGAAGGCCAGACCGTTTCCTTCGTGGCTGAGAAAGGCCAAAAGGGTATGCAAGCTGCACAAGTTCGCCCTGAGTAATTTCTCAGCGAGCTAAAAAAACCCCGTCCATGTGACGGGGTTTTTTATGCGTGATCCAAAGGCCTCAGCCTCAACCACAGTTGACCCGGGTCACCACCAGGCCGGCATCAGTGTTCAGGTTCAGGCGATCCGAGCGGTACTCCAGGGTGATCATGTCGTTGGGCTTGAGGAACCGTGCGTACTGCGCGCCTGCGCGTGTACGGGCCTGCTCGAGCAACTCGGGAGAAGCCTTCTTGCCGACGGCGAATTCGGCGGCCGATGCTTCACAACGAGTGTGCCCGGACTCAGCGGCCACAGGCTCCTTTGTCGACCCGGCAGTGCTGCACCCACCAAGGACGAGAGCGGCCAACAAGGTTCCGAATGAAGCGAGCTTCCAAGGCATGAAGCCTCCTTTTCAAAATTAAGCAGAGATCGTGCGACAGCCGATTTGGCTTTTGGTTTCAAAACAAATGGCCATTTGCCGTATCAGGTGAACAGCGGGCAAGTCTGCCTCAGCCGGTGCCACTCTTTCACGGGACAATCGTCACCGGATATGAACGACGCTCAATAGATGTCGATGTAGTCGAACGCCGGCTTGGGCCAGTTCTGTTTGAGCGCATTGAAGATCTGCATCACCCAGACCTCGTCGGCGGCAGCCACCTTGCCGACATACCCGGAGCCGGCCGCCCAGGTTTCCAGGCGAAACAGCAAACCTTCTATCTCGGCACCGCCCACTACCCCCGAAGAGATATAGGCAATTCCGGTTTTGCTCACGCGCAACTGGGTATGCACGTTGTCGCTGGCAGACGCCAGCAGCTGACGCACCGACTCCAGGGTCAGGGCATCAGGCTGGTTCAAATCGATTTGCACGGAGGCTTCCTTGAGCACAGGAAAAGCCGCAGTGTCGCACAGCACTCGCCTGATGCCTAAGTCGGAGTGCCAAACGCCCGGCAACATGGTTAACTCTGCGACGCAGCAACTACCCGCCCAGAGCCCTGCCCTGGCGCCCGCCTTATCCGAATTCGTGAGACTTTCATGGCCACCGTGAGTATCGACGCCGACATCAAAGCCAAATGGCCCCAGGGCCAATGCTCCTACAGCCCAGGGAGCCCGGAGGAGCTGGCGATCATTGGCATAGACCTGCTGGTCAAGGAACTGGGCACCCAGTCCGCCCGAGCCTTCATTGAACAAGTCTTCGAGAAATACCCGGCCGACCACCTGGGCGTACAGGACCCGGAACGGGAATAGAACCCCGCAGGCAGGTACCTGCGGGGGCAAGGTTTACTTGAGACGCGCCAGGCGCTCGGTGAGCAAGTCGAAGAAACCCTGGGCATCGCCGTTCTCAACCCAGAACACGTTCTTTTCCTGCTTCAGGCCGTCGTACCAATCGACGATGGTCTGGCCGAAGGTCGGCCCCTCGCGGCTGTCGATGACCATATTGGCTTGACGACCGGTGAACAGCTCGGGCTTGAGCAGGTAGGCAATCACTGTAGCGTCATGCACCGGGCCGCCGGGAATACCGTAGTGCTCCATGTCACCCTTGACGTACTCGTTGAGGATGTCCCCCACCACCTTGCTGGCGTTGTTGTTCAACGCCGCGATCTTCTGCAGCCGCGCATCGCTGGTCAGCACCTTGTGGGTCACGTCCAGCGGCAGATAGGTCAGTTTGACGCCGCTCTTGAGCACCACTTCGGCCGCCTGGGGGTCGGCGAACAGGTTGAACTCGGCCACCGGCGTGATGTTGCCACCGTTGAAGTGCGCACCGCCCATGACCACCACCTCCTTGATGCCCTGGGTGATGTCCGGTGCCTGGATCAGCGCCAGCGCCAGGTTGGTCTGCGGGCCGAGCATGGCGATGGTGATGCTGTGGGGCTTGGCCGCCCGCAGCGTATCGATCAGGTAGTTGATCGCATTGCCCTTGGCCAGAGGCGCCTTGGGCTCGTGCACCGTCACCCCGGAAATGCCTTCCTTGCCATGGATATTCTCGGCATAGATGGGGGTACGCAGCAGCGGCTTGGGCGCTCCGGCGTATACCGGCACCTCCTCGCGCCCCGCCCACTCACGGGCCAGACGCGCATTGCGCGAGGTCTTGTCCAACCGCACGTTGCCCGCCACCGTGGTCAGGGCGCGGATCTGCAGCTCCTCGGGAGAAGCCAGGGCGAACAGCAGGGCTACCACATCGTCGGCCCCCGGATCGGTGTCGATGATCAGATCGATTTTTTCCGCCGCCTGAGCGCCGGTAGCAGTGAGCAGAGACAAAAGCAGCAGACTCCGGAACCAGTGGTGAAACAACTGAGCATAGCGGCGCATGGCGCACTCCTTGTGCAAGATGGAAAAGGCCCGACAGCGGCCTAGAAGGTCACCCCGGCAATCAGGGCGATATTGCAATACGGCTGGCACTCCCCGGTGCGGATCACCGCACGGGCCTGGCGGCTGAGCACCTTGAAATCCTCGTGGCTCATGAGCTGCCGCTGCCCCAGCTCACCACCGGCGGTCATGCCTTCAAGCGCCGCCAGCGGCGTAGGCTGCTTGAGCAGAATTTCTTCGGCCAGCACATGACGCTCCACCTGCATCTCGCTGAGCAACACCTTCAAGGTAGTGAGAAAGTCGGGAACGCCGTGGGTCAGCGCCAGGTCGATCAACTCCACGCCCGGGGGCGCCGGCAGGCCGGCATCGCCGATCACCACGATATCGCCGTGGCCCAGGGACGCGATCAAGCGTGACAGGGCAATGTTGAGCAAAGGTGTCTTTTTCATGAAGGGATAAACGCCTGAACGTCGGACAGCGTGGGAATGGAAGGTTGCGCACCGGCGCGCGTCACCGACAGCGCCGCAGCCACCTGGCCAAAGCGGATGGCCTCGGCTTCGCTCTTGCCGGCAGCCAGGGCCGCGGCAAATCCGCCGACAAAGGTGTCCCCGGCCGCCGTGGTATCGATTGCCTTGACCCTGGGCGCCGGGAAATGCTCGAAACGCTGGCCATCGGCAAACAGCGAGCCTTGTGCACCGAGGGTGATGATCACCTTGCCAGCACCCGCAGCGATCAAGCGACTGGCAGCCACTTCAGCGCTCTCCAGGGAGCCCACCGCTACCCCGCTCAAGGCCGAAGCCTCGCTCTCGTTGGGAATCAGGTAGTCGATCGCGCCATACCACTGCGCCGGCAGCGGGCCACTGGCCGGCGCCGGATTGAGGATCACCGTCTTGCCCAGTTCGCGCCCGCGCTTGAGGGTGTAGCCCACAGTCGCCAGCGGCACTTCAAGCTGGCAGATGATGACTTGCCCATCCTGCAGCACCCCATCGAACCCGGCGACCTTCTCGGGAGTGAGCTGGCCATTGCCGCCGGCGACAATGACAATCGCATTCTGGCTACTGTCATCCACCACGATCAGCGCCACCCCACTGGAGCCTTCGACCACACTCACCGCCTGGCAATCGATCTGCTCGGCCAGCAAGGCACCTCGCAGTTGCTCGCCATAGGCATCGTCGCCGACACAGCCGACCATCGACACCTGCGCTCCCAGCCTGGCCGCAGCCACCGCCTGATTGGCGCCCTTGCCACCGGATACCGTGGCGAAGGATTTGCCAATCAGCGTCTCGCCCCCTCGGGGCAGGCGCTCAGCCCGAGTCACCAGGTCCATGTTGAGGCTACCCACTACCACTACTTTTGCTGACATACATCGGTACTCAATCAGTTGGGTTCAGCGGTATTCGGCGAAAGCGCCACCCAGCGGCGCCGTCGACTCCCGCAAGACGATATTCGGCGTAACGATGCGCTGGTCGACCGGCAGCTCCCGGCAGGCGATCCGCCGCAGCAGCAACTCTGCCGCGGTTTCCCCCAGTTGCAGGATCGACTGGCCGACCGTGGTCAGCGCCGGGTAGACGTACCGGCTCATGAGGATGTCGTCGAAGCCGATCACCGAAAGCTCGCTGGGCACGCGGATATTGCGCTCCGCTGCCGCGCGCAGCACCCCGATGCCCATCATGTCGTTGCCAGCGAAAATCGCGCTCGGCGGCTGTCCGCCATCGAGCAACTGCGCGGCTGCGCGATAACCACCAGTGCTACTGAAATCACTTTCCAGGATGCGCTCGGCAGGCGCCTCGACACCGGCCTCACGCAGCGCCTGCTGGAATCCCGCCAGGCGCATCTGCGCCACACTGGTATTGCCCGGGCCGCCGATGCAGGCAATGTCCCGATGCCCCAGCTCCAGCAGGTGTCGGGTGGCCAGGTAGGCACCGTGCTGGTGGTCGATACGCACCAGGTCGGCGTTCACCCCTTCCAGCCCACGGTCGACAATCACCATCGGCGTGCGCACGCCGGCCAGCCCCTGGGCCAGGCCGCTGTCGCCACCGGCCGAGGTGACAATCAACCCGTCGATACGTTTTTCCAGTAATACTCGCAGGTAGTTGCGCTGCTTCTGCGGGTTGTCGTCGGAGTTGCAGAGGATCACGCAGTAGCCGTTGCGTTCGCAATAATCCTCGATCCCCCGAGCCAATTCGGCGAAGTACGGGTTGAGGCTGTTGGGTACCAGCAAGCCGATGGTAGCCGTGGTCTTGGCCTTCAGCGAACGCGCCACCGCGCTGGGCACATAGTCCAGGCGCGCGATAGCGGCCTCGACCTTGACCCGAACTTCCTCACTGACTGGCCGCGTCTTGTTCAGCACATGGGACACCGTGGTGTAGGAAATCCCCGCCAGCGCCGCCACATCCTTGATTGTTGCCATGAATCAAACCCGCCGATTGGCGCGCTGGCTGCGATAAGTGTCCAGCACCACGGCAATCACGATGACCGCACCAGTGATGATGCGCTTGGTCGGTTCGGATGCGCCGATTTGCGCCAGGCCCGCAGCCAGCACGGAAATAATCAAGACGCCAAAGAAGGTACTGATCACCGAACCGCGCCCGCCCATCAGGCTGGTGCCGCCGATCACCACCGCAGCGATGACTTGCAACTCCAGACCGGAGCCCGCGTTCGGGTCTGCCGCTTCCAGGCGAGAAATCTGAAACAGTGCAGCGATACCTGCCAGCAACCCCATCAGGCTGAAGACCAGGATCTTGTAGGGTTTGGGGTTGATCCCCGCCAGACGCACTGCCTCTTCGTTGGTACCGATGCCGATCAGGTAGCGACCGAACACGGTGCGAGTCAGCACCGCCTGGGCCAGGAAAATAATCAGCAGGGCAATGATAAACGACGGCGAAATGCCGAAGGCAATCGGATTCGACAACCAGGCGAAGGCGTCACCGATGTAGGCGGTGCGTGAGCCCGTCATCTGGTAGGCCACGCCGCGGGCCATTTCCAGTACCCCCAGAGACACGATGAACGAAGGAATGCGCCAGGCCACGGTGATCGAACCGGTCACCGTTCCAGCCAGCGCCGCGCAAGCCATGCCCAGCAACGCCGCGGGCACCACGCTCCAGCCCCAGCCGAGAATCGCCACGCTGACGGTCGACGCCGCCAGGGCCAGTACCGAGCCCACGGACAGGTCGATGCCACCGATGATCAGGACGAAGGTCATGCCCACCGCCAGCACCATCAGGTCGGGAATCTGGTTGGCCAGGGTACTGAAGGTGTCATAGGACAGAAAATGACTGCTGAGTAGGGAGAACAGCACGATCATCCCCAGCAGCGCCCCCGCCAACCCCAGGTAAGTGCCGAGGCCGTAGTAGTGGCCGCCTCGCTTGCCGCTTGCTGCAGTTTTCATGATGCATTCCTAGGCGCCGCTTCATCGATCAGCGCATCTCGTTTTTGATAGCCGGCAAATGCCGCGGCAAGCAGTTCATCCTGGGTCCAGCTGTCGCGCTCGAAGGTATCGATCAGCCGCCCGGCCGAGAGCACGCCGATGCGATCGCAGATCAGCATCAGCTCGCGCAGGTCGCTGGACACCACCACAAGGGCCTTGCCCTGCCGGGTCAACTCCCCCAACAGGCCGTAGATATCGAACTTGGCACCGACATCGATGCCACGGGTCGGCTCATCGAACAGCAGCACCGAACAGTCGCGTTCCAGCCAGCGGCCGATCACCACCTTCTGCTGGTTGCCACCGGACAGCTCGCTGACCAGTTGCGCCGGGCTGGAGCTGCGGATACGCATGGCGTCGATCTGGCGCTGCGCCAGATGCTCCTCGTCCTGGCCATTGACCAGGCCGCTGCTGGAAATCGCCGGCATGTTGCCCAGGGCGATATTGGCGCTGATGGACTGGGTCAACAGCAGCCCCTCACCCTTGCGGTCCTCGGTAATCAGGGCGATGCCGTTGGCCACCGCATCCACTGGCGAGCGGATGCTCACCGGGCGCGCCGGGGTGCCCAGGGCGATGGTGCCGCTGTCGGCGACATCGGCACCGAAGATCAGGCGCAGCAGCTCGGTGCGCCCTGCCCCGATCAACCCGGAAATTCCGAAGATCTCGCCACTGCGGACCTCGAAGGACACATCGCGGACTTTGTCCGAGCGGCTGAGGTTGCTCACCGTCAAGGCCGGCGCGCCGATCCGGCGCTCGCCCAGGTCGATGTGCTCGCCCAGCTCGCGGCCCACCATCAGGTTCACCAGTTGCTCGCTGTTGTAGTTGGCCATCGGCTCGACACAGACCAGGCAGCCGTCACGCAATACCGCGATGCGCTGGGCAACCCGGGCCAGCTCTTCCAGGCGATGGGAGATATAGATGATCGACACGCCGCGGGCCTGCAGGCGGGTGATCTGCTCGAAGAGCATTTCTACCTCGCGGGACGTGAGCATGGCGGTGGGCTCATCGAGAATCAGCACATGGCAGTCGCCGATCAGGTTACGGGCGATCTCCACCATCTGCTGGTGGCCGATGCCCAGCTCGCCCACCAGGGTGTCGGGGTCGATGGCATCCAGACCGACCTGGGCCATGGCCTCGATCGCCGCCTTGCGCAATTGCCGGCGGCTGATCCAGCCACCACTGCTGGGCAGGTTGTCGAGGAACAGGTTCTCGGCCACCGACAGGGTCGGCAGCAGGTTGAGCTCCTGCATCACCATGCGAATGCCCAGATCCTCGGCCTGGGCGCGACTGCCCGGACGATAATCCTGGCCATTGAACTGCATGTGCCCTGTGGTGGGGCTGACCAAGCCACCGATGATCTTCGACAGGGTGCTCTTGCCGGCACCGTTCTCGCCGGTGAGCGCCAGCACTTCACCGCGCAACAGCGTCAGGTCGATGCCGGTCAACACCGGTTGCGCATAAGTCTTGCCGATACCGCTGACCGATAGGACAGCGTTGGCAGCAGAAACTGACATAGGAAACTCTCCATGCGCCCGCCCAACCGGGCGAGCGCCGTTGTACCGCCGCAATGACTACTGAGTGACCAGTTCAACCGGAGTTTCGATCACGCCATTGGTGCCGCTGTCGACTTTCTCGCCCTTGAGGATCTTCAGCGCGGTCTCGATACCGAACACCGCCTGCTTGGCAGCGAACTGATCGGCAGTGGCCAGGACCCGGCCATCCTTGAGCATCGGCTTGATGGCGTTGATGTTGTCGTAGCCCACGACCTGCACCTTGCCTGCCTTGCCGGCAGCCCGGACTGCCGAAACCGCGCCCACCGCCATGCTGTCGTTACCGGCCAGCAATGCCTTGAGGTTCGGGTATTCGCTGAGCATGGCCGAGGCCACACGATTGCCGGCGTCGATTTCCCAGTCGCCCGACTGCAGCGACACCACCTTGATCTTCGCGGCTTCCATTGCATCCTTGAAGCCGGCGGTGCGCTGCTGTGCGTTGGTGGTGGTGGAAACCCCTTCGATGATTCCCACTTCGTCACCGGCCTTGAGCTGCTTGGCCAGGTACTCACCCACCAGACGCGCGCCCTTGCGGTTGTCCGGGCCAACGAAAGGCACGCTGATGTTCTTGCTCTTCAGCACGCCGGGGTCGAGCTGGTTGTCGATGTTGATCACCGTGATCCCGGCGTCCACGGCCTTCTTGATCACCGGAACCATGGCCTTGGAGTCAGCCGGGGCAATCACCAGGGCGTTGACCTTGGAGACGATCATCTGCTCGACGATGCGGATCTGGTTGGCGGTATCGGTTTCATCCTTGATGCCGTTGGACACCAGGTCGAAATCGGCGGAATGCTCTTTCTGATAGGCCTTGGCACCATCTTCCATCGTCAGGAAGAACTCGTTGGCCAAGGATTTCATGACCAGGGCGACCTTGGGTTTCTGCGGGGTATCGGCTTGAGCCGAGGAGAAAGGAAGGGCCGCGGATGCAGCGGCGAGAACGGCGACAGCGAGGAGACGTCCAGCAAAGGGCAGCTTCATGGGTTCACTCCGATCTTATGATTATTGTGAGCAGCGTTCGTCAAACGGAACCGCCAGGTAGGCAGCACCACTGGCCGACGGCGAACCTTGCAAAGATAGACGATTATCCTTGTCCGAAGGCCGCGCAAACGTTTGCGTAAAACGAACTATGCGAACCTCGCCAGCGTTTGTCAACGCTGTTCAAAGTGCGATCAGAGAGAGTGAGTAGCCATCCGCAGCCGGCCACGAGGAGAAAAACCTGCCCGAAAAATGCTCCCGGACAGGCTGATGATTCAGGCAGTGGTGTTCACCAGGCCACCGGAAGACGACTCCTTGGCCAACTCCCGGACCAGGTTGCCAGAGACTTCCGCCAGCGCGCCGTTGGTATCGGCGACTTGCCCTTGAATGGCCATCACTGCCGTCTGCTTGGCCTCAGGGGTTGGGTAGTTGGCGGCCTGGGCGGCAGCCAGTTGCTGTTGCAGCTCGCGAAGTTGCTGCTGCAGCTCCTGCATGCGCTTGAGCAGCATCTTTACCACGATGCCGTGCTTGTCTTCGCTTGGGCTTTCGCTTTCAGACTGTTCGGCCTGCTTGCTGGAGCCGACCCGCAAAGTGCCCGACTCGTCGGTACCCAACGCCGTAGACGCCTGTTCGGCGGCGGCATTACTCAACGCATCGATGGTCGCGGGCGACTTGCCATTGATCAGAATGGCTCCTGCCCCTGGAAATCCTACTGACAGTGACATGGGAACTCCTGGTGAAAAATCCTAGAAGGATCATCGACCGCTGCAGAACAATCTTTAATGGATGAGCGAGAAGTCATCCCGGGACTTGTGACGAGCATTTTCGGATTGCCGAACGCGCCACCGTTAAAACGTTCGGAAACCCGGACGCCACATGATTTCTTACGCATAAAAACAGAAATAAAATTGATATAAATCAGTAACTTAAAATAGTCATCCAGCCAAGGTAGCGCTGGTACAGATCCTGCTCCACCCTCGCTGCCCCGGCGCATACAGATCTGCCGCCGGGGTGTTTCTAGATGAACCTGCATCAGCACCGTCTCACTACTAGAGAGAAAATAATGAAATCTGCCTTCAAATCCTTCGCCCCGGGCGCTTTGGCCCTCCTCCTGCTTCTACCTGCAGCCCTGCAAGCCAAAGAAGCTGAAACCCAACAGAAACTGTCCAACGTCGTGGTTCTCGCCACCGGCGGCACCATCGCCGGCGCCGGCGCCAGCGCGGCCAACAGCGCCACCTACCAGGCGGCCAAGGTCGGCATCGAACAACTGATCGCCGGCATTCCCGAGTTGAGCCAACTGGCCAACGTGCGTGGCGAGCAAGTCATGCAGATCGCCTCGGAAAGCATCACCAACGAAAACCTGCTGCAACTGGGCCGCCGCGTTGCCGAACTGGCCGACAGCAAGGACGTCGATGGCATCGTCATCACCCACGGTACCGATACCCTGGAAGAAACCGCCTACTTCCTCAACCTGGTGGAAAAGACCGACAAGCCAATCGTTGTAGTCGGCTCCATGCGCCCGGGTACCGCAATGTCGGCTGACGGCATGCTCAACCTGTACAACGCTGTGGCTGTGGCCGGCAGCAAGAACGCCCGCGGCAAAGGCGTACTGGTGACCATGAACGATGAAATCCAGTCCGGCCGCGATGTCAGCAAGATGATCAACATCAAGACCGAAGCCTTCAAGAGCCCATGGGGCCCGCTGGGCATGGTGGTGGAAGGCAAATCCTACTGGTTCCGCCTGCCAGCCAAGCGCCACACCATGGATTCGGAATTCGACATCAAGAACATCAAGAGCCTGCCTGACGTAGAAATCGCCTACGGCTACGGCAACGTCAGCGACACCGCCTACAAGGCCCTTGCCCAAGGTGGCGCCAAAGCCATCATCCACGCCGGTACCGGCAATGGCTCGGTGTCTTCCCGTGTGGTCCCTGCCCTGCAGGAACTGCGCAAGAATGGCGTACAGATCATTCGTTCTTCCCACGTCAATGCCGGCGGCTTCGTACTGCGCAACGCCGAACAGCCTGACGACAAGTACGACTGGGTCGTGGCTCATGACCTGAACCCGCAGAAAGCCCGCATCCTGGCCATGGTCGCCCTGACCAAGACCCAGGACAGCAAGGAACTGCAACGCATGTTCTGGGAATACTGACAGCCCCTCTGCTCGACCGGCCCCGGTCGAGCATGCTTGCAACCACTCGCCCGCCCGGGCGGGTGGTTCCCCCCCTTTCCCCCATGCAAAAAAATCTGCTCTCCTCGTGAGACAAATGCATAAAGCGTTGTCAGAGGAACTTCTTGAATTTTAAGCAGTTGCGAAATGCCCTACAGTTAAATACTGTATGTACGTACAGCTTAATAAGGAATGTTCCGTGGCCACGACCCAAACGCCCCTCAGCTCCTACGAACGCCTGGGTGTGCGCATCCAGAAAATCATCAACTCTCCCACCGCACAAAAGGCCAAGGCAGCGCTGATCTTCCGCCTCGCCGATGAGCCACAGGATGAGTGGGAACGCCTGCTGGAGGAGATCGCCGAAAACGACAACGTCACCCTCGCCTACCGCGACGATGGCGGCGTGCAGATTTTCTGGGTCGTGCCGAAGGAAGATTGAGTCGATGAGTGTCCGTTGTTTTGCCCTGCTGTTGCTGTTTCTCGCCTGTTCCGCCCAAGCCGATGCACCCCGCACCTTCAGCGAAGCCAAGAAAGTCGCCTGGAAGCTCTACGCCCCCCAATCCACCGAGTTCTATTGCGGCTGCAAATACAACGGCAACCGGGTGAACCTGGCGGCCTGCGGCTATGTTCCGCGCAAGAACGCCAAACGCGCCGAACGCATTGAATGGGAGCATATAGTGCCGGCCTGGCAGATCGGCCATCAGCGCCAGTGCTGGCAACAAGGCGGTCGCAAGAACTGCACACGCACCGATTCGGTCTATCAGCGCGCCGAGGCCGACCTGCACAATCTGGTACCGAGCATTGGCGAAGTGAATGGTGATCGCAGCAATTTCAGCTTCGGCTGGCTGCCGGAACAATCGGGCCAGTACGGTTCGTGCCTGACCCAGGTCGACTTCAAGGCCAAGAAGGTCATGCCTCGCCCTTCGATTCGCGGGATGATCGCCCGCACCTACTTCTACATGAGCAAGCAGTACGGCCTGCGCCTTTCCAAACAGGATCGGCAGCTCTTCGAAGCCTGGAACAAGACCTATCCAGTACAGGCCTGGGAGCGCCAGCGCAATCAGAGCGTGGCTTGCGTGATGGGGCGCGGCAATGAATTCGTCGGCGCAGTCAACCTCAAGGCTTGTGGCTGAACGCAGATCGCCCGCGGGTGGCGGGCGATCATTGAGCCTATGGAAACGGGCTTACTGCGCGGCTTGATGCTCGATGACCGTGACTTCGATGTCACGCTTCTTGGCCTTGACCAGCTTTTCGGTCACTTCATTCTTCTTCGCCTCGGCCTCGGCCTGGGAAGCAAACGGACCGACCACGACCAGACGCTTGCCGTCCACGGTCACCACATTGGAAATCACCCCGTGCTCGATCAGCCAGCCGGTCAGGTCACTCACCGCCAGGGGGAGCGGGCTGCCCACCAGCACATCCCATTGCGGCTCGGTCGAGGCCGGCTGGGTCTGTACTGCCACCGCCGTGCTCTTGTTCGCTTCGACCCGCTTGCCTTCCCCACAACCGGCCAACGCCAATACCGCCATCATCATCGCTACTGTGCGCACAACCTAACCCCTAGAAAGTCTGAGGTGGCGATTTTAGCACTCATGACCCGAGAGACCTCGTCACAAAATCGGACCGAAACAGGAAGAATGATATTTATTGCCTATGTATAGTTGCGCCTTGGGAATTAATAGATCTTCTGCGCGTCAGAAAGAGGCACCCACTCAGTGGAACTTCGCACTAATCTATACCTAAGACCGACCTCTGCACTGTTTGAATCTGGTGCCCTACAAAGCTATCAAGGAGAAGATCATGCTGATACTCACCCGCAAAGTCGGTGAAAGCATAAACATCGGTGACGACATTACGATCACCATTCTCGGCGTCAGCGGCCAGCAAGTGCGCATTGGTATCAACGCGCCAAAAGACGTCGCGGTACACCGTGAAGAAATCTATCAACGCATTCAGGCAGGCCTGACCGCTCCGGACAAACGCGAAACCCCCTGAACAGCATGAGCACCAGCCTTTTGCCCGCGCACAACGGCTGGCGCAGCGCCTGTCTTGTTTGCCTTGAGCTTTTCCCCGCAGACGGCCCGCACACCCTCGCCCGGTTGCAGCCACAGCAGATTCCCGCCCATCAGACTGTCGTCAACCACTGATTATCGCCCTTTCGCGATAGCGAGCCCGACCGTTGATTCCCGACACACGCCGCCGCTGCATTGCAGGCGGCGCACCGGTGCGGCGGTCAGGCGCCCGCTGCAGGCTCCACAGGCTTGAAGCCCAGGTCCTGGGTAAAGCGCAGCAGGTAACCATCCGGGTCGAGTACCAGCAGGTTCAACTCGCCGTGCAGCAATTCGTCGTGACGGTACCAGCACTCCTGAATCTCTCGACGCAAGGCAATGCCCGCCCGAGCCAGGGCGGCTGCCAACTGGCGAATATCCGGGCACTCGATGGACAGGTTCATGCCGCGGCCAAATGGAGCCTGCAAGGGCCCCACGCGCCACTCCGATTCCTGCTGGTCATCCTGCTCCAGCATCAGTTGTGCACCATTGAGGGAGAGGAAGGCAAAGAAGTGTTCCGGCCGCTGATACTCCACCTTGAAGCCCAGAAGATCGCAGTAGAAGGCCAGACTGCGCTGCAGGTCGGTGACCAGCATCTCCGGCACCAGGTCATTCATTTGAAACATCGAAGGCTTCCATTGCTCATTGATAGAGCCGCGAGCCTACTCTCAAGCAGCCACGCAGTGCAGCCCCGCTTACCAATGATTACAACTGAGCCCAGGTCACCCCACGCGCCATGCCGCTGGCGGCGATGACCATCAACACCATGAGCAGGGCCTGCACATCGCTGATACGGGCGAACAGCAGCGCCCGCCCGATCTGTGGCGCCACCCCTCGCCCCAGGGCCATGCGCCAGCGGATCAAGGTCAGCATCGGCAGGACCTCCAGCAACAGGATGATCACGAACAGCGTCATCTTCAGATGGAACAGCGGCTGGTGCAGGTAATACTCCGTACCCTTGCCATAACCGCCAAAAGCCCGCAACAACCCGGTGATCAACAACACCGCGGCCATCAGCCCCCAGACATTGTCGGCCCGCAACACCTGCCCGGGCGCCGCAGCGCCGCCGCTCAGGCGACGCAATGCCGAAGCACGCGCCAGTACCCCGGCAAAGGCACTGGCAAACGCCAGCAAATGCACAGCCGCCAGCAACCATTGCTGCAACATCGAGCTCATCTCCGCTTGATTGATCGACACATCCGGGCAGCTCAGTAATAGCTCATAACCCGGGCTGTTGCCGGCCAGCGGAAACGAAAAAAGCGGCTCGCACGGATCGACAACTTCCGCAAGAACCGCCTGGCCACTCAACTTCATCAATGGCCGTCACAACTCAGCCATGACGCTCCTGCAGCACCTTGCTCCACAGGGTGAACGCTACGGATGGCGTCCAGCCCGGGTTGGAGGTGTGCTCCTGAAGGCACAGGTAACGATTGCCTTCGTAAGTCACTCCATCCTCCCTGAGGTAGTGCTGGCTGGTGCGCCACTCGGGAAAGCTCGGATCGACCGCACCGCCTGCGGTCCTGGCACTCACACTACGGCTGGGGAGCGACTCCTGGCCCTGAGTGTCGGTAGCGGTCACAAAATAGCTGTATTGGGTGTCCGCACTCAGCCCCTGATCCTCGAAGCCCGGAGAGGGGGTGCGAGCGACCGCATTGCCGTCGCGGTACAAGGTGTAGAACTCCACCGGCCGCACACTACCGGAAACACCCCAGCTCAGGTTGACGCTGCTGCGACTGGTGCCCAGTACCATCAGGTTTCCAGGAGCACCTGGGCGCTCCGGCTCACCGCCATCGCCATGGATCAGCGGCGCATAGCGATGACGAAACTCCCAGTTGTAGGGCACACCCTGCCGACTGATGCCGGCATCCCAGTTCACCGACCAGGTCATCAACCCCTTGATGGCGTGACCGGCGCCCTGCAAGCGCTTGAACGCATTGCTCACCGCCGACGGGTCGATCACATAGCCGGTGGCCGCGGCATCGACGTTGCTTGGCAGGCCTATCACCAGCTTGTCCGCGGCAATGCGAGTGAAACCACGGGTACCGGAGGCCAGGCTTTCGCTCAGGTAGTAGAGGAAATCCTCTTTCATCGCGTCATTGTTCTGGGCGATCCAGGCGCCCTGCCCGCCATTGGCCTCCTGCACCCAGAGCCCGTCGCCTCCCTGGTTATAGAACTGCGGCGCGACAAAGTCGTAATAGCCTTCCAGGGCCTGCAGGTAGGCCACGTACTTGCCATTGCTGGTCAGGTAGGGAAACTCAGGCGCCATGCTGATGATGAAGTGCTTGCCCTGGCCGGCGTAATGATCCTTCACCAGCTTCAAGGCGGCAGGCAGCACACTCTTGTTGTCGGCAAAGTCGATGGCGCTCTGCTCCAGGTCGATATCCAGGCCATCGAAGCCGTAGGTTTCCACCAGACGGATGATTTCGTTGGCCAGGGGCTGTTCGTTGCCCTTGTGCAATTCGATATGGGCATCGGCGCCGCCCAGGGAGATCAATACCGCCCGGCCCTGGCTGTTGAGCACGCCCACCTGGCGCCGGAACTCGGCGTCCGAAAGGTTGTAGGGCTTGAAGGTGGGAATACCGTTGCCCTTCATGAAGGCCACTGCAACCACGTTGTATTCCTTGGGCACGTCCACCAGATCCAGGTTGGCGAATTGCCCCTGCTGGTAGCCGTCGCTGTGACCGGCAGCCCAGTTGTGCCAGAAGCCCATGAGCACCTTCTTGCCGGCAATGCTCGGCATCAGGGAAGCAGCATCTGCGGCCTGACTCTTGATTAATGCAAAATCGATCTTATCCACGTTCTAATCCTTCAGAACTGTCAGAAAATGTTAACTACCTGAAACTTATTTAAAGTCCAGATCGAAAGCCTGATAAAAGCCATTGCCGGTATTGGCAACAATCCACACCAGTACTACAACATGGTGGCCCTTTTTATTTTTGGGCAGCACAACTTCATGATGAGTCTTGGCTTTCAATACCGAACCGAACTTGTCGAATGGCACTTCGGTGTAGAAGTCCTGATAAAAAGCCTGGGGTTCCAGCTGGGCGCGACTGATGCGCTGTTTCGGGTCCCAGCCGTCCTTGGTGATGAACCAGTTATAGCCCCGGGTAACGTGAGGTGCGGTGTATTCCCACTGCACCTGGAACACCTGGCCCGGGTTCACGTTCACCAGCGGCCAAGTGAAGGGCCGGTTGATCTTTTTCGACATTTCCTCGTTGGTGAAGTTGATGCAATCGCGATCATCAACCTTGCCGCCACTGAGAATATGACCATCGGCGGGTGGCGCGACACTGGCCACATCGCTGTCGTAAGGCTTTGGGAAAGGACCGGCGGCGAGGGCCGGAAAGTTTTTCCCGCCTTCCATCTCATTGACCTGCCAGGTTCCCAGCAGCCCCAGTTCTACCGCTACCGCACCGCGGCTGGACGGAGAAACAACGCGACCATGTTTTAGTTGAGCCTGTGGCTTATTCATATCTTTCACTCCATTGATTAATTAACTACTGCTCCTTATTGAGCACCCTCAACTTAGCGCACTTTTCCCTGCTTTTTTCATCACCACAAAAACTAACCATTCAGGACAATTTACAAAAGTCCGCCCCAGCCCCCTTAATCCCTGGACTTCCTTATTTCAACTGACAGTTTGAAGAGGCAATGTATTACACGCTTTGCTACAGGCTTATTGGGTGTTTCCACAGATCGCCAATAACAGCTGGCCTGACCAGCTGGAAACCCTTCCCCAGAAATGACAAAACCCGGCCGATGCCGGGTTTGTACCTGATAGCGTCAAATACCAACGCCAGTGACTATCCTCTGCGTTACAGACAGGTCGCTAGCGCCGCCAGGCGACGCTTCGAGACATAGCTGTCTGCAACCGCATAAAAGTGGACGGTGGTCGTCGCGGCATCGGCCTTGATATCGACAAAAGTCTCGGCGGAACGGGTATACACGGTGTACCCCCCTGCCTTGCCCGGTTGCAGATAGGCAGCGGCATCGACACCAAAGACCGACTCGTCCTGCCAGGCGAACTGCACACATTGCGCTACCAGTTGATCGGCCTTGGCCGAGGCCAGGGTTTTGTTGGGCGTTCGGGCCCGAGCTTCATCCATGGTAGAGCTCGCACAGCCAGCCAATAGCGCCGCCACCATTACCGCCATCAAAACCCGCATGCTGCCTCCTCCTCCTGAAAACGCGAGAGTATCGCTCAGGCCGCGTTAAAAAGGCGCGCGAACAGCAGAAAAACTCCCCCGCACCCACTCAGCACTCCGCCAGGGAGGACGCCAGCTGGGCGATCGCCTCCTGGTCCTCATCTCCGAGGTGGCGGTAGTTCTGAATAATGGTGCTTTCATCCAGGCTCAGGCTGCCCTCGGACAAGCGCGAGCGCTCGCCGGTCAACACATAAAGCAGGTCAACGCCGTGGCGCCCGATGGCCATCAGGTAATCCGATTTGGGCACCCGCTCACCGCTCTCGTAACGGCCCTGGGCGTTGGCTTCAACACCGCCAATGGCACCGAATTCCTGCTGGGAGAGCCCCAACGCCTTGCGCTGTTCTTTCAAGCGCTCACCAAAGGTCTGCATAACCATCCTCATTCAACAAGGTGATGGTTTTACGACCGTAGCGGCCGCAGAAGGTGCACTTTGTTTGCCCACACCATTGCCAGCCCCCGGGCAAAAGATTAACCTGCGCGCCCTTTCCACACTTTTGCCAAGGAGATCCACCATGCAACAACTGATCACCCCTTGCAGGACGTGCCTGGTTTAAACGCTGCAACCGCTACCCGCTAGCGCCTTCGCTTAACCCCCGCTTCGTCCTGCCACTACCTGAATATTTTTTTCCAATCAGGAATTGGACATGGACACTTGCATCCGTCATTTGTCGAACGGCGTCTCTCTGATCGCCTCCGACACCACCTGGATCGAAGACAAAGCGCTCCAGCAACTGCACACCACCGCACAACTGCCCGGCATGCGCCAGGTCGTCGGCATGCCCGACCTGCATCCAGGCCGGGGCTATCCGGTGGGCGCGGCATTTTTTTCCACCGAAGTGGCCTACCCGGCGCTGGTGGGCAACGATATCGGCTGCGGCATGGCGCTGTGGCAAACCGACCTCTCCAGCACTCGCCTCAACCTCGACAAGCTGGAAAAGAAAATCGGCAATATCGACCTGCCCCTGGATGAACAGTGGGATGAACAACGCGCGCAACTGGCATTGCCCGTCAGCGGTCATGAGCACTCCCTGGGTACCATCGGCGGCGGCAACCACTTCGCCGAACTGCAACAACTCGATCAGGTCCATGACGCCGACGCCCTGCAAGCGCTGGCACTGGACCCGAAAGCCTTGCTGCTGCTGGTGCACAGCGGCTCCCGAGGCCTGGGAGAAGCTATTTTGCGCAGCCACGTCGACCAACACGGCCACAACGGCCTGTTGATGACCAGCACCGCCGGCGCCCAGTACCTGGAGCAGCACGACCAGGCCTTGCGCTTTGCCGAGGCCAATCGACGGTTGATCGCCGAGCGCCTGCTGCACAATCTGCGGGCCAAGGGCCAGCCGCTGCTGGATATCAATCACAACCTGGTGTCTGCGGCGCAGGTCGACGGCGTATCGGGCTGGCTGCATCGCAAGGGCGCCACGCCATCGGACCAGGGTCCGGTGGTGATTCCCGGCTCCCGTGGCGACTACAGCTACCTGGTGCAACCGCTCCCCCAATCGTTCAGCCTCTACTCCCTGGCGCACGGCGCCGGGCGCAAGTGGCTGCGCAGCGACTGCAAGGGCCGGCTGGCAACGCGCTTCAGCTTCGATCAACTCAAGCGCACCCAACTGGGCAGCCGAGTGATCTGCGAGGACCGCGGCCTGATGTACGAAGAGGCTCCCGAAGCCTACAAGAGCATCGACAGCGTGGTGGGCAGCCTGCGCGACGCCGGCCTGGTGAAGATCATCGCCCGACTCAAACCGGTACTGACCTACAAACGCCGGGGGTGCTGCTGATGATGTTGCTACAGCTGTCCTCCGCCCAAGGGCCTGCCGAATGCGAATTGGCAGTAACCCACGCATTACGCCGCCTGCATCACGAAGCCGAAGCGCAGAACGTGCGCCTCGGCATCATCGAGCAGGTTGCCAGCCAGGCTCGCGACGCCCATCGCTCGGTGCTGGTCAGCCTGGATGGCGAGCACGCCGCAAACCTGGCTCGACGCTGGACAGGCACCCTGCTGTGGATCTGCAAAAGCCCTCTGCGGCCCGCACATCGACGCAAGAACTGGTATTTCGCCGGCCAGCCATTCAGCGCCCCTGAAGAAGCCGAAGGCGGCGAGATCCGCTTCGAGGCCATGCGCGCTTCCGGCCCCGGCGGGCAGCATGTGAACAAGACCGACTCCGCGGTACGCGCCACCCATGTAGCGACCGGCATCAGCGTCAAGGTGCAGTCCGAACGCAGCCAGCACGATAACAAGCGCCTGGCTCGTCTACTGATCCAGCAACGGCTTGCCGATCGGCAAGAGCAATCCGTACAGGAACTGCGCTTGCAGCGTCGTGACGCCCATCACCGGGTTGAACGGGGCAATGCCGTGCGCACCTTCAGTGGTAGCGCCTTTACCCCTCTGGACTGACCCGCCCTGGTTCGGGAAGCCGATCGTCACGACGGCTCCCCGAACCAGGTTGGTGGCTACAGAGGGCAATACGTAAAAGATCTTGAACCTGTGACCGATGCGGCAAATGCAGAGGACGCTGAAGACATGGAGCAGAGTCCCGATGAACAACTACTTCGATAGCCCCTTCAAGGGCATCACGCTTGACCGGCAAGTCACCCACCCGAATATTCGAGTAGGTCGTTTCAGCTACTACTCAGGCTACTACCACGGCCATAGTTTCGATGAGTGCGCGCGCTACCTGCCCCACGAGGAAGGTGCGGACAAGCTGATAATCGGCTCTTTCTGCTCAATCGGCTCGGGAGCCGCATTCATCATGGCCGGCAACCAGGGGCATAGAAGCGAGTGGATCAGCACCTTTCCGCTCTAGTGGATGCCCGAGGAACCGGCCTTCGCGGGCGCGCAGAATGGATATCAAGCCGCAGGCGACACGGTGATCGGCAATGACGTCTGGATCGGTTCCGAAGCCATTGTCATGCCGGGCATCAGGATCGGCGATGGCGCCGTGATAGGCACTCGAGCCCTGGTGACACGGGACGTGGAGCCCTACGCAATCATCGGCGGTAACCCCGCCAAGACGATTCGCAAGCGCTTCGATGATCGGCGTATCGAGATGCTTGTGGAAATGCAGTGGTGGAACTGGAGCAGCGAGCAGTTGAAAGCAGTGATGCCACTGATGACCAGTGCCAATGTCGAGGCGCTGTTTGAACATTGGCAGGAGCACATCCGCCCCGACTGATCACTGGCCAAGATCGCAGCGAGCACTGCAATGCCAGTGGGCTTCTTGGCGGATCGTGCAAAGCCATCAAAATGGCCAGAAACAAAAAAAGGGGCTCACCTTTCGGTGAACCCCTTCTAGACCGCCCAGCAGAGCGGATTTTGTTTGGTAGGCGCGATTGGACTCGAACCAACGACCCCCACCATGTCAAGGTGGTGCTCTAACCAACTGAGCTACGTGCCTGCTGTGAGGCGGCATTCTACGGAATTCCAAAGGGGTGTCAACACCTTTTTTGCAGCTAAGCCTATGAATATGCGAATTTTTTAATTTTCGCGGGATGAAGAAGTTTTTTCTTCTGTCTGGCAGCTCATTTGCAACTCAGGTAGCATCGGCGCACTCGTAAAATATATTAAACACATGAGGTCGCAGGATGGCGAACATTCCCTACCCACAGTCCTATTACGCGGCATCGGCCAATGCGGCTCCGGAACGTCCGATGCTCCAAGGCGAGATTGAAACCGATGTCTGCGTGATCGGTGCGGGTTATACCGGCCTGTCCAGCGCCCTGTTCCTCCTGGAAAACGGCTTTCGTGTGACCGTACTGGAGGCCGCCAAGGTCGGCTTTGGCGCTTCAGGGCGCAATGGCGGGCAGATCGTCAACAGCTACAGCCGCGATATCGACGTGATCGAACGCAGCGTCGGCCCCAAGCAGGCACAACTGCTAGGGCAGATGGCCTTTGAGGGTGGCCGGATCATTCGTGAACGGGTGGCCAAATACCAGATCCAGTGCGATCTGAAGGACGGCGGTGTATTCGCAGCGCTGACCAGCAAGCAGATGGGTCATCTGGAGTCGCAGAAGCGCCTGTGGGAGCGCTACGGCCACACCCAGCTGGAATTGCTGGATGAGCGGCGTATCCGCGAAATCGTGGCCTGCGATCAATACAAGGGCGGCATGCTCGACATGAGCGGCGGCCACATCCATCCACTGAACCTGGCACTGGGTGAAGCGGCTGCCGTGGAGTCGCTGGGCGGCACCCTCTATGAGCAGTCCCCGGCAATCCGCATCGAGCGCGGCGCCAATCCAGTGGTCCACACGCCCCAAGGAAAGGTCCGCGCCAAATTCATCATCGTTGCCGGCAATGCCTACCTGGGCAATCTGGTTCCGGAGCTGGCAGCCAAGTCCATGCCTTGCGGAACCCAGGTCATCACCACCGAACCCCTGAGCGATGAGCTGGCAGCCAGCCTGTTGCCCCAGGATTACTGCGTCGAAGACTGCAACTACCTGCTGGACTACTACCGCCTCTCCGGCGACAAGCGCCTGATTTTCGGTGGCGGCGTGGTGTATGGCGCCCGCGACCCGGCGAACATCGAGGCCATCATCCGACCGAAGATGCTCAAGGCCTTCCCGCAACTGCAGAACGTGAAGATCGATTACGCCTGGACCGGCAACTTCCTGCTGACGCTGTCGCGCCTGCCCCAGGTTGGGCGCCTGGGGGACAATATCTACTACTCCCAGGGCTGCAGCGGCCACGGCGTGACCTACACCCACCTGGCCGGGAAAGTCCTGGCGGAGGCCCTGCGCGGCCAGGCTGAGCGCTTTGACGCCTTTGCCGACCTGCCTCACTACCCCTTCCCCGGCGGCCAGTTGCTGCGCACGCCATTCACCGCCCTGGGCGCTTGGTACTACAGCCTTCGGGACAAGCTCGGCTTCTGAAAGCCGAACCTCCTTGCAAGCACAAAAAAACCGCCGAGCAGGCGGCTTTTTTGTGTTCGATCAGCAGCAAGCAAAAGACGCTGCCAAAGAGCGAATCCCGAAAACAAAAAACCCCGGTCTTGCGACCAGGGTCTTTGCTATCGATGCGAAACAAGCTGTTGGCTTGTCTCGTTGCTTCAAGGCGTTCAGTGATCCTTGAGGCTGATATGGCGCAGCGGACGGGACTCGAACCCGCGACCCCCGGCGTGACAGGCCGGTATTCTAACCGACTGAACTACCGCTGCGTATCGCTTGGACTTGCGTCCATGTGAACCGTTTAAATCATCTGATTGAAGAGCTTCGAGGCTTCCTCAATCTCAAGCCAGGCGAACCCGACTTGGAAAATATGGCGCAGCGGACGGGACTCGAACCCGCGACCCCCGGCGTGACAGGCCGGTATTCTAACCGACTGAACTACCGCTGCGCGTCGGTTGGAGGCTTCCTTGGAAGCTTCCCTCTTTCTTGCGAAAGAGACTCAGGGAATGGTGGGTGATGACGGGATCGAACCGCCGACATTCTGCTTGTAAGGCAGACGCTCTCCCGGCTGAGCTAATCACCCTTTGCTTCGCTGAGGCCGCGAAATTTACGCAGGTAACGAAGCTAAGTCAATAGCAGGCTTGAAGTTTTTTTCAAAAACAGCAGCAAGCAGAAACTTCGCACCAAGAGCCAGAGGCGCTCCTCTTGGGCTTGCGGCCACAAACTCGCTACCACCCTTATTCCTGATAAATCATTTTCTTGGTCATGCCACCGTCCACCACGAATTCCTGGCCGGTGACAAAGCCCGAATTGCGGGACAGCAGCCAGGCCACCATGGAGGCCACATCTTCCACCGTCCCTACCCTGCCTGCCGGATGCTGGGCATGATCGGCATCGGATAACGGCTCTGCGCGACGCGCCGCAGGATCCCGGGCATCGATCCAGCCGGGGCTTACCGCATTGACCCGAATCTCCGGCCCCAGGCTGATCGCCAGGGCATGAGTCAAGGCCAGCAGCCCCCCCTTGCTCGCCGCGTAGGCTTCGCTGTCAGGCTCCGATTGCCTGGCGCGGGTAGAGGCCAGATTGACGATGGCGCCGCCATGGGCGCGCAAATACGGCGCACAGTGCTTGGCCAGCAGCATCGGCCCGCCCAGGTTCACCGCCATGACCCGATTCCAGTAGGCCAGATCCAGGCTTTCCAGGGTGATGTTGTGCGGGTCAGCCACAGCGGCATTGCAGACCAGGGCGTCGAGGCGCCCGAACTGCCCCAGCACCTCAGCCACCCCCTGGGCCACTTGCACTTCATCGGCCACGTCCATGGTGATGAACCAGGCGCTTTCACCCAGCACCTTGGCCACCTTGGAGCCACGCTCACGATCGAGGTCGGTCAACACCACCTGCCAGCCTTCGCTGATCAGCCAGGCAGCGATACCCAGACCGATACCCCGGGCCGCGCCGGTCACCAGCGCGACACGCCCGTTGCCGCCGCCCTGGGGCGTGGACAACTCGATCACAAGGCTGCCAGGCCGCGAGCCAGGTCGGCTTGCAGGTCGACCACGTCCTCCAGCCCCACCGCGATGCGGATCAGGCTGTCGCGAATGCCTGCCGCTTCACGCTCCTGGGGCGCCAGGCGCCCGTGGGACGTGGTGCTCGGATGGGTGATGGTGGTTTTGCTGTCGCCGAGGTTGGCGGTAATGGAGATCAGTCGCGTGGCATCGATAAAGCGCCAGGCGCCCTCTTTGCCGCCCTTGACCTCAAAACTCACCACCGCGCCAAAACCACGCTGCTGACGCTTGGCCAGCTCGTGCTGCGGATGGCTGGCAAGGCCTGCGTAGTGCACCTTCTCGACGCCCTCCTGCTGCTCCAGCCACTCAGCCAGGGCCAGGGCATTGGCACAATGAGCACGCATCCGCAGGTTGAGGGTTTCCAGGCCCTTGAGGAAGATCCAGGCGTTGAACGGGCTCAGGGTCGGCCCGGCGGTACGCAGGAAACCCACCACTTCTTTCATCTGCTCGCTGCGCCCGGCCACCACGCCGCCCATGCAACGACCCTGGCCGTCGATGAACTTGGTCGCCGAATGCACCACCACGTCCGCCCCCAGCTTCAACGGCTGCTGCAAGGCCGGAGTGCAGAAACAGTTATCCACCACCAGCATTGCGCCCTTGGCATGGGCCACCTCCGCCAACGCGGCGATATCCACCAGCTCGGCCAGCGGATTGGAGGGCGACTCGACGAACAGCAGCCTGGTATTGCTCTTGATCGCCGCATCCCAGCCGGACAGGTCCGCCAGGGGCACGTAATCGACTTCAACACCAAAGCGCTTGAAGTACTTCTCGAACAGGCTGATGGTGGAGCCGAACACGCTGCGCGACACCAGCACATGATCGCCGGCGCTGCACAGGCTCATGACCACCGAGAGAATGGCCGCCATGCCAGTGGCGGTCGCCACAGCCTGCTCTGCCCCTTCCAGCGCCGCGATGCGCTCTTCGAAGGAACGCACGGTGGGGTTGGTGTAGCGCGAATAGACGTTGCCCGGCACTTCGCCAGCAAACCGCGCCGCCGCATCGGCGGCCGTGCGGAACACATAGCTGGAGGTGAAGAACATCGGGTCACCGTGCTCGCCTTCCGGCGAGCGGTGTTGGCCGGCGCGCACCGCCAGGGTATCGAACGCTACGCCTTCAAGGTCGCTGTCCAGCCGACCGGCATCCCAATCCTGACTCATGCCGCCTACTCCTAATGTCTTCTTAAAATGCTCGGATCAGTTGTTGTACAGATCGATGATGGCGCTGACCGCCTGGGTCTTGGCCTTGGACGCATCGTTACGAGCGTTCTCGATCTTGTTCAGGTAGGCCTCGTCGACGTCGCCGGTAACGTACTTGCCGTCGAACACCGCGCAGTCGAAGTTCTCGATCTTGATCTTGCCACCACCGACCGCCTCGATCAGGTCCGGCAAGTCCTGGTAGATCAGCCAGTCGGCGCCGATCAGGTCTGCCACGTCCTGGGTCGAACGATTGTGGGCGATCAACTCGTGGGCGCTCGGCATGTCGATGCCATACACGTTCGGGTAACGCACGGCCGGTGCAGCCGAGCAGAAGTAGACGTTCTTCGCGCCCGCTTCACGGGCCATCTGGATAATCTGCTTGCAAGTGGTGCCACGGACGATGGAGTCGTCCACCAGCATCACGTTCTTGCCGCGAAATTCCAGTTCGATCGCATTGAGCTTCTGGCGTACGGATTTCTTCCGCGCCGCCTGGCCCGGCATGATGAAGGTACGGCCGATGTAACGGTTCTTGACGAAACCTTCGCGGAACTTGACCCCCAGATGGTTCGCCAGCTCCAGCGCCGCAGTGCGGCTGGTATCCGGAATCGGGATCACCACGTCGATATCGTGCTCAGGACGCTCGCGCAGGATCTTCTCTGCCAGTTTCTCACCCATGCGCAGGCGCGCCTTGTACACCGAGACGCCATCAATGATCGAATCCGGACGGGCCAGATATACGTGTTCGAAGATGCACGGCGTGAGTTGCGGGTTGGTGGCGCACTGGCGGGTGTAGAGCTTGCCCTCTTCAGTGATGTAGACCGCTTCGCCCGGAGCCAGGTCGCGAATCAGGGTGAAACCCAGCACATCCAGGGAAACGCTTTCCGAGGCGATCATGTATTCCACGCCTTCGTCGGTATGACGCTGGCCGAAGACGATCGGACGGATACCGTGGGGGTCACGGAAACCGACAATGCCGTAGCCGGTGATCATGGCCACCACCGCGTAGCCACCCACGCAACGGTTGTGCACGTCGGTGACGGCGGCAAACACGTCTTCCTCGGTAGGCTGCAACTTGCCGCGCTGGGCCAGCTCGTGGGCGAACACGTTGAGCAGCACTTCAGAGTCGGAGTTGGTGTTGACGTGGCGCAGGTCGGACTCGTAGATCTCCTTGGCCAACTGCTCCACATTGGTCAGGTTGCCGTTGTGCGCCAGGGTGATGCCGTAAGGCGAGTTGACGTAGAACGGCTGAGCCTCGGCCGAGGTCGAGCTGCCCGCGGTTGGATAGCGGACATGGCCGATGCCCATATGGCCTACCAGGCGCTGCATGTGCCGCTGCTGGAACACATCACGCACCAGGCCGTTGTCCTTGCGCAGGAATAACCGGCCATCATGGCTGGTCACGATACCGGCAGCGTCCTGGCCGCGGTGCTGGAGGACGGTTAGCGCGTCATACAGCGCCTGATTGACGTTCGACTTACCGACGATACCGACGATGCCACACATGCGACGCAACCCCTACTTAATGAAACTGAACTGAACCCATCTTACTGAGGCGTTTTGGCCGGTAAGAGGTGCTCCTTGAACGGTATATCAGCGGGTACGCTGATACCGCTGGCCAGCCACTGACTGCTCCACCCCAATATGAGGTTCTTGGACCAGTCTGCAACCAATAGAAATTGTGGCACCAGTCGCGACTGTTGCCACCAGGAATCCTGCTGTACCGGCCCCAGGCTCAGGAGCCCGATCGCCACGACCACCAGCAGCGCGCCACGCGCAGCGCCGAAGGCCATGCCGAGGAATCGATCGGTCCCGGAGAGGCCGGTGACGCGAATCAACTCGCCGATGAGATAGTTGACCATTGCCCCCACCAGCAAGGTGGCGACAAACATGATTGCGCAGCCCGCGATCACGCGAGCCGAGGGAGTTTCGATATAACCGCCGAGGTACTCGGACAGTGAGCCACCAAACATCCAGGCAACGACTCCTGCGATGATCCAGGTAAGCAACGACAAGGCTTCTTTGACGAAACCGCGGCTCAAGCTGATCAAAGCGGAGATGGCGATTATTGCAACGATCGCCCAGTCAACCCAGGTAAATGGCACAGTGCAGCCTACAGACGGATAAGGCGGCGCATTTTAACAGAGCGCTTGGCTGTCGGTAAGCTGCGATTCACTGTGCTTTTAAAATCAAGCGGATAGCCTTAGCCACGCTCTGGCTGGAAGCGCACCACGAAACCCTTGAGATTATGCTGACGCCCCAGCAGGTCACGCAGGCGATCAGCTTCGGCGCGCTCGATCAGCGGCCCGACAAATACCCGGTTCTTGCCTTCGGCGGAACGGATATAGGCGTTATAACCCTGGCTGCGCAGGGTTTTCTGCAGGTTTTCCGCGCTTTCACGGCTCGACAGACTGGCCAGTTGCACCGACCAACTGACGGACAGGCCATTGGCATCGACCCGGCTCTGGCTGGTATCGGGCTTGGCACTGGCCACGGGCTGCGGCGGAACCGGAGCCGGTGTCGGCGCAGGCTTGGCCACAGGCGCAGGCTTGCTGGCCACGGTCGGAGCAGGAGCCACCACCGGGGCCGGTGCGATCGGGGTCGATGGCGCTTGCTGCACCACAGGCTCGTGCTCGTCGGCTGGCACAGAGCCCTCGGGCAGTACCTGAGGCTCTGGCACAACTACCGGCTCGACCTGGACCTGCGGCATGGCCGCGGCTTGCGGCGCCGACGGCACATCCACCGTCACATGACGCTGCTCATCCTCGCGCGAGAACAGCATTGGCAGAAAGATCACCGCCAAGGCCACCAACACCAGTGCTCCGACCATTCGCTGCTTGTAGACGTTATCCAGCATTGCCATGTGCAGCTTCCTCCGTGGAGCGCCGGGCGAGCCACTCAAGCGCCTCGGCAACACAATAAAAAGAACCGAACAGCAGAATTTCGTCATCTGCAGTGGCTTGCGCGCATTGCGCTTCCAGCGCGGCAGCCACACTGGAATAGGACGCTACCGGAGCACCAAGGTTCTCCAGAGCCTGCTGCAAATCCTCCACCGGGCGCGCCCGCGGCGTATCCAGAGGCGCTACCGCCCAGTGCCGGACCGCCCCTTTCAGGCAGCCAATCACGCCCTCCAGATCCTTGTCCGCCAGCAGCCCGAACACCGCCAGACGCTTGCCCGGCACAGGCCGGCGCGCCAGGCGCTCAGCCAGGTACTGGGCGGCATGGGGGTTGTGACCGACGTCCAGCAGCAGGTTCAGGCGCTTGCCCTGCCAGTCGACCTGCCGGCGATCCAGACGCCCGGCAACCCGGGTCTGGCGCAAGGCCGCGCTGATCCGCTCCGGCTGCCATGGCAAACCGGTGAGCAGATAGGCCTGCAACGCCAGAGCGGCATTTTCCATAGGCAGATCCAGCAATGGCAGGTCTTGCAGCTCGACCGGCTTGCCCTGGGCATCCAGGCCACGCCACTGCCAATGCTGGTCAGTGACCCCAAGATCAAAGTCCCGCCCCCGCAGGAAAAACGGGCAGCCCAGCTCCCGCGCCTTGTCCAGCAAGGGTTGCGGCGGATCCAGGTCGCCACATAGCGCCGGAGCGCCAGGACGAAAGATCCCGGCCTTCTCGAAGGCCACGGATTCGCGGGAATCGCCCAGGTATTCGATGTGATCGACACCAATACTGGTCACCAGCGCCAGGTCGGCATCCACCAGATTGACCGTATCCAGGCGGCCACCCAACCCCACCTCCAGGACCACGGCATCCAGCGCCGCCTGCTGAAACAGCCAGAACGCTGCCAGAGTGCCCATCTCGAAGTAAGTCAGGGTGACTTCGCCGCGCCCCGCCTCTACCGCAGCAAAGGCTTCGCACAACTGCTCGTCTGTGGCCTCGACGCCATTGATCTGCACCCGCTCGTTATAGCGCAGCAGGTGCGGCGAACTGTAGACCCCCACCTGCAGGCCCTGGGCCCGCAGCAGGGAAGCGACAAAAGCGCAGGTAGAGCCCTTGCCATTGGTACCGGTTACAGTGACCACCCGGGGCGCCGGCTTGCCCAGTCCCATCTGGGACGCTACCTGCTGCGAGCGCGCCAGCCCCATGTCGATGGCCGAGGGGTGCAACTGCTCGAGGTAGGCGAGCCATTCGCCCAGGGTACGTTGGGTCATAGGTTTGCTGGAGCCGGCGGCACCACGATCGGCTCGACCGGCGCCGCGACGAATTCCGGCGTCGGCAGGCCCATCAGCTGGGCCAGCAGATTGCCCAGGCGCGGACGCAGTTCCTGACGGGAGATGATCATGTCGATCGCACCATGCTCCAGCAGGAACTCACTGCGCTGGAAACCTTCAGGCAGTTTTTCCCGCACGGTCTGCTCGATCACTCGAGGACCGGCGAAGCCCACCAGGGCTTTTGGCTCGGCGACAATCACGTCGCCCAGCATCGCCAGGCTGGCGGAAACGCCGCCGTAGACCGGGTCGGTCAACACGGAGATGAACGGGATGCCTTCTTCACGCAGGCGCGCCAGTACCGCGGAGGTCTTGGCCATCTGCATCAGAGAGATCAGGGCTTCCTGCATCCGCGCACCACCGGAGGCGGAGAAGCAGATCATCGGGCAGCGGTTTTCCAGGGCGTAGTTGGCGGCGCGCACGAAACGCTCGCCGACGATGGCGCCCATGGAGCCCCCCATGAAGGAAAATTCGAAAGCCGAGACCACCACCGGCATGCCCAGCAGGGTGCCACTCATGGAGATCAGCGCATCTTTCTCGCCGGTCTGCTTCTGCGCAGCGGTCAGGCGGTCCTTGTACTTCTTGCCGTCGCGGAACTTCAGACGGTCCACTGGCTCCAGGTCAGCGCCCAGTTCGGCACGGCCTTCGGCGTCGAGGAAGATATCGATACGGGCACGCGCACCGATGCGCATGTGGTGGTTGCACTTGGGGCAAACATCCAGGGTCTTTTCCAGCTCCGGACGATAGAGCACCGCCTCGCAGGATGGGCACTTGTGCCAAAGACCTTCAGGCACCGAGCTTTTCTTCACCTCGGAACGCATGATCGAAGGGATCAGTTTGTCTACTAACCAGTTGCTCATGCTTTCTTTCTCCAGTACCGGCGGCCCGAACGCTCTGGTTCGCAGCCCCGCGTATGCCCTTGAGCTAAATTCATGTGTGCGGCGATGATCAGTTCGCTGCCGCGGTCAGCACCGGGCTCGACCTGCCTGCAACGAACCTTTCCTCAGCCATCCCGACAACCCACTCCAGAGCGGTTGCCACTCGATTCCGACCCCGCCTGAAGGCGACGCCTGCCTGTTTTGTACAGTGGTGTTATGGACGGCGGCAGACTGCCAGCCGTCACATCGACTCGTTGCTGCGACGCACTGCCTGCATAAATGCCTGAATCTTTGCCGGGTCCTTGATGCCCTTGCCCTGCTCCACCCCGCCGCTGACATCCACCGCATACGGGCGCACCCGGGCGATGGCTGCCGCCACGTTATCTGGCGTGAGGCCACCGGCAAGAATGATCGGCTTGCTCAGCCCCTGAGGAACCAGGGACCAGTCGAACGCCTCGCCGGTTCCACCCGGCACGCCTTCGACATAGGTATCCAGCAGAATCCCGCTGGCCCGCGGATAGGCCAGGCAGGCCGCCGCGATGTCATCCCCGGCCTTGACCCGCAACGCCTTGATATAGGGCCGGTGATAGCCCTCGCAATCAGCCGCCGACTCATCGCCATGAAACTGCAGCAAGTCCAGCGGTACGGCGTCGAGAATCTCCCCCAGCTCGCAACGACTGGCATTGACGAAGAGGCCGACGCTGGTCACGAACGGCGGCAAGGCGGCGATGATTGCCCGCGCCTGCTGCACATTCACCGCCCGCGGGCTCTTGGCATAGAACACCAGGCCGATGGCATCGGCCCCCGCCGCCACTGCTGCCAACGCATCTTCTATGCGGGTAATCCCGCAGATCTTGCTGCGAACAGCTGGCATGTCATGAACCTCGGGGGCAAATCCGGAAAGTCCCGGATGGTAGCAAATGCTTTTCCGGGCGTCAGCCGTCAAGTTCCGAGAATCCGCTGAGGAAATGTGGCCCGATGTATCGCTCGGGCAACTGGAACTCGTCCTTGTATTCGACCTGCACCAGGTACAGGCCAAAAGGATGGGCGGTGACGCCGCCGGTACGCCGGATCCGGCTTTCCAGCACTTCTCGCGCCCACTCCACCGGCCGCTCGCCGGCACCGATGGTCATCAGCACCCCGGCGATGTTGCGCACCATGTGATGCAGGAAGGCGCTGGCACGAATATCCAGGACGATCATCTTGCCGTGCCGGGTGACCCGAAGGTGATGGATCTCCTTGATCGGCGACTTGGCCTGGCACTGCCCGGCCCGGAACGCGCTGAAATCATGGGTGCCCACCAGGAACGCGGCAGCCTGGGCCATGCGCTCGATATCCAGCGGCCGGTGGTTCCAGGTGATTTCTTCGTTGAGATGGGCTGGACGGATCTGATCGTTGTAGATCACATAACGGTAACGCCGGGCGATCGCCTTGAACCGTGCGTGAAAATGCGCGGGCATCTCCTTGGCCCAGCTGACGCTGATGTCGTGGGGCAAATTGATATTGGCCCCCATCACCCAGGCCTTCATCGAACGCACGGCCTGAGTATCGAAATGCACCACCTGTCCGCAGGCATGCACCCCGGCATCGGTGCGTCCGGCACAGGACACCACCACCGGAGAATCCGCGACCCGGGACAGGGCCTTCTCCAGGGTTTCCTGGACACTGGGCACACCGGAGGCCTGACGCTGCCAGCCGCGGTAGCGCGAGCCCTTGTATTCCACACCCAGGGCGATTCGGGAAAAGCCTTCGGCTGCCATTTCGGCGGCCGGGTTATCTATATTTGCCAAGAACTTACAGCCTGCTGATATGCGCAAAGGCGCTCATTATAGGGCCGCAGACAATAGACGCCACGGGCTGTCGGGCTTTGTTTGCAGATTGATCAGCCATACAGCCGCCCACAGGGCGATTGCATCCGCCCCCGGGCAAACGCTATATAGTTTTTTATATATCGAAAACAACAAAGCCCCCCTGATCGAGAACCGATGAATGATCGCAACCAGCAAAGAAGCCGTAGGCCTGGCCTACAGCCTGGAGGGCATGCTCCATGCCAAGCGCATGACCTGGGAGGCCATCGGGCAGATCGCCCGGCAGGTCAAGCCGGGCATGCAGGAATCCGCCGCCAGGGAAATGGGCCTGCAAGTCCTGCGGGAGATGGGTATGGAGCGAATCTGGCATCCGCTGCTGATCCGCTTTGGCGCCAATACCCTGAAAACCTTCAAGCAACGCTCCGATGGCGATCCGCTACTCCAGGAAAACGATCTGTTCTTCATCGACCTGGGCGTAGTCTGGGACCGCCATGAAGGTGATTGCGGGGCGACGTTCGTGGTCGGCGACGACGCTGAAATGCATGCCTGTGCCGCCGCGGCGAAAAGCCTGTTCGACCAGGTCCACGACCACTGGCAGAGCCACCAGGTGGCTGGCCCTGAACTCTATCGCTATGCACAGGAACAGGCCCGAGCCAGGGGCTGGGTACTCAATCTGGATATCAAGGGCCATCGGGTCAGCGACTTTCCCCACGCCATCTACCGCGCCGGGGACCTGGGAGATTTCGCCGCCTGCCCGCAAGTGGGTCTGTGGATCCTGGAAATCCAGATCGCCCACCCTACCCGGCCCTTCGGTGCCTTTTACGAAGACCTGCTGGCCTGAGCCTCACCGCCACCGCAGCGCCACCAACAAAAACGGCAGCCTCATCGGCTGCCGTTCTGTTCAAGCATCAGGTTGCTTCAGGCCAGTCGCCCCAACATCTCCTGGGCTTCGCTCTTCTGCCCTTCGTTACCTTCGCTCAGCACCTCACCGAGGATGTCCCGCGCACCGTCGTTATCCCCCATATCGATATAGGCCTGGGCCAGATCGAGCTTGGTGGCCACCTCGTCGCTGCCGGAGAGGAAGTCGAAGTCCGCCTCATCAGGCGCTGCAGCGGCATCCTCGGCAGTGAAGCTGGGGATCGCCGGCTCCGGCTGATCAAGGCTCTGGCTCAGACGATCCAGTTCGGCGTTTACATCATCCAGCTCGGAAGTGAAGGCGTCCTTGGAGTCCGCGCCAGCATCCAGCTCATCGGCCAGGGACAGATCGAAGTCCGCCGACAGGTCCAGGTCATCCAGGGCCGGGTCGGTGACGGTAGGCACGTCGCCTGCCGGCAGGTCCTTGAGGTCGTCATCCAGGCTCAGCAGGAAATCTTCATCGCTCGGCTTCGCCGCCGGTAGATCAGCCCCCAGGTCCAGATCGAAATCACCCAGGTCGTCCAGGTTTTCCTCGGGAGCAAGCTGCTGCTCGAGCACCGAGCCAAAGCTCAGGTCGTCATCCAGCGGGAAGTCTTCCAGCTCGGTTTCAGGTTCAGGGGTGAGCACTGCCGGTGAAGCCGCCTCCAGGTCATCCAGGCTCAGGTCAAAATCCGCATCCAGGCCTTCTACCGGAGCAGCCGGCTCAGGCGCTGGCGGTTCGTCCTGCAGCAGCTCCTTGACGTACTCGGCATCCAGTTCGGCTGCCACGGCCGCAGTGGCCAGGCCAGCTGCCGCCGCTACCGCGACCATTGCCGGGAAGCGACTTTTCAGTTGCTCGACCTGAGCGTGGTTATCGCCATTGGCCACCAACTGCCGTTCCTGGGCGACAAAGGCGCTGCGGTCACCCTGATGCGCGTAGACCTCCATCAGCTTCAGACGCAGATCACTGCGTTGCGGCTCCAACTTGACCGCTTCTTCGAGAATCGCCGCGGCCTGGTTCAGGCGGCCGGCATCGATGTGATTCTGAGCCTGGCCCAGCACATCGGTGGCGCGCTCGACCGGGGCTACCGGAGCGGGCGCCACCACCGGCGCTGGAGCTGGAGCTGGAGCTGGAGCGAGATTAACGCTTGGGGCTGGAACCTCAAGGCCTTCGAAGCTGCTTTCCGGCAGGTCCATTTCCTCGGTGAAATCGCTTTCCTCCGACAGTGCCCGCGCCATGCGCAAGTGCTTCTCCGCTTCCTGCTGAGCCTTGCGGCGACGAGCCAGCAACAGCAACAGCAGCAACAAGGCCAATACCGCACCACCACCCACCAGCCCTAGCAGGATCGGGTTGGTCAGCAGATCGGAGTATTTATCCTCGTCGCTCTTGGCGGGAACGGCATCCTCAGCAGGCTTGGCAGCCGGCTCGCTGGCCGGGGCCGCTGGCGCCACCACTGGGGCTGGCGTTTCGGGCTTGGCCACCAACTCAGCTGGCATTGCCGGAGATGGCTGGGCACTAGGTACCGCAGTACCTGCGCCCTCGGCCTGCATCTTGGCCAACTGGTTGTTCTTCAATTCGATCAGGCGCTGCAGCTTGTCCAGCTGGCTTTGCAGGTCCGCCATGCGCTCCTTGAGCTCGGCGTTGTCACGACGGGTTGCGTCGAGGCTTTCCTGAGTCACCGCCAGCTTGTTGTTCAGCGCCTTGGCATCGCCGGCTGCGCCCTTGCCCCGGGTCTTGCCGTTTTCAGCGGACACCAGGCTCAGGTTGTCCTTGGTGTTGACCTGCTTGGGCGCCTTGTCGGCACCGGCGCGACGAGTCGCGTCCACCTGCTGCTGGCCACGGGCACCGGCGCGGCGGCCCTGGCGCCAGGCAGCATTCTGCGCCGCCACTTCAGCAATTGCCTTGGGCTGCGGCAGCGCGGTGCTCTGCACCACATCGGGCAGGCGCAGCACCTTGCCGGTCTTCAGCCGATTGATGTTGCCATCGATAAAGGCATCCGGGTTCAGCGCCTGGATCGCCAGCATGGTCTGCTGAATAGAGGCACCGTTGCGGTTCTTGGCGGCGATTTCCCACAAGGTGTCACGGGCCGAGGTGGTGTACTGCTCCGGCTTGCCGGACTTGTTGGCGCGGGTGACCGGGGCACTCACCGCCGGGGCGCCTACTGGCGCGCTCTGCGCAGCGGCGGCGGCCTGCGGGGAGAATTTTGAAGGGTCCAGCAGCACACTGTAGTCGCGCAGCAGGCGGCCGTTGGGCCACATCACCTGCACCAGGAACTTGACCATCGGCTCCGACAGCGGCTGGCTCGAGGTCACCCGCAGCACACTCTTGCCGCCGGGATTGAGAATCGGAGTGAAACGCAGGTCGTTGAGAAAGGCCTGGCGATCAACGCCGGCCTTGGCGAACTCTTCTGCCGGCGCAAGGCTGGGCACTACCTCGGCGGCAGTGAGGTCCTTGACATCGAGCAATTCGATTTCTGCTACCAGAGGCTGGTTCAGACTCGACTTCAGGGTCAGCTCCCCAAGCCCAAGCGCCTGCGCCATACCGGAGGACAGCGCCGAGGCGGCCGCTATTGCTAACACCAGTTTGCGAACTTGAACCATAGCCTCATCCTTTGTTTGAACATTCCTCGGCCAGCGAGAAGGTTTTGTAGCGGCTGCCAACAGGCATTGCGCGGGACCATCAACGACCACGACGCGCGATTATTTCTTGCATGCCCCGGGAGCACCTGACGGCCACTCACCTCCAGCAACTTGCCAAGCATAGCGCCCGGCTAGATTCATTCTGCAAATTGTTGCCAAGTATCTTTTACAGCAGGTCTTTTATCAACAATTCAGCCAGCTGCACAGCGTTCAAGGCCGCACCTTTGCGTACGTTATCCGAGGTCAGCCACAGATTCAGTTCCGTCGGGTCGTCGACCCCGGAACGAACCCGCCCCACATAGACAACATCCTGGCCCACGGCGTCACCCACGGCAGTCGGATAGTCGCCCGCCTCCACCAGCTCCAGGCCGGGGGCCGCTTCCAGCGCCGCATTGACTGCCGCCAGGTCAACGGCGCTGCCTGACTGCAGAGTCACGCTATAGCTATCGCCAAAAAATACCGGCGCTTGAATGCAAGTGACAGAAATCTTTAATAAAGGCTGCCCCAGCACCTCGCGCAACTCCCGGACCAGGCGCTTTTCCAACAGGGTATGGCCCTGGGCGTCTGGAGTGCCGACCTGGGCCAGCAGGTTGAAGGCCACTTGCCGATCGAAAAAGCGTGGCTCCATGGGGCGCACATTCAACAGTTCGGCCGTCTGCCGGGCCAGCTCGCTGACGGCCTCACGGCCCTGGCTGGAGATCGCCAGGCTGGCGGTCAGGTTGACCCGCTGGATGTCCAGCAAGCCTTGCAACGGCGCCAGCGCCACGGCCAGGGCGGTAGCCGAAGCGCTCGGGCTGCTCAGTTGCAATGGTTTTTTCAAGCCGGCCAGCAACTGGGCATTGGCTTCGGGAACGACATTGGGCGCCTGGGTCGAAGGCAAGGCACCGGAAAGATCGATCACCGCGCAGTTGGCCGCCGTGGCACGCGGGGCAAAACTCAGGGTTACCGCCGGGCCGGCTGCGAAGAACGCCAGCTGGACCTTGCTGAAATCGAACTCGTCGACTTCACGCACCCGCACGTTCTTGCCGCGGAACGGCACCGAATGACCGGCCGACTCGCTACTGGCCAGCAGGTGCAGGTTGGCAACGGGGAAGTCACGTTCTTCCAGAATCTGCACCAGGGTTTCGCCGACAGTACCGGTGGCACCGATCACGGCAATATCAAGGGAAGGAGTCATGGTGCTACCTCAGGCGAAACGGGGGGAGCGGCACTTTACCCGGCACGGGGTGGCGAGGCAATTCGCGGGGGGAGCTGTGGCTGGAACGAAGCACTCTTGGCGGGCAAGCCCACTCCTGCGGTGGGCATGAAAAAGCCCGCGCCTTGTGCAAGGGGCGGGCTATTTCAAGCGCTCAGAGAATCAACGCTCCAGCAGGATCCGCAGCATGCGGCGCAGCGGCTCGGCCGCCCCCCACAGCAACTGGTCGCCGACAGTGAAGGCGCCCAGGAACTGCGAGCCCATGTTCAGCTTGCGCAGGCGGCCCACCGGAATGTTCAGGGTGCCGGTGACCTTGGTCGGGCTCAGCTCCTGCATGCTGATATCACGCTGGTTCGGCACCAGCTTGACCCAAGGGTTGTGCTGGCTGATCAGCCCTTCGATATCGGCGATCGGCACATCCTTGTTGAGCTTGATGGTCAGCGCCTGGCTGTGGCAGCGCATGGCGCCGATGCGCACGCAGATGCCGTCCACCGGGATCGGGCTCTTGAAGCGACCGAGGATCTTGTTGGTCTCGGCCTGGGCCTTCCACTCTTCACGGCTCTGGCCGTTGGGCAGTTCCTTGTCGATCCATGGAATCAGGCTGCCGGCCAGCGGCACGCCGAAGTTCTCGGTCGGGTAGGCATCGCTGCGCATGGCCTCGGCCACCTTGCGATCGATGTCGAGGATGGCACTGGCCGGGTTGGCCAGTTCATCAGCGACGGCAGCGTGGGTGGCGCCCATCTGCTTGATCAGCTCGCGCATGTTCTGCGCGCCGGCGCCGGAGGCGGCCTGATAGGTCATGGCGCTCATCCACTCCACCAGGCCGGCTTCGAACAGGCCGCCCAGGCCCATCAGCATCAGGCTGACGGTGCAGTTGCCGCCGATGTAGTTCTTGGTGCCCGCATCCAGCTGCTGGTCGATGACCTTGCGGTTCACCGGATCGAGGATGATCACCGCGTCATCTTCCATGCGCAGGCTGGATGCGGCATCGATCCAGTAGCCCTGCCAGCCCGCTTCGCGCAGCTTGGGGAAGACTTCGCTGGTGTAGTCGCCACCCTGGCAGGTCAGAATCACGTCGAGGGTTTTCAACTCTTCAATGCTGTAGGCGTCCTTCAGCGGAGCAATATCCTTGCCCACCGACGGCCCCTGGCCACCGACATTGGAAGTGGTGAAAAACACCGGTTCAATAAGATCGAAGTCCTGCTCTTCCAGCATCCGCTGCATGAGCACGGAACCGACCATACCGCGCCAACCGATCAGACCTACACGTTTCATCGCAACTACACCTATACAAAAGTGGGCCACTGTCTGTGCAGTGGGCCCGAAAGATTACAGATTCCGCAGCGCGGCGACTACTGCATCGCCCATTTCCTGCGTACCGACTTTGGTGCAACCGGCCGACCAGATGTCGCCGGTGCGCAAACCCTGGTCCAGGACCCGGCTCACGGCCTGCTCGATGGCGTCCGCGGCCTCGGTCAGATTAAAGCTGTAGCGCAACATCATCGACACCGAGAGGATGGTCGCCAGCGGGTTGGCAATGCCCTGCCCGGCGATGTCCGGCGCCGAACCGTGGCATGGCTCGTACATGCCCTTGTTGTTGGCGTCCAGGGACGCCGACGGCAGCATGCCGATGGAACCGGTAAGCATCGAGGCTTCGTCGGAAAGAATATCGCCGAACATGTTGTCGGTGACGATCACATCGAACTGCTTCGGCGCACGCACCAGTTGCATGGCGGCGTTGTCCACGTACATGTGGCTCAACTCGACATCCGGGTAGTCCTTGGCCACTTGCTCGACCACTTCACGCCACAGTTGGCTGGACGCCAGGACGTTGGCCTTGTCCACCGAGCACAGCTTCTTGCCGCGCACGCGGGCCATGTCGAAGCCGACCCGGGCAATACGGCGGATTTCACTCTCGCTGTACGGCAGGGTGTCGTAGGACTGGCGTTCGCCGTTTTCCAGTTCGCGGGTGCCCCGTGGCGCGCCGAAGTAGATGCCACCGGTCAGCTCCCGAACGATGAGGATGTCCAGGCCGGAGACGATTTCCGGTTTCAGGCTCGAAGCATCGGCCAGTTGCGGGTAGAGGATCGCCGGGCGCAGGTTGCCGAACAGGCCCAGTTGCGCACGAATCTTCAGCAGGCCGCGCTCAGGGCGGATGTCACGCTCGATCTTGTCCCACTTCGGGCCGCCCACGGCGCCCAGCAGCACCGCATCGGCGGCCCGGGCACGATCCAGGGTCTCATCGGCCAGGGGCACACCGTGCTTGTCGATGGCCGCACCGCCGATCACGTCGTGGCTCAGCTCGAAGCCCAGGCTGTACTTGTCGTTGGCCAATTCCAGGACCTTGACCGCCTCGGCCATGATTTCCGGGCCAATACCGTCACCGGGGAGAATCAGAATCTGCTTGCTCATGCGTTCCTCGTTTGCTCTGTCGGCACGCCCGCAGGCGTGCCCGGAAAAAGTCTATCGCTCGGCCCACAGCACCAGTACATCTGTACTGAACGAACCATCGGCGGCAATCTCAAAATATTCACGCACTTCGTTACCCATTGCCTGCTGCAACTGGCGGATCGCCACCCGCAACGGCTCGGGAGTGCGCATGCGCTCGACCCAGGAGCTGTACTCCAGGCGCAGGCGCTGGCGGCTGGTACTGCGGGCGTGCAGGCCGGCCTCGCTGACCTGGCGCAGCCATTCACCCGCCGAATAATCGCGCACATGGCTGGTATCGCGCAGCACTTCGACGCTTTGCAGGTAAGTGTCCAGCAGCGGACTGCCCGGCGACAAGACATCGATGAACGCCGCCACGCCGCCCGGCTTCAGGACCCGGCGCACTTCCCGCAGGGCCAGGCCCAGGTCGCTCCAATGGTGGGCCGAGTAACGGCTGAAGACGAAGTCGAACTCGCCATCGGCGAACGGCAGGCGCTCGGCGGCGCCCAGTACGGTGCGGATGTTACCCAGCCCGCGCTCCTGCGCCGCCCCTGCCACCACATCCAGCATCTGCTGGGAGAGGTCGTAGGCCACCACTTCCCTGACCTGCGGCGCGACATGAAAACTGACGTGGCCGGCACCGCAGCCCAGGTCCAGGAGCCGGGCTGTGCCCTTGCCTGCCACCTCGGCCTGCAGCAAGGCGAATTCGGCACCCTGAGCGTGCACGGCGCTGCTCAGGTAAGCCGAAGCCTGCTCGCCAAATTGCTTCTGTACTACCTGGCTGTGGGCGTTGCTGGTCATGGGGCGATCCTTTTGGGCAAGGGAAACGGCGTTCGCTGGCAAGCCAGCTCCTACAACGCCATCCGTAGGGGCCGGCTTGCCGTCGATCAGGCAATCAGGCGTCGCGGAACAGCCAGGGCTGGCTGGCGCGATGCTTGGCCTCGAAGGCGGCGATGGCGTCGCCGTCCTGCAGGGTCAGGCCGATGTCGTCCAGACCGTTGAGCAGGCAATGCTTGCGGAAGGCATCGATCTCGAACTTCAGCACCTTGCCGTCGGGGCGGGTCACGGTCTGCGCTTGGAGGTCGATGCGCAATTGGTAGCCCGGAGTAGCCTCGACCTGCTGGAACAGCTCGTCGACTTCAGCGTCGCTCAGGATGATCGGCAGCAAGCCGTTCTTGAAGCTGTTGTTGAAGAAGATGTCGGCGTAGCTGGGCGCGATGATGCTGCGAAAACCGTACTCCTCCAGGGCCCACGGCGCGTGCTCGCGGCTGGAGCCGCAACCGAAGTTTTCCCGGGCCAGCAACACGCTGGCACCCTGGTAACGCTCGGCGTTGAGCACGAAATCCTTGTTCAACGGGCGCTTGGAGTTGTCCTGGTAGGGCTGGCCCACGTCCAGGTAGCGCCATTCGTCGAACAGGTTGGGGCCAAAGCCGGTGCGCTTGATCGACTTGAGAAACTGCTTGGGGATGATCTGGTCGGTGTCGACGTTGGCACGATCCAGAGGCGCGACCAAACCATTGTGCTGAGTGAAAGCTTTCATGCTGCGCTCCTTAGATCAATTCACGGACGTCGACGAAACGACCGCTGACAGCGGCGGCGGCGGCCATGGCCGGGCTGACCAGGTGGGTACGCCCACCGGCACCCTGGCGCCCTTCGAAGTTGCGGTTCGAGGTCGAGGCGCAATGCTCGCCGGACTCCAAGCGGTCCGGGTTCATCGCCAGGCACATCGAGCAGCCCGGCTCACGCCATTCGAAACCGGCTTCGAGGAAGATCTTGTCCAGGCCTTCAGATTCGGCCTGCGCCTTGACCAGGCCCGAGCCCGGCACCACGATCGCCTGCTTGATGGTGGAAGCCACTTTGCGGCCCTTGGCGATGACCGCGGCGGCGCGCAAGTCTTCGATCCGCGAGTTGGTGCAGGAGCCGATGAAGACGCGGTCCAACTGAATGTCGGTGATCGCCTGATTGGCGCTCAAGCCCATGTACTTCAAGGCGCGGACGATGGAGTCGCGCTTGACCAGATCCATTTCCTTGGCCGGGTCCGGTACGTTCTGATCCACCGCCAGGACCATTTCCGGGGACGTGCCCCAGCTGACCTGCGGCTTGATCTGTGCGGCATCGAGCTCGACCACGGTATCGAACTTGGCGTCGGCATCGGACACCAGGTCCTTCCAGGCCTCGACGGCCAAGTCCCATTCGGCGCCCTTGGGGGCGAACGGACGTCCCTTGACGTATGCCACGGTCTTTTCGTCCGCCGCCACCAGGCCGACACGGGCACCGGCTTCGATGGACATGTTGCAGATGGTCATGCGGCCTTCGACGGACAGCTCGCGAATCGCGCTACCGGCGAACTCGATGGCATGGCCGTTACCGCCGGCGGTGCCGATCTTGCCGATCACGGCCAGGACGATGTCCTTGGCGGTCACGCCGAAAGGCAAGGTGCCTTCCACGCGCACCAGCATGTTCTTCATTTTCTTGGCCACCAGGCACTGGGTGGCAAGGACGTGCTCCACCTCGGAGGTGCCGATGCCATGGGCCAGGGCGCCGAAAGCACCGTGGGTCGAGGTGTGGGAGTCACCACAGACCACGGTCATGCCCGGCAAGGTGGCGCCCTGCTCCGGGCCGATCACGTGGACGATGCCCTGGCGCACGTCGTTCATCTTGAATTCGACAATGCCGTATTCATCGCAGTTGTCGTCGAGGGTCTGCACCTGGAGGCGGGAAACCTGGTCGGCGATCGCTTCGATCCCGCCCTTGCGCTCCGGCGTGGTCGGTACGTTGTGGTCCGGGGTGGCGATGTTGGCATCGATGCGCCATGGCTTGCGCCCGGCCAGACGCAGGCCTTCGAAGGCTTGCGGCGAGGTCACTTCGTGGATGATGTGACGATCGATATAGATCAGCGCCGAACCATCGTCGCGCTGCTTGACCAAATGCGAATCCCAGAGCTTGTCGTAGAGCGTCTTGCCGGCCATCGGACCATTCCTCATCAGCTTGTTTCTATGCCCCGGGCCCCGATCGTGCGCCGATCAATAACCCTTTGGCTTGTGAGGCCGATCCTATGGCGTTAGATTAAATAACTCAAATTCATATTTTTCATGCTTTGGATAACCAACTGGAATGCAACTATGGACCTGGCCAACCTCAACGCCTTTATAGCCATCGCCGAGACCGGCAGCTTTTCCGGCGCCGGCGAACGCCTGCACCTGACCCAGCCAGCCATCAGCAAACGCATCGCCGGCCTGGAGCAGCAACTCAACGTGCGGCTGTTCGACCGCCTGGGGCGGGAGATCGGCCTGACCGAGGCCGGGCGTGCCCTGCTACCCCGGGCCTACCAGATCATCAATGTGCTGGATGACACCCGCCGCGCCCTGACCAACCTCACCGGCGAAGTCAGTGGCCGCCTGACCCTGGCCACCAGCCATCACATTGGCCTGCACCGCCTGCCGCCATTGCTGCGGGCCTTCACCCGGCGCTACCCGCAAGTGGCCCTGGACATCCAGTTCCTCGACTCCGAAGTGGCCTACGAGGAAATCCTCCATGGCCGCGCCGAACTGGCAGTGATCACCCTGGCCCCCGAGCCCCACTCCCTGGTCAAGGCCACTGCGGTCTGGGACGACCCGCTGGACTTCGTCGCCGCGCCGGAACACCCGCTGGTCAGCAGCGGCCAGGTGAGCCTGGCGGATATTGCCCTGCATCCCGCAGTTTTCCCCGGCGGCAATACCTTTACCCACCATATTGTCCAACGCCTGTTTGAAGCCCAGGGCCTGACGCCGAACATCGCCATGAGTACTAACTATCTGGAAACTATAAAGATGATGGTGTCCATCGGCCTGGCCTGGAGCGTGCTGCCACGCACCATGCTCGACGACCAGGTGGCGCGCATTCCTTTACCGGGCATACAGCTGCACCGCCAGCTAGGCTATATCCTGCATACCGAACGGACACTTTCGAACGCTGCGCGGGCTTTCATGGCCTTACTGGATGCACAAGTCGATTGGCCAGGGAACCCGGCATAACACTCCGGGTATCGCCCGTGCCACGCCGCAGCGCCATGAGTATCCCGCACCCGACGAATGACTCAGCTCAAGGCCTGACCTCCATGCCCAAACCCGCTGACCGTATTCCGCCCTTGCCGCGTATCCATGCTGTCGACCCCCGGGAGTCGGAGCAAAGCTGGGAAAACGCACCGCAGCTGCTCGCCGCCCTCAATGGTGCGCGCCTGGGGGCCTGGTATTGGGATATTGAAAGCGGGCAGATCAGTTGGTCCCGTGGCACCCAGGCGCTGTTCGGCTTCGATCCGCGCCAGCCTTTGCCGGAAAACCTCGAATACCTCGACCTGCTGCCCATCGAGGACCGGGCCAGGACGATTCGCGCCTTTCATTCAGTGCTGGCCGGCGCGCCGCTGGAACACGCCATGCACCACCGCATCCGCTGGCCCGACGGCAGCCTGCACTGGCTGGAGATCAACGGCAGCGTGTTACCGGACAAGCACGGCAAGCCGCGAATGATCGGGGTGATCCGCGAGATCACCCACCAGCGCCAACGCGAAGAAGCCCTCAGCAGTTCGGAAAAGCGCTTTGCCACGCTGTTTCACCTGTGCCCCAACACCGTGCTGCTGACCCGCCTGGAAGATGGCCTGATCAGCGAGGCCAACCAGTACTTCGAAAGCCAGTTCGGCTGGCCCGCCGAGCACGTGATCGGCCGTACCACCCTGGAGATCGGCCTGTGGGTCAACCCCGAACAGCGCGCCCAACTGATCAAGGCGGTCCAGAAGAAGGGCCAGGCCGCCAGCCTCGAAGTGCAATTTCGCGCCAGCAACGGGCAGATCCATGACGGCATCCTCAGTGCCCAGAAGGTTGAACTGGAGGGCAAGGCCTACCTGCTCAGCACCTTTCTCGACACCAGCGAGCGCAAACGATCCGAACAGGCGCTCAAGGATAGCCAGGAACGCCTGGACCTGGCCCTGGATTCGGCGCAACTGGGCACCTGGGACTGGCACATTCCCAGCGGCATGCTCTACGGCTCGGCCCGCGCCGCGCAATTGCACGGCCTGGAACCCATCCCTTTCCATGAATCCTTCGACGCCTTCTTCGAAGGCGTACCCACCGAAGAGCGCAACTCCATGCGCGATGCCTACCGCAGCCTGCGCGAAGGCCCGGCGGGCAACTATCAACTGACCTACCGGGTGCAACTGGAGGACGGCAGCTCGCGCTACCTGGAAAGCCGCGCTCGCCTCTACCGCGACGAACAGGGCAGCCCGCTGCGCATGGCCGGCACTCTGCTGGACATCACCGAGCAGGTGGAACGGGAACAGCGCCTGATCACCTCCGAAGAGAAATTCGCCAGCCTGTTCCAGGTCAGCCCCGACCCAATCTGCGTGACCTTGCTGGAAACCGGTCAGTTCATCGAGATCAACTCCAGCTTCACCCAGACCTTCGGCTGGACCCTGGACGAAGTGCTCAACCGCAGCGCCGAACAGATCGGCCTTTGGGAAGATGCCGCGCCGCGCCTGCGGCGCATCGAGCAGGTGATTCGTGAACAGGCGCTGAATAATGTGGCAGTGGTGGTCCACCACAAGAACGGCCAGCCGCTGACCTGCATCATTTCCAGCCGCCTGATCACCGTGGACAAGCAGCCCTGCATCGTCACCAACCTGCGGGACATCACCCAGCAGCAGCGCTCGGAGGCGGCCCTCAAGGCCAGCGAAGAGAAGTTCGCCAAGGCCTTTCACTCCAGCCCTGACGCCATCAGCATCACCGAGCGCGATACGGGCCGCTACCTGGAAGTCAACGATGGTTTCTGCCGCCTGACCGGCCACCGCAACGACGAGGTGATCGGCCGCACCATGTACCAGATCGGCATCTGGGCCGAAGAAGCGCAACTCTCCACCTTGCTGGCGGAGCTCCAGATCAAGGGCCGGGTGCACCACCTGGAAATGCTCGGGCGCAACAAGCGCGGGGAAATCCTCACCCTGGAAGTCTCGGTGGAACCCATCACCCTCAACGAAACGCCCTGCCTGCTAATGACCGCCCGGGACGTCAGCCTGCTGAAGAACGCCCAGGCACAGATCCGCCACCTGGCTTACCACGACCCCCTGACCAACCTGCCCAACCGCGCCCTGCTGATGGACCGCCTGAGCCAGCAGATTGCCCTGCTCAAGCGTCATAACCTGCGCGGCGCCCTACTGTTTCTCGACCTCGATCACTTCAAGCACATCAACGATTCCCTGGGCCACCCGGTGGGCGACACCGTGTTGAAAATCATCACCGCCCGGCTCGAAGCCAGCGTGCGCATGGAAGACACCGTGGCACGCCTGGGCGGCGATGAGTTCGTGGTCCTGCTGAGTGGCCTTGAGGGCACGCGCAACGAAGTCAGCGAACAGGTCCGCCAGCTGGCCGACACCCTGCGCGAATTGCTGTCCGAACCGATGTTCCTCGATGGCCAGCGCCTGCAGGTCACCCCGAGCATCGGTGTGGCACTGATTCCCGACCACGGCTCGACCCCCACCGACCTGCTCAAGCGCGCCGACATCGCCCTTTATCGGGCCAAGGATTCAGGGCGCAACACCACCCAGATGTTCCACAACACCATGCAAAAAGCCGCAAGCGAACGCCTGCGCATGGAAACCGACCTGCGCCTGGCCCTGTCCCGGGGCGAATTCAGCGTGCACTTCCAGCCCCAGGTGGACGCCCGCGACAACCGCATCGTCGGCGCCGAAGCCTTGGTGCGCTGGCAACACCCGGAGTTGGGCGCACAGTCGCCGACCGAGTTCATCAAGGTGCTGGAGGACAGCGGCCTGATCCTCGAAGTGGGCACCTGGATTCTCGACGAGGCCTGCCTGGCCTTCAGCCAGTTGATCGATCAGAAACTGGTGGATCCCCAGCACTTCAGCCTGTGCGTCAACATCAGCCCGCGGCAGTTCCGCCAGACCGACTTTGTCGAGCGGGTCGAACACAGCCTGCACGCCTACGCACTGCCCTCGAGCCTGCTGAAGCTGGAGATCACCGAAGGCATCGTGATCCAGAACCTGGAAGACACCATCAACAAGATGCGCCGGCTGAAGAAACTCGGAGTGAGCTTTGCCATGGACGACTTCGGCACCGGCTACTCGTCCCTGACCTACCTCAAGCGCTTGCCGGTGGACACCTTGAAGATCGACCAGTCCTTCGTCCGCGATGCGACCCACGACCCCAACGATGCGGAAATCATCCGGGCCATTGTCGCCATGGCCCGCAGCCTGAACCTCAAGGTCATCGCCGAAGGCGTGGAAACCCCGCAGCAGCTCGAATTCCTCCAGGGCCTGGAGTGCCACCTGTACCAGGGTTTCCTCCATAGCAGGCCGTTGCCGCTGAGCGAATTCAAGAAGCTGCTGGAATGACAGGCACGAAAAAGGGCGCCACCAGGGCGCCCTTTTTTTGCAGCGGTCTTAGTGTTGCAGAGCCGCCTGCTGCGCACCGTTGATCGGGATGCGCTTGGCTTTGGCCTCTTCCGGCACAACCCGCAGCAGGTCGATATTCAACAGACCGTTGCTCAGGGCCGCGGCCTTGACCTCGATATGGTCGGCCAGGCGGAAGGACAGCTTGAATGCACGCTGGGCAATGCCCTGGTGCAGGTAAGTGACGCTTTCATTGGCATCGCGCTTGCCACCGCTCACGGTCAACACGCCTTTTTCCACTTGCAGTTCCAGGTCTTCTTCCTGGAAACCGGCGGCGGCAATGACGATGCGGTATTGATCGTCAGCGTGTTTCTCAACGTTGTAGGGTGGGTAGCTGCTGCCTGGTTCGTTGCGCAGTGCCGACTCGAACAGATCATTGAAACGGTCGAAGCCGACAGAGGAACGGAACAGTGGAGCCAAGGAAAATGCAGTACTCATGGGTGTTTCTCCTGATTATTCAGCGAGTGGTTATCTCCGCGACCCGAATTCGGCATCGCGTACCCAAGAGATAGGGATGGGCTCCAGCGTTTCAAGACATGCCTTAAAAATTTTTTACGCCGCCTCGCTCCGGGGCATGCCCAACAGGCGCCCGACCTGATCCAGCTCGGTTTCCCGGCGCAGGGCGGTGAACAGTTCGACCGCTTCCGGGTAGTTGCGGGTCAGCATCGCCAGCCATTGCTTCAGGCGCCCCGGCGCCGAACGCGGGGTCAGTTGCACCACCACCTGAGCCCAGAAATCCTGGAGCATCGGCTGCAGGTCGGCCCAGGACATTTCCACCACGTCTTCACCGGCCCGGGCTGCGGCGATCTGCCGGGCCAGATCGGGACGCGAAACCAGCCCGCGACCCAGCATGATGTCCTCGACGCCGCTGATTTCCCGGCAACGGCGCCAGTCCTCGACGCTCCAGATATCCCCGTTGGCGAACACCGGCACCTTGACCACTTCCTGCACCCGCGGGATCCACTCCCAATGGGCCGGCGGCTTGTAGCCGTCGACCTTGGTCCGCGCGTGCACCACGATATGTTCGGCGCCACCCTCGGCCAGCGCTGTGGCACAGACCAACGAGCCATCCGGGCTGTCGAAGCCCAGGCGCATTTTCGCCGTGACCGGAATGTGCGCCGGCACCGCACGCCGCACATGCTCGACGATCTGGTTCAGCAGCTCGGGCTCCTTGAGCAGCACCGCCCCGCCCCGGGACTTGTTGACGGTCTTGGCCGGGCAACCGAAGTTCAGGTCGATGACCTCACTGCCCAGCTCGCAGGCCAGGGCCGCGTTCTCTGCCAGGCACACCGGGTCCGAACCCAGCAACTGCACTCGCAGCGGCACGCCGGCCGCGGTGTGTGCACCGTGCAGCAGTTCGGGGGCGAGCTTGTGGAAGTAGGCAGGCGTCAACAGGCGGTCATTGACGCGGATGAACTCGGTGACACACCAGTCGATCCCGCCAACACGAGTCAGTACATCCCGCAGGATGTTGTCGACCAACCCCTCCATGGGCGCCAGGGCAATTTGCATGAAACACACTCGACAAGAAAACGGGCAAAAAACGTCCGCCAGTTTACTGGGTTTCGACCTTCAGCAGGAGTTTTACAGGGGCGAGCCAGCCGTTGCAGGCGCCTTCGCTGGCAAACCGGCGCCTGCACGGGCACAGGGAGGTGTCAGGCGCCCTGCAGGGCCGGGCCGTAACCGTCCAGGAACTCGGCGGGCATGCGCTTGGGCTTGCCGGTGGACAGCTCGATGCAGACAAAGGTGGTCTGGGCCCGCAACAGGGTCGTACCGTCGCTCGGGCGCATCAGCTGGAAACGCCGGGTCATCTTCAGGCGCTGGTCCCAATCGACGATCCAGGTGGCCAGTTGCAGCTCATCGCCTTCATAGGCCGCCGCCAGGTAATCGATCTCGTGCCGCACCACGGCCATCGCCCGGTCCAGGCGCCGGTATTCGGCCAGGTCCAGCCCCAGGCGTTGCGAATGTCGCCAGGCGCAACGCTCCAGCCAGGTCACGTAGACCGCATTGTTGGCGTGCCCGAGGCCATCGATATCCTCGGCGGCCACCTGCAGATCGATGACGAATGGCGTTGCCAGATCCCAACTCATGCCCGACTCCCGGTCAGTTTTTTTGACCGGGGCAGTGTAACGGATGCTCAGGCCGATTGGCGCGCTTGCAGATGCCGTCCACTGACCAGCGCCACCACCGCATCCACCACGCGGGAGTCGGCCAATATCCGCTGGTGGCCACCTTCACTCAAGCGCAGGAGACGGCTGTCGAACCAGGCCTGGTGGATCAGTTCCGATTCCTTGACCGGAACGAAGAGGTCATCTTCGGCGTGAATGATCAGGCCGGGCATATCCAACTGATACTGGGCCACGTCCATGGAGGCGGCGCGCATTCCGACCTTCTTCTCCACCTGGCGGATAAAGGCGGAACGCGCCCTGGGCGGCAACCGCATGTAGCTGGCAAAACCGCGCAACACGGCCAGGATACGTGCCGGCGCGGCAATACTGACCAGGGTTTCGGTGCGCAGGCCCAATTGCACCGCGAGCATGGCGCTGGCACCGCCCATGGAGTGGCCGATCACCGCGCGCAGGGGCGGCAATTCGGCTGCTGCCTCCAGCATCGCCCGGGCAAACAGTGCCACGTTTGCCTCATCGCCCGGGGAACGACCATGAGCCGGGCCATCCAGCGCCACGGCGGTATAACCGGCGGCCACCAGGGCCTCGATCAGGCTGGCAAACTGCGTGGGCCGCCCTTCCCAGCCGTGCATCAGCAATACCGTCGGCCCCTGGCCCCAACGCAGGGCTGAAAGCCCGAAACGCAAGGTCAGGCGCTCGGCACGCGCCAGCAGGGGCAACTCCCACTTTCGTGGCGGCAGCTCGCGAGGGGTCATGAACAAATGACGCATCCGATTCGCCGCCCATTGCGGCGCCACCCACCCCAGAGTGCCATTGACGCCACGAATCCAGCTCAATCTGCTCATCACCTACCTCGCCGTTGCACTTCAGGTCATAGCACCGCCGACTTGGCGGCACGCAGCAAACGATCGGACAACTCGCCGGGCCCCAACGCCCGCGCCAGGGACAGGCCGCCAACCATCAGCGCCATGTCGGCCAAGGCCTTGTCGGTATCTTCGGGGCTGGCAGCCAGTTGCGCGACCATCAGCTCCATGTGTTCGTTCAAGGCCTTGCGAAAGCTCTCGGGCAAGCGCCCCAGTTCGCCGACCGAGGCTGGAATCGGGCACGCCTGCTCGGTGGAGTCGCGGTGTTTGCGCGACAGATAGAACGCCGCTGCCAACGCCCGGCGCTCTTCGCCGCTGAGGCTTGCATCCATTTCATCGAGCAGGCCGCGTCGATGGGAAAGCAACTGAGTGAAAGCTTCCAGCATCAGCGCATCCTTGCTCTCAAAGTGCGCATAGAAGCCGCCTACAGTCAGGCCGGCAGCCCCCATCACCTCACCCACACTCGGTTCGGCCGGGCCGCGCTGGATCAGTGCAGAACTGGCGGCCTGGAGAATACGTTCGCGGGTTTGAGCTTTTTTGTCGTTCATCGTTACCTCCGAATATTACGGAAAAAATATTATTCTCATAATAATTTTCCGCAAGTCGCCAGTGTGACCGTCGGTCAGAAGCGCAGGCTGAGGAAGAAAGAGAGATTGGCTGAAGGCCAGAAAAACAAAAGGGTCATTCAATGATTGAATGACCCTTAAAAATCCCGCAGAGCGGGTAAACGTGGCGTCCCCTAGGGGACTCGAACCCCTGTTACCGCCGTGAAAGGGCGGTGTCCTAGGCCACTAGACGAAGGGGACACAAACCCTTCTAACAGCTGATCAGTGCTGAGTACTGATCGATTCAAGGCCGGTGTGGCCAAGCCTTGAACTGTAAATTGGTGGAGCTAGACGGGATCGAACCGTCGACCTCTTGCATGCCATGCAAGCGCTCTCCCAGCTGAGCTATAGCCCCGGATTTTCGCCTCGCGGCGAAGCGACATCTTGAAACATCGCTTGTGTGAAACTGGCGTCCCCTAGGGGACTCGAACCCCTGTTACCGCCGTGAAAGGGCGGTGTCCTAGGCCACTAGACGAAGGGGACATAAACCCTTCTAACAACTGACCGGTGCTGAGTACCGATCGATCCAAGGCCGGTGTGGCCAGGCCTTGAACTGTAAATTGGTGGAGCTAGACGGGATCGAACCGTCGACCTCTTGCATGCCATGCAAGCGCTCTCCCAGCTGAGCTATAGCCCCGGATTTTCGCCTCGCGGCGCAGCGACATCTTGCAACATCGCTTGTGTGAAACTGGCGTCCCCTAGGGGACTCGAACCCCTGTTACCGCCGTGAAAGGGCGGTGTCCTAGGCCACTAGACGAAGGGGACGCAAACCCTTCTTACAACTGACCGGTGCTGAGTACCGATCGATTCAAGGCCGGTGTGGCCAGGCCTTGAACTGCAAATTTGGTGGAGCTAGACGGGATCGAACCGTCGACCTCTTGCATGCCATGCAAGCGCTCTCCCAGCTGAGCTATAGCCCCTCATCGCTGAGGACGGGGCGAATCTTAAGGGGCGATCGGAAGGCTGTCAATTTTTTTTCCGTTTTTTGAAAAAAAATTTGCCGGGATAACAATCACTTACCGCCCCGCCCGGAAAACCCGGGGTTTTGCGGCCCTCTGCGCCTGCGGCGAGTCGCACAAAACACTCGCCGCAAGCCTCAAAGAGCCACCAGAAGCCGCCATCAACCCGCCTGGCGCTTGAGTTTCAAGCGTAGTCGAAAAGCTCCCCGCCCCTGTCGGCTGCCCTTCGGCAAAAACGCCTCAGGCGATGGCGCCGAGGAGTTTTTCCCATTCCTTGTTTTCTTTCTTCGACACACCACCCAGCAGATCGATGGCCTGGCGCAGACGGAAACGGGTCAGGTCCGGACCGAGGATTTCCATGGCATCGAGCACCGACACCGAACTGGCCTGGCCAGTAATGGCGGCAAACATCAGCGGCATGGCATCGCGCAGTTTCAGCTCCAGAGACTCAACCACCGCCTGGATGGTCGCGGTGATGCTGTCTTTCTCCCACTGACGCAGGCTTTCGAGCTTCCACAGGATCAATTGCATCAGCTGACGCACCTGATCGCCAGACAGCTTCTTGGACTCGAACAGCTTGGCATCCGGGTTCACGCCACCGGCGAAGAAGAAGCCGGCCAGCGGTGCGATCTGGCTGAAGGTCTCGACCCGGCCCTGTACGTGCGGTGCGATCTTCATCATGTAATCGGGGTTCAGCGCCCAGGTCTGCACCCGGCTGGCGAACTCCTGCACCGGCAGGTCACGCAGCCACTGGCCGTTGAGCCAGGACAGCTTCTCGATATCGAAGATCGGCCCCCCTAGGGACACCCGCGACAGGTCGAAATTGTCGACCATTTCCTGCAGCGAGAACTTCTCGCGCTCGTCCGGCATCGACCAGCCCATGCGGCCCAGGTAGTTGAGCATGGCTTCCGGCATGAAGCCCATGCGCTCGTAGAAGGTTACCGAGGTCGGGTTCTTGCGCTTGGACAGCTTGCTCTTGTCCGGGTTGCGCAGCAGCGGCATGTAGCACAGCTGCGGCTGCTCCCAGCCGAAGTACTCGTAGAGCAGGATCAGCTTGGGCGCCGACGGCAGCCATTCTTCGCCGCGCAGCACGTGGGTGATGCCCATCAGGTGGTCGTCGACCACGTTGGCCAGGAAGTAGGTCGGCAGGCCATCGGTCTTCATCAGCACTTGCATGTCCATGCGATCCCACGGGATCTCGACATCGCCGCGCAGCATGTCCGGCACCACGCAGACGCCTTCGGTAGGCACTTTCATGCGGATCACGTGAGGCTCGCCGGCCGCCAGGCGCCGGGCCACTTCTTCCTTGGACAGCAGCAGGGCCCGGCCGTCATAGCGCGGGGTTTCGCCACGGGCCATCTGTTCGGCACGCATCTGGTCCAGCTCTTCGGCGGTGCAGAAGCACGGGAAGGCGTGGCCCAGGTCCACCAGTTGCTGAGCGTACTTCTGGTAGATGTCGCCACGCTCGCTCTGGCGATACGGGCCGTGAGGGCCGCCAACGTCCGGGCCTTCGCTCCAGTTGATGCCCAACCAGCGCAAGGCGTCGAAAATCTGCTGCTCGGACTCCCGGGTCGAACGCAACTGATCGGTGTCTTCGATACGCAGGATGAACTCACCGCCATGCTGCTTGGCAAAGCAATAGTTGAACAAAGCGATGTAGGCGGTACCTACGTGGGGATCCCCGGTAGGCGATGGCGCGATGCGCGTGCGGACGGTGGTCATGGCATGTCTCGAAAGGAAAGAAAAACGAGGAATAAAACAGGGGGCGAATGGTAACAGGCGACGGCAGCCCCGCTCCAGTGAGGAGGGCATTTAAGCCAAGGTTGCGACTCCAGGCCGCTGCCAGCCTGTTGAAGGGCCAATAATCAGCCCATGGCATTTACCGCCCAGTGGCTATATGCCAGATTCGCCCGCTGATAGATCTCCTTACACTTTTATTGAATACAGCCAGCCCATGCCAGCCCAACTCAAGCGTCGCCTGTTTGTCTTTCTGTCCCTGGTCCTGTTGATTGCCCTGGGTTTCCTTGCCCACTGGTGGTTCCACGGGCGCTTTTACGAGACCACGGACAACGCCTACGTGCAGGGCGAGATCACCCGGGTCTCCAGCCAACTGAGCGCGCGAATCGAAGAAGTGCTGGTGCAGGACAACCAGCATGTGGAACAGGGCCAGTTGCTGGTACGCCTGGAAGGGCAGGACTTCCAACTGGCGGTGGACCGCGCCCAGGCCGCCCTGGATACCCGCGAGGCCGAACGCCTGCAGGCCCAGAGCAAGCTGACCCAGCAAGCCAGCCTGATTGCCGCGGGCCAGGCCCAGGTGGCGTCGAGCCAGGCCAGCCTGGGCCGCTCGCAGATCGACCTGTCTCGGGCCCAGACCCTGCGCAAGCCCGGTTACGTCTCCGAGGAGCGGGTCACTACCCTTTCCGCCGACAACCATATCGCCCGCTCCCAGGTGGCCAAGGCCGAAGCCGACTTGCAGGGCCAGCGCCAGCAAGTCAATGCCCTGAACGCCGAGATCAAGCGCCTCGATGCACAGATCGCCAACGCCCGGGCCGACCTGGCGCAAGCACGACTGAACCTGACCCGTAGCGAGATCCACGCCCCCATCAGCGGCCTCATCGGCCAGCGCGCCGCACGCAATGGCCAGGTGGTGCAGGCCGGCGCCTATCTGCTGTCGATCGTTCCGGACCAGGACATCTGGATCCAGGCCAACTTCAAGGAAACCCAGATTGGCCACATGCAGCCCGGGCAAAAGGCCGAGCTGACCTTCGACGCCTACGGCGATACACCGATCCAGGCCCGGGTCGACAGCCTGTTCGCCGCCTCCGGCGCGCAATTCAGCCTGCTGCCGCCAGACAATGCCACCGGCAACTTCACCAAGGTGGTACAGCGCATTCCGGTCAAACTGACCTTCGCAGCCGACAATCCCCTGCGGGGCAAGATCCGCCCCGGCATGTCGGTAACCGTGAAGGTCAACGTCAAAGACCCCGTCGATGGCCGGTGATCAACTGCTGCGTCCGGTGGGCGAACCCACCCGGCGCGACTGGATCGCGGTGATGAGCGCCATGCTCGGCGCCTTCATGGCGGTGCTCGACATCCAGATCACCAACTCCTCGCTCAAGGACATCCAGGGCGCGCTGTCCGCTACCCTGGAGGAAGGCTCGTGGATCTCCACTTCCTACCTGGTGGCGGAGATCATCATGATCCCCCTCACCGCCTGGCTGGTGCAGCTGCTCTCGGCCCGGCGCCTGGCGGTCTGGGTCTCGGTGGGCTTTCTTATTGCCTCCCTGCTCTGCTCCATGGCCTGGAGCCTGGAAAGCATGATCGTGTTCCGCGCCTTGCAGGGCTTTACCGGTGGCGCCCTGATCCCCCTGGCGTTCACCCTGACCCTGATCAAGCTCCCCGAGCATCACCGGGCCAAGGGCATGGCCATGTTCGCCATGACCGCCACTTTCGCCCCCTCCATCGGCCCGACCCTGGGCGGCTGGCTCACGGAAAACTGGGGTTGGGAGTACATCTTCTATATCAACGTGCCGCCGGGCCTGCTGATGATCGCGGGCCTGCTGTATGGCCTGGAAAAGAAGGAAGCTCACTGGGAACTGCTGAAAAGCACCGACTACGCCGGCATTCTCACCCTCGGCCTGGGCCTGGGTTGCCTGCAGGTATTTCTTGAGGAAGGCCACCGCAAGGACTGGCTGGAATCGAGCCTGATCGTCACCCTGGGCAGCATCGCCCTGATCAGCCTGGTCACCTTCGTCATCGTCCAGGTCTCCAGGCCCAACCCGCTGATCAACCTGGGCATCCTGCGCAATCGCAACTTCGGCCTGTCGAGTATCTCCAGCCTGGGCATGGGCGTTGGCCTGTACGGCTCGATCTACCTGCTGCCGCTGTACCTGGCGCAGATCCAGAACTACAACGCGCTGCAGATCGGCGAAGTGATCATGTGGATGGGGGTGCCGCAGTTGTTCCTGATTCCCCTGGTACCCAAGCTGATGCAGTTCATTTCACCGAAATGGCTGTGCACCCTGGGCTTTGGCCTGTTCGGCCTGGCGAGTTTTTCGTCGGGGGTGCTCAACCCGGACTTTGCCGGGCCGCAGTTCAACCAGATCCAGATCATTCGCGCCCTGGGCCAGCCGCTGATCATGGTCACCATCTCGCTGATCGCCACGGCTTATATACAGCCCCAGGACGCGGGATCGGCCTCCAGCCTGTTCAACATCCTGCGCAACCTCGGTGGCGCCATCGGCATTGCCCTGCTGGCGACCTTGCTGGATGCCCGGACCAAGACCTATTTCGACTACCTGCGCGAAGCCGTTGTGCCCAGCAATCCCCAGGTGGCGGAACGCCTGGCAACCCTCACCGAGAAGTTCGGCAGCGAGACCGCAGCCCTGGGCAAGCTCAGCGAAATCACCCACCAGCAGGCACAGATCATGGCCTACAACGACGCCTTCCATTTCGTCGGCATTGCCCTGGGCATCAGCATGCTGGCGATCCTGCTGACCAAGGCCCTGCCCAAGGGCCTCAAGGCCGGCGAAGCCCACTGACCCACGAATTGCCTGTAGGAGCTGGCTTGCCAGCGAATAGACTCCCAACCCTTGCACAGGATTTGAGGGCCTCTTCGCCGGCAAGCCGGTTCCTACGAGGGATCGAGCGTCGTTAGACGGTGAGCAAGCGCTCGCGCAGCTTGGTGATTTCGTCGCGCATCTGCGCCGCGGCTTCGAACTCCAGGTCGCGGGCCAGTTGGTACATCTTCTCTTCGAGCTGGCGAATGCGCTTGGTGATCTCGCTGGGCGAGCGCAGTTCGTTTTCGTAGCGGGCGTTTTCCTCCGCGGCCTTGGCCATGCCCTTGCGCTTCTTGCTGCGCGAACCGGGCACGGTGGCGCCTTCCATGATGTCGGCAACGTCCTTGACCACACCCTTGGGGGTGATGCCATTGGCCAGGTTGAAGGCGATCTGCTTGTCGCGACGGCGCTCGGTCTCGCCAATCGCCCGCTCCATGGAGCCTGTGATGCGGTCGGCATAGAGAATCGCCCGGCCATTGAGGTTACGCGCGGCCCGGCCGATGGTCTGGATCAGCGAACGCTCGGAACGCAGGAAGCCTTCCTTGTCGGCATCGAGAATCGCCACCAGGGACACTTCCGGCATGTCCAGGCCCTCACGCAGCAGGTTGATCCCCACCAGCACATCGAAAGTGCCCAGGCGCAGGTCGCGGATGATCTCCACCCGCTCCACGGTGTCGATGTCCGAGTGCAGGTAGCGCACACGCACGCCATGGTCGGCCAGGTAATCGGTAAGGTCTTCGGCCATGCGCTTGGTCAGGGTGGTCACCAGTACCCGCTCTTCAACGGCCACACGCTTGGTGATTTCCGACAGCAGGTCGTCCACCTGGGTCAGGGCCGGGCGCACTTCCACTTGCGGGTCCACCAGCCCGGTGGGGCGCACCACCTGCTCCACCACGCGGCCGGCGTGCTCGGCCTCATAGTTGCCCGGAGTGGCGGAAACGAAGATGGTCTGCGGGCTCACCCCTTCCCACTCGTCAAAACGCATTGGCCGGTTATCCAGAGCCGATGGCAGGCGGAAGCCGTACTCAACCAGGGTCTCCTTGCGCGAGCGGTCGCCCTTATACATGGCGCCGACCTGGGGCACGCTGACGTGGGATTCGTCGATCACCAGCAAGGCATCCGCCGGCAGGTAGTCGTACAAGGTAGGTGGCGCCGCGCCAGCCGGACGCCCCGAGAGGTAGCGCGAGTAGTTCTCGATGCCGTTGCAGTAGCCCAGTTCGAGGATCATCTCCAGATCGAAACGGGTGCGCTGCTCCAGGCGCTGGGCTTCCACCAGCTTGTTGTTGGAACGCAGGTATTCCAGGCGCTCCTGCAACTCCACCTTGATCCCTTCGATGGCGTCCAGCAGGGTTTCCCGCGGGGTCACGTAGTGGCTCTTGGGGTAGAAGGTGAAGCGCGGCAGTTTGCGGATCACTTCACCGGTCAAGGGGTCGAAGGCGCTGATGCTTTCCACTTCGTCATCGAACAGCTCGATGCGGATCGCTTCCAGGTCTGACTCCGCCGGATAGATGTCGATCACATCGCCACGCACGCGGAAGGTAGCGCGGGCGAAATCCATGTCGTTGCGGGTGTACTGCAAGTCCGCCAGGCGGCGCAGCAGGGCGCGCTGATCGAGTTTGTCCCCGCGGTCCACGTGCAGGACCATCTTCAGGTAGGTTTCCGGGCTGCCCAGGCCATAGATGCACGACACCGTGGTGACGATGATGGCGTCCTTGCGCTCCAGCAGCGCCTTGGTCGCGGACAGGCGCATCTGCTCGATATGGTCGTTGATCGAGGCGTCCTTCTCGATAAAGGTGTCGGAGGACGGCACATAGGCTTCGGGCTGGTAGTAGTCGTAGTAGGAAACGAAGTACTCCACCGCGTTGTTCGGGAAGAAGGCCTTGAACTCACCATACAGCTGCGCCGCCAGGGTCTTGTTCGGCGCCAGCACCAGGGTCGGGCGCTGCACCTGGGCGATCACGTTGGCGATGCTGAAGGTCTTGCCCGAACCGGTCACACCGAGCAGGGTCTGGTGGGCCAGCCCGGCCTCGATGCCTTCGACCATCAGGCGGATGGCTTCCGGCTGGTCGCCGGCGGGCTGGAAGCGGGTGACTAGCTGGAATTCAGACATAACGTACCTCTGGGATCATTCGTGCGCGGCAATACCGTACAGGAACAGGAAAGACCGCGTACGACCCATGTCGCCGAGGAAAAAAACCGGAATATCCTTGATGTGGAGCCGATTACCACAGCTTTCAAGGCAAAGGTCCTACACCCGCTGACACCCTGGTTATTGCAATAAGACTAACGGTCGAAAAATAAAGCGAAAAACTTGGCGCAAAAGGTCAATAGCCTGTCGCCCCACGCGATGATGGCCTCTATACTAGCTCCCCGTTTGTGCACCGCTCTAGTGCATTCGGCTGGAGCGCGACACGTCCCTCCACACTCCATTCAGAGCCGCCGTAAAAATGAGCCTGTTCTCCGCTGTCGAAATGGCACCACGCGATCCTATCCTGGGCCTCAACGAAGCATTCAACACCGATACCCGCACCGATAAGGTCAACCTTGGGGTGGGCGTGTACTGCAACGAGGAGGGACGCATTCCGCTCCTGCGCGCCGTTGTCGAAGCCGAGACGATTCGCGCCGCCCAACATGCTTCCCGTGGCTACCTGCCGATCGACGGCATTGCCGCCTACGACCAGGCGGTACAGAAGCTGCTGTTCGGCAACGACTCGCCACTGCTGGCCGCTGGCCGCGTGGTCACCACCCAGGCCGTTGGCGGCACTGGCGCCCTGAAGATCGGTGCCGACTTCCTCAAGCAGTTGCTGCCCAACGCCGTGGTCGCCATCAGCGACCCGAGCTGGGAAAACCACCGCGCCCTGTTTGAGACCGCCGGCTTCCCGGTGCAGAACTACCGCTACTACGACGCGACCACCCACGACGTTAACCGTGCTGGCCTGCTGGAAGACCTGAACGCCCTGCCGGCCCAGTCGATCGTGGTGCTGCACGCCTGCTGCCACAACCCGACCGGTGTCGACCTGAGCCCACAGGACTGGAAAGACGTCCTGGAGGTGGTCAAGGCGAAAAACCTCGTGCCCTTCCTCGACATGGCCTACCAGGGCTTTGGCGACGGCATCGACGAAGACGCCGCGGCGGTGCGCCTGTTCGCCGAGTCGGGCCTGACCTTCTTCGTTTCCAGCTCGTTCTCCAAGTCGTTCTCGCTGTACGGCGAGCGCGTTGGCGCCCTGTCCATCGTCAGCAGCTCCAAGGAAGAAAGCGCCCGCGTGCTGTCCCAGGTCAAGCGCGTGATCCGCACCAACTACTCCAACCCGCCGACCCACGGTGCAACCATCGTCGCCGCCGTGCTGAACAGCCCGGAACTGCGCGCCCAGTGGGAGCAGGAACTGGCGCAAATGCGCCTGCGGATTCGCGGCATGCGCACCCAGATGGTCGACTTGCTGGCCAAAGGCGCCCCTGAGCACGACTTCAGCTTCGTCGGTCGCCAGCGCGGCATGTTCTCCTACTCCGGCCTGACCGTTGAGCAAGTGACCCGCTTGCGCAACGAATTCGGCATCTACGCCCTGGACACCGGCCGCATCTGCGTCGCCGCGCTGAACCAGAACAACATCCATGTCGTGACCCAGGCCATCCTGCAAGTGATCTGATACACGACAGCGCCAACGAAAAGGGGAAGCCGGCAGGCTTCCCCTTTTTCGTTGGCGATACGTCGCTGCCCTGCCCGCCCCCACAGCCTCTAGACTGTGAGCCTATGCCCCCCTTGCTGAGCGAGATCCCGATGAAAAACGATGACCTGCGGGCCGACCGCGACGAACTGGAGCATTACCTGCCCCGCTCGCAGAAACGCGAAAAGAGCCTGGTGCTGCAAATTGCCCTGGGGGTATTCCTTGGCGGACTGGCCCTGTGGCTGGTGCAACTGGCCGCAACCTCGCTGATGGCCAAGCTGATGCTTGGCACCCTGACCTTCGGCGGCTGAACCGCCCTACCCCTGCAATTGAGCCAGGCGCTGGCTGGCGGCATCGTCGAACGCCACGTACAGCGCCTCGGCCACCTGGCTCTTGATGGCCTTGGCACTCTCCAGCCCCAGGACAAAACCTTCGGCCTTGCCGCCGGCACGGTTCAAATCCATCGCCGATCCGGCCTGGGTGATGGCGTCCAGCAACTTGCCGGCCTGGGGGCCGACCCCTTTGGGCAGGCTGATCTGCTCGATGCTCATGACAGCACCTCGCAGCACAGCGCGAAACAGACAGAAGGATGCTGGGATAAATCGAAGCGGATCATAAAGGCGTACCTATGCGGCTGAAGGCCGGCAGCGCGTGAAACCACTTCCGGGGCGCCATGGTAGCCCCTATCGGATCCGCCAGAGACCTGAAGACCGATAAATCCCGCAAAGTCCTGCCAGCCTTTCATTCAGATCCTCGTCGCCCTGAAAAAATATTTCTCGACTTGTTGACTTCCCTTTCTGAATCAGTAAGATACGGCGCATTCCGCGATAGCTCAGTTGGTAGAGCAAGTGACTGTTAATCACTGGGTCCCTGGTTCGAGTCCAGGTCGTGGAGCCATCTTCCTACACTGATTTGCCTTGATCCTCATGAGAGCGCCCTGCTCCTGCGGCAAATCAGCTCAAGCAGTATCCCCCTTGCAAATGATTGATCCGCCTGTCATCCCGACATGCGGATAGACGCTTCATGCACGCCTGGAATCCTCCTTCGCCAACCCGGTTGCATTGCCGCAAAGGCCTGACGTAGGCTGTGCGCCTCTTTATCCAAGCAGTCAGACCCCGCGATGTTCCTGCCCGCACAGTCACCGTGCCCTTCCCCCTCGATGAGCCCTTCGGCAACTCTGGCTGTTGCCCAACTTGACTGTGCGATCAACCGTCGACGCCGTAGCGTATTGTTTGCCTTCACCTTCTCCCCGCACCCGGGCCCACGCTGATCGCGATTGAACCCGGCGCCACCCCGCTAGCCCCTCTGCTTCCACCAGGGCATCTGCCCGGCAATCGCCCGCACGTCGGCCTGCGATGTCCTGCAGCGCCCGCAATAACTGTCTTTTTTGGCGCCTGACGCTTCAGGCGCAGGTCTTGATCATGAACAAAGCCTTGTTAGCCGCCCTGATCCTGGGCATCTCCATTGTCGGCCTGAGCATCGGCTCCACGGTGCCGATCCTTGCCCTGCGCCTGTATCAGGCCGGGGCCTCGAACAACCAGATCGGCATCATGTCGGCGCTGCCCGCCGCAGGCATGATGCTCTCGGCCTTCCTGGTCAATGCCCTGAGCCAACGCCTGACCCGGCGCCAGATCTACCTGCTGTGTTTCAGCCTGTGCGCCTTGAGCGTGGCCGCCCTGGAACTGCCCGGGGCCAGCCTCTACAGCCTGGGCCTGGCGCGGGTCGCCATGGGCCTGGGGGCGGGGCTGATCATCATTCTCGGGGAAACCTGGGTCAATGAAATGGCCGAAGACGCCACCCGCGGACGCCTGGTAGCGGTCTACACCACCTGCTTCACCTTCTTCCAGCTCCTGGGCCCGGGCCTGGTATCGCTATTGGGCACCGAGGGGCCCGCCGTGCTGGGCATCGTCAGCGTCGGTTATGCGGTGGCGATCGCAGTGGTCTGGCTGATCCTGCCCCTGGAAGACCAGCAGCCGCTACATGCCGAAAGTCGCACCTTTTCGGTACTGGGCTTTATCCGCATCGCGCCGGCGCTGTGCGTGGGCATCCTGTTCTTCGCGTTTTTCGACAGCGTGGTGCTGTCGCTGTTTCCGGTGTACGCCGCCACCCATGGCTACAGCATCAAGCTCGCGGCCTTGATGGTGACCATCATTCTGTTGGGCGACACCGCGTTCCAGTTCCCCCTCGGCTGGCTTTCGGACAAGCTCGGGCGCCCCGGGATCTACCTGGGCTGCGGCATCATTGCCCTGCTGATCGGCCTTGCCCTGCCACTGCTGATGCAAACGTCCACCCTGCTCTGGCCGAGCCTGGTCATCCTCGGCGCCGTGGCCGGAGGCATCTATACCCTGGCTATCGTGCTGATCGGCCAGTCCTTCAGCGGCGCCGACCTGGTGACTGCCAACGCCAGCGCCGGGCTGCTCTGGGGCATCGGCAGCCTGCTGGGCCCCTTGCTCAGCGGCGCGGCCATGAGCGGCGGCAGCTATGGGCTGCCCCTGACCCTGGCGGCGGCCGCCGCAGTGGTGGTGGTCTTCGCCCTGTCCCTGGTACGCCAGGGGCAACTCAGCAAGGCTGCCGACTGAAATACCGCGGATGCGGCCCGTGATCATTCACAGGCCGCATCTTTGTCATTACCATCGCGCGATCCGCACTCCCACCTCATGGATCCCCTCGCGATGGACCGACTCCTGCGCCTCCTACCCCTGTACGGCCTGCTTTCCCTGTTGCCCCTGCCAGCCCTGGCCGAAGCCCCGGTGGACTGCGCCACCCTCAGCGACAACGTCTCCCTGGAAGCCGGCGAATATCGCCCGCCCCTCGAAGCCAAGGTGATAGGCCAGGGGCGACTGCACTTTCACAGCGGGCCGAATGCCACCTGCCTGAACAAGAAGCTCTACGTGATTCCCGGTGATGGCCTGACGGTGTACGCCTCCAGCGAAGACGGCTGGGCCCAGGTCATGTACATCGCCAAGGACGGCGAGGACTACACCGGCTGGGTCGAGGAAAAACGCCTGTTGCTGGGCAAGCACTATGGCGCAAGCGGCGCCGAGCTTCCCGATGAGGTGGCTGCATTCATCCAGCGCCACGAAGCCTGCGAGCACTTTGCCGGCGAGGAAGCCTACGACGAGGAACGCCGGGTCTTCCTGGAGAAAGCCGTGAATGAGGTCTGCACAGGCCATGATCAGCAGCTCGCCAGCTTGCGCCAGCAGTACCAGGACAACCCCGACGCCCTGCAGGCCCTGAAGCCGCTGGACAACCTGGAATAACCGACTGCAAAAAAACCGGCGCCCTGAGGGCGCCGGTTTTTTCATGGCCGCGGTACTCGACTTCAGTGAGTGGCCTCGACACTGCCGCGCGCATGGCTCGGCTGCGAACCATCGCCGGCCTGGTTCGGTGAGTGGCCCGGCTCCTCTCCTACCAGAGGCACTTCATTGCCCTCGGCATCGTGCAGCTTGCCGCCGCTGAAGTAGTCACCCTCACGCAGTACGGCAACGTCCTGGAAGCGCAGGCTGCGCTCAGTGCCGGCGACGAACACCGACTGCTGGTCGGAGTTGCCCGCGGTGAAGTGGTTGAACGCCAGGTTCAAGAGGATCGCCATGATCGCCGAGGAGCTGATGCCCGAGTGGAAGATGGTGGCGAACCAGCTGGGGAAATGATCATAGAAGCTCGGCGCGGCAATCGGGATCATGCCGAAGCCGATGGAGGTGGCAACGATGATCAGGTTCATGTTGTTGCGGTAGTCGACCCGGGACAGGGTCCGGATGCCACTGGCCGCCACGGTGCCGAACAGCACGATACCGGCGCCGCCCAGCACCGAAGTCGGCACCGCGGCAATCACCCGCCCCATGAACGGCAGCAGGCCGAGGATCACCAGGAACAGCCCGCCGGTGGCCACCACGAAGCGGCTCTTGATGCCGGTGACCGCCACCAGCCCGACGTTCTGGGCGAAGGCGCTCTGAGTGAAGGAACCGAAGATCGGCGCAATCATGCTCGACAGCATGTCGGCGCGCAGGCCGTTGCCCAGGCGCTTGGAGTCGACCTTGGTGTGGATGATTTCACCCACGGCGAGGATGTCCGCCGAGGTTTCCACCAGCGTCACCATGACCACGATGCACATCGACAGGATCGCCGCGACATGAAAGGTCGGCATGCCGAAGTGGAATGGCGTGGGCAGGCCGAACATCGGCCCTTGGGTGACCCCGGAGAAGTCCGCCATGCCCAGGAACAGCGCGATCACCGTACCGATGATCATGGCCAGGAGAATCGACAGACGGGAAATCGCCGCGCTGCCGATCTTGCTCAACAGCAGCACCAGCACCAGGGTCACCGCTGCCAGGCCGATGTTCGACATGCTGCCGAAGTCCGGGGCCCGGCTGTTGCCACCCATGGCCCAGCGCGCCGCCACCGGCATCAGCGTCAGGCCGATGGTGGTGATGACGATGCCAGTGACCAGCGGTGGAAAGAATTTGGTGATCCGCGAGAACACCGGTGTGATCAGCAGGCCGATCAGCGAGGCGACGATCACCGCACCGAGAATCGACTGGAAACCGCCCTCGCCGCCGCTGGTAACAATCGCCACCATGGTCGACACGCCCGCGAAGGACACCCCTTGCACCAACGGCAGCTTGCAGCCGAAAAACGGCACGCCAAGGGTCTGCAACAAGGTTGCCAGCCCTCCTGCGAACAGCGAAGCGGCGATCAGCAAGCCGATCTCCGAAGGCGACAGGCCAGCCGCCTGGCCGACGATCAGTGGCACGGCAACGATGCCGCCATACATGGTCAGCACGTGTTGCAGGCCATAAGCCATGTTTGCGCCAACACCCAAATTTTCGTCTTCGGGCCGCTGTTGTGAAACCTGGGGGGTATTCATGGTGTGGGGTTCCCTGTTTTTGTTATGGGCACACTGTATGCAACATCCAAGACAACTGTCCATAGGATTGTATACAGTTTTCCATTCTGAATTTCCCCACCCATCAACCCGGGCTATTGCGCGCAAGGCACTCGGATATTGACTCCGTGCCGGCCTGTAAAGGCGGCCCAGAGCCCTCGTTGAAACCAACCCAGGGCCGATCCGCCGCTCTTCAACCGAAGGTTTGAGGGCTGCTCTACTGGTTGAAAAAACAGGATAAAAAAGCCGATCCCGTTGCCGGATCGGCTTATCTGCTGCTCGTAGGGTGCGATCCGTTGGCCGGAACCCGGATCTTGTACACATTGGGTGCAACACGGCCCTACCGTTGGCCGGGCCGGCGACGGCAAACGCGGCAACTGCACCTGGACGGCCGTGTCGACAACCGACCGGAACCGCGGACACCGCCTCGCTGTTGGGGAAGCCGTTAAATCAGGCCTCTAGCAACTGCTCGAGAACCCGCGGCAGTTCGGGGTGGGCCGGCAGGCGCAGGGCAAACTCGTCCTGCAACAGGCTCATCAGTTCCCCTGCATCGGTGATCTGCCGCCGCTCGCTGGGCTGCCCCATCCGATGCAGGGCGTAGCTGCCATTGTTCAAGGTGCGGCGTATTCCCAGCCCCATCAGCGCCACCTTCAATTGGCCGAGGAAAGGAGAGTCCGGGTGGGTCGAGACGTACCAGTTACCCATCTCGTAATCCACATCGCCCTGCAGTTGCAGGTCAAAAACGTACATCGCCCGCCATTCATCCATGACCTTGGCGCGCAAGGTGTAGCTGCCTTCGCGCAGGGTGATGCGATACGGCTCGTGGGGCGTTGCCTGTTCTTGCTCGGTATCCAGCAGCAAGGGAGCGGTGGGCACCATGCCGCCAAAGCCGACATCGACGATGTAGCGCTGGCCCTCCAGGTGCACCAGCGCCAGACGGTGGCTGCGAGCGGTCAGCGCATCTTCCGGCGCCCCCATCACCACCCGCCCGGTGATGCCCCGGGCATCGAAACCCAGGTGCTGCAACAGCACCAGGAAGGCCTGGTTGAGTTCATAGCAGTAGCCGCCGCGCCCCTCGTGGAGAATCTTGCGCTCCACCGAGGCCAGGTCGATGGGTACCGGAACCCGCAACAGGGTCGAAAGGCTTTCGAAGGCAAAACGACAGACATGGCGCCATTGCAGCTCCCGCAGGGTTTCCAGGGTCGGCGCTGGCGCCTGTGGGTAGCCCAGTTGCTGCAGGTACAGGTCGAAGTTCATCAGGTGCGGCTGGCTCATGCACAAATCCTTGAAATGAGGGTCGCCCAGGGTCGCGACAGGCCCCGGCAGGTCGGCGTTATGTATAAGCCAGAAGCGGCAGGCCCGGACAATCAATTCGGCTGATATTTTTTATCGCATTGGCCCCGGATTGGCTCTTGCCAAGCGTCGAGGGCGACTCTGTAATAAGCGCCCCGTCGCTCCCGCTGGAGAACTCTGCGCCATGCACTCACTGGAAGGCCCGCGAATCATCCTGCGCCCGTTGCAACGCAGTGATGCCGACGCCCTGGTCAACGCCGCCCGGGACGGTGAGCTGTGGAACCTGCCTTTCACCGTAGTGCCCTCCCCCGACACCGTCGAACGCTACCTCGACGTGGCGCTCGAGGGCCGTGATGCCGGTAGCGTACTGCCGTTCGCTACCGTGCTCAGGAGCACGGGCGAAGTCATCGGCTGCACGCGTTTCTGGAAGATCGACCGGCACAACCGCAAGCTGGAGATCGGCAGCACCTGGATCGCCAGCCGCTGGCAGCGCAGCTTCGTCAACAGCGAGGCCAAGTACCTGATGCTGTGCCATGCCTTTGACGACATGAACTGCGTGCGGGTGCAGTTCACGACCGACGAGATCAATCACACATCCCGCGCGGCGATCCTGCGCCTCGGTGCCCAACAGGAAGGCATAGTGCGACACGAGCGCATCATGCCCGACGGACGCAAGCGCAATTCCGTGCGCTTCAGCATCATCGACGACGAGTGGCCCGCCGTGCGCCAGCGTCTGCAACAACGCCTCAGCCAAGCCTGAGGCCTCACCCTTAAAAGCCCCACAAGGATGTAGCCATGCCCGTCGATTTCACCCTACGCCCAGCCCAGCGCGAGGACGCGCTGTGCATCAGTGGCCTGGCCACCCAGGTCTTTCTCGACACCTATGCCACCGACGGCATGCGCAGCGACCTGGCCGAGGAAGCCCTGAGCGTCTACGCCCCGGAACAGTTCCGCCAGCGCCTTGAGGATCCCCACAGAAACCTGTTGCTGGCCGAGCGTAACGGGCACCTGCTGGGCTTCGCGGAAATCGCCCGCAACACCCGGCCGCCGCTTGCCGGCCTGGCCGATGGGATGGAGCTGGTGCGCCTGTACGTGCAGCGCCATGCCCATCGGCAAGGCGTTGGCCAGGCGCTGCTGCAACAGGTGGAAGAACGGCTGCAAGCCAGCGACAGGCCCTGCCTGTGGCTCGCCGTCTGGGCACAGAACCACAGGGCGCAGGCCTTCTATCAGGCCCAGGGCTACGTCTGCGCCGGTAGCACCGCCTACGAGTTTGGCGGCAACGCCTACGCCAACCAGGTGTTCTGCAAGCGCTGGTAGCCGTCAGCGATCGGAGCGCTGCAACGGCTCCCCCACATGGTCCGCCGCCAGCGCCATGGCCCGATTGCGGCCCGTGGCCTTGGCTTGATACAGGGCCGCATCGGCCCTTTCGATAAACATCTCGATGCTGTCGCGGCCCGTCGGCACGAAGGCGTAGCAGCCCAGGCTGACCGTCACGCAGCCCACCGGTGAGCCGGAATGGGCGATGTTGCGCTGCATGACACTGCGGCGAATCTGCTCGGCCATGGCCAGCGCGCCATGAATGTCGGTGTCGGGCAGCAACACCGCAAACTCTTCGCCACCATAGCGCACGGCCAGGTCAGCCTTGCGCTGGCAGCAGCCCTTGAGCGCCTGGGCCACCTCGGTCAGGCAGTGATCGCCCGCCACATGCCCGTAGGTATCGTTGTAGCGCTTGAAATAGTCGATATCGACCATGACCAGGCTCAACGGGCTGCGTTGCCGCGCACCACGGCCAAACTCCACGGTCAGGGCGCGCTCGAACAAGCGGCGGTTGGCCAGGCCGGTGAGGCTGTCATGGGTGGCGATCACCTCCAGGGCCTCCTGGGCCTCGCGCAGATATGCCTCGATCCGCTCGTTGTTGCGCACCTGCTGCACGAAGACCCAGCCGAACAGGCCGACCCCCAGCAGCACCAGGGCGACGATGGCCGTGGACTGGTAGGCCGAGGCATACCAGCCCTTGAGCACCGAGTCCTTGGAGTTGGCCGCGGCCACCACCAAGGGATAGGCCTGCAACTGCCGATAGCCGTACAGGCGCGTCACCCCATCAACAATCGAGGTGATCATGGCGTTGCCGGTGGTGGCCTCGGGCAAGTACTTGCTGAAGATCTCGCCGCGGGCCAGGGAAGCACCGATCTGCCGCTCTTCGAACGGCCGCCGCGCAATCAGCGTACCGTCGGACAGGGCAAGGAACATGGCGCCCTGCTCGTCGATATTGAAACTGGTGAAGAACTGATCGAAATACGCCAGTTTGATGCCCGCCATCAGCACCCCCTGGAAATTCCCCTGGCTATCGTTGAGCCGCCGCGAGATGGGAATGATCCATTCGCCATTGGCCCGGCTGCGGATGGCCGGGCTGATGTGAGCCAGCAACGAAGCATTCTGCTGATGGAAACGAAAGTAGTCGCGGTCTGCCACATCGTTGCCATGGGGCGAATCACCAAAGGAACTGACCACCCACTGACCGTCCCGGTCATAGAGAAATACCCCGCTGAGCTGGGTCAGGGCCTGCACCCGCCGGGCGAATATGCCCTGCAAGCGGGGCTGCTGTTCAGGGCCATCGCCCAGGGCCTGGATCCACTCGGACAGGCTCATCAGCACCAGGTCGGCTTCCATGAACGTGTCTTCGGCCTGCTGGGCGATGGCCCGGGTCAGGTTGGTGGAATTGACTTCCGCCTGCATCAGGTCGTGACGCCAGGATTGTTCCAGTTGCAGGTACAACAGCCCGCACAGGCACAGAAACACGGTTGCGATGAAGGCCACCGCGGCCTTGAGCAGCGGCAAGCGCTTCAGGGTTCCACCAGGGGGATGATGAGGATCGTAGATGGGAACAGGCAAAAGGGTCGTCCTGACGGGAGTGGCCTGGGCTACAGGGCGGGTCCCTGGTTGTTTTCGAGACTGGCTGAACGGCCAGCGCCCTGCACAGTATAGGTTTTCTGGCCGCTGACCCGGGCCGGGAGCTCAGGCAGCAACCTTGAACGACCCGGCTCCACCCTGGGGTTATCGGCCACCACGAGCAATGCTTAAAGCGCCGATCGACGGCTCGAGCAATATTCGACAAACACCTCGGACAGCGCCGCCAGCACAGTCTGGTCCGCTTCGGGCGCGGTGAACAGACGGTACTGCGCATCCGGCAACGGTGGCAAACCGTATTCCTCCCCCAGGGCACACAGCCCTGCCCCCAACTGGCTGGCCGCCATGGGTGCTATGGCGAACCCGGACAGCACGGCGGCGCGCAGGGCCCAATTGCTGCTACAAAGCATAACCGTGCGCTGGGCAATGCCGGCCTGGGCCAGCCGGCCCAGGGCCGCGGCCCGGTAGGGGCAAGGCTCGGGAAACAGCGCCAGAGGCAAGGGGTCGGGCAAGAGCCCGGCAGGTTGCACCAGCCCGGCCCAGACCAGCGGTTCGGACCAGAGCAGGCGGCCAGGCTCGGCAGTTTCGCACAGCGAGCCCACCACCAATTGCAAATTGCCCTGGGCCAGCAGATCCAGCAGCGTACCGGGAATGCCAACCTGCACATCGAGCCGGATACCTGGGTAGCGCCCGGCAAAATCCTGCAGCGCACGCAGCAGCCGGGGGTCGGCAAAATCCTCGGACAGGCCCACCCCCACGCGCCCGTGGAACGGCACCCGGGTCAGTTCGGTCCAGGCGTCGCGATTCAACGCCAGGATCGCCCGGGCATAGGCCATCAACCGCTCGCCATCGGCGGTCAGCTGCTGCGAGCGGGTGGTGCGCTGGAGCAGCGGCTTGCCGACCTGCTGTTCCAGGCGCCGCAGGTGGCCGCTGACCGCGGACTGGGTCAGGTGCAGCTTGAGGGCCGCACGGCTGAACCCTTGTTCATCGACAACAGCAACAAAGGTGCGCAATAGCAGGGCATCGAACATATTTCAGAATGAAATCAATAAGGATTGAATCGACAATTTATATTTAAAAACAAGCTATGTTGCAATGACGGTCATCCCAACCCCAAGAGATTCGTCCATGACCCGGCTCCTGCACATTCAATGCTCGCCCCGCCTGCGCCGCTCCGCCTCCCTGGAAATCGCCCACAGCTTCATCCAGAGCTACCGACAGCAACGGCCGGACACCGAGGTCACCACCCTGGACCTGTGGAGCCTCGATTTGCCGGAACTCGATCAGGCGGCCATGGACGCCAAATATGCACAACTGGCCGGCCAGCCCCTGGGCAATGCCGAACAGCGGGCCTGGGCGCGGCTCCAGGCGCTGGCAGAGCCGCTGCACCAGGCCGACCTGTTGGTGCTTTCCATCCCCCTGTGGAACTTCAGCATTCCCTACAAGCTCAAGCACTTCATCGACCTGGTTTCCCACCAGGGCATCCTCTTCAGCTTCGACCCCGAGAACGGCCTGCAAGGCCTGCTGCGCAACAAGACGGCGGTGGCGGCCTACGCCCGGGGCCTGGACTTTTCTTCCCGCTCCAGCACACCAGCGCCGGCATTCGATTTCCAGAAGCCCTATATAGAGGCCTGGCTGAATTTCATCGGGATTGCCAACCAGCACTCGCTGATCGTGGAAAAGACCATTCTCGGTCCGGACATCGACCAGGCCTCGCGACAGGCGGCCGCCGAGCAGGCACAGGCCCTGGCGCGGCAACTGGCGGCCCGCCAGTACTGAACCATACCCGGGCCGGCGCCGTGCATGTCCCTGCCCGCCAGCCCCACCCCGCTCTTTACCGCCGAGCCCAGGCATCCGCAGTGAGCATTACCCTCGCGGGTGTCTTGCCACTTATCCGGCTGCGCCCGCCGCTCATCAAAAAAAGCTGTAACGACACCTTCACTTCCTGCATTTCGGGTCTATAAACAATTCACAAAATCCTTCGCTTCGAATCACCACCCGTTCACCCATGCCCTTGTCGAGCATGGGGTGGTGCTGGAAGCTGGCCCCAAGGAGCGGGAGTTGACCGGAAGTACCACGCTGCACCGTTTCACCTTCAGGCCCTGGCGTCATCGCGAGCTGCTGCGGGCACTGATCGAACGCGAAGTGATAGGCCGCTACCGCGGCTCGATCGCCGGCCTGCTCTGGTCCTTTCTCAACCCCTTGCTCATGTTGCTGGTGTACACCTTCGTGTTCAGCGTGGTGTTCAAGGTGCGTTGGGGAACCGACAACGACTCGAACACCCAGTTCGCCCTGCTGGTATTCACCGGGATGATGGTCTTCAACCTGTTCTCCGAATGCCTCACCCGAGCCCCCGGGCTGATCCTGAGCCACGTCAACTATGTAAAGAAGGTGGTGTTCCCCCTGGACTTGCTGCCCTGCGTGATGCTCGGGGCGGTGCTGTTCCACACGCTGGTGAGCTTTGCCGTCTGGCTGCTGTTCCACCTCCTGGCCTTCGGCCTGCCGCCGCCCACCGCTCTGCTGTTTCCCCTGGTGCTGCTGCCCCTGGTGCTGTTCACCCTCGGGCTGTCCTGGGTCCTCGCCTCCCTGGGGGTCTATCTGCGGGATGTTGGCCAGGTCATCGGTGTACTGATGTCGGCCCTGCTGCTGATGTCGGCGGTGTTCTATCCGCTGAGCGCCCTGCCCGAGGCCTACCGGCACTGGCTCTACCTGAACCCCTTGACCCTGGTGATCGAGTCCTCCCGCGACGTGCTGATCTGGGGCGTGGTGCCCGATCTCGGCCTGTGGCTGATAGAGCTGAGCGTCGCGCTCGGCGTGGCCTTCCTGGGATGGGCGTGGTTCGAAAAAACCCGCCCGGGGTTCGCCGATGTGCTCTGAACTGGCGATCAAGGCCCAGGGCCTGGGCAAGTGCTACCCGATCTACGACCAGCCCCGCGACCGCCTGCTGCAACTGCTGCTGCCCCGCGGCAAGCAGCGCTATCGCGAATTCTGGGCCTTGAAGGACGTTGCGCTGGAAGTGCGCAAGGGCGAAACCCTGGGCATCATCGGCCGCAACGGCAGCGGCAAGTCGACCTTGCTGCAACTGATCTGCGGCACCAGCACCGCCTCCACGGGCAGCGTGACCAGCCATGGGCGGATCGCCGCCCTGCTGGAGCTGGGCTCGGGGTTCAATCCAGAGTTCAGCGGCCGCGAGAACGTCTACCTCAACGGTGCGGTATTGGGCCTCAAACGCGCGGAGATCGAGGCGCGTTTCGACGAAATCACCGCCTTCGCCAACATCGGCGAATTCATCGACCAGCCCACCAGGACCTATTCCAGCGGCATGCTGGTGCGCCTGGCCTTTGCCGTTTCGGTGTGCGTGGAGCCGGATATCCTGATCGTCGACGAAGCCCTGGCCGTCGGCGATGCTTCCTTCCAGTTCAAGTGCCTGGAACGCCTGGAGCGCCTGACCCGACAAGGCACGACCCTGCTGTTCGTGTCCCATGACATGAGCATGGTCAAGCGTTTCTGCAACCGTGCCCTCTACCTGCGCGACGGCGAAATCCGCGCCAGCGGTGCACCGGAGGCGATGGCCGAGCTGTACCTGCTGGACATGCGTGACGAACAGCGCCGCTGGGCCAGCGCGGGCGCCGTCCAGGTCAGCGCCAAGACACCGCTCAACCCGAAGCACGGCATGGCCTTCGGCACCCCTGAAGGGCGGATCACCTCAGCCGTGTTCAGCAATACCGGGGCGCTGTACTCAAGCTTTGCCCACGGCGACATGATCGAAATCGCCATCGATGCCCAGGTCAGCGACGCCATTGCCCGCCCCAATATCAGCCTGACCATCCAGGAAGCCCGGCTGCTGGTGGTCAGCGGGGTCAACGTCGCCCTGCAATGTGGCGAGTCCCGGCAAGGCTGGCGCAGCGCCTCGGTGTGCCTGCGATTCGCCGCCAACCTGGCGGCCGGGCGCTACCACATCACGCTCAAGTTGATGAATGGCGAAACGGAAGAAACCTCCCACCTGATTGAAAAACAGGTGGCCATCCTGGCGTTCGACACCTTGCCGGGCAACAAGCACTTCCTGGGAATTGTCGACTTGCACATCGAAGCTGTCACCCGCCCATCGCAGCAGCCCCAGGCAGTCGAGGAGCGTTCATGAGCGACAAGCAATGGCAAGTCGCGATCTTCGGTACCTTCGATGTAGCCAACTACGGCGACCTGCTGTTCCCCCTCATTGCCGAAGCAGCATTGCAGGCGCGCCTGGGCAAGGTGCGCCTGCAAGCGTTCTCCTATCACTCGCGCAGCACGCCGCAATGGCCCTACCCCGTCACCTCGGTCAGTGAACTGCCCCAGCTCATCGATAGCCTGGACGCAGTGCTGATCGGCGGCGGCTTCATCATTCGCTTCGACAAGGTCATCGCTGCCGACTACTACCCCCCCGACCCGCAGATCCACCACCCCACCGGGTACTGGCTGTCGCCTGCGCTGATGGCCCTGCAACACAATGTGCCGCTGATCTGGAACGCCCCCGGCATGCACTGCAACCCGATTCCATCCTGGGCGGCCCCCCTGGTCAGGCTGACCCTGGAGCAAAGCCCCCACGTCAGGGTGCGCGATGCCCTGTCTGCAAACACCCTGTCTGCGCTGAGCGAGCAGGCCCAGGTCGAGGTACTGCCGGATACCGCCTTTGGCCTGCCCAGCCTGATCGACCGGCAGCAACACTCGGCGGCCTATCGCCAACTCTGTGCCCAGGCCGGCCTGACCGGACCCTATCTGGTGGTGCATGCGATTGCCGGCCTGGAGAGCTTTCTCCAGCTATGGAAAACCCACAACGCGCTGTTCAGCCAGTGGCAGCTGCTGCTGTTGCCCATCGGCCCGGTGCTCGGGGACCATGAGTCGATTCTCGGGGCCGACCTGCCACGGGCCGTGCGCCTGCCGGCCTGGCCAGAGCCACTGCTACTGGCGGAGATCCTGGCCCACGCCCAGGGCGTCATCGGCCACAGCTATCACCTGGCGATCACCGCCCTGGCCTTCGGCGTACCGGCCTTCTGTTCGGCCAACCTGAACCAGGGCAAGTACACCGCCTTGCGCGCATACCGCGGGATCCGCCCCCTGCCAGCCGAACAGCCCATCGATCCCCAGTGGTTCCTGCAACACCTGAGCGAAACGGGGCCCTGCCCCGAGGTGATCGCCGCGCAAGAACAAGTGCAGCGCCATTGGGACCGGGTAGCCGAACTGATCGCCCAGGGCCCGCGCCCCACCAGCCAGGCGCTGAACCGCTTCTGGCAAGCCCTGCCCGGCCTGCTGGAGGCCCCCCTCCCGGACTGTCGCGAGGCGATCCTGAGCAAACAGGCCGAACTGGATGCGCTGAAAATCCAGGTACAGCAGTTGACGCTACTACGCCGCCATCAAACGGAACTCACCAGTCGGGTCGATGCCGAGCTGGGTCGAATCCATCGCTCCAACTCCTATCGCCTCACCGCGCCGTTACGCTCCCTGCGGCGCCGCCTGCAACATTTATTGGGAAGATGAATACGATGCTGAATCTGCCAATGCTGACCAGAGCCCCCTTGCACACTCAGCCCTTTCGCTGGGGGCGGATCACCGAACTGTATTCGCCCGCGGACGCCGCGGCCCTGGTAGCGACCTATCCCCGTGACTCCTTCAAGACGGTGTCCGGCTATGGCGGAGAAAAGGACTACGAGTACCAGGCGCGGCAACTGGTGGAAATGGGCACCGGGCGCATTATCCACGAGCAGCACCTGAGCCCGGCCTGGCGCAGGCTGGCCAGCGAGTTGACCGCACCGGACTATCGCCTGGCGCTGTCGACGCTCACCGACATGGACCTCAGAAACGCTCCCATGGAGGTCAATGTCTTCCACTACGGGCCGCAGGCCTGCCTCGGCCCGCACCCGGACCTGGGCGACAAGCTGGTGACCCATATCCTGTACTTCAACGATTCCTGGAACATCGAGGACGGTGGCTGCCTGAATATCCTGGGCTCTGCCGACCCCACGGATGTGGTCGCGGTGATCCCGCCCCTGGTGGGCACATCGGCAGTACTGGTACGCGCCGAGAACTCCTGGCATGCGGTGACGCAGGTGGTAGCCAATTGCCGGACTTCACGGCGCAGCATGACCGTGACCTTCTACCGGCCCGGCTCCCTCAGCTCAATGTGGCCAAGTGGCGACCAGAGCCCACTGCACAACTATGAGCCCGCTCATGACTAAGTCCCACTCGCAGGACCAGGAGTCGACCCGGCTGCGGCTCGAGCACGCACAGGCCATCCTTCAGCGCGATGCCGCCCTGGCGCATATCGAACATATGCGGCGCTCGCGTTCCTGGCGCCTGACCCGCCCCCTGCGCATGCTGATGCAGCTGCTGCGGCACGGGGTGATCAACGACGAGAGCGAGTACCCGACTCACCTGCCCTCTCTCGTCCAGCCTCTGCCAGCTTCCATCCCCTTGGAGCCCGATATCGTGGAGGACTCAACACCCGGCTCTGCTGCTCAGCATTTTGACCTGCTGTGCTTTGCCAATATCGACTGGTCCGCCAGGTTCCAGCGACCACAGCAACTGATGACGCAGTTCGCTATCCAGGGTTATCGGGTGTTCTACATTATCCTTTCGCCGCTACCCGCGGCAGAACGGCCCTATACGGCGCACCCAGTCGCTCCCGGGGTCTTCGAAGTCACCCTGCGCGGGCATGCACGGCAGGACTATTACGCCACCTGCATCACCGAAGGCAACCTGCGCGCCAATGCCGAGGCGTTGCAGGCCCTGGTGAGCGACTACCGGATCAAGACCGCGGTGTCGGTGGTTCACCTGCCCTATTGGACGCGCCTGGCCCTGCACCTGCGCAAGGCATACGGCTGGCCCGTGCAATACGACTGCATGGACGAATGGCAGGACTTTCCGAACATCGGTCAGCCCTTGCTGGACCAGGAACAGGTACTGGTGAAGCAGGCTGACCTGGTAACCGTCACCGCCTCCGTGCTGTACGACAAATGGGCCAGTACCAGCCGTCGCTGCCAGTTGGTTAGAAACGGGGTGGACTTCGACTTCTTTGCCCGATGCTGTACACCCAATACTCTGCTGGAGGAGCTTCAAGGCCCGATCATCGGCTTCTATGGTGCCCTGGCCGAATGGGTCGATTTTGAGCTGGTGGCGGCCATCGCCCGGCAACGACCAGAGTGGAATCTGGTGCTCATTGGCGACGTGTTCGTCCGTGACCTGGCCGGCCTCGACCGCTTGCCCAATGTGCACCTGCTGGGCCGCAAGCCTTACTCGCAGATGCCGCAATACCTGTACCACTTCGATGTCTGCATCATTCCTTTTCGCCTCTACAACATGACCCACGCGGTGGATCCGGTGAAGTTCTACGAGTTCATCAGCGCCGGCAAACCCGTGGTCGCAGTGCCGCTGCTGGAGATGCAGATCTACGAGCCTTACCTGTATTTCGCCGACGGGCCGTCTGCCTTTGTCACGCAGATCGAAAGAGCCCTCGGGGAAACCGATCTGCAGCGCTGGAACCAACGGCTGGCACTGGCCAGGGAAAACGATTGGCGGCAACGCTTCGAAGACACGCGCGATGCGCTGGTCGAACTGTTTCCGAAGGTCTCGGTAATCATCGTCACCTACAACAATGTGCAGCTGACCCGCGGCTGCATCGACAGCCTGCTGCGCAATTGCGCCTACCCGAACCTGCAACTGATCATCGTCGACAACGCCTCGCGGGATTCCACCCGCAACTACCTGCGCTACCTGGCCCGCAGCGAACCCAATGTGAGCATCGTGCTCAACGAACAGAACCTGGGTTTCGCCGCCGCCAACAACCAGGGCCTGCGCCTTGCGCAGGGCCACTACCTGGTCCTGCTCAACAACGACACCGTGGTGCCCAAGGGCTGGCTCGCGCCCCTGCTGCGCCACCTCGACGACCCGGAGGTGGGGTTGGTGGGGCCGACCACCAATGCGGTGGGCAACGAGGCCCGGGTCAACATCAACTACCAGGACCTCGACGACATGGAGGGTTTCGCCGACCGGCGCGCCACCCAGTACCGCGGGCGCTGCTTCGACATCCCGATGCTGGCCATGTTTTGCGTAGCGATGCGCCGCGAAGTGCTGGATCAGGTGGGCTGGCTGGATGAAGCCTTTGGCATCGGCATGTTCGAAGACGACGACTACAGCCGGCGAGTCCAGGCCGCCGGCTTGCGCACCGTATGCGCCGAGGACAGCTACATCCACCACTACGGCCAGGCCTCGTTCAAGGCCCTTATCGCCAGCGGCGAATACCAGCGGTTATGGGACAAGAACCAGGCCTACTTCGAAAGCAAGTGGGGGCCCTGGCAACCCCATCGCCAAGTACGCCGCAGAGCGAACGCCGACGCCACGGAAATGAAGCTCACCGACTGAATCGGCAGCCCGATACACCCACAAGGAAGATGCCGAACGTGCTGAAAAAAATAATTCAACAGCTCAGTGGTCGGGCAGTCGCCGCCCCTGTTCCCCCGGACGACATGAGCGAGGAGCAGCGCAAGGCGCAGACCGCCGAGCACTGGTCACAGAACCAGGCTGGCTCGGATGCGTTTTCTGCGGATGTCTACTGGCTGGCAGTGCCTGCGGTGCAACAACGCCATCAGCAAAAGGCCACGGCCGGCAGCGGTCATGCTCACTGGGTACCCTATTGCCTGAACACCTTTCTGGCGGGCCGGTTACCGGTGCCGCGTATGCTGAGCATCGGCTGCGGCACCGGTACCCTGGAACGCGAGCTCTACAAACTCCAGGCCTTCCAGGACTGTGACGCCGTGGATATCGCCCCGGCGGCGCTGGACACCGCCCGGGCAGAAGCGGCGGCGCTGGGGGCCCGGACCCTGCACTACAGCCTCACCGACGTCGAGCGGGTGCAACTGCCCAGCGCTCATTACGACGCCGTCTGGTTCAACGGTTCAATGCATCACATTCGCCAATTGGAAAAGGTCTGCGCCAATGTCCGCCAGGCCTTGAAGGCGGACGGCTGGCTGTTCTTCAACGAGTATGTCGGCGCCAATCACTTTGCCTTTGACCAGGCCCAGTGCGCAGCCATCAGCCATGCCTTCGCCCTGATTCCCCCGGCCATGCGCCGCTCTTTCGTCCAGGGTTCCTACGGTCAGGTGCAGAACAACGTACCGCTCCCTGATCCACAAGAGGTGGTGAAGGTTGATCCGTCCGAGGCGGTGCGCTCCCAGGACATCCTCAAGGTGGTGGAACAGCACTTCGAGATCCAGGCCCTCAACACCTGCGGCGGCACCCTGCTGCAATTTCTGCTGCATGGTATCGCCGGCAATTTCAAGGCCGATGATCCCCAGGCGATGCGGGTGCTGCGGATGCTGTTCGACATCGAAGACGGGCTGATCGAGTCGGGCACCCTGAACAGCGATTTCGTGATCGTTGCCGCGACCCCGAAACAGTCGGAGTCCGTGCCTTGACTCGCTCTGTATCCGGGGCGCGGCAATGAGCACCGCCCTGTTCCAGCGCTGGCGCCGCATCTATCACCGCCTGCCGCTGCCTTACCTGCTGAAAGCCTTGATCCAGCGCCTGTATCACGGCGTGCTGGGACCTGGCTGGCGGGCCCTGCGTCGGCATCAGCGGGCCGCCAAGAGTTTCGTACCCGCTTGTAGCGTGCTACCGGCGGCCGACCAGCAATGGCCAGATTACGTGGTCTGGGGTGCCATCGACTGGGATTTCCGCCAGCAGCGTCCCCAGCACCTGGCCCGCGGCTTGAGCACCAGCGGACGCCGGGTTTTCTATGTCTCGGCCAGCCTGGAGGACGACGCTCGCGACGGTTTTACCTTGCGCCCGCTGGATGACCGAGGGCGGCTGTTCGAAGTGCGGCTGTTTGCACGCACAGCCCCGCTCCTCTACCACGCTGCCCCGCAAGAGGCCGTGGTCCAGCAGTTGCGTCGCAGCATCGGCGAGTTATTGAGCTGGGCCCATTCGAGCCAGGTGATCTCCCTGGTCCAGCACCCGTTCTGGGCCCCCGTGGCCGGGGCGCTGCCGGCCAGCCGCCTGGTCTATGACTGCATGGACGACCATCAGGGCTTCGGCAACAACGCCCCGGACCTGCTGCAACTGGAGCATGAGCTGCTGCGCGAGGCCGATATCACGCTGTTTGCCTCGGCGTGGCTGGAACGCCACTGGAGTCGGCACTGCCCACCTGCAAGCACCGGGCAACGCGCCGTATTGCGCAATGCCGCCGACTTCACCTATTTTTCCAAGCCCCCGGCCCAGTGTTATCAGGACCCGCAAGGCCGTCCCGTGATCGGCTACTACGGCGCGCTCGCCCAGTGGTTCGATGTGGATCTGCTGGCCGCCATCGCCGAAGCCTTCAGGCACTGCACGATCCTGCTGATAGGCGCAGATACCGGGCGGGTTGGTGCGCGCCTGCAGCGCCATGCCAACGTCAGGCTGACCGGTGAAATCCCCTACGCACAGCTGTCCGCCTACCTGCAGGCCTTCGATGTCTGCATCCTGCCGTTTCGCATCGAGGCACTGACCCTGGCCACCAACCCGGTCAAGGTCTACGAATACCTGAGTGCCGGCAAGCCGGTGGTGGCGGTGGATCTGCCCGAGCTGCAGGAGTTCGGCCAGCAGGTATCCATTGCCAGGGATACCCCCTCCTTTATCGAAGCCATCGCCCAGGCGTTGCAGGAACCTGCCTCCGACAGCACTTCCCGCCAGCGCCAGGAATTCGCCGCACAACAGACGTGGGAGCACCGGGTAGAACAGTTGAAGGCCCTGGTTGAAGGCGAGCAAACCGGGCCCCTGATCAGCGTGATAGTAGTGACCTACAACAACCTGGCATTGACCCGTGCCTGCCTGACCAGCCTGGCCGCCGATGCTCTGGGCCGCAATCTGGAAATCATTGTCGTCGACAATGCCTCCACCGACGGCAGCGTCGAATTCCTTCGGCAGTGGGCCTGCGACAGCGCTCACTCGCTCATCCTCAACCCCGGCAACCTGGGTTTCTCCGCGGCCAACAATCAGGGCCTGGCCCGGGCTCGGGGCGAGTTCCTGGTCTTGCTCAACAACGACACCGAGGTCACCACTGGCTGGGCGCAGACCCTGCGCCGCCACCTGCAACGCAGCCCGGGGCTCGGCCTGATCGGGCCGGTAACCAACAACATCGGCAACGAAGCGAAGATCGAGATCAGCTACCGCAGCCTCGAGGAGATGCCTGGCCGCGCCCGCCAATACACCTGGCGCCATGCCGGCCAGGTGGTGCCCTGCGCCACCCTCGGTTTCTTCGCGGTCATGATGCCCAAGTCGACCTATGAGCGCGTCGGGCCCCTAGATGAAGCCTTCGGCCTGGGCTTTTTCGAAGACGACGACTATTGCCGCCGGGTCGAGCAAGCAGGGCTGTCCTGCGCCTTTGCCGAAGACGTGTTCATTCATCATCATCTTTCTGCCTCGTTCAGCCAGATGCCCAGCAGCCAGCGCCAACAACTGTTTGAGCGCAACAAGGCCCTGTACGAGGCGAAATGGGGCCGACCCTGGACTCCCCACACCGCCAGGGAGCCATCATGAGACTGGTCTATCTGTCACCGGTCAGCTGGCACAGCTTCGCGCAACGCCCCCATGAACTGGTGCGCCAGTTCCACGCGGCCACCCAGGCCCCCGTGCTGTGGGTCGAACCCTATCCCACGCGCTTGCCGGTACTGGCCGACTTGCTGACCCGCCCGCCATACCAGGGCCCGACCGTCCCCGTGCCGGACTGGCTGACCCTGGCCAGGCCCCGGGCCCTGCCCATAGAGCCCCTGCCCGGCTCGGGCTGGGTCAATCGCCTGTTCTGGCAGGAGCTCAAGCAACAGATCCGCCATTTTGCCCAGGCACCGACCCAGCTCGGCATCGGCAAACCCTCGAGGCTGGCCCTGCAACTGCTGCAGGAACCGATCTTCGCCGGCAGTTTCTATGACGTCATGGACAACGTACCAGCGTTCTATCGCGGCTGGTCGCGCCGTGCCATGCACCGGCGCCAGCATCAGACCGCCCGGGCTGTGGTCACCGCCCTGGCCTCGTGCACGACTTTGCAGCGCTACTGGCAACGGCAACAGGTCGATACCCGGCTGCTGCTCAATGGTTGCGCCAGCGAACGCCTGCCCGCCCTGCCCCTGTCCCGGCGCGCAGCACATGGAACACGGCCGGTGTTCGGCTACATCGGCACCCTCGCCAAGTGGTTCGACTGGGAATTCGTGCTTGCCCTGGCCGCGGCCTTTCCCGGGGCCGAGGTACGCCTGATCGGCCCCCAGCACGGACCTTCGCCCAGGGCACTGCCGGACAATATCCGGTGCTTGCCGGCGCTGTCCCACGAGGCCGCTCTGCAAGCCATGGCCGAGTTCGATGTCGGCCTGATCCCGTTCAAGTGCAACGACATCACCCGCTACGTCGACCCGATCAAATACTACGAGTACCGGGCCCTGGGCTTGCCAGTGGTCAGCACCGCATTCGGCGAAATGGGCACCAGGCGCCATCTTCCGGGAGTGTTTCTCAGCGACAGCCTCGACGACATCTCCCGAGTGATCCACCAGGCGCTGACGTTTACCGAGCCCCTGGCCGAGACCCTGAAGTTCCGCGAAGCCAACTCCTGGGCAAAACGCTTCGAGGGGGCCCATGCCGCGTTCCTGTGATGTGGTGGTGGTCAACTACAACGCCGGCCTTCTGCTGGAGGACTGCGTGATCTCGGTGCTGGCCCAGGACATCAACCGGCTGGTGCTGGTAGACAATGCCTCCCATGACGGCAGCCTGGAGCAGGTTGCCACCCGGTTCGCTGCCGATGAACGCCTGCTCATCCTGCGCAACCCAAGCAACACCGGCTTCGCCGCGGCCTGCAACCTAGGCGCCAGTCACTGCGAGCAGCCACACATCCTGTTCCTCAACCCCGACACCGTATTGCAACCGGGCGCCTTGCAAGGAATGATCGACGCCCTGCGCCACACCCACGATCTGGGCATGGCAGGTGGCCTGCTGTGCAACTTCGACGGCAGCGAACAGCCCGGTGGACGTCGGGTCTTCCCCACCCCACGGCGAGCAGTAGTACGCGCCCTTAACCTGTCGGGCCTGGCCTGGCTCTCGCCGCGACTGTTCTCCGACTTTCTTCTGCACCGCGAGCCCCTGCCCAGCCGTCCGACGCAGGTAGAAGCCATTTCCGGCGCCTGCATGCTGGTCAAGCGCAAAGCCCTGGACAGCGTCGGCGGCTGGGACGAAGGCTACTTCCTGCACTGCGAGGACCTGGACCTGTGCATGCGCTTTCGCCAGGAAGGCTGGAAAGTCTGCTTCGTACCCCAGGCCAGGATCTTTCACGCCTGGGGCGCCTGCAGCCGCACCCGCCCGGTGTTCGTCGAATGGCACAAGCACCGAGGCATGATCCGCTTCTATGGCAAGTTTTTTCGTGAGGACTATCCCCGGGTCCTCTCCTGGAGCATCTGCGCGGGTGTCTGGCTACGATTCAGTTTCGTGGTGGGCTACCACTGGCTGGCGCAGCTGGGACGGATACTCGGACAACCTCGCTAGTCCGGCAATGGCTCAGAGCACAACGTCGGCGTGGCACTTCCTGATAAACTGCGCCAATTCGTCACCCCGACAACCGCCATGACCACAGGCGGTTACCCCGCAAAGCGACAAACATCCCATGCCCTTTACCGCTTCAAGCCCTTCCCGTTCAGAACCTTCCCGGCGCTTCAGCGTGGCGCCGATGATGGATTGGACGGATCGTCACTGCCGATTCTTCCTGCGCCTACTGTCCAAGCACACCTTGCTCTACACCGAAATGGTCACCACGGGTGCGCTGCTCAATGGTGATCACGAGCGCTTCCTGCGCTACCACCCGTCCGAGCACCCTCTGGCGTTGCAACTGGGGGGCAGCACGCCGGCGGATCTCGCGGCGTGCGCGCGCATGGCCCAGGAGCATGGCTACGATGAGGTCAACCTCAACGTCGGTTGCCCCAGCGACCGGGTGCAGAACAACATGATCGGTGCCTGCCTGATGGGCCATCCGGCGCTGGTGGCCGATTGCGTGAAAGCCATGCGCGATGCGGTGTCGATTCCCGTGACGGTCAAGCATCGGATCGGTATCAACGGTCGCGATAGTTATGCCGAGCTATGCGATTTCGTCGGCCAGGTCATGGAAGCCGGATGCAGCAGCTTTACCGTGCACGCACGAATCGCCATTCTCGAAGGCCTCTCGCCCAAGGAGAACCGGGACATTCCCCCGCTGCGCTACGACGTGGCGGCGCAATTGAAGGCGGATTTCCCACAGTTGGAAATCATCCTCAACGGTGGGATCAAGACCCTCGAGGCCTGTCATGAACATCTGCAGACTTTCGATGGGGTGATGCTGGGCCGTGAGGCCTATCACAACCCCTATCTGCTGGCCGAGGTAGACCAGCAGCTGTTTGGCAGCACTGAGCCGGTGATTTCCCGGGCCGAGGCGCTGGCCCGGTTGCGCCCCTATATTGCCGAGCACCTGGCTGCCGGTGGCGCCATGCACCACATCACGCGCCATGTCCTAGGGCTGGGCACGGGCTTCCCCGGTGCTCGCAAGTTCCGCCAGCTGTTGTCGGTGGATATCCACAAGACCCAGGATCCGCTGGCCCTGCTGGATCAGGCCGGGCAGTTGCTGGAAGGACGTTAAGCGTCGGCCGGGTTGAACCTGGCCGGGCTTTTGGCATCGTATCTACTGGACAGTGCCCCAGCATTCAAACGACTGTTTTCAGGTCACGGACTTTGGGGCCGTAGTTAGCATTCCGCGCCCTTGAGCGCCTGACAGCGCTCGGGTAATGTCGTCAGACCCATAGGACAGAGCACGCTCATGACTTCCAAGCTGGAACAACTGAAGAAAATCACCACCGTAGTGGCCGATACCGGTGACTTCGACGCCATCGCCCGGGTCAAGCCGGTGGATGCCACCACCAACCCTTCGCTGCTGCTCAAGGCTGCGGCCATCCCGGGTTATGCCGATCTGCTGAATGCCTGCGTCAACGACTGCAAAGGCGATGTCGGCCTGGCCAGCGACCGTTTCGGCGTGGCTGTCGGCCAGGAGATTCTCAAGGTCATTCCGGGCCGTATTTCCACTGAGGTGGACGCCCGCCTGTCGTTCGATACCGAAGCCATGCTCAAGCGCGCCCATCGGCTGATCGAGCTGTATGACAAGGCCGGCATCGGCCGTGATCGGGTGCTGATCAAGATCGCCTCTACCTGGGAAGGCATCCGCGCCGCCGAAAAGCTGGAGCGCGAAGGCATCCAGACCAACCTCACCCTGCTGTTTTCCTTCGCCCAGGCCGTGGCCTGTGCCGAAGCCGGGGTGTTTCTGATTTCTCCATTCGTAGGGCGGATCTACGACTGGTACAAGAAGGCTACCGGCAACGACTATCAGGGCGCTGACGATCCGGGCGTGCAGTCGGTTACCCGCATCTACAACTACTACAAGGCCAATGACTACAAGACCGTGGTCATGGGGGCAAGCTTCCGCAACCTCAACCAGATCGAGCAACTGGCCGGCTGCGATCGCCTGACCATCAGCCCGGATCTGATTGAGAAGCTTGCCGCCGACACCGGCAAGCTGGAACGCAAGCTGAGCCCGGGCAAGACCGGTGAAGCTCGCCAGAGCCTGAACGAAGCACAGTTCCGCTGGGCCTCCAACGAAGACGCCATGGCTACCGAAAAGCTGGCTGAAGGCATCCGCCAGTTCGCCCGCGACCAGGAAAAGCTCGAAGCCCTGCTGGCTGCAAAGCTCTGATCGCTTCGCGTCAACGCAAAAAGGGCGAACCCTCACAGGTTCGCCCTTTTTTGTGCGCTAGCGTTTCAGTCGATCAGTGACGCTCCAGGGCATTCACCAGATCGTGAAAGGCTTCACGGTTGGAGTCATTAAGGCCCATGAGGATCTTGTGCGCCTCCAGGACCTTGACCCGTACCACTTCTTCCGACTGGTCCTGGGACGGCAGGTCGGTCAGGCATTCCGGGCAGGGAATCGGGCGATCGACGATGTTGAACACTTGATCGAAGCCCATGGACTGCAACAGCCTGGTAATGTCTTCGTGGGTGGTGACGACGGTGGGCAACAGACCGACTTTCTGCCGCGACAGGATCGAGAGCTTGGCCAGCAGGCCCAGGGTGGTGCTGTCGATGCTGCGGGTTTCTGTCAGATCGATCACGATCGCCGAAAAATTCAGCGCGGTGAAAATCCGCTCAATAGTCGCATCCAGCGCCGAACACAGGGTCAGGCGCACTTCACCGACGAACTTCAGGACGAAGGTGCCATCCTGCTCGGCGAACTGGATTCTACCGGTACTCATTGAAGGTTCCTGCTCAACACTAACAGGGCGATATCATCCGGCATCTCCCCTAGCGTGGCCAATCCAAAAACTTGCCGCAAGCCATCCAGGCTGCCGCCCGCCGCCCTCACCCGTTCGGGCAAGGCTGCTTCTTTCTCTTTGAGTGTAGGCTCGGGCAAAAGGTCCAGGATGCCATCGGACATCAGCGTCAGGCTGAACACCGGCGGCAGCTCCAGAATGTGGTCTTCGTAGGTGGCCTCGTTGAACAGGCCCACCGGCAAACCACGCCCTTCCAGATAACGCACACTGTCGGGGGTGTACAACACCGGCAACGGCAAGTGCCCGCCAATGCTATAGGTCAACAAGCCAGTCTCCTCGTCGATGACTCCACCGACCATCGTGACGTGTTTGCCCAGCTTACAACTGATCAGGCCACGGTTGATATGGCCTAGCACTTCCGAAGGCTTGAACTCCGGCAAGGTGCCATTGCGCTTGGACTCGAACAGCAAACGGGTGGTCATGAACTTCAACAGCACGGTGACAAAGGCCGACGACGCACCATGACCGGAAACATCCGCCAGGTAGAAGGCCACCCGGCGCTCGTCGACACGGAAATAGTCGACAAAATCACCCGACAGGTACAACGACGGGATGATCTGGTGGGCAAAGTTGAATTCGTCAATCGACCAGGGGCTGGTCGGCAGCATATTCATCTGCACCTGTCGACCGGCGTTCTGGTCTTCCTGGAGCAGATTGAGGCTGGCTTCGAGCTCGCGGTTGGCGGCTTCAAGCTTCTCTCTGTAACGCTGGTTTTCCAGCAACAGGCGAGCACGATCCAGGGCGCGGCGCACCGAGTGCTCGAGCACAGCCAGATCTTCCAGCGGCTTGATCAGGTAGTCCGCCGCGCCTAGGCGCAGGGCTTCAACCGCATCGTTCATGACGCCCGCACCCGAAACCACGATCACCGGGGTTTGCGGGGACAGTTCGGTCACTTGACGGATAAGCTCGAGACCGCCCATCTGCGGCATGCGCAGATCGCAGATCACCAGATCGGGGTTGTCGCGCTCGAATACCTGAAGACCCTGCTGGCCGTTAGCGGCCTGCAGTACGCTGAAGCCACTGTCTTCCAAATAGGCCGCGAGGCTCGCGCGCACTACTTCGTCGTCATCGATTATCAGCAGCGTGGCACTGGTTTTTTGCATGTGGGCAAACGGCGCCAGAATTAGGTTGGCGTAGGTGCTCTGGCCTGGGGCCTGAGGCACGCTACTGGATTCGCTTTCTAGCCACTCTGCAAGCCAGGCCAGGACCTTGAGCCCTGCACGCCCGACCATCAGAGGTGCCCTTCTAAGGCGCAGACGGTACTCCCATCCGCGGGGCGTTTCAAGCTCATGCCGATGGTCGCCTGACGTCTTTACACCGCAAATCACCGGGAGTTATAAAAACCGCTAAAACCGCAACTCAATCGCAGGATGGAACCCATGAACCAAAACCAGCGTGACTACAGCGAAAAGCGCGATTACATCCGCATGCGGGTGGATGCAGAGGTCACGCTGATCCATCAGGGGCAGGTGATCGAAGCGGTCTGCATCGATCTTTCCAGCAGCGGCATGCAGGTGCAGGCACCACGTTCGTTCCAGGTCGGCGATCAGTTGAGTGTACGTATCGACTCAGAGCACGCAGCCCTCAGGGGGCTGGAAGCAGAGACGGAAGTGGTATGGGTCAACCCACAAGAAGGTGGTGGCCAGAAACTTGGACTTACAATCCTTAAAATGAAGTAAAGATTCCAACCCATGAAAAAGGCGGCCATCAGGCCGCCTTTTCAGTTTGTGCAGGACAGTCGAGCCTAGAAGTCGTCTTCGACCTTGCCGTCCTTGATCTTGAATTCGCGATTCTGCAGGTAGGCATTGCGAATGAAGGTGTATTTGTCACCGCGAATCAGCTTGTCCGCCGAGAGCAGGCTGGCACGGGTATCGACGACATCCACACCCATGGTGATGTTGCGCGCGGGGATGTCATTCATGTAGCGGTAGGGTTCGGTGTAGCTGTCGACATACTTGGCCGGCGCATCACGCAGGGTGCTTGGCCCCAGCAACGGCAGCATCACGTAGGGACCGCTGCCCACGCCCCAATGACCGAGGGTCTGGCCGAAGTCTTCGTCATTGCGCTGCAGGCCCATCTTGGTACCGACATCAAAAAAGCCCGCCAGGCCCAGGGTGGTGTTCATCAACAGTCGCGCAGTGTCGACACCGGCAGCACCAGGTTTGGCCTGGAGGATGTCATTGGCGAGGTTGCCGACATCACCGATGTTGCGAAACATGTTGTGGATGCCATCTTCCAGAAACTGCGGAGTGACGGCCTGATAGCCTTGCGCCAGAGGCTTCAGGGCATAAGTATCCAGCGTATCGTTGAAGGTGAAGATGGGACGGTTGATGCTTTCCCATGGATCATCTTCGGCCGCCTGGGCAACCAGGGGAGCCAGCGTCACACCGGCACTCATACATAGTGGAACTAGATAACGGCTCCAGCGCATAGCAGGAAACTCCTTCGATTGTTCTCTCGTGGGGCTATGCCCTGAGGATAAGTTCAGGAGTATAAAGCGGATATGCCGGTTTAGGCAGCATCACCGCAAACCGTCTTCAGCCGGGGTTCAGCCAACCTTGCTGCCATTCACCGTACTGTCACCTGCATGTCATGTTCTGCCGCTAGCCTCCAAGGGTATTTCAAGGACGCTGACATGCCCCACGCCGACGCCTCAGTGCAACCCGCACGCCCGTTGACTGCCGTACTCTTCGGCCTCAGTGGCTGCCTGGTGGATTTCGGCGCGCGGATGCGCCAGCAAGCCACGGACAAACCTGATCCGGAGCAAGCCCAAGCCACACCTGGCGCACTGGAAACGCTGCGGCGCCTGCATCAGCAAGGCATCCCCTGCGCCTGGCTGGAGCAACTGCTCCCCGCCAGTAGCCGCCAATTGGCTGCCATCCTGCCGGACTGGATCAAGCCGGCACCTCACTCCCCCGCCCCCTGGCCTGCACCCGATGCCTGCTGGCAGGCGCTGATGGCGCTCAACGTCAAAGGCATCGACGGCTGTGTCTTGGTCAGCGGCGAACCCCAACTGCTGCAGTCGGGCCTCAATGCCGGCCTCTGGACCATCGGCCTGGCCTCTTGCGGCTCCCTGTGCGGCATGACCCCCAGCGAATGGCAGGCCCTGAGCCAGCGGGAACGGGAATTCAAGCGTGGCAAGGCCACGGTGCAGCTCTTCGGCCTGGGGGTGCATTCGGTCATCGACCATCTGGGGGAGTTGAACACCTGCCTGGCGGACATCGAACTGCGCCGGCTCAAGGGTGAAAAACCCTGACATAAGCCTGTTGATCAGGATCATGCACAGCGCCTGGGAGTGGATTACTCTAAGCCGTGGGCATGGACCTTTGACTCGACAGCGCGGTCCATCCCTGTGCCTATCAATAAAGGGAGAACGCCATGCCTGCCCGCGAACTGCAAGAACAACTCGACACCCTGCGCGAGCAATTGGAACAGAACCCACCGCTTTCCGAAGCCGAGCGCAACAATCTGCAAGAGCTGATGCAGCAGATCGAACTGCAACTCAAACTGGAGACCGGCACCCAGGACGCCAGCCTCGCCGACGGCGTCAACCTGGCCGTGGAACGCTTCGAACTGGAGCACCCGGCGATTGCCGGAACCCTGCGCAATATCGTCCAGACCCTGGGCAACATCGGCATCTGAGCAACCCCCGGTAGCCAACCCCACAAAGCAAAAGCCCCGCTCTCGGAGCGGGGCTTTGCTTTTACTGGCGTACCAACCGGTGATTGGCGAAATCCGCGGTTTCGGTACTGCGGTAAGGGTTGATATCCAGCCCACCGCGGCGCACATAACGCGCATACACGGTGAGTCTCTCCGGCTTGAGCAAGCGTTGCAGGTCGAGAAAGATCCGCTCCACGCACTGTTCGTGAAAGTCCGAGTGCTGGCGGAAGCTCACCAGATAGGCCAGCAGGCTGGCGTGATCCAGAGCCGCGCCCCGGTATTGCACCACCACGCTGCCCCAGTCCGGCTGGCTGGTTACCGGGCAGTTGGACTTGAGCAGATGACTGTGCACGCTCTCCTCCACCACGCGCGAAGCATCGCAGCGCAGCAGTTCGGGGCGCGGGTGCTCATAGCTGTCGACACTGATATCCAGATCATCGATACACACCCCAGGCAGCGCCACCACGCCTTCGGCCTCGACCTCCTGCAGGCTGCGGATCCGCACGCCTACCGGCTTGCCGGCAGCAGCCGACAGATCAGTGCGCAAGGTGGCCTCAAGGGTCGCCCGATCATCGAACGGCGTCTGGTTCAGCGAATTGAGGTACAGCTTGAACGACTTGGATTCGATGATGTTCGGCGAATCGGCGGGAATGCTGAACTCACCGATAGCCACTACCGGCTTGCCCGACGGCAGCAGCCAGGACAACTCGAAGCAGTTCCAGTAGTCCACGCCCTTATAAGGAAGGGTATCGGCACTCAAGCCCAGCTCGGCCCATTTTGCCGCCCGGGGAATCGGGAACAGCAAGGACGGGGTGTAAGTGGAGACGTATTCACTGGACTTGCCCAGCGGCGAATGTTCGGCTGCGGGATGCATGGCGGAAACCTGACTGAAGAATCAGCGGATTCTATCAGCCTTTGCTCCCGCCTTTGAGCCCCGGATGCCTATGGGGTGACCGTCAGCTTGCCCACCATCCCGGCCTGGTAGTGCCCTGGAATGTTGCAGGCGAACTCCAGGTTGCCGCTCTTGCTGAAGGTCCAGGTCAGTTCCGCCTGCTTGCCCGGCTCCACCAGCACGCTGTTGGGATCGTCATGCTGCATGCCATGGTCCATGCCTGCCATTGAGCCGTGGCCCATGGCTCCATGATCCATCGCCTTCATGCCGGTCGGGGTGAGCATGCCGCTCTGCTGCATCTTGAGCATTTCCTGCTGGTGCTCGGCATGCATGGCCGCGTTGCCCAGATTGAACTCGTGCAGCAACTGCCCCTTGTTGATCAGCACGAATCGCACCGTCTCGCCGGCCTTGATCTCCAGGGCCTTGGGATTGAACGACATGTCCCCCATCACCACCTCGACACTGCGAGTGGCCTTGGCCGCAGGCGCCGGCTGGCCAAAATCGTAGGAGCCGGCCGGCGAGGCCCAGAGCGGTGCGCTCAACAGCATCAGGCAGCCCCCCAGGATCGACCGGCTTCGCCACAACAGGTTTTGCATACTCATCATCAGACTCCAACAAGATCGGGATTCAGCCTGTGGCACACTCTAGAGCCCTGCCGCTGCCAGCCAGCTGACATGCAGATTACAACTTTGTCAGCTTGCACTGCCCTGGCCTGCTGCACGGTATAAAGCCCGGGTTCCAACCGCCACGAGTCCCACCATGAAACTGCTGATCGTCGAAGACCAACCCAAAACCGGCCACTACCTGCGCCAGGGCCTGAGCGAGGCCGGCTTCAACGCCGAACTGGTGGCCGACGGCAGCACCGGCCAGCACCTGGCCCTGACCGGCGACTACGCTCTGCTGATTCTCGACGTGATGCTGCCGGGTCGCGACGGCTGGCAGATCCTCCAGGCGGTGCGCAGCGCCGGGCTGGAGATGCCGGTACTGTTCCTCACCGCCCGGGATGCCGTGCAAGACCGGGTGCACGGCCTGGAACTGGGGGCCGACGACTACCTGGTCAAGCCTTTTGCCTTCTCCGAACTGCTGGCCCGGGTCCGCAGCCTGCTGCGCCGGGGCAGCGCCGTGGCCCAGGAAACCAGCCTGCAACTGGCAGACCTGCGCCTGGACCTGATCCGCCGCCGGGTAGAACGCGGCAGCCAGCGCATCGACCTGACCGCCAAGGAATTCGCCCTGCTGGAAATGCTCCTGCGGCGCCAGGGCGAAGTCCTGCCCAAGTCGCTGATTGCCTCCCAGGTCTGGGACATGAATTTCGACAGCGATACCAACGTCATCGAAGTAGCCATCCGCCGCCTGCGCCTGAAGATCGACGACGATTTCCCGAACAAACTGATCCATACCGTGCGCGGCATGGGCTACGTGCTCGAAGAGCGCCAGGCCTGATGCGCCGCCTGTCCCTGAGCGGGCGCCTGGCGCTGCTGTTCGCCGCCTGCACCGCAGTGGTCTCATTGTTGGCGGGGGTGTTGTTCAGCCGCGCCAGCGAAGCTCATTTCATCGAACTGGATCAGCAACTGCTGGACGGCAAGCTGTTGGCCCTGCGCAGCGCCTTGCAGGATGTCAACGAGGCCGGGGACTTCCCCCCGAGCCAGGCCAGACTGCAGGATGAGCTGAGCCACCAGCCGGACCTGCAGCTACGAGTCGGCGACGTCAATGGCCAGCTCTGGTTCGACAGCGCCCCCGACCTGCCCGCCTCTCTGCCTGGCGGTGCCGGCCTGCGCAGCCTGGAGCAGGCCGGCACCGCCTACCGGCTCTACACAGCAGCGCTGAATCCCGGCCAGGCGGCCTCGCCGCAATTGACCCTGATCCTCGACATCACCCATCACCAGCACTTTCTGCAGCGAATGCAACACCTGATCTGGCTCACCGTGGGCCTCTCGGCCCTGGCCACTGCCCTGCTCGGCGCCTGGGCCGCCCGCAGTGGCCTGCGCCCGTTGCGGCGCATGGGCGCGGTGGCCGCCGGGGTCTCCGCCAGTTCCCTGACCCAGCGCCTGCCCCAGGAACAGATGCCCGCCGAGCTGGCGGAACTGGCCAGCAGCTTCAACGCCATGCTGGGCCGTCTTGAAGAGTCGTTTCAGCGCCTCTCGGCATTTTCCGCCGACATCGCCCACGAACTGCGCACCCCTTTGTCGAACCTGCTGACCCACACCCAGGTCACCCTGACCCGCCCCCGGCCGCTGGAGGACTATCGCGAAGCCCTGCACAGCAACCTGGAGGAGCTGCAATGGATGGCGCAACTGGTCAACGACATGCTGTACCTGGCCAAGGCCGACCACGGCTTGCTTACACCCAGGCGCGAAGCGCTGGAGCTGGCCCAGGAAACCGACATGCTGCTGGAGTTCTATGGCCCCCTGGCCGAAGACGCACAGATCGAACTGACCCGTGAAGGCCAGGCCGGCATTGCCGGGGACCGCAGCATGCTGCGTCGGGCGTTGTCCAACCTGCTGGACAATGCCCTGCGCTTCACTCCGGCCGGGGGCGCGGTCAAGGTGCGCATCAACGAAAGTGCCGGGCACCTGAGCCTGAGCATCGAGAATACCGGCGAAGGGATCGCCAAGGATGTACTGCCGCGCCTGTTCGACCGTTTCTACCGGGCCGACCCGGCACGGCGCGAAGGCAGCAGTGAACATGCGGGGTTGGGGCTGGCGATCACTCAGTCGATCATTCGTGCCCACGGCGGGCAGATCCGATGCGAATCGGCGGCGGGCTGGACCCGTTTCGTGATCGAGTTGCCAAGGCAGGATTGAGGGACTGTTCGCCGGCCAGCCGGCTCCTGCACCAATCGGACAGGAGCCGGCGGCCGGCGAAGGCGGGTCTCAGGAGTAGCGCAAAGCGTGGGCCGGCTCGACCTTGGACGCGCGCCAGGCCGGATACACGGTCGCCAGGAAGCTCAGAACGAAGCCGGCACCACAGATCAGCACCACGTCGCCGCCCTGCAGTTCAGAAGGCAGGTTACTGACGAAATACACATCGGAGCTGAAGATCTGCTGGCCGCTGATTCTTTCCAGCCAGCCCACCAGCTCACTCACGTTCAGTGCCGCGATTACCCCCAGCACCCCGCCGATCAGGGTGCCGACGATACCGATCACCGTCCCCTGGACCATGAAGATCGCCATGATCTGCCGTGGTGTGGCGCCGATGGTGCGCAGGATCGCGATGTCCGCCCCCTTGTCATTCACCACCATGATCAAGGTGGCGATGATGTTGAATGCCGCCACCGCCACGATCATCAGCAGCAACAGGCCGATCATGGTCTTTTCCATCTTCATCGCGCTGAACAGGCTGCCCTGGGTGTGGGTCCAGTCATCGGCGCGGAAGTCCGCCCCCAGGCCCTTGGCGATATCCGCCGAGACCTTTGGCGCGGCATACAGGTCCTTGACCGCCAGGCGCACGCTCTGCACCTGGTTCGGCTGCCAATGCTGCATTTCTGCAGCATCGGCCACATGGATCAGGCCCATGGAGCCATCCAGCTCGGCCCCCACCTTGAACACCCCAACCACGTTGAGGCGTTGCATGCGCGGGGTGATCCCCCCCGGTGCAGTGCTCACTTCAGGCACGATCAGGGTCAGCTTGTCGCCGACGTTCAGGCGAAAGCGCCGGGCCGTGATCTCGCCGATCACCACGCCGAACTCGCCAGGTTTCAGGTCTTGCAGGCTGCCCTGGACAATATGCTGGGCAACGATGGACACCTTGCCTTCCTGGGCCGGATCGATGCCGCTGATCTGGATCGGCTGCATCGCCCCCTTGTAGGAGAGCATGCCCTCCATCTCGGTAAAGGGCACCGCGGCGGTGACTTCCGGATTCTTCAGGGCCGCCGCGGCCACCGGCTGCCAGTCATCGATGGGCTTGACCCCAACGATAGTGGCGTGGGGCACCATGCCGAGGATGCGCGAGCTCATTTCCCGCTGGAAGCCGTTCATCACCGACAGCACCACGATCATCGCCAACACGCCCAGGGCGAGGCCGATCATCGAGGTCATGGAAATGAACGAGACAAAACGATTGCGCCGCTTGGCGCGGGTGTAGCGCGTGCCGATAAAGATCGATAAAGGTCTGAACATGGGCAAGGCACCCTGGAAAGATTAATGACCCGGCATCGACAGCCCAGCCGCCGACGCCGTGTGCGGGCGCATCAGATGGCGACCAGGTGACCTTCTTGCAGGTGCAGTACGCGGTCCATCTGCCTGGCCAGGTTCATGTCGTGGGTCACCACCAGGAAGGCGGTGCGCATCGAGGTACTGAGCTCCAGCATCAGGTCCTGAATTCCCTGGGCCGTGTGCGAGTCGAGGTTGCCGGTGGGCTCATCGAGCATCACCAGCCCCGGCTTGTTCACCAGCGCCCGGGCAATGGCCACCCGCTGGCGCTCGCCACCGGACAGCTCGGCTGGTTTGTGCTCCAGGCGATGGCCGAGCCCGACCCGCTCCAGCAGCGCGGTGGCACGCTGACGGGCTTCCGGGATCGGCGTGCGGCCAATCAGCAGCGGCATGCAAACGTTCTCCAGCGCGGTGAACTCCGGCAGCAGGTGGTGGAACTGGTAGACGAAACCCAGGGCGCGGTTGCGCAACTGGCCGCGGGCCTTCTCGCCCAGCGCCGAAAGCTCCTCGCCCGCCAGCCAGACGCTGCCCTTGGATGGCGTATCCAGGCCGCCCAGCAGGTTGAGCAAGGTACTCTTGCCCGAGCCGGAAGTGCCGACGATGGCCACTCGCTCACCCGGGTGCAGCTCCAGTTGCAGGCCAGACAGGACCACCACCGATTCCGGGCCTTCCTCATAGGACTTGCCCAGGTCGCGGCAGCTCAGGATTGCTTTTTCACTCATGCCCAACTCACTCATAACGTAGCGCCTCCGCAGGCTGGGTGCGCGCCGCACGCCAGGCTGGATACAGGGTGGCGAGGAAACTCAGGACCAATGCCGCGCCGCAGACCATCAACACATCCTCGGCCATCAGTTGCGACGGCAGGTAGTCGATGAAATACACGTCGGCATTCAGGAATTTGTGGCCGATCAGGCCTTCAAGGGCGGAAATCGCGGCACTCACGTTCAGCGCCGCCAGCATCCCCAGCACAGCACCGATCAAGGTGCCGACCACGCCGATCACCGTGCCCTGGACCATGAAGATCGCCATGATGGTTCCCGGCGTCGCCCCCAGGGTGCGGAGAATGGCGATATCGCCCTTCTTGTCGTTCACCACCATCACCAGGGTCGAGATGATGTTGAACGCGGCCACCGCGACGATCAGCAGCAGCAACAGGCCGATCATGGCTTTTTCCATGCGGATGGCCTGGTACAGGTTGCCGTGGGTACGGGTCCAGTCGCGAGCGTAATAGTGGTTCTCACCCAGCTGCTGGGCGATTTCCCAGGCGGTGCGCGGGGCCTGGAACAGGTCGTCGAACTTCAGCCGCAGGCCTTGTACCTGATCCGCCTTCCAGCGGTGCAGGCGACCCAGGTCCTGGAGGTTGGTCAGGCCCAGGTAGCCGTCGATCTCGCCGGCGCCGACATGGAAGATGCCCACCACGGTAAAACGCTTCATCCGCGGGAACATCCCGGCCGGGGTCACCGTGACTTCCGGGGCGACGAAGGTCAGCTTGTCTCCCAGGCCGACACCCAGCTTGGTTGCCGCCTTGTCACCAATGACAATGCCGAAGCTACCGGGCGCCAGCGCGTCCAACTGCCCCTGCTGCATGAAGTGGTCGATGATCGACACCTGCCGCTCCTGCTCAGGGTCGATGGCATTGAGCAGCACCTTCTGCACCTGGCCGTTGTTGGTCAACAGGCCCTGCATCTGGGTGAACGGCGCCACCGCCAGCACTTTGGGGTTCTGCTTGACCTTGCCGGCCAGGCTTTGCCAGTCGCTGATGGGTTCGCCGGATTCGATGGTGGCGTGGGGCACCATGCCCAGCACGCGGGTGCGCATCTCATGATCGAAGCCGTTCATCACCGACAGCACCACGATCATCACGATCACGCCAAGGGCGAGTCCGATCATCGAAGTCAGGGAAATGAATGACACAAAATGATTGCGACGCTTTGCACGGGTGTAACGCGTGCCGATAAAAGCAAACAGAGGTCTGAACATGTCGGGGCTTGTGCAGAGGAAAAGAAGACGTCCTTGTGGCGGGGCCTGGTAAGCAGCTTTACACTCAGACCACTGCCTCTACCATGGGTTCGCCATGTCGACATTAGATGAAGAAGATCGCCGCGAATACTACCGTATCGAGGACACGATCGCACTGGAAATTAGCCCCTTGTCCGCCCTCGACGCGGCGAGCAAGGAAGTGTTGCAGGATGAGTCCCCACTGTTCAATCTGCTCAGTGAACTGCACCTGAGCGAATTCGAATCCCAGCATCTGCTGCGCCAGGTCAGCGAGCGCGATCGCACCCTGGCCAGCTACCTCAAGGCCATGAACAAACGCATCGACCTGCTCAGCCAGGTGGTGGCGCAAACGGTGTTCGGCAAGTTCGGCGAGCCGCAGCGAGTCATTCTGTCCGAGGGCGGCATCGAATTCAGCCATCACCAGTGCTACCCAACCGGCAGCCATCTGGCGGTGAAGCTGTTGCTGATGCCGCAGGCCCTGGGCCTGCTGCTGCGGGCCAAGGTCACCCACTGCGAGCCCCAGAGCTTTGGCACCTTCGAGATCGGCACCGAGTTCGAAGCATTGACCGATGCCCAACGCCAGCTGCTGGCGCGCTATATCCTGCAGAAACAGGCCCAGCAACGCCGCCAGGCCCGGGAGCAGAGCGACCCCGCCGCCGGCTGAGCAGTACGCCCGACCCTCTCTTAAGGAACAACATCCGTGAAGGAGCAATTGTGACCCTGATCTATGGCCATCGCGGCGCTAAAGGCGAAGCACCGGAAAATACCCTGACCAGCTTTCAGGAGTGCCTCAAGCACGGCGTGCGCCGTTGCGAGCTCGACTTGCACCTGTCCATGGACGGCGAGTTGATGGTGATCCACGACCCGACCCTCAAGCGCACCACAGACCGGCGCGGCAAAGTGGTGGAGCATTCCGCCGCCGAGCTGGTGACCTACGACGCGCGCAAGGGCGGCCCGGGCTGGGTCAACCCCTGCCCCATTCCGCGCCTGGAAGAGCTGTTCGAGAAATGCGACTTCGAGCACTGGCAGCTGGAGGTCAAGAGCGCCTCGCGCACTCGCGCCGCCACCACAGTGCTGGCGATTCGCGAAATGGCCCAGCGTTTCGGCCTGCTGGACAAGGTCACCGTGACCTCAAGTTCTCGGGAAGTATTGAAGGCCGCCGTGGAGCTGACCCCGGACCTGTCCCGCGGACTGGTCGCCGAATACGCCTGGCTCGACCCATTGAAGGTCGCCCAGAGCTATGGCTGCGAGATTCTGGCGTTGAACTGGACGCTGTGCACCCCAGAGCGTCTGCAACGGGCGCAGCGCCAGGGCTTGCATGTGTCGGTATGGACGGTCAACGAGCCTGCGCTGATGCGCAGGCTCGCCGACTTCGGCGTAGATAGCCTGATTACAGACTTTCCCGGTTTGGCCAGCGCCACCCTCGAGAATCGCTGAAATCGGTCTCCCCGGCCGGCTCAGGCCACCGGCCGGAGCCGCTCAAAAAAGCCGGTTGAGGCCATCGTATGCCGCTACCCGATAGGCTTCGGCCATGGTCGGGTAGTTGAAGGTGGTGTTGACGAAGTACTTCAGAGTGTTGAGCTCGCCCGGCTGGCTCATGATCGCCTGGCCAATGTGCACGATTTCCGAAGCCTGGTAGCCGAAGCAATGGACGCCGAGGACTTCCAGGGTTTCCCGGTGGAACAGGATCTTCAGCATGCCCTGAGGCTCGCCGGCGATCTGCGCACGGGCCATGCCCTTGAAGAACGCCTTGCCCACCTCGTAAGGCACCTTGGCCTGGGTCAGTTCTTGCTCGTTCTTGCCGATGGAGCTGATCTCGGGAATGGTGTAGATCCCGGTCGGCACGTCGTTGACGAAGCGCCAACTGCCGTTGTCGACAATACTGCCGGCCGCGGAACGACCCTGGTCGTGGGCGGCACTGGCCAGGCTCGGCCAGCCGATCACGTCACCGGCCCCGTAGATGTTCGGCACGCAGGTGCGGTAGTTCTCGTCGACTTCGATCTGGCCGCGGCTGTTGACCTTGACCCCGATGTTCTCCATGCCCAGCTTGTCGGTATTGCCGGTACGGCCGTTGCACCAGAGCAAGGCGTCGGCCTTGATCTTCTTGCCGGACTTGAGGTGCAGGATCACGCCGTTGTCCACACCTTCAACGCGGTCGTATTCCTCGTTGTGGCGCACGGTGATGTTGTTGTTGCTGAAGTGGTAGCTCAGGGCCTGGGAGATTTCAGAATCCAGGAAGCTCAGCAACTGGCCGCGGTTGTCCACCAGCTCCACCAGAACCCCCAGGCCACTGAAGATCGAGGCGTATTCGCAACCGATGACCCCGGCGCCGTAGACGATGAGTTTGCGCGGGGTGTGGCCGAGGCTGAGGATGGTGTCGCTATCGTAGATACGCGGGTGGCTGAAATCGATATCCGCGGGGCGATAGGGGCGCGAGCCGGTGGCAATGATGATGTGCTTGGCTACCAGCTTTTCCACCACGCCGTTGGCGCAGACCACTTCCACGGTCTGCTCGTCGGCGAAGCTGCCAGTGCCGAAGAACACATCGACCCGGTTGCGGGCGTAGTAGCCGGTACGCGAGGCCACTTGCTTGGAGATGACCTTCTCGGCGCTCTTGAGCACGTCCGGGAAGGAGAACCAGCGCGGCTCGCCAATGGCCCGGAACATCGGGTTGGTGTTGAACTGCATGATCTGCCGGACCGAGTGACGCAGGGCCTTGGACGGGATGGTACCCAGGTGGGTGCAGTTGCCGCCGACCTGGCGACGGCTATCGACCATCGCCACTTTGCGTCCTGCTTTCGCGGCGTTCATCGCCGCACCTTCTCCAGCGGGGCCTGAGCCCAGCACCACTACGTCGTAGTTGTAGACAGCCATGCGTACTCCTCAGAACAGGCCGAGACACCCTTCTGGCGTCTCCGGCTAAATCATGCCGCGGCCAGCGGCATGAAGGATCAATTTGGCTCGGTTACGAACCCGGGCACAGTCTATAGAAGCGTCAACGCCGCGCACATTAACCCTTGGTCGCGTCGTAGGCTACTTTTGCCTGCACTACAGGCTGCGCAACAGCGCACTAGGTTATTGTTTTTGCCCGGCCAGCAGCGCATCGAAAGCCGGGTTGCTGCGTGTGACGAAACCTGAAGCGCTGCGCATCACAAAAAATCCGGCGATGCCGTGTTTTTCCGCGTAGTCCCAGCCCGCCTCCGGGCCAAGTATCAGCAACAGTGTCGACAGGCCATCGGCCATCAACGCCGAAGGATGAATCACCGTTACCGAGGCCAACGGGTGGGCGATGGGTTGGCCGAGCCGGGCATCGAAGGTATGGGAGTAACGCCGGCCGTCCTGCTCGAAGTAATTACGGTAGTCGCCGGAAGTGGAAACGCCAAAACCATCCAGGGCGATCACCCGCTGGGCTACCTGCTGGTCATCACGCGGCTCCTCCAGGGCTATCCGCCATGGTGAGCCGTCGGGCTTGCGACCCACGGCCTTGAGCTCGCCGGTGGCTTCGGCAAGGAAGCTGTCGATCCCCAGTTGCGTGAGCCGGGCAGCGATGCGGTCCACCGCATAGCCGGCGGCGATGCTGTTGAAATCCACCTCCACCGGCGCATCCTTGCACAACTCCTGCCCTTCGATACGCAGGTGAGCGTGCCCTACCCGCTGCCGCACCTCAGCCAGGGCTGACGCGCCGGGAACCTTTTCCTCGCGCCCCTGAGGGCCAAAACCCCAGAGATCCAGCAGCGGTTCCACCGTCAGGTCGAAGGCGCCATCGCTGTCCCGGGACAACTGCTCACCCACTCGCACCAACTGCAACACCGGCTCCGGCATCGGCTGGCAGCTATCGGCGGGCAAGGCATTGAAACGCTCGATGTCCGAATCGCTGCGATAGGTGGACATCTGCCCGTCGACCTCCGCCAGAATCCCCTCGACCTCAGCCTGTATCAGGGACGGCGCCGGCCCCTGGGCGTGACGCACATACTGCACCGACCAGGTGCTGCCCATGGTCGGCCCGGAGAGGCTTTCCAGGCGCTCGCCGCCACAACCGGCCAACAGCACCAGCGCGGCGTACAAAGCGCTCCATCGCGATCGTTGCTTACCCGACAAGGTGTTCCTCCCGATCAACCGCCCTACTGGGCCAGCTGACAGTGCAAATGGCAATTATGCGACAGACGGAGGCCGCCTGCCCGGCGTCCCACCTCCTTGGCTACGGGCAGAACCTTGATCTAGAGCCGCCCTGCCACCCCAAGAGTTTTTGTTGCCGGATGGCTTTCATACACATATCGTTACAAAACTGTTCAGCGTGCAGCCTCGAGCCCCGACTTTGCAGTAAGGGACGCATAACGACCAGGGATTGCTAACAAGACAGCCAAAGTGAGTGAAAAAAATGTCCACGACCACGGGCAAAGGCAAGGCGATCTTTCGCGTTGTCAGCGGCAACTTTCTCGAGATGTTCGACTTCATGGTCTATGGCTTCTACGCCACGGCAATCGCCAAGACCTTCTTTCCTGCCGACAGCGCCTTCGCTTCACTGATGCTGTCCCTGGCCACTTTTGGCGCCGGCTTCCTGATGCGTCCCCTGGGAGCGATCTTCCTCGGTGCCTACATTGACCGTCACGGCCGCCGTCAGGGCCTGATCATCACCCTGGCACTGATGGCCGCGGGCACCGTGCTGATTGCCTGTGTGCCAGGCTACGCCACCCTCGGCGTCGCCGCGCCCCTACTGGTATTGCTGGGTCGCCTGCTGCAGGGCTTTTCCGCCGGCGTCGAGCTGGGCGGTGTGTCGGTCTACCTGGCCGAGATCTCGACCCCGGGCCGCAAGGGCTTTTTCGTCAGTTGGCAGTCGGCCAGCCAACAGGCCGCAGTGGTCTTCGCCGGCCTGTTGGGCGTAGGCCTGAACCACTGGCTGAGCCCCGAGCAAATGGGTGACTGGGGCTGGCGCGTGCCGTTCCTGGTGGGCTGCATGATTGTTCCGGCGATCTTCATGATCCGTCGCTCCCTGGAAGAGACCCCGGAGTTCCAGGCCCGCAAGCATCGCCCTTCGCTGCAGGAAATCGTCCGTTCCATCGGCCAGAACTTCGGCATCGTCATCGCCGGCATGGCTCTGGTGGTGATGACCACCGTGTCCTTCTACCTGATCACCGCCTACACCCCGACCTTCGGCAAGGCCGAACTGCACCTGTCGGACTTCGACGCCCTGCTGGTAACCGTGTGCATCGGTCTGTCGAACTTCTTCTGGCTGCCGGTCATGGGGTCACTGTCGGACAAGATCGGCCGCAAGCCGCTGCTGCTGGGGGCGACCATCCTGGCCATCTTCACGGCTTATCCGGCACTGTCCTGGCTGGTGGCCAACCCCAGCTTCAGCCACCTGCTGATCGTCGAGCTGTGGCTGTCTTTCCTCTATGGCTCGTATAACGGCGCAATGGTGGTGGCCCTGACTGAAATCATGCCGGTGGAAGTGCGCACCACGGGTTTTTCCCTGGCCTACAGCCTGGCCACCGCGACCTTCGGCGGCTTTACCCCGGCAGCCTGCACCTACCTGATCCACGTCCTGGGCAATCAGGCAGCTCCGGGCATCTGGCTCAGTGGCGCGGCGGTGCTGGGGCTGATCGCCACCCTGGTGCTGTTCCGCGGCAATCGCCACGAACTGCGTACCGCGCAAGCGGCAACAGCGCGCGGCGCCTGAGACAAACGCTTCACTGGCAAGCCAGCTCCTACGGGGTTGCGCCGACCTGGTTTGCCGGCGCAAGCCACAAACAAAAACGCCCCGACAAGTCGGGGCGTTTTCATTTCAGCAGTCGCTTAGCGTGGGAACGCTGGCGGGTTGACTCCGGCCATGTCTTCCATCACGCGCACTACCTGGCAGCTGTAACCGAACTCGTTGTCGTACCAGACGTACAGAACAACGCGGTTGTCCTGAACGATGGTCGCTTCAGCGTCGACCACACCGGCGTGACGCGAGCCCACGAAGTCGGTGGACACCACTTCCTGCGAGTTGACGAAGTCGATCTGCTTGTGCAGGTCGGAGTGCAGCGCCATGTAGCGCAGGTACTCGTTCATCTCTTCACGGGTGGCGGCCTTCTCGAGGTTCAGGTTGAGAATGGCCATCGACACGTTTGGCGTCGGAACGCGGATCGCGTTACCGGTCAGCTTGCCGGCCAGCTCAGGCAGGGCCTTGGCAGCAGCAGTAGCAGCACCGGTCTCGGTGATCACCATGTTCAGCGCGGCGCTACGGCCACGGCGATCGCCCTTGTGGAAGTTGTCGATCAGGTTCTGGTCGTTGGTGTACGAGTGAACGGTTTCGACGTGACCGTTGATGATGCCGAACTTGTCATTCACAGCCTTCAGCACCGGCACGATGGCGTTGGTGGTGCAGGAAGCGGCGGACACGATCTTGTCGTCAGCGGTGATTTCGTTGTGGTTGATACCGTGAACGATGTTCTTCAGCTTGCCTTTGCCTGGCGCGGTCAGAACAACGCGATCGATACCCGGGCAGGCCAGGTGCTGGCCCAGACCGTCGGCGTCACGCCATACACCGGTGTTGTCCACCAGCAGAGCGTCCTTGATGCCGTACTGGGTGTAGTCCACCTCGGTCGGGTTCTTCGCGTAGATGACCTGGATCAGGTTACCGTTGGCGGTGATGGTGTTGTTTTCTTCGTCGATGGTGATGGTGCCGTTGAACGAACCGTGCACCGAGTCGCGACGCAGCAGGCTGGCGCGCTTGGTCAGGTCGTTTTCGGCGCCCTTGCGCACCACGATGGCGCGCAGGCGCAGGCCGTCGCCACCACCGGTTTTCTCGATCAGGATGCGCGCCAGCAGACGGCCGATACGACCGAAGCCGTACAGGACTACGTCAGTGCCTTTGCGGGCCGAAGCATTTTGCTGGCCAACCACATCAGCCATTTCTTCGCGAACGAACTGCTCGGCGCTGCGGCCATTGCCTTCGTTACGGAATTTGAACGCCAACTTGCCCAGGTCTACCGATGCCGCGCCGAGCTTGAGCTCGCTCATGGCTTTAAGCAGAGGGAATGTTTCGTGGACGGAGAGTTCGCTATCGTCGGAGGAACGGTGGCGAGCAAAGCGGTGAGCTTTGAGAATCGCGATGACAGACTGGTTGATCAGGCTGCGGCCATAGATCGAGCTCACCACGTTGTTATTGCGGTAGAGCTGACCGATAAGCGGAATCATCGCTTCTGCGAGTGCTTCACGGTCGATCCATTCACCAAGACACTGGTCGGGCTTCTGAGTCACGGGAACCTTCCACATGTAGGGGCAGAAAAAAGGGGCTACATTATGCCGCCCAGTTCCTGTCGTAGCAATGCGCGCCTGTCGTGCGGAACGTAACAAAAAGCCCTTGCAAAAAAACACCACTGTGCTGGAGACCAGTGAAACCGCGGCTTCCAGCAGCGTCAATTTTTTGGACATCACACCAGCCTGTCTGTAACCCTCCGTAACACCAGCCGAAATCGGCACTACATTTCAGGTCAAGAAGCGCATTTTGTTGTCATAGCCACTACATTTGCCCCAACCAGCGTATTAGACGCATCAGCCACTGACAGTGGCTGCCCGGGGCCGTTACAATTACCGACTTTGTCGCAACGCTTGGAGCTTGACCGTCCGTGCCCGTCCTGCGTCTACCGCTACTCCCTGCCGCCGCCGGCAAACAGCATTGGGGCAACTTGCCCGGTGCCGCCCTGAGCCTGGCCATCGCCGAAGCCGCCAGCGCTGCCAAGCGCTTCACCCTCCTGCTGACTGCCGACAGCCAAAGCGCTGACCGGCTGGAACAGGAGCTGAGCTTCTTCGCCCCGGATCTGCCGGTGCTGCATTTTCCTGACTGGGAAACCCTGCCCTACGACCTGTTCTCGCCGCACCAGGACATCATTTCCCAGCGCATCGCCAGCCTCTATCGGCTGCCGGAGCTGGAACATGGCGTGCTGGTGGTGCCGATCACCACTGCCCTGCACCGCCTGGCGCCCACCCAGTTCCTGCTGGGCAGCAGCCTGGTGCTGGACGTCGGCCAGAAGCTCGATGTGGAACAGATGCGCACCCGCCTGGAAGCCAGTGGTTACCGCTACGTGGACACCGTCTACGAACACGGAGAATTCACCGTGCGCGGCGCACTGATCGATCTGTTTCCCATGGGCAGCAAGCTGCCCTATCGCATCGACCTGTTCGACGACGAAATCGAGACCCTGCGCACCTTCGATCCGGAGAACCAGCGCTCCATCGACAAGGTCGACTCGGTGCGCCTGCTGCCGGCCAAGGAGTTCCCGCTGCAGAAAGAAGCGGTGACCCGCTTCAAGGCGCGCTTTCGCGAACGCTTCGATGTGGACTTCCGCCGCTGCCCGATCTTCCAGGACCTGAGCAGCGGGATTACCCCGGCAGGTATCGAGTACTACCTGCCGCTGTTCTTCGAAGAGACCTCGACCCTGTTCGACTACCTGCCCCAGGACACCCAGGTGTTTTCCCTGCCGGGCATCGAACAGGCCGCGGAAAACTTCTGGAACGATGTACGCAACCGCTATGAAGAGCGCCGCGTCGACCCTTCGCGCCCGCTCCTGCCCCCGGCCGAACTGTTCCTGCCAGTGGAAGACTGCTTCGCCCGGCTGAAGAACTGGCCGCGAGTGGTGGCCAGCCAGCAGGACATCGAAACCGGTGTCGGCCGCGAACGCTTCCCGGCCCACGAGCTGCCGAACCTGGCCATCGAAGCCAAGGCCAACCAGCCGCTGGCAGCACTTTCGGGCTTTCTCGACGAGTTCCCCGGGCGAGTGCTGTTCACCGCCGAATCCGCCGGCCGCCGGGAAGTGCTGCTGGAGCTGCTGGAGCGCCTCAAGCTGCGGCCCAAGACCGTCGACAGCTGGCCGGACTTCGTCGCCAGCAAGGAACGCCTGGCAATCACCATCGCCCCGCTGGACGAAGGCCTGGTGCTGGACGATCCGGCCCTGGCCCTGGTGGCCGAAAGCCCGTTGTTCGGCCAGCGAGTAATGCAGCGTCGGCGCCGGGAAAAGCGCGCCGATGCCAACAACGATGCGGTGATCAAGAACCTCACCGAGCTGCGTGAAGGCGCGCCGGTGGTGCACATCGACCATGGCGTCGGTCGCTACCTGGGCCTGGCGACCCTGGAAATCGACAACCAGGCCGCCGAGTTCCTGACCCTGGAATACGCCGAGGGCGCCAAGCTTTATGTGCCCGTGGCCAACCTGCACCTGATCGCCCGCTACACCGGCAGCGACGACGCCCTCGCGCCCCTGCATCGCCTAGGCTCGGAAGCCTGGCAGAAGGCCAAGCGCAAGGCTGCCGAACAGGTACGCGATGTGGCTGCCGAACTGCTGGACATCTATGCCCGCCGCGCCGCCCGCGAAGGCTATGCCTTTGCCGACCCGAAGGCCGACTACGCCACCTTCAGTGCCGGTTTTCCCTTCGAGGAAACCCCGGACCAGCAGAGCACCATCGAAGCGGTGCGCGAGGACATGCTGTCGGGCAAGCCCATGGACCGCCTGGTATGCGGCGACGTGGGCTTCGGCAAGACCGAAGTGGCCATGCGCGCTGCCTTCATCGCGGTCCACGGCGGCAAGCAAGTGGCGATCCTGGTGCCCACCACCCTGCTCGCCCAGCAGCACTACAACAGCTTCCGCGACCGCTTCGCCGACTGGCCGGTGACCGTGGAAGTGATGAGCCGCTTCAAGTCCACCAAGGAAGTGAATGCTGCGGTAGCCGACCTCGCCGAAGGCAAGATCGACATCGTCATCGGCACCCACAAGCTGTTGCAGGACGATGTGAAGATCAAGAACCTGGGGCTGGTGATCATCGACGAAGAACACCGATTCGGGGTGCGCCAGAAAGAGCAGCTCAAGGCACTGCGCAGCGAAGTCGACATCCTGACCCTGACCGCCACGCCGATCCCGCGGACCCTGAACATGGCCGTCTCGGGCATGCGCGATCTGTCGATCATCGCCACCCCGCCGGCCCGGCGCCTGTCGGTGCGCACCTTCGTCATGGAGCAGAACAAGAGCACGGTCAAAGAGGCCCTGCTGCGCGAACTGCTGCGTGGCGGCCAGGTGTACTACCTGCACAACGACGTGAAGACCATCGAGAAATGCGCCGCCGACCTGGCCGAACTGGTACCCGAGGCGCGGATCGGCATCGGCCACGGGCAGATGCGCGAACGCGAACTCGAACAAGTGATGAGCGACTTCTATCACAAGCGCTTCAACGTGCTGATCGCCTCGACCATCATCGAGACCGGCATCGACGTGCCCAGCGCCAACACCATCATCATCGAGCGCGCCGACAAGTTCGGCCTGGCCCAGTTGCACCAGTTGCGCGGTCGGGTCGGGCGCAGCCACCACCAGGCCTACGCATACCTCTTGACGCCACCGCGCCAGCAGATCACCCCGGACGCGGAAAAACGCCTGGAGGCCATCGCCAACACCCAGGACCTGGGAGCCGGCTTCGTCCTGGCCACCAACGACCTGGAGATCCGTGGCGCTGGCGAACTGCTGGGCGACGGCCAGAGCGGGCAGATCCAGGCCGTGGGCTTCACCCTCTACATGGAAATGCTCGAACGCGCAGTGAAGGCCATCCGCAAGGGCGAACAACCGAACCTCGACCAGCCACTGGGTGGCGGCCCGGAAATCAACCTGCGCTTGCCGGCACTGATTCCCGAGGACTACCTGCCGGACGTGCACGCGCGCCTGATCCTCTACAAGCGCATCGCGTCGGCCACCGACGAGGACGGCCTGAAGGACCTGCAAGTCGAGATGATCGACCGCTTCGGCCTGCTGCCGGAGCCGACCAAGAACCTGATCCGCCTGACCCTGCTCAAACTCCAGGCCGAGCAACTGGGGATCAAGAAGGTCGACGGCGGCCCACAAGGCGGCCGCATCGAGTTCGCCGCAGATACACCGGTAGACCCACTGGCCTTGATCAAACTGATCCAGGGCCAGCCCAAACGCTACAAATTCGAAGGCGCAACCCTGTTCAAGTTCATGGTGCCGATGGAGCGCCCGGAAGAGCGCTTTAATACATTGGAGGCACTGTTTGAGCGCCTCACCCCGAAATCTGCTTGAAGGACGCCCCATGCGCCTGTTCCGCTCCCTGACCCTGCTCGTGGCCCTGGTCGCGCCAACGGCCTTTGCCGATGACCTGTACCAGGTGGAAATGATCCTCGTACGGCAGAACGCCGAGCCGCTGATCGTCAGCCGTGCAGCCCCCGAAGACTGGGCCGCCGGCGCTCAACGGCTGAGCCCGGACAGCCTGCGTACCCCAGCCCTGGGCAGCATCGTGGAAAAGCTCGGCGCCAGCGGCAGCTACAGCGTGCTGTTGCACAAGGCCTGGCAACAGACCCTGGGGGAAACCCCGGTGAAGGTTGCCCTCAGCGATGGCCCGGAACAGTTCGGCCAGTTCCCCATCGAAGGCACCCTGAGCCTGAAGCTCGGGCGCTTCACCGATGTGGACGCGGACTTCTGGGTCAACCAGATCGACAGCAACGGCCTGGTCACCAGCAGCGAGCGCCTGAAACAGCAGAGCCATACCAAGAATGGCCAGCTCAACTACCTGGACAACGGCCACCTGGCGCTGCTGATCAAGATCACCTCGCTGACCGCGCCGGCACCGCGCCCCGCTCCAACTGAAATTCCGGACTGATCGAAGTCCCTATGACCCCGCCCCTGACCAAACCCCTGGCCCCCTCCTGGGTCAACCGCTTCAAGGAACAAGCCTTGGAGCGTGGCCGGCGCTACGCCCTGGAAAAACGCGTGCGCATCGCCACGGCCGGAGACAGCGCTATCACCGCCAGTTGCGAAGGCTCCGGCGGCACTATGTACCGGCAGACCATCACCCTGCGCGAATCGAGCAAGGGCAACCTGCTGCTGATCGACGCCCACTGCACCTGCCCAGTACGCAGCAACTGCAAGCACATCGCTGCGGTGCTGCTACAAGTGAAGGAAACCCTGGCCTACCCGGCGGCGGCCCAGGACGCCGAACTGCTGGAAAAGCTCTCCGCAGTCCTCGATAGCCGTCGCCCCGCCGCCCTGCCCCAGGTACTGCTGGAGGACGTGCGCCCGGTGCCGCGGCTGTGGCTGGCAAGCATCGAGTTCAGCGCCTTCGAACCGCGCAACGGCAAGATGCAGCGCTACATCCAGCACCGCGCCGCACTGTCGTTCAACTACAGGGGCGAATACGCCAGCGGGCAGAAGAACACCGATGTGATCATCCGCCAGGAACACCAGAGCCTGCGCATCAAGCGCCAGCCCGAGCTGGAGCAGGGCTGGCGCGAGCAATTGCGAGGCCTGGGCTTCAAGATCGCCACCCGGCAGAGCAAGGCACTGCCGGAAAGCGCCGGCGAGCTGTTCGAGATGGTCAACGACAGCGCCTGGCTGACCTTCACCCTCAACGAACTGCCCAAGCTGCGCAGCCAGGGCTGGGAGCTGCAGATCGACGAGGGCTTCGGCTTCGACCTGACGGCGGTGGACGACTGGTACGCCAGTGTCGACGAGGCCCCGGGCCGCGACTGGTTCGACCTGGAACTGGGGATCATCGTCAACGGCGAGCGCTTGAGCCTGCTGCCGATTTTGCTCAACCTGATGCGCTCGCACACCGAGATCCTCAATCCGGAGCGCCTGGCCAAGCGCCGCGACGACGAGCTGATCCTGGTGAACATTCCCAATCGGCCCAACTCCCTGCATGGCCCGCTGCAAGTGGCACTGCCCTATGGCCGCCTGAAGCCGGTACTGGCAACCCTGGGCGAGTTCTATCTGCAAGAACCCGGCGATACCACCCTGCGCTTGAGCAGCGCCGACGCCACCCGCCTCAACCCGTTGCAGGACCTGCCACTGCTCTGGGAAGGCGGCGAACACATTCGCACCTTCGCCCAGCGCCTGCGGGACATCCGAGACTACTCGGCGCCGGCGCCCCAGGGCCTGAACGCCACCCTGCGCCCCTATCAGCTCGAAGGCCTGAGCTGGATGCAGTCACTGCGCCAGCTGGAAGTGGGCGGCATCCTGGCCGACGACATGGGCCTGGGCAAGACCCTGCAAACCCTGGCGCACATACTCAGCGAGAAGAACGCCGGGCGCCTGGACCGCCCCTGCATGGTGGTAATGCCCACCAGCCTGATTCCCAACTGGCTGGACGAGGCCGCGCACTTCACCCCGCAGCTCAAGGTACTGGCGCTGTATGGCGCCGGGCGCAAGAAACACTTCGCCCAGCTGGGCGACCATGACTTGCTGCTGACCACCTATGCGCTGCTGCCCAAGGACATCGAACTGCTGGCGGCCCAGCCCCTGCATGTGCTGATCCTCGATGAGGCGCAGTACATCAAGAACCCGTCGAGCAAGGCCGCCCAGGCTGCTCGGGAACTCAATGCCCGGCAGCGCCTGTGCCTGTCCGGCACGCCGCTGGAAAACCATCTGGGGGAGCTCTGGTCGCTGTTCCACTTCCTCTTGCCGGGCTGGCTCGGCGATGCCAAGAGCTTCAACCGTGACTACCGGGTACCGATTGAAAAGCACGCCAGCGAAGTGCGCCTGCAGCACCTCAACGGCCGGATCAAGCCCTTCCTGCTGCGACGTACCAAGGAGCAAGTGGCCACCGAACTGCCGCCCAAGACCGAGATCATCCACTGGGTCGAGCTCAACGAGGCGCAGCGTGATGTCTACGAAACCATGCGCCTGGCCATGGACAAGAAAGTGCGCGACGAAATCACCCGCAAAGGTGTGGCGCGCAGCCAGATCATCATTCTTGAAGCCCTGCTCAAACTGCGCCAGGTGTGTTGCGACCTGCGCCTGGTCAACGACTCGCCACCCACACGGGGCAGCTCCTCAGGCAAGCTCGACAGCCTGATGGAAATGCTTGAAGAACTGTTCGAAGAGGGCCGGCGGATTCTGCTGTTCTCGCAGTTCACCTCGATGCTGAGCCTGATCGAGGCCGAGCTGAAGCGGCGCAACATCGCCTACGCCTTGCTCACCGGCCAGACCCGGGACCGGCGCACTCCGGTACGGGACTTCCAGAGCGGCAAGCTGCAGATTTTCCTGATCAGCCTCAAGGCCGGTGGTGTCGGCCTCAACCTGACCGAAGCCGATACGGTGATTCACTACGACCCGTGGTGGAACCCGGCCACCGAGAGCCAGGCTACCGACCGCGCCTATCGCATCGGCCAGGAAAAACCCGTGTTCGTCTACAAGCTGATTGCCCGAGGTACGGTGGAAGAAAAGATCCAGCACCTGCAGCAGGAAAAATCGGACCTGGCGGCAGGCGTGCTTGATGGGCGCAAGGCCGGTGACTGGAAGCTGCAGAGCGACGACATCGAAGCCTTGTTCGCCCCACTGCCGGACAACAAGGGCGGCCGCTGAGACCGGCCACGTGCGGGGGCATCCAGAATTGCCCGGAGCCCCCTTGCGAAGTCGTCAGTCGATCAACTGGGCATCCTTGAGGGCACCCAGCGCCGCCAACCAACGCGGATCCTGCTTGTACTCGATATTGGCGAAGGCCTGGCCACGCATGCGCGCGATGCGTGGCGAAGGCTGTACCTTGAGGCGCTGCACGGCACTCAGGGCCAGCTCGGCGGCAGCACGGTCATTGCATACCAGCCCCATGTCGCAACCGGCGGTCAGCGCCGCTTCGATCCGGCTTGCCGCGTCCCCGACGACATGGGCGCCGGCCATGGACAGGTCATCGCTGAAGATCACCCCGTCAAATTGCAGCTCGCCACGCAGGATGTCCTGCAACCAGTAGCGCGAGAAGCCGGCCGGTTGAGGGTCGACTTGCGGATAGATGACGTGCGCAGGCATCACTGCCGCCAACTGCTTGCTCAGACGAGCAAAGGGCAGCAGGTCCTTGGCACGGATTTCATCCAGACTGCGCTCGTCATTGGGGATCGCCACATGAGAATCGGCCTCGGCCCAGCCGTGCCCGGGAAAGTGCTTGCCGGTAGCGGCCATGCCGGCGCTGTTCATACCGCGGATAAACGCACCGGCGAGCAACGCCGCCTGCTCGGGATCGCCCTCGAAAGCCCGGCTGCCCACCACCGCGCTGCGCTGGTGATCGAGGTCCAGTACCGGGGCGAAGCTCAGGTCCAGCCCCACCGCCAGGACCTCGGTGGCCATGACCCAGCCACACTGCTCGGCCAGGTACTCGGCATTCGGATTGTCGGCCAGGGCACGCATGGCCGGCAGGCGCACAAAGCCCTGGCGCAGACGCTGCACCCGGCCGCCCTCCTGGTCCACGGCCAACAACAGGTCCGGGCGAATCGCGCGAATCGCCGCGCACAGCTCCCGTACCTGGCGCGGATGTTCGATATTGCGGGCAAAGATGATCAACCCACCGACCTGCGGCTGACGCAGGAGTTGGCGATCTTCGGCCGTCAGCCAGGTACCGGCGACGTCCACCATCAAAGAGCCTTGCAGGCCAGCAGTCATAGAAATTCCTTAAGCACTACGATGGCTTCCAGGCAACGCTGATCGAGCCGCATCCGCATGGATGCAGCCGGGCCGAGCAGCATCGGCGCAGGGAAGGCACGGGATATAGAACGAGAATCGGCATGGGCGGCTAGCTTAGCGGATGTAAGCTGTCGCGCCCACCCGTGGGTCAGGCCTTGGCGGCTGCCGGGGCCGATTTGCTGCGCGGCTTGAGCTGGGCGCTGGCCATGGCCTCGTCGGTGACGCCGGTTTCGGCACGCATGCCCGCGGCGAGGAACGGCACCATCAGGCGCATCACCTGCTCGATGGAGGTATTGACCCCGAAATCGGTTTCGGCGATAGCCCGCAGCGCCTTGATCCCGGACATGCTGAACGCCGCAGCACCGAGCATGAAGTGCACGCGCCAGAACAGCTCGATGGGCGGAATACGCGGCGCCGCTTCGTTGACCAGCAGCATGTAGCGGCGGAACACCTTGCCGTACATGTCCTCCAGATAACGCCGCAAGTGCCCCTGGCTCTGGCTGAACGCCAGCCCCAGCAGACGCATGAAGATCGACAGGTCGTTACCGCTGCGCGGCTGCACTACCAGGGCCTGCTCGACGAGGATTTCCAGCAGCTCTTCCAGGCTCGGCTTGTTCTCCGGCCTGGACTGACGGCGCTCAAGCTCACGATCGAGACTGATGCAGAACGGGCCGAGGAAACGCGAGAATACCGCCTGGATCAACGCCTTCTTGGACCCGAAATGATAGTTGACCGCTGCCAGGTTGACCCCGGCCTTGCTGGTGATCAGCCGCAATGAGGTTTCGGCAAAACCTTTTTCCGCGAACAACTGCTCGGCAGCATCGAGAATGCGTTCAACGGTTTCCGACTGGGCCATGGCTACTCCGCCTGACAAACACTTGTTTGAAACATACGTTTCAGGCTTTGCAATGTCAAGCCTGCCGGCCTCTGCGCAAGCCGTCCGGCGCGCTATTTAATCACACCTGCCGGCCACTGTAGCCAGCCTTCGGCGCAGGATTGCGGCCCCCGGATGACAACCGCTCGGCCGCCACAGGCAAAAGGAGGATTGCCAAGCGACGTTCACTGTATATAATCCCAGTCACTGTATAAAAAGACAGAGCGATCGACATGCTAAAACTGACGCCACGCCAAGCTGAGATTCTGGCTTTTATCAAACGCTGCCTCGAAGACAACGGCTACCCGCCCACCCGTGCGGAAATTGCCCAGGAACTGGGATTCAAATCGCCCAACGCCGCTGAGGAACACCTCAAGGCCCTGGCCCGCAAAGGCGCCATCGAGATGACCCCGGGTGCCTCCCGCGGAATCCGCATTCCCGGCTTCGAAGCCAAGGTCGACGATACCCTGCCGATCATTGGCCGTGTCGCCGCCGGTGCACCGATCCTGGCCCAGCAGCACATCGAAGAGTCCTGCAATATCAACCCGACCTTCTTCCACCCTCGCGCCGACTACCTGCTTCGCGTCCATGGCATGAGCATGAAGGACATCGGCATCTTCGACGGCGACCTGTTGGCGGTACACACCACTCGCGAGGCCCGCAATGGCCAGGTCGTGGTGGCGCGCATCGGTGATGAGGTCACGGTCAAGCGCTTCAAGCGCGAAGGCAGCAAGGTCTGGCTGATTGCCGAGAACCCTGAATTCGCCCCCATCGAAGTCAACCTGAAAGATCAGGATCTGGTGATCGAAGGCTTGAGTGTCGGCGTCATTCGCCGCTAAAGGAGGCTCCATGCAGTTCCCCCACACACCACAGCAAGCACAACTGCCACTGTTCGAGGCGTTCCTGGCCCAGCCATTGGCGCCCACCCTCAAGGAAGTGGTCGAATCGCCCTGGAACAAAGATCCAGAAGCCTTCAGCGAGCTGTCGTTACGCGGCGCCGCCGGGAACTGCCTGAACCTATTGGCACCGATCCTACGGGAACTCAGCCAGGACCAGGACGCGCGCTGGCTGACACTGATCGCCCCGCCCTCCAGCCTGACCCAAAGCTGGCTACGGGACGCCGGCCTGAATCGCGAGGGGATCCTGCTGCTGCACCCCCGGGGCAATCAGAGCCCGCAACAGCTCGCCTGCGAGGCCCTGCGCCTGGGTCGCAGTCATACCGTAGTCAGCTGGTTGAACCCGTTGAGCGCCAGCGCCCGGCAACAACTGATCAGCGCCGCACGGACTGGCGATGCGCAGAGCCTGAATATTCGCCTGGGATGAAACACCGGGAAAGCGTGGGATTTACGCTTGAATGACACAAGGCTTCTCCAGGATTGAGAAGCCGGAACAAATGCGACGGATGACCGGAGAAACCCGATAGACGGGCTTAGTGCAGAACCCGCGGGCCATCTTCCTTGTCAATTTCACCTTCAACCAGTCGACCGGCCATCTGTACGCCGACGCTCAACATGGCCTTGGCCACTTCCACGTGCTGACCTTGCAGAAAGGCTTTGGCATCCTCGGAGAAATCCAAAGTAACCAGAGAACCCTCGTCCTCAGCTCTGCGCAGCTCGATACGGCCGTCTGGCAACTCGACAATTTCTAGAAAGGACGTTGGCATAAAGGTCTGGTCTCCACGAAAGGGCGGGATTATATCAGTCATCACCCCCGCCCCGCTCAGGATCTTGCAAGGGGATCGCGCGCCCTCACCAGGAATTACTTCCCGATCCTTGCAATCAACCCCTAGCCACACCGACCCCAAGCCCGCGCCAGCCCCCTTCAGAAATTCGGCTTGTATTCAAAACCCGCCGAGGCCTGGCTGTCGGAAAACGGCGTGATCAGCGACTTCTTCAGGGCCAACCGATTGACCAAGGAGCCGGGAAACATCTGAATGGAGTTGTTGAAGTGCTCCACATTCAGGTTGAACAGGGTAATCGCCCCACCGATATTGCCTTCCTGCTCGGCAACCTCACGCATCAGGTTGCTCAACAACTCGACGGACTTGAGGTCGGGGTAGGCCTCAAACGCAAGATTCAAACCGCCCAGCAAAGCCTTGGTGCCCTGGTCTACCGACTTGAGCGCATCACCGTCGGCTGCGGATGGCAAGCTACCAATGGCACTACGCAGCCCAACGATCTTTTCCAGCAACTGGCTTTCATAGGCCTGGAAGCCAGCCACTTGCGGCTCCAGCATGTCCAGCACCTTGATCCTCTGGCGCTGGTAGGTCAGCACATCCGACCAAGCCCGCTGGGCACGGTTATGCGCACCGACAATCTTGTTGTAGTGCACATAGGCAAGAACGCCCAAGGCAATCGCGATGACCAGCAACAACTCCATACTCTACTGCTCCATTTCATCAGTGACCTTCAGCGGAAGATCGAAATTGTTGTCGTGCAGCTCCGCCAACTCATGCACCAAGGCCAGCACCGGAAACAGGTTAGGCAACGGCAGGCCCTGCTCGATATTGGCGTAGAAGCTCGGCAGATCGTCAAACGTTCCCGGATCCTTGTAGGCCATGACCTCGGCATCATCGAAGCTCAGACATAAATGGCCCTCGCTGGAGAATTCCAGATTCACCTTTTTCAGCCGCCGACGAAGTTCCAGCAAGAAAGCCAGGGTGGTGGGCGTTGCGAACTTCGCGCAAGCCAGCTCACTATCACCGGTGAAATTGAAGCTTCTGTTGAAGTCATCGGAAGTGGTCTCAAAGACTTTGCGCTTCTTGCTCTTGGTATTTGGCAGATCACTGCGCACCATCACCCCTCTGACCCAAGGAAAGTCCACCACCAGGCTGAAGCGATCGAAACTCTCATAGACCCGCTCGCTCTCGCCATCGGATTTGCGTTTGTAGTGGGAGTTCACGTAACGCAGATGGTGGAAGACGAAGGACAACTGATGCCGCGGGCCCTGGTAGGTCCCCCTGGCTGAAGCCTCGATACGGCGGCTGTCATTGCCGCGATCATAGTCGTCGAACTCACTGCTCAGTTGTGTGAAACGCTCATCGGCGGTTCCGCCCGGGTCCCAAAGGCCGTTACTGAGGAATGAACACTTACGGGCTATTTTCTGCGGTAACTCGTCTAACACGGCTTTACGACCCATCCAGGTATACAAGGTGGCAAAACCCAGGCAGGCCGTCGCAAACCACATCAGCTCCACACCCGCCATGGCCGGGATCGCCGACACAATAGCCAGCATCAACAGCAGCCAGGACTGGGCATGATCGAACTCCAACCCTCCCCTGAAGGACTGGAGCCTGGCGATGACCCTCAATAGATCCTCGTTGCTCCTGGCTCGAGCCACCTCTGCATTGCTAGTGGCCAACAACTTCACCAACTCGGCATCGTGCTTGAGAAACTGCATTACATTTCCTTGATCAAGTTGCCAGCCTCAGGAACATCTGGAACAGCAGCAAGAGCATGGCTGTCATGCAACTGCGCCAACCGATGCACCAGCTCCAGCAGTGAATACAGCTTCGGCAACTCGATACCCGCCTTGATCCGCTCGCGAAAGACCGCCAGGTCACTCAGCGAGCCCGGATCGGCATGGGCAATGATGTCCGCATTATCAAAGCTCAGACAGAGCCGCCCTTGACTGGAAAACTCCAGATTGACCCGGTAAAGGTGGCGTGAAAGCTCCATCAGGAGGTCCAGGGTTGCTGGCCTGGCGAAGTGTTCGCAACAGGCCTGATCATTACCGCGCAGTACAAAGACCTGGTCGAAATCGTCGCGACCGGTCTTGAACGGCTGCCCCGCCAATGACACTTCCAGGGGACTGGAGCGAACCGTAATCTCTGTCACCCACGGGAAATCCAGCACCAGGCTGTAGCGGTTGTACGTGTCGTAGACAGTGCGATAGCTGCCGCCGGCACCACGCTCTTGCCTGGAATTGACGTACTGCAGATGGTGATACTCGAACGTCAAGGACTGGCGAGGCCCCTGGTAGACACCCAGGAGCGAGTCCTGGATATGGCGTCGCTCATTACCCCGCTGGTAATCGCTGAACTCGTTGTTCAGCCTTTTCAGGCGCCAGTCGGCACTGCTGTCGGACTCGCTCAAGCCATGATGAAACATTACGCACTTGCGCACGATGCTTGCCGCCAGATCAGTCAAGGAGCCAGAGGCCCCTTTGCTGACGTAATAGCTAAAGAAACACAGAGCCAGAAACACCCAGAACATCCCGCCCATGCCGTCCATCAGCAGCGCGACAGCCAGGGAGGCAAGCGCCAGGACCAGAAGCGTTATTGCCTGCACATGGTCGAATTCCAGACCGCCGGGGAATATCTCCAGCCTGTCGAGCACTTCCAGCAAGTCAGTATTGGACTGGGCACGAACCACTCGCACCCGGCAATCGTTCAGCAGGCGAAGCAGCGCCTGGTCACGCAAGAAGAACAGCATGAATCTTCCTTGATCAAATAGTCACGCCACCAATCAAGCAGCGCTCAGGATCAACACTCGTTAAGGCCATCCCTGAAACGAATGGCCAGGGCCTTGAGGTTCTGCCGCCAGCTTTCCAGCTCTTCCCGACTCAGTGCCTGCTCGGGCTCCTCTTCATCCAGATTGACCGCAACAATCAGTGGCTGGGTTACGTCGCCCTTGGGCTTGTGCGGCGCCTGTGGCGGCTGAAACAGCTCGCTGTAAGCAGACAGCAGTTGCGCCAGCCAGGTTTGCGGGCTGTGCGCCAATTCCACCAGCTCTGCCAGCTCGGGAATGGCAATGCTTTGCAGCACTTCACGATTGAGGATCTGCTCGACCCGGGCCGCATTGGCCTGCGGCAGCCGATAGAACCCGGCAATTTCATGGCACAGCCCCAGCAAGGCCCCGTACAGGTGGAACAGCACCGACTCGCGCCCCGCCTGGACCTGCGCCTGGGCATTCATGGCCCGCCCTTCCTCAGCGCGTGCCAGGGCTTCGAGCGACAGACCGGCAAAGTAGATTTTCTGATTGGTACGGGTATAGAGCTCGTGGGCCATATGGGCAGCCTCCACTGCGAAAAGAGAACCAGATGCAGACGGCACAGTTTCAGGGATCACTCCAGCTTGCCGCAAGCAAAAGAAAGGCCGCATGCCCCCTTGAAGGAGTCATGCGGCCCTGTTGGTCGCTACACCGAGAAGCTAGCCCTCGGCAGGCCAAGCACTTAGCGCTTGTCTTCGACCTTCCATTTACCGCCGTCGTAGAAGGCACGCCAGCCGGTCGGCTTGCCGTCGACTTCGGTCTGCACGTACTGCTCCTTGGTCTTGCGGCTGTAGCGCACCACCGCAGGGCGGCCGTCCGGGTCCTTCTGCGGAGCTTCGCAGAGGAAGTGGTACTTGGGATCGATCTCATCCTTGTGCGGGATCAGTTCCAGCACCAACGGCGCACGGGTCTCGCGGTTTTTCGGGAACTGACTGGCCGCCAGGAACAGGCCCGAAGCGCCATCGCGCAGGATGTAGGTGTCGTTGACCTTCTCGCACTTGAGCTCGGGCATCTTCACCGGGTCCATCTTCGGCGGCGCCGCGTCACCGCTTTTCAGCAGCTTGCGAGTGTTCTTGCAGGTCGGGTTGGTGCAACCGAAGAACTTGCCGAAACGGCCGGTCTTGAGCTGCATCTCGCTGCCGCACTTGTCACACTCCAGGCTCGGGCCTTCATACCCCTTGATCCGGTAGCTGCCCTCTTCGATCTCGTAGCCGGCGCAATCCGGGTTGTTACCGCAGATGTGCAGCTTGCGCTTTTCGTCCAGCAGGTAGGCATCCATCGCCGTACTGCAGATCGGGCAACGATGCTTGCCGCGCAGCACCAGGGATTCGGACTCGCCCTCGTCATCCGCGGCGATCTCGTCGCCAGGCACCAGGTTGACGGTGGCCTTGCAACGCTCCTTGGGTGGCAGGCTGTAGCCCGAGCAGCCGAGGAACACGCCAGTGGAGGCGGTACGGATCTGCATCGGCCGGCCGCAGGTCTGGCATGGGATATCGGTCATTACCGGCTGGTTGGCGCGCATGCCGCTTTCGGCGCCCTCGGCCACTTCGAGCTTCTTCTTGAAGTCACCGTAGAATTCGTCGAGGACGTTCTTCCAGTCGCGCTCGCCCTGGGCCACGTCATCGAGATTCTCTTCCATGCCGGCAGTGAAGCCGTAGTCCATGAGATTGGAGAAGCTCTCGGAAAGGCGCTCAGTGACGATGTCGCCCATCTTTTCCGAATAGAAACGACGGTTGTGTAGGGTCACGTAGCCGCGATCCTGGATGGTCGAAATGATTGCCGCATAGGTCGAAGGACGACCAATGCCGCGCTTTTCCATTTCCTTCACCAGGCTGGCTTCGGAGTAACGCGCCGGTGGCTTGGTGAAATGCTGGCTCGGATCGAGCTTGATCAGCTTCAGCACTTCGCCCTGGGCCATTTCCGGCAGCACATCGTCATCGCCCGGCTTGGCCATCTGCGGCATGACCCGGGTGTAACCGTCGAACTTGAGGATGCGGCCCTTGGCACGCAGCTCGAAGTCACCAGCGGCGACGCTGACGGTGGTGGACAGGTATTGCGCCGGCAGCATCTGGCAGGCGACGAACTGGCGCCAAATCAGCTCGTAGAGGCGCTCAGCGTCACGTTCCATGCCCGACAGCTTGCTTGGGTGGGTGTTCACATCGGACGGACGAATCGCTTCGTGCGCCTCCTGGGCCCCTTCCTTGCTGCTGTAGACATTGGGCGAAGCCGGCAGGTACTTATTGCCGAACTCGTCTTCGATATAGGTACGCGCCATCGCCACGGCATCGGCCGAGAGGTTGGTGGAGTCGGTACGCATATAGGTGATGTAGCCGGCTTCATACAGACGCTGGGCCATCATCATGGTCTTCTTCACGCCGAAGCCCAGGCGATTGCTCGCAGCCTGCTGCAGGGTGGAGGTGATGAACGGCGCCGATGGCTTGCTGCTGGTGGGCTTGTCTTCACGCTTGGCGACGCTGTAGGCCGAGGCCTTGAGCTTCTCCAGGGCGGCCATGGCCTGTGCTTCGTTGAGCGGCTTGAAGGCTTCGCCGTTTTCACGGGCCACTTCAAAACGCACATTCGAGCCCTTGGCAGTGCCCAGGTCAGCGTGTACTTCCCAGTATTCTTCCGGGATGAAGGCACGAATCTCACGCTCGCGCTCCACCACCAGCTTCACGGCTACCGACTGCACGCGACCGGCAGACAGGCCACGGGCAATCTTCGCCCACAGCAGCGGCGAAACCATGTAGCCCACCACGCGGTCGAGGAAGCGTCGCGCCTGCTGGGCATTGACTCGATCAATGTCCAGCTCGCCCGGCTGGGAGAAGGCTTCCTGGATCGCCTTCTTGGTGATTTCGTTGAACACCACGCGCTTGTAGCGGCTGTCATCACCGCCGATGGCTTCCCGCAGGTGCCAGGCAATGGCTTCCCCTTCGCGGTCCAAGTCCGTTGCGAGATAGATGGTGTCGGCATCCTTGGCAAGGCGGCGCAGCTCTTCGATGACCTTTTCCTTGCCAGGGAGGATTTCGTACTTGGCTTTCCAGCCGTGCTCGGGATCGACGCCCATGCGCGACACCAGCTGCTTGCGAGCCTTTTCCTTCGGCGACAGAGCCGGGGCTTCGCCCGCAGCGGCCTTGCCACGCTTGGCGGCTGGCTCCTTGGCGGCACTTGCCGAACCGCTGGTGGGCAGGTCTCGGATATGGCCGATACTCGACTTCACCACGTATTGGTTACCCAAGTACTTGTTGATGGTCTTGGCCTTAGCCGGGGATTCCACAATGACCAGCGATTTGCCCATGGATCAGAAAATTCCTGAATTCGAGAAGTGAAAGGCGGTTGGCGCCTGACGCGGCACCGCTATATATAGTGGCAACAGGGTGAGGTCAAGCGCAGGGTACTGCGCGACCTGTACTCATGCCGGTGAAAAAAGACTGGGTTCGGCCTGCACCAAAGCAAAGCGCGGGACCTGCTCGCCGTCAACTTCGACCGACTCCAGGAACATGCTCAAGGGCCGCACCCAAAAGCCGTAATCCCCATACAGGGCTTGGTAGAACACCACTTCTTCTTCCGTTTCCGAGTGCCGCGCCACGCTGAAAACGCGGTACTGCGGCCCCTTGTAATGCTGATAGAGCCCGGGTTGTAACTGCATGCTCTGGCCCTCGTGCAATTTTTTCAAAATAAAGACAAACAAATCTTCAGAAAAACAAAAACCGGGGCACTGGGCCCCGGCTTCCATCAACCCAACGCTTAAACGCGTTCGAAGACGGTCGAGATACCCTGGCCAAGGCCGATGCACATGGTGGACACCCCGAAGGTGCCGCCATTCTGCTTCATGACGTTGAGCAGGGTCCCGGAGATACGTGCGCCGGAGCAACCGAACGGGTGACCCAGGGCGATCGCGCCGCCGTGCAGGTTAACCTTCTCGTTCATCTTGTCGAGCACTTTCAGATCTTTCAGCACTGGCAGGGCCTGTGCAGCGAAAGCTTCGTTGAGCTCGAAGAAGTCGATATCGTTGATGCCCAGGCCCGCGCGCTTCAGGGCTTTCTGCGTGGCCGGTACTGGACCATAGCCCATGATGGCCGGATCCACACCTGCAACGGCCATCGAACGAATCACCGCCATCGGCTGGATACCCAGGTCCTGGGCACGCTGGGCCGACATCACGATCATGCACGAGGCACCGTCGGTGATCTGCGACGAAGTACCGGCAGTCACGGTACCACCTTTAGGGTTGAACGCCGGCTTCAGGGCCGCCAGGCTCTCCAGGGTGGTCTCGGGACGGATGGTTTCGTCGTAGTCGAACAGTTTCAGGAAACCGTTCTCGTCGTAACCCTGCATCGGGATGATTTCATCCTTGAACTTGCCTTCCACAGTCGCCTTGTGGGCGAGCTGGTGGGAGCGCACGCCAAAGGCGTCCTGCTGCTCACGGGTGATGCCGTGCATCTTGCCCAGCATCTCGGCGGTCAGGCCCATCATGCCGGAGGCTTTGGCTGCGTACAGGGACATGTGCGGGTTCGGATCGACACCGTGCATCATGCTCACGTGGCCCATGTGCTCGACGCCGCCGACCACGAACACGTCACCGTTGCCGGTCATGATCGCTTGCGCGGCAGTGTGCAAAGCACTCATGGACGAGCCACACAGGCGGCTGACGGTCTGGCCGGCCGAGGTGTGCGGGATCTGGGTCATCAGCGACGCCATGCGCGCGATGTTCCAGCCCTGCTCCAGGGTCTGGTTGACGCAGCCCCAGATCACGTCCTCGACTTCCGCCGGGTCGACCTTGGCGTTGCGTTCCAGCAGTTTGCTGATCAGGTGCGCCGACATGTCTTCGGCGCGGGTGTTGCGGTGCATGCCGCCCTTGGAGCGGCCCATCGGAGTACGACCGAAGTCGACAATCACGACGTCTCTAGGATTCAAGCTCATATGTTCACTCTCGCTCTAGTGTGGGCGCTTAACCGAAGAAGCTCTGGCCGTTCTTGGCCATTTCACGCAGCTTCGCGGTCGGGTGGTACAGCGCGCCCAGATCGGCGTACTGGTCGGCCAGGGCAACGAACTCAGCAACACCGATGGAATCGATGTAGCGCAGCGCACCGCCACGGAATGGAGGGAAACCAATGCCGTAGACCAGGCCCATGTCAGCTTCGGCAGCGGTTTCAACGATGCCGTCTTCCAGGCAACGAACGGTTTCCAGGCACAACGGGATCATCATCCAGTTGATGATGTCTTCGTCGGTGACTTCACGCTGCTCGTAGACAATCGGCTTGAGCACTTCCAGCACCGACGGATCGGCCACCTTCTTCTGCTTGCCCTTCTTGTCGGTTTCGTAGGCGTAGAAGCCCTTGCCGTTCTTCTGGCCCAGGCGCTTGGCTTCGTAGAGCACGTCCACGGCCGAGCGGCGATCGTCCTTCATGCGATCCGGGAAGCCTTCGGCCATGACATCGCGACCGTGGTGGCCGGTGTCGATGCCGACCACGTCCATCAGGTACGCCGGGCCCATTGGCCAGCCGAATTTCTCCATGATCTTGTCGATGCGCACAAAGTCCACACCGGCACTGACCAGCTTGGCGAAACCGCCGAAGTACGGGAACAGTACGCGGTTGACCAAAAAGCCCGGGCAGTCGTTGACCACGATCGGGTTCTTGCCCATTTTCTTGGCGTAGGCAACGGTGGTCGCTACCGCCAGTTCGCTGGACTTCTCGCCACGGATCACTTCAACCAGCGGCATCATGTGCACCGGGTTGAAGAAGTGCATGCCGACGAAATTTTCCGGACGCTTGAGGGCCTTGGCCAGCAGGCTGATGGAAATGGTCGAGGTGTTGGACGCCAGGATGGTGTCCTCCTTGACCTGGCCTTCCACTTCAGCCAGCACGATCTGCTTGACCTTGGGGTTCTCGACCACGGCTTCAACCACCAGGTCGACGTTGCCGAAGTCACCGTAGGACAGGGTCGGACGAATGCCGTTGAGCACTTCAGCCATCTTCGCGGCGGTCATGCGGCCTTTGTCAACGCGGCCCACCAGCAGTTTCGCGGCTTCCGCCAGCCCCTGCTCGATGCCGTGTTCGTTGATGTCCTTCATCAGGATCGGCGTGCCTTTGGAGGCCGACTGGTAGGCGATGCCGCCACCCATGATACCGGCGCCGAGTACGGCGGCCTGCTTCACGTCCTTGGCGATTTCGTCGTAGGCCTTGGCCTTTTTCTTCAGCTCCTGATCGTTCAGGAACAGACCGATCAGGCTCTGTGCGGCAGAGGTCTTGGCCAGTTTGACGAAGCCGGCGGCCTCTACTTCCAAGGCTTTGTCGCGGCCAAAGTTGGCGGCTTTCTGAATGGTCTTGATCGCTTCGACCGGTGCCGGGTAGTTCGGGCCAGCCTGGCCGGCCACGAAACCTTTGGCGGTTTCGAAAGCCATCATCTGCTCAATGGCGTTGAGCTTGAGCTTTTCCAGCTTAGGCTGGCGCTTGGCCTTGTAGTCGAACTCGCCGGAAATGGCGCGCTTGACCAGGGCCAGAGCGGCGTCCTTGAGTTTGTCGGGAGCAACCACGGCGTCGACGGCACCGACTTTCAGCGCGTCTTCAGCACGGTTTTCCTTGCCGGCGGCAATCCACTCGATGGCGTTGTCGGCACCGATCAGGCGCGGCAGGCGCACGGTACCGCCGAAACCCGGGTAGATGCCCAGCTTGACTTCCGGCAGGCCGATCTTGGCACTGGCAGCCATGACGCGGTAGTCCGCCGCCAGGCACATTTCCAGGCCGCCGCCCAGGGCGATGCCGTTGATCGCGGCAACGGTTGGCACGTTGAGGTCTTCGAAATCGCTGAAGATCTTGTTGGCTTCGAGGTTGCCTGCCACCAGCTCGGCATCCGGCAGCTTGAAGTTGTCGACAAACTCGGTGATGTCGGCGCCGACGATGAACACGTCCTTGCCACTGCTGACGATCACGCCCTTGATCGAAGCATCTGCCTTGATGGTGTCAACAGCCTGACGCAATTCGTTCAGGGTTAGACGGTTGAACTTGTTGACGGACTCACCCTTGAGGTCGAAATTCAATTCGACGATGCCACTTTCAAGAGCCTTAACCGTGATGGCTTTACCTTCGTAAATCATCAACTGATCTCCACGATATGGAAGCTGAACAGTACACGTCGGACGCTGACTTCTGGCATGGCACTAACGTCACCGTCGATGCTAACGCCAATCCGCCAGGCACACCCGCCAACGCGATAGTCGGGATTCTGTATAGAGCCGCCTGCGATGCAAACGCTCATTTCATACGCCCGTTTGATTTGGGTACGCCACATTCAGGGAAAATCCAGCAATTGTCAATCGTCCAAAATGCTGTTTGAAACGCGACTTTGCGGTCACTCCACTGCTCCCTGGACGATCAACACGCCCCTGCATTCATAACCATTCATAGGATCTATATTTAGAAAATGCGCCCTAAATCTCCCACTGAATGGGAGAAAGAGCGACTACGCTGGGAAAATATCTGAAGAAGCCGCACAGTTTGTGCGACAGGGGCACCGCCCCATTCTGCAAGAGGCCACCTCGGGTGGCAGCCACGAGATTACCGGCCTGCCTGGCCATCCCCGCCCGATGCTGATATCGGGCTTTTTATTGCCGGCTGCCCGCGATTGCCGCGCGCACCCTCCCCTGGATGACTCAGGCCAACGCCTTGAGCACCGAGGCAATATCCTGCAAAACACTGACCTCGCCACGCTCGTTCCAGTACAGGGCGATCATCTGCTTGTCCGCCTCGACCTTGAACACCCCTGCCGGCAAGGCCTGGAAGTGCTTGAGCAGTGGCTCATCGACACAGGGCTCGCGCCACTGGTTGACCCAGTTGCCCGGCGCGATCTGCCAATAACTCCAACACACAGGCTGCCCGCTGCGCCGTGGCCGGTGATACTGCGGGCAAGGGTTGGGCGGCTCCTGGCCCAGCCAGTGCGGCCACTCCTGAGGGGCCAGTTGCATGGCCAGGCCCATGCGTCGCGCCTCCATGCGCAAGGCGATCAACCCGCTCTGGCGACGAGAAGGTCGCAACCACGCCAGCGGACTGAGAACTACCGCAAGGATTGACACCACTATCCAGACCGTCATATCTGTACTCTCGATTTTTGATGAGCGGGACCTGGGTCAAACCAACCCGCTTGAAACCAGCCATACTTGAAGCTATTGCAACCCTCAGGAGGAGCACCTCATGCCCTACCACCATATTCTGGTCGCCGTAGATCTAACCGAAGAGTGCGATCCTGTTATCCACCGTGCTCGCGAGCTGTCGGTGAGCAATGGAGCCAAGCTGTCCCTGGTGCACATTGTCGAACCCATGGCCATGGCCTTCGGGGGCGACGTCCCCATGGATCTTTCGCAGTTGCAGCAGCAACAGTTCGACCAGGCCCGGGAGCGTCTTGATCGGCTGATCAACAAGTACCCGGAGCTGACCAAGGAATACAGTCACCTGACCTACGGCCAGCCGCGCCAGGAAATCCATCACCTGGCCAAGGAGCAGGAATGCGACCTGATCGTGGTCGGCAGCCACGGCCGACATGGCCTGGCCCTGCTGCTGGGCTCCACCGCCAATGACGTCCTGCACGGCGCACCTTGCGACGTGCTGGCCGTGCACTTGGTCAAACGCTGAACCCGCCCCGAGGGTTGCCGGCTCCCAAAAGCTGGCAAGCGCACTGAAAAAAAGCCCGACTCTGCAGTCGGGCTTTTTTATCAGCAACCGGTCACTCAGGCATCCAGTTCGGCCCAGCGCTCGACCATCTGCTCCAGTTCGGCATTCAACTGCTCAAGGCGGGCAATTACCGCTGCAGTTTCCGCCGCCGGGCGCTGATAGAAACCAGCGTCGGCCATTTCCGCCTCGACCCCGGCGATCTGCTGCTCCATGGCATCGATCTGCCCCGGCAAAGCCTCAAGCTCGCGCTGCAATTTGTAGCTGAGCTTCTTTTTCGCCGCCGGCGCTTCCTGGGCAGGAGCCGGAGCCGCCTGTACCGGTGCCACCACTGCAGAATTCAGCTCGGCCTTGCCCGACTTGTTCTCGGTCACCCCCAGCAACCGCGGCGAACCGCCCTGGCGCAACCAGTCCTGGTAGCCGCCGACGTACTCGCGCACCTTGCCTTCGCCTTCGAAGACCAGGGTGCTGGTCACCACGTTGTCGAGGAATGCCCGGTCGTGGCTGACCATCAGCACAGTGCCCTGGAAGGTCAGCAGCACCTCTTCCAGCAGTTCGAGGGTTTCTACATCCAGGTCGTTGGTCGGTTCATCGAGCACCAGCAGGTTGGCCGGTTTACTGAACAGCTTGGCCAGCAGCAACCGCGCACGCTCGCCGCCAGACAACGCCTTGACCGGCGTGCGAGCACGCTGCGGGCTGAACAGGAAGTCGCCGAGGTAGCTCAGCACGTGGCGGCTCTGGCCATCGATCTCGATGAAGTCGCGACCTTCGGCGACGTTGTCGATCACAGTCTTTTCCAGATCCAGCTGATGGCGCAACTGGTCGAAGTAGGCCACGTCGATACGCGTACCCTCTTCCACCTTACCGCTGCTGGGCACCAGGCCACCGAGCATCAGCTTGAGCAGCGTGGTCTTGCCGGTACCGTTGGCGCCCAAGAGGCCGATGCGATCGCCGCGCTGCAGGACCATGGAGAAGTCCTTGACCAGGAACGGACCGTCCGGGTGAGCGAAGCTGACGTTCTCCAGCACCATCACCTGCTTGCCGGACTTGTCTGCGGTTTCCAGTTGGATATTGGCCTTGCCGGTACGCTCGCGACGTTCGCTGCGCTCGACACGCAACGCCTTGAGGGCGCGCACACGGCCTTCGTTGCGGGTGCGCCGGGCCTTGATACCCTGGCGAATCCAGACTTCCTCTTGGGCCAGGCGCTTGTCGAACAGCGCGTTGGCGGTTTCTTCCGCCGCCAGCATGGCTTCCTTGTGCACCAGGAAGCTGGCGTAGTCGCCGTTCCAGTCGATCAGGCCGCCGCGGTCCAGTTCGAGGATGCGGGTGGCCAGGTTCTGCAGGAAGGAACGGTCGTGGGTAATAAAGAGGACCGCACCTTGGAAATCCTTCAGCGCCTCTTCCAGCCAGGCGATGGCACCAATGTCCAGGTGGTTGGTGGGCTCGTCGAGCAGCAGCAGGTCCGGCTCGGACACCAGGGCCTGGGCCAGCAGGACACGACGACGCCAGCCGCCGGACAGCTCGGCAAGGGTCTTGTCGGCCGGCAGTTGCAGGCGGCTCAGGGTGCTGTCCACCAGTTGTTGCAGGCGCCAGCCGTCACGGGCTTCGAGGTCGTGCTGGACGTGCATCAGTTTTTCCAGATCGGCGTCGGTGACGATGTTCTGGCTCAGGTGGTGGTACTGGGCCAGCAACTCACCGACACCATCCAGGCCCTGGGCAACCACGTCGAACACGGTCCGCTCGTCGGCCACCGGCAATTCCTGGGGCAATTCGCCGATCTTCAGACCGGGTGCGCGCCATACGGAGCCGTCGTCGGGCTTCTGATCGCCCTTGACCAGCTTCATCATGCTGGATTTGCCAGTACCGTTACGGCCGATGATGCACACCCGCTCACCACGGGCGATCTGCCAGGACACCTTGTCCAACAACGGCATGGCGCCGAAAGCAAGGGACACATCGCTGAATTTGAGCAGGGTCATGTTCTTCTCCAAAAACCGGGCGCGCATTCTACCTGAGTTGAGCCCGCAGAAGGCCGGGTATTTCGCCCACGAGGGCGCTCGCGGCACATTTGTTGCCAACTGATGCCAGCAGGCCGGCAAAGCTTTCACCGGTTGCTGGCAAAAGGCTAAGCTAGTGAGCAATCAGTGTTGGCCCTGTCGGCACTTGTCATGATTTCTCTGCCCGGATGTCTCATGCGCAGTCGCCTTTTCAGTGTTTTATCTTGCCTGCTTCTTTCCACCACAGCCGTCCACTGCGCCCAGGCGGCAGACCTGACTCTACAGCGCCAGTATTACGATGAAGCCAAGCGCGCCCTGGCCAAAGGCGATTCCGGCCCCTATTTCCGTTATGCCGATGCGCTGCGCGACTATCCGCTGGAGCCCTACCTGGCCTACGACGAGCTCACGGCCCGGCTGAAATCCGCCAGCAATCCCGAGATCGAGAAGTTTCTCGCCGAACATGGCGACCTGCCCCAGGCCAACTGGATGAAACTGCGCTGGTTGCGCTGGCTGGCCGAACGCGGCGACTGGGCGACCTTCACCAAGTACTACGATCCGAAACTCAACTTCACCGAACTGGACTGCCTCAATGGCCAGTACCAGCTGGGGCACAACCTCAAGGCCGAAGGCTACGCCGCCACCGAGAAGCTCTGGCTGACCGGCAAATCCCAACCTGCTGCCTGCGACGCGTTGTTCGCCCAGTGGGCCGCCGAAGGCCAGTTGACCGAACAGAAGCGCTGGCAGCGAGCCAAACTGGCCGCCGAGGCCCGCAACTACCCCCTGGCCAACAGCCTGGTAAAGAGCATGACCACTCTGGCGCCCCAGGGCCGCCTGCTGGTGGACGTGGCGCAAAAACCCGAACTGCTGAGCCAGCCCTCGCGCTTCCAGCCTGCCGATGAAGCCATGTCCGACGTGGTTGGCCTCGGCCTGCGCCGCCTGGCGCGCCAGGATCCGGACAAGGCCATGGCCCTGCTGGATGGCTATGCCAGCAGCATGCACTTTTCCCGTGACGAAAAAGTGGCCATCGCCCGCGAGATCGGCCTGACCCTGGCACGGCGCTTCGACAGCCGCGCCCTGGACGTGATGACCAAGTACGATCCCGAGCTGCGGGACAACACCGTCTCCGAATGGCGCCTGCGCTTGCTGCTGCGCCTGGCGCGCTGGGAAGACGCCTACCAGCTGACCCGCAAGCTGCCCCAGGACCTGGCCACCACCAACCGCTGGCGCTACTGGCAGGCCCGTAGCCTGGAACTGGCCGAACCGAAGAACCCTCAGGCCCAGGTATTGTTCAAGGGCCTGGCCCGGGAGCGGGATTTCTACGGCTTCCTTGCCGCCGATCACGCCAAGGCGCCCTACCAGCTCAATAACCAGCCGCTGATGCTCAGCCAAGCCGTGATCAACAAGGTACGCAACACCCCGGGTGTACGCCGCGCCCTGGAGCTGCATGCCCGCGGGCAGATCGTCGACGGCCGCCGCGAGTGGTACCACGTCAGCCGGCATTTCAACCGCGACGAAATGGTTGCCCAGGCCAAGCTGGCCTACGACCTGAAATGGTACTTCCCGGCCATTCGCACCATCAGCCAGGCTCAGTACTGGGATGACCTGGACATCCGCTTCCCCATGGCCCACCGCGACACCCTAGTGCGCGAAGCCAAGGTTCGCGGCCTGCATTCCAGCTGGGTGTTCGCCATTACCCGCCAGGAAAGCGCCTTCATGGACGACGCCCGTTCCGGCGTCGGCGCCAGCGGCCTGATGCAACTGATGCCCGGCACCGCCAAGGAAACCGCGCGCAAGTTCAGCATTCCCCTGGCCTCGCCCCAGCAAGTGCTGGACCCGGACAAGAACATCCAGTTGGGCGCCGCCTACCTGAGCCAGGTCCACAGCCAGTTCAACGGCAACCGGGTACTGGCTTCCGCCGCCTACAACGCCGGCCCCGGGCGGGTGCGCCAGTGGCTCAAGGGGGCCGACCACCTGAGTTTCGATGTCTGGGTGGAAAGCATTCCTTTCGACGAAACCCGCCAGTACGTGCAGAACGTACTGTCCTACTCGGTGATCTACGGCCAGAAGCTCAATTCGCCGCAGCCCCTGGTGGACTGGCACGAACGCTACTTCGACGATCAGTAAGCACCGACCCACAACAAAAAATGCCCGCAGCAATGCGGGCATTTTTGTATCTCCCCCAACACCCCCCAATACCTGTAGCCGCTGCCGAGCCTGCGACCGGGCGCGAAGTGGCCGTAAAGCGCTCGCTACGTTGGCGAGGACTACGTGCTCGTGCGCAGCCTCGCAGGCTCGGCAGCGACTACAGGGCTCAGGGGTGCGTGGGCTCAGCCATCTCTGAATTGCAGGGCCGCCAGGCGCGCATACAAGGGGTTGCTGGCAATCAGTTGCTGGTGGGTACCCACCGCGACCAGCCTGCCCTGGTCCATGACCGCGATCCGGCCGGCATTCTTCACCGTGGCCAGGCGATGGGCGATCACCAGGGTGGTGCGGTTCTTCATCAGGCTGGGCAAGGCCTGCTGGATCAGGTGCTCGCTTTGCGCGTCCAGGGCGCTGGTGGCTTCGTCCAGTAGCAAGATCGGCGCGTCCACCAGCAAGGCCCGAGCTATCGCCAGGCGCTGGCGCTGGCCGCCTGAAAGGCCAAGCCCGGCATCCCCCAGGTGGGTCTGGTAACCCTCGGGCATCTGTTCGATGAACTCATGGGCATAGGCGATCTTCGCCGCTTCCTGGACCTGGGCCAGGGTCGCCTCGGGATTGCCGTAGCGAATGTTCTCCTCGATGCTGCCGTAGAACAGCGCCGGGCTTTGCGAAACCAGGGCGAAGCAGCGACGCAGGTCCAGCGGGTCGAGCTGGGTCAGGGCCACGCCATCCAGCAGGATCCTTCCCTGCTGCGGGTCGTAGAAGCGCAGCAACAGATCATAAAGGGTGGATTTACCGGCCCCGGAAGGCCCCACCAACGCCAGAGTCTCTCCGGCCCGGATGCTCAGGCTCAAACCATCGATCGCGAAGCGGTCGGGCCGCGACGGATAGGAAAACCGCAGCCCGTCCAGCTCCAGATCACCCCGCACCCGCGCCGGCAGGCTTACCAGCCCGTCGGCGGGCGGCTGGATGATATTGTCCGCCCGCAGCAATTCGGCAATCCGCTCCGCCGCGCCGGCCGCGCGCTGCAACTCGCCGATCACTTCGCTCAGGGTGCCGAAGGCACTGCCGACAATCAGGCTGTAGAAGACGAATGCCGCCAGCTCGCCGCCGGAGATGCGCCCGGCAATCACGTCCATGCCACCGACCCAGAGCATCACCCCCACCGCCCCCAGCACCAGGACGATCACCAGGGTGATCAGCCAGGCACGCTGGACAATCCGCTTGCGCGCCGTGTCGAACGCCTGCTCCACGGTCACGGCAAACCGCCGTTCATCCTGAGGTTGGTGGTTGTAGGCCTGGACCGTCTTGATCTGGCCGAGGGTTTCCGAGACATAGCTGCCGACATCGGCAATCCGGTCCTGGCTCAGGCGCGACAGGCTGCGCACCCGCCGACCGAAGATCAGGATTGGCGCCAGCACCAGCGGCAAGGCGATGACCACAATGCTGGTGAGCTTGGGGTTGGTGACAAACAGCAGCACGATCCCCCCCAGCACCATCAGCGCATTGCGCAAAAACAGCGACAGCGAAGACCCGATCACCGATTGCAGCAAGGTGGTGTCCGCGGTCAAGCGCGACTGGATTTCCGAGCTGCGGTTGTTTTCGTAGAACCCGGGATGCAGGTAGATCAGGTGATTGAACACCTGGCGCCGGATATCCGCCACGCAACGCTCGCCAATCCACGACACCAGGTAAAAGCGCACGAAGGTACCCACCGCCAGCGCCAGTACCAGCAGCAGGAACAAGCCGATGGACTGGTTCAACAGATGGGGCGATTGAGTCATGAAGCCCTGGTCCACCAACAGGCGAATGCCCTGCCCCATGGACAGGGTAATGCCGGCGGTAACTATCAGTGCCAGCAAGGCGCCCAGCGCCTGCCAACGGTAGGGAGCGACAAAGCGGCTGGCCAGATGCAGCGCCCGGCGGTGACGAGAAGAAAGCATGCTGTTCATCCATTGACGCACCGGCGAGCCGTTCGTTGCAGCAACGGCAACGAGATGAATTCGCAGGAACTTTGGTAAATCACAATGAGTCAGGTTGATTATGACCGCTGACACTAGAGCCTAGAGATTATCGGTCTAATCCGTGGCTGGCACTCCCCGGGCATTTCTGTTGGAGTGAAGTCGCCGGGCCAGCCCTCGCGGCGGTCTGTAACAGCTTGGTCACCCGGCCATTCTAGAGTAAGCACACAACCTGATGAGGAGACAGGCCATGTCCTTGCAACACAGCAGCAATGACAAGATTCAAGTGATCCGTACCCAGCCGAACCAGTCTCTGGGGTGTGCCATCATCGACGCCCAGGGTCGCGAAGTACCTATTACTGAAGACATGATCCAGAACGCCTGCCGCGAACTGGAAAAGCGACTGGTCAAGCCTGCTCGGCAAGATTGACACACAGCCTCACGTCCTCTTGACCCGGCCTTGCGGCCGGGTTTTTTATGCGCGGTTTCAGGCTTCCCGGGCACCCAAGGCACGGACGATCCGGCTCAAGGCCGCGGACTCGCCCTGGATGCGCACTTCCAGGCCGTCGATCTCGCGACGCTCCGGATAATGCTTGCGCAGACCATCGAAGGCGCTGCGCTGCTGAGCTACATCGTCCGACAGGCTACGGCGAAAATCCGCATCATCGCGACGCGGGTCATACACGGCACGGCAGATCATCGCCAGGGCCCAGGCCGGGTCCGCATTGGCATTCAGGCTGACCTGAGGCACCCAGGGCGCCGGCAGCAAGGCCGACAGGCTGACCTGCTCGGCCTGCCCGAGGAAGCGGCAGTAGGCCTGGTAGATCTGCGCCGTGCCCCGTTGCTTGCCGTCCAGGCTGTAACCGGCGATATGCGGCGTCGCCAGCACGCAGAGGTCCGCCAGGGAAGCATCCACCGTCGGCTCCTCTTCCCAGACATCCAGCACCGCCTGCAAATCCTCGCGCTGGCGCAGCACCTCAGCCAGGGCCCGGTTATCCACCACCGGGCCACGGGCCGCGTTGATCAGCCAGGTGCCGTGCCTGAGCCGGTTCAGCCGCTGGCGATCCAGCAGGTGCCAGGTGGAGTCTTGCCCGCTCTTGGTCAGGGGTGTGTGCAGGCTGATGACATCGCAACGCTCGAGCAACTGCTCCAGGCTGACATAGTCGCCGCCTTCCGCCGCCTGCCGCTGCGGATCGCAGACCAGCACATTCCAGCCCAGGCCACGCAGCACCTCGATCAGGCGCCCGCCCACTTCACCGGCACCGACCACGCCATAGCAACGCTGCGCCAGGTCCACGCCTTCGATCTCGGCCAGGGTCAGCAGGCTGCCCAGCACATAGTCCACCACGCCCCGGGCGTTGCAGCCCGGGGCGCTGGACCAGGTGATCCCGGCCTGCTGGAAATACTCCAGGTCCAGGTGATCGGTGCCGATGGTGCAAGTGCCGACAAACCGCACCGGGCTGCCTTCCAGCAACTGGCGGTCGACCTGGGTCACCGAGCGCACCAGCAACACATCTGCCTGCTCCACGGTCGCCCGGTCGATAGCGCGCCCGGGGACACACCGGATCTCGCCGAAACCGGCAAAGAACTCTTCGATCAGGGGGATATTTTCGTCGGCAACAATCAACATGGCAGGCTCCTCTGGCGGAGCCGCAGTGTAGGCGCAGATGCCAGGCCGGGCTAGCGCGGCATGCGCGCGAACCGGCATTTTCACCACCCCCGGCGCTTACAAATCCACAACACGGGATGTTTTCCTGACTGAGATGTCAACGCGTAGACTGTCGCGTCCTGCGCAACACCACCTATGGACGCTACGCCCCGTGAATTCCGTGACTGACTCCCCTGCCGCCACCGCCACCAGCCGCCCTGCCCGGGTCGGCCGTGAACTGCATGACCTGCTGGTACTGGCCCTGCCCATCATGATTGCCCAGGTGGCCACCACCGCCATGGGCTTTGTCGATGCCGTGATGGCCGGCCGGGTCGGCCCGCGAGATCTGGCAGCCGTCGCCCTGGGCAACTCGATCTGGATTCCGGTGTTCCTGCTGATGACCGGCACCCTGCTGGCCACCACGCCCAAGGTGGCGCAGCGCTTCGGCGCCGGCAACCTGCACGAGATCGGCCCGCTGGTGCGCCAGGCACTGTGGCTCGCCGTGGTGGCCGGGATCTCGGCCCTGCTGATACTGATCAGTGCCGAGCCGGTGCTGCACCTGATGAATGTCGATCCGGAACTGATCAAGCCCTGCATGGGCTACCTGCACGGCATCGCCAGTGGCTTGCCGGCGGTAGCGCTGTACTACGTGCTGCGCTGCCTCAGCGATGGCCTGGGCCGCACGGTGCCGAGCATGGTCATCGGCCTGGGAGGCCTGGCCCTGAACATCCCCATCAACTACATCTTCATCTATGGCCATTTCGGTGTACCGGCCATGGGCGGCGTCGGTTGCGGCTGGGCCACGGCCATCGTGATGTGGGCCATGATGCTGGGCATGGCCGGCTGGATTTTCTGGGCACCGGCCTACCGCAAGATCCAGTTGTTCAGCCGCTTCGACTGGCCGCAAGGGGCGATGATCGGGCGCTTGCTGAGCATCGGCCTGCCCATCGGCATTGCAGTGTTCGCCGAATCGAGCATTTTCGCGGTGATCGCCCTGCTGATCGGCAGCCTGGGGGCCACGGTGGTGGCCGGGCACCAGATCGCCCTCAACGTCAGCGCCCTGATGTTCATGATTCCCTACTCCCTGGCCATGGCGGTGACCGTGCGGGTCGGCCAGGCCCTGGGCCGCCAGCAACCCCGCAATGCGCGCTTCAGCGCCGGCGTCGGCATGGCCACGTCACTGGCCTACGCCTGCCTTTCGGCGAGCCTGATGTTCTTCCTGCGTGAGCCCATCGCCACCATCTACACCACCGACCCGATGGTGATTCAGGTCGCTTCGATGCTGATTGTGTATGCGGCGCTGTTCCAGTTTTCCGATGGCATCCAGGTCACGGCGGCCGGCGCACTGCGCGGCTACCAGGACACTCGGGTGACCATGATCCTGACCCTGTTCGCCTACTGGGGGATTGGCTTGCCGGTGGGCTACGCCCTGGGCCTGACCGACTGGTTCGGCCCGGCGCGGGGCCCGAGCGGCCTGTGGGAAGGCCTGATCGTGGGCTTGAGCTGCGCGGCGCTGATGCTGTCGATCCGCCTAACACGCAGCGCGCGCAAGCAGATCCGCATCAGCCGCTCGGCGGGTTAATCGAGCTTCTTGCGGATCCAGTAGAGGTAGGTACCTGCCTCTTCCTGCTGCGCTACCAGTTCATGGTCGAGAAACACGCAGAACTTGGGAATGTCGCGGCGGGTGGAGGGGTCGGTGGCAATCACCTTCAACAGCCCGCCCGGCGGCAGGTCGCGGATGTGCTGGTGCAGCATCATCACCGGCTCCGGGCAGTTGAGGCCCGTGGCGTCGAGGGTGCCGTCAACCGGCGTATCGATAATCTGACTCATGAATCACTCCTGAAACTGGCCAGCATTGTCGCGCAATACCGCCATCGGTTCATCTGTTGCTGTCGTTCCACGGCCCCGATCCTGCCGTAGGAGCTGGCTGCCAGCGAAGGCATCCTCACGCCTTGCACCAGTGCGGGGCCTTTTTCGCCGGCAAGCCGGCTCCGACCAGGAAGCGGGCGGTGTTGCGGGTACTACGCCGATTTGGGCTTTTTCAGATCCAGGCGCCGCAGGTGGCAGGTGACTTCCTCGCGGTCGTGGTACAGCTGCTTGCAGCCAATGGCCACGCGAATGCCCCGGGCCTTGAAGCCTTCTTCGATGCGCTCCAGCAAGCGCTTCACTTCGGCATAGCGCTGCTTCATCGGCAGCTTGAGGTTGACCACCGCCTCGCGGCAGTGCCCCTCGCCGATCCAGGTCTCCAGCAGCGCGGCGTTGCGCGCCGGTTTCTCGACGATGTCGCAGACCATCCAGTCCACCGGCTGCCTGGGCTTGTAGGTAAAGCCGTCCGCCATCAGGTGCTGCACCAGGCCGGTGTCCATCAGGCTTTCAGCCATGGGGCCGTTGTCCACGGCGGTCACCAGCATGCCGCGGTTGACCAGTTGCCAGGTCCAGCCGCCCGGGGCAGCCCCCAGGTCGACGCCGGTCATGTCGCCATGCAGACGCTCGTCCCACTGGTCCCGAGGAATGAAATGGTGCCAGGCCTCTTCCAGCTTCAGGGTCGAGCGGCTCGGCGCTTCCCGGGGGAATTTCAGCCGTGGAATGCCCATGGGCCACATGGCCGAGTTGCCGGCATCAGCCAGGCCGACGAAGACTTCCCGACCGCTCTTGAAGGTCAGCAACAAGCGCGGCTTGGTCGCGTCATCCACCAGCTTGCCGGCCGCGGTCAGGGCCTTGCGCAGGGGTGCTTCGAACTTCTTGCAGAAGTTGGACAGCTCCTTGCCATCGTTGGTGTCCACCACTTCCAGCCACAGACTGCCGCACTGCGGGAAGTTGGCCAGGTAGGCAAGGATCACGCTGATGCGGTCGGTTTCCGGCAAGTCGATGAAGCCGCCCCGGGCCCACTGCCGGGGAAAGATCAGCTCCGGGAAGCGCAGGCCCTGCATCAGACGCTGGGCCCCGTCGTCCTCGGTGCAGATGAACTCGGCGCAGGCGGTGCTGGGCTTGGCCTTGGCATAACCGGCGACATTCAGCCGGGCCGCGTGGTCGGCGATCTCGGAGCAGACTTCGCCCTCGAAGCCGGGCCGGCAATGGATAAACAGGGTGTTCATTGAATCTCCTGGGCAAATGGCGATGAATCGATGCGCAAACCTGCCCTGTAGCAAAGCCTGTCACGAAAACCGGCGCATGATAACCGAGTTCGGAACCTTGGACTGAGCCCAGCAGTCCAGTGATTAGCTATAAGCCCCAAACAGAGCTAGGTTAACTCTCTGTCCGTATCACAGGCCCGTAGCCGTGCGGGCCACAAGGAGTCATTCAATGCCATCCCTCGATAGCCTGAAAACCCTTAAGACCCTAAAAGTCGACGACAAGACTTATCACTATTTCAGCCTGCCGGACGCCGCCAGGAGCCTGGGTGATATCGACACCCTGCCCATGTCGCTGAAAGTCCTGCTGGAAAACCTGTTGCGCTGGGAAGACGACAAGACCGTCACCGGCGCCGACCTCAAGGCCATCGCGGCCTGGCTCAAGGAGCGCCGCTCCGACCGCGAGATCCAGTACCGCCCCGCACGGGTGCTGATGCAGGACTTCACCGGGGTGCCGGCGGTGGTCGACCTGGCCGCGATGCGCGCCGCCATGGCCAAGGCCGGTGGCGATCCGCAGCGGATCAACCCGCTGTCACCGGTGGACCTGGTGATCGACCACTCGGTGATGGTGGACAAGTTCGCCAGCAGCAGCGCCTTCGAGCAGAACGTCGATATCGAGATGCAACGCAACGGCGAGCGCTATGCCTTCCTGCGCTGGGGCCAGAGCGCCTTCGACAACTTCAGCGTGGTACCGCCGGGCACCGGCATCTGCCACCAGGTCAACCTGGAATACCTGGGGCGCACGGTCTGGACCAAGGACGAGGACGGCCGCACCTACGCCTTCCCCGACACCCTGGTGGGCACCGACTCCCACACCACCATGATCAATGGCCTTGGCGTACTGGGCTGGGGCGTGGGCGGGATCGAAGCCGAAGCGGCGATGCTCGGCCAGCCGGTGTCGATGCTGATTCCCGAAGTCATCGGCTTCAAGCTCACCGGCAAGCTCAAGGAAGGCATCACCGCCACCGACCTGGTGCTGACGGTGACCCAGATGCTGCGCAAGAAAGGCGTGGTCGGCAAATTCGTCGAGTTCTACGGTGACGGCCTGGCCGACCTGCCCCTGGCGGACCGTGCCACCATCGCCAACATGGCACCGGAATACGGCGCCACCTGCGGCTTCTTCCCGGTGGATGACATCACCCTGGACTACCTGCGCCTGTCCGGGCGCCCCGACGAACTGGTGAAACTGGTGGAGGCCTACAGCAAGGCCCAGGGCTTGTGGCGCCTGCCGGGCAAGGAGCCGGTATTCACCGACAGCCTGGCGCTGGACATGGGCACCGTGGAGGCCAGCCTCGCCGGCCCCAAACGGCCGCAGGACCGGGTTGCACTGCCCAACGTTGCCCAGGCTTTCACTGACTTCCTCGACCTGCAGTTCAAACCCACCAGCAAGGAAGAAGGCCGCCTGGAAAGCGAAGGTGGCGGTGGTGTGGCGGTGGGCAACGCGGACCTGGTGGGCGAAGCCGACTACCAGTACGACGGCCAGACCTATCGCCTGAAAAACGGTGCCGTGGTGATCGCGGCCATCACCTCCTGCACCAACACCTCCAACCCCAGCGTCATGATGGCCGCCGGCCTGGTGGCGAAGAAGGCCGTGGAAAAAGGCCTGCAACGCAAACCCTGGGTCAAGAGCTCGCTAGCCCCAGGCTCCAAGGTGGTGACCGACTACTACAAGGCTGCCGGCCTGACGCCCTACCTGGACCAACTGGGCTTCGATCTGGTGGGCTACGGCTGCACCACCTGTATCGGCAACTCCGGCCCGCTGCAGGAGCCGATCGAGAAAGCCATCCAGCAGGCCGACCTCAGCGTGGCCTCGGTGCTGTCGGGCAACCGCAACTTCGAGGGCCGGGTGCATCCACTGGTGAAAACCAACTGGCTGGCCTCGCCGCCCCTGGTCGTGGCCTATGCCCTGGCGGGCACGGTGCGCATCGACATCAGTAGCGAGCCTCTGGGCCAGGGCAAGGACGGCCAGCCGGTGTATCTGCGGGACATCTGGCCCAGCAGCAAGGAGATCGCCGACGCCGTGGCCCAGGTCAACACTCGGATGTTCCACAAGGAGTACGCCGAAGTGTTCGCCGGGGATGCACAGTGGCAAGCCATCGAAGTGCCGCAGGCCGCCACCTATGTGTGGCAGGACGACTCCACCTATATCCAGCACCCGCCGTTCTTCGATGACATCGCCGGCCCGCTGCCGCAGATCACCGATGTCAGCGGCGCCCGAGTACTGGCCCTGCTGGGGGACTCGGTGACCACCGACCACATCTCCCCGGCCGGCAACATCAAGGCCGACAGCCCGGCTGGCCGCTACCTGCGGGACAAGGGCGTGGAACCGCGGGACTTCAACTCCTACGGCTCACGGCGCGGCAACCACGAAGTGATGATGCGCGGTACCTTCGCCAACATCCGCATTCGCAACGAAATGCTCGGCGGCGAGGAAGGTGGCAACACCTTGTACATTCCCACCGGCGAGAAGTTGGCGATCTATGACGCAGCCATGCGCTACCAGGCCGACGGCACGCCGCTGGTAGTGATCGCCGGCCAGGAATACGGCACCGGTTCGAGCCGCGACTGGGCGGCCAAAGGCACCAACCTGCTGGGAGTCAAGGCAGTGATCGCCGAAAGCTTCGAACGTATCCACCGCTCCAACCTGGTGGGCATGGGCGTCCTGCCCTTGCAGTTCAAGCTGGACCAGAACCGCAAGAGCCTGAAGCTGACCGGCAAGGAAACCCTGGACATTCTCGGCCTCAGCGGTACGGAACTGACGCCGCGGATGAACCTGACCCTGGTGATCGCCCGTGAGGATGGCAGCCAGGAGAAGATCGAGGTGCTGTGCCGCATCGATACCTTGAATGAAGTGGAATACTTCAAGTCCGGCGGGATCCTGCACTACGTTCTGCGGCAACTGATTGCCTCCTGACGCTGCCTGAAAAAAACACCGCCTTCGGGCGGTGTTTTGCATTGGGCTGCCGTGCCAGGACGAGGTGGTTATACTGCGCGCCCGCCAAATCTGACTCACCGGTCGCAATGGCGACTACAGATCCGGCGCAGTACTACGTCTCTGCAATACCCATTCTTACGCAACAAGGATTCCCCATGACCGCTCTGCCATGGATGTACCTGGCACTTCTTTCCATTGGCTACGCACTGGCCCTGAGCTACGGGCAACTGGGCCTGCTGGCCGCCCTGTCGATCTTGCTGCTGTTGGCTGCCGGCTTTGCCGTGCGCCAGCAACGCAGCCGCGTCGGCCAGTACCTGGGCCACGGCCTGTTCGTGGTGCTCGCCCTGGCCCTGGCCATGCACTGGCTGCCCGGGTTCTACAATGGCCGGGCCATCGACCCGCAACGCTTCACCGACGATGCCGTGCCCTTCTCCCTGTACCTGAACCAGGACAAGCCGCTGATCGGCTTCTGGCTGCTGCTGGTATGCCCGTGGATTGTTGCACGCCGCCCCCTGCGCCTGTCGATCTGTGCCATGGCGCTGGCGTTGACCCTGACGGCAATTGCCGCATTGGGCGGCGCTGCGTTGTTGGGCGTCATCAGTTGGGCGCCGAAGTGGCCGGAACAGGCTTGGCTATGGGTTTTGAATAACCTGCTTCTGGTGACGCTGGTGGAGGAAGCGCTATTTCGCGGGTACATCCAGGGCGGGTTAAGCCGTCGGTTCAAGCAGTTGCCGTATGGGGAGAATCTGGCGCTGTTTTTGGCGGCGTTGCTGTTCGGGTTGGTGCACTTAGGTGCGGGATGGCAATGGACGTTGCTGGCGACTATTGCTGGCGTCGGGTATGGACTAGCGTATCGGTTCGGGGGGTTGGGGGCCGCGGTTGTTACGCATTTCGGGCTGAATTTGCTGCATTTTGGGTTGTTTACTTATCCGATGTTGGCTTGAACCTGCAGCGTCAAAAAACGTTCAAAGCGCATGCTGCAAGGCCCAGGCACGCACCAAGATTGATATAGTGTCAGAAGGATTAACAAGCGCCATTTTATTGAATGTGCAAAACGGACTCTAAGCCATCGAAGGAGAGGCGGTGTGACGGCGAAAAACGTACTGGTTATTGGGGGCGCCGGTTATATAGGTTCTCACATGGTGAGAATGCTGACTGAAGAGGGCTTGGGAGCCGTCGTGCTCGACGACCTGAGTTCCGGGTTTGCCGACACCGTGCCTCAGAGCGTGCCTCTTATTGTCGGGGACGCTGGTAATCGCGAACTCCTCGAGCAAATTTTTCAGGAACATGAGATCGACGCAGTAATGCATTTTGCTTCCTACATTCAAGTGGGGGAATCGGTCCTGCAGCCTGCGAAGTATTACGAGAACAATCTGAGCAAGACCCTCGCCTTGCTGGCGAGCATGGCGCACCATCAGATCAAGAACTTCATATTTTCATCTACTGCGGCCATTTTTGGGAGCCCTACCAACGGCGCTATTTGCGAGGCTCACCAAACCGTTCCGATAAATCCTTATGGCCGATCCAAGCTCGCAGTCGAGCAGGTTCTACCTGATTACGAACAGGCCTACGGTATACGTCACGTGTGCCTGCGGTACTTTAACGCTGCAGGCGCTCAACCAGACGGTTCGCTAGGCGAGCGCCATGAGCCGGAAACGCACTTGATACCTTTGGCAATCAATGCCGCCCTGGGCAACGGCCCTTCGCTGAAAATTTTTGGCGATGACTATTCAACTGCCGATGGCACATGCGTGCGCGACTACATTCACGTCTGCGACATAGCCGCCGCCCACCTGTCGGCATTGAATCATTTGCGAAATCAGGGCGACTCCCTGAAGCTGAACCTGGGGAACGGCGCCGGCTATAGCGTTAAAGATGTTCTGAATAGCGTGCAACGAATCACTCGCCAGGCAGTTCCTCATGAGTTTGTAGCCAGGCGCATGGGCGACCCATCAGTGCTCGTCGCGGACTCCGCACAGGCAAGGAAGGCTTTGAACTGGACCCCACGTTACCCTGCTCTAGACGATATCATTGCCCATGCCTATGCATGGCATTCGTCCATGTAACGCAAATGACGCAATCTTTTCAGAATTAAGGATGAATCAATGGCAGGGCCAACATTATCTGTAGTCATTCCTTGTTATAACGAGGAAGACGGGATTCTCGAGTTGCACCGACGAGTTACCGCCGTCTGTACAGAGCAACTTAACGATGACTACGAACTCGTCCTGATCAATGATGGATCCAGGGATTCAACGTGGAAAATCATGCAGGATCTGTCGCAAATTGATCGCCGCGTGGTTGCCATCAATCTCTCACGCAACCATGGTCATCAACTTGCATTGTCAGCCGGCTTGCAACTCTGTCGGGGCAATCGGGTTTTCATCCTCGACGCCGACCTTCAGGATCCTCCAGAACTGCTATCAAAAATGATGGAACGAATGGACCACGGATGCGACGTTGTCTACGGCCAGCGGATTAAACGCGACGGCGAGACGATGTTCAAAAAGGCTTCGGCTCACTTCTTCTATCGCATGCTTAACCGGATGGTAGACATCGACATCCCTGCAGATACCGGGGACTTCCGCCTGATGAGTCGTCGAGCCGTCGACTTGCTGAACGGAATGCCTGAGCATCATCGCTTTATTCGCGGAATGGTCAGTTGGATCGGTCTTAAGCAAGAAGCCCTTCCCTATGAGCGCGCAGCAAGATTCGCCGGGGAAACAAAGTACCCGTTGTCGAAGATGATTAAGTTTGCAATAGATGCAATCACCGGATTCTCTGTACGCCCTTTGCGCATGGCATCGTATTTAGGCATTGGCTTCGGGGCGGCCACAGTACTGCTATTGGGTTATGTGTTGCTTCACTACTTCACAGGCAACAGTGTAGAAGGATGGACATCCCTGGCAGTGATCATGCTGGCGCTGGGCAGCATGCAGTTATTTGTTGCTGGTGTCATGGGAGAGTATTTGGGAAGACTCTATATAGAAACCAAAGGCCGACCTTTGTTTATTATTCAAGAGATAGTCTCATCTCTGGACAAGGAGATCAAAACGGAGCCCAACAAGGAGACATCGAATTGAGCGATAATATCAACCCGGATAAAGATCAACGCGTACGTGCCGAATTCGATCTACTTGCTGACGAGTACCATGATCAGCATAAAGAGAACGTCGCAATTACCGGCGAAAACCCGGAGTTTTTTTCTGAATACAAAATTGCAGACTTGGCAGCGCTAGTAGCAGATCAAAAACTGCCCTCGGCCTCTGTTTTTGACTTCGGCAGCGGTATCGGAAACTCATTACCCTTCTTCAGAAAATATTTCCCTGGCAGTGCGATTACTTGCGGGGATGTCTCATCTCGCAGTATTGAAATCGCAAAAATCAGATTCCCCGGTGACGAAAGATACGTACAGATTGAAAACACTATCCCTTTGCCTACACACAGCCAGGATATCGTATTCACAGCTTGCGTCTTTCACCATATACCGCACGAAGACCATGATCACTGGTTAAAGGAGTTGCTACGCATCACCAAACCAGGAGGAATTCTAACGATATATGAGCATAACCCGCTGAATCCACTGACCGTAAAAGCGGTGAACACCTGCCCCCTTGATGTAAACGCAAAACTGATTCTGGGGCGGACTATGGCGAAACGCGCAACTGCCGGTGGCTGGGCAAAACCCAGCGTTGACTACAAACTTTTCTTTCCGGCCTTCTTGAGCTATCTGCGCCCGCTGGAGCGGAAGTTGAATTGGCTCGCACTAGGTGCTCAGTACCGTATGTCTGCGCGAGCGCCAGAATGATTGCACTGGCCATTCAGACGATGAAATTCTTACTTGTCGGCGTGTTAAACACGCTGACAGGTTTGGCCGCTATCTATGCAATCATGTACTTTACATCCCTCGGCCCGCTGACGGCTAATGCTGTGGGTTATGCCGTAGGCTTGGCCATTAGCTTTATCCTGAATAGCATCTGGACATTTAAAAGCACGAACCCTGCGAGGCACTCGTTCCCTAAATATATACTGTGCGCCATTATCGCCTATTTATTGAACGCAGCTGCAGTGTTACTCGCGTTAAACGCCCTGAAAATCAATCCTTACATTGCGCAACTCTGTGGAATAGTAATTTACAGCACCGTGATGTTCATCGCCTGCAAATTATTCATCTTCAAAAATAACGCAAGTTAAAAAAACACAAGGTACATTCCAGGATGCAAGAAGCATTGCGCCAAAACAAAAAGCCATTACTAAAAAAACTGGGAATTTACATTGGCCTTCTGATAATTCTACCGATGGTGCTAGGCTACTATGTTCTAGGGCTTAACCATTGGGACATGTCGATCCCTATGATATATGGAAATGGGGATGACATATGGCAATTGACCTTGACGAAAGTATTAACCGATACGGGATGGGTGCTTAGCAATCCATTCCTAGGAGCACCAGAAGTTGCAAGCTGGCATCACAATGCCGCCGCACAAACCAGCGCACTGCACTCAGTCATCATGCTGGGTCTAAACTTTTTTATCAAAGACCCAATTTACCTTCAGCAATTCTACTACCTGCTAAACTTTTCATTGATCGCACTCACATCTTTCACTGCTTGCAGACTGCTTAATATCTCTAGGCTCTGCGGGGTTTGTGTCGCCTTCCTATTTGCCTTTACTACCTTCAGAATAAATTTTCTCATTTACTCTTTTATACCCAATTATTTCATAGTTCCTCTTGCCCTCGTTTCTGTAATATGGACTCTACAGGGAAAATTTGATCACATACTTTTGGCAGCCCCCAAAAAACTTATAACTGATCGTTTTTTTCTGCTCGGCGCACTTTTCATTTTACTCATAGCGATATCCGATGGGTACTACGCGTTTTTCATACTACTCACACTCGGATTTTCAGCTGGTGCCCGAGCTGTATTGGTGGGCTGGAAAAAACCTATCCTGCTTACCCCCTCTACCATCTATATTTTGCTGCTTGTCGCAGCGTCATTACTGATACAGCTACCACTCTACACTTACAAAAAAAATCATCACAGTGAGTTTTACCCCACGGGAAATACAGCGGATCCCGTGTTGATAAAGCACCCTTTTGAGGCTGAAGTTTATAGCACAAGCCTGAAGCAACTTATCGCTCCCGCCACCAATCATAGAATACCGTCAATCGCAAAAGCAGGAGAGAAAATCCTAAGCTCTAATACCGCCGCAAGAAAATACTCATCCGTTGCCGCAGTCTCTCTCGGCCTTTTGGGATCACTATTACTTGCGGCAGCACTCACCGCTCTAGCACTTCCCATACTCAGAAAAGCTGACACCTCCGCCACAACCAATAATCAATTGAGCTTGATCGACACCCTACTCCCCTTAATCCTATTTTCATTGCTGTGCTGCATATTTGGAGGCATTGGCACTCTGATAGCTTTGATATTCCCTACCATCCGTGCCTATGATCGTTTCGCCGTACTCCTTATTTTCTTCCTACTATTATTCGGCGCCCGAATAGCTGATGGATGGCGAGATCGCAAAGAACAAAAAGGACGAATGATCGCTTCAGTACTGATTCTAACTATTACTATCGTAGGACTGTTCGATCAGATCCCTGCGACTTCGAACCGCAGAAATCAACCCTTTGCAGATCAGTATAAAGCAGAGCGCAATTTCGTTAGCCAGTTAGAACAGACCATTCCAAAAAACTCAATGGTCTATCAATACCCTTACGCTCAATATTTACGCGAAAGCCCTTACTACGGGTGGGGCGCTTTTTCCCAAGTCCGCCTTTACCTAAACTCACACACAATTCACTGGAGCAATGGTGGCGCGAAAAATAGCCCAGCAGATGACTGGAATTACAGGATATCTAAACTCACTTTCACGCAACAACTGACCGAAATCGAAGCATTGGGTTTCAAATCTATTGTAATCGACCGAACTGTCGTCAAAGGCGAGGAGTATTCGGCAATTCACCAAACCTTACAGGCGCGTAACTACAAGGTAGTCGAGGACGACGCGAGCAATCTTGCCTACGCACTCCTGGATGATCCTGGATACCGTATACACTACGAACCTGACTACAAAAATATCAGCACTATTGAAATCAATTCAAAAGAAGCGGCAAACAAAAATCTTTACCCTATATTGTTAAACCGGGACATGCTTGTCGCCTTTATCCATAGTTACCCTGGAAACATCCCAGTTACTGTCGACAACAAGACGCACCCAGAATTATTTCTGGACGGATCAGTATTAACAAAGGGCACGGGTGATTCTGCGATTACTCCACTTGAAGCCATGAAAGGCAGTCTCTCCTGCACCCGAGAAGAAGGTACATCTTCATATAAAAACCTGACATTGACTTTAACCAATGAAAGTAACTTCAACTGGAGCATAGGGGCAGGACAATTCCCGATAAAAATCGGATATCACATTGAAAGAACAGATGGAGCAGTCACTCAATGGGACAATGGATATCGTGCATCGAGTAATCGCGTTCTACCGCCGGGCGAAAGCGAGACGCTAACAGTCCCTCTCAGTGCCCTCCAGTTACCGAGCGCTAGCAAGACCGAATCATCACAGTTACGATTCGCTCTGGTACAGGATGGCAATGCCTGGTTCTCTAACATCAGTTGCACTATTCCGCTTTGATGGCGAGCGTTGCCCCCTAACGGCCAGAGATCCAGCTGAAGGCAGTGCTCGTCCCCCACAGATCTTTAGATCCGATTAAAGCCCGGCCCTGCCCCCCCCACGGGATCAGAGCCGGGTAGAGTAAGCAGCAGTGCTCACGATTACTCATGTGATAAAGTTTCGCACTCTGGGGAGAACCACCTCCTAACGGTTGCTCCTATTGCTCACGGCCTCCCGAGAATAAAATTAAATCGCCCCGGACTCTCTAGACACCTTGCAAACTCATTGCGTAACGCTTTTCAAACTCTACCGGCGACAGTTGTTTGTTGAAGCCATGCCGACGTTTAACGTTGTAGAACATCTCGATGTAATCGAACACATCACTACGAGCATCTTCCCGCGTGGTGTAGGTTTTCCGCCTGATCCGTTCCCGTTTCAGAAGCTGGAAATAGCTCCCGGCCACAGCATTGTCATGACAGTTGCCTCGGCGACTCATGCTGGCAATCAAATTAAAGCTGCGCCAATCGGAGCTGCTGTACTGGCTACCTGGCCGAAATGAACCATCACCTCTTGCTTCGGTTTACGCCTCCAAACCGCCATCAACAACGCATCAATAGCTAGATCACTGGTCATCTGCGACTTCATTGACCAGCCAACGACCTGACGAGAAAACAGATCCAGCACCACCACCAAATACAACCAGCCTTCATACGTGCGAATGTAGGTGATGTCGATGCCCCAAACTTTGTTGGGTTCTACGGCATCGAACTGGCGCTTCAGCAAATTGGGCGAGGCGACCGCTGGCTTACCGCCGTACTTTACCGGGCGACGTCGATAACCTGTCTGAGAGCGCAGTCCCGCAAGACGCATTAGCCTCGCCACACGGTGCCGACCACAGTCTTCACCGACCTCGCGCAGATCGTCATGGATTTTGCGACAGCCATAAACGCCGCCGCTCTCCAGCCAGAAATGCTTGATCAAACCCACCAGTCGCTGGTCGTCTTTGGCACGTACAGATTGCGGCTCAGCCAGCCAGGCGTAATAACCGCTGGGATGGACTTTCAGCGCCAGGCAAAGCCGTCGAATCGAATAGTCGCCCGCGCGCAGCTTGATAAAGGCGTACTTCAGCCGCACTCCTTGGCAAAGTATGCGGCGGACTTTTTTAATATGCCTGCTCTTCAGTGACGCGCTTGAATTCCGCTCGCAGGCGACGCAATTCAGCGTGCTGATCATCATCCTGCTGCCGTTCTACTTGAGGTTTGCTGTAGCGCTTTATTCAGGCATAGAGGCTATGCGTCGACACGCCGAGACGGGCAGCTACCTCAGCAACGGGTAGCTTGTTTTCGGTCACTTGATTGACTGCTTGGATTTTGGATTCTTCGGGATAACGTGGGTTGCTCATGGCACCTCCTGATTGGCCTCATTCTAAGGCAAAGAGGTGCCTACGAAACCCGGAGCGATTCACATCATTTTTTGTGGCGAAAACTACTCCGTGCAGAATTTGGTTAATCCATCCTAATTCCGAATCCGGAACGAAAAACAGATCAAAAAAGTCATTTTCACGGTTAGAATCCCCCCCATAAACTGAGTAACCACAAGGATTTTTCCAAGACATGAAGTACCGTTCAGATATTGATGGACTCCGGGCGATAGCCGTCCTGAGTGTGGTGATTTTCCATTTGAATGTCGGATTACTTCCTGGCGGATTTGTCGGGGTCGACATATTTTTCGTGATTTCTGGCTACCTTATTTCGAAGATCATCTACGCAGAGACTAGCAACGACTCATTCTCCATCGCGAATTTCTACGTAAGACGAGCACGCCGGATCCTGCCTGCCTTTCTGTCGGTGATAGTCACAACATCGATTGCCGCCTATTGCCTACAGTATCCAAGTGAACTTGCAAACTACGCAAAATCCGCTATCGCCTCAGCGCTTTTCTCCGCAAACATCTACTTCTATGCCACCCTCAATTATTTTTCGCCCTCCGCGGATGAGATTCCGCTTCTGCACCTTTGGTCACTTGGTATCGAGGAGCAATTCTATATCTTCTTCCCGTTAATCATCCTGGGACTTTCGAAAGTTTCAAAACGGTTGATACCCGCAACCATCGTTATCATGCTGGCTGTATCGTTGTTTTTCTCGCAGCAATTACTCTCTACAAACCCAACCGCGTCGTTTTATCTTCTGCCGTTTCGTGCATTCGAGCTTCTTATCGGGAGTTTGATTGCACTTCCCGCGCTACACCTAAAAAAACCTCCGATAATCTCGCTATGCCTGTTTGCGCTGGGCATGGCCGGATTGGCTTACCCAATATTCTTCTACAATAGTCAAACCCCGTTCCCTGGAATCGCCGCAGCCCTACCGTGCTTAGGCGCAGCGCTCATTATCATGGCTGGCGAGCAAGGCGACAGGATGTCGATGCTCTTGGGCTCCCGACCGATGGTATTCGTGGGAAAAATATCGTACTCCCTGTATCTCGTTCACTGGCCTTTGATTGTATTCGCCAAACGCGCATTCCCTAATGCAGACAAAGAGATCGCCGCACTGGTGATTTTTGCAATGGCCATTCTTTTAGCTTGGTTAAATTACAAACTGATTGAGCAAACTTTCCGTTACGCAAAAAAGCAATGGACGCCTGCACACATCTTGTCAGTCGCATCTATGTCTCTTTGCCTAGTGGTAGCCATAGGATGGTTCGTCTCACACAAACACGGCTTCCCCTCATCTTCCCAAAGTCGAATCGATCAAGTGCTTACGACGATGTCCTACAATCCAACCAAGGATTATCAAGCAGGGGAATGTTTTCTAGACCCGGATCAAGATCCCGCTAAAACGGACCTCCTACGTTGTGTGCCCTCTGGAAAAAATAAAACGGCGCTTCTTTGGGGAGACAGTCATGCCGCACACCTCTATATGGGGCTACGTAAAACACTTGGCGAACATAACATCTCACTTGGGCAGTTAACGGCCTCAGCATGTGCTCCGATTCTAGGCATGGATATGCCGGCACGCCCTTACTGCAAGAATGCAAACGAAATATTCTTAAAAAAAATCGAGGCCGCTCGACCCGATATTCTAATCATTACTGCCGGCTGGCCGATATCGCCCGAATACATGGCGTCCTTAAATCGAACGCTGGATAAAGTAGACACCTTGAACTTGACTAAAGTGGTTGTAATAGGTGAAGCGCCACTTTTCAAACGCAGCGTTCCCTTGATCATGATTGAAAGGATAAAAGGCAAGATGTTCAACTTCAACTCGTCAAATGATGTTGATTGGGAGGTCATGCAACGGTCCGAGGCTGCCGTCAGTGAGGTGGTCTCTCATCACAACCGTATTGCTTATGTATCACTGACAAAAGCGGTATGCCCTAACGGGTCCTGCCCAATGGCATCTCCCGATGAAAAACCCCTGATCTATGACATCGTGCACCTGACACCAGAAGGATCAGGTCTATACGCCAAGGAAATAACACCGTTGATCGTAAATTAACGCCTCAATACGTTATCAATACGACTTTAGTCATCGCAAAAGTATCCAGTGGCGAACAGGATGTTCGTGTGAGATATCTGACCACGTTACCGCAGGCCCAGCCCGGACTATCGAGAGCCTCATCAGTTTCGGGCAGACCTGTGGGGGTACCTCCCAACGAACACCTGGCGCGCCCATGATCAAAGAAAATCCATCGCGCGACTACGACCTGATATTTGACGCTGACAATCTGAACTTGTCTGGCTCAGGCTGTGTCTTTACCTGAACAAACATGGCCTTTAGCAGAGCAATGTCAGAAGGTTAACGCTTACGATGCAGCGTCCACTGGACTCACCCCAACCCGATCAGCGGCCAGTGCCGCGTCAGTGGGCAAAATGTGCCAATGCCCTTGTCGGGGAGGAAAAAAAAATACGACGTGGTAACATCGCCGATGTAACGCAGCACCTCTGCAGAAGGGCTACAGGAAGAGGCGGTTGCCACAACCGACCTCACTGTTACCCTTCCCCCATACAGACCCTCTAGGCAGCGCGAGATGAGCTAATGTCTTGGTTTTGATTAAAGTAGGTCGCTGGTGAACGATACAAAGTGGGCAAATAGCCATCAACCCAAGTTTACCGAATGGCACTTTGACAGGATACAAACCCACAGTCCTCCGACCAGAGTGGACAACAGAAAACGGAGCGCGCAATTACCGTGCCGGGATTAATAAAGGCGACTTTCGACCTGAGCTCCCCTTCTGAGATGAGTGTGTTGTAGGTGGGGCAAAAAGGCTTGCTTGACCGCACGCTGCGCAGGGTACCGATAACTTACCTTGATGGCGGCGCAGGACGAACGGATGCAGGGTGAAGGTGAATTTGCGAAGCTTTCCAAATAATTAGGATGATCAAATGTCTGCAACAAGCGTCAAGGCATCAGTACAGGGTTCCGTACCACACTTCGCCGGAAAAAAAGTTTGGATTACAGGGCACAAAGGAATGCTTGGCTCTGCTGTAGTCCGGAATTTTAAAGACGAGGATGCCCAACTACTGCTGACGTCTAGGGCCGATTTGGATCTTACCAACCAGGCTGCTGTATACGATTGGATGGCAGAGCACCGCCCGGACTATATCTTTCATGTCGGCGCCAAGGTCGGCGGCATTCATGCCAACGCAACGCTGCCTGCATCGTTCATTTACGACAACTTGATGATTCAAACGAACGTCATCTCTGGCGCTCACAAGTTCGGGACCAAAAAATTACTCTTTGTCGCCACCAACTGCACCTATCCCAAAAATGCAGCACAACCTATTACCGAAGAGACGCTACTCACGGGCCCTTTGGAAGATAGTATCCGCGCGTACGCTGTCAGCAAAATTGCTGGCATTGAAATGTGCCGGGCCTACCGCAAACAATATGGCTGTGACTTCGTCTCCGTTATCCCGCCAAATCTTTATGGCCCCGGCGACAACTACCACTCTCAACACAGCCATGTCGTTGCGGGAATTCTCCGTCGTACGCATGCGGCCAAAGTCCTGCAGCAGAAAGAGTTCGTCGTTTGGGGCGATGGCACTCCACGACGCGAGCTCCTGCATGTTGACGACCTTGCCGACGCAATGAAGTGCGTAATGCTCGCGCCAACCACTGACGACCTCTACAACATCGGCTGTAATCACGATATCGCCATCGCCGACCTTGCTGCGATGATTGCGGAGGTCGTCGGCTATGAGGGAAAAATCGTTTACGACACGAACAAACCAAATGGCACTATCCGCAAGCTACTGGATAGCAGCAAGATTAGAGCGCTTGGATGGAAACCTAAAATTGATGAAAAAACAGGGCTCAAAAGCGCCTACGAGGACTTCTTGAACTTGCTTGAGTCGCCGACCCCGGACGCACGTATCGACATCTGATGCAAGCACCGCAGGCGAACCGTCATCTTTTAATTTCCTACATTTGGATCCAATGTAATGAACAATGATTTCCCTCTGCCCGAGGGTTTATTTGGTCGCTTCGGAGTTGTAAAACTTTGGCCAGGTATTAAAACCGCAGAAGATGAGTGCATCGCACGTCTGAAGCTGGCAGCCAAAGCCATTGGGGTTGAATGCGTTGAAATCCTCGCCGATGGCGGCTTCGTCTCCGCTCCGGACATAAAAGCGTCCAAGGCGAATGTCGATTTTGTGATTCACCTCCACTACGACACCCCAAAGCGCTACGACGCATTTTCCTTTGTCGCACTCTGGAACCCGCTGAAGTTCTACCATGAGTGGGGCTATCAACGTTGCTCGCGCAACCTGACCACGCACGATGACTTCCTCAGTTGCAGCTCCATTGCCGCCGATGACCATGTGGCCCGAATGGTACGTGGCGCTACGACGCACTTACCCGCACACTTCAAGCTGTACCACTCCACCCCCCAGATCGTACATGAACCTTCGTTGGGTGACGGCAAACTGTTCTACGCCGGTATTAACTGGGAAGCGATCGTCAGCAGTCGTCAATCGCGCCAGCAGGAAGTGCTCAAGCGACTCGACCCTACCGGTCTGCTGAAAATCTACGGCCCAACTATTTTTCAGGGCGTACGTGTCTGGGAAGGTTATCAGAGCTACGTTCGAGAGATTCCGTTCGACGGAAACTCCATGATCAACGAGATCGCCAAAGCGGGGGCGGCACTGGTACTGTCCTCCCAGGCCCACCGCGACTCGGAAATGATGTCGAACCGTCTGTTCGAAACCATTGCTGCTGGCACCCTTGTCATCTGCGACGAGAATCCTTTCGCGCAAAAATTCTTTGGCGATTCACTTCTTTATATCGACAGCCGGTCTCCGATGGAGCAGATCTACGGCGATATCACAGCCCACCTCAGCTGGATAAAAAGCAATCCCGAAGAGGCCATGGCCAAGATCAAAAAGGCACAGGCTATCTTCAACGGCCATTACTCGCTGATCGGCAGCTTGAAGGAACTGTACAGTGGCTTGAAGGAGCGCAAGCAACAATTAGTCACACGACATCTTGGGACCGAAGGCGAAAAAACACATATCAGCCTAAACCTCTTGATGCCCGAGTACTCTACTGCGGCTCTGAAAGCACACGTCGAAAGTGTCCGCCATCAGGATTACAGAAACTTCACCGCCACGCTGGTCATCGATAAGGTAATCGCTGGCAGCCTGAAACCGGAAATTTCAAGAATCCTCAGCGCCTCGCCTATCCCGATTCAGATAAAGGAAGTTGAAGCCTACAGGTACGGCATTCATCCTGGAATCAAGAGCAAACGTCCGCTAGGAGAAATTCTTCAGGAACTGGTAAACGACGCAGCGGAATCCGACGCGATCATATTTGTCGCACCGAATGAAAAGCTGTTCTTCAACCACCTGACCGTTCTAGCTGGCGCCTTGCAACGCGACGATCAAGTGAACTGCGCGGCAACCGCGGTGATCATGGACGATGGTCACTCGCCCGTGCATACCGTTCACGAGTTGATCGACTTTGGTCATGTGGACGCTGCCGGCCCACCCGGATATGGCCGCTTCATTTTCAGGACTGCGTCGCTCCCTGCCGACCTGGGTATCGCACTCCATTATCTTGACGGGCGGCCACTGGCGGCAATGATCAGCGGTAAAATCAAGCACCTGCTGCCTGCTACCGTCACATTGGATATCCGTCAGTCGTTCCCCGAAAGAACTTGGGATGAGGCCGCCGAAACCGAACTAATCAAGGATTTCAATCCTGGAGTACTTAAGGTTTCGGCAGGGTTCTACATGCCTGAAGTACCCGCCCCTGTCGTCGTAGAGTCGCCGCGGCAGCACATCGCCCGGCTGTTCCTTAACAAGGCATGGGTCAAGGCTCAGATCCAGGCGATCAAGACCCAAGGCTTCAGGGCTCGCTTTGAAATACTGAAGCGGAAACTGAGATGAACCCGCACTCACCCGCCCCCGTCTCGCTGTTGTCACTGATCAAAAGCGTTTGGTCAAACTGGCACCTGATCCAGCAAATGACCAAACGGGATGTCATCGGACGATACAAAGGTTCGATGATGGGTATTCTGTGGTCATTCGCGAACCCGATACTGTTGCTGGTGATTTACACGCTGGTCTTTTCAGTCGTGTTCAAGGCTCGCTGGGGAACTGGCGAGCCTGGCAGCAAAGGTGAGTTTGCGATTCTGCTATTCACCGGAATGATCGTTCACAGCTTGTTTGCCGAGACATTGACTCGGGCCCCCACGCTAATTTTGAGCAACGTAAGTTACGTAAAGAAGGTGGTCTTCCCTCTGGAGATTCTCCCTATCATTGCCATGGGCACCTCCTTCTTCCACGCGTTGGTCAGTATTGGCGTATTGTTGGTCGCACAACTTCTGGTTCACGGCACCATCCCCTGGACAGTCGTTTTTCTGCCACTGGTGATAGCACCGCTGATCGTGCTGTCTTTAGGCCTGGCCTGGATACTTGCATCGCTTGGGGTGTATTTACGCGATGTCGCCCACCCCATTGGTCTGCTTATGACCTTGCTGCTGTTCGCCTCTCCGGTTTTTTACCCCATTTCCGCTCTACCCGTCGAAATCCAACCTTGGCTGATGCTCAATCCCCTCACCTTCATTATCGAGCAAGCCCGAGCGATACTAATCAGTGGTTCAATGCCTAACTTCGCTGGCCTGGCAGTTTATGCTGTTGTGGCCTTGAGCTTTGCTTGGGCGGGATATGGCTGGTTCCAGAAGACCAGAAAAGGATTCGCGAATGTCCTCTAATGAATTCGCAATTCGTGTGGAAGCCGTTTCCAAGCGATTCGAAATATTCGAACACCCTCGTGATCAACTCAAGCAATTCGTTTACCCGAGGTTGCGTCGCCTGCTCCGCAGGCCAAGTCGTAACTACTTCAAGGAATTCTGGGCTCTTCGCGAAATTTTCCTTGAAGTTCGCAAAGGCGAGTCCTGTGCAATCGTCGGACTGAACGGCAGCGGTAAAAGCACTCTCTTGCAAATCATCACCGGCACCCTCACCCCCACTACAGGTAAGGTGAGCATCAACGGTCGTGTAGCTGCTTTACTTGAACTGGGGTCAGGCTTCAATCCTGAGTTCAGCGGCCGCGAAAATGTTTATATGAACGGAGCACTACTGGGCTTCAGCCGTCGTGAAATCGAAGCAAAAATACCCGACATAGAGGCGTTTGCTGATATTGGCGAGCACTTCGAACAAGCCGTTTCATCGTATTCCAGTGGCATGCAAATGCGTGTCGCCTTCGCCGTTTCGACGGCGTTCGAGCCCGACATTTTGATTATTGATGAGGCGTTGGCGGTAGGCGATGCCTACTTTCAGCAAAAGTGTTTCCAACGCCTGGAAAGCTTTCGCGCACGCGGGGGGACGTTACTGTTCGTGTCCCATGATGCCAACACGGTCAAACACATTTGCAACAAGGCTTTGCTACTGAGCCATGGCCGAACACTCAGTTTTGGTGCACCTCGAGACGTGATCGATTTGTATCAAGGGTTGGTCGCCAAAAAAACCGACATGAGTAGCGGCGAGGTATCTATCGATCAGAGCATTGCTCCTGCAACTGAGAGCCTCGAAGCGATTGAGCGCCCCAAGGCGTGGACAAAAGCTACAACCATCACGACCAACGGCGACGCCGAACTTATCGACTTCGCCCTCCTGAACGCCGAAAACCAGCCTGTCACCCACATTGAAAGCGAAACTCAGTTAACCGTTCGATACGTGGTTAAACTGAACAAGGACTTCGAGCGCCCTGCCTATGGCCTTATAGTCAGGGACCGTTTGGGACGCTCGATATTTGAGACCAGCACTTTTGCCTTGCAAATGCCCGAAGCGCCATGCGAAGAAGGCGCCCAGGTCCTCGTAAGATTCAACCTCAATCTGAATCTAAAGGCGGGTCAATATTCATTTTCGGTGGGTGTTGCAAATAAAGGTTTCTCTAGAAGCGAATTTGAAGAGTACAGCTTGCTAATGCATGACGTTGAACAGCTGCAGGTTACAGAATCGCCGCTGGCAGCGTTCTATGGCGGGATTTTCAATATGCACCCGGTTGTCTCAGTGGATTTATTGGAAGAAAAACAAAATGTCTGATCTCAATACACTGTCCCAACAGCTCGCAGAAGCCCTGCAAGAATTGAAGGCTTTGAGCGAGCGTCAGATTCACTTTGAAACGATTCTTCTGAACAAAGGCCTTTCGACTGAGGACGTAGGAAGTTTTAACCCCCTACTACGTCGCAATTTCGTCAGCAATGCTGACGCAGCCCAACAAAAGCACTTGATGCATACGTGGAAACATAACTCCCCAAGAGTGCTTGAGCCTTCAGACTTGGTGGAAAGCGGGTTTCGTGCGTTTTCGCAAAATGATGAAGACGGAATCTTGTTGCGCTTATTCACACATATTGGCTGCACCAATCGCTATGTCATCGAAATTGGCAGCAACTGCAGCGATTCTGATGTGGGGATTCCGGAAAACCTGTCGACAAATTTGCTGGTCAATCATGGCTGGCATGGAACAATTTTTGAACTCGATGCAACTGAGTGCAGCAGAATGCGTTACTTTTTCGCGCGCACAGCTTCGACGCGGCATTACCATTGGACTCGAGAGGGCGAAACCGAATACTACTCGCCGAAGATCGTTCAGCAAGCCATTAGCCCGGAAAATATCAACGGCCTGCTTATGGCAAACAACCCGGAACCGGAACCCGACCTCTTCATCATCGACATCGATGGCGGTGACTTCGCAGTCATGGAAAACCTGCGTGACATCAGACCTCGCGTAATTGTCGTAGAGTTTGAAAAGCGCTTTCGCGAACGGCACAGCGTCGTCCAGCGTGACCGAGAGCAATTCAACCGTAGATGGCAGCAATCAGGGGCAGCAAGCCTGACCGCCTGGACGACCCTTCTGAAGCCAAAGGGCTACGAACTCTGCGCAGTGGGAACCTGCTGCTTCAATGCTTTCTTCGTACGCGAAGACATCGCCAAAGGCAATTTGACTGCTCTGAATCCAAAAGAAGCATTTGACTCCCATCCAGTATTTTCAGCGATTGATGATGCTTTCTGGCTTATGCCTGACGAAAGCTGGCAACCATTTTAAATTTGCACCTGCGGCAAAGGAATGGGCCTCAGTGGCGGGGCAGCATCGGAGGTGTAGCTTCTCGATCAGGGCCTGCAGAGACTAAATACAGAAATCTTGGCATACTTGCGTATATACGCCTATATTTGTTGTCGCTATATATAAACGATAGCAAGGACAGTTCACGGCAACGCTTCTGATGACTCGAATCAATGCACTTTAATATTTCAACCGCGTGAACAATCTAGCAAAACTTTTGCTTTTTTTTCGTAACCATCACAAACCTGTCTGTGATACTCGCCAGATCAGTTTACCTATACTCTTCTTTCGAAGAGAAACCTCGTGCCTAATCGATAACGAGGAATATTGCAGAGTGATACTACGCTGGTGCTTGCCAAGCGTCGCTGCGATAGCGTCACTCAACGTCACATCCCTCTCACTGCCAGCTTCAAGACATGCTCCCTAGGCAAAAGAGGCAAAGTGCCACTCTTCGATTAGGACTATCAAGCCAGGCAAACTCGATCGAGAGGATTAAGTGATTCGTTCTGGATCAAAAAATTTGTACTTCGGCAATAACGAGCTCTCAAAAAACCAATGCATTTCCAGTGGCGGTATGAGGGAGATGTCTGATTTTCTGGCGATAAATGTCCAACTTCGCCGTGATTTTCAGCCACAAGCAATTAAAGCCGCCTGCCCATACACCGTAGAAGTCACAAGCTACCAGGATACATTGAGAATTCAGCCCCATTGAGGCAGTATAGACGATCGTGATTTGGGCCCGGATCGAGCAAATTGATCATGCGGAACTATCTACCCGCTTACGTACCTAAAGAAGATTTTTTGAATCAAATACGTTAAGAGAAGCATATGAAAAAAGTTGCGCTTATTACTGGAGTAACAGGTCAAGACGGATCCTACCTGGCCGAGTTGCTTCTCGAAAAAGGTTACGAAGTGCACGGTATAAAGCGCCGGGCATCCTCCTTCAATACCGACCGTATCGATCACCTTTACCAAGACCCCCATGAGTCAGATCGTCGCTTGGTCCTGCACTATGGCGACATGACCGATTCGACCGGCCTGATCCGCATCATCAAACAAATACAACCCGACGAAATCTATAACCTGGCTGCGCAGTCCCACGTTGCGGTCTCGTTCGAAGAGCCAGAGTACACTGCCAACTCGGACGCGTTGGGTGCCTTGCGTATCCTTGAGGCGATCAGGATCCTGGGGCTCGAGAAGAAGACCCGCTTCTATCAGGCTTCAACCTCCGAACTGTACGGCTTGGTGCAGGAAACTCCACAGAAGGAGACCACACCTTTCTAGCCACGCTCCCCTTACGCAGTAGCAAAGCTGTACGCATACTGGATTACCGTCAACTACCGGGAAGCGTACGGTATCTATGCCTGTAACGGCATTCTCTTCAACCACGAAAGCCCGGTGCGCGGCGAGACCTTCGTCACTCGCAAGATTACCCGTGCACTCGCACGCATCAAGCTGGGCCTGCAAGACTGTCTGTATCTGGGCAACCTTGATGCACTGCGCGACTGGGGCCATGCGAAAGACTACGTCGAGATGCAATGGCTGATGCTGCAGCAAGAAACTCCGGAAGACTTCGTTATTGCAACCGGCAAGCAATACAGCGTTCGCGACTTCGTCAACGCGGCAGCGAAACACGCCGAAATCGACATTACCTGGAAAGGTCAGGGCGTCGATGAGAAAGGCTACGACGCAACCGGTAAATGCATAGTTTCCGTGGATCCGCGGTACTTCCGTCCAACCGAGGTGGAAACATTGCTGGGCGACCCAACCAAAGCGAAGCAGAAACTGGGATGGACGCCTAAAATCACCTTTGAGGATCTGGTCAATGAAATGATGACCGAGGACCTCAAGTCAGCGACCCGTGATGAGTTGGTAAAAAAGCACGGCTACTCCGTTTACGATTACCACGAGTAATAGTTAGGTGGATAAACGCGCCAAAATATACATCGCAGGCCATGCCGGTATGGCTGGCTCTGCGATCCAGCGGCGGCTATCCGCCGCTGGATTCAGCAATTTCGTCACCCGTTCGCATGCTGAACTTGATTTGACTCAACAGGCTGCTGTCGATGCTTTTTTCGCAACAGAAAAACCTGAGATTGTGTACTTAGCAGCCGGCAAGGTAGGCGGAATCAAAGCCAACAACAACTTTAGAGCTGAATTTATATATCAAAACCTGATGATAGAGGCGAACGTAATTCACAGCGCTTGGAAACATGGCGTCGAACGACTTCTTTTTTTGGGCTCCAGTTGCATATACCCGCGGGACTGCCCCCAGCCGATCCACGAAGACCACCTGTTAACCGGACCGCTGGAACAAACCAATGAACCTTACGCCCTCGCCAAGATCATGGGTGTAAAGATGTGCGAGAACTACCACCGCGAATACGGTGCAAAGTTCATAGCCGTTATGCCGTCAAATCTTTATGGCCCCAATGACAGCTACAACCTGGAAAACTGTCATGTGCTGCCGGCACTGATTAGCAAAGCCCATGAAGCAAAAATTAGCGGCGCATCAGAGTTAATAGTTTGGGGTTCGGGAAAGCCAAAGCGCGAGTTCCTTTTCGTCGAAGACATGGCCGATGCTTGTCTACACTTGATGGAATCCAACGTTGACAGCGGACTATTCAATGTTGGAATGGGCAGTGATCTATCCATCCGCGAACTAGCAGAGTTAATTATGGAGGTGGTCGGGTATAACGGGCAGATCGTATACGACCAGAGCCAGCCTGACGGTACACCCCGTAAACTACTCGACATCAATCGCCTAAAGAACTTGGGATGGGCTGCCAAAACGCAACTGCGTGAAGGTATAGCATTGACCTACCAAGATTTTCTCAGCCGTCTGGATCGCCACTGAATGCATCAACCCTTGGTTACGATTACAGTCCCCTCCTTCAATCAAGGGCGTTATCTCGACGACGCCTTAAGGTCCATATTTGAACAAAATATCCCTGTGGAGGTGTTTGTTCTGGATGGTGGTTCCACCGATAACTCGGTGGAAATCATCCGTAAATGGGAACACAAGCTAGCTGGTTGGCGCAGCTATCCAGATAAAGGCCAAGCAGCTGCTATCAACGAAGGTATCCTTCAAGGTAAAGCACCGTATGTCTGCTGGCTGAATAGCGATGACTGGTTCGAGCCGGACGGACTAAAACGACTGATCAGTGCCATTGAAACAGCACCTGAGGCCTCAGCCGTTTATGGGAAATGCTGGAACGTTATTCAAAATACCGGAAAACGCAAACCGGTTTGGGTTGAGCCGTTCAGCGAGCGCAGGCTAGCGCTTCGCTGCATTATTTCCCAACCAGCGACGCTGATTCGACGATCCGCATGGCTGAATATTGGCGGCGTGAACCCCACCTTGCATATGGCTATGGACTACGATCTTTGGTGGCGACTCTTCAAAATAGTTGGCCCTCTCAAATATATCGACGCGTTTGTAGCGGTCAATCGAGAACATGAAGCGACCAAAACAAAAACTTTGCGCCGCCGCCATTATCAGGAAGCTATGGCGGTGGTGCGTAAGTATCACGGTAGCGTTCCCTTAAAGTGGTGGCTTTTTCAGCCCTACGCCGTCTGGCTCAAATCCATCTTTCCATAGCCGGAAGTTACCATGCGCATTCTGCATTTTTTTAAAACCGCCCTTCCTGACACCATGGGCGGCATAGAGCAAGTGATTGATCAAATTTGTCAGCAGTCTCATCGTATGGGGGCGACCTGCGAAGTCCTTACGCTGTCCCCCAACCCAATTCCAGCCACAATAGAAATGAACGGTTATCGGGTTCATCGCGTTAAAGAAAACCTTAATATTGCCTCAACAGGCTTTTCGTTAGAGGTTTATTCGAAGTTTAAAGAACTTGCGCGGAATGCGGATATCATTCATTACCATTTTCCATGGCCATTCATGGACTTGATCCACTTTGCCAGTTGTACCGGAAAACCCAGCGTTGTTTCATACCACTCTGACATCATCAACCAGAAATTTCTCTTAAAGCTCTACCGCCCACTCCAAAATATATTTCTGCGTAGCGTCAACCGGATCATTGTCTCATCCCCCAACTACCTGGAATCAAGTGCTGAGCTTTCTGCATTTCATGACAAAACCACAATTATTCCTATAGGTCTCAACAAGGAAAGCTACCCAATCCCCTCCACTGCTCTAACGACACGCTGGGCGGAAGAAATGAGCGAGCGGTTCTTCCTGTTTGTTGGCGTATTGCGCTACTACAAAGGGCTTCACACATTGATGGAAGCTCTCCAAGGCACTGGATACCCTATGGTCATCGTAGGAGATGGACCAAAGAAACAAGAACTCATGGCGCAAGCAAAAACTATGGGGCTTCAAAACGTCCACTTTTTGGGCCGTCTTCCAGAAGCAGACAAAGTCGCGCTAATTCAACTTTCAACAGCCATCGTATTCCCCTCGCACCTTCGTTCCGAAGCGTTCGGAGTGTCACTACTGGAGGGGGCAATGTATGGAAAGCCGATGATCTCGTGCGAGATTGGTACAGGCACTACGTACATCAACATTGCCGGCGAAACCGGGCTGGTAGTCCCACCAGAGCACCCGACAGCGCTTCGCCAAGCGATGCAACACCTTTGGGACAACCCGCAAGAAGCATTGGTAATGGGCGAAAAGGCGCAGAGTCGTTACAACCTTCTATTCACGGGGGAGCAAATGACACGAGCCCACATCGAGGTCTATCAGGACCTGCTGAACACGCAATGAAACACCAGCCCGATTTGACTCGGGCTAATGATTAGCGGATTACCTACTGCCTTCAGCTCGACCGTAGCTATCCTCGAACCTGACAATATCATCTTCCCCTAGGTAATCGCCGCACTGCACCTCAATTAATACCAAGTCAATCATCCCCGGGTTTTGCAGACGATGCGTGTGCCCAGCACGTATATACGTGGACTCATTGGTATTGAGCAAGAACCGTTGTTGGTCGTTAACGACCAATGCCATACCACTGACCACAATCCAGTGCTCACTGCGATGGTGATGCATTTGGAGCGACAACGAGCCTTGAGGTTTTACGACAATGCGCTTGATCTTGAAGCGAGTGCCCTCTTCCAAGGTAGTGTAAGCCCCCCAGGGACGCTGCACCGTAGTGTGGTCCAAGTGCGAGCAATGACCGTTTTTCTTCAACTGCGCAGTGATTACCTTGATGTCTTGGGCATGGTCTTTGTGCGCGACCAACAAAGCATCCGGCGTATCGACAATGATCAGGTTTTCAACCCCGACTAACGCGGCCAGTCGACGCTGGCTGCGCACGTAGTTGTTGGTGGAGGCATGAAGGATGGCTTCGCCTTCGATACGGTTGCCTTGCTCGTCCGCTGGCGAGAGTTCACTCATGGCCTTCCAAGAGCCAATGTCACTCCAGCCAATATCACAAGGTATGGTCGCCACTTTGTTTGAGCGTTCCATCAGTGCGAAATCGAGGGAAATGTCCGGTACTTTGGCAAAGCTTTCCGGCTCCAGATGCAGGCTGCGATGGCTGCTGCCTTGCATCACACCGGAACCAGCAAGGCACAGATCTACGGCGCTGGCGACATCCGGCGCACAGAGCGCCATTTCTTCAATAAGTGTGCCCGCACGGAAACAGAACATCCCGGAGTTCCAGTAATACTCACCGGACGCCAGGTAGTCTTTCGCAGTATCCAAATCTGGTTTTTCGACGAAACGCTTGACCTTGAAGCCGTTGACTAATGACGCGTCGGTATCTTTTTGAATGTACCCGTAGCCAGTTTCCGGATATTCGGGCTTCACCCCAAAAGTCACCAGCCAGCCGTCCCGGGCCTGCTGCGATGCAGACTCGACTGCTGCAGCGAACGCCGCCTGATTGTCGATCAGGTGGTCCGCCGGCAACACCAGCATAATCGCGTCAGGGCCGTGAGTTCGGGCCACTTCCTGCGCCGCTAATGCGACCGCAGCAGCGGTGTTGCGGCCAAAAGGCTCGAGTACGAAACCCAAGTTGGTGTAGTTCGGCGCAGTGGCAACATATTCATCAAGGGTTTTGAAGTAGAGATCACGGTTTGTGATCGTCAATACTTCTGTTACGTCATTTAACGCCAAGGCGCGACTGTATGTTTTTCGAATCAAATTGCCACCATCGGGCAATTCGATAAACGGCTTGGGATGAGCAGTACGTGAAACAGGCCATAGACGGCTGCCTGAACCGCCACAAATAATGACTGGAACGAGTGTCACGCTGTACTCCTTTACTAAATATCACATCATTTATCAGGCCAAAAACTCACCAACATAAATACTGCGGGCTCGAAGGAGGCGACTTAGAGCCTAGCTGACCCTAGACAAACCTAACCGAGAAAATGCTGGACATGAAGAAAAGCAAATCACTTTTCTTACAAAAATAGGGGCATATTCTTCACTGGATGGTAATTTTTGTCTAGGAAAAGCCGGATCTATACCCGCGCAGCTACCCGTATTCAGATGGATAAAAACTGACCTACCATTCACAACGGCTCACTTCATTGAAGATTAAGACACACCGCCTTACAAATCGTGTCATTGATCTTTATTACTTTTCTCTCGGATTTCGCACGCATCGGGATATTACGACGTACAAAAAGCTTGCAAACCGTCACCGGACATTTAGAGAAATTTCCTTCAACTATTCCGGAAACCTGCCGATAACCGATGAAAGCCTTGCGGATTGAAAACTCATGCGTAATAACCAACCCGTTACCCAGCGCGAACGTACCTTCCCCGCTCAGCAACGATTGATCTCCACCACCGACGCCAAAGGAGTGATCACCTACTGCAACGACGCCTTTGTCGAGATCAGTGGGTTCTCCCGTGAAGAACTGGTTCGCGCACCGCACAACCTGGTACGTCACCCTGATGTGCCGGCGGCGGTGTTCGCGCACATGTGGGGCACCTTGAAACAAGGCTTGCCATGGATGGGCATCGTCAAGAACCGCTGCAAGACCGGCGACCACTACTGGGTCAACGCCTATGTGACACCGGTTTTCGAAGGCAGCCAGGTGGTAGGTTACGAGTCGGTCCGGGTCAAGCCCACCGCCGAACAGGTGCGCCGCGCCGAAGCCCTCTACCAGCGCATCAACTCTGGCAAGTCGGCCATTCCCAAGCGTGACAAGTGGCTGCCGGTGCTGCAGGACTGGCTGCCGTTCATCCTGGTCAGCCAGCTGAGCTTCATGATCGGTGCCTGGCTCAACTCCCACTGGGGCTTCGCCCTGGCCGCCGCGCTCTCGGTGCCCCTGGGCCTGCTGGGCCTGAGCTGGCAGCAGCGCGGCCTCAAGCGCCTGTTGCGCCTGGCCGAGCAGACCACCTCCGACCCGCTGATCGCTCAGATGTACACCGACAGCCGCGGCGCCCAAGCCCGCCTGGAGATGTCGATCCTGAGCCAGGAAGCGCGCCTGAAGACCTGCCTGACCCGCCTGCAGGACACGGCCGAGCACCTCAACGAGCAGGCCCGCCAGTCCGACACCCTGGCCCACAACAGCTCCAGCGGCCTGGAGCGCCAACGGGTCGAGACCGAACAGGTGGCCACCGCGGTCAACCAGATGGCCGCCACCACCCAGGAAGTGGCCAGCCACGTGCAACGCACCGCCGACGCAACCCAGGAAGCCAATCGCCTGACCGGCCGTGGCCGCGATATCGCCGGGGAAACCCGCGAAGCCATCCAGCGCCTGTCGGTGGTGGTGGGCGAAACCGGGCTGACAGTAACCCAACTGGCCAAGGACAGTGACGAAATCGGCGGCGTTGTCGACGTGATCAAAGGCATTGCCGACCAGACCAACCTGCTGGCCCTGAACGCAGCCATCGAAGCCGCCCGCGCCGGTGAAATGGGCCGCGGCTTTGCCGTGGTGGCCGACGAGGTGCGTCAGTTGGCACAGCGCACCAGTGAGTCCACCGGGCAGATCCATACCCTGATCGCCAAGCTGCAGCAGACAGCCGCCACCGCCGTGCAGACCATGGACGCCGGTCATCGTCAGGCCGAAGAAGGCGTGGCCCGGGTGCTGGAAGCCGACCAGGCACTGGTGGGCATCAGCGAAGCGGTGGCCAACATCACCGACATGACCACCCAGATCGCTGCCGCCACCGAAGAGCAAAGCTCGGTGGCCGAAGAGATCAGCCGCAACATCAGCACCATCGCGCAACTGGCGGACCAGACTTCGGAGCAGGCCCAGCATTCGGCCGAGCTCAGCGAAGCGCTGACCCGCACCGCACACACCCAGTACTCGCTGGTGGAGCGCTTCAACCGCTAAGCCCCCTAGGGCCGGCAACAAAAAACCGGAAGCCAAGGCTTCCGGTTTTTTTATGCCCGCAAATCCACCCGACAACCGTAGGAGCGAGCTTGCTCGCGATAAATCTTCACCGCGCTCCAAATTCGAAGGCCGGGTGAACGCTTCGCGAGCAAGCTCGCTCCTGCAGGATCAGCTCAGCGCTTTCAGAAAGGCAGCAACCTTGAGCGCCGCAGATTCCAGATGCTGCTCATGGCTGAAACCCGAGGCCTTCAGGGGCTTGAGATCGTGATCAGCGGCCGCCAGCCAGTACAACTCAATACTGGCTGCCAATGTATAGGCCTCGACCGCCTGGCGATTGCCCAGGGCGTCACGCTCGCCCTGCACGATCAGGCTCGGTACTGACAGATCGGCCAGATGCGCCACCCGCGGTTTTTCCGGTTTGCCGGCGGCATAGAACGGATAGCCCAGGCACACCAATGCATCGGCCTGCAGTTCATCAGCCAGCAAACTGGCCATGCGCCCGCCCATGGACTTGCCGCCCACCGCCAACACCCCAGTGACATAAGGTCGCACCAGGGCATGCACCTCGCGCCAGCATTCCAGCAGCCTGGGCGTCGGGTTGGGCGGGCGTTTGCCGCCGTCCAGGCGCCGCTGGGCCATGTAGGGAAACTCGAAGCGCAAGACGTTCACCCCATGCCCCGCAAGGCGTACAGCAATATCGTTCATGAACCCACTGTCCATGGGCGCGCCGGCGCCATGGGCGAGGATCAGGGTCGGCGCCGACTGCACCTCGACGCCCTGCGCGACATCCCACAACCAGCCCCGCTCCCGCACACACTGCGCCCATTGACCCCCGTCAATACTGGCCTTGTGCTCATTGCTCATGCTTGCCTCGCTTTTAGTCTGCCTATAACTCCAGACGAAGTGAGCGCGCCTTGCCGTGCGCAGTCGCTTTCACTTCAACTGAACCGTGGATGGGGAACCATGAACACTTCTATCAGTACCGCCTACAACTACAAGGTGGTCCGCCAATTCGCCATTATGACGGTGGTGTGGGGCATCGTCGGCATGGGGCTCGGGGTTTTTCTCGCTGCCCAGTTGGTCTGGCCCGAACTCAACTTCGACTTACCGTGGACCAGCTTCGGCCGTCTGCGGCCATTGCACACCAACGCGGTGATCTTCGCCTTCGGCGGCTGTGCGCTATTTGCCAGCTCGTTCTACTCGGTGCAACGCACCTGCCAGACCACGCTGTTCGCGCCGAAAATCGCCGCGTTCTGCTTCTGGGGCTGGCAACTGGTGATCCTCCTGGCGGCCATCAGCCTGCCACTGGGCTACACCAGCTCCAAGGAATACGCCGAACTGGAATGGCCGATCGATATCCTGATCACCATTGTCTGGGTGGCCTACGCCATCGTGTTCTTCGGCACCCTGATGCAGCGCAAGACCAAGCACATCTATGTGGGTAACTGGTTCTTCGGCGCGTTCATCATCACCGTGGCCATCCTGCACATCGTCAACAACCTGGAACTGCCGGTCAGCTTCACCAAGTCCTACTCGGTGTATGCCGGTGCGACCGATGCGATGGTGCAATGGTGGTACGGCCACAACGCCGTGGGCTTCTTCCTGACCGCGGGCTTCCTGGGGATGATGTACTACTTCGTACCCAAGCAGGCCGAGCGCCCGGTGTACTCCTATCGCCTGTCGATCGTGCACTTCTGGGCACTGATCACCCTGTACATCTGGGCCGGTCCGCACCACCTGCACTACACCGCGCTGCCGGACTGGGCTCAATCCTTAGGGATGGTGATGTCGCTGGTTCTGCTGGCGCCAAGCTGGGGCGGCATGATCAACGGCATGATGACCCTCTCGGGCGCCTGGCATAAGCTGCGCAGCGACCCGATCCTGCGCTTCCTGGTGGTATCCCTGGCGTTCTACGGCATGTCGACCTTCGAAGGTCCGATGATGGCGATCAAGACCGTCAACGCCCTCTCCCACTACACCGACTGGACCATCGGCCACGTACACGCCGGCGCCCTCGGCTGGGTAGCGATGATCTCCATCGGCGCGCTGTACCACCTGATCCCGAAAGTCTTCGGCCGCGAGCAGATGTACAGCACCGGCCTGATCAACACCCACTTCTGGCTGGCTACCATCGGCACCGTGCTCTACATCGCTTCGATGTGGGTCAACGGTATCGCCCAGGGCCTGATGTGGCGTGCGGTCAACGAGGACGGCACTCTCACCTACTCCTTCGTCGAAACCCTGGTGGCCAGCCACCCAGGCTTCATCGTGCGACTGGTGGGTGGTGCGATCTTCCTCAGCGGCATGTTCCTGATGGCTTACAACACCTGGCGCACCGTGCGTGCCGCAGTGCCAGCCGAAGTCAACGCCGCTGCGCAGATGGCCTGAGGAGTCCGCCATGAAACACGAAACGATTGAGAAAAACGTCGGCCTGCTGATGCTGCTGATGGTCTTCGCGGTGAGCATCGGCGGTCTGACCCAGATCGTCCCGCTGTTCTTCCAGGACGTCACCAACAAGCCGGTGGAAGGCATGAAGCCCTACACCGCCCTGCAGCTGGAAGGCCGCGACATCTACATCCGCGAAGGCTGCGTACAGTGCCACTCGCAGATGATCCGTCCGTTCCGCGCCGAGACCGAGCGTTATGGTCACTACTCGGTGGCCGGTGAAAGCGTCTGGGACCACCCGTTCCTGTGGGGTTCCAAGCGTACCGGTCCGGACCTGGCCCGGGTGGGCGGTCGCTACTCCGATGACTGGCACCGTGCGCACCTGTACAACCCGCGCAACGTGGTGCCCGAGTCGAAGATGCCGGCCTACCCATGGCTGGTGACCGCACCGGTGGACAGCAGCCACACCGAAACCAAGCTCAAGGTCATGCGCACCCTGGGCGTGCCGTACACCGACGAAGACATCGCCGGCGCCACCGCCACGCTCAAGGGCAAGACCGAAATGGACGCCCTGGTCTCCTACCTGCAAGTGCTTGGCACTTCGATCAAGAGCAAGAGGTGAGCCATGGGTTTTGAACTCGATAGCGGCATGATCCGCGGCCTCGGGACCCTGGTGGTGATGATCGCCTTCATCGGCCTGTCGATCTGGGTGTTCAACTCAAAGCGCAATCCCGAGTTTGCCCAGGCCCGCCTGCTGCCCTTCGCCGATGACCCGATGCCGGGCACGGCACCGGCCGGTAACACAACTGATGACGCTCAACCTCAAGAGCCTGCAACAAGGAGCATTCGGCCATGACCACCTTCTGGAGTACGTGGATCTGCGTACTGACCATTGGCAGCCTGATCGGTCTGACCTGGCTGCTGGTCGGCACCCGCAAGGGCGAGACCAAGGGCAGTGTCGACCAGACCATGGGCCACGCCTTCGATGGCATCGAGGAGTACGACAACCCCCTGCCGCAATGGTGGTTCCTGCTGTTCGCCGGGACCCTGGTGTTTTCCGTTGGCTACCTGATCCTCTACCCGGGTCTGGGCAACTGGAAAGGCATCCTGCCGGGCTATGAAGACGGCTGGACCCAGACCAAGGAATGGGAAAAGGAGATGGCCAAGGCGGACGTGAAGTTTGGTCCGATCTTCGCCAAATTCGCGGCCATGCCGGTGGAAGAAGTGGCCAAGGACCCGCAAGCGCTGAAAATGGGCGGACGCCTGTTCGCCTCCAACTGCTCGGTCTGCCACGGTTCCGACGCCAAGGGTGCCTTCGGCTTCCCGAACCTGGCGGACGACAACTGGCGGTGGGGCGGCAGCGCCGACACCATCAAGGCCACCATCATGGGCGGCCGCATGGCGGCCATGCCGGCCTGGGGCGAAGTGCTCAAGGAAGCAGGCGTGAAGAACGTGGCAGCTTACGTTCGCCACGACCTGGCCGGCCTGCCCCTGCCAGCCGACAGCGATGCCGACCTGGTAGCCGGACAGCAAGCGTTCAGCACCACCTGCGTAGCCTGCCACGGCGCTGACGGCAAAGGCACCCAGATCATGGGCGCGCCCGACCTGACCCAGCCCGCCGGCTTCATCTACGGCACCAGCCTGGCCCAACTGCAACAGACCATCCGCCATGGTCGCCAGGGCCACATGCCAGCGCAGAGCGAACTGCTCGGCAATGACAAGGTGCAACTGCTGGCCGCCTACGTTTACAGCCTCTCCCACGGCAACAAGCCACAGGCTGAAAACACCCAGTAAGACGAGTCACGGCAAGCTGCGGGTTCCCGACTTGCAGCTTGCCGCTCGTGGTTCAACCTCCCGCTCCTTTGCGACCAAGTGTCGCACCCTCTCCCGCAGCGCGTTTGCACTCATCTGATTCAGGTCTAAGCTTGCCCCGATGGGGACTGGCACGGGCTGGTCACAGGCCAACGGTATCCGTGACGTTCGAAGCTTCTGCTCGATGACAGGCCGCAAAGGCTGGTTTATACCGGCTGTCGACTCTCTTACCGCCTGTCAGCTGATCCATCAGCTTCCACACACCCGGTTACAACCGACCTGACACCCCCCGTTTCCTGTCCATGGCGACAGCTTGTCCGAGGGCAATTTTTTGTCCCTACTCGGCATAGGGAAAGGCCGCAGAATCAGGCATGGAACGCATTGACCCAGGTCATAGCGCGTTGCAATGACCCCCTGCTTTCTCCATACTTGCGACCGATTTTTATCCCTAATAAAACACCCAAACCGTGGAACCTTAGAATGAGCACAGCAATCAGTCCGACTGCTTATAACTATAAGGTAGTCCGCCAGTTCGCCATCATGACGGTGGTCTGGGGGATCCTTGGCATGGGGCTCGGTGTCTTCATCGCCTCACAACTGGTATGGCCGGAGTTGAACTTCGGTCTGCCGTGGACGACGTTTGGACGCCTGCGCCCGCTGCACACCAACCTGGTGATCTTCGCCTTCGGTGGATGTGCATTGTTTGCCACCTCTTACTATGTCGTGCAGCGAACCTGCCAGACGCGACTGATTTCCGACAGCCTCGCGGCCTTCACCTTCTGGGGTTGGCAAGCGGTGATCGTCGGCGCGATCGTGACCCTGCCACTGGGTTACACCACCACCAAGGAATACGCCGAACTGGAATGGCCCCTGGCTATCCTGCTGGCGATCGTCTGGGTCACCTACGGCCTGGTATTCTTCGGCACCATCACCAAGCGCAAGACCAAGCACATCTACGTGGGCAACTGGTTCTACGGTGCCTTCATCGTGGTGACCGCGATGCTGCACATCGTCAACCACGCTTCCCTGCCGGTCAGCTTCTTCAAGTCCTACTCGGCCTATGCCGGCGCGACTGATGCGATGATCCAGTGGTGGTACGGCCACAACGCCGTGGGCTTCTTCCTGACCACCGGCTTCCTGGGGATGATGTACTACTTCGTACCCAAGCAGGCCGAGCGTCCGATCTATTCCTATCGCCTGTCCATCGTGCACTTCTGGGCGCTGATCACCCTGTACATCTGGGCCGGTCCGCACCACCTGCACTACACCGCGCTGCCGGACTGGGCCCAGTCCCTGGGCATGGCCATGTCGATCATCCTGCTGGCGCCAAGCTGGGGCGGCATGATCAACGGCATGATGACCCTCTCGGGCGCCTGGCATAAGCTGCGCACCGACCCGATCCTGCGCTTCCTGGTGGTATCGCTGGCGTTCTACGGCATGTCGACCTTCGAAGGTCCGATGATGGCGATCAAGACCGTCAACTCGCTCTCGCACTACACCGACTGGACCATCGGCCACGTACACGCCGGCGCTCTGGGCTGGGTAGCGATGATCTCCATCGGCGCCCTGTACCACCTGATCCCTAAAGTCTTCGGGCGTCAGCAGATGCACAGCATCGGCCTGATCAACACCCACTTCTGGCTGGCTACCATCGGTACCGTGCTCTACATCGCCTCGATGTGGGTCAACGGCATCACCCAGGGCCTGATGTGGCGTGCAATCAACGATGACGGCACCCTCACCTACTCCTTCGTCGAAGCGCTGCAAGCCAGCCACCCGGGCTTTATCGTCCGTGCTCTGGGCGGTGCGTTCTTCGCCACCGGCATGCTGATCATGGCGTACAACGTGTTCCGTACCGTTCGCGCCTCGAACCCGGCTGAAGCTGAAGCCGCTGCTCAGATCGCTGTAGTTGGAGCTCACTGATGAAGCACGAAGTAGTCGAGAAGAATATTGGCCTGCTGGCCTTCTTCATGGTCATCGCCGTCAGCATCGGCGGCCTGACCCAGATCGTCCCGCTGTTCTTCCAGGACGTCACCAACAAGCCGGTGGAAGGCATGAAGCCGCGTACCGCACTGGAACTGGAAGGCCGCGACGTCTACATCGCCAACGGCTGTGTCGGCTGCCACTCGCAGATGATCCGTCCGTTCCGCGCTGAAACCGAACGCTATGGTCACTACTCGGTGGCTGGTGAGAGCGTCTGGGACCACCCTTTCCTGTGGGGTTCCAAGCGTACCGGCCCGGACCTGGCCCGAGTGGGCGGTCGTTACTCCGATGACTGGCAGCGCGCGCACTTGTACAACCCGCGCAACGTGGTGCCCGAGTCGAAGATGCCGGCTTATCCGTTCCTCGTAGAAAACAAGCTCGACGGCAAAGACACCGCGAAGAAAATGGAAGTCTTGCGCACGCTCGGCGTCCCTTACACCGACGAAGACATCGCCGGTGCCAAGGATGCCGTGAAGGGCAAAACCGAAATGGACGCGCTGGTGGCCTATCTGCAAGGCCTGGGCACCATCATCAAAAGCAAACGGTGATCTAGATGGATATCGGGATGATTCGTGGCCTGGGCACCCTTGTTGTGATGGTGGCCTTCATCGGTTTGGCGCTCTGGGTGTTCAGCCCCAAGCGCAAGTCCGAGTTTGAAGACGCAACCTTGCTGCCGTTCGCGGATGATCCCGACGCCATCAAGCACGTCGAGCAAGCTTCTAGGAGTAACAAAGAATGACTACGTTCTGGAGTCTGTACGTCACAGTCCTCAGTCTGGGTACCATCTTCGCCCTGACCTGGCTGCTGCTGTCGACCCGCAAGGGCCAGCGCGCCGAGCAGACCGACGAGACGGTCGGCCACTCCTTCGACGGGATCGAGGAGTACGACAACCCCCTGCCGAAATGGTGGTTCATGCTGTTCGTCGGCACCATCGTCTTCGCCCTGGGCTACCTGGTGCTGTACCCGGGCCTGGGCAACTGGAAAGGCGTTCTGCCGGGCTACAACTACCTCGATAACGAGAAGCAGACCCCGTTCGCCAACGGCCAGTCCGGCTGGACCGGCGTCCACGAGTGGGAAAAGGAAATGGCCAAGTCGGACGCCAAGTTCGGTCCGATCTTCGCCAAGTACGCTGCCATGCCTATCGAAGAAGTGGCCAAGGACCCGCAAGCCCTGAAAATGGGTGGCCGTCTGTTCGCATCCAACTGCTCGGTCTGCCACGGTTCCGACGCCAAGGGCGCCTATGGCTTTCCCAACCTGACCGACGCCGACTGGCGCTGGGGCGGCGAGCCGGAAACCATCAAGACCACCATCATGGGCGGCCGTCACGCAGTGATGCCGGCCTGGCTGGACGTGATCAAGGAACAAGGCGTCAGTGACGTTGCCGCCTATGTCCTGACCAACCTCGACGGCCGCAAGTTGCCGGAAGGCCTGAAGGCCGACCCGGTCAACGGCCAGAAGCTGTTCGCCGCCAACTGCGCGGTATGCCACGGCCCGGAAGGCAAAGGCACCCCAGCCATGGGCGCGCCTAACCTGACTCACCCGGCAGCCTTCATCTACGGTTCGAGCTTCGCCCAACTGCAGCAGACCATTCGTTACGGCCGTCAAGGCGTGATGCCAGCGCAGGAACAACTGCAAGGCAACGACAAGGTTCACCTGCTGGCGGCTTATGTCTACAGCCTGTCCCACGGTGACAAGCAGGCCGATGCCGAGTAAGACCGACGCCTGAAAGCAACACCCGACGGCCCCGCCAATCAACATTGGCGGGGCCGTTTTGTTTGCGCCTGGCATCGGCTGACGCTCGACGGCGGATCACCCTTTCCGGCAACCCGGTAGCCAGGATTCGACGATATGGCGGACTTCGAGACCTGCGGCGTACGCCTGCTCACTCCCTGGAAGAATTGAACGGCGCGACGTGCAAAAGGGTCCATAATCCACAAGTCAATTGATTCAAGTCATTACACCATCAGTTGATTTCCCCCAACGCGACCAAAGGTCGCACCCTTGCGCTAGAGCTACAGGCGTATCATTGCGCCACTGCAACACCCCTTTTGACCGCGGTCGGCACGCATCGACCGAGGCATTTTTCCACTGCCGTGGGATGCAATGATGAGCAACCAGATTCCCGTACAAGACGTTACCCCGCCTGCCAAAAACGCGACCAACAGCGTCGATCTCTACGCCTCCAGGGAAAAAATCTACACCCGCGCCTTCACCGGCCTGTTCCGCAATCTGCGCATGCTTGGCGGCGCCGGATTGTTCCTTCTGTACTTCGGTACAGTGTGGCTCAACTGGGGCGGCCACCAGGCTGTCTGGTGGAACCTGCCGGAACGCAAATTCTTCATCTTTGGCGCCACGTTCTGGCCCCAGGATTTCATCCTGCTCTCGGGCCTGTTGATCATCGCCGCCTTCGGCCTGTTCTTCATCACCGTCTATGCCGGCCGCATCTGGTGCGGCTACACCTGCCCGCAGAGTGTCTGGACCTGGATCTTCATGTGGTGCGAAAAGGTCACCGAAGGCGATCGCAACCAGCGCATCAAGCTGGACAAGGCGCCCATGAGCGCCAACAAGTTCCTGCGCAAATTCAGCAAGCACAGCCTCTGGCTGCTGATCGGCTTCGTCACCGGCATGACCTTCGTCGGCTACTTCTCGCCGATCCGCGAACTGGTCATCGACTTCTTCACCGGCCAGGCCGATGGCTGGTCCTACTTCTGGGTCGGCTTCTTCACCCTGGCCACCTACGGCAACGCCGGCTGGCTGCGGGAACAGGTGTGCATCTACATGTGCCCCTATGCACGCTTCCAGAGCGTGATGTTCGACAAGGACACCCTGATCGTTTCCTACGACCCACGCCGTGGCGAAGCCCGTGGCCCGCGCAAGAAAGGCGCCGACTACAAGGCCCAGGGCCTGGGCGACTGCATCGACTGCACCATGTGTGTCCAGGTCTGCCCCACCGGCATCGACATCCGTGACGGCCTGCAGATCGAATGCATCGGCTGCGCAGCCTGCATCGACGCCTGCGACAGCATCATGGACAAGATGGAGTACCCCCGCGGGCTCATCAGCTACACCACCGAACACAACCTCTCGGGGCAGAAAACCCATAAACTGCGCCCGCGCCTGATCGGCTATGCCCTGGTGCTGCTGGCCATGATCAGCCTGCTGGTTACAGCATTTTTCATGCGTTCGCTGGTGGGCTTCGATGTCAGCAAGGACCGGGTGCTGTACCGCGAAAACGCCGAAGGCCGGATCGAAAACGTCTACAGCCTGAAGATCATGAACAAGGACCAGCGCGATCACACCTATGTGCTGGACGCCTCCGGCCTGCCGGACCTGAAGCTGCAAGGCAAGCGCGAAATCCACGTGGTGGCCGGCGATATCGTCAGCATGCCGGTGGAGCTGTCGATTGCTCCCGAACAGCTGCCATCGACCACCAACGAGGTGAAGTTCATCCTCAAGGATGCCGACGATGACAGCGTCCATGTTGAAGCCAAGAGCCGGTTCATCGGCCCACAAATTCGTTAAGAGAAGTGATCATGCCCGCAGCCACCGCCGCAAGCCCCTGGTACAAGCACCTCTGGCCCTGGATCATCATCGGCATCCTCGCCTGTTCCGTGACCCTGACCCTGTCCATGGTGACCATTGCCGTGAACAACCCGGACAACCTGGTCAACGACAACTACTACGAGGCCGGCAAGGGCATCAACCGCTCCCTGGACCGCGAGCTGCTGGCCCAGACCCTGAAGATGCGCGCCAACGTGCACCTCGATGAGCTGACCGGCGAAGTCGAACTGCGCCTGAGCGGTGACAGCCAGCCCAAGACCCTGGAGCTGAACCTGATCTCGCCCACCCAGCCGGAAAAGGACCGCAAGATCACCCTGGCCCGCAGCGAAACCGAACACGGGCGCTACATCGGCCAGTTGACCGACCAGGTCGAAGGGCGGCGCTTCGTCGAACTGCTGGGGGTCGAGGGCGACAAGACCTGGCGCATGTTCGAAGAAGAACAGGTCAGCCATGACAAGGACCTGCTGCTGGGCGACGAGCCCCTGCAAGGTGCCGAAGACCTGAACTGAGCAGTACCTGCCGTACATCGCCGGCCCGTCGCCTCCCCTGCCCTTGCAGCGGGATCGGTGCGCCGGCGATGAGTTTTTCCCACATTACAAAGACCGCCGATGACCACGCCACTGCCTTGCTACCACTGTGCCCTGCCGGTTCCTGCCGGTAGCCGGTTCACCGCCGTCGTGCTTGGCCAACCCCGGGAGTTCTGCTGCCCGGGCTGCCAGGCAGTGGCCGAAGCCATAGTCGCTGGCGGTCTGGAGCACTACTACAGCCATCGCAGCGAGGCCTCGGCCAACCCTGAAGCCCTGCCCGTGCAACTGGTGGACGAACTGGCGCTGTACGACCGCGCCGACGTGCAGCAGCCCTTTGTCCGGCACGAAGGCGAGCTGGCGGAAACCACGCTGCTCATGGAGGGCATCAGTTGTGCCGCCTGCGGCTGGCTGATCGAAAAACACCTGCGCAGCCTGCCAGCGGTGGCCGAAGCCCGGCTCAACCTGTCCAACCACCGCCTGCACGTGCGCTGGGCCGACAGCCAACTGCCCTTGAGCCAGGTGCTCAGCGAGCTGCGCCACATCGGCTACGCCGCCCACCCGTATCAGCCGGATCGCGCCTCCGAGCAACTGGCCAGCGAAAACCGCCTGGCCTTGCGCCAGCTGGGCGTCGCCGGCCTGCTGTGGTTCCAGGCCATGATGGCGACCATGGCCACCTGGCCGGAATTCAACATCGACCTGAGCCCCGAGCTGCATACGATCCTGCGCTGGGTCGCGCTGTTTCTCACCACGCCCATCGTCTTCTACAGCTGCGCACCGTTCTTCAAGGGCGCCATGCGCGATTTGCGCACCCGCCACCTGACCATGGACGTCTCGGTGTCCCTGGCCATCGGCGGGGCCTACCTGGCCGGCATCTGGACCTCCATCAGCGGCATTGGCGAGTTGTATTTCGATGCCGTCGGCATGTTCGCCCTGTTCCTGCTCGCCGGCCGCTACCTGGAACGCCGGGCCCGGGAGCGCACCGCGGCGGCTACCGCGCAACTGGTCAATCTGCTGCCAGCTTCCTGTCTGCGCCTGGATGAAGACGGCCAGAGTGAACGCATCCTGCTCAGCGAATTGCGCCTGGGCGACCGGGTGCTGGTGCATCCCGGCGCAGTACTGCCGGCAGACGGCAAGATCCTCGACGGCCAATCAAGCATCGACGAATCCCTGCTCACCGGTGAATACCTGCCGCAGCCCCGTGGCCTGGGCGATAGGGTGACCGCCGGTACCTTGAACGTCGAAGGTGCGTTGACAGTGCAGGTCCAGGCCCTGGGCCAGGACACCCGGCTATCGGCCATCGTGCGCCTGCTGGACCGGGCCCAGGCAGAGAAACCGCGGCTGGCGGAGGTTGCCGATCGTGCAGCCCAGTGGTTCCTGCTGTTCTCGCTGATCGCCGCGGCCGCCATCGGGCTGCTGTGGTGGCAATTAGACGCCTCACGGGCGTTCTGGATCGTCCTGGCCATGTTGGTGGCGACCTGCCCTTGTGCGCTGTCCCTGGCCACGCCCACAGCGCTCACCGCCGCCACCGGCACCTTGCACAAGCTCGGCCTGTTGCTGACCCGCGGTCATGTACTGGAAGGCCTGAACCAGATCGACACAGTGATTTTCGACAAGACCGGCACCCTCACCGAAGGGCGGCTGGCGCTGCGTTCCATCCGGCCATTGGGGGCCCTGTCCAGCGATGACTGCCTGAGCCTGGCCGCAGCCCTGGAAAACCGTTCCGAGCACCCGATCGCCCGGGCTTTCGGCCGTGCCCCAGTGGCCGCCGAGGAAGTTACCAGCAGCCCCGGCCTGGGCCTGGAAGGCCTGGTGGGCGATCAGCGTCTGCGCATCGGGCAACCAGCCTACGTTTGCCAGCTCAGTGGCTGTACCGTTCCGCCCATGCCCGATGAAGCCGGCCAATGGCTATTGCTCGGTGACAGCCAGGGGGCTCTCGCCTGGCTGGTGCTGGACGACCGCCTGCGCAGTGATGCTCCGGCCCTGCTGGCGGCCTGCAAGGCCCGTGGCTGGCACACCCTGCTGCTGTCCGGGGACAGCTCGCCGATGGTCGCCAGTGTCGCTGCCGAACTGCAGATCGACGAAGCCCGGGGTGGCCTGCGCCCCGATGACAAGCTGCAGGTGCTGCAACAGCTGCACCAGCAGGGCCGCAAGGTGCTGATGCTCGGCGATGGGGTCAACGATGTGCCAGTGCTGGCCGCCGCCGACATCAGCGTCGCCATGGGCTCGGCCACTGACCTGGCCAAGACCAGCGCCGATGCGGTACTTCTGTCCAATCGCCTGGATGCCCTGGTGCAGGCCTTCAGCCTGGCCCGCCGCACGCACCGGGTGATCATCGAGAACCTGCTCTGGGCCGGGCTGTACAATGGCCTGATGCTGCCGTTCGCCGCCCTCGGCTGGATCACTCCGGTGTGGGCGGCGGTCGGCATGTCCATCAGTTCCCTGACCGTGGTGCTCAACGCCCTGCGCCTGACCCGCATGCCGCGGCCGGCCGACAGCGCCGACGCCCCCGAAACCCGCCCGTTGCCGGCCTGAGCCGCCGGGCCTGGAGTCCAGATGCCAGCTCTTTACGTGATGATCCCGGCCGCCCTGCTGATCGTGGCCATCGCCATCTACATCTTCTTCTGGGCGGTGGACAGCGGCCAGTACGACGATCTCGACGGCCCGGCCCACAGCATCCTGTTCGACGACCAGGACCCAAGCCACACCGCCGCGGTGGACGAGGCCAAGGGCCAACCGAGCAGCGAAGCCGACCCCGCCAGAAAATCGGAACCGCCCCATGCTTGAACTGGCCCCTCTGCTGGTCTCTGCGCTGATCCTCGGCCTGCTGGGTGGCGGCCACTGCCTGGGCATGTGCGGCGGCCTGATGGGCGCCCTGACCCTGGCCATCCCCCCAGAACAGCGCAGCCGACGCCTGCGCCTGCTGCTGGCCTACAACCTGGGCCGCATCCTCAGCTACGCCCTGGCCGGCCTGCTGCTGGGCCTGGCGGGCTGGGCTGTAGCCAACAGTCCGCTGGCGCTGTTCATGCGGGTGCTGGCCGGGTTGCTGTTGATTGCCATGGGCCTTTACCTGGCTGGCTGGTGGAGTGGCCTGACCCGCATCGAAGGCCTTGGCAAGGGCTTGTGGCGGCATATCCAGCCGCTGGCCAGCCGCCTGTTGCCGGTTTCCAGCCTGCCCCGTGCATTGCTCCTGGGGGCGCTGTGGGGCTGGCTGCCGTGCGGCCTGGTGTACAGCACCCTGCTGTGGTCGGCGAGCCAGGGCAGCGCCCTGGACAGCGCGCTGTTGATGCTGGCCTTCGGCCTGGGCACCTGGCCCGTGCTGCTGGCCACCGGGCTGGCAGCCGAACGGATCACCGCCTTGCTGCGTCGGCGCAGCGTACGCATGGCTGGCGGCGTGCTGGTCATTCTCTTCGGCATCTGGACCCTGCCCGGCCCTCACCAGCACTGGCTGATGGGCCACTGACCCCGGGGAGGCGCCCGGCAACCGGGCCTGCACGCCTCGTCGGCACTGCTCCGGCGGCTCCCGAACACCCTTGATACAAGTCAAGATGGCCCTGGCCTGAACCTCCTAGACTCGCGAACACTGCCAGCCTATCCGGGGGAATTCCCGCATGCTCGACGCCATTCGTTGGGACACAGATCTGATCCGCCGCTACGACCTGGCGGGACCGCGCTACACCTCATACCCGACCGCAGTGCAGTTCAACAGCCAGGTCGGCGCCTTCGACCTGCTGCACGCCCTGCGCGACAGCCGCAAGGCGCAGCGCCCGCTGTCGCTGTACGTGCACATCCCGTTCTGCGCCAACATCTGCTACTACTGCGCCTGCAACAAGGTCATCACCAAGGATCGCAGCCGCGCCCTGCCCTACCTGCAGCGCCTGGAACAGGAGATGCAACTGATCGCCTGCCACCTGGCCCCCAACCAGCGGGTGGAACAACTGCATTTCGGCGGCGGCACCCCGACCTTTCTCAACCACGATGAACTGCGCCAACTGATGGCCCTGCTGCGCAAGCACTTCAACCTGCTGGACGACGACTCCGGCGACTACGGCATCGAGATCGATCCCCGGGAAGCCGACTGGTCGACCATGGGCCTGTTGCGGGAGCTGGGTTTCAATCGGGTCAGCATCGGCCTGCAGGACCTGGACCCGGCAGTGCAACGCGCGGTCAATCGCCTGCAAAGTCTGGACGAAACCCGGGCGGTGATCGAAGCGGCCCGCACCCTGCAGTTCCGTTCCATCAACATCGACCTGATCTACGGCCTGCCCAAGCAGACCCCGGAAAACTTCGCCCGCACCGTGGAAGAAGTCATCAGCCTGCAACCGGACCGGCTCTCGGTGTTCAATTACGCCCACCTGCCGGAGCGTTTCATGCCCCAGCGGCGGATCAACGGCAGCGAACTGCCTGCCCCGGCGGAAAAGCTGCAGATGCTGCAACGCACCATCGAACAGCTGACGGCTGCCGGCTATCGCTACATCGGCATGGATCATTTCGCCCTGCCCGATGATGAACTGGCCATTGCCCAGGAAGAGTCCACCCTGCAACGCAACTTCCAGGGCTACACCACTCATGGTCATTGCGACCTTATTGGGCTCGGTGTTTCAGCCATCAGCCAGATCGGCGATCTCTACTGCCAGAACAGCAGCGACCTGACACACTATCAAAATGCCTTGGCTGGCGCACAACTGGCCACCAGTCGCGGCTTGGTATGCAATGCCGATGACCGTCTGCGCCGGGAAGTTATTCAGCAACTGATCTGCAACTTTAGTCTTAAGTTCGAAGAGATCGAACAGGCTTTCAATATCGACTTTCGCGGCTACTTCAATGAACTCTGGCCGGAACTGGAAGAGATGGCCGACGACGGCCTGATTGAACTTGGCAGCGAAGCAATCATCGTGCTGCCAGCCGGTCGCCTACTGGTGCGCTCGGTGTGCATGGTGTTCGATGCATACCTGGGCCAGCAGAACCGCCAGCGGTTTTCCCGGGTGATCTAGGATTTCATGATCAAGGATGCAGCCTTCATCACCTGCTCAGGGCTCAAGCCCGCTTCTTTCATTGCCTTGGCCAGGGAGGCATTGGCGGTCAGCAAACCGCCGTTGAGTATTGCCAGGGCAGATTGCAGGCTGCCGATCCGGACCTTGGTTTCTTCTGGGCTCAGGTGCTTGTCGGCCATGACCGCCTGGAGCTGGGCGAGGGTCTCGGCAATCTGTTGTTGCAATTTTCTGATCATCTTGAGGATCTGCTGAATGTTTTCCGGCAGGCCGCTTTCCTCGATATCACTGTCACGCCCTTTGGCGGCGGCGGATTTGTTCAGGCCGGCGCCAGACAGCGACACTTTGACGCCCTCCCCGATCACTGGCTCTGCAACTAATGGAGAAACTCTTAGTTGCTCGTCAACCTGACTTGTCGAGGGCTCTTGAAGTGACTGCAAGTTATTGCTGCCATTAGTAATAGCGCCAACGGACGACATAATTTCAGCCTTCCAAGTTACTTTCGTTAACAGGTTATCGACCCATAAAAGGATAGCTTTACGACTAACAGTCAATACGGCACGGACTGGCCGGAACCTCCTCCCGTGAGTTACCCTTACGGCTTATGTGTGTTTTCCCACAAGGATTCTAGAATGTCCGAGCCAGTTAAACTGCGCGCTCACAACCAGGCCCATTGCAAGGATTGCAGCCTGGCACCCCTCTGCCTGCCACTTTCGCTGAATTTGGAAGACATGGACGCGCTGGACGAAATCGTCAAACGTGGCCGCCCATTGAAAAAAGGCGAATTCCTGTTCCGTCAGGGTGACGGCTTCGACTCGGTGTACGCCGTGCGTTCGGGCGCCCTGAAAACCTTCAGCCTGAGCGATAGCGGCGAAGAACAGATCACCGGCTTCCATCTGCCCAGCGAGCTGGTAGGCCTGTCAGGCATGGACACCGAAAGCCATCCCGTCTCGGCCCAGGCGCTGGAAACCACCTCGGTGTGTGAAATCCCCTTCGAGCGCCTCGATGAGCTGGCACTGCAACTGCCACAGCTGCGTCGCCAGCTGATGCGGGTCATGAGCCGGGAAATCCGCGATGACCAGCAAATGATGCTGCTGCTGTCGAAAAAGACCGCTGACGAGCGTATCGCCACGTTCCTGGTCAACCTGTCCGCGCGCTTCCGCGCCCGGGGCTTCTCGGCCAACCAGTTCCGCCTGAGCATGTCGCGCAACGAAATCGGCAACTACCTGGGCCTGGCCGTGGAAACCGTGTCCCGGGTGTTCACCCGTTTCCAGCAGAACGAACTGATTGCCGCCGAAGGCAAGGAAGTGCACATCCTCGATCCGATCCAGCTCTGCGCCCTCGCCGGCGGCTCGGTGGAGGGCTGATCCACAGCCTGTGCGGCTGAGCCAGGCGGCTCGGTCGCGGGTATACTGGTGCGGCCTATTTGCCCGCCAGGACACCTGAAGATGGCCTTCGATTCCTTCGACATCAAATCCCTGATCCGCCCCGTCATCGACTTCCCGAAACCGGGCGTGATCTTCCGCGACATCACCCCCCTGTTCCAGTCTCCCCGGGCCCTGCGCCTGGTGGCGGACAGCTTCGCCCAGCGTTATGTCGAAGAAGACTTCAGCCACATCGGCGCCATGGACGCACGGGGTTTTCTGATCGGCTCGATCATCGCCTACCAGTTGAACAAGCCGCTGATCCTGTTCCGCAAACAGGGCAAGCTGCCGGCCGACATCCTGGCCGAGGGCTACCGGACCGAGTACGGCGAAGCCTTCATTGAAGTCCACGCCGACAGCCTGTGTGAAGGCGACTCGGTGCTGTTGATCGATGACCTGATCGCCACCGGTGGCACCCTGATCGCCGCCGCCAATCTGGTACGGCGCATGGGGGCGAAGGTCTATGAAGCCGCGGCGATCATCGACCTGCCGGAACTGGGCGGCTCGCAGAAGCTGCAGGACATGGGGATCCCGACCTTCTGCCTGACCCAGTTTTCCCTGACCGAACGCTAGCCTGCACCTACAGCCCCATCTGCTTGCTGATGATTTCGTTCATCACCTCGCGAGTGCCGCCGCCGATCGACAGAATGCGGTTGTCGCGATACAGGCGCTCCACCAGGCTTTCGCGCATGTAGCCCATGCCACCGAGGATCTGCACCGCATCGTGGGTAATACGGTCGGCGGTATCGGTGGCGAAGTTCTTGGCCATGGAAATTTCCTTGATCACACTCTTGCCGGCGGCCATCTTCGCCGCCTGGCGATAGGTGAACTCCCGGGAAACTTCCAGGGCCGTGGCCATCTCCGCCAGACGGTGCTTGAGCACCTGGAACTTGGCGATGGGCTTGCCGAACGCCTCCCGCTCGCGCGCCCACTTCAGGCTTTCCTCCAGGGCCATCTGTGAGGTCATGTTGGCCATCAGGGCCAGGGCCAGGCGTTCGCTCTGGAAGTTGCCCATGATGCAGGCAAAGCCCATGTTCTCGGCGCCGATCAGGTTGCCCACCGGCACCCGGCAATCGTCGAAGAACAGCTCGGCGGTATCCGAGGCCCACCAGCCCATCTTTTTCAACTGCCGACCCACAGTGAAGCCCGGCGTGCCCTTTTCGACCAGCAACAGGCTGATACCGCCGTAGCCAGGTTCGCCGGTGCGCACCGCAACGGTGTAGAAGTCGGCGCGCACGCCACTGGTGATGAAGGTCTTGCTGCCACTGAGCCGGTAATGATCGCCATCGCGCACGGCGCGGGTCTGCAGGTTGGCCACGTCCGAGCCGCCGCCGGGCTCGGTGACCGCCAGGGCGCTGATCTTCTCCCCGGACAACACCAGCGGTGCGACCCGCTCGCGCAATTCGGGGCGGGCCCATTTGACGATGGGCGGCAGGCCGATATCCAGGGAACCGAGGCCCGCCACCAGGCCGCCGGAGCCACTGCGCATCAACTCCTCGCTGGCGGCGATCTTGGCGAACAGATCACCCTCATGGCTGCCGCCCAGGGCCTCGGGGTAACCGATGCCCAGAAGCCCGGCGGCCCCGGCCTTGAGGTACAGCTCACGGGGGAAACTGCCCGCCTCCTCCCACTCGTCGATCTGGGGAAGGATTTCACGCTCGACGAAACGTCGCACGCTGTCGCGGACCAACTGGTGGCTGGGGTCGAAGTATTCCTGGCAGGCAGACATCGGCAAGCTCCTCTGAAGGGTCGAAGGAACTTACCAAGCGCTTGCTTGGTTTTCAAGAGAATGCGTGGCGCATCCTTCGCCAGTCAGCCGGCTTCCGCAGCCTTACAACGCTATGGGTTTGCGACCGGCAAAGGAGTGAGCCAGGGTGCCGCCATCCACCAGTTCCAGCTCGCCGCCCAGAGGCACGCCGTGGGCGATGCGCGAGGTGATCAGGCCCTTGTTGGTCAGCAGTTGGGCGATGTAGTGCGCAGTGGCTTCGCCTTCCACCGTCGGGTTGGTGGCCAGGATCACTTCGCTGAAGCTGCCCTGCTCCTCGATACGCGCCAGCAACTGCGGAATGCCGATGGCCTCCGGGCCCAGGCCATCCAGAGGCGACAGGTGGCCTTTGAGCACGAAGTAGCGCCCGCGATAGCCGGTCTGCTCCACCGCGTACACATCCATCGGCCCTTCCACCACGCACAGCAGGGTGTCGTCGCGACGCGGGTCGGCACACTGCGGGCACAGCTCGTCTTCGGTCAGTGTCCGGCACTGGCGGCAATGCCCCACGCCTTCCATGGCCTGGCTCAGGGCCTGCGCCAGGCGCAAGCCGCCACTGCGATCACGCTCGAGCAGTTGCAGGGCCATGCGCTGGGCGGTTTTCTGACCCACGCCCGGCAAGGTGCGCAGGGCATCGATCAGTTGGCGAATCAGGGGGCTGAAGCTCATGGGCAAAGGTCCGACAAAAACAACGAGACGCGGTTTATACCCGCGCCTCGGGGTAGCGTCAAATGCTCGCGTCCGGGGCGACCTTGACCACCAGCTTGCCGAAGTTGCGCCCCTCCAGCAGGCCAATGAAGGCTTCTGGTGCCTGCTCCAGTCCCTCGACCACGTCCTCCTTGAACTTGACCTTGCCTTCGCGCACCCAGGGCGCCATGGCCTTGATGAACTCCGGATGGCGGTCGCCATAGTCGTCGAAGACAATAAAGCCCTGGATGCGTACCCGCTTGGTGAGCAAGGTGCGCTGCAGCAGTGGCAGGCGATCCGGCCCCGGCGGCAGCGCCTGGGCGTTGTACTGGGCGATCAGCCCGCACAGGGGAATACGCGCCCTGGGGTTGAGCAGGGGCAGTACCCCGTCGAAGACCTTGCCACCGACGTTCTCAAAATAGATGTCCACGCCCTTGAAGCAGGCCTGGGCCAGTTCGTCGGCAAAGTCGGGGCTCTTGTGATCGATGCAGGCATCAAAACCCAGCTCCTCGACCACATAGCGGCATTTGTCGGCGCCACCGGCCACGCCCACCACCCGCAGCCCCTTGAGCTTCGCCACCTGCCCCACCACCGACCCCACGGCGCCGGAGGCCGCACCCACCACCAGGGTTTCCCCGGCCTTGGGCTGGCCGATGTCCATCAGCCCCATGTAGGCGGTCATTCCGGGCATGCCGAGCACACCCAGGGCCATGGAAGGGCTGGGCAGGCCAGAGGGCACCGGGATCAGGTTGCGGCCATCGCAAATGCAGTGGCTCTGCCAACCAGTGGCGCCCACCACCAGGTCGCCCTCCTGGAACTTGGGGTTGAGCGAACGCTCGACCCGGCTCACTGCACCGCCGGTCATGACCTCGTCTATTTCCACTGGCGCCGCATAGGACGGGGCATCACTCATGCGCCCGCGCATGTAGGGGTCCAGGGACAGGTAGAGGGTCTTTAACAGCACCTGGCCATCAGCCAGTTCCGGCAAGGCCACCCGCTCCAGGCGGAAATTCTCCGGGACCGGCGCGCCTTCGGGCCGAGAGACCAGCACCACGCGCTGATTGAGGGTCAATGTTTGCGGCATCATGGACACTCCTTTAGGGAAGGTTGAATGAAAGGGTATAGGTTGCAGACCCTGTGAATAGCATCACGTTCGATGTTTCTGCAGATGGATCTGCTGTTGCCTTCGCCGGCCAGCCGGCTGCTACCCACCGCGCAGTGCTGATCGCCAGGGCAAAAAAAAGCCAGGCTCAAGGCCTGGCTTTATGTAGTCCATCCGATGCGCTTGCGCGAATCAGAACGGCAATTTCATGCCTGGAGGCAGTTGCATGCCGGCGGTCATGCCGGACATCTTTTCCTGGCTGTTGGACTCGATCTTGCGCACGGCGTCGTTCACCGCAGCGGCAAACAGGTCTTCGAGCACTTCACGGTCATCTTCGCTGACGCCTTCCAGCAGGCTCGGGTCGATGCTCACGCGCTTGATGTCATGACGGCCGGTCATGACTACGGTGACCATGTCGCCACCAGCCTTGCCGGTGACTTCGGCATTGGCCAGTTCTTCCTGCATCTTGGCCATTTTTTCCTGCATCTGCTGTGCCTGCTTCATCAGGCCGGCCATGCCACCTTTCATCATGGGAATTACCTCAAAGTACGGGGATGGAAACGGCGCCCGGCCCCTGGCCCGGCGCCCTTTGAATGATCAGCCCTGAGCCGCCAGGGCCTCGACAGGTTCAATAGTATCGTGGCGCACCACTGCACCGAACTCCTGGACCATCCGCTGGATGAACGGATCACCATGGATCGACTCCTCGGCCTCGCGCTGACGATCGGCACGGCGCCGTGATGCAGCCTGGGCCGGGGTTTCCTGCTCGGGCTTGATCAGCTCGATCGCCAGGGTCAGGGTACGCCCGTGGTACTGGTTCAGGGCGTCGTTGAGGCGACGCTGCTGGGTGGCGTTGAACAGTGCGCTGTGGGCCGGGTCCAGGTGCAGCAGCCAATGGTCGCCGTCCACGGCCATCAGGGTGCAGTTGGCGGCGATGCTGCCGGTCATGCCCGAGATCGGCAGTTTCGGGAACAGCTGCAGCCATTCCAGGGCCAGGCCAGTGGCCGGCTTGGCAGCAGGTTCGGGCTCGGGTTCCGGCGCCGGATCGGCTGCGTGCTCACTGGCCAGTTCGTCCAGGTAGCTGTAGGCCGAATCCATGTCCGGCTCGATATAGTCCTCGTCCAGCGGCGGCTCGTCGTCCAGGTCGATACCCGGAGTGGCGGCGTCGACTTCCGCCACCGTGGGTTCCGGCACCGGGGCGCTGACCCACTCCGGCGCGTCCGGCACCACGCTGTCCGGCGTCGGGGTCGGCATCGGCGTCAGCTCAGGCTGCTCGGCGGCCACCTCCAGCACCGGCTCGACCGCTGGCTGCTGTTCGATCTGTGGCTCCACCGGATCGTTCCAGGGCAGGTCGACCACCGCTTCGGCAACCACCGGCTCGGGTTCGACAGCGACCGCTTCGGCCACAGGGGGCGCGACAGGTTCGGGCGCGGCAACAGGTGCTGGCGCCACTGGAGCACTCACAACCGGAGCCGAGGCAACGGTCGCTACAGGCACGGCAGGTGCCGGCGCCGCCACGGCTTGGGCGGAATCAACTGTGGCCTGGCTGATCCCCACTGGCTTTAGCGGCTGTCTCGGTGCATCCGCGGTATCGGCTGGGCGGAAGGCCAGCATTCGCAGCAGGACCATTTCAAAGCCGCCGCGCGGGTCCGGCGCCAACGGCAGGTCGCGTCGACCGATCAGGCCCATCTGGTAATAGAACTGCACGTCTTCGGCAGGCAGGGCCTGGGCCAGGGCCAGCACCCGGTCACGATCGCCGTGCCCGTTGTCGACCCCTTCCGGCAATGCCTGGGCAATCGCCACCCGGTGCAACACGTTGAGAATTTCCGAAAGCACGCCGTTCCAGTCCGGCCCCTGCTCCGCCAGGTGCCGCACCGCCTCCAGCAACGCCTTGGCGTCGCCGTTGATCAGCGCATGCAGCACGTCGTAGACCTGGCCGTGATCGAGGGTGCCGAGCATGGCCCGCACATCGGCCGCCATGACCTTGCCTTCACCGAAGGCAATCGCCTGGTCGGTGAGGCTCATGGCATCGCGCATCGAGCCATCGGCGGCGCGGCCCAGCAGCCACAGGGCGTCATCCTCGAACGGCACGTTCTCCACGCCCAGGACGTGGCTCAAGTGCTCCACCACCCGTTCCGGGGTCATGTTCTTGAGAGAGAACTGCAGGCAGCGCGAGAGGATGGTCGCTGGCAGCTTCTGCGGATCAGTGGTCGCCAGGATGAACTTGACGTAGGGCGGCGGCTCTTCGAGGGTCTTGAGCAGGGCGTTGAACGAGTGGCTGGAGAGCATGTGCACTTCGTCGATCAGGTAGACCTTGAAGCGCCCGCGGCTCGGTGCGTATTGCACGTTATCCAGCAATTCACGGGTATCCTCGACCTTGGTCCGGCTCGCGGCGTCGATCTCGATCAGGTCGACAAAGCGCCCCTCATCGATCTCGCAGCACACCGAACAGGTGCCACAGGGCGTGGAAGTGATACCTGTTTCACAGTTCAGGCATTTGGCAATGATTCGCGCGATGGTGGTCTTGCCCACCCCGCGAGTGCCGGTAAACAGGTAGGCGTGGTGCAGCCGCTGGCTGTCCAAGGCATTGATCAGAGCCTTGAGCACATGGGTCTGGCCGACCATTTCGCGGAACGAGCGCGGACGCCATTTACGTGCAAGAACCTGATAACTCATCGAAAACCGTCGCAACTGGAAAGCGGAAGCCGGTAATGCTAGCGGAGCAAGGGCGAAATTGCATCCGGCGCGCTCGTCTAATCTGTCTAAGCTTGCATTTTGCAAAGGATTGCTCGCCCGCCGACACCCTGGAGACTGTATGCGTTTGACCTGGTGCGCCCTGTTTCTCTTCAGCGCCAGCCTGGAAGCCGCAGAGCCGCCCCTGCGCTTTGCCATCGCCGACAGTTGGACCATGCCGGCCATCGAGGTCGAAGGCGACCAGCCCACCGATGGCATCCTTTTCGACACCATGAACAGCCTGGCCCGGCACCTGGGTACCCCGGCGCAGTTTCATGTCCTGGCCCGGGCCCGGGTGCAGAACGCCATGGCCCAGGGCGAAGTCGACGTGCGCTGCTACGCGGCCCAGGCCTGGCTGCCGAACCTCTCCGGGGATTACCTGTGGAGCGTGCCGCTGTTCATCCAGCGCAACCTGCTGGTGAGCACCCATCCGGAGCCCTCGGCGGTCAACCTGCAGCAACTGTCGCGCCAGCATATCGGCACCGTCCTCAGCTATACCTACACCCCCTTGCAGCCGCTGTTCGATACCAACCAGCTGATACGCGACGACGCCCGCAACGAGGAGCAGGTGCTGCAGAAACTGGTGGTCGGGCGTTACCGCTACGCCATCGCCAGCCAGTGGACCCTGGACTGGTTCAACAAGACCCAGGCCACCGGCAACCCGCTGTACAGCGTCGCGGTGCTGCAGGAGCAGGCCGTCGGCTGCTATGTACGCAACGATCCGAGAGTGCCGGCCCAGCGCATCCTGCGCACCCTGTTGCGAATGAAGATGTCCGGCGAGATCGACGCCATCATCCAACGTTACGTCGGCCCTCAGGACGACGCTCAGCCTCCCGACATCGCCTCGCCCTGAAGCTCGTCGCTTCGCCATGCCCGCGGTGGCTCAAAGCTGCGCACCCAATCCAGCACCGCCTCGGCGGGCATTGGCGGCGCAATGAAATCCCCCTGGGCGACGTCGCAGCCAAGGGCCATCAAGCGCTCGCCATGCGCCAGGCTTTCCAGCCCCTCGGCCACCACCCGCCGGCCAAAGGCCTGGGCCAGCCCCACCAACGCCTGGATCAGCGCCTGATCGTCCGCGTCGTGCAGCATGTCGCGCACGAACAGCCGGTCGATCTTGATGGTCTGGGTGCGCAGGCGCTTGAGGTAGCTGAGGGACGAATGGCCAGTGCCGAAGTCCCCCAGGGAGAACTGCACGCCAAATCCCTGGCAGGCATCGAGGCAATCGCTGACCCGCTGGATATTGTCGATGGCCACCGACTCGACGATTTCCAGGTCCAGCAACGCCGGCAACACATCCGGATAGCGATCGAGCATGTCCTTGAGCCGCTCGACGAAGTCCGGGCGCTGGAAATGCCGGGCCGCCACGTTCAGGCTCACCGGCCAGCCCAGCCCCGCCTGCTGCCAGCCTTGCAGGCGGGTCATCACCTGGTCCATGACCCATTCGCCGATCTCGACGATCAGGTCGGTCTCCTCCACCTGCTGCAGAAACTCCTGGGCCCCCAGCATGCCGCGCTGCGGGTGCTGCCAGCGCAGCATCGCCTCGAAGCCCACCACCTCACCGGTGCGCATGTTCACCTTGGGCTGGAAGTACAGGCGCAACTCGCCTGCGAGCAAGGCCTGGCGCACCTGCTCGACGGTCTGATAGGTGACCATCACTTCACGGTCGCGCAGCACATCGAACAGGTGGAAGCGGTTGCGTCCGCTCTGCTTGGCCACGTACATGGCCTGGTCGGCGTGGCGCAACAAGGTGTCGGCGTCGTGGTTGTCGGTGGGGTACAGGGTCACGCCGATGCTGGCGAAGACGTTGATGTCCTTGCCCTGGATCGAGTACGGCTGGGAAATGGTCGCCAATACCCTTTGCAACGCCGCGCGCAGCTCCAGCATGTCGCGCACGTAACGTAAAATCAGCACGAACTCGTCGCCGGCCAGGCGAGCCACCACGTCCTCGCCGCGGATGATCGAGCGCAGCCGCGCAGCCACCTCCACCAGCAGCAGGTCGCCACAGGCGTGACCATAGCCGTCATTGACCGCCTTGAAGCCATCCAGGTCGAGCATGCAGACCGCCAGGGGAATATCCTGCGCCCGGGAGAAATCCAGAGCCTGGTGCAGCAGGTCCGAGAGAAAGGCCCGGTTGGGCAGCCCGGTCAGCACGTCGTGGCCGACCCGCCATTGCAACGAATGCAACAGCTGACGCTTTTCGCTGACATCGAAGCGGATCGACACATAACGCACCACCTGCCCGGAGCGCTGATCCACCAGCGGCACCATGGTGCTGTCGACCCAGTACAGGCTGCCGTCCTTGGCGCGGTTGCAGATCTCGCCTTTCCACACCCGGCCCTGGGTAATGGTCTGCCACAACTCGGCAAAGAACTCCGGCGGATGCAGCCCGGAACTGAGCATGCGGTGGTTGGCGCCGATCAGTTCTTCACGGCTGTAGCCCGAGACCTGGCAGAACAGATCGTTGACATAAGTGATGCTGCCGCCCAGGTCCGTCTCGGAGAAGATGGCGGCGGCATCGACGGCCCTGCGGTATTTCTCATCCATGAGTCGAACTCACTGTCGCTAGCGGTTGAACCGCTCGACCAGGGCACGCAGCCCGGAAGAGATGTTTTCCAGCTCGGCGCCGCGAACCACTCCGGCGCTGGCATTCTCGGCAGTGCGCTGCACAGTGACGGCGACACTGTTGATCTGTTCGGAGACCGATTCGGCTACATGGGACTGCTCCTGGGATGCCGCGGCCATTTGCTGGCTCATATCGGTAATGCGCTCCACTGCCGCGCCGATGCCTTGCAGCGCCTGCTGGGCCTGGACCACCTGCTGCACGCCCTGCTCCGCCTCCTCGATGCCCAGGCTGGCGATCTGCACGGCTTCGTCGGCCCCGGCGCGCAGGCTCTGGATGATGCCCTGGATCTGCTGGGTCGACTCGCGGGTCTTGCCGGCCAGGGCCCGCACCTCATCGGCGACCACGGCAAAACCACGGCCCTGCTCACCAGCTCGGGCTGCCTCGATGGCCGCATTCAGGGCCAGCAGGTTGGTCTGGTCGGCAATCGCCTGGATCATGCTCGCCGCCACCATGATCTCCTGGGTCTGCCCGGCCAGGTCGCCCACGGCCTGGTTGATCTGGGTCACGGTGCGCGCCAGCAACTGGATGGCATCCCGCGAGGTGCCGGCCACCTCGCTGCCCTGCCGGGCCAGCAGGTTGGCGGTGTGGGCTTCGCTGGCGGTGTGCTGGACGTGTTCAGCGACCTCGGTGATTGAAGCAGCCATCTGGGTCATGGCGGCCGCGGTCATGTCGGTTTCCGCCCGCTGCTCCAGCAGCGCCGACTCGGTGCGGCTGGACAATTGGCTGGAATCGGCCGCTGCGGTAGCCATCTGCCGGGCCAGATCGCTGAGGCGGGTCAGGGCGGTCTTTAGGCGCGCCTCCTCACTGATCAGGATCATCTGCAACTGCGCCGCCGGCCCCAGTGCTTCGCTGTAGGCCAGGGCGCAGATCGGATCGGCAAAGGTGTTCGGTGTGCTACTGACAATCTGCTTGAGCTGCTGCCCCAGGCGGCGCTGGGCCAGCAGCCCGACAGCCACGAAACCCGCGACGGTCAGGCCCTGGGCGGCCAGCGTCGGCAGCCAGTGGAAGGCGGCCAGGCAGCCTACCGCCACCGCCACCGGCAGCAGCAAGGGCCGGGTTGCGGCCTCGATGCGGCGCCAGGCGCAAACCGGCGCCTTGTCGGCCCGCAGGCGCGCATACAAGGTTTCGGCGCGGCTGACCTGCTCTCGGCTTGGCTTGACCCGCACCGACTCGTAGCCCACCAGTTTTCCGCCCTCCAGGATCGGCGTGACATAGGCGCTGACCCAATAGAAATTGCCGTTCTTGCAACGGTTCTTCACCACACCCATCCAGCTCTGGCCGGCCTTCAGGTAACCCCACATCGACTCGAACACCGCCGCCGGCATGTCCGGGTGGCGAACCAAGTTATGGGTGCTGCCGATCAGTTCGGCCTGGCTGAAACCGCTCATCGCTGCGAACTCGGCGTTGCAGTACGTGATGTGACTGTTGATGTCGGTGGCGGATATGAGCCGCTGCTGGTCGGGAAAGGTCTGCTCAACAGAGGTGACCGGCAAATTGAGACGCACTTTAGAACTCCATAGACAGCCTGCGATCAACAGTTACCGGCACCCGGCAAGAGGCTGATTCGCGATGTACTTTCCTGGCGGTACGGCTCAATCGGAAGGTTCGCCCTGATTGCAGCCGTACAGCGGTTTGCGCGGCAGTTGACCATCGATTCGACGGAGATCAACTAGGATCAGATGAGGCGTCAGGTGGGGACGGCGGACGGAGCGTTGGCGGGATTTACGAGACGTTCGAGCCTCTGCCAAGTCCTTGGTTTAGGTGAACAAGGGAAATGCAATGATTTCTTGTTTCATAAACCAGCCTTCTGAAACTAGATCACCAAATACCTGTCCGAAGCGCCGATTCTACGAAATGCATCACATTTTGCAAAGCAAGGTGATGAACCATGGTGTTGTCTAATGCCAATATTTATCGTTAAGTTCTTGATTCTAAATGGGAATTGAGCGATGCAAATTTCAAGTTTGGGTGCAGCCATCAAGCGCTATCGAAAGGTAGCGGGGCTTACTCAGGCTGAACTAGGTGAAAAAACCGGTTTTGACCCAAAAACCATCAGCCGCTTCGAAACCGGCACCTACACCCCCAGCGTTGAAGCTCTATTTCTGCTAGCCGAAGTACTGGGAGTGAAGCTGAAAGCCTTCTTCGCCGATCTGGGCGACGAAGAGGAACAGCGGGCTTATTTGTTCGGTGTCATTCACAAAGCCACCCCGAAGGATCTGGGAAAGCTGATAGCAGCGGTAGACCAGGCCTTGTCCAAGCCTTGAGCCCCGCAACAAATCAACTCCAAGAGGCAGGTTTATCGACACCGATAAGCCGGCCTCTTTTTCAATCGACGACTCCTGACAGGAACTGACAGGCCAGCCCCCTAAGCTTGCGCCCAACGCACCATCCAAAGGCCTCTGGAGTCGCCATGATCACCAACACCTATTTCCTGCTCTACGTGGACAGCCCTGCCCTCAGCGCAGAGTTCTATAGTCGCTTGCTGGATAAACCGCCGGTGGAATCCGGCCCGACTTTCGCCTTGTTCATCCTCGACTCGGGGATCAAGCTTGGCCTCTGGTCCCGACACACTGTCCAGCCGAGCGCTCAGGCCGTCGGCGGTGGCGGCGAACTGGGCTGGGCCGTGGACAGCCGCGAAGCGGTGGATGAACTGCATCGGCACTGGCGAGCCCTGGGCATGACCATCGCCCAGCCGCCGACCCAGATGGATTTCGGCTACACCCTGGTGGCCCTCGACCCGGACGGCCACCGCCTGCGGGTGCTGTACCTGACCATCGACTGAGTCGCCAGCCCTGAAACAGCGCCGTATCGGCGCCAGACCCTGCAGCAAAATAAAACCGACCGCCACATTGAGCCGCCCGGCACTCATCGTTATCCTCCCCGCCAACTTGTCACAAAATGTAAGGGAATACGATGAAGTACCTGCGCCTCCTCATGGCCATGGCCGCCCTCTGCGCCATGCCCTTTCTTGCCAGCGCCGCCACCGCGCCCGAGAGCAAGGACGCCGAACCCCAGACAGCCGAACAGTTTCTCGCCTCGCTCTCCCCACGCCACGGCAACGTCAAGCTGCCCGGAGATATCGCCAGCCTCGATCTGAGCAAGGAGTTCTACTACCTCAACCCCAAGGACACCGAGAAGCTGCTCACCGAGGGCTGGGGCAATCCACCTGGCTTCACCACCCTGGGCATGATCGTGCCCAGCGCCGTCAGCCCGCTGTCCGCCGAAGGCTGGGGTGTGATCATCAGCTACAAGAACGATGGGCACATCTCCGACGACGACGCCGCGAAGATCGACTACCAGGACCTACTCAAGCAGATGCAGGAAGCGGACGAGGAAGACAACAAGCAGCGCCAGGAACAGGGCTACGGCGCCATTCACCTGTTGGGCTGGGCCGAGCAGCCAAGCTATGACGCACAGTCGCACAAGATGTACTGGGCCCGTGAACTCAAGGCCGAAGGCGCCCAGAGCCACACCCTGAACTACAGCATCCGCGTGCTGGGCCGCGAAGGCGTGCTGGAACTCAATGCCGTGGCTTCAATGGACGACCTGGACACCATCAAGCGCGAGATTCCCAAGGTACTGGCCTTTACCAACTTCACCGACGGCAACCGCTACGCCGACTACAACCCGAGCACCGACAAACTGGCCTCCTACGGGCTCGCCGCCCTGGTGGCCGGCGGCCTCGCCAGCAAGGCAGGGCTCTTCGCCAAGCTCGGCGTACTGCTCCTGGCCGGCAAGAAATTCATCCTCCTGGGGGTATTGGGCCTTGCCGCCTTCATCGGCCGCCTGTTCAAGAAAAAGAGCTGAATCCCGCCCGGCAGCGCCCCGCCATTGCGCGGCGCTGGCACTTGCAAGGCCGGTACTAGCGGCCTTGCCCGGCAGGCACCTCATTGGCAGGTGTCGCCGACAAGCGCCGACGCCAACGCCCGTCCAATTGCATCGCCATCACGCTACCCAGCACCACTGCCGCCCCCAGCACCACGCTGGACTGCAGAGTTTCGCCCAGCACCGTCGCGGCCAGCAGCATCGCCACCGGCGGAATCAGGTACATGGCGATCGACGCGCGGCTGACCTCGACCCGTGCCAGCACATAGGCCCAGGCCAGGTAAGCCAATGCACTGGGAAACAGCCCCAGCAACAGCACCGCCAGATTCACCCGTAGTGATGCCTGGGCCACCGCCTGCGTCAGCCCGGGGGCATACACCAAGAGCAGTAGCGTACCGCCCCAGACCATGTAGCAGACAGTGGTCAACACCCCATAACGCCCGGAAAAGCGCCGCTGCAAGACGAAGTACAGCCCCCAGGAAAACGCCGCCAGAAGCACCAGCAGCCCTCGCGGCTCGATCGCCCCCAGGCCCTTGTCACCGGCCACCACCAGCACCGCCCCCAACAGCCCGATCACCACACAAAGCCAACGCCAGCCACTGACCGGCTCCCTGAGCCAGAAAAACGCGATCAGCGTGCTGAAGATCGGCGCGGACTGCGCCAGCACGCTGGATGCTCCGGCGCTCAGCCCTTGCTGGCCGTAGTTGAGGCTGACGTGATGAAAAGCGATGGCGAAGAAACCCAGTACCAGCAACCAGGGCAGGTCGCGCCAGCGCGGCAGGGAGATCTTCAGCACCAGCGCCATTGCGGCCATGAACAGCGAGGCAATCAGGAACCGCAGCAAGGCCAGGTGCCCGGGGCTGTAGCCCTCCAGGCCGATATGGATGCCCACCGGCGAATAGGCCCAACACAGAATCACCGCAGCGGTGGCCAGCACCAGCTTGAACAGGGGCGAGAGCATCACGACACAGATATCCAGAGGCAAGAAGAGGACCTGCAGTGTCCCGCCCTGCACAACTCACCACAATTAACCGATACTGAGGTTATTCCTCACTGGAAATGAGCAATGGAACTGACCCAACTGAAAATGGTGAAGGCTGTGGCCCGCACCGGCAGCATTGCCCGAGCGGCCGAGCAACTGCATTGCGTGCCGTCCAATATCACCAACCGCCTCAAGCAGCTGGAAGGCGAGCTGGGCACCGAGCTGTTTACCCGGGTCGGACGCGGCCTGCGGATCAGCCCCGCCGGGGAAATCTTCCTCGGCTACAGTGAACGCATCCTGGCCCTGGTGGATGAAGCCAAACGTGCGGTGGACAACCAGGCCGAACCCAGCGGCCTGTTGCGCCTGGGCTCGATCGAGTCATGCGCCGGTGGGCGCCTGCCTCCCCTGCTGGCGCAATACCACAAGCGCTATCCGAAGGTGAGCGTGGAGCTGGTGACCGGAACCTGGTCGCAACTCTTTGAAGAGCTGCTGCACCAACGCATCGACGGCGCCCTGGTGGCCATCGACAGCCTGCCGGCCAAACTGCAACAGACCGTGCTCTACCACGAACCCCTGGTGCTGATCTCCAGCGGAAACAGCGCCCCTATCCGCAGCGCCAGCGACTTGCAGCACCACAACCTGTTCATGTGGCCGCCGGGCTGCCCCTATCGCCGCGCCCTGGAAAACTGGTTGGGCAGGCACGGTCTGAACCTGCCCATCACCGGCTATGCCAGCTGGGGCACCATCATCGGCTGCGTCAGCGTGGGGGCCGGGGTCTCGCTGATACCGGAAGGGGTGCTGGAGCGCTATTCGCAATCGGCCAACCTGAGCGTGCAGCGCTTCGACGACCTGCTACCGGTGGATAACCGTTTTGTCTGGCACAAGGATGTACAACACCATGGCGCCAGGAACGCCTTTGCCCAGTTGCTGCGGGAGCAGCTGGGGGCCTGACAGCCCGCAGCAACCTTGCAGGCAACACCGAGCATTTGGGCACAACGAGGCAGTCACGATGACTGAGCCCCCATCAGGGCGTCGATAAAGGGGGCCTTCTGCGCAAGGTACTCGCCAATGCCCTCGCGATTGCTGGCCTCAAGCCGAAACTTCAGATCCTGATACTGTTGGCGGATGCCGCTGTCCTGACGCAACAGATCGCGAAAGCGCAGCATGCGCCCCACCTGCTCATGACCGGCGACACAGACATGCACCTTGTGGGTGCGTATACCCTCTACATCGCGACGGTAAAAATGATGCCCGGGGGACAGATTGCTACCCCGGACATACCCCAGGGTCGCCATGAAGGCATTGCGCGCGGCTTCATCCACCTGCTCCGCGACCACCACCAGCAGATCGATTTCCGGCTTGGCCGCCAATCCTGGAACAGCAGTGCTCCCCACGTGATGAATATCCATCAGCTCGCAACCGAAGCCTTTGGCTATGCGCGCCTTCTCCCCTGCAAATGCCGCAGGCCAATGATCGTCATAGAGGGAGATCTTACTGGTTAGCGCCATGACCACTCCTTGATGCAAAGGCGTTGGATATTCCAGGAGCCCGCCGCCCGAGCCAACAGGACACAGGGATTGGCAAACCACAAACAAGGCGCACGACAACGGCACGTCAACAGAGATGCTGCACGAGCTCGAAGGTTGGCAGGAATTTTGATTCATCTCGTTGAGGACCAACGAGGGGCGTTATGGAGGCAACCCCACCAGCCACACCCCGGCACACAATGTTCCCGCTGTGGCTGCTGCCTTCCGGCTCTGACCAGGTTCACGGGTAATCGTTGCGGGGGGACCGATGGGGTCACCATAACGACGCTCGCCTGACGGCGAGCCGCGCCATTGTACCTATCTGAGTCGAACTTACAACCGCTGGCTGCAGATTAAAATTCGATGGGCTTCAAGCACTTGGCCGTGGCCCACCTGCCGTGGGGGCGAACTTGCTGGCGAAACAGGCATCGCGGTGCACCAGGGAAATCGCGCTGGGGCCTTCGCGAGCAAGCTCGCCCCTACAGGACGGCGAGGATCAGTCCAGGGACAGGACTTCGTCGGCGCGGCCGCCTTCCTGCTGGATCACCAGGTGGATGAAATGCAATTTGGCAATCACCGCAGGCGGCAGGATGAAGGGGTAGAAATCCGGTTGGCCCATGCTGCGGGACAGTTCGTTGAGCATGCCCGCCAGTTCGATCCAGGCGTTGACGAAAGCCAGGAACGCCGGCCCGCCTGGATGCTGCGGATCATAGAGGCTGCTCAAGGGAAACGGCTGGTAGTCGAGGTCGACGTCCCGGGCGCTCATGCCGAAACCCAGGGCGGTGTCCACTGCATCCACCATGTGCAGGTAGTGAGCCCAGGTCTCCGCCCAGTCTTCCCAGGGGTGCATGGTGGCGTAGGCGCTGACATGGCTTTGCTGCCAGCCAGCCGGCGCGCCCTTCTGATAGTGCCGCTCCAGAGCTTGCGCGTAGCTGTAGCGTTCATCGCCGAAGAGGCTGCGAAAGGCTTCCAGCCAGGGGCTGTTGGCTATCAACCGGTCCCAGTAGTAATGCCCCACTTCGTGACGGAAATGCCCGAGCAGGGTGCGGTAAGGCTCATGCATCTGGGCACGGATCTTTTCCCGGTGGGCGTCGTCGGCTTCCTTGATATCCAGCGTAATGAGGCCGTTGGCATGCCCGGTAACCGGCGCCCTGCCCTCCAGATCAACACCGATGAAATCAAAGGCCAGCCCGGCCTGCTCATCTTCGCCCTTGGGGATCACCTGCAGCCCCAGGTCAAGCAATTGCGCTACCAGCCGGCGCTTGGCAATTTCCACCTTGCGCCAGCGCTCCGGGTTCTCGGCTATGGACAGGTCGGGAATGGTGCGATTGAGCTTGCAGGCCACACACAGGCTGTCGGTCAGATGCGCCGGCAGCAGCCAGTTGCAGGCTGCCGGGGTATCGAGGTTGGCGCAACGCCTGAAGGCGCCGGCTTCGGGCTTGGCATCCAGCACCCAGGTATCGCCCGCCGGCCCGGGCTGCAGGGAAGACAGCAGACCCAGGTGCGGTGCATAGCCAAGCATTGCCGAACAGGCCAGGCACTGGCTGTTGCGAAAGAACAGCGATTGCCCGCAGCGGCAGGACCAGAGTTTGCTATTACGTGAACGGTCGCCGACGAAGGGTGCGGCGATCCGGGAACTGAGCTGCTCGAAAAAGCGGTACATGGCGAATCCTCCCTGGGGCTTGCCAAGACTAGATCATGGGCAAGCCTGTGGGGTTCCAAGATTCGTACCACTGCGCCGCTGGCGACGAGGCGCACCCGAAGGCACGGCAGCGGCTACAGGTCAGGTCGGGACGCCGTGCTCGGTCAGGAAAGCCACGAAGGCCTGTTCGTCCAGCACCTTGAGCCCCAGTTCGTTGGCCTTGGCCAGTTTGGAACCGGCGCCGGGGCCGGCCACCACGCAGTGAGTCTTCGCCGAGACCGAACCCGCCACCTTGGCACCAAGGCTTTCCAGCTTGTCCTTGGCCACGTCGCGGCTCATCAGTTCCAGGGAGCCCGTAAGCACCCAGGTCTGCCCCGCCAGCGGCAGGCCCGCAACCACCTTCTTCTCGCTCTGCCAATGCATGCCAAAGGCCTGCAGCTGCTGTTCGATGGCCTGGGCCAGTTGTGCATTGGCCGGGTTGTCGAAGAATTCACGCACCGCCTTGGCCTGCTTCTCCGGCAGCGCCTGGCGCATGTCCAGCCAGTCGGCCTCGATCACGCCTTGCAGTGAGCCGAACTTGTCGGCCAGTTTCTGCGCGGCACCCGGGCCTACTGAAGGGATGTTGAGCTTGTCGAGCATGCCGCCCAGGGTGGTGCTGGCGGCGAATTCGGCGCCCAGTTCGCCCTGATCCTGCAGCACCAGGCCGCATTGATCTGCCGCCAGCAGGGAACCGATGACTTCCTGGTTATGACTGTCCTCAAAGAAGCTGTGGATTTCGTGAGCCACTTCCAGACCGACATCCGGCAGATAGGTCAGCACTTGCGGCAGTGCCTGCTGAACCCGCTCCAGGCTGCCCAGGGAGCGTGCCAGGACCTTGGCGGTTTCCTCGCCGACATCCGGGATACCCAGCGCATAGATGAAGCGCGCCAGGGCCGGACGCTTGCTGTCTTCGATGGCCTTGAGCAGTTTGTTGCTGGACACCTCGGCAAAGCCTTCCAGGTCGATGATCTGCTCGTATTTGAGCCTGTAGAGATCAGCCGGCGAGGCAATAAGGTTCTCGTCCACCAACTGTTCGATGGTCTTGTCCCCCAGGCCTTCGATATCCATGGCACGACGGGACACAAAATGGATGATCGCCTGCTTGAGCTGGGCCCCGCAGGCCAGCCGGCCAACGCAGCGATACACCGCACCTTCGCTGACGGTTTCCCGGCCCTTGCTGCGCTTGACCAGTTGCGTGCGCTCTACGTGGGAACCACAGACCGGGCAGCTCTCGGGGATCTGCACCGGGCGGGCGTTCTCCGGACGACGCTCGGTCACCACTTGCACCACTTGCGGAATCACGTCGCCGGCACGGCGGATGATCACCGTGTCACCGATCATCAAGCCCAGGCGCGCCACTTCATCCATGTTGTGCAAAGTAGCGTTGGATACAGTGACCCCGGCCACCTTGACCGGCTGCAAGCGCGCCACCGGCGTCACGGCACCGGTACGACCAACCTGGAACTCCACGTCCAGCAGCTCGGTGAGCTCTTCCATGGCCGGGAACTTGTGGGCGATGGCCCAGCGCGGTTCCCGGGCACGGAAACCCAGTTCCCGCTGGGAGGCGATGCTGTTGACCTTGAACACCACGCCGTCGATCTCATAAGGCAACGCATTGCGCCGCTCGCCGATCTCGCGGTAGTAGTCCAGGCATTCGTCGATGCCCTTGGCCAGCCGCAGTTCACGACTGATGGGCATGCCCCACTGCTTCAACCGTTCAAGGTTGCCGATATGGGTGTCGGCGATGTCCGCGCTGACCTGGCCCAGGCCATAGCAGCAGAACTCCAGGGGCCGACTGGCGGTGATCTTCGAATCCAGCTGGCGCAGGCTGCCCGCCGCTGCGTTGCGCGGGTTGGCGAAAGTCTTGCCGCCCGCTTCCAGTTGCGCAGCGTTCAGGCGCTCGAAGCCGGCCTTGGACATGAACACTTCACCGCGCACTTCCAGGGTTGCCGGCCAGCCACTGCCTTGCAGCTTGAGGGGAATGTTGCGCACGGTACGCACATTGACGCTGATGTCTTCACCGGTGGTGCCATCGCCACGGGTGGCGCCGCGTACCAGTACGCCATCCTGGTACAGCAGGCTGACTGCCAGGCCATCGAGCTTGGGCTCGCAGCTGTACTCCACCGCCGCGCCGCCACCGAACAGATCACCGGCCGGCAGGTCCAGGCCTTCGTTGACCCGGCGATCGAACTCGCGCATGTCGACTTCCTCGAAAGCGTTGCCGAGGCTGAGCATGGGGATTTCATGACGCACCTGGGTGAAGGCCGAAAGCGCTGCGCTGCCGACACGCTGGGTTGGCGAATCGCTGGTCACCAGTTCAGGGTGCTCGGCTTCCAGGGCCTTGAGCTCACGGAACAGCCGGTCGTATTCCGCATCCGGGATGCTGGGTTCATCCAGTACGTGGTAGCGGTAGTTGTGCTGGTCCAGCTCAGCGCGCAGCTCAAGAATGCGGGTTTCGGCGGCGGTCATGGGGTTCTCTCACAAAGCAAAAGAGCAGCCTAGGCTGCTCGATCTGAAGATTGGGGCAAGGACTTCGCTGGCAAGCCAGTTCCTGTACAAGCCAGCCCCTACATGGAGGGGCTGGCTTCAGGAGCTTAGCGCTTTTGGGTCAGGGCGCGGCGTTCGAATTCGACGATGCGCTGGCGGTAGTGTTCGATGGTCTGGGCAGTCAGGACGCTGCGTTGATCGTCCTTGAGCTCGCCATTGAGTTCCTGAGACAACTTGCGCGCCGCCGCCACCATCACGTCGAAGGCTTGCTTGGGGTGACGCGGGCCCGGCAGGCCGAGGAAGAAGCTGACAGCCGGGGTGCTGAAGTGGTCGATATCGTCCAGGTCGAACACGCCCGGCTTGACCGCGTTGGCCATGGAGAACAGCACCTCGCCGTTGCCAGCCATGCTTTCGTGGCGGTGGAAAATATCCATCTCGCCAAAACGCAGGCCGCTTTCCAGGATGTTCTGCAACAGGGCCGGCCCCTTGAAGCCGGCAGCGTCGCGGCAGATCACGCTGATCACCAGCACTTCTTCGGCTTGCGGCTGGTCCTTGTCGCTGTGGCTCGCGGACTTGCTTTCCTCGGCCGGGAAATCATCGTCGCGGCTGCTGAAGCTCGGGCCACTGTCCAGATCCAGGTCCAGGTTGAGGTCGCCCTGATGCGGCTCGCCACCGCGCTTGCCGCGCTTGGACGAAGAGCTTTCCCGCGGTTCGCGGGCAGGCATGCTGACCGACGGCAGGTCATGCTCGTCCAGCTGCGGCTCTTTATGGGTATCCAGAACGCGGGGCGGGCCCAGCAGCTCGGCACTGCCTTCATCGTCCGGCAGATTGGAAAGACTTCGATCAAGACGGAACTTCAACTTCCCCTTGCCGCCGCGCATACGCCGCCAGCCATCAAAAAGAATACCGGCGATAACAATAATGCCGATGACGATCAGCCACTCGCGCAGACCGATTTCCATGTAATCCCGTGCCTCTATAAAAAATGCTGAAAAATAAGGGGTTTACAATCTGCAAACCGCTTTAAAACGTGGCGCCAACTCTATGTTCTGAATGGCGTTTTGCCCACGCATAGGAAAAATTGACATTAAACTAGCACGACCAAAGGCAACTTTACACCGTCTGTCGCAACGGCTAGGGCCAATATATCGATTGGCCAGCTGGGTAATGGGAAAAATCCCCCCTACTTGCCCCCTACAGTCGCCTCAGTCGCCCGGACTCAAGCGTCCACCATCGCCATCGCCTCCTCGACATCCACGGCTACCAGGCGCGAACAACCGGGTTCGTGCATCGTTACCCCCATCAACTGATCAGCCATTTCCATGGCGATCTTGTTGTGGGTGATATAGATGAACTGCACGGTCTGCGACATCTCTTTAACCAATCTCGCGTAGCGTCCAACGTTAGCGTCATCCAGCGGTGCGTCAACTTCGTCGAGCATGCAGAACGGCGCCGGGTTCAACTTGAAGATGGCAAATACCAGGGCCAATGCGGTCAATGCCTTTTCGCCACCGGAGAGCAAATGAATGGTGCTGTTCTTCTTGCCCGGAGGACGCGCCATGATCGTTACCCCTGTATCGAGTAGATCTTCGCCCGTCAGTTCCAAATAAGCGCTGCCGCCACCGAAAACTTTTGGAAAGAGTGCCTGCAAACCACCGTTGATCTGATCAAAGGTATCTTTGAATCGATTACGGGTTTCCTTGTCGATCTTGCGGATCACGTTCTCCAGGGTTTCCAGGGCCTCCACCAGGTCGGCGTCCTGGGCATCCAGATAGCGCTTGCGCTCGGACTGCTGCTGATACTCGTCGATGGCCGCCAGGTTGATTGCGCCCAGGCGCTGGATCCGTGCGGCAATCCGTTCCAGCTCTTCTTCGGCGGCCTGCTCGCTGGCTTCTGCGGTCAGGGTCGCCAGCACGCCGTCCAGGTCGTAGCCGTCGGCCAGCAGTTGCTCCTGCAAGGTCTTGCGGCGCACGGTCAGGGCTTGCCATTCCATGCGCTGCTGCTCCAACTGGCCACGAATCAACTGCGACTGCTGCTCGGCCTGGTTGCGGCGCTTCTCGGCATCGCGCAGTTCGCGGTCGGCATCTTCCAGGGCGATCTGCGCGGTCTTGAGCTCCACATCCACGGTCATGCGCTTTTCCAGCAGCTCTTCGAGCTTCAGGCGCAACTCTTCCAATGGCGCCTCGCCTTCTTCCAGATTGAGGCTGAGTTGTTCGCGCTTCTCGGTCAGACGCTCGGATTGCAGCTCCAGACGCTCCAGAGCCTGCCGGGTGGAATCGTGCTGGGCCTTGAGCGAGCCCATGCGCACTGCCAACTGGTGGGCGTGATCCTTGTGCTGGCGCGCTTCCTGGCGCACCCGGTCAAGACGCTCGCGCAGGCTGTCGCGCTGGGCCAGCAGCAGCTCACGCTGCTCGGTGTCCAGGGCCATGCTGTCGAGAGCGTCCTGCAATTGCAGGCGCGCCTCCCCAATCTGTTCGTGTTCCAGCTCGCGCTGTTCGCCAAGCTCCACCAGCTCTTCATCGAGACGGGTACGCCGCAAGGTCAGTTGTTCGGCCTTGGCCTTGCCGGCAGACAGCTTGGCCTTCAGCTCACCTTGCTGGCGGGCTTCGTCCTGCAGCAGACGGCGCAGATGCTCGCGACCGTTCTCCTGCTGGCGCTGCTGGGCCCGCAAGTTGAGCAACTGGCTTTCCAGGGCCTCGACACTGGCTTCGCGCTCATCGCGCTCCTGGGTCAATTGCTGGATTTCCTGACCCCGGGCCAGCACGCCGCTTTCCGCTTCGCTGGCTCGGCGCACCCGCAAAAAATGCCGGCCGACCCAGTAGCCATCGCGGCTGATCAGGCTCTGTCCGGCAGCCAGTTGCCCCCGCAAGGCCAGGGCCTGTTCGAGGTTTTCCACCGGTTTGACCTGACCCAGCCAAGGCGACAGATCCACCGTGGATTCCACCTTGTCCAGCAGGCTGCCGGGGATGCGCATTGCATCGCCTTGCTGGCTCAGCAGGCGCAGATCGCCTTGCTGGAAACCCGCGAGGTCAAGGCCGGTAAAATCGTCCACCAGCACCGCCTGCAGATCGGCGCCAAGCACGGTTTCCACCGCCAGCTCCCAGCCCGCTTCCACATGCATGCCATCGGCCAGGCGCGGACGCTCGGCCAACTGCTGCTCACGCAACCATTCAGCAGTGCCAGTAGCGGGGTCCAGCGCGGCCTGCTGCAAGGCTTCCAGGGAGGCCAGCCGGCCATTGAGGCGCTGCAATTCACCCTGGGCCTGCTGCTGTGCCTGGGTCGCCTGCTGCAATTGCTGGCGCAGTTGTTCCAGGCGCTCGACCTGGGACTCCTCGCTGGCTTGCAGGTCTTCCAGGGTCGCCTCACTGGCGGCCAGTTGTTCGTTGAGTTCGAGGATCGCCGCATCTTCCGGGTCGGCCGAAAGCAACTCGCGCTCCTCGCCCAGGCGCCGCTGGCGCTCGGACAGCCGCTCCATGCTGCCTTCGAGCTGCTGGATGCGTGACTGCTGCACTTCCGCCTGGCGCCGCGGTTCCGCGGAACTCAGGTTGAAGGCGTCCCACTGCTCCTGCCAGCCGTGCATGGTGGTTTCGGCTTCTTCCAGGGTCGCGGCGGCTTCTTCGGCTGCGGCGGCGGTGACTTCCTGCTCGGGCTCGAGCATCGCCAGTTCTTCCCCCAGGGTCGCCAGCAAAGTGCGGTCGTGCCCCAGGTGCGACTCGGTTTCCAGGCGCGCGCGCTCGGCTTCCTTGAGGTCGTCCTGCAACTGCCGCAGGCGCTGCTGGCCATGCTGGATGCTCTGCTCGACCCGGGCGATGTCACCGCCCACCGAATAGAAGCGCCCCTGCACCAGATTGAAGCGTTCGGAGAGCTCGTGGTGCCCGTCACGAAAGCGTTCGATGGCGGCATCGGCATTGCGCTGCTCGGCCACCAGGGCCTCGAAACTGACTTCCTGGCTACCGATCACCGACTCGCGCTGGCCCACCTGTTCATTCAATGCCTGCCAGCGCAGAGCCGACAGTTGCGCCTTGAGCTGGCGCTCCTCGGCCTTGTACTCCTGATACTTCTCGGCGGCCTGGGCCTGGCGATGCAAGCGTTCGAGCTGACGCTCCAGCTCTTCGCGCAGGTCGGTCAGGCGGGCGAGATTCTCGTGGGTGCGGCGGATGCGGTTTTCCGTCTCGCGCCGGCGCTCCTTGTATTTGGAGATGCCCGCGGCTTCCTCGATGAAGTTGCGCAAATCCTCGGGCTTGGCTTCGATCAGCTTGGAGATCATGCCCTGCTCGATGATCGAGTAGCTGCGTGGCCCCAGGCCGGTGCCGAGGAAGATGTCGGTGATATCCCGACGGCGACATTTGGCGCCGTTGAGGAAATAACTGTTCTGGCTGTCTCGGGTCACCTTGCGGCGAATGGAGATTTCCGCATAGGCGGCGTACTCGCCCACCAGGGTGCCATCGGAGTTGTCGAACACCAGTTCGATGCTGGCCTGGCTCACCGGCTTGCGGCTGGTGGAGCCGTTGAAGATGACGTCGGTCATCGACTCGCCGCGCAGGTTCTTCGCCGAACTTTCGCCCATGACCCAGCGCACGGCGTCGATGATGTTCGACTTGCCGCAGCCATTGGGCCCGACCACAGCCGCCATGTTACTGGGGAAGTTCACCGTGGTCGGATCGACGAAGGACTTGAACCCCGCCAGCTTGATGCACTTGAGTCGCACGTTTACGCATCCGCCAACGCAGATACCACCAGATCGCTGCTGCGCTCGGCGTAGGCCGTCAGCACCTGGCGGATCTGCACCAGGTCACGGGCCAATACCGCGGCCAGCAATTGCTCGAACAACGCCAGGTACTCGCTCATGGACGCCTTGCGCTGGTCCAGCGCCAGGTAATAGGCGCGACTCATGGCCGGCTGCAGGTTCTCGACAGTCTCCTGCAGGTAGGGGTTGTTGGCGAACGGATAGGCCGCGCGCATCACGCTGAAGCTGTCTTCGACGAAGGCGCGGATGTCCTGGCGTTCGTAGGCACTCTCCAGGCGCTGCTGGATCTGCAGGAATGGCGTCATGTCGCTCTGCTGTGTCCAGCCGCTGGCCACCGAGTTGCCCAGCAGGATGTACAGCTCGCTCATCAGCGTGCACAGGCTGCGGACCTTGTGCTCGGTGAGCTCGGTCACATGGGCACCACGGCGCGGCAGGATGGCGATCAGATGGCGGCGCTCGAGGATCAGCAAGGCCTCGCGGACCGAACCACGGCTGACATTGAGGGCCAAGGTGACCTTCTGTTCCTGAATGCGCTCCCCAGGCTTGAGATCCCCGCGAATGATACGTTCGGCGAGGTGGTGAGCAATTTGCTCGGCGAGGCTGTCCGGCGCCTTGAACGTCATGGTTTTCCTTCAAAATCTTTAATCGGCACAAGCCGCGCAGTGTAGCGCAATTGCCACTTCATCGCGGAGTGCCCAAGGGGCGGAATTTGGCACGAAATAAGCAAATTGACCGTGATCCGAGCAATTTTCCATAGCCGTTCATACTTGAATTGTTGGAGTCAAAAATTTCCTGACCTTGAAGTCAGAAAATCATTGACCGAAAAGTCAGACATGACTAAATTCGGCTGACGTCGGTTAACAACAATAATGAGTCTGCGAGGCCTTCCGTGATCCAGTTTTTACTCAACCAGGAACTCCGTAGCGAGCATGCCCTGGACCCCAACCTGACCGTGCTCAACTATCTGCGCGAGCACCTGGGCAAGCCCGGCACCAAGGAAGGCTGCGCCAGCGGCGACTGCGGCGCCTGCACCGTGGTGGTGGGCGAGTTGCAGACGGATGCGCAAGGCGGCGAAAGCATTCGCTATCGCAGCCTCAATTCGTGCCTGACCTTCGTTTCCTCCCTGCACGGCAAGCACCTGATCAGCGTCGAAGGCCTCAAGCACCAGGGGCAACTGCACAGCGTGCAGCAGGCCATGGTCGACTGCCACGGCTCGCAGTGCGGCTTCTGCACCCCGGGCTTCGTCATGTCGCTGTTCGCCCTGCAGAAAAACAGCAGCCAGCCCGACGCCAACAAGGCCCTTGAAGCCCTGGCCGGCAACCTCTGCCGCTGCACTGGCTACCGGCCGATCCTCGCCGCCGCCGAGCAGGCCTGCTGTGGTGGGCAGAGCGATCAGTTCGATGCGCGCCAGGCCGAGACAATCAGCCGCCTCAAGGCCATTGCGCCCAAGGACACCGGTGAGCTCAACAGTGGCGACAAGCGCTGCCTGGTGCCGCTGACGGTGGCCGATCTGGCCGACCTTTATGACGCCTACCCGCAAGCCCGGCTGCTGGCCGGCGGCACCGACCTGGCCCTGGAGGTGACCCAGTTCCACCGCACCCTGCCGGTGATGATCTACGTCGGCAACATTGCCCAGATGAAGCGCATCGAGCACTTCGACGATCGCCTGGAAATCGGCGCCGCCACCGCCCTCACCGACTGCTACGACGCCCTGCGCGCCGAGTACCCGGACTTCGGCGAACTGCTGCAGCGCTTCGCCTCGCTGCAGATCCGCAACCAGGGCACCCTGGGCGGCAACATCGGCAACGCCTCGCCCATCGGCGACTCGCCGCCGCTGCTGATTGCCCTGGGCGCGCAGATCGTCCTGTGCAAGGGCGAAGTGCGCCGCACCCTGGCCCTGGAAGACTATTTCATCGATTACCGGGTCACCGCCCGCCAGGAAAGCGAGTTCATCGAGAAGATCATCGTGCCCCGGGCCAGCGCCGAACGGCTGTTCCGCGCCTACAAGGTCTCCAAGCGCCTGGACGACGACATTTCCGCGGTCTGCGCGGCTTTCAACCTGCGCATCGACAACGGCGTGGTCAGCGATGCGCGCATCGCCTTCGGCGGCATGGCGGCGATCCCCAAGCGCGCCAAGAGCTGCGAAGCCGCACTGATCGGCGCGCCCTGGAATCAATCGAGCATCGAGCGGGCCTGCGCCGCCCTGGCAGAAGACTTCACCCCGCTCTCGGATTTTCGCGCCAGCAAGGAATACCGCCTGCTGAGCGCGCAGAACCTGCTGCGCAAATACTTCATCGAACTGCATGCACCGCACATCGAGACCCGGGTGACCGCTTATGTCTAATCATCACAAGGTCGAGAAGACCCAGGCCGAACTCACGGCCCTGTTTCACCAGGACCTGACCAGCGGCGTCGGCCGCAGCGTCAAGCACGACAGCGCCGACAAACATGTGTCCGGCGAAGCGGTGTACATCGACGACCGCCTGGAATTCCCCAACCAGTTGCACGTCTACGCGCGACTGTCGGATCGGGCCCACGCCAAGGTCATCAGCATCGACACCGCCCCCTGCTACGCCTTCGAAGGCGTGCGCATCGCCATTACCCACGAGGACATTCCCGGCCTCAAGGATATCGGCCCGCTGCTGCCCGGCGACCCGCTGCTGGCCATCGACACCGTGGAGTTCGTCGGCCAGCCGGTGCTGGCGGTGGCCGCCAGGGACCTGGAAACCGCGCGCAAGGCGGCCATGGCCGCGATCATCGAATACGAAGACCTGGAGCCGGTGCTCGACGTGGTCGAGGCCCTGCGCAAGCGCCACTTCGTGCTGGACAGCCACACCCACCAGCGCGGCGACTCGGCCAGCGCCCTGGCCAGTGCCGAGCACCGCATCCAGGGCACGCTGCACATCGGCGGCCAGGAACACTTCTACCTGGAAACCCAGATCTCCTCGGTGATGCCCACCGAAGACGGCGGCATGATCGTCTACTGCTCGACCCAGAACCCCACCGAAGTGCAGAAGCTGGTGGCGGAAGTGCTGGACGTCTCGATGAACAAGATAGTGGTGGACATGCGGCGCATGGGCGGCGGCTTCGGCGGCAAGGAAACCCAGGCCGCCAGCCCCGCCTGCCTGTGCGCGGTGGTGGCACGCCTGACCGGCCAGCCGACCAAGATGCGCCTGCCACGGGTCGAAGACATGCTGATGACCGGCAAGCGCCACCCTTTCTACGTCGAATACGACGTGGGCTTCGACAGCAGCGGGCGCCTGCACGGCATCCAGCTGGAACTGGCGGGCAACTGCGGCTGTTCACCGGACCTCTCGGCATCCATCGTCGACCGTGCCATGTTCCACTCCGACAACTCGTACTACCTGGGCGATGCCACCATCAACGGCCACCGCTGCAAGACCAACACTGCGTCGAACACTGCCTATCGCGGCTTCGGTGGCCCGCAGGGCATGGTCGCCATCGAGGAGGTGATGGACGCCATCGCCCGCCATCTGCACCTGGACCCTCTGGCGGTACGCAAGGCCAACTACTACGGCAAGACCGAGCGCAACGTCACCCACTACTACCAGACCGTCGAGCACAACATGCTCGAGGAAATGACCGCCGAACTGGAAGCCAGCAGCCAGTACGCCGAGCGCCGCGAAGCCATCCGCCTGTACAACGCCAACAGCCCGATCCTGAAAAAGGGCCTGGCACTGACCCCGGTGAAATTCGGCATTTCCTTCACCGCCAGCTTCCTCAACCAGGCCGGCGCGCTGATCCATGTCTACACCGACGGCAGCATCCACCTGAACCACGGCGGCACCGAAATGGGCCAGGGCCTGAACATCAAGGTGGCGCAAGTGGTGGCCGAGGTGTTCCAGGTGAACATCGACCGGGTGCAGATCACCGCCACCAATACCGACAAGGTGCCCAATACCTCGCCCACCGCCGCTTCCAGTGGTGCCGACCTAAACGGCAAGGCCGCGCAGAACGCGGCGCAAACCATCAAGAACCGCCTGGTGGAATTTGCCGCGCGCAAGTATCAGGTCAGCGAAGAAGATGTGGAATTCCACAACGGCCATGTGCGTGTCCGCGAGCATATCCTGACCTTCGAGGAACTGATCCAGCAGGCCTATTTTGCCCAGGTGTCGCTCTCCAGCACCGGCTTCTACAAGACCCCGAAAATCTACTACGACCGTGCCCAGGCCCGGGGCCGGCCGTTCTACTACTTCGCCTTCGGCGCGGCCTGCGCCGAGGTGATAGTCGACACCCTGACCGGCGAGTACAAGATGCTGCGCACCGACATCCTGCATGACGTCGGCGCCTCGCTGAACCCGGCCATCGACATCGGCCAGGTCGAGGGCGGCTACATCCAGGGCATGGGCTGGCTGACCACCGAGGAACTGGTGTGGAACACCAAGGGCAAGCTGATGACCTGCGGCCCGGCCAGCTACAAGATCCCGGCAGTGGCCGACATGCCCCTGGACCTGCGAGTCAAGCTGGTGGAAAACCGCAAGAACCCGGAAGACACGGTGTTCCATTCCAAGGCCGTGGGCGAACCGCCGTTCATGCTGGGTATCGCCGCCTGGTGCGCGATCAAGGATGCGGTGGCGAGCCTCGGCGACTACCGCCACCAGCCGCAGATCGATGCGCCGGCGACACCGGAGCGAGTGTTGTGGGGCTGCGAGCAGATGCGTCGCTTGCAAGTGACCAGGACCACGGATCAGCAAGCCGAGCTGGCGCCGCTGTAACGGCCCGCGTCGGCAAGCCGGCTCCTGCAGGAGCCGGCTTGCCGAGGAAGAGGCCCACACAGACAACCAAGATGTCGAGGTGAACATGTACAACTGGATCAGCGCCCTCGCCGACCTGCAGACCCAGGGTGAACCCTGCGTGCTGGTGACCATCATCGAGGAGCTCGGCTCGACGCCGCGCAATGCCGGCTCGAAAATGGTGGTCAGCGCCACCCAGGCCTTCGACACCATTGGCGGCGGGCACCTGGAATACAAGGCCATGCAGATCGCCCGGGACATGCTCGCTGCCGGCAAGCAGGCGACCCATCTGCAGCGCTTCAGCCTCGGCGCCAGCCTCGGTCAGTGCTGCGGCGGTGCCACGGTGCTGCTGTTCGAACCCATGGGCCAGGTGCAGGCGCAGATCGCCGTGTTCGGTGCCGGGCATGTCGGCCGCGCGCTGGTGCCACTGCTTGCCAGCCTGCCCTGCCGGGTACGCTGGATCGATTCCCGGGAGCAGGAGTTTCCCGAGCAGATCCCCCCTGGAGTACGCAAGATCGTCAGCGAAGAACCGGTGGACGAAATCGACAACCTGCCCGCCGGCAGCTATTGCATCGTCATGACCCATAATCACCAGCTGGACCTGGAGTTGACCGCGGCCCTGCTCAAGCGCAACGATTTCACCTATTTCGGCCTGATCGGCTCGAGGACCAAACGGGTCAAGTTCGAACACCGCCTGCGTGACCGCGGTTTCGACGCCGAAACCTTGCAGCGCATGCGCTGCCCGATGGGGCTCGGCGAAGTCAAAGGCAAGTTGCCTGTGGAAATCGCCATCTCCATTGCCGGCGAGATCATCGCCACCTATAACGCCCATTTCGGCCAGCCCAGCGCCAGTGCCGAACCCATTGCCAAACTGCTGCCGGTATCACGCCGCAGCCAGGCTGCAAACTGACACGCCACACACTGAGAATCCCCCATGCCTTTGACTCGCAAAGCCTACCGTGCCGCCATCCTGCACAGCATCGCCGACCCGGCCGAAGTCGGCATCGAAGCCTCCTATGAGTACTTCGAAGACGGCCTGCTGGTAGTGGAAAACGGCCGGATCAGTGCCCTCGGCCACGCCAGCGAACTGCTGCCCGGTCTGCCCGCCGGGGTGCAGGTCGAGCACTATCCCGATGCCCTGATCACACCGGGCTTCATCGACACCCATATCCACCTGCCGCAGACCGGCATGGTGGGCGCCTATGGCGAGCAGTTGCTGGACTGGCTCAACACCTACACCTTCCCCTGCGAAAGCCAGTTCGCCGACCCGGATCACGCCAATGAAGTGGCGGACATCTTCATCAAGGAACTGCTGCGCAACGGCACCACCACCGCCCTGGTGTTCGGCAGCGTGCATCCGCAGTCGGTCAATGCCTTCTTTGCCGCCGCCGAGAAGCTTGACCTGCGGATGATCGCCGGCAAGGTGATGATGGACCGCAATGCCCCGGACTACCTGACCGACACCGCCGAATCCGGCTACCAGGAAAGCAAGGCGCTGATCGAGCGCTGGCACGGCAAAGGCCGCCTGCACTACGCAGTCACCCCGCGCTTCGCCCCCACCAGCACCCCGGAGCAACTGACCCTGGCCGGCCAGTTGCTGACCGAATACCCCGACCTCTACATGCAGACCCACATCAGTGAGAACCTGCAGGAAATCCAATGGGTCAAGGAGCTGTTCCCGGAGCGCAAGGGTTACCTGGACGTGTACGACCACTACCAGTTGCTCGGCGAGCGTTCGGTGTTCGCCCACGGCGTGCACCTGTGCGACGACGAATGCGCACGCCTGGCTGAAACCGGTTCGGCCGTGGCCTTCTGCCCCACCTCGAACTTCTTTCTCGGCAGCGGCCTGTTCAACCTGCCGATGGCGGAAAAGCACAAGCTCAATGTCGGCCTGGGCACCGACGTCGGTGGCGGCACCAGCTTCTCGCTGCTGCAGACCCTCAACGAGGCCTACAAGGTCATGCAACTGCAAGGCGCGCGCCTGAGCCCGTTCAAGTCGCTGTATCTGGCCACCCTCGGCGGCGCCCGGGCCCTGCGCCTGGAAGACAAGATCGGCACCCTGCATCCGGGCACCGACGCCGACTTCCTGGTCCTCGACTACCACGCCACTCCGCTGCTCAGCTACCGCCTCAAGCAAGCCAACAGCATTGCCGAAACCCTGTTCGTGCTGATGACCCTGGGCGACGATCGCACCGTGCTGCAGACCTTTGCCGCCGGCCAGCAGGTCCACCAGCGCTAACCCCGGAAAATGAAAATCCCCCGTTCGCCAGACGCGTACGGGGGATTTTTTTGCCTGCATCCAGGCCCGGACTGCGGGCGAGCCTAGAAGGTCACTTCCATGTTCAGGGTCGGTGTCGAGGTGCGGCTGCCACGGCCGCCGTCCACCCCGAACTTGTTGTGCCAGTACTCGTAGCCGACACCCAGATACAGGTTGGGCTTGACGTTCTTGCCCGGCAGCACTGCCACCATCAACGAGGTACGCATCAGGGTTTCAGGGGCAGTGTCGCGGTAGTTGTAGTCGTGGCCCTTCTCCCCGGTGTAGTTGACGAAACCCTGGAACTTGGCAGCGTGGGTGCCGACTTCGAAAGGTCGCATCCAGGCCAGGTTGAGCAGGTAGGTGTCGTCGAAGGTGTGATCCGGGTCCTTGGCCCCGGGGATCCCGGAATGGTTGTTTTCCTTGTAGTACAGCAGGCTCAGGTCCAGCACCCCGACGGTGTTGAACTTAAGGGTCGGGCCGAAGACCAGGGCACGCTTTTTCGCCGACCCCAGGTTGTTGTTGCGGCTGGCGTCAAAACCCATGGTCAGCGCGTAGTCCTTGATCAGGCCGGTGCCCAGCGGCGTGTCCAATACCCGGGAGGAATAGAGCTGGTGGCGATAGACCCCGTAGACCTCGCTGCTGCCCTTGTTGGTGCCCTTGCGCGGGTCGTCGTTGTCGGAGAGCAGCACATCCAGGTGCAGGTAGTTGCTGCCGTACTGGTAACCGCTGGCGTGGGTGAAGCTGTAGATGCGCTTGCTGATGTAGTGCGGGTTGTTCGGGTTGGTGAACTCCTTGCCGTATCGAAAGCCGACGCTGTTGTTCATCCACTCGAGGGCGGCCGCTTCCCCTGCTCCGATCATGCTCATCAGCAGGGTTGCGCCTTGTAGTGCCTTTTTCATTTTTATTATGTCCTGTGGCGGTGTGGCTTTAGGCAGCTTCGCTGGCTGCCGACCGCACGCAGTATCGACACAAGCGCTACAGCGCCCAAAGCACAGAATATCGACCAGGGCGCTGCCGAAATGGCAACACAGGCCCAGGAGGCCGGACTCAGAGCACCGGCTGGCCGAAGGCGCGCTCGGCCCGTTCGCGAAGAGCGATCTCCTCACTGAGCAAATGCGCCAGCGCCTCCACCGCGCTGGGCAGGTCGCGCCCGCTGCGGGCGTAAAGCCCCAGGTCGCTGTAGATGCCGCCCTGGTCGCTCAGGGGAATATGCAACAGCTCGCCCTTTTGCAGATCCGCCTCGACCCCGACCCGGGTCTGGAACGCCACCCCCATGTTGTGCCGGGCCATCTGCCGCGCCAGCTCCATGGAGTTGCTCTGCAGCGGCGGTTTGTCCAGCAGGCCCAGACGCTTGTGCAGCGGCGCCAGCAGGTGATGGATCGACAGCTCGCTCTTGGCCAGGATCAGCCCGTGCTCGGCACAGGTGGCGAAATTGACGCTGCCGCGCTCGGCCAGCGGGTGGTCCGGACTGACCAGCGCCCCGAGGCGGAAATGCCCGACACTCAACTGGCGGATTTCCGCGGCCCGTGGCACAGCAAAGGCCAGGCCCAGGTCGGCGCGGCTGTTGATCAGGGCCTGGGGAATGGATTGCGAACCCTGCACGGTCACACCGATGGTCACTTGCGGGTAGTGATCACGCATGCGCTTGAGCACCGAGGGCAGCAGATCCACCGTGGCACCTTCGGCGGTGGCGATCTCGACGTGGCCGCTTTTCAGGCCGCGCAAGGCGTCGAACTCCAGGCGTACCCGCTCCAGGTCCTGCAACACCAGGTTGGCGTGACGGCTGAGAATCTCCCCGGCCATGGTCAGGCGCAGGCCGCCGGGCAAGCGCTCGAACAGCGGCGCGCCGATCTCGTCCTCGATCTTGAGAATCTGCCGGTTCACTGCCGAGGACGCGACATTCAAGCGCCGGGCAGCCTCGCGGATCGAGCGGCAGCGCCGGACCATGTCGAAATAGTGGATCGCGGAGGAATGAATACGTAGCGTTCTGCCGCTCATGCCGCGGGCTCCTTTCGCAGGGCGAGAGGCGAGCCTTGGCCGACTGCTGCCGGGCCATGCGCCTCGAAGCAGGCACTGTATACAATCCGAAACAAAAACCGCAACAAAATGCCCAAGCCAAGGCCCGGCAAGGGGCCCCAGAAACAAGAATCCCTCGCTCCGTGCAGCACACGAAGCGAGGGATTGCTTGAAACGCAAGGCTTGCAGCTTAGAGCTTGGCGCTTGGCCGCCCCGGTTTCTTGGTCTGCAGCAAGTGCGAGAACACCGCATGCAGGTCGTCCGAGGCACTTTCCTCGTCGAGGTTGAGCTTGCTGTCGATGTGGTCCATGTGGTGCATCATCAGGTTCACTGCCAGCTCGCCGTCCCGGGCTTCGATGGCATCGATCAGTTGGGTGTGCTCATCGTAGGAGCAGTGCGAACGGTTGCCGCTTTCGTACTGGGCAATGATCAGCGAGGTCTGGGACACCAGGCTGCGCTGGAAGCTGATCAGCGGGGCATTCTTCGCCGCTTCCGCCAGCTTCAGGTGAAACTCCCCGGAAAGGCGGATACCGGCACCACGATCGCCGCGGGAAAAGCTGTCGCGTTCCTCGTTGACCATCTGCCGCAACTCCAGCAACTGCTCGGCAGTGGCATGCTGCACGGCCAGTTCGGTAATGGCCCGCTCCACCAGGCGCCGGGCGAGAAATACCTGGCGGGCTTCCTCGACGCTCGGGCTGGCGACGACCGCGCCACGGTTGGGCCGCAGCAGGACCACGCCTTCATGGGCCAGGCGCGACAGCGCACGACGGATGATGGTCCGACTGACTCCGAAAATCTCCCCCAGCGCCTCTTCGCTCAATTTGGTGCCCGGCGCCAGGCGCTGCTCGAGGATGGCCTCAAAGATGTGCGCGTAGACAATATCGTCCTGGGTTCCGCTGCGACCGGCTTTGCCTGCTCGCGGTTGTTTCTTGAGAGGTTGCAACTGTTCGTTCATGGGCACTCGGGTCGGGAGGACTGCGGCGATTTCAGCGTGACTTTAATACGCCACGGTGGGTCGCTGGCAAGTATCGCGTTAAAACAGGGGCACATTGTACACAACCCATGGCCATCACTAGCAAAAAGTGTTGTCGGGCCCGCGACTTGTTCAACGACTGTACGGCTATTTGTAGTCACGGCTGTATTGCAATGCAAAGTTACTTTTAAGTTTAGGCTTGGACCTTGAACCCCATTACTGGCCCATTGCTCGAGCCCGCCTCGATCAATGCGCGCCGGATGAGGTTTTTTGCGTCTTTCAAGAACAAGGAACAGCAGTAATGTCCGATGCCACTCCCGCGCAGCTACGCCCTCTGGCCGACACTTCGCCGTCTGCCATAGTGGCCGGCTTCATCGCCATGATGACCGGCTATACCAGTTCCCTGGTGCTGATGTTCCAGGCCGGGCAGGCCGCCGGGCTGACCAGCGGTCAGATTTCCTCGTGGATCTGGGCCATTTCCATCGGCATGGCGGTGTGCAGCATCGGCCTCTCCCTGCGCTATCGCACCCCCATCACCATCGCCTGGTCGACCCCCGGCGCCGCCCTGCTGATCACCAGCCTGTCCGGAGTGACCTACGGCGAAGCCATCGGCGCCTATATCACCTGCGCCGTGCTGGTGACCCTGTGCGGCCTGACAGGCAGCTTCGAGCGGCTGATGAAAAAGATCCCGGCGTCCCTGGCGGCGGCCCTGCTGGCGGGGATCCTGTTCAAGATCGGCAGTGAAATCTTCGTCGCCGCCCAGCACCGCACCGGCCTGGTACTGGGCATGTTCCTCACCTACCTGGTGGTCAAGCGCCTGTCGCCGCGCTATGCGGTACTGGCTGCGCTGCTGATCGGTACGGCCTTGTCCGGGGCCATGGGCCTGCTGGACTTCAGCGGCTTTCACCTGGAAGTGGCGACCCCGGTATGGACCACGCCGCACTTCTCCCTGGCCGCCACCATCAGCATCGGCATTCCGCTGTTCGTGGTGGCCATGACCTCGCAGAACATGCCGGGGATCGCCGTGCTGCGGGCCGACGGCTACAACGTCCCGGCTTCGCCGCTGATCACCGCCACCGGGTTGGCCTCGCTGCTGCTGGCGCCCTTCGGCTCCCATGGCATCAACCTGGCGGCCATCAGTGCCGCCATCTGCACCGGCCCCCATGCCCATGAGGATCACAGCAAGCGCTACACCGCGGCGGTGTGGTGCGGGATTTTCTACGGCATCGCCGGGGTCTTCGGCGCCACCCTGGCGGCGCTGTTCGCCGCCCTGCCCAAGGAGCTGGTGCTGTCCATCGCGGCCCTGGCGCTGTTCGGCTCGATTATCAACGGCCTGAGCATCGCCATGAGCGAAGTGAAGGAACGGGAAGCGGCGCTGATCACCTTCATGGTCACGGCGTCGGGGCTGACGCTGTTCTCCATCGGCTCGGCGTTCTGGGGAATTGTTGCCGGGGTGGTGACCCTGATGATCCTGAACTGGCGCAGCGCCTGAAGGGCTTCGCTGGCAAGCCGGCTTCTACACCGACCGGCGCTCGCTCACGCGTCGGCTTGCCGGCGAACGGCGCCCACGACAACGCCCGGGGCTGGCCCGTGCCAGAGGCAAGGATACAAAGGGGAAAATCGACAGGTTGCCCTCGGGCAACAACGCATGAGCGACCCGGACGGGTCGCTCATGCATGACATCACGCGACTGGGTTGATCGCGTTGTCCGGGTACCACACGTCCAGCAGCGGGCTGACTTCAACGGTGGTCAGCTCGGTGCGCGCCTTGAGCCAGGCTTCAACGGTGGCACGTTGCTCTTCGCTGACGGAACCGCGCTTGCTCAGGCAAACCAGACCGAAGTCGTCGCCGCCTACATAGCCCAGGCCGTTGGCTTCCATCGCTTCTTTGAGGAATGCGTCGAGGAAAGCGTCGATAGCTTCGTCAGCCAGACCTTCTTTGAAATCCAGGTTCAGCTCAAAACCCAGCTCCTGAAATTCATCTACGCAGAGTTTTTTGCGCAGACGGCGGGAACGGTTAGTGGCCATGGAACAATCCTCATAAGTAATAACGGGCGGCACTTTACCAGTTTAGGCCGGCGATTGCCTGACTCTATGAGGATGCAACCCTGCCATTGGTAAAAAAAATACCGCCCCAGCGGCCCGTGGCACGGCACAAGCCGCTATACCTTGGGGCATAATGCCGACACTTTCATGACCACTGAGGGATTTTATCTGCATGCCCTCGCCTTTTTTCCCCTCGACTGCAGGGTTCCATTTCATATGATCAAATCGTTGCGTCCTCTGTTGCTGGCCAGTGTTTTTCTCCCCCTGGCCTTTCCCGTTTCCGCGGCCCCGGTCAACACCACCCTGACCCCCAAGGTCCAGCAAGCCCTCAAAGCCAGCAAACTTCCGGATAACGCCCTGTCCCTGGTGATGATTCCCCTGAACGGCCCCGGCACCCCGACCATCTTCAACGCCGACGTATCGGTGAACCCGGCCTCCACCATGAAACTGGTGACTACCTACGCGGCCCTGGAAATGCTCGGCCCGACCCACCAGTGGAAAACCGAGTTCTACACCGACGGCACCCTCAGCGGCGGCATCCTCAATGGCAACCTGTACCTCAAGGGCGGCGGCGACCCCAAACTGAACATGGAGAAGCTCTGGCTGCTGATGCGTGACCTGCGGGCCAACGGCGTACAGCAAGTCACTGGCGATCTGGTGCTGGACCGCAACTTCTTCGTGCAGCCGCAACTGCCGGAATTCAATGACGATGGCAACGACGAGAACAAGCCATTCCTGGTCAAGCCGGACGCCCTGATGGTCAATCTCAAGGCCCTGCGCTTCGTCGCCCGTAATGACTCGGGGCGGGTCCTGGTTTCGGTGGAGCCGCCGATCGCCAAGATCCGCATCGACAACCAGGTCAAGGCGGTCAACACCAAGCAGTGCACCGGAGACGTGCGCTACAACCCCGTCACCCAGGCCGATGGCAGCGTGATCGTGACCGTCGGCGGTCAGTTGGGTGACGGTTGCAGTTCCCAGACTTACCTGTCGCTGCTGGACCACGCCACCTACACCGCCGGCGCGGTGCGGGCGATCTGGAGCGAGCTGGGCGGCAGCATCCAGGGCCAGGATCGCCTGGCCGTGGTACCCAAGGATGCCAAGGTCCTGGCCCGCGCCTTCTCCCCGGACCTCGCGGAAATCATCCGCGACATCAACAAATACAGTAACAACACCATGGCCCAGCAGTTGTTCCTGAGCCTGGGGGCCAAGTACCGCAACGAAGCCGATGGCGACGACGCCAAGGCAGCCCAGCGTGTGGTGCGCCAATGGCTGGCGAAGAAAGGCATCACCTCGCCGCACCTGGTGATGGAGAACGGTTCTGGCCTGTCGCGTGCCGAGCGGGTCAGTGCCCGGGAAATGGCCGGCCTGCTGCAAGCGGCGTGGAAGAGCCCCTACGCCGCCGAGTTCATCAGCTCGATGCCGATCGCCGGCATGGATGGCACCATGCGCAAGCGCCTCAAGCGCACCGCCATGTCTGGTGAGGCGCACATCAAGACCGGCACCCTGAACACCGTACGCGCCATCGCCGGCTACAGCCGCGACGACAACGGCAATACCTGGGCGGTGGTGGCAATCCTCAACGATCCACGGCCATTCGGCGCCTCTTCGGTGCTCGACCAGGTCCTGCTGGACCTGTACCGCCAGCCGAAACTGGCGACCAGCGCTTCGGTGCTGTAAGCGGCGATGCTGGCGGCGGCAAGCCTTGCGCGCCGCCAGTGTTCACGGCTGTTCCATCAGGACCCGGTCCCGCCCCGCCTGCTTGGCGGCATAGACCGCAGAGTCGGCCCGCAGCAGCAGCTCATCTGCACCCTCCCCCGCACGCCAACTGGCGATACCGAAACTGGCGGTGACACTCTCCACCGGCCCGATCGGCGAACTGCGCACACCGTGCCACAGCTCCTGCGCCAGAATCAGCGCTTGCTGGCCGCTGGTGTCCGGGCACAGGACCATGAACTCCTCTCCCCCCAGACGGCAGAAGACGTCGATGCGCCGCAGGCGCCGGCCGATGCGCTCGCACAACCCGCGCAGCACCTGATCCCCCACACCGTGACCGTACTGATCGTTGATCCGCTTGAAATGGTCGATGTCCAGCATGATCACCGCCATGACGCCACCACCTCGCTCCAGGCGGTGCATCTCGGCCTGGAGCCGCTCCTGGAAATAGCGCCGGTTGTGGATACCGGTCAGGGAGTCGGTGACCGACAATGCCCGCAGTTCCTCCTCGACCCGCTTGAGATCGGAGATATCCGATATATAGCCGTGCCAGAGCACACCGCCGCCCCGCAGGCTTTCCGGGCTCGCTGCGCCGCGCATCCAGCGCACCCCCCGCTGCGGCAGGCAGACCCGGTACTCCTCGCGCCAGGGACTGAGCTGCTGCGCCGAAACCCGGATCGACTCACGCACCCGCTCCACATCCTCAGGATGGATGCGCTCGAATGCCGCCTCGGCATCCTGCTGCAGCAGTTGCGGCTCGATCTCGTAGATCTCGCGCAGGCCATCGCTGGCATAGGGAAAACTGGTATGCCCGTCGGCGTCCAGCTTGAACTGATAGATCCCGCCGGGCACGTGGGCGCTGAGCCGCTGCAGCAAGCGGTCACGGGCGGCCAGGGCTTCATGCACACGCTTGCGTTCGGTGATATCGATGCAGATGGCCAGATGGCCGATCCACAACCCCTGATCGTCGAGCACCGGGGTGGCCAGCATGTTGACTTGCAGATGGCTACCGTCACGCCGTACCAGGGTCCATTCCCGGGCCTCATGCCCGCCGGCCATGCCCTCTTCCACCAGCATCGCCTGGGACACCGGGATGGCTTTGCCGTAACGCTGGGTGAGGCTCTGGGCCCAGCTTTCCAACTCTTCGGGCAGGTGCAGGCTTTCCAGGGTCAGGTGCCCCACCGCCTCACTGCTGCTGTAACCAAGCATCTGCTCGGCCCCGGCATTGAAAGTGCTGATCACTCCGCGCAGGTCGGTGGCAATGATCGCTACCTGAGTGGCGGCATTAAGCACGCAGCGCAACTGGCTGTGGGTGCCGCGCAACGCCTGCTCGCTGCTACGCAGCTCCTCGGTGCGCTGCTCCACCAGGGCCAGAGCCCGCTGACGCTGGCTGACCAAGACGTAGAGCAAGGCGCTGAGCAGCAAGCTGAGCATGCCGCCAAGAATCGCCAGGCTACCCAGGGCTGAATGGTTGGCGTGCAGGAAGGCCGCGCTGGGGCGGATGTCCACCTGATAGTCCCGGTCCGCCAGGCGCAGCAGGCGGCTGGCGGTCAGGCCGCTGCTGATGGGCGGGTTGTTCGACTCGTAGAGCACCTCATGCTGGCCCTCGGTGGACAGGTCGAGAATCCGCACCGACAGGTTATCGCTGGCAGGAACCGGCAGGCCGTCCGCCACCAGTTGCCGCAGGCTGATGATCGCCAGAACATAACCGTAGGGCCGGTCCTGGGGGCCGGAAGCATCCTGCGCGCGCCTGACCGGCGCCGCCAGCAGCACCCCTCGCGCATAGGCCTGGTCCACGGCCACCAGTTGCAAAGGCGGCGAGACCGCCAGGCCATTGAGTTCCCGAGCACGTTCCAGGGTGGCTCGGCGCAGGGGTTGAGCCAGGAGGTCGTAACCCAGGGGCGACCCCAGGGGGCTCTGGGTCTGGCTGTACAGCACCGGCGCGTAGTCATCGTGCTCGCCGGCCGGCTCCATCTGGCCCGTGGCATTCAACTGCAAAATGGAAAACCCCGGCAGCCCCTGATCGCGAATCGACTGCTCGAACCTCGGGCGCTGGGCGCGGCTCACCAGAGGCGCCCAGGCATAGGCCTGGGTGCGGCGCAACAAGGGTTTGGCGTAGCCATCGAAATCCTGGCGGGTCACCAGGTCGGAATTGACAAAGAAGCGCCGCAAGCCGTCCAGGCGTTGTTCCTGGTCTTGAAAGCGTTCTTCGATGCGGCTGTAGCGTTCGCCGGCCAGCAACTGGAAGCGCTGGCGCACCTGCTGCTTGTTCAGGCTGTAGGTGGACCAGGCCAAGAGCCCGGTGAGGATGCCGCCCGCAACCAGGACCAGCACCGCCACCAGCCATGCAGATACCTCTTCACTTATGAAACCCAGGATTTTCGGGCGTACAACATGCAGAGGCATAAGCAGAACTCATCACGCCAGCGAGTTTGGGCATCATCCGGACCAAGTGTGAGTTATAGCTATTAGCCACTAATTTGACCAGCGCTAAACAGCCCCCGAAACCTGAAAAAACAGGCCTCGGGGACATATCCGGCCATCAGCGTGCGGTGACTTTCCAGGCACGGTGGATTTTGCCGTTGCGGGCGAAATCCGGATCGATGGTTTTCGCCGTGATTTCCTCGATCTGGTAGCGCGCGGCGAGGTTTTCATCCAACTGGAACTTGCGGAAGTTGTTGGAGAAATACAGCACGCCCCCCGGCGCCAGGCGTGCCATGGCCAGGTCCAGCAACTGCACCTGGTCACGCTGCACGTCGAACACCCCTTCCATGCGCTTGGAGTTGGAGAAGGTCGGCGGGTCGATGAAGATCAAGTCGAACTCGTCACGGCAGCTGTCCAGCCAGGCCATCACATCGCCCTGCTCCAGGCGGTTCTTGTCGGAGAAACCGTTGAGCGAGAAATTGCGGCGTGCCCAGTCCAGATAGGTTTTCGACAGGTCGACACTGGTGGTGCTGCGCGCGCCGCCCTTGGCCGCGTGCACACTGGCGGTGGCGGTGTAGCAGAACAGGTTGAGGAAACGCTTGCCCGCCGCCTCTTGCTGAATACGCATGCGCATCGGCCGGTGATCGAGAAACAGCCCGGTATCCAGGTAGTCGGTAAGGTTCACCAGTAGCTTGATCCCGCCTTCACGAACTTCGGTGAACTGGCCCTGGGCACTCTGGCGCTCGTACTGCTTGGTGCCGCTCTGGCGCTCGCGACGCTTGATCACCACCCGGCTCTTGTCGACATTCAACGCCTGGGGAATCGCCGCCAGGGCATCGAACAGACGTGCCTGGGCCTTTTCCGGGTCCACCGATTTGGGCGCCGCGTACTCCTGCACGTGCACCCAATCCTGGTAGAGGTCGATGGCCAGGGAGTATTCCGGCATGTCGGCATCGTAGACACGGTAGCACTCGATGCCCTCGCGCTTGGCCCACTTGCCCAGTTGCTTGAGGTTCTTTTGCAGGCGGTTGGCGAACATCTGCCCACCCTCGCTCAGGCGCGCCTGTTCGACCACGGGAGCAGGAGCCGGGGCCGGCTTGATCGGGTTGCCATTCTTGTTGTACTGGCGCACGGGTGCTTCGTCCGCGGCGGCCTGGGCCTGCTCGCGTTCCACCTGGCGCTGCTCGGCGGTGCGGCGCTCGCCGGTGACGAACTGATCCGGCAGGACCTTGATCAGCAGCAGCTTGCAGGGCAAGGCGCCGTTCCAGAACGAGTACTGTTTGTGGCTGCGGATGCCCATGCGCTTGCCCAGGTCCGGGGCGCCGGTGAACACCGCCGCCTCCCAGTTCAGGCAGGCCTGGCGCAGGCGCTCGCCGAGGTTCTGGTAGAGGTACAGCAGGCTGGCTTCGTCACCCAGGCGCTCGCCGTAGGGTGGGTTGCAGATCACCAGGCCTTTCTGGTTCTGGTCCGGGCGCGGCTCGAAGGTGCCCACTTCGCCCTGGTAGATCTTGATCCACTCGCTCAGGCCGGCGCGCTCGACGTTGTTGCGGCCGGGCTGGATCAGACGCGGATCGGCTTCGTAGCCGCGGATCCACAGCGGTGGCTTGGCCAGGCCGGCCTGGGCCCGGGCCAGCGCTTCGTCGTGCAACTTGCGCCACAGCGCCGGCACGTGGCCGAGCCAGGCAGTGAAGCCCCATTGTTCACGCTTGAGATTGGGGGCGATGTCCGCGGCGATCATCGCCGCCTCCACCAGGAAGGTGCCCACACCACACATCGGGTCGGCCAGGGCGCCGCCTTCGGCAGCGATGCGCGGCCAGCCGGAACGGATCAGGATCGCCGCCGCCAGGTTTTCCTTGAGCGGCGCGGCGCCTTGCTGCAGGCGGTAGCCGCGCTGGTGCAGGCTGTGGCCGGAGAGGTCCAGGGAGAGGATGGCTTCGCCGCGGTCCAGGCGCAGGTGGATGCGCAGGTCGGGGTTGAGCTTGTCCACCGAAGGGCGCTCGCCGGTCGGAGTGCGCAGCTTGTCGACAATGGCGTCCTTGACCTTCAGGGCGCCGAAGTGGGTGTTGTCGATGCCCGAGCCATGGCCGCTGAACTCCACGGCCAGGGTGCCGTCGGCCAGCATGTGGTCCTGCCAGTCGACATCCAGCACGCCGTGGTAGAGATCCTCGGCGTCCTTCATCGGGAAGCGCTTGAGCACCAGCAGCACCCGGTTGGCCAGGCGCGACCACAAGCACAGGCGATAGGCTGTCTCCATGTCGGCCATGCCGCGCACGGCAGAAGTGTGCTCACGCGCTTGCTCAAGGCCAAGCCCGACGGCTTCCTCGATCAGCAGGCCTTCAAGGCCTTTGGGACAGGTGAGGAAGAGTTCGTAACGATCCGACATGGGAATACCAGGGCCTTTAGCAATAAGTGAACGGGCAACGCATCGCCCGTTCGGTTTTCAATCAAGCGCTTTTCTTCAAGAGCGCTCGTGTGGCGCGAAACTGCGCCGTCCCACCCCGGCAGGCTGGCTTTCTTGCAGGGCAAAAGAGCTTAGAGGCCGGGACAGATAAAAAGTCAGGGCAACAAAATGACATAAGTCGACCCTTCGTCGAATAGTAGTTGAGTGCAACCGTTCGACATTCTCACTAAAGCATTAACCTCATCATCTAGTGAGAGGCTGATCACAGGGGGCTTTGCGTGACAGGCACGATACAAAACCGCCCCAGGCTTATGGCCTGGACAGCATTATCGTTACGTCCTTATGACAAAACGATCATTCACTTGCTGTGACCTATTGGTTAGAACTCAACACAGGTTGGCGCCGCAACGGCGTCAACATCAAGGCTCGCGACGCCGGCAGCGAGCACCAACGGCAGAAGCAATCTGCCCGACCTCAACGAAGGTCGACGGGACATAAAGCAGTCAACAAGTGAGGGAAACACCCTATGAGAAGACTAAAGCGTGATCCGTTGGAAAAAGCGTTTTTACGCGGATATCAGTATGGCGTTAATGGCAAGTCCCGTGAGCTTTGCCCATTTACTCTACCGTCGGTACGCCAAGCCTGGATTAACGGCTGGCGAGAAGGACGCGGCGACAACTGGGACGGTATGACAGGCACTGCGGGCATTCACAGACTCAACGAACTTCGCGCTGTCGGCTGATCAGGGCACATTCCGACACCTAAAACTTGAATAGATGACGACTTAACCACGCACGCCCCATCCGGGCGGCGGGCTTCGGCCCAGGGGCTCCTTCGAGGAGCCCTTTTTTATGCCCGCGTGCTGTCCTTCCCTCTCAGCCCATGGCCGCGATGGCATCCACCGACTCGCGAATCAGCGCCGGCCCCTTGTAGATGAACCCCGAATACAGCTGCACCAGGCTGGCGCCCGCAGCGATCTTCTCAGCCGCGTGCTTGCCTTCGGTGATGCCGCCCACGGCGATGATCGGCAAACGGCCGGCCAGTTCAGCAGCCAGTACCTTGACCGTGTGGGTGCTCTTTTCCCGTACCGGTGCGCCGGACAGGCCGCCGGCCTCGGCGCCGTGCTCCAGGCCTTCGACACCTTCACGGCTCAAAGTGGTGTTGGTGGCGATCACTGCATCCATGCCGGTTTCAAGCAGAGCGCGGGCCACTTCCACGGTTTCCTCGTCGCTCATGTCCGGAGCGATCTTGATGGCCAGCGGTACACGCTTGCCGTGGATCGCAGCCAGTTCCTGTTGGCGCTGGCTCAAGGCCGCCAGCAGTTGCTTGAGCGACTCGCCAAATTGCAGGCTGCGCAGGCCCGGGGTATTAGGCGAGCTGACGTTGACCGTGACATAGCTGGCGTGGGCATAGACCTTGTCCAGGCAGATCAGGTAATCATCCACCGCCCTCTCCACCGGGGTGTCGAAGTTCTTGCCGATATTGATCCCCAGCACGCCTTTGTATTGCGAGGCCGCGACCCGTGCCAGCAGGTTGTCGACCCCCAGGTTGTTGAAGCCCATGCGGTTGATGATGGCCTCGGCCTGGGGCAGGCGGAAGATCCGCGGCTTGGGGTTGCCCGGTTGCGGGCGTGGGGTGACGGTGCCGATCTCGACAAAACCAAACCCCAATTGGGCGAAGCCGTCGATGGCTGCGCCGTTCTTGTCCAGGCCCGCAGCCAGCCCTACCGGGTTCGCAAACTCCAGGCCCATGACCTTGACCGGCATCTGCGCCGGGGCCTTGCACAACAGCCCGTTAAGGCCCAAACGCCCGCCCGCGCCGATCAGGTCCAGGGACAGATCGTGGGAGGTTTCCGGGGAGAGTTTGAACAACAGCTGGCGGGCCAGGGTATACATGGGCGGGATGAACTCGGTTGGCGGCGAAATAGGGCGCCGATTATAGCCGGCCCCGGGGCTTGCAGGCGAGGCGCGAAGTGAAATCCCCGCCGGGCTGGCATATGCCTTGCACTCTCATGTGCATGCAGACCTCGGCCAAGGGCGGCTGAGGTCCCAGGACAATGGCGTCGTCACCCGCCCCGGCCTCACCCGGTCGGCGGGTACGACGCTTTTTTATGCAAGGTGCCACGTCATGACCGATCTCCCCAACACCCCGCTGGCCTGGGTCAACGGCAGCGATGCCCCGGAAAAGTCCGCCATCGACCTGGGCTTCGCGGCGCACCATAGACCGGTTACTGGCCTACGATGACCCGCACCGGGAAGGCAAATCGCAGGCAAAGAAAAGCCCGGCCTAGGCCGGGCTTTTCCAAGCTACAAGGCTAATTACTTAGCTTGAGCTTCTACCGAGGCTTCTACGCGACGGTTAACTGCGCGACCAGCTTCAGTTGCGTTGTCGGCAACTGGGCGGGACTCACCGTAACCAACGGATTGAACGCGGTTAGCGCCAACGCCGTACTGGTTAACCAGAACTTGTTTAACGGCGTTTGCACGACGCTCAGACAGCTTCTGGTTGTAAGCGTCAGGACCGACGGAGTCAGTGTGACCTTCAACAACGGTGGTGGTCTGTGGGTACTGCTTCATGAAGTCAGCGAGGTTCTTGATGTCAGCGTAGCTGTTAGGCTTGACGACCGACTTGTCGAAGTCGAACTTCACGTCCAGCTCAACACGAACCACTTCAGCAACTGGAGCTTCTGGAGCTGGCTCTGGAGCTGGAGCTGGTGCTACTGGAGCTGGAGCGACTTTGCCGCCGCTGCCACCGAAGTTCACACCCAGACCGATGGTAGGAGCGTAGTCCCACTTGCCGTTGTCCAGCTTGTAGTCAGCTTCAACGCCAGCACGGGCGAACAGGTTGTCGGTGATGTACCACTTAACACCAGCGCCTGCAGTCAGGAAAGTCGACTGGTCGCGACCGCTGTGGCCGTCGGCCTCAACGTTGGTCATGCTCTTGTGAGCAACACCGCCGGAAACGTATGGACGCAGAGCGTCACCCACGGTACCAAAGTGGTACTGAGCGTTCAGGCCGAAGTTGTCGCCTTTGATTTTCTGGTTACCAGTACCGTCGTTGGAACGGGTGTGGTTGGTCTTGTCGTAGGTGGCGTTCAACGACAGATCGTCGGTCAGGAAGTAGCCGATCGATGCGCCTGGGTTGAAGCCGTCTTCAACGTGATTAACGCTGTCGTTGTACTGTTTTTTGTAAAACAGTTCACCCTCGACCGCGCCTTGGCCTTGCGCCAGAACGCCGAACGAAGTCACGGCAACAATAGAACCAATGGCAATGCCCAAGGTGTTTTTCAGTTTCATCCGTTAAATCCCCATCTGGTGATTGTAAAGCAGTCCCACATACCGGGGGACAACTCGGCGGTAAGTCTATCAGAACTCACCTAGACGTAAGAGATATTTGCGCCGAACTAAGTTTCAGCAATACCTGCAAATTTCTCACGCAATTTATCAAGAGCACGTTTGTAACGCATCTTTGTAGCACTCAACCCCATATGCATGATGTCCGCGATCTCTTGAAATTCCAGCTCTGCGACAAATCGTAGCACCAGAATTTCCCGATCAATCGGGTTCACATGCACCAACCAGCGATCAAGTCCACCCTTTTCCTCAGGTTTCGGCGCCTTCTCTTCAGAGGCCTCCTCGAGGGGGTCAAGACTTAAAGCGTCCATCAACCGACGCTTGCGCCGCTCCTTGCGATACTGCGTGATGCATTCGTTGTACGTGATGCTATATAGCCATGTCTTGAACTTCGATTTACCCTCAAAGTTCTTAAGGCCATACAGCACCTTCAACATCACTTCCTGACAGACATCATCCGCATCCCGATCGTTCCCCAGATAACGTGCACAAACATTAAATAGGGTCCTCTGATAGCGCCGCATCAACTCTTCATAGGCGCGTGTTACGTGAAACAGCTCCGTATGTGAGCGCGCAACCAACTCCTCATCAGAGAGCTCACGGGGGTCATAGCGCGTGGATAGCGATTGGGTTTTATTCAAAACGAGTCGTGCCGACAGTCAGGTCAATGTCCGCCGCAGCCCGATGACGGGCATTTTGCGGCGGCATACATTAGCAGGGTTTGCCGGGTTAGCGGCTACTTACATGCTGCTCCAGCAGGATCCGATTGGAGAGAGAGACTAGCTCACCCTCATCGGTCAGCAATGTAGTTTTAACCGTGCCAATCTCTTCGATCTGGCCTTCGACCTCACCAACACGTACTTGTTGCCCAACCTGATACAACTCACGCACATAGATTCCCGCAAGAATCTGCCCGGCAATTTCCCGGCTTCCCAACCCCATGGCCAGCGCAACAGCCAGACCAACGGTAATCAATACAATGACGATCACATGGTTGAGCAGGTCGGTTTTGACCTCCAACTGACTGATCGCCACGGAAATACTGATGATGATCACCAACCCCTGGGCAATTCGCCCCAGGCCGCTGGCGTAATCCAGGCCTACGCCTTCTGCGGCGCCGCGTACCAGGCCATTGGCCAGTTGCGCCAGCAAAACCCCCACCAGCAGCACCAGCGCAGCACCGAAAACCTTCGGTAAATACAGCGCAAGCATATCGAGCGTAGCCGAAACTCGCTCAAGGCCAAGGGATTCAGCAGCAGAAACCAGAAAAATCAGCAAAACGAACCAATAGACGATCTTGCCGATCAGGGTCGAGATGGGTACCTGCAAACCCGCACGAGACAACAACTTGGTCAGGCCGGTGCCGCCCATGAGGCGATCCAGGCCCAGCTTGGCCAGCAATTTCGAGAGCAGGGTATCGAGCAGCTTGGCCACCACGAAGCCCAGCAACAGCACCACCAACGCGCCGAACAGGTTCGGAATGAAGTTCGCCACCTTGGTCCACAAGGCGGTCATCGCCGTGACGAGGCTCTGCGTCCAGAGATCCAGTTCCATATTCAATCAGCCTTATCAGCAGTGCGAGCAGAAGATTTACGACGAGAAACCGGCGCAATATGAGCCGATCCGTTATTCAAGGCGATCATCAGCGCCGGCAGCCAGCGGCCCAGAAGGCTGAACAGATCCCCCGCCCCCACCTGACGGTTGGCGGTTTTCAGTACGCGGCCCAGGCAGGCATCGTCATCGCGGCTCGATGGCGAGGCTTTGAGCATGTCACGCAAAGACTGTTCAAACGGATCGTGCATACGCACCTCTGGTGATGTCTGAAAAAGACGCGATCAGATTTATTCGGGTCACATGAAGCATCATCACACCCAGCGCAAACGACGAAACAACCACCATTGCCCCACGGCCACCGCCAACAATAAAAGGCAGGCGATGATGAAACCATAAGGGCTGGCCGAGAACGGAATGCCGCCAACGTTGATCCCCAAAAGGCCGGTGAGAAAACTCATCGGCAGGAAGATCCCGGTAATGATCCCGAAGCGGTACATGGTGCGATTCATGCGCACGCTCAAACGCCGGTCTTCGGCCTCCAGCACAAGCCCCACGCGCTCTCGGGTCAATTCCAGCTCTTCCAGGTAACGGGTCAGACTGTTGTGCAGCTCGTTCCAGTAATCACCATCATCCACGGCGAACCAGGGCAGTTTTATCCGGCTCAACTGGGCGAAGATATCCCGCTGCGGCGCCAGGAAGCGCTTGAGCCCGGCAGCCCGCCGACGGATCTGCAAAATGCTGCCGTGCTCGGGGGTATACCGTTCGTCGGCATCCAGTTTTTCTTCCTCGCCATCGACCACTTCCGAGAGGTCGCTGACCAGATTCTGCACCTTGTGGGTCAGGTACTCGGCCATATAAAGGAGGAGTTCGGCAGACGTCTTCGGCCCTCGGCCCTCGGCAAGCTGCACCAACAGCTCATCGGTGGCGCGCAACTGACGCAGGCGCAAGGAAATCACCCGCTGGGCAGAGGCAAAGATCCGCACCGAGACCATGTCTTCCGGCTCAGCCCCCGGGTTCAGGTTGATACCCCGCAGAAACAGCAGCAACTCCGAGTCCGGGAGCGCCAGCAGGCGTGGGCGGGTGTTTTCCTCCAGCAGCAGGTCACAGCTGAACTCGCTCAGGCCGCTGGAACGACGCAACCAGGTCTGGGTCTGCGGATGACTGCGATCCCAATGCAGCCACAGGCTTTCATGGGCCTGCAGTTGCAGGTCGTCGAGCTCAGTCCGGGCAATCGAACGCGCACCGCCTTCACCATCCAGCACCAGGGCATGTACCAGCCCCCATTGCGCGTTTTCTTCCTCGAACATCCGCATCCCTTGTCAGGTCGATTGTTTATTCAGGCATTTTCAGCGGGCTTGGCGAAACGATCACGCCATTGTTGTCGGCGTAGACATACTCGCCAGGACGAAAAGTCACACCGGCAAAGGTCACCGCCACATTGAGGTCGCCGATGCCGCGCTTGTCAGTCTTCATCGGGTGGCTGGCCAAGGCCTGGACGCCAAGATCGGTCTGGGCGATGACATCCACATCACGGATGCAACCGTAGATCACCAATCCTTCCCAACCGTTTTTTGCGGCCTTCTCGGCCAGCATGTCGCCCAGCAGGGCGCGGCGCAGCGAGCCGCCACCATCCACCACCAACACCTTGCCCTGCCCCTTGAGTTCCACTTGTTCCTTGACCAGCGAGTTGTCCTCGAAGCACTTGATGGTGACGATTTCACCGCCAAAGGAATCGCGACCACCGAAATTGCTGAACATCGGCTCTACCACCTGCACCAGGTCCGGGTAGGCGTCGCACAGGTCGGGAGTGAGGTAATGGTTCATCGAGAAACTCCTGTAACAGAAAGAACACGATCGAAGGTGTCGGTGCTGCCTTATATAGATACGCGCCCAGACCGCAGATGTTTAACCTGCAAGGCCTGATGAGCGAACCCGCCTGCCCCGTATTTTCGCAGCCAGGCCAGCGGAACGGAAAGCCGACTCAATAACTGAATGTGACCAGAAAAGCGCAATGCGTCATATCTTAGCCGCAAGCGCTATCGAGCGAAATGCCCTTGTCAGAGCCTTCGCCTCAAACCGCAGCCACGGGTTCGGCAACAGAAACCAGCAATGGAGCCTGCTGATCCTTGAGCCAGCACGCGACCAGCGGCCAGACCTCAGTCTGCGCCGGTTTGCTCACCAGCATCTCGACGTGACCGAAATTACCGCTGAATCCCTGCTCGCGCCCCAGGCAGACAAATTGTTTCTGCTCGCTGCCCAACTGCTCGAACAACTTGCGACAGGCCCAGGTCGGATCCTGATGATCCCCTGCGGCACTGACTGCCAGTGCCGGCACCGTAACCTGCGCCAGGCCCGCCCACCAATCCTTGTCGGCATCGCCGAAACGACCAAACAATCCATGCCAGCGCATGCTCTCCAGAGCCAGCCCGATGGGCTCGTCCTCGGGGCCGCGCTTGAGCCGCGAGCCGGACAACTGAGCAAAGCGCTTGATCACCAGGCGCCCACCCCACTCCACCATCGGGATCTTCAAGGGCCAGTAGGTACGGCTGATCTGGGTACCGAAAAACGCCGCCGAAGCCACGCCCGCATCACCCAGGTATTGCCCGCCCAACGCCGCCGCCAGGGTAGTGCCGCCCAGGGAATGACCGATCCAATGGGGAACCTGCGCACTTTGCTCACGGACGAAGGCGGCAATTGCCGGCAAATCGTACCGAGCGTAGTCGGCGACACGGTTCTTGCGGTAGTCGGCATTGCGGCGCGACAAACCGTGACCGCGCATTTCAGGAATCCACACATCGAAGCCTGCGCGGGCCAGATAGGCCCCCAGCCCGATGCCCTTGGGCGAATACCAGAAACGTCGATTGGAAAAGCTGCCATGCAGCAGGACCACGGGGATCCCCCGGGCTTCAGGCTCATCGGCCAGCCCCAGGCGGGTGACGGCCAACTCCACGGAAGGGTCGGGACTGTTGCCGGGCTTCAAGCGATAGACATCTTCGCTGAGGTCGCCTCGACGCTCGGCACTGATCAAGGCGACCGGAAATAGGTTGCTGCTGCTTTGCATATTCTTCTTGCACAAAAAAGGGCGGCATCCAGAAGAAGCACGCCCTGCTTGAATCTTCAAGAGCCAGCCAGCCTTGCGACCGACCGGCTCTGCACTCACCGATTACGCCGCGCCCTGACCTTCAGCCAGGAAGAACCAGGTTTCCAGTACCGAGTCCGGGTTCAGCGAAACGCTTTCAATGCCCTGCTCCATCAGCCACTTGGCCAGGTCCGGGTGGTCCGAAGGCCCCTGGCCGCAGATGCCGATGTACTTGCCAGCCTTGTTGCAGGCGGCAATGGCATTGGCCAGCAGCTTCTTGACCGCAGGATTACGCTCGTCGAACAGGTGGGCGATGATCCCCGAGTCACGGTCCAGGCCCAGGGTCAGTTGGGTCAGGTCGTTGGAGCCGATGGAGAAACCATCGAAGTACTCCAGGAACTCGTCAGCCAGAATGGCGTTGGACGGCAGTTCGCACATCATGATCACGCGCAGGCCGTTCTCGCCGCGCTTGAGGCCGTTTTCAGCCAGCAGATCAACTACTTGGCTGGCCTCGCCCAAGGTGCGCACGAACGGCACCATGATTTCGACGTTGGTCAGGCCCATCTCGTTGCGCACGCGCTTCAGGGCGCGGCATTCGAGCTCGAAGCAGTCACGGAAGGATTCGCTGATGTAACGCGAAGCACCGCGGAAGCCCAGCATCGGGTTCTCTTCTTCCGGCTCGTAGAGCTTGCCACCGATCAGGTTGGCGTATTCGTTGGACTTGAAGTCCGACAGGCGCACGATGACCTTCTTCGGTGTGAACGCCGCAGCCAGGGTGCTGATGCCTTCAACCAGCTTGTCGACGTAGAAGTCCACAGGATCGTGGTAGCCGGCAATACGCTTGTCGACGCTGTCCTTGATCTCTTGTGGCAGCCCGGCGTAGTTCAGCAGTGCCTTGGGGTGCACGCCGATCATGCGGTTGATGATGAACTCCAGGCGGGCCAGGCCCACGCCGGCGTTCGGCAGCTGGGCGAAGTCGAAGGCACGGTCCGGGTTGCCGACGTTCATCATGATCTTGAACGGCAGCTCCGGCATGGCATCCACCGAGTTCTGCTTGATGTCGAAGCCCAGTTCGCCTTCGAAGATGAAACCGGTGTCGCCTTCAGCGCAGGAAACGGTCACGCCCTGGCCATCTTTCAGCAGCTCGGTGGCGTTGCCGCAACCCACTACTGCCGGAATGCCCAGCTCGCGAGCGATGATTGCTGCGTGGCAGGTCCGGCCGCCGCGGTTGGTGACGATGGCGCTGGCGCGCTTCATCACCGGTTCCCAGTCCGGGTCGGTCATGTCGGAGACCAGCACGTCGCCGGCCTGGACCTTGTCCATCTCGGACACGTCCTTGATGATCCGCACCTTGCCGGCGCCAATGCGCTGGCCGATGGCACGGCCTTCCACCAGCACGGTGCCGGTTTCCTTGAGCAGGTAGCGCTCCATGACATTGGCCTGGGTACGGCTCTTCACGGTTTCCGGACGAGCCTGGACGATGTACAGCTTGCCGTCGTCGCCGTCCTTGGCCCATTCGATGTCCATCGGGCACTGATAGTGCTTCTCGATGATCATCGCCTGCTTGGCCAGCTCGCTGACTTCAGCATCGGTCAGGCAGAAACGCGCGCGATCGGCGGCGTCCACGTCCACGGTTTTCACCGAGCGACCAGCCTTGGCTTCGTCGCCGTAGATCATCTTGATCGCCTTGCTGCCCAGGTTGCGGCGCAGGATGGCCGGACGACCGGCTTCAAGGGTGTTCTTGTGGACGTAGAATTCGTCCGGGTTGACCGCGCCCTGGACCACGGTTTCACCCAGACCATAGGCGCCGGTGATGAAGACCACGTCACGGAAGCCCGATTCGGTGTCGAGGGTGAACATCACGCCGGCGGTGCCGGTTTCCGAACGCACCATGCGCTGCACACCGGCAGACAGGGCCACCAGCTTGTGGTCGAACCCCTGGTGCACGCGGTAGGAAATGGCGCGGTCGTTGAAGAGCGAGGCGAACACTTCCTTGGCAGCGCGAATCACATTGTCCACGCCACGGATATTGAGGAAGGTTTCCTGCTGGCCGGCAAAGGAGGCGTCCGGCAAGTCTTCGGCGGTGGCCGAGGAACGCACGGCCACGGCGATGTCGGGATTGCCCGCCGACAGTGCGGCGAAGGCGGTACGGATCTCGGTGTTGAGGCGCTCGGGGAACTCGGCCTCCATGATCCACTGACGGATCTGCGCGCCGGTCTTGGCCAGGGCGTTGACGTCATCGACATCCAGCGCATCGAGCGCTGCATGGATCTGGTCGTTCAGACCACTCAACTCAAGAAAATCACGATAAGCCTGAGCTGTCGTGGCGAAGCCACCAGGGACCGATACGCCCGCACCTGCGAGGTTGCTGATCATCTCGCCCAGGGATGCGTTCTTGCCCCCCACATGCTCAACATCGTGTTTGCCGAGCTTATCGAGGGAAACTACGTACTCTACCAAGGTGATCTCTCCACTAACTGTGTTGGAAAAGCTCAGAAGCCGGCTGCTCCAGGGAGCGTTTGCCCGCTATATGGCCTGGACCTGGAAAATAAGTGAGAATGCGGGCCATTCCCGGCCGACAAATCGCGCCTATCATATCCAAGAATCGTCACTAGCTTAAGGCCCAAGCCGCAAATGAAACGATCTGCTTTCTTTATCTCCGACGGTACCGGCATCACAGCGGAAACCCTCGGCCAGAGCCTGTTGGCGCAGTTCGAAAACGTTACCTTCAGCAAATTCACGCGGCCGTATATCGACAGCATGGAAAAAGCGCGGGCCATGGTACAACAAATCAATATAGCCGCCGAAAAAGACGGCCATCGCCCGATTATCTTCGACACCATCGTCAATCAGGACATTCGTGAGATCCTCGCGACCTCCAATGGTTTCATGATCGACATCTTCTCGACCTTCCTCGCGCCCCTGGAACAGGAGCTGAGCGAACATTCCTCCTACTCCGTCGGCAAATCCCACTCCATTGGCCACAACTCCAACTACATGGAGCGGATCGAGGCGGTGAACTTCGCCCTGGACAACGACGACGGCGCCCGCACCCGCTACTACGACAAGGCCGACCTGATCCTGGTGGGCGTGTCGCGTTGCGGCAAGACCCCGACCTGCCTGTACATGGCCATGCAATTCGGCATCCGCGCGGCCAACTACCCGCTGACCGAGGAAGACATGGAGCGCCTGCAGCTGCCCAATGCCCTGCGCGCCCACAAGCACAAGCTGTTCGGCCTGACCATCGACCCCGACCGCCTCACCGCGATCCGCAACGAGCGCAAGCCCAACAGTCGCTATTCCAGCTACGCCCAGTGCGAATTCGAAGTGCGCGAAGTGGAAAACCTGTTCCGCCGCGAAAACATCCCCCACATCAATTCCACCCATTTCTCGGTGGAAGAGATCTCGGCCAAGATCCTCGTGGAAAAAGGCGTGGAACGGCGCTTCAAGTAACCTCTGCGCGACCGACGGCGAGGCCCGCACTGCCCCTCGCCTACCGCCCTACCAGCGGGACAGCCCGCTCTCCTGCTTCAAGGCCGCGGCCAACGCGGCAAAGCCGTCCTGCAGCCGACGATCATCCGCGGAGGTATTGCAGACACTGGCCCGGACGAATTGCGGCACCGCCGCCTGGCCCACGGCAAAGGCTTCGGCAGTGGCCACCAGGTATCCCTGATGCTTGAGATCCGCCTCGATTTCAGAGGCACGCCACGGCTCCGGAACCCTGATCCAGAAATGCGGGCAACCCTCCGGACTGCGCCACTCCAGCCCCTGCAACACCTCCGTGACCAGCTCCTTGCGCCGGGCGATTTCGGCCATCTGCTGCTGACGCAGGCGCTCGGCAACTCCCGTGTCGATCCAGCCCGCTACCAGCTCCAGCGGCAAAGGCGTGGCCATCCAGCAGGTGGCGCGTACCGCTGCGGCCAAACGTCCCACCAGGGGCGACGGCGCATGCAGGAAACCGACCCGCAGCCCTGACGCCACGGCCTTGCTCAGACTGCTGATCAGCACCGTGCGCTCCGCTGCGAAATGGGCCAGGGGCGCCGGGCGCCGCTCCATCAGCACGGCGTGGGTTTCATCCTCCAGAATCAACAGGTTATGCCGGCGACAGAGCTCCGCCACGGCCTCGCGCCGCGCAGCGGACTGCACCGCAGCCGTGGGGTTTTGCAGGGTCGGGGTGCAATACAGCGCTGAAATGCGGTGCTGCCGGCACGCTTCGTCCAGGGCCTCCGGCAACAGCCCCTGTGCGTCCATCGGCAACCCCAGGAGCTTGATGCCCAACATTCGCGCCGTGCTGATCAGGCCCGGATAGGTCAGGTGTTCAGTGGCCAGCGTATCGCCGGGCTTGAGCAGTGCCAGCAAGGCGACATGCAAGCCGTGCTGGGCGCCGTTGACGCAAATCACCTGCTCGGGATCCGCCTGCAGGCCATCCTGGGTCAGCCAGCGCGCACCCACGGCGCGATACCGCGCCAGACCGGCCTCGGCGCTGTAACGGGCGATTTGCTGCAGCCCCAAAGGGTCTTCTGCCAATGCCCGCAAGCCCTGAGCGATGAAATGGCTTTCCTGGCCGGGAATATGGGTGTTGCGGCTCATGTCGAACAGCGCCTCCGGCTCCTCGGCGACGTTGCGAAAGCCGCTGTCGCGCTGGCGCTGCAAACCGTCCTGGCGCACATAAGTACCATCGCCGACCCGTGCCACCACCTGTCCCAGGCGTTCCAGCTCGGCGTACGCGCGGCTGATGGTGCCAATGGTCACGCCCAGCTTGTCCGCCAGCAGGCGATGGGGCGGCAGTTTGCTACCGGGGGCAAGCGTACCGTCGGCAATGGCCTTTTCCAGGGTCTCGGCCAGTCGCTTGTACTTGGCGCCCACCCCTTCCTGCAATGCGGAACGCATCATTGACACTGTGTCAATACTTACTTTGACAGCCATCATTTTCACCAATAGCGTTGCTCAAGGGCTCAATTACCGCAAATGACTCGCCCAATATAGAGGTCAATTGCTCATCACGAAAGGAATGCCTGCGTGAATACCAGCACCGTCATATCCGACACCCGGGCCCTGCCCCGCCCCTGGCTTGCCACCCTGGTGACCTGCACCCTGTTCCTGATTGTCTGCCTGAGTTGGGGCACCACCTGGCTGGGCATCAAGATTGCGGTGCAAAGCGTGCCGCCACTGACCGCCGCAGGCCTGCGCTTTCTGATTGCCTTTCCGCTGTTCGCCTGTTTTGCCTGGCTGCGCCGCGAGCCGCTGATGTTTCCCAAGGGCAGCCGGGGCTTCCTGGTATTCGTCACCCTGTGCTACTTCAGCCTGCCCTACACCCTGCTCAACTACGGCGAGGTGCACGTTTCCTCCGGCCTGACCGCGCTGCTGTTCAGTTGCATGCCGGTGTTCATCCTGATTTTTTCCGCCCTGCTGCTGCGGGAGAAGATTCACCTGGCGCAACTGCTCGGCATCGCCATCGGCTTTGCCAGCCTGTTCCAGATCATTCGCGGCCAGGGCCTGCTCAGCGACCACAATGAACTCTCGGGAGTACTGGCAATTCTCGGCGCGGCGCTGCTGCATGCACTGTGTTACGTGGTCACCAAGAAACACGGCAGCGCCATCAGCGTCATCACCTACAACACCTTGCCGATCGGCATCGCCGGTCTACTGCTGTGCCTGGCGGGGTTGGGGATCGAGCACCCGGACTTTTCCGCCATCAGCCCGCGTTCCTGGGGCGCCCTGCTGTATCTGGGGCTGGCGGCTTCTGTGGGTGGGTTCATTGTCTATTTTTTCCTGCTCAAACGACTGAACCCGGTGATCCTGTCCTTCGTGTTCATCATTTTTCCGGTGTTCGCGGTGATCATCGGCGCCTGGTACGAAGGCCAGAGCCTGTCCCGGGACCTGCTGCTGTATTCCTCGACCTTGCTCGGCGGTTTCGCCATCACCAAACTGCCCCTGGACAAATGGCTGTCCAGAAAGCCCGCCCGACGCTAAAGAGACTCTGTAGGAGCGAGCTTGCTCGCGAAGGCTTCAAGGACACCGCGTCAGCCCAGCGAGCCCGCGTCATCATTGACGTTCATCGCGAGCAAGCTCGCCCCTACAAGGGTGGGTTTCAGATCACCAGCAGGTCGACGAACCGGTGCACCGGCGTCGCCTCAAGCCGCGCCTGATCCTTGCACAGCTGGAAAATCTGCGTCGAACGCTGGGCCGTGAAACGCGTGGCCAGGTTGGCCTTGAACTTGTCTTCCAGCAGCGGGATGCCTTCGGCGCGGCGGCGCCGGTGGCCAATGGGGTATTCCACCGCGACCTGCTCGGTGCTGGAGCCGTCCTTGAAGAACACCTGGATCGCATTGGCAATGGAGCGCTTGTCGGCCTCCAGGTATTCACGGGTGTAGCGAGGCTCTTCGACGATATGCATCTTCTCGCGCAACTGATCGATGATCGGATGCGCGGCATGGAAATCGTCCTCGTAATGCTCGGCCACCAGGGTGCCGAAGGCCAGGGGCACGGCGGTCATGTATTGCAGGCAGTGGTCGCGGTCGGCGGCATTGGCCAGCGGCCCGACCTTGGAAATGATGCGGATCGCCGACTCATGGGTGGTGATGACGATGCGGTCGATTTCGTGCAGGCGGTTGCGCACCAGAGGATGCAAGGTCACCGCCGCTTCGCAGGCCGTTTGCGCATGGAATTCTGCCGGGAAACTGATCTTGAACAGCACGTTTTCCATCACGTAGCTGGCGTATTTCTGCGTCAGGCTGAACTGCCGCTGGCCCTCGGGTTTGAGCGCCAGGTCCTTGTTGGTATGGCTGAACAGCACGTCATAGAAGCCCCACTGCGGCGCCGTCAGGACGCCGGGAATGCCCATCTCGCCACGCAGGGCGATATCCGCCAGGCGCACTCCACGGCTGGAGGCATCCCCCGCCGCCCAGGATTTGCGCGAACCGGCATTGGGTGCATGGCGATAGGTGCGCAGCGCCTGGCCATCGACAAAGGCCTGGGACAGTGCCGCCAGCAACTGCTCGCGATTGGCCCCCATCAGCTTGGCGCACACTGCGGTGGAAGCCACTTTCACCAGCAGCACATGATCGAGGCCGACACGGTTGAAGGAGTTTTCCAGGGCAATCACGCCTTGAATCTCATGGGCCATGATCATGGCCTTGAGCACATCATTCATGGTCAGCGGCGCTTCGCCATTGGCCACGCGCTTTTGTGACAGGTGATCGGCCACCGCGAGAATTCCCCCGAGGTTGTCCGAGGGGTGGCCCCATTCGGCCGCGAGCCAGGTGTCGTTGTAGTCCAGCCAGCGCACGATGCAGCCGATGTCCCAGGCCGCCTTCACCGGGTCGAGGCGATAGCTGGTGCCGGGCACCCGGGCACCGAAAGGCACCACGGTACCTTCGACGATCGGCCCCAGGTGCTTGGTGCATTCGGGAAAACGCAGGGCCAGCAGGCCGCAGCCCAGGGTGTCCATCAGGCAATTGCGTGCGGTATCGAGGGCTTCTCGGGAGTCGATGGAATAAACCAGGACGTAATCGGCAATGTCCTGCAGGACCTGGTCGTAATCGGGACGGTTGTTCAGGTCAACGTTGCTGCTCATGAGCGCTTCACTCCAGTACAGGATGGTAGGTGGTGTCGATTCCTCAGTGACAGGTTCAGGTCAATAACGGCATCGCAGGTCTGCGCCTGCTCAGCGATTCAATCACAACCAGCGGCTGTGGCGAGGGAGCTTGCTCCCGCTGGACAGCAAGCCCCTCCACAGCAAGCGCTTCTCTTCCTAGAAACTGTCGCCGGGCACTCGCACCCAACCTTCCATCAGCACCCGCGCGCTGCGGCTCATGATGGCCTTGACCACCGTCCAGTCACCGCCGCTCCGGGTGGCTTCGGCGCCGACGCGCAAGGTGCCCGAGGGATGACCGAAACGTACCGCGCTGCGCGCGCCACCACCGGCCGCCAGGTTGACCAGGGTCCCGGGAATCGCCGCCGCGGTACCTATGGCCACCGCCGCGGTGCCCATCATCGCGTGGTGCAGCTTGCCCATGGACATGGCCCGCACCAGCAGGTCAACGTCCCCGGCCTTGATCGCCTTGCCGCTGGAGGCCTGGTAGTCCGCAGGCGCGGCGACAAAGGCCACTTTCGGCGTGTGCTGGCGCTGGGCGGCTTCATCCAGGTGTTTGATCAGGCCCATGCGCAGGGCGCCATGGGCGCGGATGGTCTCGAACATCGCCAGGGCCTTGGGGTCGCCATTGATATCGCCCTGCAGCTCGGTACCGCGATAGCCGATGTCTGCCGCGTTGACGAAGATCGTCGGAATCCCGGCATTGATCAGGGTCGCCTTGAAGGTGCCGACACCGGGCACTTCCAGGTCGTCCACCAGGTTGCCGGTGGGGAACATCGAACCGCCCGCGCCCTCTTCCTCGGCCGCAGGGTCAAGGAACTCCAACTGCACTTCAGCCGCCGGGAAAGTCACGCCGTCCAGCTCGAAGTCGCCGGTTTCCTGGACCTCGCCGTTGGTGATCGGCACGTGGGCGATGATGCTCTTGCCGATATTGGCCTGCCAGATGCGCACCACCGCCACGCCGTTCTGCGGAATGCGCGCCGGGTCCACCAGGCCGCTGCTGATGGCGAAGGAGCCCACTGCCGCCGAGAGGTTGCCGCAGTTGCCGCTCCAGTCGACAAAGGCCTTGTCGATGGCCACCTGGCCGAACAGGTAGTCGACGTCGTGGTCGGCCTTGATGCTCCTGGACAGGATCACCGTCTTGCTGGTGCTGGACGTGGCGCCGCCCATGCCGTCTATCTGCTTGTCATAGGGATCGGGGCTGCCGATCACCCGCAACAGCAGGGCATCACGGGCTGCGCCCGGCAGTTGGGCCGCCTCGGGCAGGTCCTGCAGGTTGAAGAACACGCCCTTGCTGGTGCCGCCACGCATGTAGGTGGCGGGAATCTTGATCTGCGCTACGAATGCCATGAATTTCAGGTCCCGATAATGACCGGGGGCGGCGCCTTGCGGCCCGCCCCCGGTACGTTGCTTAGCTGGCTACTGCCGATTCCAGGAAGTCCTGGGCGAAGCGTTGCAGCACCCCGCCCGCCTCGTAGATCGATACCTCTTCGGCGGTGTCGAGGCGGCAGGTCACCGGCACCTCGAGCCGCTCGCCGTTCTTGCGGTTGATCACCAGGGTCAGTTGCGCCCGAGGCGTGCGCGCGCCGATCACGTCGTAGGTTTCAGTGCCGTCGATACCCAGGGTCTTGCGGTCGGTGCCCGCGAGGAACTCCAGCGGCAGCACGCCCATGCCCACCAGGTTGGTACGGTGGATGCGCTCGAAGCCTTCGGCGACGATGGCTTCCACCCCCGCCAGGCGCACGCCCTTGGCTGCCCAGTCGCGGGACGAGCCCTGGCCGTAGTCGGCACCGGCAACGATGATCAGCGGCTGCTTGCGCTGCATGTAGGTTTCGATGGCTTCCCACATCCGCGTCACTTTGCCTTCCGGCTCGATCCGCGCCAGGGAGCCCTGCTTGACCTTGCCGTTTTCCTGGACCATTTCGTTGAACAGTTTCGGGTTGGCGAAGGTCGCGCGCTGAGCGGTCAAGTGGTCGCCACGGTGGGTCGCGTAGGAGTTGAAGTCCTCTTCCGGCAGGCCCATTTTCGCCAGGTACTCGCCGGCCGCGCTACCCGCCATGATGGCGTTGGACGGCGACAAGTGGTCGGTGGTGATGTTGTCCGGCAACACCGCCAGCGGGCGCATCCCGGTCAGGCTGCGCTCACCGGCCAGGGCCCCTTCCCAGTACGGCGGACGGCGGATGTAGGTGCTCTGCGGGCGCCACTCATACAGCGGCTCGACTTTCGGGCCGGTGTCTTCGTGGATGGCAAACATCGGGATGTAGACCTTGCGGAACTGCTCCGGCTTGACCGCCGCCTTGACCACCGCATCGATCTCCTCATCGCTCGGCCAGATGTCCTTGAGGCGGATTTCCCGGCCGTTGGCGTCCAGGCCCAGCACGTCCTTTTCGATATCGAAACGGATGGTGCCGGCAATGGCGTAGGCCACCACCAGCGGCGGCGAAGCCAGGAACGCCTGCTTGGCGTAAGGGTGGATGCGCCCATCGAAGTTGCGGTTGCCCGAGAGCACGGCGGTGGCGTACAGGTCGCGGTCGATGATTTCTTTCTGGATCACCGGGTCCAGGGCGCCGGACATGCCGTTGCACGTCGTGCAGGCAAAAGCCACCACGCCAAAGCCCAGTTGCTCCAGCTCATGGCCCAGGCCGGCCTCTTCCAGGTACATGGCCACGGTTTTCGAACCCGGGGCCAGGGACGATTTGACCCATGGCTTGCGGGTCAGCTCCAGCTTGTTGGCATTGCGCGCCAGCAGGCCGGCGGCGATCACGTTGCGCGGATTGCTGGTGTTGGTGCAACTGGTGATGGCGGCGATGATGACCGCGCCGTCCGGCATCTGCCCCGGGGTTTCGGACCACTGCCCGGCGATGCCCTTGGCCGCCAGGTCGCTGGTGGCGACCCGAGCGTGCGGGTTGCTCGGCCCGGCCATGTTGCGCACCACCGACGACAGGTCGAACTGCAGGCCGCGCTCGTAGCGTGCGCTCTTCAGGCTGTCGGCCCAAAGGCCGGTGTGCCTGGCGTAGCTTTCGACCAAACGCACCTGCTCGTCTTCACGGCCGGTGAGCTTGAGGTAGTCGATGGTCTGCTGGTCGATGTAGAACATCGCCGCCGTGGCGCCGTATTCCGGAGCCATGTTGGAGATGGTGGCGCGGTCGCCCAGGGTCAGCGCCGCGGCACCTTCGCCAAAGAATTCCAGCCAGGCCCCCACCACTTTCTGCTTGCGCAGGAACTCGGTCAGCGCCAGCACCATGTCGGTGGCGGTGATGCCCGGTTGCAGCTTGCCGGTGAGCTCGACGCCGATGATGTCCGGCAGGCGCATCCACGAGGCGCGGCCGAGCATGACACTCTCGGCTTCCAGGCCGCCCACGCCGATGGCGATCACCCCCAGCGCATCCACGTGGGGGGTGTGGCTGTCGGTGCCGACGCAGGTATCAGGAAAGGCCACACCGTCGAGCACCTGGATCACCGGGGACATTTTCTCCAGGTTGATCTGGTGCATGATGCCGTTGCCGGGCGGGATCACGTCGACGTTCTTGAAGGCCTTCTTGGTCCAGTTGATGAAGTGGAACCGGTCTTCGTTGCGCCGGTCTTCGATTGCGCGGTTCTTGTCGAAGGCGTCCGGGTCGAAACCGCCGCACTCCACCGCCAGGGAGTGGTCGACGATCAACTGGGTCGGCACCACCGGGTTGACCAGCGCCGGGTCACCGCCCTGGTCGGCGATGGCGTCGCGCAGGCCGGCCAGGTCCACCAGTGCGGTCTGGCCAAGAATGTCGTGGCACACCACGCGGGCCGGGAACCAGGGGAAGTCCAGGTCGTCGCGGCGTTCGATCAGTTGGCCGAGGGAAGCGTTGAGGGTTGCCGGATCACAACGGCGCACCAGGTTTTCCGCCAGTACGCGGGAGGTGTAGGGCAGGCTGTCGTAGGCGCCTGGCTTAAGCGCATCGACCGCCGCCCGGGCGTCGAAATAGTCCAGTTGGCTGCCGGGCAGCGTCTTGCGAAATTCACTGTTCATGGTCAGGGCTCGGTCACGGTAGTTTCAAAGGGAGCGCCTGGCACCGTGTTGAATGGGCATCTATCCCTTGCAGGAGCGAGCTTGCTCGCGATGACTGAATCAGGTCCGACATCGCTGTCGGCTGGTCCATCGCTATCGCGAGCAAGCTCGCTCCTGCAGGTGCTGCGGTGCATTCAATCAACAGTACCGGCGCCCTCCCGGTCAGCGGCGCTCGATTGGCACGAACTTGCGCTGTTCAACGCCGATGTACTCGGCGCTTGGACGAATGATGCGGTTGTTGGCACGCTGCTCGAACACGTGGGCGGCCCAGCCGGTCAGGCGTGAGCAGACGAAGATCGGTGTGAACAGCTTGGTCGGGATGCCCATGAAGTGGTACGCCGAGGCGTGGTAGAAATCGGCATTGGGGAAGAGTTTTTTCTGCTCCCACATGGTCTTGTCGATGGCTTCGGACACCGGGAACAGCACCTTGTCACCGACTTCGTCAGCCAGCTTCTGCGACCAACCCTTGATCACCTCGTTGCGCGGGTCGCTGTCTTTGTAGATCGCATGGCCAAAGCCCATGATCTTGTCCTTGCGCTCAAGCATCCGCAGCAACTCGGCAGTCGCCTCCTCGGGGCTCTGGAAGCGCTCGATTAGCTCCATGGCCGCTTCGTTGGCGCCGCCGTGCAACGGGCCGCGCAGCGAACCGATGGCCGCGGTGACGCAGGAATAGAGGTCCGACAGGGTAGAGGCACAGACCCGGGCGGTGAAGGTGGAGGCATTGAACTCGTGCTCGGCATAGAGGATCAGCGAGACGTTCATCACCTTGACGTGCAAGTCACTGGGCTTCTTGCCATGCAGCAGGTGCAGGAAGTGGCCACCGATGGTCTGCTCGTCGCTGACGCAATTGATGCGCACGCCTTCGTGGCTGAAGCGGTACCAGTAGCACATGATCGCCGGGAAGGCCGCCAGCAGGCGGTCGGTGACGTCGTGCTGCTGGGAGAAATCCTTCTCCGGCTCGATATTGCCCAGGAACGAGCAACCGGTACGCATCACATCCATCGGATGGGCCTGGGCCGGTATGCGCTCCAGCACTTCCTTCAGCGCCTGTGGCAGGTCGCGCAGCTTGCTCAGCTTGGCGCTGTAGGCGGCCAGTTGTTCCTGGGTCGGCAGGTCGCCGTACAGCAACAGGTAGGCGACTTCCTCAAACTGCGCATCGGCCGCCAGTTCGCGCACGTCATAGCCGCGGTAGGTCAACCCGGCACCGGCCTGGCCCACGGTGGACAGCGCGGTTTGCCCGGCCACCTGGCCGCGCAGACCTGCACCACTCAATACTTTTGCTTCGGCCATTGCTCTCTCCAATCTTGAATTTGTTAGGGACTTGGCAACTTCACGGGTCGGGGCTCCCCCGACAGTGCAGGAGCGAGCTTGCTCGCGATCCGAGCCCGCGCGCCCCAGCGAATCAGGGGCTGCGCGTTATCGCTGACGGCCATCGCGAGCTAGCTCGTTCCCACAGGGATTGATTCAGCCTTTCTTCTGCGCGAACAGCGCATCGAGCTTCTGCTCGAAGCTGTGGTAATCGATGCGCTCGTACAGTTCCATGCGGGTCTGCATGGTGTCGATCACATTTTGCTGGGTACCGTCGCGACGGATCGCGGTGTAGACGTTTTCTGCGGCCTTGTTCATGGCACGGAACGCCGACAGCGGGTACAGCACCAGGGAAACATCCACGGATTTCAACTGTTCGGTGGTGTACAGCGGTGTGGCGCCGAATTCGGTGATGTTGGCCAGGATCGGGGCTTTCACCCGATCGGCGAAGATCTTGTACATCTCGAGCTCGGTGATGGCTTCCGGGAACACCATGTCAGCGCCGGCCTCGATGCACGCCGCGGCGCGTTCCAGGGCCGACTCCAGGCCTTCCACCGCCAGGGCGTCGGTGCGCGCCATGATCACGAAGCTGTCGTCGGTACGGGCATCCACCGCGGCCTTGATGCGGTCGACCATTTCCTGCTGGGAAACGATCTCCTTGTTAGGGCGGTGACCGCAGCGCTTGGCGCCGACCTGGTCTTCGATATGGATCGCCGCGGCGCCGAACTTGATCATCGACTTGACGGTGCGCGCCACGTTGAAGGCCGACGACCCGAAACCGGTGTCCACGTCCACCAGCAGCGGCAGGTCGCAGACGTCGGTGATACGACGCACATCAGTGAGGACGTCGTCCAGACCGGTAATGCCCAGGTCAGGCACGCCGAGGGAGCCGGCAGCGACTCCGCCGCCCGACAGGTAGATGGCCTTGAAACCGGCGCGCTTGGCCAGCAGGGCATGGTTGGCGTTGATCGCGCCGACCACTTGCAACGGCTGTTCGCTGGCGACCGCATCGCGGAAACGCTGGCCTGGAGTGCTCTTGTTGGAACTCATGACTCACCTCGTGGAGTGGCTGTCTGATGGGCGCTGTCCTGGTAGTGACGCGCGATATTGCGTTTCGAGGCGCCGATGTGGCGGCGCATCAACAACTCGGCCAGTTCGCCGTCGCGATCGGCAATGGCATCGAGAATCCGGTGGTGTTCGGCAAAGGCCTGGTGCGGGCGGTTGGGGGTCGCGGAAAACTGGATGCGGTACATGCGCACCAGTTGATACAGCTCGCCACAGAGCATCTGCGTGAGGGTGCGGTTGCCGGCGCCCTGGATGATCCGGTAGTGGAAGTCGAAGTCCCCTTCCTGCTGGTAGTAGCCGACGCCGGCCTGGAACGCCGCATCGCGTTCGTGGGTATCGAGCACCCGGCGCAGTTCGTCGATTTCCTCGGTGGTCATGCGCTCGGCCGCCAAGCGACAGGCCATGCCTTCCAGGGACTCACGGATTTCGTAGAGTTCGATCAGCTCGGCATGGCTCAGGGACACCACCCGGGCGCCGACATGGGGCACCCGCACCAGCAGGCGCTGACCTTCCAGGCGGTGGATGGCCTCGCGCAGCGGGCCGCGACTGATGCCGTAGGTGCGCGCCAGCTCAGGCTCGGAGATCTTGCTGCCCGGGGCGATCTCACCCTTGACGATGGCCGCCTGGATCCGCCGGAAGACGTTTTCGGACAGGGTTTCAGAATCGTCCTGTGCCTGCATCGGGTGTTCGAGTTGATCCAGCATATTGTCGACACCTTTAAAATCAATGAGGCAAAAATTAGCCAATACACCGAAAACAGTCAAAGGAAAAATATAGATTGTCGACAATCGTCTAATAACCCTAAGCGCCAGAGCAAGACAAAAGGCCCGCCCCCGGCGCTGGCGCCATAAAACCAGCATGCTAGAATGCCGCCCGCATTGGCCTGTCATCTTTTTATGGCACGCATACGAGGGAGCTTGCGCAGCAATGCCGGTCGCCTTGAACTGAAGAACCCATGCCCATCAGGATCTATGAGACTCAAGGCCCTTCCCCTACTGCTCTGCCTGCTTGCCCTGCCCGGCATCAGCGCCGCCGCCGGCAAGACTGTCTACGGCTTGAATGAATACGCTCGGCTGTCCGGCATCGACCTGGAGGTCGCGGCCAAGCTCGACACCGGGGCCAAGACCGCTTCCCTGAGTGCCCGCGACATCAAGCGCTTCAAGCGCAATGGCGAGTCCTGGGTGCGTTTCTACCTGGCGATCGACGCCGCCCATTCCCATCCCATCGAACGGCCTCTGGCCCGGGTCAGCAAGATCAAGCGCCGTGCCGGCGACTACGACCCCGATGAGGACAAGAACTACACCGCACGGCCGGTCATCGCCCTGGATGTCTGCATGGGCAGCGCCCTGCGCAGCATCGAAGTGAACTTGACCGACCGCAGCGCATTCCAATACCCGCTCCTGATCGGCTCCGAAGCCCTGAAACGCTTCGATGCGCTGGTCGACCCCAGTCTTAAATACGCTGCTGGCAAACCCGCCTGCGCCACCGACGCTCATACCGCAGAGTAATTCCAATGCGCTCTCTTACCCTTCATCTGAAAGTCCTGATCGCCATCCTGGTGGTGCTGGGCATTTCGATCACGGCCTATCAGATCTTCGTGCTCGGCATTCCGGTGACCGAAGACGCTACCGACGATCTGTGGAACATCGATGCCAAGGTCGAGTTCGTCGCCAACGGCAAGGACCCGATCAAGATCCAGATGTTCGTGCCGCCCCTGAGCCGCGATTACGTGAGCCTCAACGAGAGCTTCATTTCCAACAACTACGGGGTGGCGGTGAACCGCGTCGACGGCAACCGCAAGGTCACCTGGTCGGCGCGCCGGGCCAAGGGCAACCAGACCCTGTACTACCGCCTGGTGCTGACCAAGCGCTACAGCGCCGAGAAAGCCAAGGTCAAGGGCCCGACCTTCCGTGACAGCATGGCCGTGGAAGGCCCGGAAAAGATCGCCGCCGACGCCCTGCTGGCACCGATCCGCCAGCATTCGGCGGACGTCGAGACCTTCATCAGCGAAGCCATCAAGCGGGTCAACAACGCCAATGACGACAACGCCAAGCTGCTGCTGGCCGGCGATCCGTCCAGCACCAACAAGGCGAAGATTGTCGAGCTGCTGCTGTCCATCGCCCACGTGCCGGTGGAAAAGGTCCACACCATCCGCCTGGTGGCCGACCAGCCGCAGACCCCGGAGCTTTGGCTGCGCAGCTTCAACGGCACCGACTGGCTGTACTTCAACCCGGAAACCGGTGAGCAGGGCATGCCCAGCGACCGCCTGCTGTGGTGGACCGGCGACGACAACCTGATCACCGTCGATGGCGGCAAGAAAGCCAACGTCACCTTCAGCCTCAACAACAGCGAAATGAACGCCATTCGCCTGGCCAAGCTGACCGACGAGAACACCGACGCCAACTTCCTCGAATACTCGCTGTACGGCCTGCCGCTGCAGACCCAGCAGACCTTCATGATCATGGTGATGATCCCCATCGGCGTGCTGGTGATCCTGGTGCTGCGCAACCTGATCGGCCTGCAGACCCTCGGCACCTTCACCCCGGTGCTGATCGCCCTGGCCTTCCGCGAGACCCAGTTGGGCTTTGGCATCGTGCTGTTCACGGTGATCACCGCGCTTGGGCTGTCCTTGCGCTCCTACCTCGAACACTTGAAGTTGCAGATGCTGCCGCGACTCTCGGTGGTACTGACCTTCGTCGTGGTGCTGATCGCCGCCATCAGCCTGTTCAGCCACAAGCTGGGCCTGGAACGCGGCCTATCGGTGGCACTGTTCCCGATGGTGATCCTGACCATGACCATCGAACGCCTGTCCATCACCTGGGAAGAGCGCGGCGGCGGCCATGCGATGAAAGTCGCCATCGGCACCCTGTTCGCCGCCTCCCTGGCGCACCTGATCATGAGCGTGCCGGAACTCACCTACTTCGTCTTTACCTTCCCGGCGATGCTGCTGATCCTGGTGGGCTTCATGCTGGCGATGGGTCGCTACCGCGGCTACCGCCTGACGGAGCTGGTGCGTTTCAAAGCCTTCGTCAAGGCCGACTCCTGATGTTTGGCCTGTGGAAGACCTGGAAAGCCCTGGAAGCGCGGGGAATCATGGGCATCAACCGGCGTAACGCCGACTACGTGCTCAAGTACAACAAGCGCAGCCTGTACCCCATCGTCGATGACAAGATCATCACCAAGGAACGGGCGATCAAGGCCGGCATCCATGTGCCGGAACTGTACGGGGTGATCTCCACCGAGAAGGAAATCGACAAGCTCGACGCGATCATCGGTGAACGCAACGACTTCGTGATCAAGCCGGCGCAAGGCGCCGGCGGCGACGGCATCATTGTGATCGCCGACCGCTTCGAGGGCCGTTATCGCACGGTGTCGGGCAAGATCATCAGCCACGAGGAAATCGAGCACCATATTTCCAGCATCCTCACCGGCCTGTATTCCCTGGGCGGCCACCGCGATCGCGCGCTGATCGAGTACCGGGTGACCCCGGACCAGATCTTCAAGAGCATCAGCTACGAAGGCGTGCCGGACATCCGCATCATCGTGCTCATGGGCTACCCGGTGATGGCCATGCTGCGCCTGCCGACCCGCCAGTCCGGGGGCAAGGCCAACCTGCACCAGGGCGCCATCGGCGTCGGGGTCGACCTGGCCACCGGCCTGACCCTGCGCGGTACCTGGCTGAACAACATCATCACCAAGCACCCGGACACCACCAACGCGGTGGACGGCGTGCAACTGCCCTACTGGGACGGCTTCATGAAGCTAGCGGCCGGCTGCTACGAACTCTGCGGCCTGGGCTACATCGGCGTGGACATGGTGCTGGATCAGGACAAGGGCCCGCTGATTCTCGAACTCAACGCGCGGCCGGGGCTGAACATCCAGATCGCCAACGACTGCGGCCTGACCCAGCGCACCCACGCCATCGAAGCCCACCTTGAGGAGCTCAAGGCCCAGGGCATCGAGGAAAGCGTCGAGGAGCGGGTACGCTTCGCCCAGGAACTGTTCGGCCATATCCCTGCCGTGGAAGGCTGATAGCGCCTGCCGCAGGGTGCGAACGGAAGGCCCTGCGGACCTTTTCGCAGCCTGCGGCAGCAGCTACAGGTCGGTGAATACGCCACGAACCGGGCAATCACCGACATCCCCTCTAGGAGCAACTCCTGCAGAGGCATACAATCGCCAACCGCGCTCCGATGGCTGATTTGCCCCGCATGTTGACCTGTTCCGTACACCCGCTCCCCTACCGCACCAACCCCGCCGAGTATTTCGCGGCAATCGAGCACGCCCCCGGCGCCGTGCTGCTGGACAGCGGCCGGCCCAGTGCCGAGCGCGGGCGCTATGACCTGCTCAGCGCCTGGCCCCTGGCGCAGTTGACCGTGGCCGCCGAAGAAAGCGGCAGGGGCTTTCTCCAGCGCCTGCGGGACAACCTGGGGCAACTGGGCCCGGCGCAACTGCCCGCTCCTTATGAACTGCCCTTCGCCGGCGGCCTGATCGGCTACCTCAGCTATGACTTCGGCCGCCATCTGGAGCGCCTGCCAAGCCAGGCCCGGGATGACCTGCAACTGCCCGACGCACGCTTTGGCCTGTATGCCTGGGCGCTGATCAACGACCACCAGGCAGGCACCAGCCAGCTGGTATTCCACCCCAGCCTGGATGCCACCGAGCGCCAGCGCCTGATTCAACTGTTCAGCCAGCCGCTGCCCGCGTCGCAGCCGACATTCAAGCTGACCGGAGCCATGCTGGCTGATCTGAGCGCCGAGGACTACCGCCAGGCGTTCCAGCGCATCCAGCACTACATCCAGGCCGGCGACTGCTACCAGGTGAACTTCGCCCAGCGCTTTCGCGGCCAGTACCAGGGTGATCCCTGGGCGGCCTATTGCGCCCTGCGCGCCGCCTGCCCGACCCCGTTCTCGGGTTTCCAGCGGCTGCCGGAAGGCGGTGCGGTGCTGAGCCTGTCGCCGGAGCGCTTCGTCCACGTCAGCCAGGGCCGGGTGGAAACCCGCCCGATCAAAGGCACACGCCCCCGCGGCCGGGATGCGGCGCAAGACGCGGCCAATGCCGCCGAGCTGCTGGCCAGCCCCAAGGACCGGGCGGAAAACCTGATGATCGTCGACCTGCTGCGCAACGACCTGGGGCGCACCTGCCGCATAGGCTCGGTACGGGTACCGGAGCTGTTCAGCCTGGAAAGCTACCCCAACGTGCACCACCTGGTGAGCAGCGTCACTGGCGAGCTGGCGGACGGCAAGGACGCCCTGGACCTGATCGCCGGCAGCTTTCCCGGTGGCTCGATCACCGGAGCACCGAAGATCCGCTCGATGCAGATCATCGACGAGCTGGAACCCACGCGGCGTGCCCTGTACTGCGGTTCGCTGCTGTACCTGGACGTGCGCGGAGAAATGGACAGTTCGATCGCCATCCGCAGCCTGCTGGCCAAGGATGGGCAGATCTGTTGCTGGGGCGGCGGCGGAATAGTCGCGGATTCCGACTGGCAGGAGGAATACCAGGAATCCATCACCAAGGTGCGGGTGCTGCTGGAGACATTGCAGGGGCTTTAGGGCCTCTTCGCCGGCAAGCCGGCTCCTACAAGCGCGCGCCGTTCTCCCCCCGTAGGAGCTGGCTTGCCAGCGAAGGCGTCGGCAGGATTTGCGCAAAATCCAGGGGCCCCTTCGCCGGCAAGCCGGCTCCTACAAGAACGGTTTTACAGGCTCAGGGGACGATTGGAAGCCTTGATGAACTCCTGCTTCAGCTCGGCAAAGCTGTGCACCGCCGGGAACTGCGGGAACTCGCGGATCACGTTGTCCGGGGCGTGGAACAGGATGCCGGCATCCGCCTCACCGAGCATCGTCGTGTCGTTATAGGAATCCCCCGCCGCAATCACCCGGTAGTACAGGCTCTTGAAGGCCAGCACCGACTGGCGCTTGGGGTCTTTCTGGCGCAACTGATAGCCGCTCACCCGGCCGCCGTCATCGGTGATCAGGCGGTGGCAAAGCAGGGTCGGAAAGCCCAGCTGGCGCATCAAGGGCTGGGAAAATTCATAGAAGGTGTCGGAAAGGATCACCACCTGGAAGCGCTCGCGCAGCCAGTTGACGAATTCCACCGCGCCGTCCAGTGGCTTGAGGGTGGCGATCACTTCCTGGATGTCCGAAAGCTTCAGGCCGTGTTCGTCGAGAATCCGCAGGCGCTGCTTCATCAGCACGTCGTAGTCGGGAATATCCCGGGTGGTTGCCTTGAGGGATTCAATCCCGGTTTTTTCGGCAAAGGCGATCCAGATTTCCGGGACCAGTACACCTTCCAGATCGAGACAGGCAATTTCCACAAGACACTCCCATTGGTTCTGATTATTTAAATTGAGCGAGCAAAAGGACTGCCGAACTCTAGCGATTCGCCTGCACAGGCGCAACGCAGAGGAGCGCGCCAGGGCCGTGTGGATTTTGTTAAGATCGCCCCCCTATAGAGCGCACAGCGCCACCGACCTGTAGGAAACCGCCCTGATGACCCCATCGTTCGACGTCGCTGAACTCGCCGCGACCTATGCCAACAAGTCTGCCCAGGACATTCTCAAACTGGCCTTTGCCCAGTTCGGCGATGACCTGTGGATTTCCTTCAGCGGTGCCGAGGATGTGGTGCTGGTGGACATGGCCTGGAAGCTGAACAAGAACGTCAAGGTGTTCAGCCTGGATACTGGCCGCCTGCACCCGGAAACCTACCGTTTCATCGATCAGGTACGTGAACACTACAAGATCCAGATCGAGCTGATCTCGCCGGACCACAGCAAGCTCGAACCCTTCGTCAAGGAAAAGGGCCTGTTCAGCTTCTATAAGGACGGCCATGGCGAGTGCTGCGGTATCCGCAAGATCGAACCGCTGCGGCGCAAGCTGTCCACCGTCAGCGCCTGGGCAACCGGCCAGCGCCGTGATCAGAGCCCGGGTACCCGCAGCCAGGTGGCGGTGCTGGAAGTCGACACAGCCTTCTCCACGCCGGAGCGCACCCTGTACAAGTTCAACCCACTGGCACAAATGAGCAGCGAGGAGATCTGGGGTTACATCCGCATGCTCGAACTGCCCTACAACAGCCTGCATGAGCGCGGCTTCATCAGCATCGGCTGCGAGCCCTGCACCCGCCCGGTACTGCCCAACCAGCACGAGCGCGAAGGCCGCTGGTGGTGGGAGGAAGCCACCCAGAAAGAATGTGGCTTGCACGCCGGCAACATCATCAGCAAAGCCTGACCCCCTTCCCTGCGGGCGCGCCTGAAGGACGTCCGCACTGAAAGCCAACCCGCAGCAAAACCTGTACACAAGAATGTCACCGTCGGTGCCATTTTTGTGTGCACTTCAAAGATTCCCCGCCCCAAAAGGTTACAAGCCTTTCCTGCGCCGATATCCATTGGGCGCCAAGCCGTGCCTGGCGAAAAATAAATACCTGTTCAAACGGTCAATTTTTAATCTCGTCTTTTCAGAAGGTTAGGAATAACCCATAACAAAACGAAATCAGCAGCCAATTTCATAGTCGTGAAATTGGCACAGAAGTGGCTTTAGTGGATTTATGTTTTGTATACAAAAAAACCAAAACATACATACACTAACCGTCCGCACGCCTGACCCACGACTCAAGCTGCAGATGCCCCGAACCCAGTGATTCCTCCCCTGTGACGAAGATTGTCGAGCCCCCTCGCTCAAGCACAGTCATCCAGGTCCGGAGTCAGGAGCATGCCGGAATGCGTACCAGCCCTTCCAACAACATCGCACTGGATCTGCCCTCCTCGCCGCATTCGCACAACGTCCAACAACCTGTCGCCGATGCGGCCCCCATCGCGCTCAGCCCACGCCTGCACAACCGCGACCTGGCACCGACCAAGGTCGAAGGCCGGCGCTGGGGTGGCTACAGCATCTTCGCCTTGTGGACCAACGATGTGCACAACATCGCCAACTACTCCTTCGCCATCGGCCTCTACGCCCTGGGCCTGGGCGGCTGGCAGATCCTGCTGTCCCTGGGGATAGGCGCGGCGCTGGTGTATTTCTTCATGAACCTGTCCGGCTACATGGGGCAGAAGACCGGGGTGCCGTTCCCGGTGATCAGCCGCATCAGCTTCGGCATCCATGGCGCGCAGATTCCGGCACTCATCCGGGCAGTGATCGCCATCGCCTGGTTCGGCATCCAGACCTACCTGGCCTCGGTGGTGTTTCGCGTGCTGCTCACGGCCATCCATCCGGGCTTCGCCGATTACGATCACAACTCGATCCTCGGCCTCTCGACCCTGGGCTGGGCCTGCTTCCTGGTGATCTGGCTGGTGCAACTGGCGATCCTCGCCTATGGCATGGAAATGATCCGGCGCTACGAAGCCTTCGCCGGGCCGATCATCCTGCTGACCGTGGCCTGCCTGGCCGCCTGGATGTACACCCAGGCCGACGGGCAGATCGCCTGGTCGATCCGCGAACCTCTGACCGGCAGCGAAATGTGGCGGCAGATCTTCGCCGGCGGCGCCCTGTGGCTGGCGATCTACGGCACCCTGATCCTCAACTTCTGCGACTTCGCCCGCTCCTCGCCGTGCCGCAAGACCATCAAGGTCGGCAACTTCTGGGGCCTGCCGGTGAACATCCTGGTGTTCGCCACCATCACCGTGCTGCTGTGCGGCGCGCAGTTCCAGATCAATGGCCGGGTCATCGAAAGCCCCACGGAGATCATCGCCTCGATCCCCAACACACTGTTCCTGGTCCTGGGCTGCCTGGCCTTTCTGATCGTGACCGTGGCGGTGAACATCATGGCCAACTTCGTCGCCCCGGCCTTCGTCCTCAGCAACCTGGCGCCCAAGTACCTGACCTTCCGCCGCGCCGGGCTGATCAGCGCGGCGCTGGCGGTGTTGATCCTGCCGTGGAACCTGTACAACAGCCCGCTGGTGATCGTGTATTTCCTCTCCGGCCTGGGCGCCCTGCTCGGCCCGCTGTACGGGGTGATCATGGTGGACTACTGGATCCTGCGCAAAGCCCAGGTCAACGTGCCGCAGCTCTATAGCGAAGACCCGCAAGGCGCCTATTTCTACAGCCACGGGGTCAACCTGCGGGCAGTGGCGGCCTTTATTCCCGCGGCGCTGATCGCCATCGTGCTGGCCCTGGTGCCGGGTTTTGCCAGCGTCTCGCCATTCTCCTGGCTGATCGGCGCCGGCATCGCCGGGATGCTCTACCTGATCATCGCCAAGCGCCAACCTGGCTACGCGGACGTCAGCGGCGAAAGCATCGCCGTGGACAACGTCAGCCATTGAACCTGCCCGGCCCGGCGCGCCGGGCCTGAACTGCCCAACCTGCAAGGAACCCTCATGCGAATTCTCGTGGTCAACGTCAACACCACCGACTCCATCACCCAGGCCATCGCCCACCAGGCACAAAGCGTGGCAGCGCCGGGTACCGAGATCATCGGCCTGACTCCCTACTTCGGTGCCGAATCGGTGGAAGGCAACTTCGAAAGCTACCTGGCGGCCATCGCCGTAATGGACCGGGTGCTGGCCTACGACCAGCCCTATGACGCGGTGATCCAGGCCGGCTACGGCGAGCACGGCCGCGAAGGCTTGCAGGAACTGCTGAACGTGCCAGTGGTGGACATCACCGACGCCGCCGCCAGCACTGCCATGTTCCTTGGCCACGCCTACTCGGTGGTCACCACCCTGGACCGCACCGTGCCGCTGATCGAAGACCGGCTCAAGCTCTCCGGCCTTTATGACCGCTGCGCCTCGGTGCGGGCCAGCGGCCTGGCGGTACTGGAGCTGGAGGAAGACCCGCTGCGCGCCGTGGAAGCCATCGTGCGCCAGGCCGAACGGGCGGTGACCGAGGACAAGGCCGAAGTCATCTGCCTGGGCTGCGGGGGCATGGCCGGCCTGGATGAACAGATTCGCCAGCGCACCGGGGTGCCGGTGGTGGACGGAGTAACGGCAGCAGTGACCATTGCCGAGTCCCTGGTGCGTCTGGGGCTATCCACCTCCAAGGTACGCACCTATGCCACGCCCCGGCCCAAGCGAGTGCAGGGCTGGCCCTTGCGGGCGGGGCGCTGAGGCCGGCGGTACATAGAGTCGTCGCCAGGCCGGCTCCTACAAGGCGCTGAAGGCCTGAGCCAGGCCTTGCTCGGCGAACCGCTCAATGACGAAGTCGACGAAGGCCCGCGTCTTGCCCGGGAGCATCTTGTGCTCGGCGTAGTAGATCGAGGTAAAGCCATCGTCCACGTACCAGTCCGGCAACACCCGCTGCAAGGCCCCGGAACGCAGGTAATTGACGGCAAACGGCATGCTCACCAAGGCCAGGCCCAGCCCTTGGGCCGCGGCGATGCAGGCGGCCTCGGAATCGCTCATGGTCATGCTGGCCTTGAGCTCCAGCGGGCACATCAGCCCTCCCCGACCGGTCATCTGCCAGGTGCGGATGCGCCCGGTCTGGGGGGAGCGGATAAGAATCCCGCCGCAATGCCGCAGGTCTTCGGGCCCGTTGATCGGTGCCCGCCCCCGCAGGTAATCGGCGCTTGCCACCAGCACCCGGTGAGCCGGCGACAGCCGCCGGGCGACCACTCCCTGGGGCAATTCGAAACCGCCGCCAATGGCCGCATCGAAACCTTGGCCGATCAGGTCCACCTGGCGGTTGTCGAAATGCCAGTCGGGATGAATATCCGGGTAGCGGCGCAAAAAGGCGCCGAGCATCGGCACTATGTACAGCCCGCCGAACACCGTGCCCATGCTGACCTTGAGCGTCCCCGCCGGGCGCCCCTGGGCATCGGCCAGGGTGCTGACCGCGTTCTGGATGGTCTGCAGGCTGTCGGCGACTTCCGCGAGAAACAGGCGGCCGGCCTCGGTCAGGGTCAGGCGTCGGGTGCTGCGCTGGAACAGGCGCACACCAACCCGGGTTTCCAGCTTGGCCACGCTCTTGCCCACCGCCGCCGGGGTCAGGCCGAGCCGTCGCGCCGCCTCGGCAAAGCTGCCGACTTCAGCGCTGCGGACAAAACATTCGATACTGCTAAAGGCTTCCATAGAGGCCACTCTAAACTTCTGGTTTACACAGAGTATAGAAATTACCGGCTACACAGAGGCTAATCAGCGGCAGATACTCGCTCCAAGCACAAGGCACCCGGCCTTGAATCTCTGGAGAAGCACATGAGCACATATGACCTCAGCGGCAAAGTAGCCTTGATCCAGGGCGGTTCCCGCGGCATCGGCGCAGCCATTGTCGAGCGCTTGGCGGCAGAAGGCGCCAGCGTCGCCTTTACCTACGTCAGTTCGGCGAGCAAGGCCCAGGCCCTGCAGGACAGCATCATCGCCAAGGGTGGCAAGGCCCTGGCGATCCACGCCGACAGCGCCGACGCCGAGGCCATCCGCCGCGCAGTGAACGACAGCGTCAAGACCTTTGGCCGCCTCGATATCCTGGTCAACAACGCCGGGGTGCTGGCCATCGCACCCTTGGACGAGTTCAAGCTGGAGGACTTCGACCAGACCCTGGCGATCAACGTGCGCAGCGTATTCATCGCCACCCAGGAAGCCGCACGACACATGGGCGAAGGTGGCCGCATCATCAACATCGGCAGCACCAACGCTGAACGCATGCCCTTCGCCGGTGGCGGCCCCTACGCCATGAGCAAGGCCGCACTGGTGGGCCTGACCAAGGGCCTGGCCCGAGACCTTGGCCCGCGGGGCATCACCATCAACAACGTCCAGCCCGGCCCGGTGGACACCGACATGAACCCGGCGGACAGCGACTTCGCCGCGAGCCTGATGGACCTGATGGCTATCCGTCGCTATGGCCATGCCGAAGAAGTCGCCGGTTTCGTCGCCTACCTGGCCAGCCCCGAGGCCGGCTACATCACCGGCGCCAGCCTGAGCATCGACGGTGGCTTCAGCGCCTGATCCCCCGCAAAAAAACGGGCCGTCGATGACCGGCGGCCCGTTTTTCAGTGCCTTTAAAACAGCGGTTTGCCGCCGCTCAGCCCATCAGTCCCAGTGCAGGTGGGGCAAGCCGCAGGCAGCCGGCTGAAAGCCTTTGAGGGAACGGATGATCCCGTGGGCATGGGCAAACTTGCTATCGGCCATCGCCGGATCGGGCACTGCGATCACGCTCATGCCAGCGGCCCTGGCCGCGGTCACGCCAAACGGCGAATCCTCGAACACCAGACACTCGGCCGGAGCCACCCCCAGGCGGCGGGCAGCCGTGAGGAAGATATCCGGCGCCGGCTTGGCCGCCGTCACTTCCGGATCGTCGGCGGTGACGATGGTGTCGAATAGCGCGAACCAGTCGCCATGGCGGGTGGTTTTCTCGCCGAACGACATCTGCGACGAACTGGTGCCCACGGCAATGGGAATCCGGTGTTCCTTCAAGTGCCGCACCAGCTCTTGGGCCCCGGGCATGGCTTGGGCGCGGGGAAAGCGCTCACGCATCAACGGTTCGCGCATCACCAGGAACTCTTCGGCGCTGATGGGCAGGTCCAGGGCCTGGACCACATAGTGCGCCAGGTCGCCGGCTCCCCGGCCGATGATGTTCTGCTTGATGGTCCAATCGTAGGTGCGGCCATAACGCTCGGCGATCAACTGGGTGATCTCGGTGTAGATGCCCTCGGTGTCCAGGAGCAAGCCGTCCATGTCGAAAATGACGGCCTTGATCGGCCCCAAATCATTCAACTGTGCATTCATCGCATCTGATCCGTTAGCAAAAATACATTCCAGGGAGCGGCTCAGGTACGGCCAGTTCTTCTTGGCAATTCATCAATTAAAGGATTCAGCAGCATAGCGGCGGGCTTGGGTCGGGAGCAACCGAGGGGGCTGGACGGCGGTTGCTGCGGACCTTAGTCGGCTGCACCAGGCGGGCTCTTGTCGCCTTCTGGCGCCTCTTGCAGAGGTACGCGTGCATCGTCCTGCAATGAACCGGGGTCTTCATTCCCGGGGTCGTTGATCACCTCCGGCTCGTCGGAAGCGGGCTGTGCCTGGCCTGGCGTCTCGCGGTGCATGATCGTCTCCTTGAACATCGGGACTCAGAGCCTTGAGTATGGCGAAGCCAGGGGCAAGCCACACAAAAAACCCGGCGCAGGGCCGGGTTTTCTTCAGGCAAGGCAGAATCAGTGACGCTTCTTGTGACCCATGCTGCTACCCAGGGCGCCACCGGCCGCGCCGCCGATACCGGCGCCGACGGTCGAGCCGGTGCTACCGCCCAGACGATTACCGATCAGCGAGCCACCGGCCGAACCCAGGCCACCACCGATGGCCGCCTTGGCCCGGCTGCCTTTGCGCGCCCCGGCCGCACTGCCTGCCGCACCGGCAACACCCGCGCCGATTGCCGCCCCGGTACTGCCACCGAGCTTCTGCCCGACCACATTGCCCAACGCCCCACCAAGCCCGCCACCAATGGCCGCAGTGCCATCGCCGGCCATAGCGCCTTGAGCCAGCAGAAGTCCCACAACCAGGGCAGGTAAAGTTAAACGCATGACTTGAACCTCAAAGAAAGACTGTCGGACTGACAAGAAAGCCCAGCGCCACGCGGCCCAATTCGAGCTATCGCGGCCGCACCCGGTTACTCCCAGGTGCCTTGGACAGCTGATTTTAAAAGAGTTTTATCCCCGCGCAAAAAAAAGCCCGCTGGGGAACGGGCTAGGGATGCTGCTTTTAACGGATGGTTCGAGCCTACTCAGGCAAATGTGAAGATTATGTGAAAAGAGCCTGTCAGTGGGAGCAACACCAACAGACCTTGAGCTTCACCTATCCCGAGGCATCTTCAGCTCACCTTACCGAAATGTTCAGACCGGGCCGCTGGCAGGCAACGCCTTGGAACGTTACCAGTGCAACGCCCCGATCTCCGCCACAGAGGCTCGAACGCAGTTGCACTCAACGAATGCTGCGGATGCTGCCTTTATTGCCTTTGACCGTGACCGAGACTTTCTTGAAGACGAAGTAGTTTTCTTCACTCACTTCATAACGCGGAGCAACGATCAGGTCGGCGCCCGAAGATTTGACTGCCTTGAAAGCCGCAGCGGACTTGACCGCACTGACCGGATCGAAGCCCAGGCCACCCAGTGCACCACCGCCATCACCACCGTAAGCCACACCGTCGGCAAACTGGCTATCGCCACCGAACTTCAGGAAACCAAACAGAATGTTGACCGACGACTGACCGGAAATCGCTTCGCCCACTGCTACATCCGCCTTCAGGTCAGCCTTGACCTGACTGTCGATTGGCGAAGATGGCTGGCTGATGTTGTAGCTGGTGCAACCTGCGGCGGTGGCAACAAGCGTGGACAATGCGAGGAGTTTGAAAATGGCTTTCACGTTTATTTCCTTATCGCGTTTCATATAAAAGGCATCATCGCTGGATGCGCAGCCCCGTTTGAATCGGGATAAGGAACATATCGCCACTTATAACAAATTGAGATAAGAAAATTCCTAAACCAATAAAAAATATCTTAACAAATAGCCCAAAAAGCTCCCTTGCAAACAATGGGACCTCGCCAATCTTTCCCCTGAAAAACCTCCAGGCAATAAAAAGCCCCGCATAAAGCGGGGCCGCCTGCATCCTGCGTTACCTTCTCTTCGGCAACGCCCTGGGGAAAAACATCTTGTTGCTGGCTACAGGCACCGCCGCCTTTCTCTTGCTGACAACTGTGCCAGAAGATTCAACCTCTGCTTCGAATGCAGCCTGACCGCAACGCACCAAGTTGTTGATTGGGAACTCATCCCCGTTGTCTTCAATATAAGCAAGACTCCTCATACCCAGCTCCCTCCAACAACCGACCAGTACCGGCAAGCTCCTGATTGCCTGGAAAATACTGCTCGTCACGGCATTTCAGACTAGACAGTCATTTGCCGACCCGCCGTTCAAAACAGACAGGCGCCGACGAGTGGCTGCATGCCAGGGGCGACGCTGGATCGCTCCACCTCCCGACCGCAGGCAACAGCTGAAAATGGACCGGTTACCGTCGGGTTACTACAGCTGGCATTAAAGCTTTAAAGACCAGCCTGGAAGCATGTGCTCAAGCTCTTCGTTACTTCACCAGCCGCCACCACCTTAAAAACCCAGCTTTTTATATCTTTGTCAATAGTGCCGTTGAGCGACTGTGCGGGAAGTAGCGCGGTGCTAGGCTTTCCTGGCGTCACACCATGCGAGCGCCCGATCTGTTCAGGCTATTGATAAAGGCAGGTCAGGCTCAGGTATAAGCCGCTTGTCAGATGACTGAAAGGATTCGAACATGAAAAAGTCCATAACTGCTCTGGCCGTATCCGCGACGATCGCTTTCACCGCAACTGTCGCGAACGCTTCCGTACATCCAACCCCGATCAAGGCTCCGCAGACCGTCAATCAGGTGACAGCTTCTACTGACACCCCTTTCGGAACCCAAAAAGCAGCGGGCGAAATCCAGATGGCCAGCCTGGCCAGAAGCTGCTCCGATAGCCGATATTCCTGGTGGGAATACAGCGGTTGGGAAATCGTCGGCTGCCTCATAAGCGGCCAGTGGTAACTCTTCAGGCGTAGCTGGTGCGTGGCTTGCCGAATGAGCACGCACCAGAGCCTGCTACAGGCTGCCCCGGGGTCAACCCAACACAACTTCCCCCTACCCGCTCCATCGGGACATTTTTCAGACGCCAAAAACCACAAACCCCCGACTTTCTTTAGGAAAGTCAGGGGTTTGTGTTTGTAGAATGTGGCGGTGAAGGAGAGATTCGAAAGTGCCCGCACCCTCGATCGCCCGGGCAGCACCTCGGTTTACAAGGGCTCCAGCGGTGCCAGCAGCGAGAAAACGTTCCCACGCCATTCCCATGGCCCTCAACGTACAGCTCAGTACGTGCGCGCATCACACGCATAAGGGGCTGAAATCCAAGGTACAGGGGGGTAGCAAAAAAAGAGTAACATCAGTAATCCTGGCCGAAAAATTAACACAAGTCATTGATTTGCAAGGTTTTTTCTCGGATCTCAAAAAGTAATTTTTAAGTAACCTAAGAGTAATCAGATTACCTATTTATAAGGTGATATTTTCCTTTTATAAAACCCTTATATTTCAACCACTTACAGAATAATTACTCTTTGAGTTACTCCGGTGTTACTACTCTTTGTAATCTCTGAAGCCTTGATTTATGGGACCTCCAGAGCAGAACCAGCCCCTGGTTACTGAAATTACTCTTTCTCAGACATCCCCGCTACCTCCAACAATCTGGAAGCTTCTAAGCCTCCTCATAAATTTGGCCTCGGTGCAGGGTTCCGCAGGCTTTTCGGCCCGCAGAAAAGCCCAGCAGGCCCCCAGCTGAGGCCGTCGGGAATAATCTGCAGGTGCGCAGAAAAAGCGACCCATTTAGCCCGCAGGCGAGGTGGGGGGACGACGGCGCGCGCCAGGCGCTGAAGCACGTCACTGCCCCGATTTTGTGGCACGTCACTACCCCGAGCTAGCGCTGAGCACTTCGTCGCCCTGATTCGCCGATTTGACTCCGCTGAATTACTGTATGTGCATACAGTATAAGTTATAGCAGTCTGATCTCATGAGTATCCCCTCTAAAGCTGAGTGGCTTGCCCACTGGCGCCGACACCTGGACGACCACGAACTCCGCATGAGTTACCCCGAGGCTTACCGTCAAGGCTGCCTGGCCATCAGCAAAGACATGGTCGATGTTGAGGTCATCGATCAGGCTCAGAAGTTCGAACTGGATGAGCTCGCAAACGCTGCGTACTGGCACGCCGTTGAGACGCTGATCGATTGCGAACCTGAATTCATATCGTCCGCCTTCTACGACCTGGTTCCTCGGGGCGGCGGGCCGCGGCTGGGCAAGCTCTGGGGAAGGACTTACTACCCGGAAGGCTCGGAGGAATGGGCAGCCCAGGTGATCGATGAGAAAGAAAGTCGTCGGCTAGTGTTCCGAATCAATTCGGATGTGTGGTCAATGGACGGCCTGACGATCACAACGGCCGACGGCAGCCTTTATGACCTGGTGATCACTGGCCAACGCATCAACGGACGCGAGTACGCGAACATCGAGGACCCGGACGCATACCGAACCCTCGCGGACCAAGCGTTGATTGCCCTGGAGAATCACGACTTCGAAACATACAGAAGAACTCGCCCTCTTCTCCTCGCTGCGGCATTCAGGAAGTGCACAGCCTGCCTGGACCGGTTTGCCGCGCGAGAAGATTGTCCCGTTTGTGAGGGACACGGATTTATTGCGAAGGATAGGGTTAGATCAAAATTTTAGAAATCGCTGGACTACCACCCGAGGCGATTGAATGATATTGCTGAACAATGCTGTAGGCAGAGTGCAGTACCAAGTTATAGAGTTTACAGACCCTGTAGGTCAGCGTGGCTGATGTCGGAGCGAGATTAAATCCCACCAAATAACTGCCACTCGTAGCTGCAGATCAACACTCAGCGACAAACACCGTCAGCAAACATTAAAAATTGGATGTTACGTTGAGAAAGGAGTTCCGCGCCTTGGAAGACATTGAAAAAAGCTACAGAGACACACCCAGCACGAATAAAAAGTATGCCAAAAGACTTACAGATTACATCTACGCCCTAATCAAGCATGGCAGAAACATAGAGGCAAAACACTTTTTCTCAGAACTAAGCAAAATAAGTCCACTTCATAAAAAAACAATCAGACTGGGCTACACGATTGCAATAGCCACTTTTGATAACGACATGCTTATTAAATACGACAATTTGCTTGTTGATTCAAATCCCGAAACCAGTGAACTCCTATGGTTTCAATTACGTTACTATCACTCACGAAACAACCTCTTGGCCTGCGAACTCGTAAGCAGCAAACTACTTGAAGAGTCTTCAAAATTTGAACACATTTCCACCATTCTGGAGGTATGTTTAGAGCAGCGAAGCTACTCAATTGCAAAACCTTTAATTAAAGTCCTCGCAAAGCATAAGCTAGTATTAAGCCCACCAACAGAAAGACGGTTAAAGCAAATACTTATAGAAAAACTAATAAACACAATCCAAGGACGAAAATGAATTGCTTCCTAGTTATTAAAATTCTTGACGACCAAAGCTTTTCTATACCCTCTACAATGGTTTATGGAGACGTAGAAATTCGGTCTTATTCTGCAGACACAAAGCAAGAGGTTGACGCACTTAAAATATCTGCCACTGAACGAGGGCTCGACTTCAATAAATATAGTGTATGCGCTAGAATTGCAACCATCGTCGAGTGCGAAACGTTTATTGAGGCGATTCACTTTGCTGACAACAGATTCCTTGAAGTCCTGGACTTTAAATCAACAGAGTTTTCTGTCTCGAACATTAAAACATCTCCAATCGGATTAATAAAAGACTTAACTACAGGAACGCTAACCCCTATAACAAAAACTGGATTCGAACCTTCAATCTCTTTTATTATGAATCCTAAAACCATTCAACGCTTCGACAGTACTAATTATGTACTGTCATTAAATAACGAGTTGAGCGAACGTTATAAGCGCTCGCTTCACTGGGCAAGAAATAGCAAAAACGAAACAAACCAACAATTAAAAATTATATTTCTATGGTTCTCCATAGAAGCACTATTCAAAGAAGATGAAACTGATAACTGCGTCGAAAGCTATATCCGTTTATTTCTAGGCTTCCCCAACGGCGGCCAATTAAAACTTATTTCAGACACTATAAAGGCCAACCTAGAAAATCACAAAAAATACAAATACTGGCAAAAAGAACTTAAGGAAGTAGTTAAAAAAATCCGCAACTTCCGGAACGACTCCGTACACTCAGGCTTTCGTAGCGTGGACTTTAGAAAAGAAACGCTCGACTTATTTAGCACAGTAATGATTTATGCAACTAGTAGGTGCCAAGCAGGAGTAATGAGAGGTCTACTTTCTGAAATTGGATTGCTTTCTGAGTTCAAGAAGTACGCAGTCGTATTATTCGAGGACAACATCAATCTAATCAACGACGTTCACAACAATATAATTCACTCTTTAGACCACCCTATAAAACATTGACACAATCTCTGCGACTTTAGAGTGTCTAAGGCTTGCCCTAACCGCAAAATAGAAGAAAACGTATCTGGAACACTCGGTGTGCTTAAGTAACTCAACATTGGGCTGATGCTCACGCTTCAGCCCAACGCCTCCTTAATACATGGCGGGATTACTCCTCCTATACCGCTATTTCAAACGTTTTGAAACTAACAACCTCCTCGCCAAGCCACTCGTTGACCTGAGCCAGCCGCGCCTGCAGTGGCTCCAGCTCGTTGACCGCCCACACCTCAGCAGCCTCTCGCAAGGACCCGAAACCGCCCGCGTTCTGCGGCACAATGCCCATCAACTGTGGCGGAATACGCAAGGCCGCGAGCAGGTCGTCGCGGCTGATATTCTTGATTGAGCTGAATTCATCCTTTGCCGCCACCTCACTGACCGGGATCAGCTGGATGCCGTCCTTCTTCCCGGCGGGTGCGTAGACGAACAGGTTGCGGAAGTTGCCCGGGCCTTTCGAGTTCTTCAGCGCGGTACGCAGCGAATCGATGTCCTCTTCCTTCTGCGCCGCGTCGGTCATGTAGAGGATGAAGCCGGCGTGACTGCCGTTGTTGTAATACTTGCGGCGAAACAGCGTGGCGCTCTCGTTCAGCAGCGCGCTTTGCAGCGCCGCCAGCCACTCCGGCAGGCCGTAGATCTCCTGGTTGATATCGGCTTCACGCAGGTGGCAGATGGAGCCCGGGGCGAATTCGTGCTCGTCCTTCCAGCCACGCACCTGGTAGTAGGTCACCAGATCGGCACCGCGGCGCATGTACTTCGCCAGCGGCGGGACCAAGCCCAGGGTGTTGCGCAGCATGTTGTTGCGCTTCTCCAGGTAGCAGTTGCCACACCAGAGCCAGTCCAGGACGAACTGCTCGAAGGCCTGACGGCTGAGCAGCTTGTGGGGGATGAAGGTGCGGGCCAGCATGTTGCGCTTGAAGTTCAGCCCCGATTGCAGATACACGCTGGCCCGGGTGGTCTTGGCCAGGCCATCCATGGACATCGGCGTTTCGTACCAACGGCCATTGAGCCAGCACTGCAGGTAGTCGAGGATTTCGCGGCCATCCAGCACCGGCGTCGGGTCCCCAAAGGTGAAGGCCTCCACCGGGCCGGCCTCGGCCTGCAGCAGCTCCCCTTCTTTCGGGGCATTGGCGGGTGCCAACTGTTTTCCGCGGTTACGTCTGCTCATCAGTAGGACTCCATAAATCCGGTGTTCGCCGTGGTCTGCCCTTCGAGGGGTTCGTTGTGCAGGGCGTGGAAGGTCGCCCACGCCAAGTCGGCATGGCCGGTTTCGTCGGTGCGACCGGCCGTGTAGGTGAACTGGCGCCCGGAGGCGGTGACGGTCTTTCGAATAGCCATCAGCGACTGGGCCATATCCGTCCAGCCGGCATCGAACTCCAACCGTCCGTTCTTGATCACGTCGTAGGCTTTCAGCACCAGGCGGGTTTTGACTTCGGGCGAGTAGCTGAAGGTGGTGATGTTCGGGAAAAACGACTTCACCAGCTGCGCCACGCCTGAGCCCATGCCGGTGATGTCGATCCCGATGTAGGTCACCCAGTAGCGCTGGGTGACCTGTCGAATGGCTTCGGCCTGGGCCGCGAAGTCCATGCCCCGGAACTGGTGCCGCTCCAGGATTCGGAACTTGCCGCCGGGCACCATGGGGGGAGCGATCACCACCATGCCCGCGCTGTCGCCGTTTTCCGCCGGGTCATAGCCCACCCAGACCTGGCGATCGCCGAACGGCCGCGCGGCGAAGGGCTTGTAGTCCTCTGCCCAGAGGTCCCAACTGTCCACCATGCAGGGCTGCAGCATTGCAAGCGGGAAGATGCTGGCCCCGTCGTCGATGAACTGGCACATCAGCAGGTTCTGGAAGGCCTCGGCGTCGTACTCAAGCCGCAGCTCGTCCAGGTCGAACAGATCACAGCCCCGCCCTTCCGCGTCCAGGATGGTGACGATCTGGCGCCAGATCCGGTCCTCGCAAAGCCGCCCTTGTTGCAGGGCATTGTGGGACACGTCGAGCTTGATCCGCTGAGCCGCCGGCTTGCCCTTGTTGAAGCGCTCACCGGTCCAGAAGGTGTAGGCCTCATGCGCCATGCTCGACGGCGTCGAGAAGTAGGTCCGGCGGTATTGCTTCTGCATCGCCATGCCGCTGGCGACCTTGTTGAGTTCCTTGAACTTGAAGGTCCAGAAGAATTCGTCGAAGTAGAAGTTGCCGTGATAGCCCTGGGCGGTCCGGGCGTTGGTGCCCAGGAAGTGCAGCTCGGCGCCGTTGCCCAAGATGATCGGATCACCCGTCAGCTCGATACCGACCGTGTCACGGGCGAAGGCCTGGATGTAGGCCTTGAAGATGTGCGCCTGATTCTTCGAGGCGGACAGGAAGATCTGATTGCGCCCAGTGGTCAACGCATCGATCAACGCCTCCCGAGCGAAGTAGAACGTCGCGCCGATCTGCCGGGACTTGAGGATGGCGCGGGTACGCTGGTTGCCCGCCTTGTACCAGTCCAGCTGATAGCCGAAGCAGCCATCGATGAACGCCTCGGTCAGCTTTTCGATGTGTTCTTCATCGAACTCGTTGCGCTTCGGTGCCTTCTTCGGCCCTTCGTTGCGCTTGGCCAGGTTCGGGTTCAGCTCGGTTTCGGTACCGCCCTCGTTGAAGCGCCGGATCCGCGCCTGGCGCTCCAGCTGGCGGTGCAGCAGGTCGATTTCCTTGTAGTCCGCCCCTGACTTGGGGTCCTTGAGGATCAACTGCACCAGGCGCGCTTCGGTGGCCGCTTCGATGCGCTCCAATGGTGTGGCCCGGTCCCATTCGTCCCGGGCTTTCCAGCTGTGCAGGGTCTTTTCCTTCTCCCCGATCAGCTCGGCGATCTCGCACACGCGATAGCCCTGCCAATACAGGTGTTTGGCGTGGCGGCGGTGATCGGTTGGCAAATCGACGATGGCATTCATGGCGCAGATGCTGCCGCCCGCGCGCGAACACTTCCCGCGCCGCCCCTTGTACGCCGTGGATCTACAACAGCGCCTCGTTGCCCGTCTCGCCCGCGCTCAACAACATGCCCTCATCGCCAAGGCACACAGCCACCGCACTGAGGATTCACGCATGGCCGGCAAAACCGACACCCCAGCCAAGAAACACCGTTCCAAGTTCTTCCGCGTCGCCGTTGAAGGCGCCACCACCGATGGCCGCCAGATTGAACGGCAATGGCTGGTCGACGCTGCCGAGACCTACAGCCTGAACACCTACGGCGCCAGGGTCTGGATTGAGCACATGCGTAGCCTGCTGCCGGACAGCCCGTTCCGCGCCTATGGCGACGTGGTCGCGTTGAAGACCGAAGAGGTCGAGATTGCCGGCGCCAAGAAGCTCGCCCTGTTCGCCCAGATCGAACCCACTGCCGACCTGGTGAACATGAACAAGGCCCGGCAGAAGCTCTACACCAGCATCGAAATCCGCCCGAAGTTCGCCGATACCGGCCGCGCCTACCTGGACGGCATCGCGGTGACCGATACCCCGGCCAGCCTGGGTACCGAAATGCTGACGTTCAGCGCCCAGCACCCGGACAAAAACCCGCTGGCAGCCCGCAAGCGCGACGCCAGCAACCTGTTTTCCGAGGCCATCGAGGTGGCCCTCGAATTCGAGGAAGTCGAGGACGAAAGCGGCAAGGTCGCTGGCCTGTTCAGCCGCGTGCTCGACCTGCTCGGTAAGAGCAAGGACAAGGAAGGCAAGGACGCCGCTCTATTCACCGAGCTCGGCGAGGCCGTCGAGGCCATGGCTGAGCACGTCGCCGGCCAGGGCCAGGCCTTCGCCGCCGAGAAAGCTGCCCGCGAAAGCCTGCTGGCCAAGCACGAGAAGCTGGCTACCGACTTTTCGGCGCTGGTGGAAAAACTCGAAAAAACTCCGGCCGGCACCAGCCAGCAACCGCAGTTCACCGCTCGCCCCGCGGCTACGGGTGGTGACGGGGCTCTCGTCACCGACTGCTGACCCCAACACGGACAACACCAAGCCAAGGAACATCGGAGAACACCATGCGTAACGATACCCGCGTCCTATACAACGCCTACCTGCAACAACTCGCGCAGCTGCACGGCGTGAGCGACGTCACCACCAAATTCACGGCCGCCCCCAGCGTTGCCCAGACCCTGGAAACCCGCATTCAGGAGTCCAGCGCCTTCCTCAGCGCCATCAACGTTTACGGCGTCTCCGAACAGTCGGGCGAGAAGATCGGCATCGGCATCGACGGGACCATTGCCAGCACCACCGACACCACCGTCAAGGACCGTGAGCCCCGCGACCCGAGCGGCCTGGACAATCGCGGGTACACCTGCACCCAGACCAACTTCGACACCGGGATTCGCTACCAGAAACTCGACCAGTGGGCCAAGTTCAAGGACTTTCAGGCGCGCATCCGTGACGCCATCATCAAGGCCCAGGCCCTCAACCGAATCATGATCGGCTGGAACGGCACCAGCCGTGCCGCGACCTCCAACCCATCCACCAACCCGCTGTTGCAGGACGTGAACATTGGCTGGCTGCAGAAAATGCGCCTGGAAAACGCTGCTCGCGTGTTGCACGAAGTGGTCGACGGCAGCGGCAAGATCCAGATCGGCGCGGGCAAGGATTTCGAAAACATCGACGCCCTGGTCGTCAGCATGGTCAACGAGTTCATTGAGCCCTGGTACCAGGAAGACACCGAACTGGTGGTGGTCTGCGGTCGCCAGCTACTGGCCGACAAGTACTTCCCGATCATCAACAAAACCCAGGCGCCGACCGAGATGCTCGCGGCCGACATCGTCACCAGCCAAAAGCGCATTGGCAACCTGCCAGCCGTTCGGGTGCCGCACTTCCCGGCCAACGGCCTGTTGGTGACCCGCCTCGACAACCTGTCGCTGTACTGGCAGGAAGGCACCCGCCGCCGCACCGTCGTCGACAACGCCAAACGCGACCGCATCGAAAACTTCGAATCGGTCAATGAAAGCTACGTGATTGAAGACCTGGGCTGCGCTGCCATGGCCGAAAACATCACCCTGAGCTGAGGCCGGCAATCATGACCAACCCCTGCCGTCGTCACTTCCAGCGCGTAACAGCAGCCGTTGCAGCGGCTGCTGTCGCCGGGCCAGCCCTGACCATGGATGGCGCAACCATCTACGAGCTGCACCTCGCCAAGCTCCAACAGGATTACCTGCGGCTAAAACAGGTGCAATCCACCGAGGGCAAGGCAGAGCTCAAGCGGCAATTACTGCCGGAGTACGAGCCCTACGTCGAAGGCATGCTCGCCGAGGGCAAAGGCGCCCAAGACCAGGTGCTGACCACCCTGATGGTCTGGCGCATGGACGCCGGCGACTTCAAGGGTGCCCTGGACATCGCCGCCTACGTGATCGAGCACCAACTGCTGATGCCGGATCGCTTCGAGCGCACCACCGGCACCATCGTCGCCGAGGAGATCGCCGAAGCCGCGTTGAAGGCCCAAAAGTCCGGCGGCAGCTTTGACCTGGAGCTGCTGTTGCGTACCGAGCAGATCACCACCAAGGAAGACATGCCGGACCAGGCCCGGGCCAAGCTGCACCTGGCCATCGGCAAGGCGCTTTCTGCTCAGGTCGCTGATGACGCCCCCGCAGACACTGCCCTGCAGCCCCTGGAACAGGCCAAGACACACCTGGCCCGCGCCATCGAGCTGCACAGCAACTGCGGCGGCAAAAAGGATCTGGAGCGCGTCGAGCGCCTCCTCAAGAAACACACTGCGCCCGCCCCTTAAGGTACGCAGTTAACCGAGCGTCCCCACGCACCCCGCCGGCTCGGGGCGGATCGGCCAGACCGCTCCGCCTGAACGTGAAGCCCCGACCACCGGCGACTTATTGAGCGCAGCACCATGAGCGGATTCGTAGCCGGCGGCACCACGCCAAGCGGCCACATCAACACCGACCCATTCTGGCCCTCGATCGACCTGGACCAGCTGCGCGCCACCTTGCGCATCGACAGCAGCGTCACCCCGGCTCGTCTGGAAACAGCGGTGATCAACGCCGCCATCAGCGTCAATCGGGAGCTCGATGACTGGCGCATAGCCCAGCAAGCTGCAGGCTATGCCGAACTGAAAGACGTCCCCAGCCCCCTGGTCAAGGATGAATCCGCCCAGGTCCACCTGTACCGCCGAGCGATCGAGGCCGGCGTTGGCGCTGAGGTCTGTGAACGCTACCGCTCCTATGACAGCACCAACACGGGCAACCGCAAGGCCGAAGAACTGGCCCCGAACATCGATGACTACCACCGCGACCAGCGCTGGGCCATCCGCGATTTCCTGGGAACCAAGCGCACCACCGTGGAGCTGATCTGATGGCCGTCACCCTTCGCGCCCTGCAAAACGACACCGTCGACGCCCTCTGCTGGCGTCACTACGGCCGCACCGCCGGCGTCACCGAGGCGGTGCTTGAGGCCAACCCCGGGCTGGCTGATCACGGCCCCACCCTGCCGCAAGGCCTCGCTGTTCAAATGCCCGAAGCCCAGACCACAGCCTCACAGCGGCAGATGGTGAACCTATGGGACTGATCCATTTGAGCCGCCTCCTTGAGACCTACCACCCTGGACCCTGGAATGAAGCGAATGCCTGACCGTCCCGACACCTGGGCCTGGCTCGCCGCCTGGCTCGAACAGAACTGGCCGACCCTGTACGCCGGCGTCCTGGCGCTGATCATCGCGGCCCTACGGATCATGTACGGCGGGGGCACCCTGCGCCGGGTGCTGATCGAGGCGCCGCTCTGCGGGGCGCTGGCCCTGGCTGCGAGCCACGGCCTGGCGTTGCTCGGCATCCCGGCATCGACCGCCCCGTTCTTCGGCGGCGTGATCGGCCTACTCGGCGTCGAGGGCACCCGCGCCGCAGCCCGCAAGTTTTTCAACCGCAAGGTAGAGCAGCTATGAACACACTCCGGCACGGCGACCGCTCCCAAGCGGTTCGCACTTTGCAGAAGAACCTCAACAGCCACGGGGCCAGCCTGGTGGTGGACGGCGACTACGGCGACGCCACCGAAATGGCCGTGCGCGCCTACCAGCTCAAGGCCGGCCTGGTGGTGGACGGTATCGCCGGCGAGAAAACCCAAACCAGCCTGACCGGTGGCGATTGCGCTCTGTTGCTGAAGAACAACGACCTGGTCAGCGCCGCCCAACGCCTGGATCTGCCTCTTGCCAGTGTCTACGCGGTCAATGAGGTCGAATCGAACGGCAAGGGCTTCTTCGCCAACGGCAAGCCGGCGATCCTGTTTGAACGGCACATCATGTACCGCCAGTTGAAAACGCCACGCCACCCAGGCGACGACCCGGCAGAACTGAAGTGCCACGCCGACGAGCTCGCGGCGCAGTACCCGGCCATCATCAACCCGAACCCCGGTGGCTATGCCGGCGGACCTGCTGAGCATCAGCGCCTAGCCACGGCCCGCCTCATCGATGACACCGCGGCCCTCGAATCCGCTTCCTGGGGCGCCTTCCAGATCATGGGCTTTCACTGGAAGCGCCTGGGCTATGCCAGCGTGCAGGACTTCGTGACGGCCATGAGCGCGAACGAGTCCCGCCAGTTCGACGCCTTTGTCCGCTTCATCGAGACCGATCCGGCCCTCCATAAGGCGCTAAAGGCCCGCAAGTGGGCGGACTTCGCCAGGCAGTACAACGGACCGAACTACCAACGCAACCTGTACGACACCAAGCTCCAGCGCGCCTATGAGAGGCACAGCGCCTGCAGCTGCGGTCAGGAGGTAACGGCATGATCGATCTCGAAGCGGTGCACAAGCTCAAGGTAGCGGACGGTGACGTCCTGGTCGTGCCGGAAAACACCGAGCAAGAAGCCATGGAGCTGCTGGCCGAGGCGCTGCAATTCGTCGATCCAGGTTGCCGGGTGATTGTGATCCGCGGCCCGCTCGAACACCTGGACGTCGGCGCCATGAACAAACTGGGCTGGTACCGCGCATGACAGCCAAGATCGCCTACCTCGAAATTTCCGGTCGCCTGACAGGGAAAACCTCCCGCTTGGTGAAGTTCGCAAACGAGCTCACCGCCCAGGGCGAGACGGTGATTTTCGTCACCCGAAAAGCGAAGAATTTACACGGGCGCCTGCCAGGAGTAGTCGTACTTTCGGACCGTCAGGCCCCTCCTGATGACGTCGACCAGGAACAAGCTATCTGGATCTACGACGAGTTCGACTGGCTCAAGTCGGCCAAGGTCCGCAACAGCGGGTACTACGCAACAACGGCGAGCCGAGTCCGCGACTTGGGGATCGATACCCCGGAAACGGATCTGCTGTTGCAACTGATCGAGCTCAACGGCGGCAGCTATCAGCGCCATCTTCTGACACCGGGGGTAATCGATGAGGCCTACTTCAATGAGGCCCGCGCGATCTATACCGACGAGCAATACCGCCAGATGGTCCTGGGGGAGTTCCTCAAATGAGCACCATCCGCCAGATCCTGCTGAGCCTGGCCCTGGTCAGCGTGCTGGGCCTGCTCGCCTGGAATCAGGAACAACGCATCGAGGTCGCCGACAAGAACAGGGAGGTGGCCGAGAAAAACACCCAGGACGCGCTGGCCGCGGCCGGACGCAGCGAGGGCAAAGCCAACGCCCTGGAGGCTGCTCTTTCCGGCGAACGCGAGGCCCAGGCCCTCCTGCGCACGGAACAGGACCTGCTACGCCAGGGGCTCGCCAAACGACAACTCACCATCGAGGGGCTGAAACGTGAAAACGCTGATCTGCGCGCTTGGGCTGACCAGCCCTTGCCTGATGTTGCTCGCCGGCTGCGCGAGCGCCCCGCCCTCACCGGCGCCGACGCTTATCGTCAGTGGCTGTCCGGCCGTGGTGCCCTGCAGCCTGCCGGCGACCAGCCCAAGCAGTAACGGCGACCTGATCACCGACCAGGACCGTAGCGAGGCCGCCTGGGCCGAATGCGCAAGCCAGGTCGACATGATCTATCGCTACCAGCAGGCCAAACCATGAACAAACCCGACAGCCTGCGAGTGTTCCTGCTGGAGCGGGTCGCGGAACTGCGCCATAACCCCGACCGGCTGCTGATCTTCATCGACAATGGCAAGGTCCGCTGCACCGCGGCCCACAGCCTTTCGTTCGAGTACAACTATGATCTGCAGGTGATCTTGACCGACTTCGCCGGCCATCCAGACAGCGTCATGCTGCCTCTTCTGGAGTGGCTGCGCGTGAACCAGTCCGAATTGCTGGAGAACTTCGACAAGTCCGCCGACGGCATCAAGTTCGAGGCGGACCTCATCGACAAGAGCAAGGTCGACATGAGCTTGACCCTTCCCCTCACCGAGCGGGTGGTCGTTCGTACTGATGATGCAGGCAACACCACTATCAGCCACCCAGGTGAACCCCAGCGCAACCCCACATGGCCCGAGAGCGGCCCGGAATGGATAGTGCCCAATGGCTGATCTTGAAGCGCTGGAAGACTGGGCCGCGGGTCTACTGGGGCAGTTACAGCCCGCAGCCCGCAATCAGCTCGCCCGAAGCATCGGCCAGGCCCTGCGCCGCAACCAGCAACAGCGGATCATTGCCCAGCTCAACCCGGACGGGAGCAAGTACGCACCGCGTAAACAGCGGAACCTGCGGGGCAAACAGGGACGCATCAAGCGCCAGGTCCAGATGTTCAAGAAGCTGCGCACAGCGAGCTTCTTGAAGGTTCAGGGGGATGGCAATGCGATTAGTGTTGGGTTTACTGGGCGGGTAGCCCGTATTGCGCGTGTGCATCAATACGGGCTGAAGGACCGGGCCGAGCGTGGGGCGCCAGAGGTGAAGTATGAACAGCGGGAAGTATTAGGTTTTACTAATGAAGATTTAGATTTAATTCGAGACAGCCTACTAAAAAAACTAACAAGCCAATAAATAAAACCTAGACCGATCGAGCCTCGACGGCAATGGCGGCCTTAAACTCTCTAAGCGCAGTCTGAAATTCTTGAATAGCCACACTCATAAGACCCATAACTTCTCGAAGCTTAACCACTTCGTCAGCGACCATATAGGATTCAAACTGAAGATTACCTACTTTACCAAAAGACTCTTGAACAGCTCCAAAGCTATCGACTGCCGTATCACTATATATGGAGATTATCATTCCAATCCTGATTAACGGCGACTCGCCACGTACTTTTCCATCTGAAGAGCTAGGCTCATCCAAGTTAAAACCGCGCATCTTAGAAACAAAATCTTCAAAATCACTTACAGCCTTATCACCCCAAACACCAACAAGAACATAAAGCTCCTCTAAGCGTTCTTTACGAACCTTTTCACTAGATACTCTTTCTTCATGCTCCAATCTCTGAGCAGCTTGTTTAGCGTTTGACCGATTTGTTAACCAAACACCAAAAGTCGTAAGAAGCGAACCAAATATCACACCACCAAGACCGACCCAAGCCTCAGTCGGTGCCTTACCTAATATCTCAAGCAACATAATCACCTCCCTGTTAACCATCAAAACTGCGATTTTAATCGCGTTTCGATTGTACCGGTTCCTCATACAAGGAGCCAAAGCTGCACCCGCACGCACGCGGCGCCACCATCGGCGTCATGAACGATCTAGCCACCCTCGCCCGCCTGATTGAAAACCTTGTCCGCTTCGGCGTTGTCGCCGAAGTCCAGATGAAGCCCCCGCGCGTGCGTGTGAAAACCGGTGAACTGACCACGACCTGGCTGCCATGGCTGACCCTGCGCGCCGGTTCCGACAAGGAGTGGGACCCGCCCACCGCCGGTGAGCAAGTCTTACTGATCAGCCCCTCGGGCCAACTTGGCAACGGCGTGGCTTTAACCGGCCTGTTCAGCGACAACGCCCCGGCCAACGGTGACCGCGCCGGACTCCACCGCCGCAGCTACAGCGACGGCACGGTGATCGAGTACGACAGCGTCGCCCATCACCTGAATGCCACCCTGGCCCCGGGCGGTACCACCAACCTGGTCAGCGAGGGCGGCATCACCATCGTCGGCCCAATCACCCACCAGGGCGACTACACCCAGACCGGCAATCAGACCGTCACCGGCAAGGTCACCGTGTCGCAGGACGTGGTCGCGGCCGGCATCAGCCTGGTCAAGCACCTGCATGGTGGAGTGATGCCGGGCGGAGCCAAGACAGGAGCCCCGGAATGAACCGAGATACCGGCGCAGCGATCAGCACCACCGAACACATCGAACAGTCGTGCAGCGACATCCTCAGCACTCGCCTCGGCACCCGCGTCATGCGCCGGGAGTACGGCAGCCTGTTGCCCGAGCTGGTCGACCACCCGTTCAATGATCTAACCCGTCTGCGGGTCTATGCCGCCACCGTTATGGCGCTGATGCGTTGGGAACACCGCGTCAGCCTGAGTCAGGTGCAGTTCAAGGGTGCGACGCTGCAAGGGCAGTCGGTGTTGGATATTGAATGTCGTCGAGTCGATACCAATGAACCGCTCAACCTGGCCGTCACACTCCAACTGGGGGCCAGCGCATGAACACCTTCGCCGCCATCGATCTCAGCCAGCTGCCACCGCCACAGATCGTCGAGCAGATCGATTACGAGTTGATCCTCGCCGAGCGCAAGGCCTATGCCATTAGCCTGTGGCCGGCCGAGGAGCAGGCCGAGATCGCTGCCCGCCTCAATATGGATTCCGAGCCTATGGCCAAGCTGCTGCAGGAGAACGCCTACCGGGAAATGGTCTGGCGCCAACGGGTGAACGAGGCAGCGCTTGCCAACCTACTGGCGACCGCCAAAGGCACCGACCTGGAGCAGTTGGCCGCCAACTACAACGTCAAGCGTCTGGTAGTTCAGGAGGCCAAGCCGAGCGCCGTACCTCCACTACCTCGAATTATGGAGGGCGACGACAGCCTCCGTGAGCGCGCGCAGATGGCCTGGGAAGGCCTGAGCACGGCCGGCCCTCGCAACAGCTACATCTTCCACGCCCGGGCTGCTGATGGCCGTGTCGCCGACGCCACCGCCGAAAGCCCATCGCCGGCCGTGGCAGTCGTGACGGTGCAGAGCCTGCTGGGCGACGGCACAGCGCCGGCGGACCTGCTCGCCGTGGTCAGCAGCTACCTCAGCGATGACGACCGCCGCCCGGTGGCCGACCGCCTGATCGTCCAGGGCGCGACCATCCTGCGCTACCAGGTCAAGGCCAAGCTCTACCCGCTATCCAGCGGCCCAGAAGCCGAACCCATACTGGCCGCGGCGGAAAAGAGCTTGCAGGCCTATGTGCATCAGCGCCGACGCCTGGGGATGGAGGTCACCGAGTCAGCAGTCCACGCGGCATTGCACGTTGAAGGCATGCGCAAGGTGCTGCTGGACAACTGGGTCGATATCGTCGCCAGCAAAGCCCAGGCGCCCTACTGCACCAACATCGTATTGAGCCGGGGGGATGAGTGATGAGCGCTCAGCCGCTGCTGCCTGGCAACTCCACAGCACTCGAACGCCAGGCCGCTGTGGCCTTGGCGCAGATCCAGCGTGTGCCGATTCCGCTGCGCCAGCTTTGGAACCCCGGCACTTGCCCGGTTGAGCTACTGCCCTATCTCGCCTGGGCCTTCTCTGTCGACCGCTGGGACAGCAATTGGCCTGAGACTGCCAAGCGCTCGGCGATTCGCTCATCCCACTACATCCACTCACGCAAAGGCACCATCGGCGCCCTGCGCCGCGTGGTGGAACCGCTGGGGTACCTGATCGAGGTCCTCGAATGGTGGCAGGCAGTACCGGAAGGTGTGCCGGGAACCTTTGCCATCAAGATCGGCGTGCTCGAAACCGGCATCACCGAGGAGATGTACCAGGAACTAACCTGGCTTGTGGATGACGCCAGGCCCGTGACTCGTCACCTGACCGGCATGGCTATAAGCCTGGAGACCACCGGCCGCATTTTCCTCGGCGCCGGCTTTAGCGATGGCGACGAAATCGACGTCTACCCCCCTACCCAACGCGACATCGAGGTCTGCGGCGTTATCCGCCTGGGCGGCCGTGAACACAACATCGACACCATGGACATCTACCCATGACAGACCAGAACAGCCAATTTTTCGCAATCCTCACTGCCGTAGGTAAGGCCAAGCAGGCCAACGCCGACGCCCTGGGCGTGCCCTGGACCTTCGCCCAGATGGGTGTGGGTGATGCCAACAACACCGAACCGATGCCAAACGAGCAGCAGACCCAACTGATCAACGAACGCCGACGGGCGCCGCTGAATCAGTTGAAGGTTGACCCGAACAACCCCAACATCATCATCGCCGAACAGGTAATTCCTGAAAGCGTCGGCGGCTGGTGGATTCGCGAGATTGGCCTGTACGACACCGCCGGCGACCTGGTGGCCGTTGCCAACTGCGCGCCAAGCTTCAAGCCGTTGCTGTCCCAAGGCTCCGGTCGGACTCAGGTCGTGCGTATGAACCTGATCGTCAGCAACACGGCTAACGTAGAGCTGAAGATCGACCCTAGCGTCGTGCTCGCCACCCGCTCCTACGTCGATGCCAAGGTGCTGGAGGAGATCTACAAGCTCGACAGCAAACAATCGGTACGGGCTGCCACCACCGCCAACATCGCCCTGGCCGGGTTGCAAAGCGTGGACGGGGTGGCATTGGTGGTGGGTGATCGAGTGTTGGTGAAAAACCAGGCCGAAACCAAGGACAATGGCTTGTACAGCGCAGCGGTGGGCGTCTGGACACGCACCGCAGATGCGGACACCAGCGCGAAGGTAACCTCGGCCTTGATTGTGTCCGTGGAACAAGGGAGCACCCTGGCCGACACTCGCTGGCAGTTGATCACCGACGGCACCATCATCGTGGGCACAACGCCCCTGGCCTTTCAAAACGTGACCGAAGGGTTCGCGCCGATCAACTCGCCGATTCTCCTGGGCAATCCGACGGCCCCGACTCCCGCACAGTTCGCCAACAACAAGGCGCTGGCTACGGCAGAGTTCGTACAGCGGGCCATCGGCGGATTCGGCCGGGCTTTCAGCTACGGCACGGCGGGGCAGGTTATTCAGCCATCGCAGGTCAATGCTCATATCAACGTGTTCGGGACCTGCAACACGTTGACCCTGCCTCTGCTAAGTAGCGTGCCGGTGGGGTCCGTAATCAACATTGGTGCATCGTCTTTGTCGTGTTCGATTCTGCGCCAGGGCACTGACACTATTTTTCTGAACAGTGCGCTTGCGCCAGCATCCAGCATCACCGTGAACGATGGCGAGTCCGTATCGCTGGTAAGCAATGGGACGCAATGGATCGCCTCGGGTGTGGCGATGCTCAAGTATGCCGCGAGCTTTGCTGCGTCGTTAGCACCAGCCGGTTATCAGAGACTGCCGGGGGGCTTAATTTTGCAATGGGGGAGTGCTGTGTCGGCCGGAGGAGCAACGGGTAACTGGAATGCTCTCTTTTACATTGCGTTCCCGAATGCGTGCCACAGCGCTGCAATACTAGGCAACGGAGGGTCGACAGTGTTTTCCCTGGTAAGCAAGGGCACAAACGGAATTAAAGCCACGGCAATGGTTAGTACTACAGGGGTGCCGAATGCCGATCTTGGCGGTTTTTTCATCGCCCTAGGAAATTGAGGAGGGTCTATGTTCAGTTCGAAATCCACTCGCAGCTTCTACGATCCCACTGTTCACATTTCTATGCCGAAGGATGTCGTCGAAATCGCCGCTGAAAGGCATGCTGAGTTAATGACAGGTCAGGCCGCAGGCAAGGTCATTGATTGGGGCAAGGACGGCTTCCCGGTGCTTATCGACCCACCGCCACCGAGCGCGGAGGACCTTGCAGCCGTTGAACGGGCATGGAGGGATCAGCACCTCACAGCGACAGATGGTGTGGTTACCCGGCACCGTGACGAGCTGGAAGATGGTACCGCGACCACTCTCACCGCCGAGCAGTACGCCCAATTGCAGGCCTACCGCCGGGCGCTACGGGCCTGGCCGGAGTCAGGCGGGTTCCCGCTGAGCGAACACCGCCCGCTAGCACCAGCCTGGCTGCCCGAACACCTGTAGCCCCCTCCCCTACAAACCTGCGCGCTCGCCGATCCGACGCGCGCGCGGCAGCCTGTGCACTGTCACCCCATTACTGCGCAGGCAAAACCCATGGCCGATTTTCTTCACGGCGTGCGGGTCCTCGAACTCAACGACGGCACCCGCCCCATTCGCACCATCCCCACAGCTGTTATCGGCCTGGTCTGCACTGCCGACGACGCTGATCCGCTGGCATTCCCGCTCGACACCCCGGTCCTGCTGACCAACGTTCAGACCGCAGTCGGCAAAGCCGGCACCAAAGGCACCCTGGGCGCCAACCTGCAGACCATTGCCGACCAGACCAAGCCTTACGTCATCGTGGTACGGGTCAAGGAAGGCGAAACCGAAGCCGCGACCACCAGCGCCCTGATCGGTACCACCACCGCCGATGGCAAATACACCGGCATGAAAGCCCTGCTCGCCGCCAAAGCCCGTGTCGGCCTGGTGCCACGCATCCTCGGCGTACCAGGCCTCGACAGCCTGCCGGTGGCGACGGCACTGGTCTCGATCGGCCAGCAGTTGCGGGCCTTCTGCTACGTCAGCGCCCGGGACAGCAAGACCAAGGAAGAGGCCGTCGCCTATCGCGAGAACTTCGGCGCCCGCGAAGTCATGGTGATCTGGCCGGACTTCGAACACTGGGACACCACCGCCAATGCGACCACCAAAGCTTCCGCCGTCGCCCGCGCCCTGGGCCTGCGGGCGAAGATCGACCAGGAGGTCGGCTGGCACAAGACCCTGTCCAACGTCGCGGTCAACGGGGTCACCGGCATCAGCGCCGACGTGTTCTGGGACCTGCAGAACCCGGCCACCGACGCCAACTACCTCAACTCCAACGAGGTCACCACCTTGATCAACGAGGGCGGGTTCCGCTTCTGGGGCAGCCGGACTTGCAGCGACGATCCGCTGTTCGCCTTCGAGAACTACACCCGTACCGCGCAGATCCTCGCCGACACCATGGCCGAGGCGCACATGTGGGCCGTAGACAAGCCCATGACCCCGACCCTGGTGAAAGACATCATCAACGGCATCAACGCCAAGTTCCGCGAGCTGATCTCGGCCGGGTACCTGATCGGTGGCAACTGCTGGTACCAGGAAGACGCCAACGACAAGGACACCCTCAAGGCCGGCAAGTTGTTCATCGACTACGACTACACGCCGGTTCCACCGCTGGAAGACCTCACCCTGCGGCAGCGGATCACCGACCGCTACCTGATGGACTTCGCCAGCAAGATCAACAGCTAACCAGGGGCTCCCCCGCGAAGGGAGTCACCCCGTGCTAGGACACCGGAGAACACCACCATGGCCATGCCTCGCAAACTGAAAAACCTCAACCTGTTCAACGACGGCAACAGCTACCTGGGTGTGGTCAAGTCGGTCACCCTGCCGCCCCTCGGCCGCAAGATGGAAGCCTACCGGGGCGGCGGCATGAACGGCTCGGTCAAGGCAGACCTGGGCTTCTCCGATGACGGCATCCAGTTCGAATGGAAAACCGGCGGCCTCGACCTCATCGCCCTGCGCCAGTTCGGCTCGGTGAATGCCTCCGGGATCATGTTGCGCTTCTCCGGCGCCTTTCAGCAGGACGACACCGGCGAAGTCAGTACCGTCGAGGTGGTGGTACGCGGCCGGCACGAAACCATCGAGATGGGCGACGGCTCCCCCGGCGAAGACACCGAGCACAGCATCACCACCACCTGCAGCTACTACAAGCTGACCGTGGACAACGAAGACATCATCGAAATCGACCTGCTCAACTTCATCGAGAAGGTCAACGGCGTCGACATGCTGGAGAAACAGCGCAACGCCCTCGGCATCTGATCCCCTGCCACTCTCAGTCCGAGAGCGGATAACACTGCAACCTGGAGCACTCAATGAACACCGACGACAACACCCAAGCCCCTGCCGAAGTCGAAGACAACACCGTGGTCCTCGACACCCCGATCCCCCGGGGCAAGACCACCATCGACAAGATCACCCTGCGCAAACCCCAAGCTGGCGAGTTGCGCGGCGTGCACCTGGTCGAACTGCTGAACATGGACGTTGCCACCCTGATCAAGATCCTGCCTCGCATCAGCAGCCCAGGCATCACCGCCCCGGAGGCCGCGGCCATGGACCCTGCCGACCTGCTGGCCTGCGGTAGCAAGATCTCCGGTTTTTTGTTGCAGAAGTCGGTGAAGACGGAAGTATCCCTCGTTGCGTAGAGGACGCCATGGCCGATCTGGCCATAGTTTTTCACTGGGCGCCGGCTGACATGGACCAGTTGGGCCTGCAGGAACTGATGGACTGGCGCGAGCGCGCCAGGGTGCGGAGCTCCACCGATGGCGAATGACCTCAAACTTCAGGTGCTACTGAACGCCATCGACAGGGCTACCGGCCCCCTGAAGTCAATCAACAAGAGCAGCATCGGTGCTGCCCGGGCATTGAAGGATGCCCGGGACAACCTCAAGCAGCTCAACGCGCAGCAGAAAGACATCAGCGCCTGGCGCACTCAGCGCGCCGCCGCCGAGCAAACCGAGCAAGCTCTCGGCGCCGCCCGTGATCGCGTGCGAGCGCTCAGTCAGCAGTTCGCCGCCACCGGTGCGCCGACCCAGGCCATGACTCGGAACATGCGTTCAGCGATTCGCGAGGCCCAGCGGCTCAAGCAACAGCACCAGCAACAGGGCGAGCAGCTCCAGGGCCTGCGCACGAAGCTCTACGACGCAGGCATCAGCACGCGCAATCTCGGGCAAGCCGAGCGTGACCTACGCAGCAAAATCACCCAGACCAACCAGACCATAGGGCAGCAAGAAGCCAAACTCAGGCGTCTGGCCGGACAGCAACGACAGCTCGCCAACGCGAAGAGAAGTTACGAGAAGGCTCAGAGCGTATCCGGGGGCATGGCTGCAAGCGGAGCCGCGGGGCTTGGCGCCGGCTACGCCCTGAGCCGGCCGCTGAAGGCGGCAGTAGATGCCTTTGCCCCCGCAGAGAACGCCGCGACCCAGCTGAAGGTATCGATGATGGCGCCGGACGGCTCCATTGCTGCCGAGTTCGAAAAAATGACGACCCTGGCCACGCAGCTCGGTGACCGCCTGCCCGGCACCACTGCCGACTTCCAGGAAATGATGACGATGCTCCGCCGCCAGGGGCTTACTGCCACCAACATCCTCGGCGGTACCGGCGAGGCCGCTGCGTACCTGGGCGTTCAGTTGCAGATGCCGGTGACCGCCGCCGCAGAGTTCGCGGCGAAAATGCAGGATGCCACCCGGACCACCGAAGGCGACATGATGGCGCTGATGGACACCATCCAGCGCACCTATTACCTGGGCGTCGACAGCGGCAACATGCTGCAGGGTTTCAGCAAGATCTCCCCGGTGATGGATATCATCAAGAAACAGGGCCTGGAAGCGAGTAAGGTGCTCACTCCCCTGCTGGTGATGATGGATCAGGCCGGTATGGAAGGCGGCGCGGCGGGTAACGCCTACCGGAAGATTTTCCAGGGCGCGATGGCCAACGCAAAAATCCAGAAGTCACTGGATGACCTGAAGGCCGAACGCGGGATCTCGCTGAAGCTCGACTTCACCGACGGCAAAGGCGAATTCGGCGGCATCGAGAAGATGTATGCCCAGTTGGAGAAGCTCAAGGGCTTGAACACCGAGGTTCGCCTCGACCTGATCAAAAGCATGTTCGGCGACGACAGCGAGACCCTGACTACCCTCAACACCATGATGGCCAAGGGCATTGCCGGCTATCGCGAAGTCGAGGGCAAGATGCAGACCCAGGCCGACCTGCGGACCCGGGTGAACGTGCAGCTGTCGACGCTGGCGAACGTTCTGGAAGCCGCCGAGGGCAGTTGGACCAACGCAATGGCCGACGTCGGCAACGTGATGGCCCCAGAGCTGAAGGAACTCATCCAGTCGTTGGGAGAGGTTGCGAACCGTGTGGGCGCCTGGGTAAAGGCCAACCCCGAGTTGACCCGCCAGATCGCCAAGACCGTCGCCGGTATCGCCATACTGATGACCATCATGGGCGGCCTCAGCATCGGCCTGGCAAGCATGATTGGTCCCTTCGCGATGGTGCGCTACGCACTGACCTTGTTCGGCATCAAGGGCAGTGGCGCCCTCGGCCTGATTGGCCAGGGAGTCCGCGTGCTGGCTATGGCCCTGGGCGGCCCGCTGATCGCTGCTCTGCGCACAGTCAGCATCGCTATGTGGGGGCTCGCGGCCAATCCGGTAGTACTGGCAATCGCTGCCGTCGTGGCAGTCCTCGCCGGTGCCGCCTACCTGATCTACAAGAACTGGGACGCGGTGAAGGCCTATGTCATCAGCCTCTGGAACGAGATCAAAGCCGGGTTCTCTGGTGGCATTGGCGGCATCTTGACCGTCCTGGCCAACTTCAGCCCCATCGGGATCATCTACCGGGCATTCGCCGAGGTCCTGAACTACCTTGGCCTCGATCTCCCGACCAAGTTCACCGAGTTCGGCAACATGATCGTCAATGGCCTGGTGAATGGCCTCCTCGCCGGCATGGGCAAGGTGAAAGAGACCATCAGCGCGATCGGCGATTCAACCATTGGTTGGTTCAAGGAAAAGCTCGACATCCACAGCCCATCACGGGTGTTTGCCGAACTCGGCGGTTTCACCATGGAAGGGCTGACACAAGGGCTGCAGGCCGGCCAGAAAGGCCCGTTGAACGCGGTGAACAACCTCGGCCAGCAACTCACCACGGCGGGCAGCATGGGCCTGGGCGTTGCTGCCATGCCCGGCCTCTCGGTCGATACCCGCGCTCCCATCAGTCCAGCCGCTGCGACCGCCTACGACAGCCACGACAACTACGAAATCAACATCCACCCCACGCCTGGCATGGATGCCTTGGCAATCGGCCGCGCCGTGCGGGCAGAACTTGCGCGCATTGAAAGCGAAAAAGGCGCCCGCAAGCGCAGCCAACTGTCCGACCTGGAGTAAATCGCCATGATGATGGCCTTGGGCATGTTCGTCTTCAGCCTTTCCACAGCCGCCTACCAGGAGCTGCAACGACAGACCGAGTGGCGGCACGTCAGCAATACCCGCATCGGTGCCGCTCCAGCCAGGCAGTTTGTGGGCCGAGGCGATGACTCGATCACCTTACCTGGCGTCATCCTCCCCGAGTTGGCCGGATCTGTGCTGAGCCTCGACACCCTGCGGCTGATGGCGAACACCGGCAAGGCCTGGCCCATGGTCGAAGGCAGCGGCCGGATCTACGGTTTGTGGGTGATCGAGAGCCTGAGCGAGACCAAGACGGTGTTTTTCCGTGATGGCACACCCCGGCGTCTGGAGTTCACCCTCAACCTCAAGCGCATCGATGACGACCGGATAGATCTGATCGGCGCCGCCGGCAGCACTGGCGTAAGTATCTTGAGGATGCTGCTGTGATTGATGCCGCCCTCGTCCGTGTTACGGGCTTTATCGAAGACGCTGCCGACCGGTACCGCCGCGACGCCGCCTATGCTGTCCCGGCCTTCCGCATCACCGTAGACGGCAACGATATCGCCCAACTCATCAGCCCACGCCTGATGAGCCTGCAACTGACCGACAACCGCGGCATTGAAGCCGATCAGCTCAGCATCACCCTGAGCGATCACGACGGGCTGCTGGCCATTCCGCCGAAGGGTGCCGTGGTCAGGCTATGGCTGGGCTGGAGTGATACTGGCCTGGTGGACAAAGGCACCTACACCGTCGACGAGACCGAGCACAGCGGCGCTCCGGACGTGCTCAGCATCCGGGCGCGCTCGGCCGATCTGCGCAAAGGGCTGAAAACAAAGCGCGAGCGGAGCTGGAGCAACACCACCCTCGGCGATGTCCTGGGCGATATCGCCATCGGCAACGGCCTGACTGCTAGCATCGCCGGCGCCCTGGACGGCCTGCCCATCCTGCAGCTGGACCAGGCCAACGAATCAGACGCCAACCTGATCAGCCGAGTCGGTGAAGAGTTCGACGCCGTGGTCACCGTCAAGGCTGGCTGCCTGCTGTGCATTCCGGCCGGTGGCGGCAAGACCGCCAGCGGCATGGAGCTCCCGCACATCACTCTCACCCGTGCCGACGGTGACCAGCACCGCTATCTGCAGGCCGACCGCGACAGCTACGACGGCGTGCGTGCCTACTTCTACGACGTGAACAGTGCCAAGAAACAAGAGGCGATCGCCGGCGGCGGCGACAACCTCAAGGACATGCGTCACACCTTCAGCGACCGCCAGTCAGCACTGCGAGCCGCCCGGGCCGAATTCAACCGCCTGCAGCGTGGCAGCGCCACCCTGAGCTACACCCTGGCCGTGGGCCGGCCGGATCTGATCCCCGAACTGACCTATACCCTGGAAGGCGTGAAGCCCGAGATCGATGCGATTATCTGGTACGGCGGCAACGTGCAGCACAGCCTCAGCGCCGACAGCGGCTACACCGTCAGCCTGGAGCTGGAAAGCAAGTTGCCCGAAGACACCGTAGAAGGGTTGGCAGAGGAGAACAAAGGGGATTACACGGGGATCATCGCCTACTACCGTGACAAGAAAACTGGAAAGGAAAAGACGGTCACGGCAGGGAATCAGAGTAAGCCGCGACGGTTACGGTGGTTGTATGCCACAGAGAAAACGGCGAAAAGGGCGGTAGATCGGGAATGGAAACGAATGCAAGTAGAAAATGCATAAGCCCGGCATAGAACCGGGCTTACGCTTCAGGCGGTTATGAAAGATCTTTGTCCTTTTCTCTCTCTCGCTCTTTCAGCTTTTCCTGCTCTTTCTTCTGAAACTGATCTTGGCGATGCTGCTGCTTTGCCTTGAAAGCAGCATCGGCAATGTCTCTAAGGTTTTTGTCAGCAACACCCATCATTGCCAAGCCAATCATGCAAACCACCACTTCACCAAAAAACCAGAGATTGTGAAGATGCAAAGGCTCATAGAAATACGGGCGAGCGGCAATACTCCAGATCGTGCCCAGAATCGGAAACTGAGTTTCCCTGTAGATGGAGTATAAAAAGCTCTTGAAGCGCTCCCACCCATGGATATCGGCATAGTCGTAAAGCGAGAGCACAACCGAGGCCAGGATGAATACAGAACTCACAATCACGATGATCAGTCCGATACGCCACAAGCGCTTTGCAGATTTTATTTCGTTTTCAACGATCACAGATCCTTCCTATTCCATGTGTTCTGATTATGGAGACTTGATTTTTAGAAGCACCTGAGCAGCATAAGTACTCAGAACTCCTCTTTGACGAATGCTTCACCGAGACTCCCCTTACAGTCAGGTTGTCGACTTACGCTTCATATTCTTAAAGGAGAACGGGGAGTCCGGTGAAAGCCACAGCGTAATGCCGCAGCTTCCTTGCTCGGAACCTTACTTCGACGACTGTATGAACGCCTCCATGATCCTCTGCACGTCTTGCCGCTGCTGGTCATCCAGCTTTGCAAGGAGCTGCAAAAAGAGGTGCTCCAAAGGGGTAAGGTTTACCATAGTGCGTACTCCATTTCCTTGTGAAGGGCGCAGTGGTTTGCACCACCTGATTCGCCCGGGAGTCACCCATCCTCAGCACATCTTTCTGTGCCACCAGCCTCTTTATGAAAAATCTTGAGACCGGTTTGAATGAGATCGCCGCACAGACGACCGCCCCTGCTAAATCACACCACTTCGGAAATGTAAGTACTATTTACTCCTTCAAGGACCGCCCTTTCAGAGCTGCCCTGGCTCAGCACGTACGGCCAGCACTTGATTACCCATGGGGTTGAAGTCGCATTCGTAGATGTGTTTTTGATAGGCGCCGAAGCCATTCTGAAATTCGATCTTGTCTCCAATGAACGTCAGGGTCCCCTTCTCCTTGTCCAGCCAGCGGAAGTGGCTCATTTTTGGCTCAAAGGTGCCATCGGTCCAACGTGCGGAGTACTGCCCCAGGCGCGAGATGGGGTCCTTGCAATAGACACCGGCTGCGACGGTATATTTGTCGCCCATACACTGGAGGTCCTTTCGGCATGCGGCCTCATCGACTTTCGCAGTTTTCTCTTCGGCTTTGTCTTTGCTGCCGCCTGAGCACATCGAAAAGCCCACGGCAACGATGATGCCAAGAATGACCAAGCCACCAAAGGTTTGTGATGTAGTGACGCCAGGATTTGCTACACCGCAGTTTGGGCAGGTTTTCGCGGAGGTATCAACTTGGTGCTTGCAAGACTTGCAGGGCTTCAACGCCATTCGTACCGCTCCTTTCAAATCCATGAAATAGCCGGCCATAGTAGCCGGCGTGTTGCATCCACTCACCTGAACAGTGATTGACCAGGTCAGTCGGTATCCTTTTTCCCATCAATGCTCGCGGCTTTCGCAAAGGCCGAAACCATGCGCAACAAGACTTCACGATCCAGGTCAGTGACGTGCTGATAGAACTCAAGAAATTTGGCCGCATCAGCACCGATGCTTTCGACCGTCATGGACTTGCGCTCACCGGTCACTACATACAACACATCAACGCCCTGCTCAGCCACCGCCGCAAGGTACGTCGCGTCCGGGCTACGTTCGCCTTTCTCATAGTTGTACTGGCTGTTTTTCGAGGCACCAGCCTTTGCCGCAAATTCGGTCTGGTTTAAGCCCAGCCGCTCGCGCTCTTCTTTTAGGCGATCACCAATTCCCACAAATGTCTCCACAGCGAATTGACATTCCCACATTCATGGGAAATACTTCGCCTGTCATCACACGAAATCACACGAAACGAGACTATGCCGAACGGATACCCCACGGAGCAAGCGTGCATGGAAGCCCGCGAGAGGCTCGCGCATCAAGGTCTGTCAGCCAAGGACTGGGCCGATCAGCACAACCTCACCCCATCCACGGTGTATGCCGTGTTGAATGGACAGAAGAAATGCCTGCGCGGAGAGTCTCACCGCGCCGCGGTACTACTCGGAATCAAAGACGGCGTCGTCACAAACTAGGCCCGTTGGCTCAGGGAGAAAACCAGAAGATGAAACGCCCGGTTCTAGTAACCAAACGGCAGGTGATGAGCGCGGTGATCTGCGATTACCCAGGTGGTCGTGAGTGCGCAGCCGCACGTCTCGGTTACGAACTCAAGAAATTCGACAACCACGTTTACGAGAATGCCGGCAGCCGACCGCTCAGCGATGAACAGATCCACCTGCTGGAACAGGACTCCCGCACTACTCATTTACCCGAGTACATCGCCAGCCTCTACGGTGGAATGTTTGTGCCCCTGGCCAACCCCGAAACCCTGGACAACGTCGATCTCTACAGCCGCTCGGTGAATGCCGCCGCCAAGCGCGGCTATGTCGACCAGATCATCGCCAAGGCCCTGAACGACGGTGTTATAGAGCCTGGAGAAGCGGAGGCCATCCTCGCCGCACATCACCGTTACATGTCGGCACGACACTCTGAGGTGCTGGCCACGATCCTACTGCACAGCAAGGAGCGCCAGCATTGAGCACCTACAAACTGGTCTGCCCCCACTGCCTCAGCCGCATGCGCATCCGTACCAGCGAGGGCACCCACATTTTTCTGCGGGTGGCCTACCTGCAGTGCACCAACGAGGCTTGTGGCTGGTCAGTACGCGCTGAATTCGAGATGACCCACGAGATGAGCCCAAGCGGCATGGCTAACCCATCCGTGCGCCTTCCGGTCGCCGACATCGCCTTACGCCGTGCGGCAATGAAGACCGCCAACGATCAACCCGATCTGCTCGACCAAATGGAAATGGAGTGTGCGCCATGAATCACGAACACCTGCCCCATGACTACCGCAGCAGCATGCAGCGTGCGGCATTTGCCTATCTGCAACGACATGAAGCGCAGTACTTGGTGGATTCCGACAGGCTGTACGACAACTGCGTCCGACACCTGACGACTGCCCTGGAAGTGCCGGTGTTCATGGCTGAACAGCTGGTGCACAACGCCTGGACCGAGCTACAGGTGATCCAGCAGCGCAAATGGATTGGTGTCGATTGGGGCTCCAGTCCTGGCTGCAAGGTCGTGCATCTGATCGATACCCGAGCCGATCTGCGCTACCCAGTTCCGGCAAGGCTTCTGCCACAGACTCTGCTCACCCAGCGCGCCTCTGCGCACAAGCCGCACCCTCGATAACACCCTTTTAAAACACCCTGCCCTGCCCCGCTTCCCGTGGGTTTGGGTGAGCTTTGCCCGAAATCTGAGGTGAACCATGGAAATCGACATCGCCATCACCGCAAAACTGCCCCGCGAACAGGCCGAAGCCCTGCTTCAAGCACTCCGAGCTGACTACAGCGCCCAGTTCAACGAGCACTGGTATGACGATCGCTTTCGCATGATCCCCGAAGGCCTCCGGCACGGTTCGCTGCTCGTGGCCTTTCCGGTCATGGCTGCGCAAAAACGCCTGATTGGCGCCCTGAAACATAGTCTCGACGAAGCGAAGTAAGCCACGATGGAAATGGAACATAGGCTGCGAGCCGAAGTCATCCAGCGCATTGAGCGGGATTACCAGCTCAAGCACATGCCCGGCACCAACTACATGCGCAAGGGTGTTTGCCCTGCGCCAAGTTGCGGCCAGAAGACCCTGTACACCTTCTACGACTCGCCCTGGACGTTGATCTGCGGACGGCCAGAAAAGTGCGACCACCGTGTCTATATAAAGGACGTCTACGACGATCTGTTCAACGACTGGAGCAAGACTGCCCCGTCGACGCCGGACAACCCGCTCGCCACGGCGCGCGCCTATCTTGAGTTTGCACGGGGCTTTAAGTTTGAGCTGATCGCCGGTTGGTTCACCCAGGAAAACTACTGGGACAGCCTCCTCAACATCGGCAGCGCCACGGTGCGCTTCCCACTGGAGAAAGGCGGCTACTGGGAGCGCCTGATCGATCGACCTGAACGATTCGGCAAGATGAAGGCGCGCTTCCGCCCCACCGGCGAGGGCCAGCCAGGTTACAAAGGCGTCTGGTGGTGCCCTCCAAGCGTGGATCTGCTGGAAGTCGATGAGCTCTGGATAAACGAAGGGATCTTTGACGCCATTGCCCTGGGCCACAACGACATCTCGGCCGTGTCCATGATGTCCAGCGCCCCCTGCCCTATCGATTCCCTCAAGGCATTGGTCAAACTGCGCCGCGACGCTGACAAACCCCTGCCACGCCTGGTGTGGGCACTCGATAACGAGCCAGTCGCCAAGGCCAACATGCGCCGTTGGGCGAAGGAAGCACGCGACCTAGGTTTTACCTGCAAGGCAGCCGTGATCCCCCAGCCCAATGGCAAAAAAGTCGATTGGAACGACCTGCACCTGCGCTGGAAGTCTATCGAGGGTGAGGACGAACGGGCCGAACGCATCCAGCAAGATCTGGAAGAGGCCCTTCACCAGGGCGACCTGCTACTTGCCGACTCAGCTGAGGAAAAGGGCTTTCTCATCTACCTGCGTGACGAACGCAAGGAATTCCACTTTTCGTTCCGCAAGCGCCTGTATTGGTTTCGGCTGGACCTTGAGCGCTACGACCGCGCCATGAACGACCTGGAGAGCTCAGAGCGTCATGAAGACCAGTTGCTCAGTGATGAACAGCGCCGCTACAAGGCCCTGCGCCAGTCAGGCTCAGTGACCAGCATCGCCAACTGCAATTTCCAAGCGCTGTACTACATGCGCAACGACCTGACCGATGAGGCCTGGTACTACTTCCGCATCGAGCGCCCGCAAGGGGCCATCATCAAAAGCACCTTCACGGCCAAGCAGCTCACCTCGGCGCCTGAGTTCGCCAATCGCCTGCTCAACGTCTCCAACGGTGCGATGTTCGAGGGCAGCGCCCAACAGCTGAAACGGATTCTCGCTCCCCAGCTCGATTGCCTGAAAACCGTGAACACCATCGAATGGATCGGCTACAGCCGCGAGCACGGAGCCTACGTCTTCAACGACCTCGCCTTCTTCGGCGGGAAGATCCAGATGCGCAACAAGGAAGACTTTTTCGACCTTGGAAAACTGAGCATCAAGTCGCAGAGCCAGTCGCCGGTGCTGCACATCAACACCGACCTCAACACCTACAACGAAGGCTGGTTCGATATCTACTGGCGCTGCTTTGGCGTGCAGGGTCTGGTAGTGCTGGCCTGGTGGCTGGGTGCCTTGCACGCCGAGCAGATCCGCCAGATCCATAAATCACTGATGTTCCTGGAGCTGGTAGGGGAAGCCGGTTCGGGTAAAACGACCCTGGTGGAGCTGTTGTGGAAACTGGTCGGCCGTACCGACTACGAAGGTTTCGACCCATCCAAAGCGACCGCCGCCAGCCGTGCGCGCAACTTCTCGCAGGTCAGCAACCTGCCCGTAGTGCTGATTGAGTCGGAGCGTGAGCAAAAAGAAGGCCAGCCGGTGAAGCACTTCGACTGGGACGAACTGAAAACCGCCTACAACGGCCGCAGCGTTCGCTCTACAGGCGTCAAGAACAACGGCAACGACACCCACGAACCGCCCTTCCGCGCCGCCCTGCTGATCGCGCAGAACAACCCGGTGAACGCCTCGGAGCCGATCCTGCAGCGACTCTGCCACGTCCACCTGACCCGGGAGCACCACACCCCGGAAACCAAGCAGTTCGCCGAGCAACTGGAGCGCATGCCGATGGAAAACATCAGCGGCTTCCTGATCAAGGCACTGCAACGCGAAGCCAACACCATGCGCCTGATGGAGGAAAACACCTCCGGCTACGAGCAGGAGCTGCTGGCCCAGCCCGGCGTTCGTACCGTACGTATCGCCAAGAACCATGCACAACTGCGCAGCCTGGTGGATGCATTGGCAGACGTGGTGCCCCTCGGCGAACACCGGAAGGCCCTCGCACACGCCGAGATCAACCGCATGGCCCTGGAGCGCCAGCAGGCCATCAACGCCGATCACCCGACCGTGCGCGAATTTTGGGACCTGTACGAATTCCTGAACGGCATGGATGAGAAAGGCGCGCTCAACCATGCGCGCAAGGACGGGTTAATCGCCGTGAACCTCAATGAATTCGTCGAGATGGCTGCCAACAAGCGCCAGCAGGTGCCTGCGCTCAGCGATCTGAAGCGCCTGCTGAAAACGAGCAAGTCACCCAAGTTTCTGGAGTCGAACAAGGGCGTCAACTCAGCCCGGTTGCTGGACGCGTTCGACAAACCGAAAACCATTCGCTGCTGGGTATTCCAGCCCTGAACCCCACCACCGAAGCGCTGCAACGCTTCGGCCCCCCAAAGGAGAAGCACCATGCAAGACGACAACGAACCGACCTTGAGTGACAACGCGATCACGTTGACCTGCAGTGCCGCGGCACTGGCTGTCCTGATCGTCCTGGGCAACCTCGCGCCGGACGTACTGCTGGCCATCGTCCGCTAACCCAACCGCCCAGGTGCTGCAACGCCTGGGCAACCCCAAAGGAGAAGCACCATGCAAAACGAACTGAAATCGACCATCCGCTTCAATGATTTTGTCGCCTACTTCGGCGCTCGGGGTGTAGTTGCTTTGGCCTGGTGGATGGGGGCTGCACATGCCGCCCGTATCCGCCAGGACCAAAATAGCTTCCCGTTCCTGCAGATCATCGGCGCAGCTGGTAGCGGTAAATCTCTGCTGCTCGACTACCTCCAGAAGCTGAACGGGCAAACGCCTTACGGTCATTCGCTGGCTCACGCCACACCAGCCGGACGAGCACACACATTCGCCCTCGCAGGACAGCGTGTCGTCATTTGCGAAGACAACGATGAATCAGGGCGATCCGTTGATTGGGATGAACTGAAGCCGCTGTACAACTCGGGCAGCATCTTTCTGCGATCCGCAGCGCGCGATAAGGAAAAGGGGACTTTTCGCGGCGCTCTGGTGATCACCGCAAACCAACCGCTGAAGTGCAGCGAAGCCGTCAGTAGCCGAATGATTTTGGTCGACCTATCCGCCACTGACGCCCCTACGCCAAGAGTTCGACCAGAAGCCATCGGCGACCTCGACGCCTGCGAGGCAAGTGCATTCGGTATCAAGGTGGATCAATCCGAAGACTGGATTTGCAACAACCTTCAAGCGTTTCTACCGGCGTACCAGGGCCAACTGGCGCGTCAATACGGGGCAAGCCTGAACGCGCGTACAGCCCTCAACTGCGCACAGATGATTTGTCTGATCGATCTGCTTTGCAAGCTTCTTTCGATCTCGCAGGAGCTTCAGCTTGAGGCCAGGAAGCTGATTCGCGACATCGCCTTCCTCGACACCATTCCCTACTGAGGCACAGCAATGAGCGAACTAAACCTCAACGAGCTGGAAATGCACCTCGCGTTTCAGTCCTGGGCAGAGCCTCGGGGCTATGACCTCACCCTCCGCCCTGGTGGTGGCGATTTCCTCAACCTGGAAACCCGCAATGCATGGCTGGGCTTCGAGGCTGCGCACGGCCCGGAGGGTTGCCACCGCAGCGGTCAACAGCTCTACGCCCTGATCAAGAAGTCCAGCGAGTACGCCCACCAGACCGACAAGCTGTTCGAGGTTCGAGTAGGCAAGGCGCCCTATGGTGCCTACGTGGTGCACGGCGGCCCTGGCGGCGTGTACCAACTGAGCGATGTGAATTTCTACGTGATTGAAGACGGCAAGCAGTACCGCTTGAGCTGACACCGGCACGGCCGGCAAAAGAAGTGGTGCCGAGGGACTGCAATCCCTCGACACCGACCACCCCAAAGGAGAAGCACCATGCAAGTGAATCAACCCAAAGGCGGCACCGCAGAGGCTACCACAACCCCATTCGCTGTCGGCGACAAGGTCAGCTACACCGCCCTGAAAGCCCAGGGCAACGGGTACAGGCTCAGCGCCCGCAATGGCGTGATCGTAGAGATCAATGGCCCGCTCGCAGTGGTTCGTATCGGCAACGGCCACCGCACCACCCTGCCGCTGACCAAGCTGACTCCGGACGGCCAGCCCAACGAGCTGACCCGCATGCTGTGCGGAGAGCGCTGAACATGGCCGAACGCTCCCGCCCGGCGATGGCAAGTCATCGCCTGGACCTGCCGAGCCGCTGTGACATCTGCGGCAAGGCCAGATCCACCCGCACCCACCAACGCTGCAGCAAGACCCGCCAACAGCGCAAAACAGCGGAGTGGGCAGCATTCATGGCCGAACAGGCCGCAGCCAAGCAGAACAAGCCTCGGCGTTTCGCGCGCTGAACTGGAAAACGGGCGTTTAACGGGGAGCTGCAACTCCCCATCGCCCCAAAAGGAGAAGCACCATGCAAACCATCCAACCTGCGGCCACCGTGCCCCAAGCCAGCAACACCGCGCTTTACCGTGTGGAGGAAACTTTCGGGGGCAATAACGTCCTGCTCGAAGTTGACCTCAACAAGCTGACACCCGAGCGGGCTACCGAGATCTGCAACTTCTGGAGCTGTTTAGGGAGCTACGTCGAATCCGAAGACGGGAACCCCGTACGTGCAGCCGTGCGCCTTTTCGGCAGCTGGATCATCAGCGACATGAGCCAAGGGGGTGGAACCGACTTCAGCACTGATTACGAGTCCCCAGATGGTGACCCGCATCCTGGCCTGATCTGGTCGGCTGATGTTCATGAGGCAGACGGCTGGGGCGGTACCGACGACAGTCCTTTTGGCTGGTGTGGCATCCGCTGCGTAGCGGCAGAAGTTGCGTCCATCAACTTCTACAGCGTCGAGCTGAAGGAGGTGCAGCATGATTAATCGCATCTTCAAGCACTTTCACTTCTGCTGCGGCCTTGGCGGCGGCGCCAAGGGTTTCAACCAAGCCAGATCCGTAGTCGGCAACATGCTGGGCACCTGGCGATGCATCGGGGGCGTCGACGTTGACCCGGTGGGCCTGCGCGACTTCGAACGCCTCGCCGGCGTCCCAGGCACCCAGCTGGATCTGTTCACCCGCGATCAATACGTTCGCTTCCACGGGAAAGAGCCACCACAAGGGTGGCGCGAGGCAACGGCGGAGGACATTCGGCGCGCCGCCGGTAACCAGCGCCCCGACGCGATCTTCATTTCCAGTCCCTGCAAAGGCGCCTCGGGCCTGCTGTCCGAAAAAATGAGCCTCACCCCCAAATACCAGGCCCTGAACGAGCTGACGCTGCGCTGCATCTGGCTTATGGGCGAAGCCTGGCCAGATGATCCGGTGCCGCTGATCGTCTTCGAAAACGTGCCACGGCTCGCCACCCGCGGCCGGCACCTGCTGGACCAGATCAACAAGCTACTGAGCCACTACGGCTATGCCTCGGCTGAAACCACACACGACTGCGGCGTCATTGGCGGTCTGGCCCAGAGCCGCAAGCGGTTCCTGCTAGTGGCCCGCCACATCGAGAAGGTGCCGCCCTTCCTGTACGAGCCTGAGAAAAAGACGCTTAAGTCAGTGGGATCGATCCTCGGCCGCATGCCGATGGCCGGCGATATCAAGGCCGCGGGCCCGATGCACCGGGTGCCATCGCTGCACTGGAAAACCTGGGTGCGCCTGGCACTGGTTCAGGCCGGCAAGGACTGGCGCAGCCTGAATGACCTAGCCATCGAGGACGGGTATCTGCGCGACTTCGTGATAGTGCCCGAGGCTTACGGCGGGTATCTCGGCGTGAACAAGTGGGACGACTCAATGGGCGTTGTCGCCGGCCGGAGCCGGCCAACCAATGGCGCGTTCTCCGAGGCAGATCCACGGGCCAGGGACGGCGCGCTGCAATACCAGCAGTACGGCGTGCGGCGCTGGGATGAAACCAGCGGTGCGGTGATTGGAGTCAAGTCACCAGGGCAAGGGACGTTCAGCGTTGCTGACCCGCGTCAGCCCGAAGGTAGCTTTGGCAAGTACCTGGTAACACCGTGGGAGCGCCCCAGCAGCACAGTAATCGCTGGCAGCACCACCGGCCAGAGCGCTTTCGCCGTGCAAGATCCTCGCTACATCAACTGGCACGCCGGCGCGAGCACCAGAAAGCTTGGGGTCTGCCCTTGGGACAAGACGGCTGGAACTGTTACTGGTTCGCAACAGGTGGCCAGCGGGGCACTGTCGATCGCTGACCCTCGCCCGGGAATGAAGCGCGACAAGGGCGACGCCTATCTCACCGGTGGCCATTACGGAGTTGTCGACTGGAGCGGCCAGGCCGGAGCTGTTTCGGCGAGTGCCCGCCAGGACAACGGCCGTTGGTCCGTCGCAGACCCTCGCATGCCGGAGCCCAATGAAAAGCTCACCTGTGTAATCGAAAGCCTCGACGGCACCTGGCACCGCCCCTTCACCACCCTGGAGCTGGCCGCTCTGCAGAGTCTGGTCGAGCCAGAGGAATGGCTTGAGCTGGACGGCCTGAGCGACCAGGCCTGGCGGGAACGGATCGGCAACGCAGTTCCACCAGCAGCGGCCGAAGCGATCGCCCAGGTAATGGGCACCACGCTCCTCCTGGCCGAGGCCGGCGAGACGTTCATGCTCAACAGCATGCCGGTCTGGGTTCAGCCCGTAGCGATCGCGCTGAGCGTTGCGCAGCAGGAGGCCCTATGAACGTATTCCTTTTGCTGTACCTGTGCACCAGTGCCGCTCGCACAGATTGTCAGGTGGTCCCGGTTCAACGCTGGATTGGGCCTGACTCCTATCAGCAGTGCGGTACCTCCGCCCGACAACTCACGGCGGACCTCACCGATAGGAACCGCAAAAGACTCTATTTCGTTTGCGATATCCAGTCAGCCGGCGACATCGATGCTGCCCAGCAGTTACAACCGCAACTGAACCATCAATCGTTTCGGATGTGATGGGGGACTCCATGAGCAACAACAAATCCTTCCCTTGGAACTTAGACCTGACCGGCATCTGCGACCAGTGCGGAAAATCCCGTGCCCACGGCAACCACCAGAAGTGCAGCAAAGCACGTCAGATCCTCAATGCACGGCGACGGGCCGAGGAAGCTCATTCCGGGGTTGCTCCCGCACCTAGAAAAAGTGCCGGCCTGTTCTGGTTACTTCGCCAGCAGTGATCGGCAACACTAAACCCAGAACACAAAGGCCCGACAACGGGCCTTTTTTCTTTCAGCATGCTGGATCTTTCAATACATCGCGTGGGGACGCATATGGCTGATGGCGTAGAGGCCCGTGGCAACTCAGTACGGGTCTATTTTCGTTTCAATGGCGAGCTGTGCCGGGAGCTGGTGCCCGGCGGAAACACACCGGCTAACCGGGAGCACGCAAAGCGCCTGGTCACGGTAATCGAGTACGAGATACAAGCTGGTACCTTCGATTACCGCCGGCATTTTCCCGAGTCGACCAAGCTCGTCGAGAACAGCTTCGGGCATTACCTGGACCTGTGGCTGACGATCAAGAGCAACAGCGTGGCAGCGACCTCTTTCCGTGGGTACAAGAACAAGGCTGAGGTTCACGTGCGGCCGCGTTGGGGTGACATTCAGATCGATCAGATTGACCACCTGGACCTGCAAGAGTGGATTCAGGGGCCGCTGTCGAAGCGACTGAAGAACAAAACCATCCGCGACATCATCAGCAATGTGCGCCAGGTGTTCAGGCTCTATCGCACACGGAAGAAGGTCGCGCATGACCCCACAGAGGGGCTATTTGTGCGCCTTCCCGATCCAGAAGCGCCCGACCCGTTCACCAGGGCGGAAATCAAGCAGATCCTGGAGACACCCACCAACCGCACCCAGGAACTGCTGATGGTGCAATTCATGATTTGGGCAGGCCCGCGTGTATCAGAGACCATCGCGCTGGCCTGGGAGGACGTCGATCTGAAACAGGGGACAGTGACTTTCCGTCGGTCAAAGGTGCGCGGAGCCTACCGCGTGACGAAAACCCGGCGCTCGACGCGCAAGGTGCGCTTGCTGGAGCCCGCGTGGGATGCCCTGCGCAAGCTTGACACCATCAACCAACTCAAGACCGTGGACACCGTCGATGTTGTAGAGCGGGACAACAAGACAGTCCGCAAGCACAAACTGCACTTTGTGTTCCTGAACACCAAGAGCGGCCTGCCGCACGTCAGCGACTTTGTCGTGAGGGACAGGTTCTTCAAAGCGCACTTGAAAGCGGCCGGCGTTAGATATCGCGGCCCTGGCCAGTGCCGTCACACGTATGCCAGCCAGTTGTTGACTACCGGCGTGGCATCGATCGACTGGATTGCGGAGCAGATGGGCCACACCAGCGCGAACATGATCCGACAGCACTATGGCATGTGGATCAACGAGGACGGCCCCGACGTCATCGGAATGCTGCAGCACGCCCTGGGCTTGCAGCCACCAGGTGGTAACGAAACCCCATAAATCGGGGTCAGAACGCAGACACCCCGGCAGCCTGTGTTCCCATGGTTGTTCCCATATGGGCCTTTTTTGCCCCCCTGAAAACACAAAACCCCTGAAAACTTTAACGTTTTCAGGGGTTTAGTCGTTTCAAATTTGGCGGTGAAGGAGAGATTCGAACTCTCGATACAGTTTCCTGTATACACACTTTCCAGGCGTGCTCCTTAAGCCACTCGGACACTTCACCGTATCTCTTCAAACCGATTCAGTCTGTCGAGGCGCGCTAATGTAGTCGATCGCTTTTCAGATGGCAAACTTTTTTTTCAGAATTTTCATGCGCTTAAGCTCGATCCCCGGCCAAGGGCAATGCAGCCCCCCATGCAATAAGGCAAACCGGCCATTCTTCAGCCTTGCCCACAACCCTATAGAAGAAACCATGCGTTACCCGCTGTGTGATGCAGGGCCCTTAGCGGCCTCGGGGCTGACTCACCAGTCAGTCATGGCGCTTTACCGCAGCTACCGTGGTGGGTAACTTCTGCAGCACTTCAATACAAGGAATTGCGTCATGAGTGAGTTGATTTCCTACCATCTCGAAGACGGTATCGCGACCCTGACCTTGAGCAATGGCAAGGTCAATGCCATCTCCCCGGACGTGATTGCCGCCTTTAATGCGGCGCTGGATCAGGCTACCGCCGATCGCGCGGTGGTGATCATCACCGGCCAGCCGGGGATTCTCTCCGGCGGCTACGACCTCAAGGTCATGACAGCCGGCCCCAAGGAGGCCGTGGCTCTGGTAACCCTGGGTTCGACCCTGGCCCGCCGCCTGCTTTCCCACCCCTACCCGGTGATCGTCGCTTGCCCGGGGCACGCGGTGGCCAAGGGCGCGTTCCTGCTGCTGTCGGCGGACTATCGCATCGGTGTCGAAGGCCCCTTCAGCATCGGCCTCAATGAAGTGCAGATCGGCATGACCATGCACCACGCGGGTATCGAGCTGGCCCGTGACCGCCTGCGTCGCTCGGCTTTGCATCGTTCGGTAATCAATGGCGAGATGTTCGACCCGCAAAGCGCGGTAGATGCCGGCTTCCTCGACAAGGTGGTAGCGCCCGATGAACTGCAAGGCGCCGCCCTGGCCGCTGCACGCCAGTTGAAGAAGATCAACATGGTGGCGCACAAGAACACCAAGCTGAAGGTGCGCAAGGCACTGCTGGATGCCCTGGACAACGCGATCATCCAGGACCAGGAGCACCTGGGCTGAAACCCGCGGATTTGCTACCTGAACCAGCCCGGCCTTCGCGCCGGGCTTTTTACTGCATGCCTTGCCAACAAGCCGCGACCGCTCTAGATCACCATCGCCAGCCATTGCTGGAAACATGTACTTAAACATCGCCCATCTCCCGGCTGAGAACGGCAATTGCCGAAAACAGTGCACATCCGTACACTGCGCCACCTTTTGTCCCCGGGTGGGCCGTTTAGATGCTGTATCTGCTTCGTATGTCGTTGATGGGCTTGCACTTTATCCTGGCAGGCAGCCTGGGCCTGCTGCTCGGCCTGTGCCGCCCATTCAACCCGGACAACAGCCGACTGTGCGCCCGCCTCTACGCCTGGCCGGCGATGTGCATCCTGCGCCTGCGGGTCAAGGCCGAGATCGGCCCGCTGATGGACAAACCCCAGGGCTGCGTGATCATCGCCAACCACCAGTCCAACTACGACCTGTTCGTATTCGGCAACGTGGTGCCGCGAAGGACCGTGTGCATCGGCAAGAAGAGCCTGAAATGGGTGCCGCTGTTCGGCCAGCTGTTCTGGCTGGCAGGCAACGTGCTGATCGACCGTGGCAACCCGCACAAGGCCCGGCGCTCGATGCTCACCACCACCCACACCTTGCAGCACGAGGACACCTCGATCTGGGTCTTCCCGGAAGGCACCCGCAACCTCGGGGAAGAGCTGCTGCCCTTCAAGAAAGGTGCATTCCAGATGGCCATCGCCGCAGGCGTGCCCATAGTCCCGGTGTGCGTCAGCAGCTACATCAAGCACATGCGCCTGGATCGCTGGAACAGCGGCAAAATCCTGATCCGCTCGCTGCCCGCCATCCCCACGGCCGGGCTGACCCTGGACGACATGCCCCTGCTGATCGCCCAGTGCCGCGAACAGATGCGCGAATGCATCGCCAGCATGGACCGCCAACTGCAGGCCGCCTGAACCCCGACGCCACAAAAAGCCCGCCTTGCGCGGGCTTTTATTTGTCCGCGAACTCCCTCGCGGCCAGTGACTCTGATGGAGCATTGCAGGCTAAGCTGCACCTTATCTGTCACCGCCCCCTTGATAAGAAGAAGTGAACCGGAACCATGGGTAGAGTTGTTGCTGCCGCCGTCTACAGCGGCGGAAAGAAAGTCACGGATATCAGCCTCGACGAAGGGGCCGCCTGGGCCGCCAAGCCCGGCCACTTCGTCTGGATCGGCCTGGAGGAACCCAACGCCCACGAGCTGGCCAACCTGCAGCGCCAGTTCAACCTGCATGAACTGGCCATCGAGGATGCCCTGGAAAAGCACAGCCGGCCGAAGCTGGAAACCTTCGGCGACGCGCTGTTCATCGTCACCTATTCGCCGGTGCGCGAGCAGGGCAAGCTGGAGTTCATCGAAACCCACATCTTTGCCGGCAACGGCTACATCATCACCGCGCGCAACGGCCACTCGGCCTCCTATGGCTACGTGCGCCAGCGCTGCGAGGCGCGCCCGCTGCTGCTGGAGCACGGTGAAGACTTCGTGCTCTATGCCCTGCTGGACTTCGTTACCGAGAACTACCAGCCGGTCAGCGAAGCCATCCACGCGGAAATCGACGAGCTGGAGCGCAACGTCCTCTGCGACTCGCTGAACGAACGGGACATCCAGCACCTGCACGGCCTGCGCCGCGACGTGCTGCGCCTGCGCCGGCATGTAGCGCCCATGGTGGAGATCAGCGAAGAGCTGCAGAAGCTCAGTTTTCCCTTTATCGACAAGAACATGCGGCCGTACTTCCGGGATGTGCAGATTCACGTCACCCGGCAGATGGAAGACCTCTCGACCCTGCGCGATATCGCCAGCCAGACCATCGAGATCGGCGTACTGCTGGAGGCTTCACGGCAAAGCATCGTGCAACGCAAGTTCGCCGCCTGGGCCGCGATCCTGGCGTTTCCGACGGCGGTGGCGGGAATCTACGGGATGAACTTCCAGAACATGCCGGAGCTGAGTTGGCACTACGGCTACTTTGGCGTCCTGGGTTTTATCAGCGTGGGTTGTGTCGGCCTCTGGGCCAGCTTCAAGCGTTCCGGCTGGCTCTGAGGGAGCGACGGCCCTGCGCCTTGCGGCAGGGCCATGGCCGGGTTCAGGCAGCCTCGGGCTTGTGAGCGACGAAACGCATCATCCACTCCGCCACAGTGGTGCCGTGATGGTCGTGCTCAAGGCTGGCCACGCCCTTCTGGTAGATCTGCTCGCCGAGAAACTCCTGGCGCAGGTCCAGCAAGGCGCGGGAATAGTCGTGGATGAACTCGGGGTGGCCCTGGAAGCACAGCACCTGATCATTGATATGGTAGGCCGCGAACGGGCAGAAATCGCTGGAGGCGATCACCGTGGCGTTCTCCGGCAAGGCAGTAACCTGGTCCTGATGGCTGATCAGTAGCGTCAGCTCCTCCACCACCGGGCTCATCCACGGCGCCTTGGCCGCCAGCTTGTAGCTGTGGGTACCGACACCCCAGCCCTGGCTCGCGCGCTCGCTCTTGCCCCCCAGCAGCAATGCCAGCAACTGATGGCCGAAGCAGATGCCCAACAGCTTGTCGCCACGCTCGTAGCGCCCCAGCAGGTAGGTCTTGAGGGTCTGGATCCAGGGATCGGTGCCGAACGAATCGGCCTTGCTGCCTGTCACCAGATAGGCGTCGAATTCCAGGTCATCGCTGGGGTACTCCCCCTGGACCACGTTGTAGACGCTGAATTGGGCAGCGATGGGCTGCTGGGAAAACAGGCGCTGGAACATCTGCCCGTAACCCTGATATTGATCGACCAGTTCGGGACGCAGGATATCGGTTTCAAGAATGCAGATGCGTAGCGACATAAAAAATTCCTGACAAGGCGATGGCAATAATGAACAGTCCAGAGCCTGCCTTGAAATACCACGGCAAGGCAAGCCCCGGATCAGCTCATTGAGCGCCTGTCGGCGTCAGAACAACTGGCCCAGGCGAGCCTTTTCCAGAAGCAGCGTCGGCGGCCGGAAACGTTCGCCATATTGCTCGGCCAGGTACTGCGCACGGGCGACGAAATCCTGCACCCCGTACTGATTGATGAACTGCAGGGCGCCCCCGCTCCAGGCGGCAAAGCCGATGCCGAAGATCGAGCCGATGTTGGCGTCCGCCGTGGAGTGCAACACTCCCTCCTCCACACAACGCACGGTCTCGATGGCCTGGACGAACAGCAGGCGATCCCGCACATCCTGGGGCGAGATCTGCCCGTCGGCCTTGTAGAAGCGCGTGCGCAACTGCGGCCACAAATGCTTCTGGGCACCGGCCGGATAATCGTAGAAACCGCCACCGGCCGCCTTGCCCGGGCGCTTGTATTCGTTGAGCAGCAGGTCGATCACGGCAAATGCCGGATGTTCGATGGCCGGCTTGCCCTCGGCCTGCAGGTCCTTGGCGGTCTGCTGGCGGATATGGCTCATCAGGCTCAGGGAAACCTCGTCGGAAATTGCCAGCGGCCCCACCGGCATCCCGGCCTTGCGCGCTTCGGTCTCGATCATCGGCGCCGCGATGCCCTCGCCGAGCATGGCGATGCCTTCGTTGGTGAAAGTGCCGAACACCCGGGAGGTGAAGAAGCCACGGCTGTCATTGACCACGATCGGGGTCTTCTTGATCTGCAAGACAAAGTCGAAGCCGCGGGCCAGGGTTTCATCGCTGGTTTTCGCCCCCTTGATGATTTCCACCAGGGGCATCTTTTCCACCGGGCTGAAGAAATGCAGGCCGATGAACTTGTCCGGGTTCGGCACCGCCGTAGCCAGGCCCGTGATGGGCAGGGTCGAAGTGTTGGAGGCGATCACCGCGTCACCGCCGACCACCTGCTGCGCAGCCCGGGAGACCTTGGCCTTGAGCTCGCGATCCTCGAACACCGCCTCGATGATCAGGTCGCAACCGGCCAGGTCGGCATCCTCGGCGGTGGTGCGGATCCGCGCCAGGGTGGCGTCCCGCTGCTCGCGGCTCAACTGCCCGCGAGCCACCTTTTTCTCCAGCAGCGCCGCCGAGTGGGCCTTGCCCTTCTCGGCCGCCTCGGGGCTGATGTCCTTGAGCACCACCTCGATACCCGCCACCGCACTGACATAGGCAATGCCCGCGCCCATCATGCCGGCGCCAAGCACCCCGAGCTTTTTCGTGACCTGCGGCGACATGCCCTGTGGCCGTGAGCTGCCGGCATTGATCTGGTTGAGCTGGAACCAGAAGGTGCCGATCATGTTCTTCGCCACCTGGCCTGTGGTCAGCTCGGTGAAGTAACGGGTCTCGATCAGTTGCGCGGTGTCGAAATCCACCTGGGCGCCTTCGACGGCAGCGCAGAGGATCTTTTCCGGCGCGGGGAAGCAACCCTGGGTCTTGGTCCGCAGAATCGATGGGGCGATGGCCAGCATCTGCGCAACCTTCGGGTTCGACGGCGTGCCACCAGGGATCTGGTAGCCGCGCACATCCCAGGGCTGCTGCGCGCCCGGGTTGGCGAGGATCCAGGCCCGAGCCTTGGCCAGCAGGTCGTCGCGGTCCGTCGCCAGGGCATCGATCAGGCCTGCTTGCAACGCCTGCTGCGGGCGCACTTTCTTGCCTTCCAGCAGATAGGGCAGAGCCTTTTCCAGGCCCAGCATGCGCACCATGCGCACTACCCCGCCGCCGCCGGGCAACAGGCCCAGGGTGACTTCCGGCAGGCCGACCTGTACCGATTTATCGTCCAGGGCAACGCGATGATGGCAGGCCAGGCAGATTTCCCAGCCGCCGCCCAGGGCCGCGCCATTGATTGCAGCGACCACCGGCTTGCCCAGGGTTTCCAGGGCTCGCAGCTGGCCCTTGAGGGCCAGCACCATGTCGTAGAAAGCCTTGGCCTCGGGCCTGCCGACCTTGATCAGCTCATTGAGGTCACCGCCGGCGAAGAAGGTCTTTTTCGCCGAGGTGATGATCACCCCGGCAATCGATTCCTGCTCGGCCTGCAAGCGCGCTACGGCACCGGCCATGGCGTCGCGGTACAGGGCATTCATGGTGTTGGCGCTCTGGCCCGGCATATCGATGGTCAGGACGACGATCTGGTCCTGGCCTTTTTCGTAACGGATGGCATCGGTCATGAAAGGGATTCCTTGAAGTCGGGGCTCAGAGGCGTTCGATGATGGTGGCGATACCCATGCCGCCGCCGACACAGAGGGTCGCCAGGCCATAGCGCTGGCGCCGGGTTTCCAGCTCATCGAGCAAGGTGCCGAGGATCGCGCAGCCGGTGGCCCCCAGCGGGTGGCCCATGGCGATGGAGCCGCCGTTGACATTGACCTTGGCCGGGTCGATGGCCATGTCCTTGATGAACTTGAGCACCACCGAGGCGAAGGCTTCATTGACTTCGAACAGGTCGATGTCCTCGACCCGCAGCCCGGCCTTGGCCAGGGCCTTGCGGGTGGCCGGCGCCGGGCCGGTGAGCATGATGGTGGGGTCGGTGCTGGTGACCGCCGTGGCCACGATCCGCGCCCGGGGCTTGAGCCCCAGCTCGCGGCCCTTGGCTTCGGAGCCGATCAGCATCAGCGCCGCGCCGTCGACGATGCCCGAGCTGTTGCCGGGGGTGTGCACATGGTCGATCCGCTCCACATGGCTGTAGACCCGTAGCGCCGTGGCATCGAAGCCCATCTGCCCCATCATCTCGAAACTCGGCTTGAGCTTGCCCAGGCCCTCCAGGGTCGAATCGGCGCGAATGAACTCGTCATGGTCCAGCAGCACGATGCCGTTCTGGTCCTGCACCGGCACCAGGGATTTGGCAAAGGCCCCGCCAGCCCGGGCGCGGGCGGCCTTCTGCTGGGAGTGCAGGGCGAAGCGGTCGACGTCCTCCCGGGAGAAGCCTTCCAGGGTCGCGATCAGGTCGGCGCCAATCCCCTGGGGGGTGAAATGGCTGTGCAGGTTGGTCTCCGGGTCCAGCACCCAGGCCCCGCCGTCGCTGCCCATGGGCACCCGCGACATGGACTCGACGCCGCCAACCACCACCAGTTCCTCGAACCCGGAACGCACCTTCATCGCCCCCAGGTTGACCGCTTCCAACCCGGAAGCGCAGAAGCGATTGATCTGCACCCCGGCCACGCTTACATCCCAATCCGCAGCCTGGACCGCGGTCTTGGCGATATCGGCGCCCTGATCACCGATGGGCGTCACACAGCCCAGGACCACGTCGTCCACCTGGCTGGTGTCCAGCTCGCAGCGCTGCTGCAGGGCGCGCAACAGGCCCGCGGCCAGGTTCACCGGTTTCACGCTGTGCAAGGCGCCATCGGCCTTGCCTTTGCCGCGGGGCGTGCGTAACGCATCGAATATCAAAGCTTGGGTCATGACGTCCTCGAACCGCTGTGCAGGGGAAAATGTCGAGCTCCCACCTTAGGCGCGGCAGCGTCGGATTCAATGACCGATGCGCTCAGCCGCCTTGACGCCGACGCTCAGACGAACGGTAGGCAGCTAAGGGCTCTGCCGATGAAGGGTCGCGAGCTGTCTAGCCAGAGGGCGGCCAAGGCACGCCCGGGCCGATATATAGCCTTTTAATAAATCAGAAATATAAATTCATACGAATTGGATCTAAGCCAGAGGATTCAAGGCCCCTAAGGTAGAAACTGTAGGAAGTTCCAGACGGATTCTGCACTGGGGCAAGTAAGAAAAAGGACACATAGCCGGTTCATAGTGACTCGTAATGGAGTTCACCCACCGGCATGCATTGACGCTCAGGAATAACAACAAAAGGCATTCAGCCATGTTCAAGCATTCGAAAGTACGTCAGGCGGGGCTCATTCTTTTCGCAACCACACTGCTGTTGATCTTGCCGAATCTCACCAAAGTGATCGGCTGATCTGTGGCTGCTCGATCAACAAGACGGAAAATTGTCCCCGGTTCCTACCGGGGCACGGACTTGTGTGCCAGTCTTCCTGAGGAACACCAAGGGGAAGACTCATGCGCCATTGGATTGCACTCGCCACACTCCTGAGCGCCTTTCACGCTCACGCCGGAATCATCGACGTCAACCGCGCGGTGGACGAAATCAATGATGGGGCGTTGATCCTCGATCTGCGCAACGAGAGCGACTTTGCCGCCGGCAATGTGCACAACTCGCTGCAGGTCAATCTCGAACTGGAGGACGGCACCGGCATCAGCGCCGAGGGCCTGGCCTACCAGTTGCGCAAAGTGGTGCTGGACCCCAACGCCACCGTGGTGATCTACAGCGACACCAACCAGCACGCCCTTGAAGCCGAAGACACGCTGGTCAAGCACGGCTATTTCGGTATCGTGAACGGCGGCAACTACGAAGAGCTCCGGGACGCCCTGTTCGACCATGTGTCGCGACCGGACGACGTGCTTCCCGGCGACGAACCCACTGACGACGACCCGACGGCCATCAATTGAAAGTATTCCTCCTTGGCGCTGCCCTGCTGCTGAGCAGCCCGCTGCACGCCGCGCAACTGCTGATCGACCTGGGCTCCGCCAGCCACACCTGGCAGACCGAGGAACTGCTAAGGCACCCCCAGGCCCAGACCATTACCATCAAGGACGATGTGTCCTACAAGCGCGACATGCAGTACCGCGCCGTGCCCATGGCGACCCTGCTCAAGGGCCTGAAGGCCGAAGACCATCTTCAAGCCGTGGCCCTGGACGGCTTTGCCGCGGAGCTCAGCGCCGCGCCGCTGCTTGAACGCCAGGGCGCCCAGGCCTGGCTGGCCGTGGAGGACCCGAGCCGGCCCTGGCCTGCGCTGGCTGCCGACAAACCCAGCGCCGGGCCTTTCTATCTGGTGTGGACCGACCCTGCCGCCGGGCATATCAGCCCGGAGCAATGGCCGTTCCAGGTGGCGCGCATCCAGCGCCTGGAGCCAGTGGCGCAGCGCTTCCCGGCCCTGCTTCCGGATCCGCAGTTGGCGGCCACTGATCCGATCAACCAGGGCTTTGCCCTGTTCCAGAAAAACTGCCTGGCCTGCCACCGGCTCAACGGTACCGGCGATTCACAGTTCGGTCCGGACCTGAATATCCCCTACAGCCCCACCGAGTATTTCAGCGGCGATTTCCTCAAGCGCTATATCCGCGATCCGCAAAGCATGAGGCGCTGGCCCCAGGCGAAGATGCCCGGGTTCAACAACAACGTGCTGCCGGATCAGGAGCTGGACCTGCTGCTGGGGTATCTCAGGCACATGGCGGGGCGCAAGCAGGTTCCCTGAGCCTTGCGACATCGCCTTTGCCACCTCTGGCGCCTTCGCCGGCAGCCGGCGCCTAGCGAAAACGCGTGTTACTGCTGGAGCACCCTGGCGTGCATCTGCTCACCGGCGGCGCCCCGGCGCATGCCGCGCACCGGGCAGGCATCCAGGTAGTCCAGGCCCACCGCCAGCTTGAGGTGGCGCTCGGGCCGCGCCAGTTGGTGGGTCACATCGAAGCTGTACCAGGCGCCTTCCAGCCAGGCTTCGGCCCAGGCGTGGCCAAGTAATTGCCCGCTGTCCTCGCGGTACAGATAACCGGAAACAAAACGTGACGGAACGCCCAGGCTACGGGCACAGGCAAGGAAGGCGTGGGTGTGGTCCTGGCAGACCCCGGCGCGCCCGGCGAAAGCCTGCGCCGCGCTGGTGGTCACGCCCGTTGCCCCAGGCGTGTAGGCCATGAGCTGGTGCAGCCCATGCATCAGGTCGATCAACCCTGTACGATCACGCCGCCTTGCGCATTGCCGGCCGGCGAACTCGCGCAGTTGCGCATCCGCCTCGGTCAGGCTGGTGAAACGCAGGAACGGCAAGGGCGACTGGCATTCATGCTCGGCCTCGCGCAGCTCATCGATATCCACTTGGCCACGGGCGCCGATGATCACTGCTTCGTGGGGCTCGTCCAGGGTCAGTACGTGCAGGATGTTGCCGAAGGGGTCCCGCTGCGCACGCACCGGTCGTGGCAGATCCAGCTGCCAGCAGAGCACTTGCTGGCGCTCGCTGTCGTGGGGTGTCAGGCGCAGGTACTGGATGCTGGCGCCTACCGGATCGGCGTAGCGATAGGTGGTTTCATGGCTCACGGACAGTCTCATGCCGCCTCCAGATAAGAGCGGTGAATCGCGTTGCCCAACTGGCGCACCAGGGGGATGAAGTCGGTCAGCCAGGCGTGCAGGCCTTCGTCGAGAATCTGATCGATACCGATGTAGCGCAGGCGTGCATCCATCTGCGCAGCCAGACGCTGGGCCGGGCGCCCGTTGTCGCCGGGCAGGCTGGCGAGGATCTGGTCGATCTCCTCGGTACAGGCCCGCAGCGAGCGCGGCACGTCGGCGCGCAACAACAGCAGCTCGGCCACATGCCGGGCACCGGGCGCCTCGCGATAGACCTCGGTGTAGGCCTCGAAGGAAGACAAGGCCCGCAGCAACGCACTCCACTGGTAATAGGCATGGGCGGTGCCGTCGCACACCGCATCGGCCTGGTCGCCGGCCATCTCGTAGCGTGCGTCCAGCAGGCGCAGGGTGTTGTCGGCGCGCTCGATGAAGGTTCCCAGGCGGATAAAGCGAAAGGCGTCGTTGCGCATGATGGTGCCGTAGGAGGCGCCACGAAACAGATGGGAGCGCTCCTTGATCCATTCGCAGAAGCGGTTCATGCCATAGGCACTGAGGCCCTGGCTGGCGATCTGGTGGATGTCCAGCCAGGTGGCATTGACGTTTTCCCACATGTCGGCGGTGATCCGCCCGCGCACGGCATGGGCACAGGCCCGGGCCGATCCCAGGCAACTGTAGATACTGGCGGGGTTGGCCGGGTCCAGGGCGAAGAACTGCAATAGCTGCTCGGCGTGCAAGGCCTGGTGGCGGGCGTGGTAATCCTCCAGGGTGCCGGTGATCAGCAGTGGCATGGCCAGCTCGTGCAGGCCATCGCCGCGCCCGTCCTGGGGCATCAGCGACAGGGAATAGCTGACATCGAGCATCCGCGCCAGGTTTTCCGCGCGCTCCAGGTAGCGTGACATCCAGTACAGGTCCGACGCGGTTCGACTCAACATGGCAGGCTTCCTTAATCCTCGACCACCCAAGTGTCCTTGGTCCCGCCGCCCTGTGAGGAATTCACCACCAACGAACCTTCACGCAGGGCCACACGGGTAAGACCACCGGGCACCACACGGGTTTCACCACCAGAAAGGACAAAGGGCCGCAGATCGATATGCCGCGGGGCGATGCCGCTTTCGACAAAGGTCGGGCAGGTGGACAGCGCCAGGGTCGGTTGGGCGATGTACGCCTCGGGCCGGGCCTTGATCCGTACGCGGAACTCCTCGATCTGCGCCGCCGTGGCCGCCGGCCCCACCAGCATGCCGTAGCCGCCGGAACCCTGGGTTTCCTTGACCACCAGTTGCGCCAGGTTGGCCAGCACATGGGACAGCTCGGCGGGCCGGCGGCACTGCCAGGTCGGCACGTTCTGCAGAATCGGCTCTTCGTCCAGGTAGAAACGGATCATCTCGGTGACATAGGGGTACACCGACTTGTCATCGGCCACCCCGGTGCCGATGGCGTTGGCCAGTACCACAGTGCCCGAGCGGTAGGCTGCCAACAGGCCGGGCACGCCGAGCAGGGAATCGGGGTTGAACGCCAAGGGGTCGAGGAAGGCATCGTCGAGGCGACGGTAGATCACATCCACCGCCTGCGGGCCGGCGGTGGTGCGCATGAACACCCGGTCGTCACGCACGAACAGGTCGGCACCTTCCACCAGCTCCACTCCCATCTCCCGCGCCAGGAACGCATGCTCGAAAAATGCGCTGTTGAAGCGCCCCGGGGTCAGTACCACCACCGTCGGATTGTCCAGGGGGCTGGAGCTTTTCAGGGTATCGAGCAACAGGTTCGGGTAATGGTCGATGGGGGCGATGCGCTGGGCGGCGAACAGCTCGGGAAACAGGCGCATCATCATCTTGCGGTCTTCGAGCATGTAGCTGACGCCGCTGGGGGTGCGCAGGTTGTCCTCGAGCACGCAGTAGCGGCCGTCGCCGTCGCGTACCAGATCAACTCCGCAGACATGGGCATAGACATCACCGTGCAGGTCCAGGCCCTGCATGGCCAGCTGGTACTGCTGATTGGCCAGGACCTGCTCGGCGGGAATGATCGCGGCGCGGATGATTCGTTGCTGGTGGTAGAGATCGGCCAGAAACAGGTTCAGCGCCCGTACCCGCTGGATGCACCCTTGTTCGATGATCCGCCATTCCCGGGCCGGGATGATGCGGGGAATGGTGTCGAAGGGAATCAGCCGCTCGGTGCCCTGCTCATCGCCGTACAGGGTGAAGGTGATGCCGGCACGGTGGAACAGCAGGTCGGCCTCGCGACGGCGGCGGGCCAGGAGTTCGTCGGGGGTATTGGCCAACCAACGGGCGAACTCGCGGTAATGCTCGCGAACCTGGCCGTCGGCCCCATGCATTTCATCAACAGCGCTGTGGTTCATGCCGTACTCCCTGTCACCTGCACACCCGGGCTTCGCCAGCCCTGTGCCTTCGGCACAAGCGCCCCAAAATCAGTCCGTTGCAGCCCAAGGCCGATGCCCGCATAACCGATGCATGCGGACCGCCCCTGCCCGGGCCATGGCTGGCATCGGTCTTGGCTATCACCAGCATAGTCAGAGTTGATTTCACTGCCCGCTGGCCACTGGGGATAATCGCGTCCATCGAGCAAACACTTCGCCAAGCCTGATGAAGTCGCTGCTGCAACCTTGATGACACCGATGACAACCGGGTCCGGGCTCTCCCGACCGGTTCCCTCTCCTGACCGGTCTTCCCTTTTAGCCACCCTCTCGGGTGGCTTTTTTTTATCTTGTGCGGGCCCCGAAAACACAATTGGCCGGCCCAGGGGCCAGCCAATTGTCTGTCTCGGTATATCTAGCGCAGGCTATACCAGCCGTCCACGGATCTCCTGTTTCACTCCCCAGCCCTCAATGATGCCGCCCAGGGGCTCGACCACCGCCTCGAAGTCCTGTTCAAAATCCCCGATGCCGCCATAGGTGGCGTACATCACCTTGCTCAGTTCCAGGTACCAGGCGCCGTCGTCACGCACGCTGACCTGGGCATTCAAGGATTCACCGCGAAAATGTCCTGCCGCCCTGCGTGCCCGCTCCTCATCCGGAAAAATGGCGTAGAACTCGATGGGATGGAATCGTGAAAAGTCGAAACCGCCTTCTTTCATGCGGCGCAGCACACTGCTGCTGATGTCTTCTTGAACGGCTGTGCTCATGAAACGTCCTCCTCAAACCGATGGATAGACTTTCCGTGTTTCCCGAACCGCAGGCCAAAGGGACCAGCATCACGACCCGGGGCGGGTCGTCAGGAAACAAGCATGGAGCTGACAAGATCAGAGCCTAGCGAAGAATTCGCTGATCTCGTTTGCAGATTAGCGCCTTGCTCTGGACGTCGCCAGAAATTGCTGCGAAGCGCGCTCTACCCTCTCTAGATCGGCGTGATACTGAGAATCTGAATGCTGTTCTGCTCTTTCAGGCTCTTGAGGGTGGGATCCTCGGTGCGCCCGTCCAGATCGTTCAGGTCCAGTTCGGCACTCACTGGCAACAACTTGGCCCGCACCAGTTGGGCGGCGCGTTCCATCGTCGGTTGCTGGTCGCAGTCGAAATGCTCGACGGACTGGACACCATGATCGTCAACGAAAGTGACTTGCCACTTTTGCATCAGTGCCTCCTCGATAGCCCCATGAGTGGGCTGACAACATCTCGACCCTGAGCAACGGGCAATCGTTCCACCGCGCTGCCGGAACACATCAATGACAAGGCCGCCCGAAGGCGGCCCTGGTAATGCTGGCAAAACTCAGCCGATCAAGGCTTTTCGGCGCGAGCCTTGAGTGCCTTCAGGGTGTTGAACGGCGCATCCACCACGAACTTGTTGGCCAGCCAGGACGGCACGCTACCACCCGGCTCGGTGTGCACCTGGTAAGTCACTTCCACCTGGTCGGCGCCTTTGGGTACGAACTTCCAGTAGCCCTCGACCTGGGCCACCCGCACGAAGCCTTTCTCTTCAGGGATGTAGGTGGGCACGCCCTCCAGTTTGCGGGTCAGGCTGCCGTCGGCCGCTTCGCTGGTAGTGATGTGCAATACCGAATCACGGGCAGTGACTGGCCACGGGGTGTTGAACTGGGTGTAGGTCCAGCTTTGATCGCCCTCGTGCTTGAGCAGTTTCTGGGTCTTGCACTCATGGATCCAGGAACAGGCGCCCGCCACGTCTTCCTGAAGCGCGCGGAGCTTGGCGATGGAGGTCTTCATGGTGGTCACACCACGGTAGGCCTTGTATTTGGAGCCGGCCACTTCACTCAAGGAGACCTTGATGCCGTCTTCATCCTTGGCGGTTTGCCAGTCTTCGGCGTGGGCCGTTGCCGACAAGAGCACGGTTAAACCACAGAGCACAGCCATTCGTTGCAGCGAACCCATTGTCTTATTCCTTATTGTTGAAGTTCCGTTCATTGAGAACACTCTATGCCGCGGTCACTTGTTCCCACCAGCCAATCAGGCGGATGGCTTCTTCGCGGCTTTCGCCACACACCTCGGGATCCGCCAGGAACGCCCCACACACCGCCGGCCGCTCCGGCAGGCCGAACAGCCCGCACAGGTGTTCGACAGAAAGATGCAGGCAACGTTCTCCCGCCGGCTTGCCCTGGGGCATTCCAGGAATCGGGGTGCTGATGGAAGGGGCGATGCAGCAGGCGCCACAACCTTCACGGCAGTTCATGAGGAAAAGCTCCTTGCGACAAGCAGAGTGTTGAATGACGCCCGCCAAGAGTAACCGCTAAAACAGCCGTTTAAAATTACTCAAAGAACGGATTTGACGCACAACCGTGCGTGACTGATCAGTCTCCGACAAAGTGTCGAGCCAACCCGTCACAGAAGAGGATGAAGAATTTACTGCTTGAACTCGAAATCCAGGGCCGCGCCTTCGATATCCCGACGTTCCTCGTTGCGCAGCTGCAATTGCATTTCATTGCTGAGCAAGCGGCCGTTGAGCTGGAACGGGCTGCTTTCCTTGGGCTTCTCGCCAAACATCTGCGGCAGCAGCGGCTCGCGCTTGGGTAGCGGCACACTGCCCACCGGCTGCAGGTGCTTGACCATTTCCGGCGGCAGGCTCAAGTCCACCTTGGCACTGGGTAACGGCGTCTTGATGTCCTGATAGGCCCATTTGGACTTGGGCTTGGCGGGCGCCTTCTTGGCCGCGGACTTGCTCTTGCTGGCACTGGCCGAAGGCTTGGCCTTGTTGGCCGGAGCCTTCTTGGCAGGGGCCGCCTTAGTGGCATGGGCCGCCCCGGCAGCCGGCTTGTCCTGGGAGGAAGCCGCCTGGACAGGAGCCACGAAGGCGGTTCCCAACAGACAGACACTTAACCAGAGGGCAGGTAGAAAGGCTTTCATGAAAGACAGGTAGATCGACAAAAGGTCCTCTATGCTCGCTTGTTGCAGGCCCCATGACAAGCACAGGGCCACACTGATTAAAATCCGCCCGCCGCCTCCTGGCACAACTGGCTGGCAAGCATTCCCAAAGTCATCAGGGCCCGCTCGGCCTCGCGATTCCAGGGCGTACCGCAGTTGAGCCGCACACAGTGGTTGAACTGCTCGGTGTTGCTGAAGATCAGCCCCGGGGCGATGCTGATGCCCTGCTGCAAGGCTCGCACATGAAGCTCCTGGGTGTTGACCCGCCCCGGCAGGCTGACCCAGAGAATGAAGCCCCCGTTGGGCCGGGTGATCTGCGTGCCCTCAGGGAAGTACTGCTGCACCGCCAGCTGAAAGGCGCTGAGATTCTTCCGGTATTCCTGGCGGATGTACCGTAAATGCCGGTCATAACCGCCGTTTTCCAGGTAGGCCGCAACCCCCATCTGGGTGACGCTGCACGCAGAATGGGTGCTGAAGGTCTGCAGGCGCTGGATCTCCTGCTGGTACTTGCCGGCAATCATCCAGCCGATGCGCACGCCGGGAGACAGGGTCTTGGAGAAGCTCGAACAGTAGATCACCCGATCCAGGCGGTCATAGGCCTTGAGGGCCTTGGTACGCCCCACCTCGAACATCAACTCGCCATAGATATCATCCTCGACCACCTGGATATCGAAATCCGATGCCAGGCGCAGCAACTGCTTCTGCCGCTCCTCAGGCATGGTGCCGCCCAGGGGATTGCTCAGGCGTGTGGTCAGCACCAGGGCCTTGATCGACCATTGGTTGGCCGCCAGTTGCAGGGCTTCCAGGCTCATGCCGGTGGACGGATCACTGGGAATCTCGATGACCTTGAGCCCCAGCAAGTCCGCCAGTTGCAGCAGGCCGTAGTAGGTCGGCGACTCCGCAGCAATCAGGTCCCCGGGCCGGGTCAGTACCCGCAATGACATCTGCAGGGCATCGACGCAGCCGTGGGTGATCACCACTTCCGACGGGTCGACCACCACCCCGGCATCGCGCATGCGAATGGCCACCTGACGCCGCAGTGGCTCGAAGCCCGGGCTGAACATGTAACTGAATGCCCGGGGGCTGTGAAACCGGGTGACCTTGGCCAACTGCTGGTGCAGTGCCCGCACTGGCAGATAGTCAACGCTGGGCACTGCGGCCCCCAACGGAAACACACCTTCGCGACGGGACTCCACCAGCACCTGCTGAATGATGCTGCTGCGGGTCACCAGCCCCGGGCGCTCGACCCGGGCGATATCCGGCGTGGGCGCGGTCAGCGCCGGCGTCTGGTGCACGTAGTAGCCCGACTGCGGGCGCGCGCGAATCAGCCCCTGGTCTTCGAGGTTGGCATAGGCCTGGAGTACCGTGGCGTGGCTGACATTGAGTTGCGAGCTCATCTTGCGTACCGACGGTACGCGCTCCCCCGGCTGGTAGACACCACGGCGAATATCCTCAGCCAGTTGCTGAGCGATACGTTGATAGAGCAAGAGATTGGTCATGGCGCAGCACTCGATTTCACGGCGTTTTATTCTTGTGTGAAACAATACCGGCACAGTTTAGAAGTGTACTGGGACAGTTTCTACAATAGTCGAGGACACGGGGCAGTGAAAAGCATAACTGTAGGGTTTTTGTGAACCTCTTGGCAGGCATAAAAAAACCCGACGCGGGCCAGGCGTCGGGTTTTTCCGTGGCACTGGCGCAGCTTCAGCGAGAAGCGCCCAACTGGCCTTTTTCGTCGGAGAACACGATCTCTACCCGACGGTTCTGCGCCCTTCCCCGCTCAGAAGCATTGGCCTCCACCGGATAGTCGTCGCCATAGCCTTCGACCTGGATGCGTTTTTCATCGATGCCCAGGTCCACCAGCACATCCGCCACGGCTTGGGCGCGGTCCTTGGACAACTGCAGATTGCTCTGGCGCTCGCCGGTGTTGTCGGTGTAACCCTCGATGCGCACCACGCGCTTGGGGTTCAACTGGAGGAACTGCACCACCTTGAGCACAGTGCGGTTCGCCGAGTTCTTCAGTTCCGCTTCGCCGGTATCGAACAGCACATCCCCCAGAGTCATCACCAGACCGCGATCGGTCTGGGTGGTGGCCAGGCTGATGATCTGTTCTTCCAGCCATTTGCCCTGCTGCTGCACGCTGAGCAACTTGGCTTCACGCAGGGCCAGTTGCAGGCGCTGGCGCTCCAGCTCGAGCTTGGCCGCACGCTCGTTGTTGAGTGCCTGTTCGGTATGCTCACGGGCGATTTCGCTGTAGCGCCGACTCAGGTAGGCGTAATGCTCCACATCGCCACCGCTGCCCCAATAGGTGGAGAGGCGATCGGCACGTGCCAGGGACTCCCCGGCACGGATCACGTCCTTGGGCGCGATACGCAGCACGTTGGAGTCTTCCTTGACCTTCTGGAAGTCGTTACTGGCCTGCTGCAGGGCTTCTTCGCTGTGCTGGCCAGCGCAGCCATAGAGACCGGCGCATGCCAGGAGCACTGCACTGCCGATGATCCGGGTAGACAGATTCATTGGGCATCTCCCAGTTGCTTGCGCAGGCGAGTGATGCGGGTATTGAGTGCATTCACCTGTTCCTGGCTCTTGCGGGTCAGGACCTTGGCTTCGGCCAGGCGCGCATCCAGTTCGGCCTGTTCGGCGCGCATCCGCGCTTTCTTGTAGGACTCATCCTGCATGTTGCCCTGCGCCCGGGAGAACTTGTCTTCGGCCAGTTTCAACTCGGGCATGTCCTCGGCAGAAGCCCCCACGGCCTTGGCCTGCTCCAGCGTCTGCGCGGTGAGGCGCATCTGCTCGATGGGCGCCGGATCGGTTGCACAACCCGCCAGGGCGAGAACAGCCATGGCGGCGAAAAGAGGTCGAATAGTCACACAAGATTCCTACTGTTTTGGGCTGCTGACGGGTTGCTGCAACTGGGCCTTCCAGCGCTCCAGATTGCGCTGCAGCAAGGTCTCCGTCAGACCGGACGCGGGCAATTCTGTCATCTTTTTGGCCAACTGTCCGCGCAACCATGGGTCATTGCAGGCGGAGTTATGGGACAGCGCAAGGAACAGCCCCGGTTTGTCGATGGGCTGGGGAAACGCCGCCAGATCCGCCGTCATGCCCAGGGTCTGGGCCATGGCCATGCCTGCGTAGCGAGGCGCCAGCACATAGTCCACCTCCCCCAGGAGCAAGGTCTGGAAGACCTGGGTCAGATTCGGCAGGCGCTTGAGTTGCAGATGCTCCTTGGCCATGGCGACAAAGGGCTGAGTCAGTCGGGCCTTTTCCGACACGGCGCCCGGATGGCCTGCCAGGTCTCCCGGCTGGGTGTAGCTGAGGGTCGAATCCTTGCGGGTCCAGACCAGATAGTCGTTCTGCACCAGCGCCGGGTGGATGTAGTCCAGCGATTCCAGCTCATTGAGGGTCAGCGGTGCATCGGCGAGCAGGTCCATGCGCCCGGTGCGTACCTCGTCCAGCGCCTCGGAGCGCTTGCCGGCATACAGCACCTCGACCTTCAGCCCCAGTTCCCCGGCCACCTGCTGCAGCAGGTCGGCGCTGGCACCCATCAGGTGCTTGGGGTCCTGAGGGTCACGCCACAGGTAAGGCGGTGCATCGGGGCTGCCAGTGACCACCAGACGCTCGCACTTGCCCGCCGCCATCGACAACGATGGCAACAACGTCAGGCCCAACAGCACTGGCCAGCCACTCATGCGGCGCAGATCCATGGCGAAACCCTCCCCCGGCAAAAAACACACATAAAAAAACCCGGCCAAAAGGCCGGGCTCTTTATAAGTGAAGACGCCGGATTAGACCAGCTTCTCCAACTCAGGTACGGCTTCGAACAAGTCCGCGACCAGGCCGTAGTCGGCTACCTGGAAGATTGGCGCTTCTTCGTCCTTGTTGATCGCGACGATCACTTTGGAGTCCTTCATGCCCGCCAGGTGCTGGATCGCGCCGGAGATACCGACGGCGATGTACAGCTGTGGCGCAACGATCTTGCCGGTCTGGCCGACCTGCATGTCGTTGGGCACAAAACCTGCGTCCACCGCAGCGCGGGACGCGCCGACAGCAGCGCCCAGCTTGTCGGCCAGGGCATACAGGTGCTTGAAGTTGTCGCCGTTCTGCATGCCGCGGCCGCCGGAAACGACGATCTTGGCTGCGGTCAGTTCAGGGCGATCGGACTTGGCCAGTTCTTCGCCAACGAAGCTCGACTTGCCGGCATCGTGAGCGGCGCCCACGGTTTCGACTGCAGCCGAACCACCTTCAGCGGCAACGGCGTCGAAGCCGGTGGCACGCACGGTGATGACTTTTACGGCAGCCGAGGACTGCACGGTAGCGATGGCGTTACCGGCATAGATCGGACGCTTGAAGGTATCAGCGCTTTCTACCGAGATGATTTCGGAGATCTGGTCTACGTCCAGCTGAGCGGCAACCCGCGGCAGGATGTTTTTGCCGTTGGAAGTAGCGGCTGCCAGGATGTGGCTGTAGCCAGCGCCCAGTTCGGCCACCAGCGGCGCAACGTTTTCCGGCAGTTGGTGAGCGTAGGCGGCGTTGTCGGCCACCAGCACTTTGGCCACGCCAGCGATCTTGGCCGCGGCTTCAGCCACGGCGCCAACGCCCTGGCCGGCTACCAGTACATGCACGTCACCACCGATTTTGGCGGCGGCGGCAACGGTGTTCAGGGTGGCCGGAGCCAGCGCCTTGTTATCGTGTTCGGCGATTACCAAGATAGTCATGATCAGATTACCTTCGCTTCGTTTTTCAGTTTCTCGACCAGTTCAGCCACCGACTTGACCTTGATGCCCGCGCTGCGTGCAGCCGGCGCTTCGACTTTCAGGGTCTTGTTGGTGGAGGCGGTGGAAACGCCCAAAGCATCAGGAGTCAGCGTTTCAAGCGGCTTCTTCTTGGCTTTCATGATGTTTGGCAGAGACGCGTAGCGCGGCTCGTTCAAACGCAGGTCGGTGGTGACGATGGCTGGCAGGTTCAGCGCAACGGTCTGCAGGCCGCCGTCGATTTCACGGGTGACGTTGACCTTGTCGCCGGACACTTCGACCTTGGAGGCGAAGGTGCCTTGAGCGTAGCCGCTCAGGGCTGCCAGCATCTGGCCGGTCTGGTTGTTGTCGCTATCGATGGCCTGTTTGCCGAGGATCACCAGCTGTGGCTGTTCCTTGTCGACCACGGCCTTGAGCAGCTTGGCCACGGCCAGGGAGTTCAACTCTTCAGCGGACTCGACGAGGATCGCGCGATCGGCACCCAGTGCCAGGGCGGTACGCAGTTGCTCTTGAGCAGTAGCAGGACCGATGGAGACGACGACGATTTCAGTCGCTACACCTTTCTCTTTCAGGCGTACGGCTTCTTCCACTGCGATTTCGCAGAAAGGGTTCATCGACATCTTGACGTTGGCGAGGTCGACGCCGGAGTTGTCCGCTTTGACGCGAACCTTGACGTTATAGTCGACCACTCGTTTGACAGCTACAAGAACCTTCATGGATTCCTCGTTACTCTCCGGTGAAAAGAAAGTCGCCTAGGCGAGAACCTGGCGGTTGATGCTCATCGGCACAAGGGCACCTCCAAAAACGCTGGCGCACAAAAAGGTTGACCTTGCTCACGGGGTGATGACCGTTCGTCAGTGGTGACCGACGAGTCATTCATTATCGCGGCGTGTAGACTGCGCACTTTCAAGTTGCGCGCGCGTCACCTTTACTGCCTTTGCCCTGTCTTTAGAGGTGCTCTTGAAACCAACAGTCAGCCTACGGCGAGCGCAAAACCGACCGTATCTTGACCGGAACGCCTTTTCCGGTCAATACGGCAAAATAGCCGTTTATAAGCCGCGCTTCTTTGATTTATCTGGGCTGCGGCAAATTCAAACAAACGTTTGTATTGGACGCTGAGAGTGGTGTAGATATAATGCGCCGCCCAGAGAGAAAGGTCGGCCGTCCTCCCCTTCTCCCCCCCATGCGCGATGGGAGAAAGCGGGGATGCAACGCCAAACCTCCAATTAGAAAAAACCGTTGAGCCTTTAGTAGGAGATAGCCTAGTGGAACGCGAATACATGGAATTCGACGTGGTCATCGTCGGTGCCGGCCCCGCAGGCTTGTCCGCCGCTTGCCGCCTTAAGCAGAAGGCCGCTGAAGCCGGGAAGGAAATCAGCGTCTGCGTGGTTGAAAAAGGCTCCGAAGTCGGTGCTCACATCCTTTCCGGTGCCGTGTTCGAACCACGGGCCCTGAATGAATTGTTCCCGGACTGGAAGGAACTGGGCGCCCCGCTCAATACCCCGGTCACCCGCGACGACATCTATGTCCTGCGCAGCGGCGAAACCTCCACCAAGGTTCCAGACTTCTTTGTGCCCAAGACCATGCACAACGAAGGCAACTACATCATTTCCCTGGGCAATCTGTGCCGCTGGCTGGCCCAGCAGGCCGAGAACCTGGGCGTGGAAATCTACCCGGGCTTTGCCGCCCAGGAAGCCCTGATCGACGAAAACGGCGTAGTCCGCGGGATTCTTACCGGCGACATGGGTGTCGACCGTGAAGGCCAGCCGAAAGAGGGCATGTACACCCCCGGCATGGAACTGCGCGGCAAATACACCCTGTTCGCCGAAGGCTGCCGTGGCCATATCGGCAAGCAACTGATCAAGCAGTTCAACCTGGACAGCGACGCCGACGCCCAGCACTACGGCATCGGCCTCAAGGAAATCTGGGAAATCGACCCGGCCAAGCACCAGCCTGGCCTGGTGGTGCACACCGCCGGCTGGCCGCTGGATATCATGAGCAACGAGAACACTGGCGGCTCCTTCCTCTATCACCTGGAAAACAACCAGGTAGTAGTGGGCCTGATCGTCGACCTGTCCTACGCCAACACTTACCTGTCGCCGTTCGACGAGTTCCAGCGCCTCAAGCATCACCCGGTGCTCAAGCAGTACCTGGAAGGCGGCAAGCGCGTCAGCTACGGCGCTCGCGCCATCTGCAAGGGCGGCCTGAACTCGCTGCCGAAGATGGTGTTCAAGGGTGGCGCGCTGATCGGCTGCGACCTGGGCACCCTGAACTTCGCCAAGATCAAGGGCAGCCACACCGCCATGAAGTCCGGCATGCTGGCCGCCGATGCGGTAGCCGACTCGCTGTTCGCCGGCTCCGAAGGAGCCGACGAACTCAAGAGCTACGTCGATTCGTTCAAGGCCAGCTGGCTGTATGAAGAGCTGTTCGCCAGCCGCAACTTCGGCCCGGCCATGCACAAGTTCGGCCCGATCATCGGCGCGGGCTTCAACTGGATGGACCAGAATATCTTCGGCGGCAAACTGCCGTTCACCCTGCACGACACCAAGCCGGACTACGCCTGCCTGAAGCTGGCCAAGGACTGCGTGAAGATCGACTATCCGAAACCCGACGGCAAACTCAGCTTCGACAAGTTGAGCTCGGTGTTCATCTCCGGCACCAACCATGAAGAAGAACAGCCTTGCCACCTGAAGCTGACCGACCCGAGCATCCCGCTGAGCCGCAACCTGCCGCTGTACGACGAACCTGCCCAGCGTTACTGCCCGGCCGGCGTGTATGAGGTGATCACCCAGGAAGATGGCGAGAAGCGCTTCCAGATCAACGCGCAGAACTGCGTGCACTGCAAGACTTGCGACATCAAGGACCCGGCCCAGAACATTACCTGGGTCACTCCGGAAGGCGCCGGCGGCCCGACTTACCCGAACATGTAAGCCGGTGCGATAAAAGAAGGCCCCCTTTATGGGGGCCTTTTTCATGCCCGGGATTCAGCGACACCGCCATCTGTAGGAGCCGGCTTGCCGGCGAAGAGCCCCCCCAAGCCTTGCTCCGACCCAAGGGCGCATTCGCTGGCAAGCCAGCTCCTACAAGGGGGGCGATGTTTTCAAGCGGCGCGTTCTTCGCCCGGGTTGCGTTCGAAGTAGCGCTTGTACTCGCGGCTGAACTGCGAAGTGCTTTGATACCCCACCCGATGAGCCACCTGGGCCACGCCCAGCCCCTCTCCCAGCAGCAACTGCTGGGCCTTGAGCAGGCGCAGGCGCTTGAGGTACTGCACCGGCGACAGCAGGGTGCTGCGCTTGAAATGCTCGTGGAAGGTCGAGGTGCTCATGTTGGCGCAGCGGGCCAGGGTCTCGACGTTCAACGGCTCGGTGTAGTGCTCGTGCAGGTGATTGAGCGAAGCCGCAACCCGGGCGAACTGCCCCTGCTGCTCCACCAGCGCCCGCAGCGCATCGGCCTGAGGCCCGCGTAAAGCGGCAAAGAGCAACTCGCGCACCCGTGAAGGGCCCATGACCTTGCACTCCAGAGGATCGTGCAGGCAGCGCAACAGGCGTTCCACGCAACCACGCATGGCGTCGTCGAGCACAGCCGAGGTCATCGACTCCAGGGTCTGCGCCGAAGCCGCCCGGCCTTCGGTGACGCCCATGGCCAGCACCAGCTCGCTCAATACCGCCCGGTCGATGGCGATGGAAACCCCCAGCAGCGGCGCATCGGGCAAGGCGAAGGTTTCGCACTCGAAGGGCACCGACAGGGCCTGGATCAGGTAATGCCCGGCACCGTATTCCAGGGTTCGCGTGCCCAGGTAGGCCAGCTTGCTGCCCTGGGCAATGATCATCAGGCTCGGCTCATAGATCTGTGGGCCCCGCGCCACGTCGCAACTGGCCCGCAGCACCTGGACCCCGGGCAAGGCGGTGGCAACGAAACCGTCACGGCTGGCAAGGGGCTGGATCAGCGAGACCAGGGTGGCGTTGGCGTCCAGATGGCGGGTCAGCAGCATGGGGAAAACTTCACGGAAAAAGGGACGAAAACATCATCGCAGGTCTGTACGCCAATGCCGCGTGAAAACCGCCAATGCCGGAGGAATAGGCATGACATGCCGAGGAATCGCCATGGTTGGCCCAGGGCCCGACGCCGAGAATGCCACGCCTCAATTGTCAATGCTTTTGCGAGGTCCACCATGTACACCGCCATCGGTTATGCCGCCCAATCGGCCACCACTCCCCTCGCCCCCATGAGCTTCGAGCGCCGCAGTCCGCGTGCGGACGACGTCGCCATCGAGATCCTCTACTGCGGCGTCTGCCACTCCGATATCCACCAGGCCCGCAACGAGTGGGGCATCGCCGTGTACCCGCTGATGCCGGGCCACGAGATCGTCGGCAAGGTCACAGCCGTCGGCGCCAACGTCAGCAAGCACAAGGTCGGCGACCTGGTGGGCGTCGGTTGCATGGTGGATTCCTGCCGCCACTGCGAGGCCTGCGCCGCCGACCTGGAGCAATACTGCCTGCAAGGCCCGACCATGACCTACGCCACCCCGGACCGGGTCGATGGCAGCAACACCATGGGCGGCTACTCCGACAGCATCGTGGTCAGCGAGCACTTTGTGGTGCGCATTCCGGAGAAACTCGACTTGGCCAGCGCCGCGCCAATCCTCTGCGCCGGCATTACCACCTACTCGCCACTCAAGCATTACGGGGTCAAGCCCGGTGACAAGGTAGGGATTCTCGGCATGGGCGGCCTGGGCCACATGGGCATCAAGTTCGCCAAGGCCCTGGGCGCCGAAGTGACCCTGTTCACCCGCTCCGCGAGCAAGGCCGAAGAAGCCCGCCGCCAGGGTGCCGACCATGTGATCGTATCCACCGACGCGGCGCAGATGCAGTCGGTGGCCGGGCACTTCGACTTTCTCCTGGACACCATCCCGGTGCCCCACGACCTCAACCCCTACCTCGACACCCTGCGCTTCGATGGCGTGCATATCCTGGTGGGCCTGATCGAACCGGTGGACCCGGCGCTGCACGCCGGCAAGCTGGTGATGAGCCGCCGGGTGCTGGCCGGCTCGCTGATCGGCGGCATTGCCGAGACCCAGGAAGTGCTGGACTTCTGCGCCGAGCACGGCATCACCTGCGATATCGAAATGCTCGACATCCGCCAGATCAATCAAGCCTACGAGCGCATGATCAAGGGTGATGTGAAGTACCGCTTCGTGATCGACATGGCGACCTTGAAAGGCTGATTCTCGACACCGTCAAAGCATGGCTGGTCGCCGGGGGCGCCGATGGCGTGCGCCTTCGCCGGCACGCCGGCTCCTCCACGAGCCAGCGGAGGTCAGCCGCGAGCAAAGGCGCGCAGCACTTCGCCATCCATGCGGTACTTGACCCATTCCTCCTGAGGCTGGGCGCCCAGGGACTTGTAGAACTGGATCGCCGGCTCGTTCCACTCCAGCACGCTCCATTCGAAGCGCCCGCAATCATTGTCACAGGCGATCTGCGCCAGATGCCGCAGCAGTTGCTTGCCCGCCCCGCCGCCCCGTTGTTCCGGAGTGATGTAAAGGTCCTCCAGGTACAGGCAGTTGCTGCCCAGCCAAGTGGAATAACTGAAGAAGAACACCGCAAAGCCGATCGGCACGCCTTCGCGCAGGCAGATCAGGCCATGGGCCGTGGCCCCCTCGCTGAACAGGCTGCGTTCGATATCGGCGACGCCGGCGATCACTTCATGGCGGGCCCGCTCGTAATCGGCAAGTTCGGTGATGAACGCAAGAATCTGCGGGGCATCGCTGGGCAGTGCAGGACGGATTTCTACGGTCATCGACGGCTCTCTTGTTGGAATCAGGCGGCCATATTAGAACGGCAGCAGAAATACATGCACGACCATTTATGCCAAGCCCCCCGGCCCAGCTCCTTGCGCACGGCACTTACTCCGCTGCCGACTAACCCTGAGGCCTGCAGGAACACAACAAACACCAGGAGGCGCCATGTTAGAAAGCCCGACATGACTTCAAGCATAAAGAGGCACTTTCATGTCGGCGTGCACCCCGCAGCAGTCCCGGGTCTCGGCCCCGTTATTCGGCCTGTTCTGCCTGGGCAGCTACCTGCTGTCGCTGTCCTACGGCTCGACCTTTCTCCTGTCGCTGCTGATCGGCAGCCGTGGCGGCAATGAACACGATGCCGGCACGGTGATTTCCACAGCCATGCTCAGCACCTTTGTTGCGGTGATCGGCTCCGGGCACCTCTCGGACCGCCTCGGCGCCGCGCGCTCGGTGGCAGTGTTCGGCTGCCTACTGGCGGTGGCCAGCCTGGGCTTTGCCCTGACCCCGGGGGTCGGCCCCGGCCTGCTGTTCTTCGGCCTGACCCTGGGCCTGGGCTGGGGGGTGTTCTATACCCTGGGGCCGATCATCGTGGCGATGCTGGTGGAGCCTGCGCAACGGGCCCGCTACTTCGCATTGCTGTCGGGCAGCATGATGACCGGCATCGGCTCCGGCCCCTTGCTGGGGCGCCTGGCCAGTGCCCTGGGCTACCCACTGACCAGCGCCTTTCTGATCGCCGCCGGTGCCAGCCTGCTGGGTGTGCTGATCTTCTGGCGGCTGGGCGGCCGGCTGCGCCAGCAGGCCAACCACCTGGGCACCGCGGCGGCTAGCATCACCTGGGCTGGCACCGCGCAGGTGCTGTCCTCCCGCGCCGTCTGGCCGATTCTCATGGTGGGCCTGGGAGGTTGCGTATTCGGCGGCCTGTCGAGCTTCCAGACCAGCTACGGCCCCTCCCGCGGCGTCGACTACTCGCTGTTCTTCCTCGGCTTCATGAGCGCCGCCATCGCCAGCCGCCTGCTGATCGCCGGGATCGTGGTCAAGCGCGATCCCTATCGTGCTGCCTGCCTCCTCTCGGGGCTGATGCTGGTGTCGATCCTGCTCTTTTTATTTGCTGTCGACAGCAGCGCCAGCTACCTGCTGGCTGCCGTGACCCTGGGGGTGGGCTATGGCCTGACCTACTCGGTGATCAATGGCCTGGCGGCCAACGAAGCACCAGCCGGCTGCACCTCCCAGGCGTTGCTGCTGTTCAGCCTGTCGTACTTCATCGGAGTCTTCGGTTTTCCCTGGCTGGCCGGGCGGATCATCGTCGAAGCCGGCATCCAGGCGCTGCTGTTCACGGTGCTCGGCGTGGCGTTGCTGAACTGGCTGATCAGCCTTGGCCGCCTGGGCTGGCGGCGCCTGGGCCACTGGCGTATGGCAGCCGGTGCATAACACCGTTCGTCGATCATCAGGCACCAACCGGCCCCGGCAGCGGACCAATATCAGGTAACGACTCTAACGAATGGAGGCGACACCATGATCAAGGTCCAACTCTGCGCCCTGGCCCTGGCCGGACTGCTGTCCACTGCTGCCCTGGCCGGCGCCACCGGCCCGACCAACCCGGTTGAAGGCCCGAAATCCCCGGCCACCCAGGGCACGCCGAAGATCAACATCAACCCACCGGCCATGGACGAAGGCTCATTGCCACCGGCGACCGGGACCGACCCGCGCATTCAGGGCAACGACAACGGCCGCCAGGGCGGTGTCGGCACCATGGACTCCAGCACACCCGACAGTGGCAAGACCGGTACCGGCTCGAAAACCACCACCGGCGGCTCAGGTTCTGAAGGCAGCAGCCAGTAACCGCCGGTTCAATCCAGCAGGCCCTGTGCGCCAGGGCCTTGAGGAGAGATGTCATGACTCGAGGAAGCAAAGCCAAATACACCCTGGCCCAGCGCCGCAAGGCCGCGGCCATCGAAGCCAGCTACGAAGAACGCGGGCTCTCGCCGGAGCAGGCCGAAGCACGGGCCTGGGCCACGGTGAACAAGCAGTCCGGCGGCGGTGAACGGGCGGGCGGCTCCGGTCGGGACAAAAGCCCGGCAGACAAGGCCCGGGCCCGCAGCGAGTCGGCCCGACGCGCGGTGGCTACGCGCCACGGGCATGCCCGCAACAGCGCGGCGTCCCTGGGCACCCAGAGCAAGGTCAGCCTGATGCGCGAAGCTCGGGCGAAGAAGATTCCGGGACGCTCGCGCATGCGCAAGCAGGAGCTGATCGAAGCCCTGAGCAAGGCCGGCTGACCGGCGGCCAGTTGCTCGCCGCTGACTCAGCCGCGCGCCAGCAAGGCATCCACTTCGGCACTGCCCGGAGCGGTGGCCGGGCCACGCCGGGTGACGGCAATCGCCGCCGCGGCGTTGGCCCTACGAGCCGCCATCAGCGGCTCAAGGCCCGCTGCGAGCCCGGCGACCAAGACCCCGGCGTGGGCATCACCGGCACCGTTGCTGTCCACCGCCTCCACCTTGAACCCCGGCACCTGCACCGCCTGCCCCTGGCGGCTGACCCAACAGCCGCGGGGGCCATCACGCAGCACCAGCAACGCCGCAGGTGACAACCAGCTTTCGAGCTGCGCCAGCGCCTGGGCAATCTGCGAAGTACCGGTCAATTGCAATGCCTCGGCGCGGTTGCTGCTCCAGATGTCGATCCGCGGCAACAGCGCCGCCATCAAGGGTGAATCTGCCGAACCGGCCAACGGCCCCGGGTCGAACATCAATGGGATCGAACGAGGCAGCGCCAGCAACCAGTCCAACAGGGCCCGTGCCTTGCACTCCTGCAACAGGCTGTAGCCGCTGACATAGAGGTAATCCCCCGCCTCCACCCGGACCCGGGCCAGATCCTCGGCCGACAATTCGCCCTCGGCGCCGATATGGGAAATGAAGGTGCGTTCAGCAGAGGCTTCGGTCAGGGCCACGCACAGACCGGTATCAGCCCCCCTGCCGGGCTCCAGGCTCATCTGTATGCCTTCGCCCTGCATCGCCGCCCGCGCCAGGTCGCCAAAGCGCCCCTGCCCGTGGCGCCCGAGGTAGACCACCGGCAACCCGTTGCGCGCCGCGGCGGCCATCACGTTGAAGCCGCCACCGGCCTCGAAGCCCGCAGATTGCGCGAGCACATCGCCTCCGGAGGCCGGCAGGCGCTCTACCGCCATCACCAGGTCGACTATCACCTGGCCGGTGTGCAGCAACCTAGGCATTGGCGTTCTCGACAAAGGCCGCGCGCCGGTCCCGGGCACCGCCCAGTAGAGCGTAACCGCCGCCGGCCACCAGGAAGGTGACGATCCAGCCCAGGCCGTTATGCCCCAGCCAGGAATCTGCCAGGGGCCCGGTGAACCAGACGTCTTCGGCAGTGGTGCCGATGGTGGTGAAACCGAAGCCCAGCACAATCGCCAGCACCCAGGCGCCAAAGGCTCGCCATTCGATGCCGCCCCGGTACCAGTAGGCGCTGCTCGGGCCGACGTTGAGCAGATCATCGGCGCTGTAGTGATGACGATGGATCAGGTCCACCACGAAGATTCCTACCCAGGCGGTGATCGGCACCGCCAGCAGGGAGATGAAGCTGATGAAAGGGCCATAGAAGCTGTCGGCAATCAGCATGAAATAGATCGAGCCGAGGAAGATCGCCACGATATCCACCAGCACCGCATAGACCCGCTTGACCTTGAGGCCCAGGGTCAGCGCGGTGAGGCCGGCGGAATACACAGAGAGGTTGTTGGACAGCAGCAGGCCGCCAAAGGCCGCGACCAGGTAGGGCACCGCCATCCAGGTCGGCAGCATGTCGCGGATCGCGATGATCGGGTCCACTGCCGAGGCCAGGTGGTCGTTGCCCACCGACAGCAACCCGCCCAGGGTAATCAGCAACACCAGCGGAATGCCGGCGCCAAACGCCGCCGAAGCCACCAGGCGCCCGGCCGTTACCGAACGGTGCTGATAACGCGACATATCGGCCCCGGAACTGGCCCAGCCAATCCCGGTCCCGGCGGCCATGGTGCCGACGCCGATGATCATCGCGCTCATGGGGGCCGGCGCGGCATTGAAGACCGCCGCCCAGTCGATGGTGGCGCAGAGGAAACCGCCCACCAGCACGTTCAGGGCACCAAAGCCGTAGGTGGCCCACTTCTGGATGACCAGCAAGGTGGCGTGGCCCAGGCCGGAGACGCTCAGGGTCATCAGCACGAAGATGCCGATGAACAGCAGGGTCAGCAGCGGCGCATCCTTAGCCGAGGCCGGGGTCTGGAACAGGATCGAGCTCAGGGACAGCAGGACAAAGGCCGCCGTGGTGGTATTGACCGTCTCCCAGCCAACCCGTGACAGCATCGACACCAGGGTCGGGCCGATATTGCCCCGCACCCCGAAGATTGCCCGGGACAGGGTCAGGCTCGGCGCCCGCCCGCGCCGGCCGGCTACCGAGATCAGGCCGACCACGGCGAAAGACCCCACCGACCCCAGGATGGCCACCAGCAGCACCTGCCAGATCGACAAACCGCGAAACGCCACCAGAGTCGCCCCCAGGGGCAGGCCGAGAATACTGATGTTGGCCGCGAACCAGACCCAGAACAGCTGCAGCGGGTGCCCGTCGCACTCTGCCTCGGGAACCGGCTCGATACCGCGGGTCTCCAGTTGCCCGGCGCCTGATCCGGCCGTGGATGAACTCATGATAAAACTCCTGTTGCCGTTGTTAGGGGTATTGGGCAATTTCGGAAGTCACAGAACATCCCGGCATTCCTGGCCGTGTCATAGCTTTCCATAGCGATCGGCAACATGGCCGCACACCGCGGCCTGTACCTTAAAGGCGGCTCAACGCAGCGCCAGCAGCTGTTCCACCAGAGGCTGCAGGTCCAGCTCATTGACCTTTCGCACCTGCTCGATCAGTTCGCCAGGCCAGATCTCCATCCCCAGGCAAGCGCCGAGCATGGCACCGAGAATCGCCGCGATAGTGTCGGTGTCGCCCCCAAGGCCCGCGGCCATGCACAGTGCCTCGAAGGCCGGCAATTGCCCCAGGGCCACTTGTCGGGCCAGGGCGAAACTCACCACCACCGACTCCTGGGAAGCCACCGAGGTGCCGATCAGCTCGTAGAGCATCCGCGCAAAACCTTCCCGGTCGCCGTCGACACGCAGGGTGCTGGTCCAGTCCAAGCAAGCACCGATGGTGGCACCCGCTACCCAGTGCCCCTGGGCCTGGGCCTGGCGGGCGACCTGCACACCAAGTGCCAAGGCTTCGGCCAGAGGCAGGCCGTTGATTCCGGCGGACACCACCGCCGCCACCGCCGCCGCGCTGGCAATCCCCAGGCTGGTGTTGTGCGTCACCTGGCAGGCCTCGACCACTGCCTGCAGAAAGGTCTCGGGCCGAGCCACATCGGCGGCGATGCCCACCGGCGTGATGCGCATGGCAGCGCCATTGGTGGTGCCATAGCGGCCCGCCTCCTCCACGGACTCCCCGGCGAGGATCATTTCAATGGCGCGTTTGGTGGAAGGTCCCAGCAGATCCTGGGAACCCTTGGCCTGCATCTGCGCCTCCCACTCGATCAGGCTCTGGGCCAGGGCCGCCGGAGCGATCCGGCCTTGCCCCCGGACCAACAGGCGAGCCACCAGGATCGCCTGCTCAGTATCGTCGGTAACGGAGCCCCGGGGCATGTTCGCGGCAATCGGCTGGTCCGGGCCGGCGTCCTCCAGGGCGCGGATGACGCCGAAGCGCTGCTGGATCTGTTCCCGGCTCAAGGATTGGGTCGGCATGCCCAGCGCATCGCCCAGGGCTAGCCCGTAGAAGGCGCCCAGGGCGCGCTGCAATGCATTCACCGCGGCTCTCCGAACTGCAGGTGCATGCGAAAATGCTGCGGGTCCAGCAGGCTTTCGACCTGCTCCATAAAGCGCCCCTGGCGGTCGTAGGTGGTACGCAGGGCCTTGAGGAAGACTTCGCCCGGAGCACGTCCGAGCAATTGGGCATCTTCAGCATTCAAGGGCTCGGCGCCGATCCACTGATCGCCGCGCTCACCGATATAGCCGTAGGCGGCCAGGGTAATGGTCAGGGAATCATCGATCAGGCCGACCCGAGGCAGGCCTTCCAGCTCGCCGGAAGCCGGGATCAGAGAGCGCTCCAAGGACAGCACCCGGCCATCGGTGCTGCGGCGCCGGCGATCGAGGGCGATGAACTGGTCGGTGCCCAGGCGATGCTTGAGGTCCGGGCGCTGGATCGCCTCCAGGCGCAGCACCTCGGTGTTGACCAGCGCACCGCTGTCGGCCAGGGCCTGGGCCCAGCCATGATGCTGATCCAGGGCAACACCGTCGAAGGTGACGATGGAGCCTACGCCGCTTTGCGTGGCGATGTAGTTGCGCCGCTTGAGCTCGGCCAGGGCCTCGCGCAAGGTGCCACGGCTGACACCGAATTCTTCGGCCAACTGATGCTCGCCCGGCAGTTGAAAGCCGTCCTCCAACAGGCCGCTTTCAATACGCCGGATCAACTCGTCGACCACCCTTGTTTTCTTATCGAATCGGACATGTTTGATCATGTCCGGCTTGATACATGAAAGGCCCGAGCCAGAGCAAGAAATATCTTCTTACAGCCGTCTGAAACGCCCGTCAGGGTTCAAGACCAATGGGAAAGAACACCCCGCAACTCCACACCCCCAGCCAATTCTGGCCGTCGATCTGGCGGGTCTGCGCCAGCTCCACCAGTTGGTAGAAGACGTTGCGATGGATCAGCGCTTCAAGATTGTGTCGAACCAGGATGTAAGGCGCCGGTTCCTGGGTCAGGGAGTCGATCACCACCCGCAGCGGGTGCTCGTCATTGGCGACCACCTGCTCCTCGACGTTGGTAGAAAAGCGCAGCACCTGAGCCTCGCCCTGCCCTTCGACCTCCAGGGTCACGGCGACGAAGGGTGCGTCATCGACCTTGATGCCGACCTTCTCCACCGGAGTGATGAGGAAATAGTCATCGCCATCGCGGCGAATGATGGTGGAGAACAGCTTGACCATGGGTTTGCGGCCGATCGGCGTACCCAGGTAATACCAGGTGCCGTCGCGGGCGATGCGCATGTCGATATCGCCGCAGAAGTCGGGGTTCCACAGGTGGACCGGCGGCAGGCCTTTTTCAGCCTTGGGAATCTGCGCCAACAGGTCGTTGGCCTTGCCTGGACCACTCATACCGCTCTCCTCCCTCAATCAATCAGTCGCTCAGGCCCAGCAGGCCGCGCGCGTATTGCTGCAACGGCGGACCAAGCAGATCCTGTGGCTTGTTGTCGTGGAACGTCAGTAAACCGCCACGGCTGCGAATCCGCGCGGAATCGATCAGGTACTGGGTACTGGTTTCGATCAACATGATCTGGATGGTACTGGTATCCACCCCCAGGCGGTCCACGGCTTCCTGATCCAGCCACTCGTCAGAGTTACCGATACGGTCATCGGCCTTGGCGAAACGGGCGTAGAGCAGATAGTGCGCCCCCGCTTCCCGGGCTTCGGCCATGGCTTCATTCAGGCCCTCGGGCGCCTTGGCCCGACGCACCATGGGGAAATACTCGACAAAGCCGTTGAAGGCTTCCTCGGCTACCACGTTGGGCCGCGGATAAGCGCCACCCGGCGGTACGAAATGCCCCTGGGCAATGAAAATGAACGAATCCGGCTGAATGCGGAACGAGCTGGTGCGGCGTGTATCACTGTGATCGAGCACCCCCGCATCACTCAGGTGATAGCGCACCCCTTCGCCCATATCACTGACATTCATGCAGCCGCCGAGTGCCAAAAAGGCCAGCAGCAAAACCAGGCTACGCATCCTACCCTCCAAAATCCGGTGACGGAAAACCGGCGAATGGCCACGGGATGCAGCTTCCGCGCCAGCTCCGCCAAGGAAGGGAATTCGTCGGCAAAGCGCCTCAGCCGCCAATGATCTTCATCACCGTGGCACCACCGGAAAAGGCCAGCTCCTGCTTGTCCCCCAAGGCCTTGACCAGCAGCCGCTGCAAGGCCGGCAGAGCCTGATGGCGCGGCTTGTCCAGCAGGTCGCCGACATAGTGACGATTGCTCGAAGAAAGGCAGCCGTGCAGCCAGCCCGTGGAGGACAGCCGCAAACGCGAGCAGGTGCGGCAGAACGGCACGCTTTCGTTGGCGATCACGCCGAAATGACCGTGCCCGGGAATGGCGTAGCGCACCGCGGTAGCATCCACCGGCGCATCGGCCTGAAGGTATTCGTAGCGCTGGCCGATCAGGTCCAGCAACTGTTGCAGGCTGACAAACTGCTGCAGGAAAGCGTTGCCATCATTGGCCAGGTGGCCCATGCGCATCAGCTCGATGAAACGCAGCTCGTAACCCCGTTCCAGGCAGTAATCCAGCAACGGCATCACCTGATCCAGGTTCTGCCCGCGCAACGGCACCATGTTGACCTTGATCTTCAAACCGGCACTGCGGGCTTGCTGCATGCCATCGAGCACCGTGGCCAGGTCGCCGCCACGGGCAATGCTGCGAAAAGCCGTCGCATCCAGGGTATCGAGGGAAACGTTGATCCGGCGGATACCGGCCTCCACCAGCAACGGCAGCTTGCGCGCAAGCAATTGGCCATTGGTGGTCAGGCTGATGTCGTCCAGCCCCATGCGCCCCACCGCGCCCATGAAGGCTTCCAGCTTGGGACTGACCAGGGGTTCGCCACCGGTGATGCGCAAGCGCTCGATGCCCGCCGCTTCCATCAGGTACGCCACGCCGCGAGCCATTGCCTCGGCCGACAACTCGTCCTGGGCAGCCACCAGCCGCTTGCCGTTGGGCACGCAGTAGGTACAGGCGTAGTTGCAGGCAGACGTCAGACTGATCCGCAAGTTGCGAAAGCGCCTGCCTTGACGATCAACGATCATGGATGACTCCGGCGTAGGAAGGGAGAACCGGGCAAAACCTGACCCAAAAATCAGGTTTTGGCAAGTCCCATGCCTGAGTATATTCCTCGGACACTGCGCCATACAGTTTGTCGATGGCGCAATACAGCGGCTGAATGCCTTAGCTGTTCGAGGTGTCGGGGTCGCGCTTGCGCTTGTTGCCCATGCGCACACCGATGTCCATCAGGAACTGGAAGAAGCCTTCCTGATCTTCCAGCACATTGCTCCAGAACGGCGAGTGGTACAGCGCAACCGCACCATGCACCAGCGCCCACGAGGCACAGTAGTGGAAGTATGGCGGCACGTCTTCAAGCTTGCCTTCACTGATGCGACCCTTGATCAGCAGGGTCAGGCGCTCGAAGTTGGACGCGCGGATCTTGTGCAGTTCCTCGACCATCTCCGGCACCTGGTTGCCCTTGACCACCTTCTCTTCCAGGCGGTCGAACAACCGATAGCGCTGCGGGTCACGCATGCGGAATTCGAAGTAGGCCCGGGACAGGGCTTCCTTGTCCTTGTCGACGTCGGCCGAGTGCAGCAGCTCGTTCAGGTCGCGCTCGTAGTCGAGCATCAGGCGCAGGTAGATCTCCGCCTTGGACTTGAAATGCTTATAGATGGTCCCTTTGCCGATACCCACGGCATCCGCAATCATCTCGACGGTGACACTGTCTTCACCTTGTTCGAGGAACAGCTTGAGCGCGGTATCGAGAATTTCTTGCTCGCGGCGACGAAACTCACGGACCTTACGAGGTTCTTTCTGCATAAGAAAAGGTCTGTTCGGGGTCAAAATCGAAGCCGCGTATTATGCCTAACTTGCGCCAAAATGCACGGATCATCCATCGTTGCTGGTGTTTCTGGCGCAAAAGCCGCCCCGTCAGAACCTTCCAGACAGGCGCCAAAAGCCAGGGAAATCCCGTGAATACGGGGCCGGGCCAGGGTTCAAATAGCAAACTTCCACAGCCGCCAAGCTCCGGATCAGACCGCGAAGTCTGGTTTTTCCCGCACCCAGCACCCTGGATTGCCCCACGCCCTGCGTGCGACGCAAAGGCCTCGATAAGTCGCAATTCCATCATTGCCCGGCTGATTCGTCGCTCAGCGGGGGCCAATGCAACTGCCGTCCCACAGCATCAGAGAAGCCCTAGAAGAGCGGAAGAATAATCCGAAAGTATCGATGGCGTTGATAACTGCCAGCCGGGCAGGTACAGCAAACTGCAACAGATTATGTAGGCAACTTTCAGGAAAGTTCGGCTATTTTTAGTCTTATCGGCTAAAAATCAGGTGATATTCAGCGATCGAGTCGAAAACTGCGATACAGGCAACCCAAATGAGAACTCAAGCGAAGCGCGCGTATTCCAAATTTGTTTAAAAAACGAGCAGGGGCAACTGGACTGAATGCAATAGTGATCAATACTTCAACTGTCGGCGGGACATCTCCCCCAAGTGAAACGCCGATCAAGGTACCGAAGGACCGCGTGCCTTAGTTTTACTCCTAATGGTCTTAACCCGGATTCACCCCCCAGAACCCGGGTTTTTTTTGCCCGCAATTCAGCGCCAGTGCACCGTGCGACCCAGGCTCAGCCCTTGACCCGCGCCAAGGGGAACAGCCGCTTGAAGTTGGCCGTGGTCTGCTGGGCAAAGGCTTCATAGCTTTCGCCCCGCAGCATCGCCAGGAACTCCGCCACCTCGCGCACGTACTGCGGCAGGTTGGGCTTGCCACGATGGGGGATCGGCGCCAGGTAAGGCGAATCGGTCTCCACCAGCAGGCGGTCGGCCGGCACCTGTCGGGCCACGTCCCGCAGGGCATCGGCATTGCGGAAGGTGACAATCCCCGAGAGGGAAATATAGAAACCCAGGTCCAGGGCCGCCTTGGCCATTTCCCAGTCTTCGGTGAAGCAATGCAGCACACCGGCATTGGGCAATGCCGCCTCGCGCAGCAGTGCCAGGGTGTCGGCGCGGGCGCCGCGGGTGTGCACCACCACCGGTTTGCCGGTCTGCTGGGCGGCCTGCAGGTGCAGGCGGAAGGATTCCTGCTGCAGCTCGGCGGCTTCCGGCTCGTAGTGATAGTCCAGGCCAGTCTCGCCAATGGCCACTACCCGGGGGTGATTCAGTTCATCCAGCAGCCAGTCCAGGGCCGGCGCTGCGCCGGGCTGCACATCCAGCGGATGCACGCCCACCGAGCAGTCGACATCGTCATAACGATCGGCCAGGGCCTTGACGTCCGCCGCGTTGTCGGCGCTGACACCGATGCACAGGAAGTGCCCTACCCCCCGCTGGCGGGCGGCAGCCAGCGCAGCATCCAGGGAGCCGCCATGAGCGGCGAGATCGAGGCGGTCAAGGTGGCAATGGGAATCTACGAGCATAGGAGGCTACAACTACATCCGATCAATGAAAGGCCCGGGTTGTGGCGCCCGGGCGGAAACAACGCTGAGTCTAGGCGCTGCGGGTCAATTCTGGGTAGGCAAGGCCGCCCACTGCACCAGCAAGGCTTCCAGCAACAGCACGCGGTTGAGGTTGGCCTTGCTCAGGACCTTCTGGCGCTGGGCCAGGATCCAGTCCTGGATGTTCAGCACCTTGGCCTGGGCGGACTTCTGCGCCAGGTATTGCAGCACCTTGCGCATGTCTTGCAGGCCCAGTCCCTGCTCATCCTGGGTCAGTTGATAGCGCAGGACCAGGTTCGACCAGTCGCAGAACCAGTCGAACAGCAGCAACAAGGGAATGGCACTCCAGGATTCGGCCAGTTGCGTGGGCGACTGCTGCTGTTTCAGCAGCTTCTTCACCCCTTCCACCACTTGCGCCCGCTGCTCGCGAACACCCTGGGCCTGCAGGCTGACCGCTGCCAGCGGCGAACCGGCAGCCAGGGTCAAGAGCTCCACCCGCTCCTCCTCGGAGCAATCAGGCAGGGCCTGGGCCAGCCACTCAAGGCTCATGGCCTCGCTGGGCAGCGGGCAGGCCTGCTGCACGCAACGGCTCTTGATCGTGGGCAACAACCGGCTGGGCTGGTGGCTTACCAGCAACAGCACAGTGTTGCCGGAAGGCTCCTCGAGACTCTTGAGCAGGGCGTTGGCGGCGTTGATATTCATCGACTCTACCGGCTCGATCAGCACCACCTTGCGCCCCCCCAACTGGGCGGTCTGGACCACGAAGCTCACCAGTTCGCGGACCTGGTCGACCTTGATCGCCTTGTCCGCTTCCTCCGGCTCCAGCACGTAGTTGTCCGGGTGGCTGCCGGCCAGCAGCAACAGGCAGGACTTGCATTGACCACAGGCGCCCAGGCCTTCCGGGCGCTGGCACAGCAAGCGCGCCATCAGCCGCTCGGCCAGGGCCCGCTTGCCGATACCCGCTGGGCCATGCAACAGGTAGGCATGGGCATGCTGGGTACGCCCCGCCAATTGCTGCCAGAGGCTGTCCTGCCAGGGGAAGACTTCAGCCACGGGCGCGCTCCAGCAATTGCGGCAACAAGCTGTCCAGGGACTGCTGGACCTGGGCCAGGGGCTGCGCCGCATCCACCAGCACATAACGCTGCGGCGCCGCTGCGGCGCGGGCCAGGAAGGCTTCGCGAACCTTCTGGAAGAAGGCCTGGCCTTCCTGCTCGAAGCGATCCAGCCGGCCACGAGCACTGGCTCGCGCCAGGCCGACATCCACCGGCAGGTCGAAGACCAGGGTCAGGTCGGGGCGCAACTCGCCCTGGACGAAATCCTCCAGCGCAGCAATGCGCGCAAGGCTCAGGCCGCGGCCCGCGCCCTGGTAGGCGTAGGTGGAGTCGGTGAAACGGTCGCACAGCACCACCGCACCGCGCTCCAGGGCCGGGCGAATCACCGTTGCCAGGTGCTGGGCACGCGCGGCGAACACCAGCAACAGCTCGGTATCGGCATTCATGACCTCTTCCACCGGGGTCAGCAGTACATCGCGAATCCGCTCGGCCAGCGGCGTGCCACCAGGTTCACGGGTCAACAGCACCTCGATCCCCGCAGCGCGCAGGCGCTCGGCGAGGTACTCGCGATTGGTGCTTTTGCCCGCGCCTTCCGGGCCTTCCAGGGTAATAAACAAGCCAGTCACGGGCAGTCCTTAATCAATGTCATTGCGGGCTTTTCGCCGCGGGCACAGGCTCGGCAGGAGCCGGAGTCGCAGCCGGCTCGGGCGCAGCTTGCGGGGCGCTTGCCGGAGCCGTCTCCGGGCCAGGGGATGCAGGCGTCTCCGGTGCCGGACCTGCCGCTTCGGGAACCGCTGGCGTGGCGGCTGGGGCCGGGCTGGAACGGTAGTCGGCGCGACGCTTGAGCTGAAACTCGCGCACCGCGCTGTTGTGGGCATCCAGGTCATCGGAGAACACATGGCTGCCGTCGCCCCGCGCGACAAAATACAGGCTCTTGCCGGGCACCGGGTTGAGGGCGGCGTGGATCGCCTCGCGTCCGACCATGGCGATCGGCGTCGGCGGCAGGCCGGCAATCACGTAGGTGTTATAGGGCGTGGCTTCCTTGAGATGAGCCCGGGTCAACTTGCCGGTGTAACGCTCACCGAGGCCGTAGATCACCGTAGGATCGGTCTGCAGCAGCATGCCAATCTGCATGCGACGCACGAACACGCCTGCGATCTGCCCACGCTCCTGGGGTACGCCGGTTTCCTTCTCCACCAGCGAGGCCATGATCAGCGCCTGATAAGGATCGCTGTAAGGCGCATCGTCGGCACGCTTGCTCCACTCCTTGGCCAGCACATCGTCCAGGCGGTCGTAGGCTTTTTCCAGGAGCTCGGCGTCGGTCATGCCCCGAACGAAACGATAGGTGTCAGGGAAGAAACGCCCTTCAGGGAAAACCCCGGGATGCCCGAGCTTTTCCATCACCTGGCTGTCGCTGAGCCCCGTCAGGGTCTGCTGCAATTTTTCGCTCTTGGCCAGGGCGCTGCGTACCTGGCGGAAATTCCAGCCTTCCACCAGGGTCAGGCTGTACTGCACCACCTCACCGCGCTGCCAGAGGCCGATCAGGCCTTCGGCGGTCATGCCTGGGGTCATGCGGTACTCGCCGCTGTGCAGAGGCTGGCCCGCCATATTGAAGCGCCAGTACAGGCGCAGCCAGAAGGCATCATCGAGCACACCCTCGGCTTGCAGACGATTGAAGGTGCCGGTGGGCGTCGAGCCGGCGGGAACATCGAGCAACTGTTCCTGGCTCAGGTTAAGCGGTTGTTCCAGGGCCGAGTGCAGTTTCCAGGCACTCGCACCCAACAGCAGTCCTGCCAGGACCAGTCCGGTTTCCAGCAGGAGCAGTAATTTACGTCTCACGAATCAAGCATCCAGTAGTGCGCGGGTAATGCCCTGCAGTTTACGGGTGAGCGCACCCGCCGACCAGCTCATCCCGGCACAGCCAAGCACTGGCCAGACGCCATAGACACTGTTGCAGACAAAGACTTCATCAGCCTGTTGCAGTTGATCGAGACTGATATCCCCGACTTGCGCGGGGATGCCCAATGACTCGGCCTGAAACAATATTTCAGCGCGCATCACCCCGGCCACGCCGCAGCGACCCAGGTCAGCCGTCAGCAGCCGCCCCTGGCTGACCAGGAACAGGTTGCTGAACACGCCTTCGATAACTCGCCCAGAGGTATCTCGCATCAAGCCTTCGGCATGCTCGGCATCACGCCACTCGGCACGAGCCAGAACCTGCTCCAGACGATTGAGGTGCTTGAGACCGGCCAGCAGCGGCTGCTCGGCCAGGCGCGTGGTACAGGGAAACAGACGAATGCCTTGCTCGGCATGGGCCAGGGGATACACCGGCAATGCGGAGCCCTGGAGAATCCGCCGTGCAGCGGTTGCAGGATCGGCGGCATAGCCGCGCTGGCTGTCGCCCCGGGTCAGGATCAGCTTGAGCACACCCTCCCCCAAAGCCGCCGCATAAGCCTGCAGCTCACTGCGGATCAGGGCTTGATCCGCCGTCAGCGCCAGGCGCCGGCATCCTTCGGCCAGACGCTGCAGGTGCCGCTCCAGCAGCTGCGGGCGCCCGGATTTGACGGCAATGGTCTCGAACAGACCATCACCGTAAGCCAGGCCGCGGTCCTTGAGCGACAGTGCGTCAGCCGGCTGACCGTCGACCCAGCTGTGCATCACTCGGAGAACCGGCGGAACACCAGGGAGCCGTTGGTGCCACCAAAACCGAAGGAGTTGGACAGCACTACGTCGATGTCCATGCTGCGCGCGGTGTGAGGCACGAAATCGAGGTCACAGCCTTCATCCGGCTCATCCAGGTTGATGGTGGGCGGCGCGGCCTGGCTGTTGATTGCCAGCACACTGAAGATCGCCTCGATCGCCCCCGCGGCACCCAGCAGGTGACCCGTCATGGACTTGGTGGAACTGACCGCCAGCTTGTAGGCGTGATCGCCGAACACGCTCTTGATCGCTTCGGCCTCGGCCAGGTCGCCGGCCGGGGTCGAAGTGCCATGGGCGTTGATGTACTGCACCTGGTCCACGTTGAGCTTGGCGTCGCGCAGGGCATTGGCGATGCAGCGCGCAGCACCGGCACCATCGGCGGGAGGCGACGTCATGTGATAGGCGTCACCGCTCATGCCGAAGCCGATCAGCTCAGCATAGATGGTGGCCCCACGAGCCTTGGCGTGCTCCAGCTCTTCCAGAACCAGGGCGCCGGCGCCGTCGGACAGGACGAAGCCATCACGCCCCTTGTCCCAGGGACGGCTGGCGCGGGTCGGCTCGTCGTTGCGGGTCGACAGTGCACGGGACGCGCCGAAGCCGCCCATGCCCAGGCCACAGGCAGCCATTTCAGCACCGCCGGCGATCATCACGTCGGCTTCGCCGTAGGCGATGTTGCGCGCAGCCATGCCGATGCAGTGGGTACCGGTGGTGCACGCAGTGGAAATGGCGTAGTTCGGCCCCTGGGCGCCCAAGTGGATGGACAGGAAACCGGAAATCATGTTGATGATCGAGCCAGGCACGAAGAACGGAGAAATCCGTCGTGGGCCGGAATCGTGCAGGATGCGGCTGGTTTCCTCGATATTGGTCAAACCGCCAATACCCGAGCCCATGGCCACGCCGATGCGTTCACGGTTGGCATCGGTGACTTCCAGACCGGCGTTGCGTACCGCCTGGAAACCGGCTGCCAGGCCGTATTGAATGAACAGGTCGAGTTTGCGGGCCTCTTTGACCGACAGGTATTCCTCGACATTGAAGCCCTTTACCGAGCCGCCAAAACGGGTGGAATAGGCAGAAAGGTCGGTGTGTTCGATCAGACCGATGCCACTTTGGCCAGCCAGAATGCCCTGCCAGCTGCTTGGCACATCCGTACCCAGTGGCGACAACATACCCATACCGGTGACTACGACGCGTCTACGCGACACAGCACTCTCCTTTTTCTAATGACGACACTTTGTATCAGGCCTAAAGAAAAAACCGCACGCCGTAACGGCAGTGCGGTTTTTCCATGACAGCAAAAGACGACTACAAACGATTAAGCCTGGTGGCTGGTAACGTAGTCGATAGCTGCTTGAACGGTAGTGATCTTTTCAGCTTCTTCGTCAGGGATTTCGGTCTCGAATTCCTCTTCCAGAGCCATCACCAGCTCAACGGTGTCAAGGGAGTCGGCACCCAGGTCTTCAACGAAGGAAGCGGTGTTAACAACTTCTTCTTCTTTAACGCCCAGTTGCTCAGCAACGATTTTCTTGACGCGCTCTTCGATGGTGCTCATACCTTGTTTTCACTCCTAATGGACAAATTCAGGCAGCTGGCCAGTGGGTAAGTGTATAGAAAGGCTTTTCAGCTTTTCAACTGAAAGCTTTGTCCCTCAAACCCTTTGGCCATCTGCCTATAAATTGATTGCAGCTTTATAACGGATTTTAGACAGCTCGTATGACATTTTTTTGAAGCAATCCGTCACATTTGACTCACATATACATCCCGCCGTTGACCGGGATTGTAGCCCCAGTAACGTATGCCGCACCGTCGGATGCCAGAAAAGCGACCACTTGCGCGATCTCTTGAGCCTGGCCCAGACGACCCAGCGGAATTTGCGTCAGCAGCGCTTCACGCTGCGCTTCCGGCAGTTCGCGGGTCATATCGGTGTCGATAAAACCCGGAGCAACCGAGTTCACCGTGATCGACCGCGAACCCACTTCACGGGCCAGGGCACGGCTGAAACCTTCGAGACCGGCCTTGGCGGCCGCGTAGTTTACTTGGCCTGCGTTGCCCATGGCACCCACAACCGAGCCAATACTGATAATTCGACCCCAACGAGCCTTGGTCATGCCACGCAGAACGCCCTTGGACAGGCGATACAGGCTGTTCAGGTTGGTATCGACCACGTCGTACCATTCGTCATCTTTCATGCGCATCATCAGGTTGTCGCGAGTGATGCCGGCGTTGTTCACCAGGATCGCCGGCGCACCGAACTGCTCGGTGATGCTGGCCAGGACTGCAGCCACGGACTCGTCACTGGTAACGTTCAGCTCAAGGCCGGTGCCCTGGATGCCATTTTCCTTGAGGGTGGCAGCAATGCGCTCGGCACCCGAAGCGGACGTGGCGGTACCCACCACGGTGGCGCCCATACGCCCCAGCTCAAGCGCGATGGCCTGGCCGATACCACGGCTGGCGCCGGTCACCAGTGCAACTTTACCTTGCAGACTCATGCAAGCTTCTCCTAGTTCAGGCCAACGCTGCACGGGCGGCAGCGAAAGCATCTGGGGTGTTCAGGTTAGAGGTCGACACGCCTTCGGCGCAGCGCTTGTTGAGGCCGGCCAGGACCTTGCCCGGGCCGCACTCGACCAGCTCAGTGGCGCCATTGGCTGCCAGAGTCTGGACCGACTCGACCCAACGCACCGGCTTGTACAACTGCTCCAGCAGGTCGCGCTTGAGGGTGTCCAGGTCGGCGGCCACAGCGGCACTGACGTTCTGTACCAATGGAATCTGCGGTGCCTGCCAGTTGATCGCAGCGATCGACTCGGCAAAACGCTCGGCGGCCGGGCGCATCAGCTCACAGTGGGAAGGCACGCTGACCGGCAGCGGCATGGCGCGCTTGGCGCCCCGCGCCTTGCAGCCCTCAATGGCGCGATCCACAGCCGCCTTGGCTCCGGCGATCACCACCTGGCCAGGGGAGTTGTAGTTCACGGCGCTGACCACCTCACCCTGCGCGGCTTCAGCACAGGCGGCGACCACATCGGCATCTTCCAGGCCGAGAATTGCAGCCATGCCGCCCTGCCCTGCCGGCACGGCTTCCTGCATCAACTGGCCACGACGCTCGACCAGCTTGGCCGCTTCACCCAGGGTCAGGCTGCCAGCGGCGACCAGGGCACTGTATTCACCCAGGCTGTGACCGGCGACGAAAGCCGGGCGCGCGCCACCTTCGGCCAGCCATACACGCCACAGGGCGATGGACGCGGTGAGGATGGCCGGCTGGGTCTTGTCGGTTTGATTGAGCAGCTCTGCAGGACCTTCCTGGGTCAGAGCCCAGAGGTCGTAGCCCAGAGCATCGGAGGCTTCTTTGAACGTATCGAGGATCAGTGGGTACTGCGCGCCCAGCTCGGCCAACATGCCGAGGGACTGCGAGCCCTGTCCTGGAAAGACGAATGCGAGGGATGCAGACATGTAACAAGCCCCTAATGATCTTGTCGTCGGAGAATTGACGTCACACCGTGGTGGACGCAAGAAACTGACAGTTGGATGGCCAATTGAACTGAGCGGTCACATTTAAGCACTCCACAGGGAAAACGCCTAAAGCAACAAGTCTTCAAGACGCCCATGCAAGCGGCGCGGCAGGTCTTCCTGGATCTCGATCAACGCCCGCTGAATGGCACTCTGGAAACCTTGAACGCCTGCAGAACCATGGCTTTTCACCACGATCCCCTGCAAGCCGAGGAAACTCGCACCATTGTGCCGCGCCGGCGCCAGATCCGCCTGCAGCCTGCGCATCAGCGGCAAGGCCAGCGCCCCAACAGCCCGGGACAGCAGATTCTGCCTGAACAAGGCTTCTATACGAGCGGCGATCATGGTCGCCAGCCCCTCGCTGGACTTGAGCAGGATGTTGCCGACAAAACCGTCGCATACCACCACGTCCGCCTCGCCCCGATACAACCCATCGCCCTCGACGAAACCGATGTAGTTGAGGCCGCGGGCCTGCTGCAGCAAGCTCGCCGCCAGCTTGACCTGCTGGTTGCCCTTGATGTCCTCGGTGCCGATATTCAGCAAGGCCACCCGCGGCCGCACGATGCCCAGGGTTTCCGCCGCAACCGAGCCCATGATGGCGAACTGCAACAGGTGCTCGGCACTGCAATCGACGTTGGCTCCCAGATCCAGCAATTGGCAATAGCCACGCTGAGTCGGGATGGCAGCCACCATCGCCGGCCGATCGATTCCAGGCAGGGTTTTCAGCACATAACGCGACAGCGCCATCAGCGCACCGGTATTACCGGCACTGACGCAGGCCTGGACCTTCTCATCGCGCAACAGCTCAAGGGCCACCCGCATCGAAGAGTCCGGCTTGCCCCGCAGGGCCTGGGAAGGCTTTTCGTCCATGGTGATCACCTCGCTTGCGGGGGTAATCGTCAGGCGCGCGCGATCCACAGCCGTTTGACCGGAAATCAGTTCTTCAAGAAGGGAGGGTTGACCAACCAGGGTCAGATGCAGCGAGGGGGTAGCAGACAGACAAGCAATACTCGCCTGAACAATGCTGCGGGGACCGAAGTCCCCGCCCATTGCGTCAATCGCGATGACTTGAGCAGACAAGGATTACTCGTCAGCGCCCTTGTCGATCACTTTACGACCACGGTATACGCCTTCTGGCGATACGTGGTGACGCAGGTGAACTTCACCGGTGGTCTTTTCTACGGACAGGGTGCTAGCCTCGAGAGCATCGTGGGAACGACGCATGTCACGGGCAGAGCGGGATTTTTTGTTCTGCTGAACAGCCATAATTGATTAACTCCTAAACGTTTGGGTCACGCTTTAACTGCGCCAATACACTGAACGGGTTGGACCGCGTTACCTCGTCCTCGCTCGGTTCGGGCTCATCGAGCCCCGCCGGCTGCTGGCATTCTTCCGGATGATGAGCAGGCACGATTGGCAAGGCAAGCAAAAGCTCTTCCTCGACCAACGCCTGCAGATCCAAAGGATCTTCGCCCAGTTCCAGCACGTCATAACCTTTCGGCAACGACTGGGTATTCGCACCCTCCTTCACCACAGCGTAACTGCACTCACTGTGGATCGGCAGGGTGACCAGCTCAAGACAACGCTGGCAAACCATTTTGACTTCGACGTCGATGGAGCTGTGGATAACTACAGCTTTACGCTCGTCACGCTCGAAAACGAATTTAGCCTGCACCGTACCGACATTGTCGGAAAGCGGGTCGCAGAGTCTCTCCAAATCGGCCAGCAGCAGTTCACCTTGAAGGGTGGTGCCACGGTCAGCCAATTTGCGCGGGTCAACGTGAGGTGGAATCGGGTCATTCAACATAGGCGCAGCATTATAGGGATGCCCCAGGCCATGTCAAAGGAAATTCAGCCCTGTCCGTCACTTGCAAGCCTCGCTAGAATTCCCGGCCTGCCTCAGGAGACGCACATGCTGCCTTTATTACTCGCCTCAAGCTCGGCCTACCGCCGGGAATTGCTGTCCCGCCTGCGCCTGCCCTTCACCTGCAGCTCTCCTGACATCGACGAAAGCCATCGTCCCGGAGAGTCTGCCACGGCCCTGGTGAAACGCCTGGCCGAGGAAAAGGCCCGCGCCCTGGCAAGCAGCCATCCAGCACACCTGATCATCGGTTCCGACCAGGTCGCGGTGCTCGGCGAGCGCATCATCGGCAAACCCCATACCTTCGAAAAAGCCCGCCAGCAACTGCTGGACGCCAGCGGCGCCAGCGTGACCTTCCTCACCGGCCTGGCCCTGCTCAACAGCCAGACCGGCCACTGCCAAGTCGACTGCGTCCCGTTCACGGTCAACATGCGCCTCCTGGACAGCACCCGCATCGAACGCTACCTGCACGCCGAACAGCCCTATGATTGCGCCGGCAGCTTCAAGGCCGAAGGCCTGGGGGTCAGCCTGTTCCAGAGCACCGCCGGCAGCGACGCCACCAGCCTTATAGGCCTGCCACTGATCCGCCTCGTGGACATGCTGCTGGCCGAGGGCGTAGAGACGCCCTGAGCCGCCATAAAAAAGCCGGCACTCAAGCCGGCTTTTTATTGAGCAACACCCGATCAGCGCAAGGTTGGGCCCTGAAAGCCCATCCACATGGCGATCTGCTCTGCCACGCTGGCACCGAGCTTCTTCGAGAAGCGATCAAATGGCGATTCCTGGACGGTAAAGTCCACCACCTCTTTCTCGCCAATCACATCCCGCGCCACCGAACTGGTATTGCCCAGGCCATCGATCAACCCCAATTGCAGTGCCTGCTCGCCCGACCACACCAGGCCGGAGAACAGCTCCGGATGCTCCTTGTCCTTCAGGCGATCGCCACGGCCCTGCTTGACGCTGGCAATGAACTGGCGATGAGTGGTGTCCAGCACGCCCTGCCAGAACTGGGTCTCTTCAGGCTTTTGCGGCTGGAACGGATCCAGGAACGACTTGTGCTCGCCCGAGGTATAGGTGCGACGCTCAACCCCCAGCTTCTCCATGGTGCCGACAAAGCCGTAGCCGGCCGCCGTCACACCAATGGAACCCACCAGGCTCGCCTTGTCGGCATAGATCTCGTCAGCAGCGCTGGCGATGTAGTAAGCACCCGACGCCCCGAGATCCGAGATCACCGCGTAGACCTTGGTGTCCTTGTGCAAAGCCCGCAGACGACGGATCTCGTCATAGACGTAGCCGGACTGCACCGGGCTGCCGCCAGGGCTGTTGATACGCAGCACAATGCCCTTGACCTTGGGATCATCGAACGCAGTACGCAGGCTGCCGACAATATTGTCAGCACTGGCCGATTCCTTGTCGGCAATCACCCCCGTGACATCGATCACCGCGGTGTAGCTACCGCCACGAGTGGCATTCTTTTCCATGGTCATCAGCGGCGTGAACAACGCCAGCGCCGCGAACAGGTAAACAAAGGTCAACAGCTTGAAGAAAATGCCCCAGCGCCGCGAGCGACGCTGCTCCTGGACACTGGCCAACAGCGTCTTCTCCAGCAGTTTCCAGCTTTTATCATCACCACCTTCAGCGCCCGCCTTGCTCGGCGCCTTCCATTCGTCGGTCATGCCTGCTACCCCAGCAAAAACTTAATCGGCACCCTGGCTCAGCCAAGCGTGCAATTGAGGAAAACGGTCGATGGACAAGCGCGGCTCGAATGCCTGCAAGGCCTCGATGGACTGAGCACCGTAGCTCACGGCCACCGAATCCATTCCGGCATTGCGCGCCATCAACAGATCAAAGGACGAATCGCCAACCATCAAAGCCTGCCGCGGCCCAACCCCGCAATGAGCAAGGATTTCCTCCAGCATCAACGGATGAGGCTTGCTGGCGGTTTCGTCGGCCGCCCGGGTGATATCGAAATACCCTTCCCAACCATGGGCCTTCAACACTCGATCCAGCCCTCGCCGGGCCTTGCCGGTGGCGACAGCCAGCTGATATCCCTCATCCCGAAAGGCGTCGAGAGACTGCACCACACCAGCAAACAGAGGCGAAGGCTCGGCCTCGAGAGCAATGTAGTGATCCGCATAATGCTGACGAAAGGCTACCAACTGCCCATCATCTATTTCCGGATACAGTGTGCGAATCGCCTCTGGCAATCCCAGACCGATAATGCCCTTGACGGCGTAGTCATCGCGGCGAGGAAAGCCGGAACGATCAGCAGATGCGTGCATCGACTCGACAATCCGACCAATGGAATCGGCCAGAGTGCCGTCCCAGTCGAAGATCAGCAGCTTGTAATCAGGGTGCACTCAGGCGCTCCACGGTCTTGGCCCACATCTCATCCACCGGGGCCTGCAATTTCAGCTCGCCGCCATCGGGCAGCGGCACCGTCAACATATAGGCATGGAGAAACAGGCGCTTGCCGCCCAGCTCACGGATCTCGCGAGTGAAATCGTCATCACCGTACTTGCTGTCACCGGCAATGCAGTGCCCGGCATGCAGGGTGTGCACACGAATCTGGTGAGTACGCCCGGTCACCGGCTTGGCCTCGACCATGGTGGCGAAATCACCGAAGCGGCGCAGCACCTTGAACACGGTCAAGGCCTCCTTGCCCTCTTCGTTGACCTCCACCATGCGCTCGCCGGAGCGCAGGTTGCTCTTGAGCAGCGGCGCACGCACCTGCTTCACCGCCGTGGCCCAATGGCCACGGACCAGCGCCATGTAGCGCTTGTCCACGCCATCGCCCCGCAGCGCGGCATGCAGATGACGCAGCATGCTGCGTTTTTTCGCGATCATCAGCAGGCCGGAGGTGTCCCGATCGAGGCGATGCACCAGCTCCAGCTCCTTGGCGTCCGGGCGCAACTGACGAAAGGCTTCGATCACCCCGAAATTCAAGCCGCTGCCGCCATGCACGGCAATCCCGGCAGGCTTGTTGATCACAATCAGGGCCTTGTCTTCGAAGACGATCGAGGCTTCCAGGCGCTGCAGCAACCCTTGAGCCAGCGGCACCGGCTCATCGCGCTCGGGCACACGCACGGGAGGCACGCGCACCACATCACCCGCTTGCAGCTTGTACTCGGGCTTGATCCGCCCCTTGTTCACTCGCACTTCGCCTTTACGCAAAATGCGGTAAATCAAGGTCTTGGGCACGCCTTTGAGCCGGGCGAGAAGGAAGTTATCAATACGTTGGCCGGCATATTCCGGCGAGACCTCAAGCAATTGAACGCCTGGAGTCGAGGGGGCAGTAGTCGTCATGGCGCGAATGATAACAATTTTTTATGGATTTGAAGCACTTAATGATTGCTGCTATAGTCGCGAACGCCGCCAAAAGCGGCTGGGCAGAGGAACAGCGGCAAACAGCCGGCCCTGACCAACGCAATTCATAAGGACGCAAGGCCGTCCTACGCAGTTTTCACTATCTAACGGAAGAGTTCGGCGTTGTAACAAGCGCAGGTGACATGAGGCCTGAAACCCGTAGAAAGCAGAGTGACTACTCGCCTTTTACGCAGCGATTAACGGCCAGTTCACAAAGTGCAGTCAGCGACAAACGATCCCGAGCGAAAGTTGCGGAAACAACGCCTTTAGCCATGATGCGTGACCTCCCCTTTCGGAGTTCACGGTAAATGCCAACCCGCTGCGGATTCTGCGCGCGGCAGCACCCGAATTATCAGGGATACGTGTAGGGTGGAGATGCACAACCGTCGGACTGTGTAGCATTAGGCTTTATCAAGACGCTTCATCTCGTCCACAGTCGCCGGTTGATTCCTCCTCCTGACAGACTTTTGCTTAAGCGGTGCCTTAGTCACCACAGCAAGCAGGACGCGTAAGTCGCGACTTCGTTCTTAGTTACCCGGACGAACCTCGCTAGACACTCGAGTGGTCAACCACTCCTGACGCACCTGACACCGACCGTGAGAAGTCGTGTGTGCCGAACGCCGTTTCCGGCAGCCCGGAAACCGACGGTACTACATGAAAAGAATGCTGATTAACGCAACTCAACCCGAAGAGTTGCGTGTTGCTCTGGTAGACGGCCAGCGCCTCTACGACCTGGACATCGAGTCCGGAGCCCGCGAGCAGAAAAAGGCCAACATCTATAAAGGCCGCATCACTCGCATCGAACCAAGCCTCGAGGCTGCCTTTGTCGATTTCGGCTCTGAGCGCCACGGCTTCCTGCCCCTCAAAGAAATCTCCCGCGAATACTTCAAGAAAGCCCCCGAAGGCCGCGTCAACATCAAGGACGTCCTGAGCGAAGGCCAGGAAGTCATCGTCCAGGTCGAGAAAGAAGAGCGTGGCAACAAGGGCGCCGCCCTGACCACCTTCATCAGCCTCGCCGGCCGTTACCTGGTACTGATGCCGAACAACCCGCGTGCCGGCGGTATCTCCCGCCGCATCGAAGGCGAAGAGCGCAACGAACTGCGTGAAGCGCTGAACGGCCTGGTGGCACCCGCCGACATGGGCCTGATCGTGCGCACTGCCGGCCTGGGCCGCAGCAGCGAAGAGATGCAGTGGGACCTCGACTACCTGCTGCAACTCTGGACCGCCATCAAGGAAGCGTCCCTGGATCGTTCCGCGCCATTCCTGATCTACCAGGAAAGCAACGTGATCATCCGCGCGATCCGCGACTACCTGCGCCAGGACATCGGCGAAGTGCTGATCGACAGTGTTGAAGCCCAGGACGAAGCCCTGACCTTCATCCGCCAGGTGATGCCGCAGTACGCCAGCAAGATCAAGCTGTACGAAGACAGCGTGCCGCTGTTCAACCGTTTCCAGATCGAAAGCCAGATCGAGACCGCTTTCCAGCGCGTGGTCGAACTGCCTTCCGGCGGCTCCATCGTCATCGATCCGACCGAAGCCCTGGTGTCCATCGACATCAACTCGGCCCGCGCCACCAAAGGCAGCGACATCGAAGAAACCGCCCTGCAGACCAACCTGGAAGCAGCGGAAGAAATAGCTCGCCAACTGCGCCTGCGTGACATCGGCGGCCTGATCGTCATCGACTTCATCGACATGACCCCGGCCAAGAACCAGCGCGCCGTGGAAGAAAAAGTCCGCGAATGCCTGGAAGCCGACCGCGCCCGCGTGCAGATCGGCCGCATCTCGCGCTTCGGCCTGCTGGAAATGTCCCGTCAGCGCCTGCGTCCATCCCTGGGCGAAAGCAGCGGCATCGTCTGCCCGCGCTGCAACGGCACCGGCATCATCCGTGACGTCGAGTCGCTGTCCCTGGCGATCCTGCGCCTGATCGAAGAAGAAGCCCTGAAAGACCGCACCGCCGAAGTGCGCGCCCAAGTGCCGATTCCGGTCGCTGCTTTCCTGCTCAACGAAAAACGCAACTCGATCACCAAGATCGAACTGCGCACCCGCGCCCGCATCGTCATCCTGCCGAACGATCACCTCGAAACGCCACACTTCGAAGTTCAGCGCCTGCGTGATGACAGCCCGGAAGCCAACACCAACCAGTCCAGCTACGAAATCGCAGCGGCCGCCGCCGAAGCCGAAGAAGTCCAGCCGACCGCCGCCACCCGCACCCTGGTTCGCCAGGAAGCGGCAGTGAAGACTGCCCCGGCCCGCGCCAACGCTCCGGTTCCGACCGAAGTCGTCGCTGCCCCTGTAGCTGCACCGGCTCCAGTGGCCGAACCAAGCCTGTTCAAAGGCCTGGTGAAGTCCCTGGTCAGCCTGTTCGCTACCAAGGAAGAGCCAGCCGCACCGGTCGTGGTCGAGAAGCCAGTGACCGAGCGCCCTGCTCGCAGCAACGAAGAACAGCGTCGCAATGGCCGCCAGCAGAGCCGCAACCGTAACGGTCGCCGCGATGAAGAGCGCAAGCCGCGCGAAGAACGTGCTCCGCGTGAAGAACGCGCACCACGGGAAGAGCGTCAGCCACGCGAAGTTCGCGAAGCCCGTGAAGAAGTTCAAGCGGTAGCCCGCGAAGAACGCGCACCCCGTGCACCGCGCGAAGAACGCCAGCCACGCGCCCCGCGTGAAGAGCGCAAGCCACGTGGCGAGCGTGAAGAACGCGTGCGTGAACTGCGCGAGCCTCTGGACGCCGCTCCAGCTGCAGCCGCTGCTACCGCCGCCGTTGTTGCCGAAGAACGTCCGGCGCGCCAGCCTCGCGAAGAGCGCCAGCCACGTGCGCCACGTGAAGAGCGCCAACCACGTGCCGAACAGGCTCAAGCCGCTGCCGCCAGCGAAGAAGAAGCGCTGCCGAACGAAGAGCAACTGCAGGAAGACGGCCAGGACAACGCCGAAGGCGAACGTCCACGTCGTCGCTCCCGCGGCCAGCGTCGTCGCAGCAACCGTCGCGAGCGTCAACGTGATGCCAACGGCAATGTGATCGAAGGCTCGGAAGAAAACGCCGAAGAGCCAAGCAGCGCCGATCTGGCTGCCGGCCTTGCTGTCACTGCCGCGGTTGCCAGCACCGCCATCAGCGCCAACGCTGAAGCCGAAGCTCACCAGCAAGCCGAACGTGCGACTGCCGCTGTAGAAGACAAGGCTCCGGAAGCACCAGTGGTTGAAGCCACCACGCCGGTAGAAGCCCCAGTGGTTCCTGCAGTGGAAGTGGCTCCAGTGGCTGAAGAGCAGGCTCAGGTTGAAGTGGCTGCCGAACCGGCCGTGGTTGTCGAAGCCCAGCCTGTGGTTGCCGAACAACCGGCAGCAGAACCTGTAGCCCAGGCGCCAGTGGTTGAAGAAAAGGCCATCGAGCCGGTTCAGGAAGCCCCAGCGCCAGCCCCGGTTGCCGAGCCAGCAGTGGTGGTTGAAGAGCCTGTAGCGGCCCAGCAGCCTGCCCAGGTTGAAGAGCCGGCTCCGGTTGCAGCACCGGTGGTGGCCGAAGAGCCCGCACCCGCTGTCGAAGCTGAAGCCGCGCCGGTCAGCACCCTGACCAGCAATGGCCGTGCACCGAACGACCCACGCGAAGTGCGTCGCCGCAAGCGTGAAGCCGAGCGCCTGCAGAAGGAAGCCGAGCTGGCTGCCGCTGCTGCTCCGGCTGAAGCCGTGGTGACCGCCGAGCCTGCTCCGGTAGAAGCCCCAGAGGTGGTCGAGGCCGCCCCTGCGCCAGCCGAAGAGACTGCACCGGCACCAGTGGCCGAACCTGCAGTGGAAGAAGCGGCCCCTGTGGCCGAGCAAGCACCGCGCGCTGTCGAGCACGCTGCGCATGCCGAGGAAGAACAGCACGAGCCTAAACCTCTCGTCTGATTCCAGCAGCCCATGAAAAAGCCCCGCCCGGGTAACCGGGCGGGGCTTTTTTATACCTGGAGCACCTGACAATCCGGAAACAGCAATGCCTGCGGAACGTCCACATCCCAGGTCACCCCCGGATCCGTCACCGGAACTTCCACCACCCGCCCCGAAGCGAACAGCGGCCGGGCGCCCCGATCACCAGACAGGCCCTGCAACGCTGCGCCATAAGACCGGCCAAAGCCCACCGGATGACCCAACTCATCCCCCAGCCGCGGCACGCTGATGCCCTCCTCGGTCATTGCCTCCATCACCCGACTGGCGGTGGCGGGCAGGATAAAGGGCATGTCCCCCAGCCAGACCATCCAACCATGGGCATCGGCGCAGGCAGCCACCGCCGCGGCCAGGCTGTGCCCCATGCCCACGGACTCCAGCACCAGTACTTGACAACCGTAGGCTCGCGCCAGATCCGCCACCTGGGGTCGATCCGCCGTGGTCACCAGCACTCGCCGGGCAACGTCCACCGGCAGGCTCACCAGCACCTGCTCCAGCACCGGCCGCTGAACCCCGTCACGCCCGCGGCAGGGCGCCAACAGCTTGTCCTGCCCGGCCCCGGCCACCTGGCGAAAACGCCTGCCCTGCCCCGCCGCCAGGATGATCGCGCAAGGCTTGCGGCTCACCTCACCGTCTCCGCCACTCGCACCGGCAGCTTCTTCTGCAGCGGTTCGACGCCATTTTTCAGCGCGACGATTTCCGCCAGCAACGACAAGGCAATCTCCGCCGGCGTATGGCTGCCGATGGGCAATCCGACCGGCCCGTGCAAGCGCTCGATGGCCTGCGCCGAAAGACCCAGCAGCGCCAGATTGTCCCGGCGTTTCTGGCTGTTGGCCCGGGAACCCAGGGCGCCGACGTAAAATGCCCGGGAGTCGAGCGCCGTCAGCAGCGCCATGTCATCCAGGCGCGGATCATGGGTCAGGGCCACCACCGCCGTGCGCTCGTCGGGCTCGATGCTCAGCACCGCATCGTCGGGCATCCCGGCGACAAAACGTCCATCCTGCCCCTCCCAGCCATGCACGAACTCCTGGCGCGGATCGCAGATCAGCACCTCGAAATCCAGCAAGCGGGCCATCTGCGCCACATAGCGCGACAACTGCCCGGCGCCGATCAGCAGCAAGCGCCAGCGCGGTCCGTAGATCGCCCGCAGGGTGACCCCGTCAAACGCCAATTCATCGCCGCGGTTCGCCGTCTTGAGCAGCACCTGGCCGGTGCCCAGGTTCAGCTCCCGGGCCACGATCTGGTGTGCCTCGCAGCGCTGGAGCAATTCGGCGACCCAGGCCGGGTCGCCAACCCGCTCTTCGGTGAGGCGCAAGGTGCCGCCACAGGGCAGGCCGAATCGCGCCGCTTCCTCCAGGGTCACGCCGTAGGTCACCAGTTGCACCGGCGGCCCGTGGCGAGACAGGCGCCCATCGCCCTGGCGGCTGATCAGGTCATCCTCGATACAGCCTCCGGACACCGAGCCGATCACCACTCCGTCGTCGCGCAAGGCCAGCATGGCGCCGGGTGGCCGCGGCGCGCTGCCCCAGGTCTGCACCACGCTGTACAGCAGCACGCCGCGCCCGGCGCGCCGCCATTCCAGGACACTGCGCAGGACATTCAGGTCGACGCTGTCCATCAGGCGCTCGCCTGCTGCCAGCCCTGCAACTGGTAGCGCACCGGCAGGTTGCGTATGCGCTTGCCGGTGGCGGCGAAGATCGCGTTGCACAGGGCCGGCGCAATCGGTGGTACACCGGGCTCTCCCACCCCGCCCAGGGGCACGTCCCCCGGCGGCGTCACCAGGTGCACCTGCACCTGTTTCGGCGCCAGGGACATGCGCGCCACTTCGTACATATGGAAATTGTCCTGCTGGACCTTGCCCTCCTTGAAGCTGATCTCCCCCAGCACCGCATTGCCCAGGCCCATAACGCAGGCCCCTTCGAATTGCGAGCGGATACGCTCGGGGTTGATCTGCGGGCCGCAATCCACGGCGATATCGGCCTGATGCACGATCAGCGTGCCATCGTCCTTCACCTCCACCTCGATCACCGCCGCCACATAGGTCACGAAGCTGTAGTGCACGGCCAGCCCCAGACCGCGCCCCTTGGGCAGCGAGCGCCCCCAGCCGGCCGCCTTGGCTGCGGTTTCCAGCACCGTGCGCAGACGCCCGGTATCAATGGGGTAACGCTCGGGGGATTCGCCGTAGTTCCACTCTTCGCTCAGGGTTCGGGGGTCGATCAGACGATCCGGCCCCAGCAGCTTGAGCTGGTACTGCAGCGGATCCTGGCCGGCCTTGTGGGCCAGTTCGTCGACAAAACTCTGGATCGCGAAGCCATGGGGAATGTTCGACACCGAACGGTACCAGCCGACCCGGGTATGGGCCGCGGCCTCGGGGTTTTCCAGGCGCACATTGGGAATCGCGTAGGCCATGTTGGTAAAGCCCATGCCCAGCTCGAAGGCGCCTTCGTGATTCATCCCCGGGGCGAACAGCGCGGTGATGCTCGGCGCCACGGTGCGGTGCAGCCAGGCCGCCGGCAGGCCGTCCTTGTTCAGCCCGGCCTTGAGGTATTCCGCCGACACGGTATGGAAGTAGGAGTTGTGGATATCGTCCTCGCGGGTCCACTGCACCCGCACCGCCTTGCCGGGAAAGGCCTTGGCCAGGATCGCCGCCTCCAGGATGAAGTCGGGCTTGGACTTGCGCCCGAAGCCGCCGCCCAGCAGCGTGACGTTCACCGTGACCTGCTCGAAGCCGATCCCCAGGCGTTCGGCGATTCGCTCGCGGGTCACCTGTGGCGCCTGGCTCGGTGCCCACGCCTCGCAGCGACCGTCCTGGAATCGCGCCACGGCTACCATCGGCTCCATCGGCGCCTGGGCCAGGTGCGGCAGGTAATAGCTGGCTTCCAGGCTGCTCTCGGCGTCCTTCAGGGCCTCATCCAGGTTGCCGGTACTGCGCACCACCTTGCCCGGCTGCCGCGCCGCTGCCTCCAGTTGCTTGCGATATTCGATGGAGTCGTAGCCAGCGTTGGCGCCATCCTCCCACTCGATCCTCAAGGCATCGCGGCCCTTGATCGCCGCCCAGGTGTTGCTCGCCACCACAGCCACGCCGCCCAGGGGCTGGAACTCCGAAGGCAAGGGGCGGCTGTCGATGGGCATGACCTTGATCACCCCCGGTACCTTCAAGGCTGCGCTGTCATCCACCGACTTGACCTTGCCGCCATACACCCGGGGCCGCGCCACCGCCGCGAACAGCATGCCGTCGAAATGCACATCGGCGCCGTACACCGCACGGCCGTTGACGATGTCCTGGCCATCGATGGCCCGGGTGGCCTCCTTGCCGATGTAGCGGAACTCCCCGGGCTGCTTCAGGCGCAGGCTATCCCGGGCAGGCACCGCCAGGGCGCCTGCCGCAGCGGCCAGGGCGCCATAGCCCAGCTCACGCCCGGTGGGCTGGTGAACCACCTTGTGCAACTGCGCCCGACACTGCGCCAATGGCACCTGCCACTGCGCAGCGGCGGCCTGTTCCAGCATGGCCCGCGCAGCCGCGCCACAGCGGCGCATGGGCTCGTACCAATGACGCATGCTGCGCGAGCCGTCGGTGTCCTGGTTGCCGAAACGCACCTCGTCACCCGGTGCCTGGCGGACCTTGACCTGCTCCCAGTCGGCGTCCAGTTCATCGGCCACCACCATACTCAGGCTGGTGCGCACGCCCTGGCCCATCTCCGAGCGATTGCAGATCACCGTGACGCTGCCGTCGCTGGCAATGCTCACGTAGACCTTGGGGTCATCGACCCAGCCGTGGGGCATGCCGTCGGCACCGAATTTCTTGTCCTCGGCAAAGGCCTCCTGCCAGCCCCAGCTCGCAGCCAGCACCAGGGCCCCGGTGGCCCCCACACCTTTGAGAAAGCCCCGGCGGCTGAGGTTGCTCAGGGCAAAATCCTGCGGTAGACGGTTCATGCCTTGGCCTCCTGCAGATGACTGGAAGCCTGGCGGATCGCGGTCTTGATCCGGTTGTAAGTACCGCAGCGGCAGATATTGCCAAGCATCGCCTCTTCGATCTGCTCGTCGCTGGGGTTGGGGTGGACCTTGAGCAAGGCGGTGGCCGACATGATCTGCCCGCCCTGGCAGTAACCGCACTGGGCCACCGCCGTATCCAGCCAGGCCTGCTGCACCACCTGCCCTACCGGGTCGGTATGCAGGTTGTCGATGGTGCTGACGTTCTTGCCCTGCACCGAGCCTATCGGCGTGATGCAACTGCGCGCCGGGTCGCCGTCGATATGAATCGTACAGGCGCCGCACAGGCCCATGCCGCAGCCAAACTTGGTGCCGTTGTAGCCCGCCACGTCGCGGATAGCCCACAGCAGCGGCATGTCCTCGGTGACGTCCAGTTGATGATCTTGACCGTTGAGCTTCAGGGTAATCATGGGCACGCCCGCATTTTCTGAGTGATGGGGTCGAGTCATCCGCCGTGCAGTACCGCGGCTGCGGTGCACGCAGATCGGCTCAGGCTAATCGGGCTCTCTTGTGAAGACAGGCTTCACCGGGCCTTTGGGAACAGCAGAAAGCTGATTCTTAGCCTGCTAAGTTAAGCCGCAATTAACAAAAAAGCCTTGCCCGAACGTCAGCCAGGCAAGGCTTTTTGCTATCCACCGCAAGCCGGCTCTCGTTAATAGAGGTTGGGCTCCATCTCCAGCTCGACACTGAAACGCTCGGCGATATCGCGCTGGATCCGCCGCGCCAGTTCCAGCAACTGCAGGCCGCTGGCGCCGCCATAGTTGACCAGCACCAGCGATTGCAAGCGATGGACCCCGGCATCCGCCTCGCGAAAGCCCTTCCAGCCCGCCTGTTCGATCAGCCAACCGGCCGCCAGCTTCACCTGCCCATCGGCCTGGGGGTAACCCACCAGCCCCGGATGCGACTGCTTGATCTGCGCCGCCAGTGCCGCCGGCACCACCGGGTTCTTGAAGAAGCTGCCGGCATTGCCCAGCACGGCAGGGTCCGGGAGCTTCTCGCTGCGGATGCTGCAGATCGCCCGGCTGACATCGCTGGCCGTCGGCTGTTCGATGCCCTGCTCGCTCAGGCGCTGGCGCACCGGACCGTATTCCAGGTGCAGGTGATCGACACGGTTCAGGGCAAAGCGCACCCGCAGGATCAACCAGCGACCGGCCTGATGCTTGAACAGGCTGTCGCGGTACGCGAACTGACACTGCGCCAGGTCGAATTCCCGCAGCTCGCCGGTCTGCCGATCGAGGGCGGTCAGGCCGGCGAACACGTCCTTGATCTCCACCCCATAGGCGCCGATGTTCTGCATCGGTGCGGCGCCGACGGTGCCGGGAATCAGGCTCAGGTTCTCCAGCCCGGACAGGCCCTGCTCCAGGGTCCACTGGACAAAGGGATGCCAGGTTTCCCCGGCCTCGGCCTCGACCACCACCCGCTGCCCGTCATCGCTGAGCAGGCGAATGCCACGAGTGGCCATGCGCAGCACCAGGGCCTGGATATCCGCCGTCAGCAGCAGGTTGCTGCCGCCGCCGATCACCAGCAGCGGCAACTGGTGGGTAGCGCAATAGGCCAGGGCCTCGCGTACCTCGTCGTCGCTATGGGCCTGGGCAAACCACTTCGCCTTGACCTCGACCCCGAAGCTGTTGAACGGCTTGAGGGACACATCGGCCTGAATGTCCAGGGTCATAGCCGCCCCTTCAATTCGACCACTAGTCGGTCGCAGGCATCCTCGATCAGGTCCAGCACCTGCTCGAAACCCTGCTCGCCGTCGTAGTACGGATCCGGCACTTCATCCAGTGCCCCCTCGTAGCGACGCAGGAACAGGTCCAGCTCGGCCTTGCCCCGGGCCGGTTGCAGGGCCTTGAGGTTGCGCAGGTTGCTCTGGTCCATGGCGAAGATCAGGTCATAGGCAGCGAAATCGGCGCTGCCGACCTGCTGCGCCCGTTGCGCTGACAGGTCGTAGCCGCGCCGCAAGGCAGCCTGCTGGCTGCGCTTGTCCGGGGCCTTGCCGATGTGCCAGTCGCTGGTGCCCGCAGAGGCGACCTGCACCTGGTCACCCAGGCCGGCCTTGTGCAACTTGCGGCGCAGCACGCCTTCGGCGGTGGGCGAGCGGCAGATATTGCCCAGGCAGACGAACAGAACCCGCATCAGGCCTCCAGCAGGCGCCGAACGCGCTCAAGGTCTTCGGCGGTATCGACGCCGGTAGGCGGTGCTTCCAGGGCGTCGGCCACGTGGATCCGCACGCCATGCCACAGGGCACGCAGTTGCTCCAGGGATTCGGTGTTTTCCAGCCAGCACGGGCCCCAACTGACGAAGTCGTGAAGAAAGCCGGCGCGGTAGGCATAGATGCCGATGTGACGGCGATAAGGCACGCCTTCGGGCAGTTGCTCACGACTCTGGGCAAAGGCATCCCGGGCCCAGGGCAAGGTGGCGCGGCTGAAGGTCAGGGCCAGGCCGTTGAGGTCGCTGACCACCTTGACCACATTGGGGTTGAACAGGGTCTGCACGTCCTCGATCGGCTCGGCCAGGGTGGCCATGCGCGCTTCGGTGTGGGCTGCCAGGTTGGCCGCTACCTGATCGATCACCGACGGCGGGATCAACGGCTCGTCGCCTTGTACGTTGACCACGATCGCATCCGCGGCCAGGCCCAGCTGGGCGGCGACTTCCGCCAGCCGGTCGGTGCCGGAGTTGTGATCTTCCCGAGTCAGCAGCGCCTCGGCGCCAAAGCCCTGGCAGGCCTCGACGATGCGCTGATCATCGGTGGCCACCACGACCCGCTCGGCGCTGCTCTTGCGCGCCTGTTCCCAGACCCACTGGATCATCGGCTTGCCGGCGATCAGTTGCAGCGGCTTGCCTGGCAGGCGAGTGGAGGCGTAGCGCGCCGGAATGACAACGGTAAAGGCGCTGCTCATTTGTCCAGGCGCTCTTCGGTGGTCAGGGTGCGCGCCTCGCTTTCCAGCATCACCGGGATGCCATCGCGAATCGGATAGGCAAGGCCCGCGCCCTTGCTGATCAGCTCGGTCTTGTCGGCGCTGAGTTTGAGGGGGCCTTTGCAGATCGGGCAGGCGAGGATGTCGAGCAGTTTGGTGTCCATGAGGATTCCCTGGATAAAAGCGAATTAAGGCAGCAGACGATCAGGCAGCAGGCGCATCAACTGGGTGTCGAACCAGGCGACGAAGGCCGGCGAAGGCTGGGCATCGACCGCCAGGTACCACCAGTCGTCTGCCGCGAAAGCCCGGCACTTGACCGCATCTTTCTCGGTCATGACCAGCGGCAATGACGGGGTGAAGGTCAAGGCCTGCGCACTGTATTGAGCGTGATCGGCAAATGCATGGGGAACAGGCCGCCAGTGTAGCGTTTCAAGGGTGTTGAAGAAACGCTGGGGATTGCCGATGCCCGCCACCGCATGCAGCGCCTGGCCGGGGGCGAAATGCTCCAACGCACGGCGCTCGCCACTGCGCAGGTTGACCAGCACCGAGGGCTTGAGATGAAAGGCGAACCCCTCGTCACGGTCATCAACTGCGCCGTTGTAGAGCACCGCGTCGACGCTCTGCAAACGCTCCGCCGGCTCGCGCAGCGGCCCGGCAGGCAGGCAGCGGCGGTTGCCCAGGCCGCGGGCGGCATCGATCAGTACCAGCTCCAGGTCACGGGCCAGGCGGTAGTGCTGCAGGCCGTCGTCGGAGAGGATCAGGTCCAGCGGCTCGGCGGCCAGCAGGGCCTGTACGGCGCGGCCGCGATCCGGGTCGATCATCAGCGGCACGCCGCAGCGCTGGACGATCAGCAGCGGCTCATCACCGGCCACCGCGGCGCAATCTTCGGCGCTGACGCGCCAGGGCAGTTGCGCCGGCTTGGCCCCGTAGCCGCGGCTGACCACCCCGACCCGCAACCCGAGGCGCTGGCAGTGCTCCACCAGCCACAGGATCAACGGCGTCTTGCCGGTGCCGCCGACGGTGATGTTGCCCACCACGATCAGCGGCACAGGTGGTTGATAGATCGCCCCCTCACCGGCAAGAAAGCGCTGGCGCTTGCCCGTCACCACTCGGCGATACAGACATTCCAGGGGGCGCAGCAGTTTCAGCGCGGGGTGGCCGTTGTACCAGGCATTGAGCAGGCGATCGGAAAGTGCCATCAGGGTGCCGGGTCCGCCTCGACGGTGGTCATGCGCAGGTGGCTGAAACCGAGCTTGCCGGCTGCATCCATGGCAGTGATCACCGCTTGATGCTGGGTCTTGCCATCGGCGCTGATGGACAGCGGCAGGTTGGTGTCGCCCGCCGACTCCTTCTGCAGGGCCTCGATCAAGGTCTCCAGGTCATTTTTGGGCAGGACCTGGTTGTTCACCGAAAACACGCCGTCGGCGCTGATGGCGATATCCAGTTGCTTGACCTGCTGGTCTTCGGCCGGCGAGCCGCTGACCGCTTCCGGCAGGTCGACCCGCAGCTCGGTTTCCCGGGTGAAGGTGGTGGTGACAACAAAGAACAGCAGCAGGATGAACACCACGTCGATCAACGACGCCAGGTTGATGTCCACGGTTTCCCGGGGCTTGCGACGGAATTTCACGCTTTGCCCTCGGCCAGATCGACATCGCGGTCGCCCTGGATCACTTCCACCAGCTTGATCGCCTCCTGCTCCATGCCCACCACCAGTTCATCGACCCGGCGTTGCAGGAAGCGGTGGAAGAACACCGAGGGAATGCCCACCATCAGGCCGGCGGCGGTGGTGATCAGGGCTTTGGAAATACCGCCTGCGAGGATGTGCGCGTTAGTGGTCATGCCCGAGCCCATGAACGAACTGAAGATGTCGATCATGCCCAGCACGGTGCCCAGCAGCCCCAGCAGCGGTGCCATGGCGGCAATGGTGCCGAGGGCGTTGAGGTAGCGTTCCAGCTCATGGATGACCCGGGCGGCAGCCTCTTCGATGCATTCCTTCATGATCTCGCGGCCATGCTTGGAGTTGGCCAGGCCCGCCGCCAGAATCTCGCCCAGGGGCGAATCGGCGCGCAGTTCCTTGAGCTTTTCCTTGTTCAGCTGCTTGTCCTTGATCCAGCGCCAGACCTGCCCCAGCAGGTGGGGCGGGGTGACACGGCTGGCCCGCAGGGTCCACAGACGCTCGGCAATGATGCCCACGGCAGCAATGGAACTCAGAATGATCGGCAACATCATCCAGCCGCCGGATTTGACCAATTCCCACACAGTGACAGCCCCCTCGAAAAAGTGCGCCACTCTAACATAGGGGCCGGACGCACCGAAGACCGTGATGTCGCATGCTCACAGGCTTTAATAACCCACGGTTATTTAAGGCATTGCGGGCGGCTCACGCCAGAATCGCCGTTGCTCGCGAAGGCCATGCGCCGCCCCGAAAGCCCCCAGTTGCAGCCTCAGAGCGCCCTGTTCGGCGCTGTCATAAATTGCCATGTCCAGGCGCCGATAGCGTGCCAGCACTTGAGGATGGGGGTGGCCGAAGGCATTGCCCCGCCCACGGGAAATCAGCACCGCGTCGGGGGCCAGCCGTTGCAGCAAGGCCATGGATGAAGAGGTGCGGCTGCCGTGATGAGGTGCCTGCAGCCAGTGGGTCCGCACCGCCAGCGGGCTGTCGAGCAAGGCTCGTTCGGCACGGGCGTCGATGTCCCCGGTGAGCAGCAGGCGCTCGCCGGCAGCCTCGACCTGGAGCACGCACGAAGCCTGATTGCCGTCGGTCGCCGCTGCCCATTGCCACTGGCGAAAGCGCACGCCATTCCACACCCAGCTCAGCCCACTGTCGCAAGGCCTTGCCTGCAGGCCCGCGGGCAAGGCGTCGGGCTGGCCACCGCGGACCTCGCCCACGGGCATTGCGCGCTGCACCGCCTGGGCGCCACCGGCATGGTCGTTGTCGGCATGGCTGAGCAGCATCAGGTCCAGCCGCCGGATGCCGAGCCTTTGCAGGGTCGGCACTACCACTCGCTCTCCCAGGTCGAACTCGGCGACCCGCGCGCCAGCGTCATACAGCAGGGCGTGATCACGGGTACGCAGGATGAATGACAGGCCCTGCCCCACATCCAGCTGCCAGACCTCCACCTCGCCTTCGGGCACGCGCGCCAGGGGTGGCCAGACCGCCAGCAGCAACAGCGGCCAACCCAGAACCCGCATGGGCAAGCCCCTGGGCAACAGCAGCAACAGGCAGCCCAGAGCATTCATGCCCCATAGCCACAGAGGGATCTGCGGCGGCACCCAGGCCGGCCACCCACCGGCAATCAATCCGAGCAAGCGGAACAACCCGTCCAGCAATCCACCGGCCAGCCACAACAGGCCCTCACCCACATAAGGCACCGGCAGCAGCAGGCTGCCGAGCAAAGCCGGCGGCAACACCAGAAAGCTGATCCAGGGCACCGCCAGCAAATTGGCCAGCGGCCCGCTGAGGCTGATAGGCAGCCCCAGAGCCAGCAACGGCGGCAGCAGGCCAATGGCGATCAACCATTGGGCCCGGGTCCAGCCCTGCCACCAGCTCCACGCCCCCAGGCGCCCGGCAAAGATCAAGATCAGGATTGCCACTGCGGCAAAGGACAGCCAGAACCCCGCCTGCAAGCTGGCCAGCGGCTCGGCCAGCAACACCGCATTCAACGCCAGCAGCAGGGGCCAGCCGGCCCGCAGATGGCGAAAGCGCATGCGCCAGAGCAGTACCAGGGCGACCATCACACAGGCGCGCTGCACTGGCACATCGAACCCCGCCAGCAGGCCGTAGCCCAGGGCGCCGAGCCAGGCCAGGGCACAGGCCCAGGGCAACCACGGCAAGCGCTCGGGCCAGAGACCATGGCGGGCCAGCCCGGCCACCGCGAAATAGATCACCCCAGCCAGCAGGCTGATGTGCTGCCCGGAAATCACCATCAGGTGGACGGTGCCGGTGTCCTGCAACAGCTGCCAGTCTTGCCGCGTCAGGCCGGAACCGTCGCCCATCACCAGCGCCGCCAGCCCCGCACCGCGCCCCTGTGCCTCGACCTCTAGCAAGCGCTGGCGCAAGCCTTGCCGCCAGGCCTGCGGGGCCGGTGCCAGCAACTGCCCGGCCTTGACCGTGCCGGTGGCGCCGATACGGCGCGCCAGCAGCCAGGCCTGGTAATCGAAGCCCTGGGGATTCAACAAACCCATCGGCTGGCGAAGCTTGACCGCCAGCCGCCAGCGCTCGCCACTCTTGAGCGCCGGGCCCTCATGCCAGGCCAGCCGCATGCGCCGGGGCAGCCGCTCACGGCGGGCCTGGGCATCTCCCAGCTCGAAACGCACCACGCCGCCCGCCTGCTCCGGCAGGCCGCTCACCCGCCCCTCCAGCCAGCGGGTCTGTGCCTCCAGGCGCGGCGCCAGGCGATCATCCAGGGCCGACTGCGCGGAGACACAGGCCCAGGTGAAACCGAACAGGAAAAATGCCACCGGATGTGTACGAAACGGCAACAGCATCAAGGCCAGTATCGCCATACACAGCAGCAGCCAGCCTGGGGGCAAGGCCGGCATGAAACCCAGCGCCAGCAGCCCTGCAGCCAGCGCCAGCATTGCGCTACGCATCCGCCCGCCCCTCCTTGGGAGTTCATACTCTTGGCTTAGTCGAGGATGAGCAGCGCGGCTTTATCATTTGTCACAATGTCTGAATTTTCGCCGACTAGAATCCGGTCATAATCGTCGCCTGACCCGACCGAGAAGCCTTATGCCCCGGCGCTTATTCAAACGTTACATGCCAGATCCGACCAGCATCCGGGAACACAAGTCCTTACGCTTTCTCGGCACCCTGCTGCATGACGCCAACCTCTGGCACCTCAATCGACACTCGGTGGCCCGGGCCATGGCCGTGGGCCTGTTCGCCGCCTTTATTCCCATTCCGATGCAGATGTTGCTGGCTGCGGTACTGGCCATCTGGCTGCGCGGCAATATGCCCATCAGTGTCAGCCTGGTCTGGTTGACCAACCCCATCACCATGCCGCCGGTGTTCTTCTGCACCTACCAACTGGGGGCCTGGCTGATGAACGTGCCGCCGCGCACCCTGCCCGACGAGCTGACCTGGGAGTGGATCAGCAGCCAGCTGGCAACCCTGTGGCAACCCTTCCTCCTCGGCTCGGTGGTGGCCGGGCTGGTGCTGGGGGCCACTGCCTATTGCCTGACCATGCTCTATTGGCGCTGGTGGGTCGCGCGCCAATGGTCCAGGCGCAAGCAGCAACGGCAGTGACCAACGAAAACGGCCTCCCGAGGGAGGCCGTTTGCATGACGCACTAAAGGCATTTACTGACGCATGCCGCGCCCGCTCACCAGCAGCCGTGCGCAACCGATATACAGCACCAGGGTGGCCACCAGCATGAAGGTAATGGCGATGCTGATCTTGATGTCCGACACCCCGAGGATGCCGAAACGGAAGGCGTTGACCATGTGCAGCACCGGGTTGGCCAGGGACACCGTCTGCCAGAACGGCGGCAGCAGGTTGATCGAGTAGAACACCCCGCCCAGGTAGGTCAGGGGCGTCAGCACGAAGGTCGGGATGATCGAGATATCGTCGAAGTTGCGTGCAAAGACTGCGTTGATGAAGCCCAGCAGCGAGAAGATGGTCGCGGTCAGCACTACCACCAGCACCGTGATGCCCAGGTGGTGCACCTGCAGCGTGGTGAAGAACAGCGACAGCAGCGTCACGATGACCCCCACCATCAGCCCCCGCAGCACCCCGCCCAAGGTGTAGCCGATGAGAATGGTATGGGGCGACAACGGCGAGACCATCAACTCCTCGATGGAGCGCTGGAACTTGCTGCCGAAGAAGCTCGATACCACGTTGCCGTAGGAGTTGGTGATCACCGACATCATGATCAGCCCCGGGACGATGTACTCCATGTAGGTGAAACCACCCATGTCGCCGATCTGCCGGCCGATCAGGTTACCGAAGATGACGAAGTACAGGACCATGGTGATGGCCGGGGGCAGCAGGGTCTGCGGCCAGATCCGGGTGAAGCGCCGGACTTCGCGATAGACAATGGTGTTGAGCGCCACCAGGTTGGGTTTGAACTCCGAACTCATACCGCCACCTTCGACAGATTCTTCTCCACCAGGGACACGAACAACTCCTCAAGACGGTTGGTTTTGTTACGCAGGCTCAGCACCTCGATGTTCTGCAGGGCCAGTTGGCCGAACAGCGCGGTGATGCCCACGGCCTTGTCCACCTGGACCTCCAGGGTATGGCTGTCCACCAGCCGGGTCGGATAGCCGGCCAGTTGCGGCGCCACGCTCAGGTCGTTCTTCAGGTCGAGGAGGAAAGTCTCCACATGCAGCTGGCTGAGCAACTGGCGCATGCTGGTGTTCTCGACGATGGTGCCGTGGTCGATGATGCCGATGTTGCGGCACAGCTGCTCAGCCTCTTCCAGGTAGTGGGTGGTGAGGATGATGGTGATGCCTTTCTGGTTGAGCTCGGTGAGAAAGCTCCACATGGAACGGCGCAGCTCGATATCGACCCCGGCGGTAGGTTCGTCAAGGATCAACAGGCGCGGTTCATGCACCAGCGCGCGGGCGATCATCAGGCGCCGCTTCATGCCACCGGACAGGGAACGCGAAGGCACATCGCGCTTGTCCCACAGGCCGAGCTGGGTCAGGTACTGCTCGGCGCGCTGCTTGGCGATCTTCGCCGGAATGCCGTAGTAGCCGGCCTGGGTCACGACGATGTCGAAGGTTTTCTCGAACTGGTTGAAGTTGAATTCCTGCGGCACCACGCCGATGCAACGCTTGAGCGCCGCCGGCTCACGATCCAGGTCGTGGCCGAAGACGCTCACCGTACCGCTGGTCTTGTTCACCAGGGTCGAGAGAATGCCGATTGTGGTGGATTTGCCGGCCCCGTTAGGGCCGAGCAGGGCGAAAAAGTCACCTTCGGCAACATCCAGATCGATACCACTCAGGGCCTGGAAACCGTTGCCGTAGGTTTTGGTTAGCTGCCGGATGGACAGAGCGGAACTCATATCGGATTCATGCACCAAGAAGGGGGAATTTTATAAGTAAGGGCGGCCCGAGCCGATTGCAACGACGCCGGACGCCCGCCATGTTGCGTGCCTGCGTCGTGCAAGTACAGTCACCCGTATCGATAGTGGGTATTAAGTCAACGCGGTCATCACGGCCTGGCGATAGGCCGGGCGCTGTTTCAAGCGCTCATACCAGGCTTGCAGATGGGGCATGGAAGGACGCTCGATGGGCATCTCGAACCAAGCGTAGATGAAACTGCCGAGGGGAATGTCGCCCACGCCGATCTCCTGCCCGGACAGGTAAGGCTGCTCGCCCAGGGCCTGATCGACTCGCGCCAGCAGCTCGGCACACGTGGCCTTGGCGGCGTTGATCTGCGCCCAGTCCTGCTGCTCGGCCGGGGTGCGCAATACGCCCCAGAACAGATGCCGGAAGGGTTCAGCGAAGGTCGAGGTGGTCCAGTCCATCCACTTCTCGGCGCTGGCCCGCAGTTGCACGTCGGCCGGGTACCAGTGGCTATCGGCGGCGTAGCGCGCAGCCAGGTAGCGCACGATGGTATTGGACTCCCAGAGCACGAAGTCGCCGTCTTCAATCAGTGGAATCCGGCCATTGGGGTTCAGCGCCCGGTACGCCGGGGTGTCCACCACCCCAAAGGCGCCGCCGGCGTCCAGGGACTCATAGGCGAGCCCCAGTTCCTGCGCGCACCAGAGTGCCTTCCTGACATTCGACGAGTTCTTGCGACCCCAGATCTTCAGCATGACCATCCCTCAGTAATGAATGCCGGGGCAGTCTACGCCTGATCAGCCGCGACTCAAATCGCCGCGCAGGTCTGCCAGCACTTGCGGCTGCTGCGCGTCGAACAGGTGCGGGTAGCATTTTTCCAGGTGGCCGAAAAACAGCTCCTGCGGCACGTCGGCAAACTGCCCGTGGTCCACCAGGTACTCCATCGACTGTTCGCCCTGGCGATTGAAAGGCTGGAAAACGCTGTCCTCCAGGCCGTCGAAATCCAGCGGCGCCACATCGAACATTTCACACAATTGCCGGTTGAACGCCGGCGTGGCCTTGACCCAACGACCCTGCAGATAGAACTCGGTGTAGCCGTGCATGGCGAACACATCGCTGCGCAGCAGCTCCAGCAGCCTGGGTGTGGACAGGTGATTGCGCACATCGGCCAGGCCGATGCGCGCCGGTATCCCGCAATGCCGGGCACAACCGGCGAGCAAGGTGGCCTTGGGCACGCAATAGCTCTCGCCGGTGGCCAGGGCATGGCTGCCGCGCAAGGTCTGGGGATCACGGCTGAAACTGTAGAAATTGTAGCGTACGGCCTCGCGCACCGCGTAATAGAGGCTGACGGCTTGCTGTCGGGGATCGCGGCTGGCACCGCGATGAGTTTCGGCGAACTCCACCACCGCCGGGTGGTCACTATCGATGAAGCGGCTGGGACGCAGGTACTCGTGCATGGGCATGACCTCCGAGAGGAAGCCTGAGTCTATCGAGGCGTCCGCCCCAGTGATAACGACGTATCGGCCAAAGATCATGGCCCCCACGATCAACCGGGCCTGGCCCGCAAGATACAGACTTGCATTGCACCCGCACTGCCCTGCTCACCCGCGCTGTCGAAGGCCGACTACGCTCTGAGGGTGATTTCACCCCTGGTTTCACGGAGGATTGAATATGCTGTTGTTGTGGATACTGGTTCTGGTGCTCGCAGTGGCCTACCTGGCCCATCGCCGTACCGCCCCCCTGCCCGCCCTCGGCGTGGTCGCCATCTACCTCTTGGCCATGGGCGCCTTTAGCCGTGCCCCCGGCTGGCTGCTGCTGATTTTCTGGGTGCTGCTGGCAGCGGTCGCCGTCCCTCTGCTGCTGCCCGATCTGCGGCGCAAGTATTTCAGTGCGCCGCTGTTCAGCTGGTTCCAGAAGGTTCTGCCGCCGATGTCCCAGACCGAGCGCGATGCCATCGATGCCGGCACCGTCTGGTGGGACGGCGAGCTGTTCAGTGGCCGCCCCGACTGGAATACCTTGCTGGCCTACCCCAAGGCCCAGTTGACCGAAGAAGAGCAGGCGTTCATCGACGGCCCGACCGAGGAGCTGTGCGCCATGGTCAGCGACTGGCAGATCGGCCAGCACATGGACCTGCCGGCCGAAGCCTGGGCCCACATCAAGGAGCACGGTTTCTTTGCCCTGATCATTCCCAAGGAGTTCGGCGGCAAGGGCTTCTCGGCCTACGCCCACTCCCAGGTGGCCATGAAGCTGGCCACCCGCAGCGGCGACCTGGCCTCCACCGTGATGGTGCCCAACTCCCTGGGCCCGGCCGAACTGCTGCTGCACTACGGCACCGACGAACAGCGCAATCACTACCTGCCGCGGCTGGCCCGGGGCGACGACATTCCCTGCTTCGCCCTCACCGGCCCCCTGGCCGGCTCCGATGCAGGGGCCATGCCCGACACCGGGATCATCTGCAAAGGCCAATGGCAGGGTGAAGAAACCCTGGGCCTGCGCCTGAACTGGGAAAAGCGCTACATCACCCTGGGCCCGGTGGCCACCCTGCTCGGCCTGGCCTTCAAGGCCCATGACCCGGACCACCTGCTGGGCGACCAGGAAGACCTGGGCATCAGCCTGGCACTGATCCCCACCGACACCCCCGGGGTGGATATCGGCCGCCGCCACCTGCCCCTGGGCGCGGCCTTCATGAACGGCCCGAACTCCGGCAAGGACGTGTTCATTCCCCTGGACTTCCTCATCGGCGGCCAGGAAATGCTCGGCAAGGGCTGGATGATGCTGATGAATTGCCTGTCCGTGGGCCGTTCGATCTCCCTGCCCGCGGTGGGCACCGGCGCCGCCAAATTCACCAGCCTGGTGACCGGCCAGTACGCCCAGGTGCGGGAGCAGTTCAACGTGCCCCTCGCCGCCTTCGAGGGCATCCAGGAGGCTCTGGCCCGCCTCGGCGGCAATGCCTGGCTGATGGACAGTGCACGCATGCTCACTGCCAACGCCGTGGACCTGGGGGAAAAACCCTCGGTGCTGTCGGCGATCCTCAAGTACCACCTCACCGAGCGCGGCCGCGAGTGCATCAGCCACGCCATGGACGTGCACGGCGGCAAGGGCATCATCATGGGCCCCAACAACTACCTGGGCCGCAGCTGGCAAGGAGCGCCGATCTTCATCACCGTGGAAGGCGCCAACATCCTTTCGCGCAACCTGATGATCTTCGGCCAGGGGGCAATCCGCTGCCATCCATTCGTGCTCAAGGAAATGGCCCTGGCCGGTCGCGAAGACCACGACCAGGCGCTGCAGGAGTTCGACGCCCTGCTGCTCAAGCACATAGGTTTCGCCGTGAGCAACGCCGCCAGCACCCTGGTGCTGAACCTCGGCCTGGGCCACTTCGAACACGTTCCGGGAGACAAGGTCAGCCAGGGCTACTTCCGTGCCCTGAACCGCCAGGCCGCGGCCTTCGCCCTGCTGGCGGACTTCTCGATGATGCTGCTGGGGGGCGAACTCAAACGCCGCGAGCGCCTTTCCGCCCGCCTGGGGGATGTGCTCAGCCACCTGTACCTGGCGTCGGCAGCGCTCAAGCGCTACCACGACCTGGACTCCCCGGAATACCTGCGCCCCCTGCTGGCCTGGGCCATGGAAGAGAGCCTCGGGCATTCCGAACGGGCCCTGGACGAGCTGCTCAGCAACTTCCCCAACCGGGTGTTCGGTTGCCTGCTGCGGGTGCTGGTGTTCCCCTTCGGCCGTCGCCATACCGGGCCATCGGACCAGCTGGATGCCGAAGTGGCGGCGATCATCGGTCGCGCCCAGGGCGATCCGGCCCTGGAAGCGGTGCTTGCCGGCTGCTACCGCCCGCAATCCAAGGACGACCCGGTGGGCGCCCTGCAACATGCCAGCAACCTGCTGAGCGCCGTGCACCCGTTGCACAAGAAGCTCCACGAAGCGCTGAAAAGCGGCCAGGTCAAACCGGCTGCCGGCGAATCGGCCATCGACGCGGCGCTGGAAGCCGGCGTGCTGCAGGCCGCCGAGGCCCAGAGCCTGCACGAGGCCGAGGCGGCGCGGCGCAAGGTCATCGATGTGGATGATTTTGCCAAGGAGGAGCTGACCCTAAGCGAAGGCAAGACCCGCTAGACGGCCGCCTTCGGGGCAGGTCGATTATGAAACCGGGCGCGGGAGCTATATACTCCCGCGCCCGTTTTGCTCTTGAGGACCCTGTCATGTCCAACATCGTCGCCGATCATCTCGTCCTGCTGGACCACCTGCGCAGCATCCTGGTCGCCGTAGGTGAAGCCGAACAGGTGCCCGAGGAAAGCCATGCGCTGTTCCTGGAGCGCTTCGACGAACTGCGCGCCTCGCTGCCGATCGACCCGATCGAAAGCCAATACCTGGGCCAGGACCTGCTGTGCCAGATCATGCAGCGCTACCCGCAGATCGCCCACCTGGTGCCTCGTGACCTGCTGTGGTTCTTCGCCGGTGACTGCCTGCACTACATGCCCGATGAAGAAATCGACCTGTACCAGGCCCTGGAAGAGCGCCGTTTCGAAGCCGAGCAGAACGACGAGCCCTTCGACTGGAACCAGGAAAAGCAGCTGCTGGCGCTTTCTGCCCAGGACAGCAAGCACTGATCACTGCGCCCGGCGCAACCAAGGCCCGCACGGTTCGCCCGGCGGGCCTTTTTCATGGGCGCCTTTTAGCGCCGGCTTGTCAGAGAATTCGCTGGCAAGCCAGCTCCTACAGCGGGCGTTCCGCTTTGCCCGGGCGGTTGAGGGTCGGCTCCTTGGCCAGGCACTCCACCAGGTAGTCGATGAAAACCCGCAACTTGGGCGGCAGGTAACGGGTCGGTGAATGCAGCAGCCAGGCACCGCCGTGGTATGAGGCCAGGAAGGTCCACTCCGGCAGCACCTGGACGATCAGCCCCTGCTCCAGGGCATGGCGCGCGGTGAAGTACGGCAGGCTGCCGATCCCCAGGTGTTGCAGCACCGCATCCAGGCGCACCCCGGTGTGGTTGGCCGCATAGCGCCCGCGCACCCCCACCGTGACCGCCTTGCTGCCCTGGGTGAATTTCCAGCGCGCATCGCTGGGGGTCTCGCCCAGGTAGATGCAACTGTGCTGGCGCAGGTCCTGGGGATGGGCCGGCGTGCCGTGCTCGGCCAGGTACTGCGGGGTGGCGCAGAGCAGGTGATCGATGCGCAACAGCTGGCGGCCGATCAACCCGGGCGGCGGGCGATCGGTGATGCGGATCGCCAGGTCGACGTTGTCGTCGATCAGGTCGACATCGCGGTCCTCATGCAGCAGTTCCACATCGACCTGGGGATAGCGCCGCAGAAACTCCGGCATGTGCGGGTGCACCACGAAACGCCCCACCGCCTTGGGCACGCTGACCCGCACCACGCCTTCGGCTTCGTGGGTGAACTGGCCGCTGACCTCCATCACCGAACGGGCCGCACTGACCATTTCACTGCAACGCTTGAACACCTCTTCGCCACCGTCGCTCAAGCGCAACTTGCGTGTGGTGCGCTGCAACAACCGGGTGGCCAGGGCCTTTTCCAGGCGCGAGATGCTGCGGCTGACCGCCGAAGGCGAGGAGCCCAGCTGGCGTGCCGCCTCGGAGAAGCTGCCGGTCTCCACGACCCTGACGAAAATGGCCATTTCTGCCAGCAAAGGCAGGGGTAGATTTATGCTCATGACGCAATAGTCCATTGAGTTTCGAACGGATTATCACGCAATTGCCCAGGGCGCATAATAAAAAAACACTGAATTCCAGGGTTAGAGAAATGACGCGGCGCCTGTATTACGACAATGACCAGTTACTGACCTCCGTCGAGGTCCTGAGCTGCATCCCCCACGAACAGCAATTCGCGGTCACCCTCAACGCCACGCCCTTCCACCCCCAGGGTGGCGGCCAGCCCAGCGATACCGGCTGGATCGGCCAGGCCGCCGTTCTGCGGGTGGCCCAGGAAGGCGAGCAGATCGTGCATTACCTGGACCAGCCGCTGGAGCCGGGCATTTTCGAGGCCCGGGTCGATGAGGCCGCGCGCCTGTTCAACAGCCGCATGCACTCCGCCGGGCACCTGATCGGCCACTTCGTGCAAAGCCAGGGCTGGATACCGATCAAGGCCCATCACTGGCCAGGTGAAGGCCGGGTGTCGTTCAAACCGGCAGAGCAGCCCCGGGAGATCGACGGCGCCAGCGTGCAGGACGCGATTGCGCAGTGGATAGAGGCCGACCTGGAACGGCATAGCACAATGGCGGACGGTTCGCGCCAGATCAGCTTTGGCCAACTGCCGGCCTATGGTTGCGGCGGCACCCACGTCAGCCACCTGCAGCAGCTGGGCGCGGTGCTCATCACCGCGGTCTCACTCAAGAAAGGCACCCTTTCGGTCAGCTACAGCCTCGACTGAAAACGGCCTGCCACTCAATCACCCTGCTTTGCGGAGTCCGCATGCTCTCCAACTATCTTGGCGAGTTCCTCGCCCTGGCCCTGGTTCACTTTCTCGCGGTGGTCGCTCCCGGGCCGGATTTTGCCGTGACCATCCGCCAGAGCGTGCGCTTTGGCCGCATGACCGGGGTCTGTACCGCCCTGGGCATCGGCGCCGGCATCTCGGTGCACGTGCTCTACACCCTGCTGGGGGTGGGCGCCCTGATGCACGCTACGCCCTGGTTGCTGAGCGCGGCCAAGCTACTGGGCGGCGCCTACATCCTGTACTTGGGTATCAGCCTGCTGCGCAGCAAGGCCAAGACCAGCCTTCCCGGCGAGGCGCCCACCGATGAGCCCCAACAGACCTTGCTGCGAGCCTTTACCACGGGGTTTCTGACCAATGCCACCAACCCCAAGGCGACCCTGTTTTTCCTGGCGATCTTCACCACCCTGGTCAGCGCCACCACCCCACTGAGCATCCAGGCCCTATATGGCGCCTGGATGTGCCTGGTAAATGCGCTGTGGTTCGTGATCGTCGCGCTGTTCTTCTCCAGCTCTCGGGTGCGCTTGCTGTTCATGCGCCTGGGGCACTGGTTCGAGCGCTGCATGGGGCTGATCCTGCTGCTGTTCGCCGGGCGGTTGCTGCTGTCGCTGTAGGCAAGGCAAACGACAAAGGCCCGCGCAGGTGTACTGGCGGGCCTTTTTTCTGGGCACTGGCTGCAGCGTTGAATCGCAGGCAAACAAAAACGCCGCTCAATGAGCGGCGTTCTTGTGAATTTGGAGCGGGAAACGAGACTCGAACTCGCGACCCCGACCTTGGCAAGGTCGTGCTCTACCAACTGAGCTATTCCCGCAAATGGCGTCCCCTAGGGGACTCGAACCCCTGTTACCGCCGTGAAAGGGCGGTGTCCTAGGCCACTAGACGAAGGGGACACGCTAACCGCAACACATGGTGTGTGTTTCGGCGCCCAGAGCCGCGTCCGAAGACTCGGGTTCTGGTTTCACTCAGCCCCGCCCGAAGGCAGTGCTGCTTAAATTGGAGCGGGAAACGAGACTCGAACTCGCGACCCCGACCTTGGCAAGGTCGTGCTCTACCAACTGAGCTATTCCCGCAAATGGCGTCCCCTAGGGGACTCGAACCCCTGTTACCGCCGTGAAAGGGCGGTGTCCTAGGCCACTAGACGAAGGGGACACGCTACCCGGAACACATGGTGTGTGTTTCGGTGTCCAGAGCCGCATCCGAAGACTTGGGTTCTGGTTTCACTCAGCCTCGCCCGAAAGCCAGACTGTTTAAAATTGGAGCGGGAAACGAGACTCGAACTCGCGACCCCGACCTTGGCAAGGTCGTGCTCTACCAACTGAGCTATTCCCGCAATGGCGTCCCCTAGGGGACTCGAACCCCTGTTACCGCCGTGAAAGGGCGGTGTCCTAGGCCACTAGACGAAGGGGACACGCTACAGCATTCACTTCCTTCAACGTTTTGCTATTTGCTTTCCGTTGAAAGTGGCGCGCATTCTATGGATGCTTTGGGAGGCCGTCAACCCCCAGATATAATTTTATTTAAATCAATGACTTCGGAGCTGTTTTAGGCCCGCTTCAGGGTTTTCTGCCGTCCGCGCTTTGACGCCTATATTCTGGCACTCGACAAGGCGTTATAGTCCTCCACAGCCGGTGATGGCAATTTGAACCCTTGGATCCCCCGAGGCAAATGCCACCTATATAAGCAGCACAATCCATGCCCGGCTCGTCGAGCGGCGCTATGCGTCTAAATGCCAAGCCACTACACTCGCACGCGAATCCCATAACGAGGTTTTAACGGTGACACCACTCATGATCACCCTGCTGGTAATAGCCGGGATCGCACTATTGATCGCCATTGGCTACATGAACCATGTGGTGGAAAACAACAAACTGGAAAAAGCCCGCACCAAGGTCGAACTCAATGATCGCCTGCGTCGTTGCGGCGAGATCACCGAAACCTTCCCCGGCCAGTTCATGTCACCGGCCCTCAAGCTGCTGCTGACGCGCCTGGAGCTGAACGTCGTTCAGCGCATGCTCAACCTCGATAAAACCGACAGCGCCCTCAAGGCTCGCCTGGCTGAGCTCAATACCCTGGTGGGCCAGGGCGAGTCGATCCCGGTGAACAACCCACCGGCACCGATCCAGACCGAAGCCAAGGCCAAGGACGTGCGCTTCCTGCTGGAGGCCATGCACGGCCAGGTCACTCGCGCCGCCCACGACGGTTTCCTGCAGCCCAACGAAGCCAAGCGCTGGATCAAGGAGATCCGCCACATCCTGGTGCTGCTGCATATCGAGTTCTTCAACAACCTGGGCCAGTACGCCCTGCAGCAGAACCAGCCGGGCCAGGCCCGGCTGGCCTTCGAGCGTGGCGTGCAGTACCTGCGCAAGCAGCCGGACCCGGCGGTCTACAAGGAGCAACTGGAATACCTGGACAAACTCCTGGCCCGGGCCAATGCCATGGTGCTGTCGACCCTGGAACCTGCCCCGGACGAAGACAACCAGCTGACCCAGGGCCTCAAGACCGTGGAAGCCGACGCCGACTGGAAAAAGAAAGCCATCTACGACTGACAGAAAAAACCCTTGCCCGGAACACCCGGGCAAGGGTTTTAGAACGCTGCGCCCTCCCCGCCGCTACAAGCGGAAATGCCCCACCATCCCCTTCAGTTCCACGCCCAACTGCGCCAGCTCGATGCTCGACGCGGCGTTGCCCTGCATCGCCAGGGACGACTGATCGGCACTGGCGCGAATGCTGGTGACACTGCGGTTGATCTCTTCGGCCACCGAACTCTGCTGCTCGGCCGCAGCGGCGATCTGCTGGTTCATCTGCTGGATCAATGACACCGCCGCGGCAATGCTACCCAGGGCGCTTTCGGTCTGCAGGGCATCGCTGACCGCCAGCTTCACCAGCTCGCCACTGCTCTGGATCTGCTGCACCGAGGAGTCGGCCGCCGCGTGCAGAGCCGTCACCAACCGGGCGATCTCTTCGGTGGACTGCTGCGTGCGTTTCGCCAGGGCCCGCACTTCATCGGCCACCACCGCAAACCCCCGGCCCTGCTCCCCGGCCCTGGCGGCTTCGATAGCGGCGTTGAGGGCCAGCAGGTTGGTCTGCTCGGCCACGCTCTTGATCACATCCAGCACGCTACCGATGTTGTCGATTTCCGCGCTCAGGCTCTCGATACCACTGCTGGCACGGCTGGCGGAATCCGCCAGTTGCTCGATGCGCTGCATGCTCTGGCGCACCACTTGCTGGCCACTTTCGACCTTGTCGTCCGCCGCCTGGGCGGCTTGGGCGGCCTCCTCGGCATTGCGCGCCACATCGTGCACCGTGGCGGTCATCTGATTCATGGCCGTGGCCACTTGCTCGGTTTCTTCCTTCTGGGTGCTGACTTCCAGGTTGGTCTGCTCGGTCACCGTGGACAGCGACTGAGCCGAACTGGCCAGTTGCTCGATCCCCGCCTGCAGGCCACTGACAATGCCGCTCAGGCCGCTACCCATCTGCTGCATGGCCTGCATCAACTGACCGATCTCGTCACGTCGGGTCACCTCCACGGTCGCGGTCAGATCACCGGCGGCAATCTGCTGAGCCACGTGCATCACACTGCGCAACGGGCGCACGATCAGGCGGGTGACGCTCAAGGCCGCCAACAGCCCCACCAACAGCGCCAGGGCCGAGGAGCCGATGATCAGCAGGGAGTTCTTGTCCAGTTCCCCCAGCATCGAATGCTCTTGCGCCCCGTACGCCTGATCAACCCGCGCCATCACCTGGGCGGCGCGCTCATGCAACTGCTGATAGACCTGCTTCTCCTGGGCCAGCAACCCGGTGTACTCGTTGAGCTTCTCGCTGAAGTTGCCGATGTGCCCCGAGACTTCGTTGAGCACCGTCTGATAGCCCGCATCCTTGACCGTGGCCTTCAACTGCTCGGCCTGGGCCAGGGCCTGATCGGCCTGCTCGATCTTGCCCTGCTCGGCGGGCTCCTGGTCGCCGCCCTTGCGGTTCTGATCCAGGCGCAACCGGGCCTCATTCATGGCCTGCAGCATCAGGCGTGAAACCTGGCTGATCTGATTGGCCTGCTCGATGAATTCGGCACCGTCCTTGCCCTGGGATTCCTTGAGCGTATAGGCACCGTCATCCGCCAGCCCCGCCTGCAGCACGTCCAGGTTATTGGCCACGCTGGACACCGACCAACTGGCCATTTCCAGGGCCAGGTCCTTGGCCTGGGTCAGCTCGACGAACTCGTCGAAGGCCTTGCGATAGTCCGCCAGCGCCAGCTCCACATCGCCCATCGCGGTCTGGTTGGCCGCCGACCGCACCTTGAGCTGCTGGGCCAGGGCCTGCAGGCCTTCCAGGCTTTCATGCAGGCTGTCCACGGTCTTGCTGTCGCCATGCAGAGCGTAGTCCTGCTCCTGCAGCCGCACCTTGAGCACGCCGCTATTGAGCTGGGACATCTGCTTGAGGCCATCGAAGCGCTGGCTGATGGTCTGCAGGGACCAGACACCGATCCCCGCCACCAGAGCGGTTAGGAGCAACACCAGGGCAAACCCGATGCCCAGTTTCTTTGCCATGCCCAGGTTGGCAAAACGTCCACTTGCGGCCGAAGTCATGGTGCGCAGTCCCCTTCCAATCCCCAATGGCAATAGGGCCATCTTGTCTTGGCGAAGGGTCGCAACGGCATGCACCGGCGCACAAGTCTCTGACATCGGAATAATGGCAAAAAGCTACGCCGAGGTCGTTTTCAGGACACTGGAGGTCGATTCCATCGGGCCCCGGCCATCGGCATCAGATCGCGGTGGCCCCGCCGTCGACCGCCAGTGCATGGCCGGTGGTAAAGGCCGCGCCATCGCTGCACAGGTAGAGCACCGCACTGGCGATCTCCTCGACCTTGCCGATGCGCCCCACCGGGTGCATGGCCGCGGCGAACTCGGCCTTCTTCGGGTCCGCCTCGTAGGCACGGCGGAACATGTCGGTGTCGATCACCGCCGGGCATACCGCGTTCACGCGGATTTTCTTCTTCGCATATTCGATGGCCGCCGACTTGGTCAGGCCGATCACCGCATGCTTGGAGGCCGCATAGATGCTCATCTTCGGCGCCGCGCCCAGGCCCGCCACCGAGGCGGTGTTGACGATCGCCCCACCGCCCTGGGCCAGCAGCAGCGGCAACTGGTACTTCATGCACAGCCAGACCCCTTTGACGTTAACCCCCATGATGGCGTCGAACTCATCCATGGAGCCCTCCGCAAGGCGGCCCTTTTCGATCTCGATACCGGCATTGTTGAAGGCGTAATCCAGGCGCCCATAGGCTTCGATGGTGCGGGCCATGAGGCTTTGCACATCCGCCTCCAGGGTAACGTTGCACGGCACGAACAATGCCTCGCCACCGGCCTCGCGGATCAGCGCCACGGTGCCCTCGCCCCCCGCCGTGTCCAGGTCCGCCACCACCACCTTCAAGCCTTGTGCGGCAAATGCCTGGGCGGTGGCGCGGCCGATACCATTGGCTGCGCCGGTCACTAGGGCCACCTGGCCGGAAAACGTCATGCTCATTGCAGGAATCCTCGATCGAATGCGGGTCAGCTACCCGGCCCAATCTAGCCACAGCCGGGGCTGGTGGCGTCAGCACTATCAAAAGCCCGGTTGGATGCTCATGCATTCTGGTGATGAATCTGCCGGGGGCTTTATCAGGGCGATCGATTGGCCTCCATTCGCTGCAGCGGCAAACCTTGCGGCACCGAGGCCAAGGGGCTATCAACTAGGGGTTCATTCATCCCACGAGTGCCTGCCATGACCGCCCTGACCAATCGCCAGTTCCTGCTCGCCAAACGCCCCATCGGACCGGCCACCCGCGATACCTTCACCTACCAGCAAGTGGCAGTGGGCGAGCCCGCCGCCGGGCAGATCCTGGTGCAGAACCAATACCTGTCCCTGGACCCGGCCATGCGCGGCTGGATGAACGAGGGCAAGTCCTACATTGCCCCGGTGGCCATCGGCGAGGTCATGCGCGCCCTGGGCGTGGGCCAGGTAATCGCCTCCAGCCACCCCGGTTTCGCGGTGGGCGACTACGTCAATGGTGCACTCGGCGTGCAGGACTACTTCCTCGGCGAGCCCCGGGGCTTCTACAAGGTCGACCCCAAGCTGGCCCCGCTGCCGCTCTACCTGTCAGCCCTGGGCATGACCGGCATGACCGCCTACTTCGCCCTGCTGGACGTGGGCGCGCCCAAGGCCGGCGACACCGTGGTGCTGTCCGGGGCCGCCGGCGCGGTGGGCAGCATTGCCGGGCAGATCGCCAGGATCAAGGGCTGCCGCGTGGTGGGGATTGCCGGCGGCCAGGACAAGTGCCGGTTCCTCATCGACGAGCTGGGTTTTGACGGCGCCATCGACTACAAGAACGAAGACGTCCACGCCGGCCTCAAGCGCGAGTGCCCCAAAGGCGTCGATGTGTATTTCGACAACGTCGGCGGCGACATCCTCGATGCCGTGCTCAGCCGCCTGAACGTCAAGGCGCGGGTGGTGATCTGCGGCGCCATCAGCCAGTACAACAACAAGGAGGCGGTCAAGGGGCCGGCCAACTACCTGTCGCTGCTGGTCAACCGGGCGCGCATGGAGGGGTTCGTGGTGATGGACTATGCCGCGCAGTTCGCCGAAGCCGGGCAGGAAATGGCCGGCTGGATGGCCAAGGGGCAGCTCAAGAGCAAGGAGGATATTGTCGAGGGCCTGGAAACCTTCCCGGAAACCCTGGGCAAGCTGTTCAGCGGCGAGAACTTCGGCAAGCTGATACTGAAAGTCTGAATCCGTAGGAGCCAGCTTGTCGGCGATCCGCAACGGCGGCCGGAAAGGGCCGCCAACCGCAAAACCGCTATCGCCGGCAAGCCGGCTCCTACAAGAAGAAGCGTGTTACAGGGCCAGTTCGGCCACGACGTCGGCCAGGGCCTTGGCCGGATCTGCCGCCTGGCTGATGGGGCGACCGATCACCAGGTAATCGGAGCCGGCATCCAGGGCCTGGCGCGGGGTGAGGATCCGCCGCTGGTCGTCCTGGGCGCTGCCCGCCGGTCGAATCCCCGGGGTCACCAGTTGCAGGGACGGATGGGCGCTCTTCAGGGCCTGGGCTTCCAGGGCCGAGCACACCAGGCCGTCCATGCCGGCTTTCTGCGCCAGGGCAGCCAGGCGCAGCACCTGCTCCTGGGGCTCGATGTCCAGGCCGATACCGGCCAGGTCTTCACGCTCCATGCTGGTAAGCACGGTGACGCCGATCAGCAACGGCTTGGGGCCGCTGCGCTGGTCCAGCACTTCGCGGCAGGCAGCCATCATGCGCAGGCCGCCGGAGCAGTGCACATTGACCATCCACACGCCCATTTCCGCGGCGGCCTTGACCGCCATGGCGGTGGTGTTGGGAATATCGTGGAACTTCAGGTCCAGGAACACTTCGAAACCCTTGTCCCGCAGGGTCCCGACAATCTCGGCGGCGCAGCTGGTGAACAGCTCCTTGCCGACCTTGACCCGGCACAGTTTGGGGTCCAGTTGATCGGCCAGTTTCAGTGCGGCGTCACGGGTGGGGAAATCCAGGGCGACGATGATAGGAGTCTGGCAGGCGGACATGAAGGGGCTCTCAGGCAAGTCGAAATCGGCGCGGATTGTAGCGCAAGCCGCGCCGCTCCGGGACCCGATCAGAGGTAAATCCTCCTCAACGGTGCGCAAGAAGGCCGATTGCCCCGGCAATCGCTCCCCCACGCCACGGCATTTGTATCAACCTCGATACACTGACGACACGTCGGCAACAATCCCCGGCGCTACCCTCGCCAGCCGCAACACCTTCGAACAGCACTTCCAGCCCCCGGGCCGGACGCCTATGCTGAAGCCACAACCCCGCCGCCGCCCTCAGGCGCCGGCAGCCTACCTGGCAGACGACCGCACCCATGCAGAACACTTCAGCCCCTCTCAACGAAGACGCCAAAGCATTGGTCAGTGGCGACGACAAACGCTGGAACACCCGGGCCCTGATCGTCGACGACGACGTGCCGATCCGCGAGTTGCTGATCGACTACCTGGCGCGTTTCAACATTCACGCCAGCGGCGTCACCGACGGCGCGGCGATGCGCCAGGCCCTGCAGGCCGAGCACTTCGACGTAGTGGTACTGGACCTGATGCTGCCCGGCGAAGACGGCCTGTCCCTGTGCCGCTGGCTGCGTACCGAATCGGACATCCCGATCCTCATGCTCACCGCCCGCTGCGAGCCCACCGATCGCATCATCGGCCTGGAGCTGGGGGCCGACGACTACATGGCCAAGCCTTTCGAGCCACGGGAACTGGTGGCCCGGATCCAGACCATCCTGCGCCGGGTGCGCGACGATCGCAGCGAGCAGCGGGCCAATATCCGCTTCGACAACTGGCGCCTGAACAGCGTGCTGCGCCAACTGATTTCCGCCGATGGCCTGGTGGTGCCGCTGTCCAACGCCGAGTTCCGCCTGCTCTGGGTGTTCATCGAGCGCCCGCGCCGGGTACTGAGCCGCGAACAATTGCTGGACGCCGCCCGCGGCCGATCCATCGAGGCCTTTGATCGCAGCATCGACCTGCTGGTCTCGCGCCTGCGGCAAAAGCTCGGCGACGATCCGAAGTCGCCGCAACTGATCAAGACCGTGCGCGGTGAAGGCTACCTGTTCGACGCCCGGGACATCGGCTGATGCGCGGGCGGTTCGATACGCTGTTCGGCCGCCTGTTCGGCGTCTTGCTGATCGCGATCGTCCTCGCCCACCTGCTGGCCTTCGAACAGCACTTCCAGCCCCCGCCGGACGCCTCCCGATTCGGCGCAGTTGATCAATGGCCAGCCGCCGCCCCCTTATCCAAGGCGCCCGCCACGGCCCTGGTTCGGCGGCCCGCTGGTGCCCCTGACGTTCCAGTTCATCTCCCTGATCATCGCTGCCTGGTACGGCGCCAAGCTGTTGTCGCGGCCGATCCAGCGCCTGAGCGCCGCCGCCGAGCGTTTGAGCGAAGACCTCGACAGCCCGCCCCTGGAAGAGGTGGGCCCAAGGGAAGCCCGGCAAGCAGCCAGCACCTTCAACCAGATGCAGAAGCGCATCCGCGAGCAGGTGCAGCAACGCGGGCGCATGCTCGGTGCCGTCTCCCACGACCTGCGCACCCCGTTATCAAGGCTGAAACTGCGCCTGGAGCAGATCGAGGACAGCAAGCTGCAAGGGCAGATGCGCCAGGACCTGGACGACATGATCAAGATGCTCGACGCCACCCTCAGCTACCTGCACGAACAACGCACCAGCGAGGCCGAGCAATGGATGGACGTGCAGGCCCTGGTGGAGTCGCTGTGCGAGAACGCCCAGGACCAGGGCGCCGACGCTCAGGCCCAGGGCCATTGCGCGCCGCTGCTGGTGCAACCCATGGCGTTGCAGTCATGCCTCAACAACCTGCTGGACAACGCCCTGCGCTACGCCGGCCAGGCAACCCTGGCCCTGGAGGACGACCGCGGGCAACTGCTGATCCGGGTCATCGACCACGGCCCGGGGATTGCCGCCGACAAGCGTGAAGCGGTGTTCGAGCCATTCTTTCGCCTGGAAGGCTCGCGCAACCGCAACTCCGGCGGCGTCGGCCTGGGCATGACCATCGCCCGTGAAGCGGCGGAGCGCCTGGGCGGCCAACTGATCCTCGAAGAAACCCCCGGCGGCGGCCTGACCGCGGTATTGCGTCTACCCAGGCCTTGAGCGCCTTGTGTGGCGGCAGGTACAAACCGCCAATACCCAGGACAACTCCCCCCCTGAGGCTGCTTGGGCCGGTGCCCCCCCCACCGGTTCAATTCATCCGCAGGGAGTGAGCCCCATGATCGATAGCCTCAGCAGCAACTATTCGAGCTATTACAGCTCCAGCAGCACCAGCCGTGGCCAGCAATTGCACAAGGAGCTGTTCGCCAAGCTCGACAGCAACGGTGATGGCGCGGTGGATCAGGACGAGCTGAAAAACGCCCTGTCGCAGAAAAGCGACAACGGCATCCTGGTCAGCCTGAGCAAGAATTTCAACGACCTGGACAGTGACGGCAGCGGTAGCTTGAGCAGCGATGAAATGGCCGCCATGGCCCCTCCTCCGCCCAAGGACCGCGCCCCCGATACCCAACTGGCGGATGCCCTGCTCGGCGCCCTGGACAGCGATGGCGACGGAGTCATCAGCAGTGACGAACTGAGCACTGCCCTGCAAGCCTCGGGCAACAGCTCCACCAGCAGCGACACCAGCTCGGCTCTGCTGAAGATTCTCGACAGCGACAGCAGTGGCGGCATCAGTAGCGATGAGCTCAAGGCCGCGTTGCAGGCCGGAAGCAACCAGGACAGCGCCCCCCAGGACCCGCAGGCCAACCTCGCCGAAGCTCTGGGCAAGATGATCGCCAGCTTGAGCAAGCAGTATCAGTTGGACACCAGCAGCAGCCTCGGCGGCAGCGTCAACGTCGCTGCCTGACGTCCATTGCCGCTCCCGGGGGGAGCGGCAATCGGTGGTTCAACGCGGCTCCTGGGCCCGGGCCTGGCTGGCGCTCCAGTCCAGCAACAGGCTGTAGGCCACCGCCAGCAGCGTCGGGCCGATGAACAGGCCGATAAAGCCGAAGGCGATCAGGCCACCGAACACTCCCAGCAGCACGATCACCAGCGGCAGGTTGCCGCCGCGGCTGATCAGGTACGGTTTGAGCACGTTGTCCACGCCGCTGATGATGAAAGTGCCCCAGATCCCCAGGAACACCGCCATGCCATATTCGCCTTTCCAGGCCAGCCAGGCGGTAGCCGGGATCCATACCAGGGGCGGGCCCATGGGAATCAGGCTGAGCAGGAAGGTGACGATCCCCAGAACCAGCGCCACGGGCACTCCGGCAATCAGGAAGCCGATCAGCGCCAGCAGGCCCTGGGCCGCCGCGGTGCCGATCACCCCGTTGACTACCCGTTGCACGGTGCCAGCCACCAGGTCGATGTAGTAGCCGGCGCGCTCGCCGATCAGGCGCTCCAGCAACTTGTGCACGAACAGCGCCAGGCGCGGGCCATCGCGGTAGAAGAAAAACACGAAGACGATGCTCAGGGTCAGTTCCAGAATGCCGCCGCCGATCTGCGCGCTGCGAGCCAGCAGCCAGTTGCCCACCTGCCCCAGATAGGGTTTGACCGCCAGCATCAGGGCCGCGCCCTGCTGGTCGATGCTGTTCCACAAGCCCACCAGGCGCTCGCCCACCAATGGCAGGTTGCCGAGCCACTCTGGAGCGGCGGGCAGGCCGTCGACCTGCACGTCCTTGATGAAGGCCGTGGCATCGCGCACATGGTCCGCCAGGTTGAGGCCGAGCCAGACCAGCGGCGCGGCCACCAGCACCATCCAGCCCAGGGTCAGCAGGGCCGCTGCCAGGGATTCTCGGCCATTGAGCCAGCGGGTCAGCAGGCGCATCAGCGGCCAGCTGGCAAACGCCAGCACGGCGCCCCAGAACAGCGCTGACCAGAAAGGCGCCATGACCCAGAAGCTGGCACCGAACAACACCAGGAGCAGGATCTGCACCAGCAGGCGATCGTTATTGGGCATGAAATGTCTCGCGCAAGAAGAACCAGTGAAGAGTAGGCGAACCCGCGAGCGCGGGCTGCCTGAAACAGCTTAACGCAGTAGTTCGAAATGCAGGCCTGCTGCGTCGGTGTTACCGGTTTCCATCCGCGAGGCCAGCACGCCCTGGCCAATCAGCGCCTGGCGCCAGGCTTCGGCCTGCTTGCCGGACAGGCTGATGCGCAGGGTGGTGTCCAGGTTCAGCCCGCGGGACAGCAGGTTGAGCCAGATGGGCTGGGGCTCAGCGAGTTTCGGCAGGTCCAGCTTGCCGGTGTCCTTGAGCTGGCGCAGCAGGGTGGCCGAAGTGGGTAGCAGGTCCCCCAGCGGCGCGCTGGCGTCGAACTGCTCCACATGCAGGTAGGCCCGGCGGTTACCCCGGGTGATGCTGTACAGGGCTACCAGGGAGTTGTCCTGGGGCGCCGCCAGCCGCAGCAGCAGGTAGGCCTGCTGTTCATCGGCGCCAAACAGCTTGGCGTTGCCGAATACTTCGTTGGCCCACAGGCTGCTTTCACCGCAATCGCGGGCCTGGCACCAGAACAGCAGCTCGGCGCCCTGCTTTTGCAGCGCCTCCCTGGCCAGGGTGAAGGCTTCGTTGGATGTGCGCTCGGCGGGCAACTGGTAAGTGATGGCGGTGAGCTTGCCGCGGGCATTGACCTGGCCATCGAAACGCAACTGGCCGCTGATACGGCGGATCGAACCCAGGGGGTAGACGCGCTCCTGCTCCACTTCGGGGCGGTAGTCGACGATCTGTGCATCGGTCAGACGGGGGACCAGGGGCAGGTCGTGGCTGCCCGGCAGATCGGCGGCAAGCACCAGGGTACTTGCCAGGGACAGGCCCAGAACACTGATTGAACGCATGGAAACTCTCATCGGATAAGCATGGCCTGGGCGCCCTTGACGACGCTGGCATCGTCGCTGCGTTGTGGAACCTGCAAGCCTCGCTGCACCGCAGGACGGGCCTCCAGGGCCGCCATCCAGCGTTGCAACGCCGGCAGGCCCTGCACCGAAACCCCGGACCATTCATGGCCGCGCACCCAGGGGAAGGTGGCGATGTCGGCAATGCTGTAGTCGCCGGCCAGGTACTCGGCCTGTTGCAGGCGGCTGTCGAGCACTTCGTACAGGCGCCGGGTCTCGTGCTGATAACGGTCGATGGCGCCCTGCAGCTTCTCCGGGAAATAGCGGAAGAACACATTGGCCTGGCCCTGCATGGGCCCGACCCCGCCCATCTGGAACATCAGCCATTGCATGACCAGCGAACGGCCCTTGGGATCGGCCGGCAACAACTGGCCAGTGCGTTCGGCCAGGTACACCAGGATCGCGCCGGACTCGAACACCGGAAAATCACCATTGTCGCGATCGACGATGGCCGGAATACGCCCATTGGGATTGATCTTCAGGAACGCTGGGGCCTTTTGCTCCTTCTTGTCGAAACTCAAGGCGTGCACCTCATAGGGCAGGCCGAGCTCCTCAAGCAGGATGGAAACCTTGTGACCATTGGGGGTCGCAGCGGTGTACAGATCTATCATGGTTGTCTCCCATTTCAACCCGCCCAGCCTCGACAGTTGATCCCGTCAAGTCAAGGAACGGCGAAAAACCGATTGAAACAGTCTGCGACAAAGCTGGCACCCGCCTCGTCGTTGAGGTGCAGGTGATGCCCGCCGGGCAACTGCTCAACGCTGAAGGGTAGACGCTGCAACAAGGCCTGGTGCTTGGCCAGCATGCCATCGGCGGCCACCACCAGTTGCGTCGGGCAGGCGACCCGCTGAACAAAGGACATGGCCTGCTCCTCTGTCAGGCGCAGCGGCGAAGCCAGGGTCAGGCGGCTGTCGCTGCGCCAGGTATAGCCCCCGGGCACCGGCATCAGGCCGCGCTGGGCCAGCAGTTCGGCCGCCTCGCGGCTAACCGCCACCAGGCCCTTCATGCGCGCCTCGATGGCCCGCTCCAGGGTGGCGTACACCGGCTTGCTCTTGTTCTGCAGATTCAGCTGTGCCTGCAACGCCATGCCCAGGCGCTCGGCGGCGTCCTCGCCATTGGCCGTCGGTGGGATCACCCCATCGATCAGGGCCAGGTGGCTGACCCGCTCCGGCATCGCCGCCGACAGCACCAGCGAGACGATCGCCCCCAGGGAATGACCGATCAGGGCAAAGCGCTTCCAGCCCAGTTGCTCGGCGGCTTGCAGCACGTCATAGACGTAGTCCCACAGGGCATAGCCGGCCCCCGCCGGGCGATGCCCGGAATGACCGTGGCCGGCCAGGTCCAGGGCAACGATGCGCAGGCCGGCGAGCTTGGGCGCCAGCCGGGCGAAGCTGTTGGCGTTATCCAGCCAGCCATGCAGGGCGATGACCGGCAGACCGTCCTCGGGCCCGAACAGATGGGCCGCCAGTTCGATGTGCGGCAGGTTCAGGCGGACTTCTTCGACGGCGTGGCTCATGCAGGGCTCCGTTGCCAGCGTGTGAACAGCTCCTTGAGCAGCGCCGCGGTGTCATGGGGGCGCTCAAGGGGAAACATGTGGCCACCGGGCATGGTCAGCGACTCGCCCAGCGGCATGCGCCCGACCGCACTGGTGTGATGGCGCATCACCACCCGGCTCTGCTGTCCGCGCACCACCGCCAACGGTACCTTGAGCTGGCGCGCACTGCCCGGGCTGGTATGAGGCACGCCGCGGTAGATGCTGATTTCCGTGGCCGGGTCAAAACGCAGGCGCAAGCGATCCCCCACCTGCTGCAGGCCGTGCTGCAGGTAAGCATCCAGGCAATCGGGATCGAAGGCCCGGAACAGCGTCTTGCGGGAGAAGTAACTGCGGGCGGCCTCGATGTCGGCAAACTCTTCGCGGCGCCCCAGGGTGCGCCCGGCCGGAGTCAGCCGGTCGATGAAGCCCAGGCGCTTGGCGGCGCGGATCACCCATTGGTCGGCCCGGGTCAGCACCGGCGAATCGAGCATCACCACCCCCCGATACAGCTCCGGGCAGCGCAGGGCCGCGTGCAGATGCAGCACACCACCCAGCGAATGCCCCACGCCCCAGACCGGCTGGGCCTGCTGTTGCAGGTGATGGATCAGTTCATCCACCAGGCTGCGCCAGTTGTCGTCCACCGGAAAGCGCGGGTCGTGGGCATGCTGCTGCAGATGAGCCACCTCGAATTCCGGCGCCAGGGCAGCAAACAACTTGCCGTACGTGCCGGAGGGAAACCCATTGGCGTGAGCGAAAAACACCTGTTGCGACATACCGACCTATCCATCCACCAAACGAACACCGATTGTCCGCAGGCCCTGGCACCAGGGCAATGACCGTAACGGACAGGAATGCTGACACCCAGGCTCAGCCTATGACGCGTTGCCTCATTGCGCCGGCGGGTTCTGCCCGAGGGGCACCACCGCCATGGTCAGGCGCGAGATGCAACTGGCCTTGCCTTCATCACTGCTCAGGCGGATGTCCCAGACATGGGTGGTGCGCCCGATATGAATGGCCTTGGCCACCGCCGTGACCCGCCCGGTGCGCAAGCCCCGCAGGTGATTGGCATTGATCTCCAGCCCCACGCAGTAGAACTTGCTGGCGTCGATGCACAGGTAGCTGGCCATGGAGCCGACGGTTTCCGCCAGCACCACCGAGGCCCCGCCGTGCAGCAGCCCGTAGGGCTGGTGGGTGCGATGGTCGATGACCATGCTCGCGGTCAGTGACTGCTCGTCATAGGACTCGAAGCGAATATCCAGCACTTCGCCGATGGTGTTCTTCTGGATCGCGTTCAGTTGCTCGATGTTCGGAGTGGTACGCCATAGACTCATCGCCGCTTCCCTTATGGGTGGTTATTGTCGGTCAATCCTGCCACAGCACGGCTTCGCTGCGCTCGCTCCAGGCTTGAAAACTGCCGCCATAGGTGGCTTCGATCACATTGCGCTTGATCTTCAGGGTTGGAGTGAGAAAGCCGTTTTCCACCGCCCAACTGTCCTTGACCACCACCAGCCGATGCAGCCGCTCGTGCTTGTCCAGGCTGCCATTGACCTGGGCCAGCAGGCTTTCCAGGCTGCTGTGCAAGCCTTCCCGTGCACTGCCGGCGGCGGCCTGCACGCCCGCAGCCGAAAGCACGCACAGGCCCAGGGGGGCAATCAGCCCGTCGCCCACCACGCACACCTGCTCGATATGGGCATGCACCGCCAGGCGGTTCTCGATGGGCGCCGGGGCCACGTACTTACCCTTGCTGGTCTTGAAGATCTCCTTGAGCCGGCCGGTCAGGCGCAGGTTGCCGGCGGCATCCTGCTCCCCCTTGTCGCCGGTGCGCAGGAAACCATCCTCGGTAACGGTTTCGGCGGTCTTCTGCGGGTCCTTGAAATAGCCCTGCATAGTGGCTCCGCTGCGTACCTGGACCTCCCCCGCCTCGTCGATGCGCACCTCGACTTCCGGGCAGGGCCGGCCAATCCAGCCGGGCATATGCTCACCGGAGCGGCCGATATGGGAGTAGCCGCAGCTCTCGGTCATGCCGTACACCTCCAGCACGTCCAGCCCGAGGCGTTGATACCAGTGCAACAGGGTCTGGGGCACCGGTGCCGCTCCCGACAGCGCCACCCGCAACGCGTCCAGCCCGAGCCCGCTCAGCACCTTGTGGCCGACACGCTTGCCGATAAAGGGCAGGCCCAGGAGAAAATCCAGGCGCTTGGCCGGCACCTTGCTGTAGACCCCCATCTGGAACTTGGTCCAGATCCGCGGCACGCCAAACAGCGCGGTGGGCCGGGCTCGCCGCAGGTCGGCGAGGAAGGTGTCCAGGCTTTCGGCAAAGAACACCGTCTGCCCGGTATAGATCGCCGCCATCTCGACAAACATGCGCTCGGCCACGTGGCACAGGGGCAGGTAGGACAGCAGCCGGTCCTGGGGGCCCAGGCCGAACATCTGCACACCATGGCTGGCGGCAAAGCCCAGGTTGCCGAAACTGTGCATCACGCCCTTGGGCAGCCCGGTGGTGCCGGAGGTATAGATGATGGTGGCCAGCTGGTCGGCCGCAGGGCTCGGGCTATCCTCGAGCGGCGGACAGCGCTGCAGGTCTTCCCAACTGAAATCGAAAGGGCCTTCGGGGGCCAGGGGCAAGCGGATGGTGGGCAGCCCGGCCTTGATCCCGAGCGCCATTTGCGGCCAGTCGTCGAGCTTGCCGATAAAGGCCAGGGCCGACTCGGAATGCTCCAGCACCTGGGCTACCGACTCGGCCGTGAGATTGGGATACAACGGCACCGAGACATGCCCGGCGATCCAGATCGCCAGGTCGGCAATGACCCAGTGCGCGGAGTTCTTGCCAATGATTGCAATGTGGCTGCCGGAAGGCAGCTGGCGCTCGCGCAGCCATTGGGCGGCACGCCGGGCCTGCTGGCCCACCTCGAACCAGTTCAGCTCCTGCACCTGCCCGCCGGCACTGGGCTGGACCAGAAAGCGCTGCTGGGGATGACGAGCCTCGCGCTCGTAGAACACTTGCAGGGGCAAACGAAAAGCAGCAGACATGACTCGCTCCTTTGTTCTTATTCTGTTCGTGACACCAACCAAGCACTTGCTTGGTGGACTATTCCACGCACAAAGGAGCGCTGCAAGTTAAGAAATGTAGCGGATCGCAACCGGGGATCGGTGGGTTCGAGACAACAACGGCGGCCCGGGCATGCCCTGCCGCCGCGTCCATCAAGAGTGTGTCACGGCATTCAAGGTCATCAGCCCTGCCAGGGGCCAGTCGCCTTCGAGCTCCGCCAGGCTGGCGGTGTTCATCGGCTGCGGATCACGCAGGTGGCCGTGCTGCAACAGGCCGATCAGGTTGCCCACCAGGGGTTGATGGCTGACCAGCAGCAGGTTGTCGGCACTGTCCAGTTGCTCCAGCACCTGCAGCGGGTTGGCCTCGGGGGTGAGCCAGGGCACGGTGCGGATCTCGCCTTCGAACCCCAGGGCCTCGCGCACCAGCTGTGCAGTCTGCTGGGCACGTACATAAGGGCTGGCGAGGATCGCGGCGATGGACTGGCCGATCAGGTGCGCGGCACTGCCCAGCACTTCCTCGCGACCGTGGGCCGTGAGGTTGCGCTGGGCATCGGTCGGCGCATGGGACTCGGCCTGGCCGTGACGCAGCACCCACAGCTTCACAGCTTGGGCTCCTCGTCACGCACCGGGTGAGGCGCTGGCGGCACGCTATGGGGAGCTTCGCCTTCAGGCGCCCGGGGAGCGGGCCAATCGGTGAACGGCCAGGGTTTCTGTTCGGTATGGAAGCTGCCGAAACGGCCGATCTGCGCCAGGAACTGGCTCAGGCTATCGCCGAAGTTCATCAGGCCGGCATTCGGCGCGCCGTAGATCAGGCGATAGATCAACTGCACCAGCACCAGCGCGCCCAGGAGAAACTGCGCCACCTGCCACACCAGCACGAATATCAGCATCCACAGCACCCGCAGGAGGATGGACTCGTATTTGGCTTCGGAATTCGTATCGTTCATGTCTGGCTCCTGTGCTGCTCAGTTGAATCCGCTGGTGGAGATAAAGTCGACGTCGGTTTTCGGCTCGCCGCGCATCAAGAGCTCGATTACCTGGTTCAGCGTACGCCCTTCGAACAGGATCGCGTGCAGGCCGGCCACCAGCGGCATGTAGACCCCCAGCTCCTGAGCCTTGACCTTGAGCACCTTGAGGGTGTTGACGCCCTCCGCCACCTCACCCAGGCGGGTCACCGCCTCTTCCAGGCTCAGGCCCTGGCCCAGGGCAAAGCCCACCTGGTAGTTGCGGCTCTTGGGCGAGGAACAGGTGACGATCAGGTCGCCGACCCCGGCCAGGCCGAGGAAGGTCATGGGGTTGGCGCCCTGGCTCACGGCAAAGCGGGTCATTTCCGCCAGCGCCCGGGTAATCAGCATGCTCTTGGTGTTTTCCCCCATGCCCAGGGCCACCGCCATGCCGGCGATGATCGCGTAGACGTTCTTCAGCGCCCCGCCCAGTTCCACACCGAAGCGGTCGGCACTGGCATACACACGGAAGGTGCGGCCATGCAGCGCGGCCTGGACCCGCTGACAGAGCTCTTCGTCTTCACTGGCGACCACGGTGGCGGTCAGGGCGTGCTCGGCCACTTCCCGAGCCAGGTTGGGGCCGGAAAGTACGCCGATGCGCGCTTGCGGGGCGATGTCCTGGAGGATCTCGCTCATCAGCTTGAAGGTCTGGGCCTCGATGCCCTTGGTCAGGCTGACCAGCAGCTTGCCGCGGAGCAGCTCGGCGTGGGGCGCCAGCACCGAGCGCAGGGCGCTGGAGGGCAAGGCGACAAAGCACAGGTCACTGTCATTGAGGGTGGCCAGCAGGTCGGTGACCGGCTCCACCGCCGGATGAATCTTGATGCCCTTGAGATAGCGCGGATTCTCGCGGTTGACCCGAATGGCCTCGGCCTGCTCGGGGTCGCGCATCCACTGCCGCACCCGGTGACCGTTCTCGGCCAGCAGATTGGCCACGGCGGTACCAAAACTTCCGCCTCCCAGGACCGCAATAGGGCGCTGTTGTGTCATATGCAATCCGTTAATCCATAGCAGTGGCGATGGCGGCATTATACGGGGCGGTTTTCTCACCACCAGCCCCAGGGGCCATTCAGGCAACCTGTCGGGAACACGTGGAGTCATTCGGGGAATGTCGGGCTTATCGACTGGAAAACTCGACTATCTCGGTTAACATGCGCGCCTTCCATCAAGATTCAAGGCTGTGTCGTGTCCGCTGGCCCCTCACCTCTTCGTCTATCGCTGCTGCTGGGCATGCTGTTCGGCCACTCGGTGCTGGCCGACGATCTGTTCCTGGACGGCACCGCCCTGCCCGAGGTCCTCACCGCCACCCGCCTGAAACAGTCACCTGCCGCGGTTCCCGGCAGCATGACGGTGCTCGACAACGAGTTGATCAAGGCCAGCGGCGCCCGGGACATCAGCGAACTGCTGCGCCTGGTGCCGGGGATGATGGTCGGCGCCATCAGCGGCAACCAGGCCACAGTCAACTACCACGGCACCAACGCCAGCGAAGCCCGGCGCATGCAAGTACTGATCGACGGGCGTTCGGTGTATCGCGCCGGCCTGGCGACAGTGGACTGGAGCGATATCCCGGTGGCCATGGAAGACATCGAGCGCATCGAGGTGTTTCGCGGCCCCAATACCGTCAGCTACGGCGCCAACGCGCTGATGGCGGTGGTCAACATCATCACCCGCGCCCCGGCCAACAGCCATGGCACGCGGGTCAAGCTGACCCGGGGCCAGCGCGGCATCAGCGACTGGTACGCCAGCCAGGGTACCGGCTGGGAAACCGGCGACCTGCGCCTGTCGCTGTCGGGGCAGGAAGATGATGGCTTCGACAAGAATCGCCTGGGGGCCGACTACCGCGACAGCAAGCGCTTGAACCGCTTCAGTCTGTCCGTGAGCCAGATGCTCAATGAACAGCAGAGCATCGACTGGCAGTTGAATGCCAAGGAAGGTGCCAACCAGCGGCCCTATACCTATCAGCCAGTATTTAAAGACTATGCCGAGAAGGGCTATAACTCTGACGTTGTTGCCAAGGACTACGCAGGATCTCTGCGCTGGAATCTGGATATCAATCCACAACACAGCCTTTATATACAGGGCTCGGCCCAACACTGGGACCGCCAGCAGACGTGGAGGGCCTGTGACGCCGCAGTTTCCTTCAGCCCTGAACTGACACGTCTGTGGCAACTCAACCCGTATTACGCCGAGCGCCTGGCGAGGAACATGCCAAGTAACTTGAGCGGCGCGCCGTCGGGAACAGCAGCGGAACGGGCACTGGCAAGCCAAATCATCGATCAATGGAACGCCGGTGGCCAAAATCCCGTCTGCGGCAACATCGACCAGAGCTCTCGGGAAACCCGCTACGACCTGGAGCTGCAGGACACCCTGAGCCTCAGCGACAACCTGCGGCTGGTCAGCGGCATGAACTATCGTTACGACCGGGCCGACTCCGAAACCTACTTCAACGGCACCCTCGACGACACCACCTGGCGCCTATTCGGCCAGCTGGAGTGGCGGGCCAGCGAACATTGGCTGATCCAGGGCGGGGCTATGTACGAAGACACCCAGCTGACCGGCAACTCCCTGACCCCGAGGATCGCGGTCAACTACCTGATCAACCCGCGCCACGGCTTGCGGGCGGTGTATTCGGAAGCCATCCGCTCCCCGGACATGTTCGAGAACAACGTCAACTGGAGCTACCGGGTCACCGGCCTGAGTACCCCGGTCTACGGCCAGAACAGCGCCCAGTACTTCGTCAAGACCCGTGGCCCCGGCAACCTCGACCAGGAGCACATGCGTTCCCGGGAACTGGGCTACAACGGTTACTTCGTCGACCAGGCGCTGAACCTCGACATCAAGCTGTTCTATGACGAAATCACCGGGATGATCAGCGAGCCGCTGCGCAACAACCAGTACATCGCCAGCAACAGCAACGCCTCGCGCTTTGCCGGTACCGAGAGCCAGCTGGACTGGCAACTGAGCCGCGCCGACCGCCTGCGCCTGACCTACGCCTACGTCCATGCCCAGGCCAGCAACCGCCTGGACCAGCGCCTGACCGCCAGCAACAGCGGCTCCGCCGGCTGGCTGCGCAATTGGGGCCAGGGCTGGTCCAGCGCGCTCTTCTACTATGGCGACAGCGCCCTCAACGGCTACCGATTCGAACGGGTCGACACCCGCATCGCCAAGCGCCTGGCCCTGGGCAGCAAGGCCAGCCTGGAACTGGCCGGCACCCTGCAGCAACGGCTCGACCACCAGCCCACCACCTTCGCCGACAATCTCTACGACTCGCGCCACGTGGTCTACTTCAGCGCGGAGCTCGAGTTCTGACATGGGCCACTGTCGGCCCTGGAAGGCCCTGCGCATACATCGTCGCCTGTGCCTGTGCCTGCTGGTACTGGGCATGCTGCTGGGCAGCCCGTTGTGGGCGGCCGATGTGCTGCTCACCGCCAGCGACGACAACAGCAGCGTGCGCACCTTCACCGAAGAACTGGCCGCCCAGCGCCCCCGGGACCAGGTGCGCTTCGTCCCCCTGGCCCAACTGCCGCCGCCGGGCCAGTTGCCCGGCAGCACGCGCCTGATCCTGCTGGACCCGCAAAGCCTCGACTGGCGCCTGCAAGATCCCTTGGGCCCGCCGACCCTGGTCCTGCGCATCAGCCGCCTGCAGGCCCAACAGCGCCTGGCGCAAAGCCCTCATCCACGGTTGAGCCTGCTGTGGAGCGATCCGCCCCTGGAGCGCCAGTTACGCCTGATCCGCAGTGTTCTGCCGCAGGTGCGCCGGGTGGGGGTGCTGTACAGCGCCGACAGTCAGTTCCTGCTCAAGGAACTGCACCTGGCCGCGCAAACCCTGAACATGGAAATCATCGCCGAACCCTGGGACAGCACCAGCGACAGCCGCCCGCTGCAGAACCTGCTGCGCAACAGCGAAGTGCTGCTGGGCCTGGATGATCCGAAGCTGTACAACCCGAAAACCGTGAAGAACCTGCTACTGAGCAGCTACGCCCGGCAACAGGCGCTGATCGGCCCCAATGCCGGCTTCGTCCGGGCCGGCAGCCTGGCCAGCACCTACAGCGACCAGCAGGACTGGCTGCAGACCCTGGACAGCCTGCTCGACCAACCGCCGGCTCGCTGGCCCCGCGCGCTATACCCGACGGCTTTCAAAGTACTGAGCAACCCACAGGTGGCACGCTCGCTGGGCATCGAGGAAATCGACCCGCAGGCCGTTGCGCGCCAGTTGAGTGAAGGAGAGAAGCACCCATGACATTGCGTCGCCGATGGGATATCCAGACCCGCACTCAGCTCATCAGCCTGGGCCCGGCCCTGCTCCTGACCCTGCTGCTGATCAGCTTTTTTACCTTCGTGCGTATCCAGGACTTGCGCCAGGAGCTCAACCACACCGGGCAACTGATCGCCAATCAACTGGCGCCAGCCACCGAGTACGGGGTGATCTCCGGCAACAACGAGGGCCTGGAGAGCCTGCTGCAGGCAACCCTGGCCACACCTCATGTGCACTTCCTGGAAGTGCAGGACAGCGCCAACAACATCCTGGTGTACGTGGAACAGCCCTCGGCCAGCCACAACCACGCGCAGCAAATCAAGGTATTCCAGGCCCCGGTACGCCTGCAGCGCATCCAGGTGCACAACGACTTTCTGCAGAACGACCCGGCCAGCGTGGCCGCCCAGGGCGATGGTTACCTGGGCCGGGTGATCGTCGGCATGTCCAACGACGCCTTCAGCCAGCGCCAGCAGGAAATCCTCCTCAAGGCCGCCATCCTCGCGCTGTTCGCCCTGCTCTTCACCTTCCTCCTGGCCCGGCGCCTGGCGGCCGGCCTGGCACAGCCGATCCGCGCCATGGGCGATGCGGTGAAGGCAATCCAGGAGGGGGATTTCAAGACCCCGCTGCCGATCGTCGACGATGGCGAGCTGGGCAACCTGGCCCGGCACATCAACAACCTCGCCGCCGGCCTGGAACTGGCCAGCCGCGAGCAGCACCAGGCCATGTCCCAGTTGATCCAGACCCGGGAAGAGGCGGAACGGGCGAACAAGGCCAAGTCGGATTTCCTGGCGATGATGAGCCACGAGCTGCGCACACCGATGAACGGTGTACTGGGCATGCTGCAACTGCTGGAAACCACCCAGATGACCCAGGAACAGAGCGAGTACGCGGCGCTGGCGTCGGAATCCACCGAACACCTGCTGAAGGTGATCAACGACATCCTCGACTTCTCCCGCATCGAACGCTCGGCCCTGGAACTGGAGCACATCCCGTTCAACCTTGCCGAACTGATCACCAGCTCGGCCCAGGCCTTCCAGCACAGCGCCCTGCAACGCGGCCTGGACTTGCAACTGCGGCTGCCGCCGGGCATGGAGTCGCTGCAGGTCAAGGGCGACCCGACGCGAATCCGGCAGATCCTGGTCAACCTGATCGGCAACGCCCTGAAATTCACCGAGCAGGGCAGCATCACCATCGAGCCCCAGTGGCAGGCCCTGGATCACGAACTGCTGTGGTTCACCTGCGCAGTGCGCGACAGCGGTATCGGCATCAGCCCGGCCAGCCTGGAGCTGATGTTCGACGCCTTCCAGCAGGCCGACAGTTCGATTTCCCGTCGCTATGGCGGCACCGGCCTGGGCCTGCCCATCGCCCGCACCCTGGCCGAGCGCATGGGTGGCACCCTGCGGGCCCAGAGCGAGGAAGGCCGAGGCTCGGTGTTCACCCTGGAAATCCCCCTGGCGCTGTTCCAGCAGAGCCTGCCGGTACTGGCCCCGCGGGTGAGCAGCAATCAGCACTCCGGTGAAGGCCGCAACGTGCTGCTGGTGGAAGACAACCCGGTGAACCAGACCGTGATCCAGGCCATGCTGCGTAGCCTGGGGTTCACCGTGAGCATCGTCACCGACGGCGCCCAGGCGGTACGCAGTGCCGAAAGCCTGATCTTCGAGGCGATTCTGATGGATTGCCGACTGCCGCTGGTCGACGGCTATGAAGCCACCCGGCAGATCCGCCAACTGCCCGGCTGTGCCGATTTACCGATCATCGCCCTGACCGCCAACGCCTTGCAGGGCGACCGTGAAGCCTGCCTTGCAGCGGGCATGAACGACTACCTGGCCAAGCCTTTCAAGCGCGCGGATCTGCAGCAAATTCTCCAACGTTGGGTGCAATAACCGGCTATTTTCCAACAGCTACGACTGGCGTCATGGGCGAAAGTGCGGCAGTCTTAGGCACCCGACGGGGCCCTGAAAAGGCCCTCAAAAAAAATTTCAGTGCACAAGTGTACATTCATGCCCTTTGCGCTGTGACTTTCACTACAACGCAATAGTCTATGAGTAGGCTGCCGGCTCGAGGCATGAACGCTTCGATCGGCCGGGAAGATTTGCCCAACCCTGCCGCACGGGACTATTGAGGAGCTCGCATGACCAAACAAAACGCCTTTACTCGGGAAGACCTGCTGCGCTGCAGTCGCGGTGAGCTGTTCGGCCCAGGTAACGCGCAACTGCCCGCCCCCAACATGCTGATGGTGGATCGCATCACCCATATCAGCGAAGAGGGTGGCAAGTACGGTAAAGGTGAGTTGGTCGCTGAGCTGGATATCACTCCAGACCTGTGGTTCTTCGCTTGCCACTTCGAAGGCGACCCGGTGATGCCAGGCTGCCTGGGCCTGGATGCCATGTGGCAACTGGTGGGCTTCTTCCTCGGCTGGCAGGGCTTGCCGGGCCGCGGTCGCGCCCTGGGTTCGGGGGAAGTGAAATTCTTCGGCCAGGTCCTGCCGACCGCCAAGAAAGTCACCTATAACATTCACATCAAGCGCGTGCTCAAGGGCAAGCTGAACATGGCCATCGCCGATGGTTCGGTCAGCGTTGACGGCCGCGAAATCTATACCGCCGAAGGCCTCCGGGTCGGCGTGTTTACTTCAACTGACAACTTCTAAGGGTTATCCGCATGCGCCGCGTCGTTATCACAGGTCTTGGCATTGTTTCGTGCCTGGGCAATGACAAAGAGACCGTCTCCGCTAACCTGCGTGCAAGTCGCCCTGGCATCCGCTTCAACCCGGAATATGCCGAAATGGGTCTGCGTAGCCAGGTTTCCGGCTCCATTGACCTGAACCTCGAAGAGCTGATCGACCGCAAGATCTATCGCTTCGTCGGCCACGCGGCGGCTTACGCCTACCTGGCCATGAAAGACGCCATCGCCGACTCCGGCCTGAGCGAAGAACAAGTGTCCAACCCGCGCACCGGCCTGATCGCCGGCTCCGGCGGCGCCTCGACCCTGAACCAGATGGAAGCGCTGGACATCCTGCGCGAGAAAGGCGTCAAGCGCGTTGGCCCATACCGCGTTACGCGGACCATGAGCAGCACCGTTTCCGCCTGCCTGGCCACCCCGTTCAAGATCAAGGGCCTGAACTACTCCATCGCTTCTGCCTGCGCCACCAGTGCTCACTGCATCGGTACCGCCATGGAACAGATCCAGATGGGCAAGCAGGACATCGTCTTCGCCGGTGGCGGTGAAGAAGAGCATTGGACCCAGTCGTTCCTGTTCGACGCCATGGGTGCCCTGTCCACCCAGTACAACGAAACCCCGGAAAAGGCCTCCCGCGCCTACGACGCCAAGCGTGACGGTTTCGTCATCGCCGGCGGTGGCGGCATGGTGGTGGTCGAGGAGCTGGAACACGCTCTGGCCCGTGGCGCCAAGATCTACGCGGAAATCGTCGGCTACGGCGCCACTTCCGATGGCTACGACATGGTGGCTCCAAGCGGCGAAGGTGCAATCCGCTGCATGGAAATGGCCATGTCCACCGTCGACACCCCTATCGACTACCTGAACACCCACGGCACTTCGACCCCGGTCGGCGACGTCGCGGAAATGAAAGGCGTGCGTGAAGTGTTCGGCGACAAGGCCCCGGCCATCAGCTCCACCAAGAGCCTGTCGGGTCACTCCCTGGGCGCTGCCGGCGTTCACGAAGCGATCTACTGCATGCTGATGATGGAAGGCAACTTCATGGCCGGTTCGGCCAACATCGACGAGCTGGATCCGGAAGTGGCCGATATGCCGATCCTGACCAAGACCCGCGAAGACGCCACCATCAACACCGTGATGAGCAACAGCTTCGGCTTCGGTGGCACCAACGCCACCCTGGTCCTGAAGCGCTGGCAGGGCAAGTAAGCCCCACCGCTTCGCCGAATGAAAAAGCCCCGACCGGTTCGGGGCTTTTTTTCGCCTGCCAGAAGGCTCAGACCGAGAAACGCGCCACCATGCTGTTCAGGTCCACCGCCAGGCGCGACAACTCCTGGCTGGCCGCACTGGTCTGATTGGCCCCGGCGGAGGTCTGCAAGGCCAGGTCGCGGATGTTCATCAGGTTGCGGTCCACCTCCCGCGCCACTGCCGCCTGCTGCTCCGAGGCGCTGGCAATGACGATGTTGCGCTCATTGATCTGGGTGAAGGCCGATGCGATTTCCTCCAGCGCCTGTCCTGCCGCCTTGGCCACCTCCAGGGTCGAATGGGCGCGGTTGTTGCTCTGCTGCATGGAACTGACGGCCTGGTCGGTGCCCTGCTGGATACCGCCGATCATCTGCTCGATTTCCTGGGTCGACTGCTGGGTCCGATGAGCCAGGGCCCGGACTTCATCGGCCACCACTGCGAACCCGCGTCCCGCATCCCCGGCCCGTGCCGCCTCGATGGCCGCGTTCAACGCCAGCAGGTTGGTCTGCTCGGCAATGGAACGGATCACCTCCAGTACCTTGCTGATGCCATAGACCTTCTGCGCCAGATCCTCCACCTGGCTGGCATTGGCCGTCACGTCCTGCGCCAGCGACTCAATCGAGAGCACCGTCTGGTGCACCTGCTCGCGCCCGTGCTGGGCGATGCGGTCGGACTCCCGCGAGGCCTCGGACGTGGCCACTGCGTTACTGGCCACCTCCTCCACCGCTGCGGTCATCTGGTTTACCGCCGTGGCCGCCTGTTCGATCTCCAGGCTCTGCTGATGCAGGCCACGGGTCGCATCCTCGGTGACACAACTGAGCTCTTCCGAGGCCGAGGCCAGCTGGCTGGATGAATCGGAGATGCGCCGGATGGTTTCCCGCAGGCTGTGCTGCATGGCCTTGAGCGCGTGCAGCAGCCGCGCCGGCTCGTCCCTGCCGGTCACCGTGATAGTGCCGGTCAGATCGCCGCCGGCCACCACTTCGGCCACATTCAACGACTGCGCCAGAGGCAGGACGATACTGCGGGTCAACAACAGGGCCAGGCCGATGGTAACCAGCGCCGCCAGGGCAATCATGCCGATCACCCATACCCGCGACTTGCTGAACACCGCCTGGGCCAGATCGGTGGCATGGGTCGCGCTTTGCTTGTTCAGCTCCACCAGCTCGTGCAGGGTCGCGGCCATCTCATCGGCCAGCTGGTTCATTTCGCCATTGACCACCTTGACCGCTTCCTCCAGCTGGTTCTGGCTGGAGAGCTGCATGACCCGTTCCTGGCGTTGCAGGTACTGTTTTTCGATGGTCTTGAAACGATCGAACAGGACCCGCTCCTGGGGCAGGAGGATCAAGGATTCGTAGCGGCTCTGGGCAACCCCCAGGACACTCTTGATCTCGTTGATCTTGTTTTCGTTCTGGGTGATCGCCTGCGGGTCGCGATTGATCAACAGCCGCAGGGTCAGGGCGCGAATGCGCAGCAGGTCCTGGTTCATTTCCCCTACGGACATCACGCTGGGCAGCCAATTGCTTTCCACTTCATCGGACTGCTGGCGCATATTGCCCATCTGCATCAAGGCGAATGCCCCCAGGGCAAACACCATCAACGCCAGCAAGCCGAAACCCAGGCTCGCCCGTAACGCAATGTTCAGACTTCTAAGACTCATTCCTCTGGCTCCTTCCTAGAGCGCTGCAAGAACTTGCAGCAGGGTGCTCTTAGACGGTATCGGGCCATTGGAAAATTGCGTAAGACAAAAACGTGATATCAAAACGCCCTAGCACTCCAATACTTGGGCGTAAAACGATTCAGCGCACAGAAAATCGCTGTTCTGCCAACAATCGGTCGCCCTGGAAGACCATGAAACGCCACTCGCCCGGGACCACCTCATGGCTTTCGGTGAACTCATAGGCCATCACGTCCTGGGGAGCGTTGGGCACCAGTTTCTGAGTGATTTCGAACTTGTCATGGCGTACCCCGTCCGGCGTACGGATGCCCGGCGTCAGGTAAAGAAGAGTCAGGGGCTGATCTTCGGCCACCTTGCCCAGCAACTGGTAACGCATGCCGAACTTGGTCCCCAGCCTGGCGGACACCACGGAGGTCTGCTGGATCTTCTCGTTGCTGCGGCGCAGCACCCGCTCCCCCGATTGCAGCTCGGCCTTGGGACCTTCGAACACGCCGTATTCCACCGGCCCTTCGACACGGACTTCGGCGCTGGCCAGGCCACTGAAGATCATCAGCGCCGCCAGTGCGCTTAAACGAGTGAGGTGCATATCGCGCTCCTTGATTGAGATGGCGCGAGCTTATGAAGCAGGCATGACAGGCTGATGACAGTCTGGCGCCTGCTAGGGACGATGGTTGGCGGGAAGGATGGCGAGGAAATTGTCATGGGCCACCTTGCGTGCCACCTCCTGCGGCAAGGCGTCAAGAAAGCCATCGAACCCCCGCAGCTCGCTCCCCAGTTTGTTGAAGCGCCCGACCACGTCCGAACCCAGCATGAAGCGCTCCGGGAAGCGCTCCACCAGCTGCAGCCAGGCCGGGTCGGGGTTGCCCTGCTTATCCAGCAGATAGGGCGTGAGCAGGCTCCAGGACAGGTCGATGTAGAGGTTGGGGTAGCTCTCCAGCAGCCGCGTCAGGGTCGGCAGCAGGAACTCCAGCCGGGTCTGGTGACGATGGATCTCGGCACTGGTGCCGGCATGGGCCCAGATAAAACGCGTATGGGGGTGATTGCGCAGCGGCTCTTCGATTTCCGCCAGGTACAGCGGATTGCGCTCGCGCTTGGAGGTGATGTTGGAGTGCAGCATGACCGGCAGGTCGTTCTCGGCCGCCAGGTGATAGACCTTGGTCATCGCCTCATTATTGGCCCGCGGCGTGTCGCCGGCGGTCAGCGCGGTGAGATCGTCGTGCCGGGTGAAGACCTCGCCGATGCCCTGCCACAGCCCCGGGTCGAGATCGAGCATGCGCTGGATATGCGCCGCGGAGTTCTTGTCGTTGGGGTTGAACCCCGAAAGGAACGGATGAAAGCGCCGACGCTGCTCGGCCGGCAGCTTTTTCACCGCTGCGGCCACCAGCACGTCGGTGGCGCTGTACCAGTAGGCCGCGGCATCGTCCCCGGCGTAGTAGCGCGGGCGCTTGGGCTCATCCTCGTGCCATTTCTTGGCCACCGGAATCCCGGCAATCATCACCTGCTCGATGCGGTTGTCATCCATGGCCTTGAGCAAGGCTTCCATGCCCGCGGTTTCCTGGAAGAAGTCCACGTAATGCAGGTGCGCGTCGCTGTACACATAGTCACGCGCCTGGGCCACCGCCAGCGGCAGCATCAGCAGCGCCCACAAACAGCTTGCTTGAACAGGGTTCCAGTGCACCGGGCCGCCTCCCATGGATCGAAGCAGGATAGACCGCGACGCCGAGCCGCAGGTTCAGAAAAAGGGGAACGCCCGCGCTTCGATATGCTCTATAACTTCAGCACCCTTACAGCCTGATCCTTATTCATCACTGCCTGAGGTTTGCCATGACCATCACCGTCAATACCGAGTCCAGCGAAGGTTTCCGCCACAGCATCCAGGTCGACGACCACCAGTTGTTCACCGACCTGCCCAAGTCCGCCGGTGGCGAAGGCACCGCCCCCGAGCCCCATGACTACTTCGATGCCGCCCTGGGCGCCTGCAAGGCCCTGACCCTCAAGCTCTACGCGCAGAAGAAGAACATCCCGCTGACCGGGGTCACCGTGGAGATCAAGCACGACAACAGCGAAGAGCAGAAGGGCAAGTACGCCCTGCATGTGAAACTGACCCTCAAGGGCGTGCTCACCGACGCCCAGCGTGATGAGCTGCACCGGGTGGCCGACCGTTGCCCGATCCACAAGCTGATGACCACCAGCGAAGTCAGCATCGAGACCCACCTCTCCGAAGGTGCCTTCAGCCAGTAGCGGCAAGGCTGGCACAAGCGGGTTATGCTCCCGGGCATAACCCGATCAGCCTGGAATCCGCCATGAACTCCCCCCTCGTGATCCGTCCCCGTGCCGAGGACGTTGAAGGCCAACCCATCCTGCGCCCCCTGCCTTCGGCCCAGTGCCGCAGTGTCGGGCCTTTCGTGTTCTTCGACCACATGCTGGAAACCCGCTACCCGCCGGGCAAGGGCATGAATATCCGCCAGCATCCGCATATCGGCCTCTCCACCCTGACCTACCTGTTCGCCGGGCAGATCCAGCACAAGGACAGCCTGGGCTCCGACCAGATCGTGGGCGCCGGGGACGTCAGCTGGATGACCGCCGGCAGCGCCATCGCCCATGTCGAGCGCACGCCAGCGCCCTTGCAGGCCCAGGGGTTTGCCATGCACGGCCTGCAGGTCTGGCTGGCCTCGCCCAAAGAACAGGAGCTGGGCCCGGGGCACTACAGCCATCACCCGGCCAACAGCCTGCCGGTGAGCGACAACCTGGGGGTGAGCATTCGGATGATTGCCGGCAGCGGTTTCTGCCTGGAGTCGCCGGTGCCGGTGCTCTCCCCCACCCTGTATGCCGAGCTGCGGCTGCAGACCGCCACCAGCCTGCTGATTCCCACCGAGCATCAACAGCGTGCGCTGTATGTACTGGAGGGCGAGGCACAACTGGACGGCGAGCCATTACCCGTGCACTCGCTGGTGGTATTGCCAGAGGGGGAGAACGCCACGCTGTTCGCCGAGAGCGATTGCCATGCGGTGCTGATCGGCGGCGCCGCCCTGGACGGCCCGCGGCGGATCAACTGGAACTTCGTCGCCAGCGATCCACTGTTGATCGATGAAGCTCGCAGACGCTGGGCCGCCGGGGACTGGCCGCAGGTGCCGGGAGAAAGCGAGCGCATCGAATTGCCACCCGTCCGCCACTGATCGGTAGGGGCCGGTTTGCCGGCGAACAGGCCCGTGAGTCTGGCGTTGCTCTCACTGACGCCTTCGCTGGCAAGCCAGCTCCTACGGGATCAGGGTCGGTGGGTCAGCCGCTAAAGACTTCGTCCAGCAGGTAATGCATGGTGGCGAAGGCCCGGGCCGAGGTCTTGGCGTCGTACATCATCTTGCCCGGCAGGTTGGCGTGGGTGTCGGTGAAGGAATGCACCGCGCCACCGTAGCTGACCAGTTGCCAGTCCACTCCCGCGGCGTCCATTTCCGCTTCGAAGGCCGGCAGTTGCTCCTTGGCCACGAACGGGTCCGCCGCGCCGTGCAGTACCAGTACCGAGCCCTTGATGTTGTTGGCATCGGCAGGGTTGGGGGTGTCCAGGGTGCCGTGGAACGACACCGCCGCCTTCACCGGCGCGCCACTGCGGGCCAGTTCCAGGGCGCAGCAGCCGCCAAAGCAGAAGCCGAAGGTGGCCAGCCTGGAGGTGTCCACCGCGGCTTCGCCCTGGCTCTGCAAGGCCGCAAAGGCCGCCTGCATGCGCTTGCGCAACAACGCCCGATCATCCTTGAGCGGCATCATCGCGGCACCGGCCTGGCTCGCATCGCCGGGGCGCAGCGACTGGCCATACAGATCGGCGATCAGCACCACATAACCCTTGGCCGCCACCGCCTCGGCGATCTTCTCCGCGCCGGCGCTGACACCCATCCAGTTCGGCGCCATCAGCAACCCCGGACGCGCAGCTTTATGGGCGGCATCGAAGGCCAGGCGGCCTTCATAGGGCTGGCCATCGATCTGATAGACCACGGAACGCACTGTGATTTGACTCATGACTCAGCTTCTCCAGTAGGGGGACACCAGAATGAAAAAACCCGCCGAAGCGGGTTTTTCTTGCAACGTGGTTAAACCGACAGCTCCACCAGCAGCTTGTTCAGCCGGCGCACATAGGCCGCCGGATCCTTCAAGCTGTCACCGGCCGCCAGGGCCGCCTGATCGAAGAGAATGTGCGACAGGTCGCCAAAGCGCTCTTCGCTCTGCTCGCCGTCGAGTTTCTCGATCAGCGGGTGAGTCGGGTTGAACTCGAAGATCGGCTTGGAATCCGGAACCTTCTGCCCGCTGGCTTCAAGGATCTGACGCATTTGCAGCCCCAGGTCCTGCTCGCCAATGGCCAGGATCGCCGGCGAGTCGGTCAGGCGGTGGGAGACCCGCACTTCGCTGACGCTCTCGCCCAGGGCGGTCTTGATCCGCTCAACCAGGCCTTCCTTGGTCTTGGCGACTTCCTCGGCAGCCTTCTTGTCCTCTTCGGAGTCGAGGTTGCCCAGGTCCAGGTCGCCGCGCGCCACGTCGACAAAGCTCTTGCCGTCGAACTCGTTGAGGTAGCTCATCAGCCACTCGTCGATACGGTCGGTGAGCAGCAGCACTTCGATGCCTTTCTTGCGGAAGACTTCCAGGTGCGGGCTGTTCTTCACCTGGGCGTAGGATTCGCCGGTGAGGAAGTAGATCTTGTCCTGGCCTTCCTTGGCGCGAGCCAGGTAGTCGGCCAAGGAGACATTCTGCTCGCCGTCGTCGCCCTGGGTGGAGGCGAAGCGCAGCAGGCCGGCGATCTTCTCCTTGTTGGCGAAGTCCTCGGCCGGGCCTTCCTTCATCACCTGGCCGAAGTTCTTCCAGAAGCCCTTGTATTGCTCGGGTTCGTTCTTCGCCAGTTTCTCCAGCATGTCGAGGACACGCTTGGTCAGCGCCGACTTCATCGAGTCGATGATCGGGTCTTTCTGCAGGATTTCCCGCGAGACGTTCAGCGACAGGTCGTTGGAGTCCACCACGCCCTTGATGAAACGCAGGTACAGCGGCAGGAACGACTCGGCCTGATCCATGACGAACACGCGCTGCACGTAGAGCTTGAGGCCCTTGGGCGCTTCACGCTGGTACAGGTCGAACGGCGCGCGAGCCGGTACGTAGAGCAGCGAGCTGTACTCCAGCTTGCCTTCGACCTTGTTGTGGCTCCAGCTCAGCGGGTTTTCGAAGTCATGGGCGATGTGCTTGTAGAACTCCTGGTATTCCTCGTCCTTGATCTCGGTACGCGGACGGGTCCACAGGGCACTGGCGCGGTTGACGGTTTCCCACTCCAGCGCAGGTTTCTCTTCGCCTTCAGCGGCAGCGGCTTCTTTGGGCAGCTCGATCGGCAGCGCGATGTGGTCGGAGTACTTCTTGATGATGTTGCGCAGGCGCCAGCCATCGGCGAACTCGTCTTCACCGGATTTCAGGTGCAGGACGATGCGGGTACCGCGCTCGGCCTTGTCGATGGTCGCAACTTCGAACTCGCCTTCGCCCTTGGACGACCAGTGCACGCCTTCGCTGGCAGGCAGGCCGGCACGGCGGCTGAACACTTCAACCTGGTCGGCCACGATAAAGGCGGAGTAGAAGCCGACACCGAACTGACCGATCAGGTGCGAATCCTTCTTCTGGTCGCCAGTGAGGTTCTTCATGAAATCGGCGGTGCCGGATTTGGCGATGGTCCCCAGGTGGGTGATCACATCTTCTCGGCTCATGCCGATACCGTTGTCTTCGAGGGTGACGGTTTTCGCGTCCTTGTCGAAGCTCACACGGATTTTCAGTTCGGCGCCACCTTCCAGCAACTCGGGCTTGGACAGGGCTTCGAAGCGCAATTTGTCGACGGCGTCAGAGGCGTTCGAGATCAATTCGCGAAGGAAGATTTCCTTGTTGGAATACAGCGAATGGATCATGAGGTGCAGCAGTTGCTTCACCTCGGTCTGGAAGCCCAGGGTTTCCTTTTGAGTTTCCACACTCATGGTCATCAAACTCCAATCAGATGGCATTGGCCGCGTTCCGGGAGCGGAGGGCGGCGGGATGACATGAAAGTGGGGGTCGCTCGCTGGATTTCAAGGGCCGGTGCTCTCTTCGATCTTGAAATGTGCGCGAGCGGTGGCAATCGACTCCTCGGCAGTGCTCTGCCAGGCGGTGATGGCGACATTGGCCACCCTTCTGCCCTGCCGGCATACCTGGCAGCGGGCAAAGGTGTCGCGAAACTGCCCGGCGCGCAGGTAGTCGAGGGAAAAGTCGATGATTTTCGGCACCCCGGGCGAGCCGGTGAGAATCAGCAAATGCAAGGCGGCCGCCAGTTCCATGAAACCGGCGATCACTCCACCGTGCAGGGCTGGAAGCAGAGGGTTGCCGATATTGTCCTTGTTGGCCGGCAGGCGAAACAGCAGTTCATCTCCCAGTTGCGTGCACTCGATGCCAATCAGCTTCGCGTAGGGGATCTGCTCCAGCAACGCGGTGTAATCGCCCTGCTGGCGAGCCTGCTCCAGGAGTGCTCGAAGGTCCGTGCTCATGCCCGCTCCCCCTTGATTGAGCTGGCCAGCCCGCGGCTGCCCTTGAGCCCCCGGCCCATGCGCATGAAAGTGCCGAATACATGAGCCACGGGACGCTCGGGATCATCCTGATAGGCAAAGCCGCGGGTAAAGATCACATCGGTGGTGACCCGGTAACACTGGGCAAAGCCGTGCACGTCATGATGAGGGACCGCCGGATGCATATAGTCTATGCGCAGGTCCAGGGTCGGACACACCTCGAACTCCGGCAGCACGCAAAGCGTGGCCATGCCACAGGCGCTGTCCATCAGCGTGGTCAGGGCACCGCCGTGAATGATCCCGGTTTGCGGGTCGCCGACAATCTGCGGACTGTAGGGCAAGGTCAGGGTCAGGCCCTCTTCAGAGGCGCTATGTACCCGGATGCCCAGCACCTGACAGTGGCGCAAGGCGGAAAGAAAGCGCGCCGCACGCTCAGAAATAGGGTTTTGCGCCATGGGATTTATCTCTTTTTATTGTCGGGAATGTGCGTTGAATGAAGCAGGCAAAAGTTCCATGAAATGACTACTTAATATATCTGTGAGTCTCAAGGAACTTAAATCACAAGGCCATGATCGAAAGGCCAGTAGATATCTTCACTAAGGAGAAACACCCCATGCGTAAGACTTTAGCTATTGCCCTGATGCTGACCGCTTCCCTCGGTCTGGCTGCCTGCGACAAAAAATCCGAGGACAAAGCTCAAGATGCCAATCAACATGCTGAGCAAGCCCAACAGAAAATGAACGAAGCTCAGGATAAAGTGAACGACGCGGCAAAAGAAAACGCCGAAGCAGCCAAAGATCAGGCTGAATCCAACAAGGCTGCTGCTGAAGAAAGCGCCAAGGAAGCAGCTCCTAAAACCAACTAAGTCGGTTTTAGCGCAACAAAGAACAAAGCCCGCCAAGTGCGGGCTTTTTCTTGCTCGTAAAACAGTCGCTCAATACAACAGTGCTTAGTTGCCGGGCAAGCAACTAAGCGTTGAAGATCAGCCGCCTGCCCCCAGGAACAATTCGTCCTGGCGGGGCTCTGCCTGCAACGGCTGCATTGGCACCGACTCATTGCCCGGGGACTCCAGTGCATAGTGCAAGGGGCTGGAAATGGGCAGCAACCTGATGGGAAAGTCGTAGTGGGCGGTAAAAGGCGCCAGCCATTGGCGGGACTGGTAATCCGCTGCCGCGATACTCATGAAGCAAGGGTGCGGGATGTCCTGCGGCGAACGCCCGGCCAGCAACATGACCCATTCCCAGTCAGTTGCCGCTTCGACCTTGAAGCTCCCGTCATCGGCCGTCAGGAACTGTGCGCCACACAAGGCGCCCTTGGCCCCGGCGATCGGCACGCCGCTCAATGCATCTACCACCCTGCCCCGGGCTTCGCCATTCAGATACAGGGTTTGCGCCCTGCAGCCCGACAACAGGAAGAACCCCAGGCACAGGTACTTCAGGGCACGCGAACTGCTCATTGGCCAACTCCTTTCAACCGTTCAATCGATCAGCCATCAACGCTCAGGCTGCATCTTTGGGGCTATCGACCACAGGTTGTTCTGTCGGTGTATAGACCATGACTTCAAGTACATCGGAGTGGAACTCCCGCCGATACAGGACAAACACCACACCCGCGCTCATCAGCATGAATAACCAGGGGCTGACGAACCAGGCCAGCATGGTCATGCCGAAGTAATAGGAACGCAATCCGAAGTTGAACTGGTTAGCCGCCATGGAAATTACCCGAGCCGCTCGCGATGCAAAAGCCTTGCGCTCCTGCTCGGAAACATGACGCTCGCCGATCATTGGCGCCGACCCCACCAGCACTGCGGCGAAGTTGTACTGGCGCATGCACCAGCTGAAGGTAAAGAAGGCATAGACGAACACCAGCGCCAGGCACAGCAGCTTGATTTCCGACATGCCCTGGGATGCCTGCTGGACCATGGGAATGTCCGCCAACAGCGACACTGCACGCTCCGAGGCGCCCAGCACGGTGAGAATGCCCGCTAGGATGATCAGGGTGCTGGAGGCGAAGAACGAGGCATTGCGCTCCAGGTTGCCGATCACGCTGGCATCGGCGATGCGGTTGTCCCGCAGCAGCATGCGGCGCATCCAGTCCTCGCGATACAGGTGCAGGACGCTGGCCAGGCACGCGGTGTCCCTTCCCTTCCAACTGGCGTAGCGGGTATAGCCACCCCAGCAGACGACGAACCACAGGGCGGCCAGTAGGTGGATCAGGTTGGCTTGAACGAACGACATGCAAATTCCTGTAAGGCGTTGGCAGAAGACAAAAGCAAAGGGCACTGCTTCGACGCCCCGCAGGGGAAAAAGACACCGCTGTACGCCCATAAAAAATGCCCCGCATCCATCGATGCGGGGCATTTTTTAGGGGGCTCGGGGGCCGCTTGTGGCGACCCCGGGCCATCAACTTCAGGTCAGGCCAGGGCTTCGCTGCGCTTGCCCAGCAGGCGATCGCAGATCACTGCCACCACCAGCACGATCACCGACGGCACCAGCCACGCCAGGCCCTGCTCGCTCAGCGGCAAGTGCGACAGCTGGGTTGGCATCCAGCCGGCCAGGCCCGCGCCCTTGAGGGCATCGATCAGGCCGAACACGAAGGACACCAGCATCACCGGGCCGACGATACGGCGCTGGTCCTGCCAGAAGTCCTTGCAGAAGCTCAGGGCCACCAGGGCGATGCACGGCGGGTAAATCGCGGTCAGCACCGGGATCGAGAACGCGATCAGCTTGGTCAGGCCCAGGTTCGATACCAGCAGCGAGAACGCCGCGAGGATCACCACCAGCGTCTTGTAGGACAGCGGCAGGACGCGGCTGAAGTACTCGGCGCAGGCGCAGGTCAGGCCCACGGCGGTCACCAGGCAGGCCAGGGAGATCAGCACCGCGAGGAAACCGCTGCCCAGGGAACCGAAGGTGTGCTGCACATAAGCGTGCAATACCGCGGCGCCGTTGCTGGCACCGGCGGCCACTTCATGGCTGCCCGAGCCCAGGCGGAACAGGCTGACGTAGACCAGCGCCAGGCCGACCCCGGCGATCAGGCCGGCGATCACGGCATAACGGGTAATGAGCCGAGGCGACTCGACCCCGCGGGAACGGATGGCATTGACGATGACGATGCCGAACACCAGCGCGCCCAAGGTATCCATGGTCAGGTAACCATTGATGAAGCCCTGGGAGAACGGTGCTGCAACGTACTCGGGAGTGGCGGTGCCGATGTCGCCGGCGGGCAAGGCAAAGGCCGCAATGCCCAGCACAGCCAGGGCGATGATCTTCAGCGGCGCCAGGAAGCGTCCGACGGTGTCCAGCAGCCGGCCCGGGTACAGGGAGATGAAGAACACCAGCAGGAAGTACACCGAACTGTAGAGGAACAGGGCCAGCGGGCTTTCGCCGGTCAACGGCGCCAGGCCCACTTCAAAGGACACGGTAGCGGTACGTGGCGTGGCGAACAGCGGGCCTACCGCCAGGTAGCAGACCGCAGCCAGCAGGCCACCGGCCAGCTTGCCGATAGGCGTGCTCAGCGCGTCCATGGCACCGCCGACCTTGGCCAGGGCAACCACGGTGATCACCGGCAGACCGACCGCGGTGATCAGGAAGCCCAGCGCCGCCATCCAGACATGGGGTCCGGACTGCAGGCCGACGATAGGCGGGAAAATGATGTTGCCGGCCCCGACGAACAGGGCAAAAGTCATAAAGCCGAGTGCCAGGATGTCCTGGCCTTTCAACACTTTCATTAAGGAAATACCACACTACTGAATCGGAATTTAGAGAGGGATTTCCCTTATGGGTGAGGGAAATGCTGTCAGTCCGTATAAGACTGACCCGTTTAGCGCGCAGCGACCTTGTGGGCAGCAGACGCAAAAAGAGGCGGCTAGATTACAGAATCGGTAAGACAAGCGCACTGTTCCAGGGCGAACTATCCGATATGCGACAGAATGATGTCGCATTTTTGAAATTATATTTCCCCCAGGCTCTGTGCAGGATGCAGGTCTCCTACGGCAGAAAGCACAAAGGCCACCCGAAGGTGGCCTTTGCTGGTTTTGCGTCAGCTAAGCGCGAGGCTTACTTGACAGCCCAACCGGTCAGCTCGGCCAGGGCCTTGCCGATGTCTGCCAGCGAACGCACGGTTTTCACGCCTGCATCTTGCAGAGCAGCGAATTTCTCGTCTGCAGTGCCTTTGCCGCCAGAGATGATTGCGCCAGCATGGCCCATGCGCTTGCCCGGAGGAGCAGTCACACCAGCGATGTAGGAAACAACCGGCTTGGTCACGTGAGCCTTGATGTAGGCAGCCGCTTCTTCTTCAGCCGAACCGCCGATCTCACCGATCATCACGATCGCTTCGGTCTTCGGGTCTTCCTGGAACAGCTTCAGGATGTCGATGAAGTTCGAACCCGGGATCGGGTCACCACCGATGCCGACACAGGTGGACTGACCGAAACCGGCGTCAGTAGTCTGCTTAACAGCTTCGTAGGTCAGGGTGCCGGAACGGGAAACGATACCGACCTTGCCTGGCAAGTGAATGTGACCTGGCATGATGCCGATCTTGCATTCGCCTGGGGTGATCACGCCTGGGCAGTTAGGGCCGATCAGGGTAACACCCAGCTCGTCGCACTTAACCTTGGCGTCCAGCATGTCCAGGGTAGGAATGCCTTCGGTGATGCAGACGATCAGCTTGATGCCGCCGAAGGCCGCTTCCAGGATCGAGTCCTTGCAGAAAGGAGCTGGAACGTAGATCACGCTGGCGGTAGCGCCAGTGGCAGCTACAGCGTCTTTCACGGTGTTGAACACTGGCAGGCCCAGGTGCTCGGTGCCGCCTTTGCCAGGAGTTACGCCGCCAACCATCTTGGTGCCGTACTCGATGGCTTGCTGGGTGTGGAAACTACCTTGCGAACCGGTAATGCCCTGGCAGATAACTTTGGTGTCTTTATTGATCAGGACGCTCATTATTTGCCCTCCGCAGCTTTGACAACTTGTTGAGCAGCGTCGGTCAGGCTGGTAGCAGCGATGATGTTCAAGCCGCTTTCTGCCAGTACTTTAGCGCCCAGTTCAGCGTTGTTGCCTTCAAGGCGAACAACAACCGGGATTTTCACGCCGACTTCTTTCACGGCGCCGATGATGCCTTCGGCAATCATGTCGCAACGAACGATGCCGCCGAAGATGTTGACCAGTACTGCAGCGACGTTGGTGTCGGACAGGATGATCTTGAAGGCTTCGGTCACGCGCTCTTTGGTAGCACCACCACCTACGTCGAGGAAGTTGGCTGGCTTGCCGCCGTGCAGGTTGACGATGTCCATGGTACCCATGGCCAGGCCGGCACCGTTGACCATGCAGCCGATGTTGCCTTCCAGAGCTACGTAGTTCAGTTCGAACTTGGCAGCGTGGGCTTCGCGCGGATCGTCCTGGGACGGATCGTGGAAGGTTTTCAGCTTAGGCTGACGGTACATGGCATTGGCGTCGATGTTGATCTTCGCGTCCAGGCAGTGCAGATCGCCGTCGGCCTTGATCACCAGCGGGTTCACTTCCAGCAGGGCCAGATCGTGATCCTGGAACAGTTTGGCCAGACCTACGAAGATCTTGGCGAACTGGGCAACTTGCTTGCCTTCCAGCCCCAGTTGGAAAGCCAGCTCGCGACCCTGGAATGGCTGAGCGCCAACCAGTGGATCGATAGTGGCCTTGAGAATTTTTTCTGGAGTGTCGTGAGCGATTTTCTCGATGTCCACGCCACCTTCGGTGGAAGCCATGAACACGATGCGACGGCTCGAACGGTCAACGACAGCGCCCAGGTACAGCTCTTTAGCGATATCAGTGCACGATTCAACCAGGATCTTGGTGACAGGCTGGCCATTGGCGTCAGTCTGATAGGTCACCAGACGCTTGCCCAACCACTGCTGAGCGAATGCCTTAGCGTCTTCTTTGCTGCGAACCAGCTTAACGCCGCCCGCTTTACCGCGACCACCGGCGTGAACCTGGGCTTTGACAACCCACTCGGAGCCGCCGATTTTGTCGCAAGCTTCTGCTGCTTCTTCCGGGGTGTCTACCGCGTAGCCTTTGGATACTGGCAGGCCGTATTCAGCGAACAGCTGCTTACCCTGATACTCGTGAAGATTCATGCTTTTTACCGTCTTCGTTAGGTACTGCGCATTCGGCGCTGCGCTCAAGATTGAGTGCCGCACCACCTGTGACCGCTACTCTCAAAACCAGCGCCACACCTGAACCCGGAGCCTGGGCCCCGGTCCAGTGTGTGGCGCTACCTCGAGAGGTCGAGTCCAGCGGATATTCCGCGGTGAGTCTTGCGCACAAGGCTCACGACGGGCCAACCGCCGTGGTTTCTTATTATTGCTTAGCGTTTCTTGCGGTTGGCAATGTGGATGGCAGTGCCATTCACAGCCAGAGCTGCTTCGTGCAGGGCTTCGGACAGGGTCGGATGGGAGAAAACCATCATGCCCAGGTCTTCGGCGCTGGTGCCGAATTCCATGCCGATCGCACCTTGCTGAACCAGTTCCGCAGCGCTTGGGCCAATCACGTGGACGCCCAATACGCGGTCAGTCTTGGCATCGGCGATGACTTTGACGAAACCACCGGTGTCGTTGGCTGCCATGGCACGGCCGCTGGCGGCAAACGGAAAGGTGCCGACGTTAACTTCAACGCCTTCAGCTTTCAAGGCCTGCTCGGTTTTACCGACCCATGCAATTTCCGGGTGAGTATAGATAACCGAAGGGATCAGGTCATAGTTCATCTGGGCTTTGTGGCCCTTGATGCGCTCGGCAACCATGATGCCCTCTTCCGAGGCCTTGTGAGCCAGCATCATGCCGCGCACCACGTCACCGATGGCGTAGACGCCCGGTACGGTGGTAGCGCAATGATCGTCAACGTGCACGAAACCGCGCTCGTCGAGGGTCACGCCGCAATCGGCGGCCAGCAGGTCGGTGGTCACCGGGCGGCGACCAACGGCAACGATCAGCTTGTCGAAAGTGATGGTCTGCTCGCCATTGGCGTCGGTGTAGGTGACCACGACTTCTTCGCCGTTGACCTTGGAGCCGGTCACGCGAGCGCCCAGCTTGATGTCCAGGCCTTGCTTGGTCAGGGTTTTCAGCGCTTCCTTGGAAACAGCGGTGTCGGCTGCCATCAGGAAGGTGTCCAGGGCTTCCAGGACAGTCACTTGCGCACCCAGGCGCGACCATACCGAACCCAGTTCCAGGCCGATGACGCCAGCGCCGATCACGCCCAGGCGTTTTGGTACGGATTGGAATTCCAGAGCGCCGGTGGAATCGACGATCACATTCTGGTCGACCGGAGCCGGTGGAATGTCGATCGGACGCGAGCCTGGAGCCAGGATCACGTTTTCGGCTTCGATCACTTCAACCGAACCGTCAGGCTTGGTGACTTCGACTTTCTTGCCGGCCAGCAGTTTGCCGTGGCCCTGGATCGAAGTGACGCCATTGGCCTTGAACAGGGTGGCAACACCGCTGGTCAGGCCTTTGACGATATTGGCCTTGCGACCCACCATGGCTGGTACGTCCATGGTCACGCCAGCGTGGTTGATACCGTGGATGGCAAAACCGTCCTGGGCTTCGTGGAATTTCCAGGAGCTGTCCAGCAGCGCCTTGGAAGGAATGCAACCGACGTTCAGGCAAGTACCACCGAGGGCCAGCTTGCCCTCTTTATCGGTGTACTTCTCGATGCAAGCGGTGGTGAAACCGAGTTGTGCGGCCTTGATTGCGGCGACATAACCGCCTGGGCCCGCGCCAATCACTACCACGTCGAATTTCTGAGTCATAAAAGGTTCCTTTTAACGGCAAGCTAGAAGCTGCAGCCGCAAGCTTGAAGCCTCTTGCCCTGGGGCGCGAAGCTTCCCGCTTGCAGCATGCAGCTGCTTTTTAGATGTCCAGGAGCAGACGAGCCGGGTCTTCCAGCAGGTTCTTGATGGTCACCAGGAACGTCACGGCTTCTTTACCGTCGATCAGGCGGTGATCGTAGGACAGCGCCAGGTACATCATCGGACGGATGACCACTTGACCGTTGATCGCCATAGGACGCTGCAGAATGTTGTGCATGCCCAGGATCGCGGCTTGTGGCGGGTTGACGATCGGGGTCGACATCATCGAACCGAAAGTACCACCGTTGGTGATGGTGAAAGTACCACCGGTCATCTCTTCCATCGACAGCTTGCCGTCACGGGCCTTCTTGCCGAAGGTGGCGATGCCGCCTTCGATTTCGGCCAGGCTCATCAGTTCGGCGTTACGCAGAACAGGAACCACCAGGCCACGGTCGCTGGAGACCGCAACACCGATGTCGGCATAGCCGTGGTAGACGATGTCGGAACCGTCGATCGAGGCGTTGACAGCCGGGAAGCGCTTCAGGGCTTCGGTGGCGGCCTTGACGAAGAACGACATGAAGCCCAGGCGTACGCCATTGTGGGACTTCTCGAACAGATCCTTGTACTTCGAACGCAGGGCCATGACTTCAGTCATGTCGACTTCGTTGAAGGTGGTCAGCATCGCCATGTTCGACTGGGCTTCAACCAGACGCTCGGCAACCTTGGCACGCAGGCGGGTCATAGGCACGCGCTTCTCGACGCGATCACCGGCAGCGAAGACCGGAGCAGCAGCGGCAGGAGCCGGAGCCTTGGCAGGCGCGGCAGCCGGAGCGGCTTTCTTCGCGGCAACAGCAGCGACCACGTCTTCCTTGGTCACACGGCCGCCTTTGCCGGTACCGGCAACGGAAGCGATGTTGATACCGTTTTCTTCAGCCAGCTTGCGCGCGGCAGGAGCAGCGATTGGATCGTCTTCGCCATCGGCAGCAGCCGGGGCAGCAGCGGCGGCGGCCGGAGCGGCGGCGGCAGCAGGAGCAGCGGCAGCGGCAGCAGCGCCGCCTTCAACGATGGAGCCCAGGACTTCGTCGGACAGAACGGTGTCGCCTTCGTTCTTGACGATAGCGCCCAGCACGCCGTCAGCGGTGGCCAGAACTTCCAGCACGACCTTGTCGGTCTCGATGTCAACGATCAGCTCGTCACGCTTGACGGCGTCGCCCGGTTGCTTGTGCCAGGTGGCAACGGTGCCATCGGCAACCGATTCCGGGAAAGTGGGGGCTTTGATCTCGATAGCCATTATCTGTGGTTCCTTAAATTCGGTTTCAGGTGCGCGAAGGCGTTAAACAGTAAAGGCATCTTGCAGCAGTTTTTCCTGCTGCTCAGCGTGCATCGATGCATAACCACAAGCTGGAGCAGCAGAAGCGTCACGGCCCGCGTACTCGAGTACGAGCGACTTGTTGTGACCGCTGATGATGCGACGCATGTGATGCTGGCTGCAGTACCAGGCACCCTGGTTCATCGGCTCTTCCTGACACCAAACGATGTGTTTGACGTTTTTGTACGGAGCCAGGACTTCGATCAGGTCGTCCTCAGGGAATGGGTACAGCTGCTCGATACGCACGATGGCGATGTCGTCACGACCTTCGGCACGGCGTTTTTCCAACAGGTCGTAGTAGACCTTGCCGCTACACAGAATGATGCGACCCACGTCTTTTGGATCCTGGGCATCGATTTCCGGGATAACGGTCTGGAACGAACCTTCCGCCAGATCTTCCAGGGTCGAGATGGCCAGTTTATGACGCAGCAGGGATTTCGGTGTCAGCACGACCAGCGGCTTGCGCAGCGGACGAATCACCTGGCGACGCAGCAAGTGGTAGATCTGAGCCGGCGTGGTCGGTACGCATACCTGGATGTTGTGCTCGGCGCACAGCTGCAGGTAACGCTCCAGACGAGCCGAGGAGTGCTCGGGACCCTGACCTTCATAACCGTGTGGCAGCAGCATGGTCAGACCGCAGAGACGGCCCCACTTGTGCTCGCCGCTGGTGATGAACTGGTCGATCACCACTTGGGCACCGTTGGCGAAGTCGCCGAACTGGGCTTCCCAGATCACCAGCGCGTTAGGCGTGGTGGTGGAGTAGCCGTATTCGAACGCCAGTACGGCTTCTTCGGACAGGAACGAATCGTACAGGTCGAAACGTGGCTGGCCTTCGTACAGGTGCTGCAACGGGATGTAGGTGCCGGCGTCCTTCTGGTTGTGCAACACCGCATGGCGGTGCGAGAAGGTGCCGCGGCCGATGTCCTGGCCGGTCATGCGAATCGGGTGACCTTCGAACGCCAGGGTCGCGTACGCCATGGTTTCAGCATAACCCCAGTTGATCGGCAGGCCGCCGGCTTGCATCTTCTGACGGTCTTCGTAGATCTTCGCGACCTGACGCTGAACCACGAAGCCTTCCGGCAGCTCCAGCAGCTTGGCGGACAGTTCCTGAAGAGTCTTGAGGTCGAAGGTGGTGTCGTGACGCGCGGTCCAGGTATGGCCCAGGTACGGACGCCAGTCCACGAACAACTCTTTGTTCGGTTCCTTGACCAGGCTCTTGACCACGTGCAGACCGTTGTCCAGCGCGTTGCGGTATTCGTCGACTTTCGCCTGAACACGCTCTGCGTCGAGCACACCGCCCTGGGTCAGGCGATCGGCATACAGTTCACGGGTGGTGCGCTGCTTGGCGATCTGCTGATACATCAGTGGCTGGGTGCCGCTTGGCTCGTCGGCCTCGTTGTGGCCGCGACGACGGTAGCAGACCAGGTCGATCACCACGTCGCGCTTGTACTGCATGCGGTAGTCGATGGCCAGCTGGGTCACGAACAACACGGCTTCCGGATCATCACCATTCACATGGAGGATCGGGGCCTGGATCATCTTCGCAACGTCGGTGGCGTACTCGGTGGAGCGCGAGTCCAGCGGGTTGCTGATGGTGAAACCGACCTGGTTGTTGATCACGATGTGCACAGTGCCGCCGGTACGGAAACCGCGGGTCTGGGACATCTGGAAGGTTTCCATCACCACGCCCTGGCCGGCGAACGCCGCGTCACCGTGGATCGAGATCGGCAGAACCTTGTCGCCGGTCTGGTCGTTGCGACGGTCCTGACGAGCGCGCACCGAACCTTCGACCACTGGAGAAACGATTTCCAGGTGGGACGGGTTGAACGCCATCGCCAGGTGAACTTCGCCACCGGTGGTCATGACGTTGGACGAGAAGCCCTGGTGGTATTTAACGTCACCGGAACCCAGCTCGACCTTCTTCTTGCCTTCGAACTCGTCGAACAGCTCGCGCGGGTTCTTGCCGAAGGTGTTGACCAGCACGTTCAGACGGCCACGGTGGGCCATGCCGATAACCACTTCCTTGGTGCCGTAGGAACCGGAACGCTGGATCAGCTCGTCGAGCATCGGAATCAGGCTCTCGCCGCCTTCCAGACCGAAACGCTTGGTGCCCGGGTATTTGGTACCCAGGTATTTTTCCAGGCCTTCAGCCGCAGTGACGCGCTCGAGCAGGTGGCTCTTGATGTCGGCGGAATAGGTCGGACGGCCGCGCACGCTTTCCAGACGCTGCTGGAACCACTGACGCTGCTCGGAATCGGTGATGTGCGTGAATTCAGCGCCAATGGTGCGGCAATATGTCTGCTGCAACGCTTCGTGAATTTCGCGTAGGCTCGCTTCCTCTTTGCCGATGAACAGGTCGCCGGCACGGAAGGTCGTATCAAGATCGGCATTGGTCAAGCCGTAATGATTGATCGACAGGTCTGCAGGTGCAGGACGCTGCCACAGCCCCAGCGGGTCCAGCTGGGCTGCCTGGTGGCCACGCATCCGATAGGCCTGGATCAATCGCAGCACTTCAACTTGCTTCTTCTCGTGCTCACTGCTCACGCTACCGGCGGATACCGGTTGGGCGCGGCGCTGGTTCTTTGCCAGCAAGACGAAATGATCGCGGATTGTCGAGTGCGAAACATCGATGGCAGTGCTGCCGTCGGTAGGCAACTTCTGAAAGTAAGTGCGCCACTCTTCTGGCACAGCGTTAGGGTCGTGCAGGTAGAGCTCGTAGAGCTCTTCCACATAGGCAGCGTTACTACCGGATAGGTAGGCGCTGTTCCACATGCGCTGCATCACGCTTTCTTGCATGCTTGGTCACCCTCGGTTAGGGGAACACCACCGGCGACGACACCGAGCAAGCTTGCAGAAGTCCGAATGCAGCGACCAAAACAAGCCACTTAGGATCACGCTGATAGTCCGGGTACCAGCCCGGATGCCCCTGCTTGTCTCATTTCTTCAAAATATAGAGCAGCCACTTTGTGAGCTGCTGCTCAGGTTAGAGCCATGACGCGGGTTGAAGCCCGCGCCGTGGCTTTTACGGGTACAGCGGTCCTACGGGTACAACAGCTGAATCACACGCCACTCTGCAGCAGCATGTTACGAATGTGACCGATGGCCTTAGTCGGGTTCAGGCCCTTCGGACAAACGTTGACGCAGTTCATGATGCCCCGGCAGCGGAATACGCTGAACGGGTCGTCCAGGGAAGCCAGACGCTCGGACGTCTTGGTGTCACGGCTGTCTGCCAGGAAGCGGTAGGCTTGCAGCAGGGCAGCTGGACCCAGGAACTTGTCCGGGTTCCACCAGAAGGACGGGCAAGAGGTCGAGCAGCAAGCGCACAGGATGCACTCGTACAGACCGTCGAGCTTCTCGCGCTCTTCCGGGGACTGCAGACGTTCGATGGCCGGAGCCGGCGTATCGTTCTGCAGGAATGGCTTCACCTTCTCGTATTGCTTGTAGAAGATGCTCATATCGACGACCAGGTCACGGATAACCGGCAGACCTGGCAGCGGGCGAACAACCAGCTTGTTCTTCTTGACCACGGCAGACAGCGGCGTGATGCACGCCAGACCGTTCTTGCCGTTGATGTTCATGCCATCGGAACCGCAAACGCCTTCACGGCAGGAACGACGGTAGGAAAAACCTTCGTCCTGCTCTTTGATCAGGGCCAGCACGTCCAGCACCATCAAGTCCTTGCCACCGGTGTCTACCTGGAAAACCTGGGTTTTCGGAGCCGAGTCGGTGTCAGGGTTGTAACGATAAACTTCAACTTGCAACATATCGATCACCCTTTAGTAAGTCCGGACTTTTGGTTCGAAAGTCGGAACAGTCTTCGGCGAGAAGTTGACCGCACGCTTGGCAACGCGCTTCTCACCCGGGAAGTACAGGGTGTGGCACAGCCAGTTTTCGTCGTCACGGTCTTCGAAGTCTTCACGGGCGTGAGCGCCGCGGGACTCTTTGCGCACTTCGGCAGCGATGGCAGTGGCTTCGGCCACTTCCAGCAGGTTCTGCAGCTCAAGTGCTTCGATACGCGCAGTGTTGAAAGCTTGAGACTTGTCGTTGATCTTGACGTTGGCGATACGCTCGCGCAGGTCAGCCAGCTGAGCGATACCCTTCTGCATGTATTCGCCGGTACGGAATACACCGAAGTAGTTCTGCATGCAGTTCTGCAGCTCGCGACGCAGGGTTGCAACGTCTTCACCGGTGGTGCGCTCGTTGAGCTTGGCCAGGCGGTTCAGGGCAACATCAACGTCGGTGTCGCTGGCGTCGCGGTATTCGATACCGTCGGTCAGCGCTTTTTCCAGGTGCAGACCGGCTGCACGGCCGAACACCACCAGGTCCAGCAGCGAGTTGCCGCCCAGACGGTTGGCGCCGTGTACCGATACGCAAGCCACTTCACCCACTGCGAACAGGCCAGGGATGATGGTGTCTTCGCCAGCGGCGTTCTGTGTGATGGCCTGGCCATGAATGTTGGTGGCAACGCCGCCCATCATGTAGTGGCAGGTTGGAACGACCGGAACCGGAGCAACCACCGGGTCAACGTGCGCAAACGTCTTGGACAGCTCGCAGATACCTGGCAGGCGGCTGTGCAGCACTTCCTCGCCCAGGTGGTCGAGCTTGAGCATCACGTGGTCGCCGTTCGGGCCACAGCCGTTGCCGGCGATGATTTCCTTGACCATGGAGCGCGCAACAACGTCGCGGCCAGCCAGGTCTTTAGCGTTCGGAGCATAACGCTCCATGAAACGCTCGCCATGCTTGTTGATCAGGTAACCACCCTCACCACGGCAACCTTCGGTTACCAGTACACCGGCGCCGGCAATGCCGGTCGGGTGGAACTGCCACATTTCGATGTCTTGCACCGGAACGCCAGCACGCAGCGCCATACCAACGCCGTCACCGGTGTTGATCAGAGCGTTGGTGGTGGAGGCGTAGATACGACCTGCACCGCCGGTGGCCAGAACGGTGGCCTTGGAGCGAATGTAGGTGGTTTCGCCGGTTTCGATGCAGATAGCGATCACGCCGACAAAGGCGCCGTCCTGGTTCTTCACCAGATCGACTGCGTACCACTCGTTGAGGAAGGTGGTGCCGGCTTTCAGGTTGCCCTGATATAGGGTGTGCAGCAGTGCGTGACCGGTACGGTCGGACGCTGCGCAGGTACGAGCAGCCTGGCCGCCCTTGCCGTAGTCCTTGGACTGACCGCCGAAAGGACGCTGGTAGATACGACCGGTTTCGGTACGGGAGAACGGCAGCCCCATGTGGTCCAGTTCGAAGACCGCAGCCGGGCCTTCCTGACACATGTATTCGATAGCGTCCTGGTCACCGATGTAGTCGGAACCCTTGACGGTATCGTACATGTGCCAGCGCCAGTCATCGTTCGGGTCCGCCGAGGCGATCGCGCAAGTGATGCCGCCCTGGGCAGACACAGTGTGCGAACGGGTCGGGAACACCTTGGTGATCACCGCAGTCTTGTGGCCGCCCTGGGCCAGCTGCAGTGCGGCACGCATGCCGGCGCCGCCGCCGCCAATGATGATGGCGTCGAAAGAAATGGTTGGAATGTTAGCCATGAATCAGATACCCCAGAGAATCTGCACACCCCAGACGAAGTAAGCGAACATCGCGACGCCGCATACTGCCTGGAAAAGGAAACGTACTGCTGTGGCCGACTTGCCCAGCGCCATCGGCGTCAGGTAGTCAGTCGAGATGGTCCACATGCCGACCCAGGCGTGAGCGCCCAGGGCCACCATGGCCAGCAGACTGAAGATACGCATCCAGTTGTTTGCGAACAGGCCATGCCACTGGGTGTAGTCAATGCCCGGATTCGCTACGAGGTATCCGATCAGGAAAATGAAATAAGCCGCGAGAACGACCGCAGACACACGCTGTGCCATCCAGTCATAAAGGCCCGAACGCGACAGGTTCGTAACGCTGGTTACCATATCCAAACTCCCGCCAGAACGATTACCACCACGGATACGGCGATAACGATTTTCGAGCCCAGCTTGCCGCCTTCCAGCGTCTCACCGATGCCCATGTCCATAATCAGATGGCGTACACCGGCCACCAAGTGATACAGCAAGGCGGACAGGAGGCCCCATGCAACGAATTTGGCCAGCGGACTGGTCAAGCACGCCTTCACCTCGGCATAGCCTTCCTCGGAGCCCAGGGATTTGCTCAATGCATAAAGCATGATGCCGATGCCCAGGAAGAGGATGATGCCGGAAACACGGTGGAGAAACGACGTAACGCCGGTGATGGGGAGTTTGATGGTCCTTAGGTCTAGGTTTACAGGTCGTTGGCTATTCACGGCTTTTTTCACACTGAAGAGCCCCTAACAATCAGGGCAAAGTTGTTGGGGAGTGCACTGGTCAGGCAACCACTACCCAGGGAGTGCGACCCCCAGCAAAGCGGGCCCAGAAGCCTACGGAGGTCGGTGGCCGAGTATAGACAGTTAGGCTACTAATGACAACGCAAAGACCTTCCCCTAATAGCTGATTGCGTTAGCGTTATAAAAGGCGTAAATGGCGCTGAATTTCGCGAAAAAATCCCTCCCAAAGCCTTCTGGGACAAGACTTTAGGCAAATTGACATTCGGATTTATCTCACTATAGTGGTGCGGGCCCTGCGTGGGGGGTCTGTCTGATGATTTCAAGCATAAATAGGAGGCCACATGGCTGACAAAAAAGCGCAGTTGATCATCGAGGGCGCAGCCCCCGTCGAGCTGCCCATTTTAACCGGCACCGTTGGTCCCGATGTAATCGATGTTCGGGGTCTGACGGCCACGGGCCGCTTCACTTTTGACCCGGGTTTCATGTCGACCGCCTCCTGCGAGTCGAAAATCACCTACATCGACGGCGACAACGGCATTCTGCTGCATCGCGGCTACCCGATCGAACAGCTGGCCGAGAAATCCGACTACCTGGAAACCTGCTACCTGCTGCTCAACGGTGAATTGCCCACCGCTGAACAGAAGGCCCAGTTCGTCAGCACCGTGAAGAACCACACCATGGTTCACGAACAGCTCAAGAGCTTCTTCAACGGTTTCCGTCGCGACGCCCACCCGATGGCGGTGATGTGCGGCGTAGTCGGTGCCCTGTCGGCGTTCTACCACGACTCCCTGGACATCAATAACCCGCAGCACCGCGAAATCTCCGCCGTGCGCCTGGTGGCCAAGATGCCGACCCTGGCAGCGATGGTCTACAAGTACTCCATGGGCCAGCCGATGATGTACCCGCGCAACGACCTGTCGTACGCGGAAAACTTCCTGCACATGATGTTCAACACCCCGTGCGAGATCAAACCGATCAGCCCGGTACTGGCCAAGGCAATGGACCGGATCTTCATCCTCCATGCCGACCACGAACAGAACGCCTCGACGTCCACCGTGCGCCTGGCGGGCTCCTCGGGTGCCAACCCGTTCGCCTGTATCGCTGCCGGTATCGCTGCACTCTGGGGTCCGGCCCACGGCGGTGCCAACGAAGCGGTACTGACCATGCTCGACGAAATTGGCGATGTCTCGAACATCGACAAGTTCATCGCCAAGGCCAAGGACAAGAACGATCCGTTCAAGCTCATGGGCTTCGGTCACCGCGTGTACAAAAACCGCGACCCGCGCGCCACCGTGATGAAACAGACCTGCGACGAAGTACTCAAGGAACTGGGCATCAACAACGATCCGCAACTCGAACTGGCCATGCGCCTGGAAGAGATCGCCCTGACCGACCCATACTTCATCGAGCGCTCGCTGTACCCGAACGTCGACTTCTACTCGGGGATCATCCTCAAGGCGATCGGCATTCCAACCAGCATGTTCACCGTGATCTTCGCCCTGGCGCGGACCGTCGGCTGGATCTCGCACTGGAAGGAAATGCTCTCCAGCCCGTACAAGATCGGCCGTCCACGCCAGTTGTACACCGGCTACGAGTCGCGTGACATCACCAAACTGGAAGACCGCAAATAAGACCTGCCTTGCGCAAACGTCTTAGCTGCACCGGATACGGCCTCTAACAGAGGTCGTATTTGTTTCTGCCCTCCCCTCGCCCCCCCAACCCGCAGGATCCGGCCTGCCGGCGAAGAGCCCTGCTCCTCACATACGCTTT
>NZ_LZZQ01000003.1:0-90924 GCF_014170225.1 Pseudomonas sp. UME65 | reverse complement strand
GGAAAAGATAACCGCTGAAAGCATCTAAGCGGGAAACTTGCCTCAAGATGAGATCTCACTGGAACCTTGAGTTCCCTAAAGGGCCGTCGAAGACTACGACGTTGATAGGTTGGGTGTGTAAGCGCTGTGAGGCGTTGAGCTAACCAATACTAATTGCCCGTGAGGCTTGACCATATAACACCCAAGCAATTTGCTTAAGAAGCGAGTTGCGGTGTGTGAAGACGATACAAACCGAAAGTTTGCGAACACACAAAGCTATTACATACCCATTCGCTGGCACGTTGCACAAGCAACGGACTGGCTACCGAATTTCTTGACGACCATAGAGCGTTGGAACCACCTGATCCCATCCCGAACTCAGAAGTGAAACGATGCATCGCCGATGGTAGTGTGGGGTTTCCCCATGTGAGAGTAGGTCATCGTCAAGATTAAATTCCGAAACCCCAACTGCACATGCAGTTGGGGTTTTGTTTTTGCGCGCAAAAAATGGGTTTGATTTTTTGCTGTCTCGATCGACTTGCTCGTCAGGTGGGGGTTTCTATGCAATAGCGCTGGGCATGGCTATCATGCCTGCCTCATGGTGAGGCGGAAACTGCATGTCGACGTTGTTAGAGCTTCTGAAAGATGGGCGATTTCACTCGGGTCAGGCGCTCGGTCAGGCGCTGGGTGTTAGCCGTAGTGCTATATGGAAGCAGTTACAGCTTCTTGAGGCGGAGTTGGGGCTTGTCATTCATAAGGTGCGAGGCCGCGGTTACCAGCTGGCCACTCCAATCACATTGCTGAGCAGTGCTGAGATAGGCCGCTCCTCTATTTCCAGTGGCTCCTGGGATATCCGAATTCTCGACTCTATCGACTCCACGAATGCACAGGCGCTGCGATCCATTGAAGAAGGGAGTGTGGCTCCTTTTCTTGTGCTAGCTGAGCGCCAGACGGTGGGGCGAGGCCGTCGTGGTCGTAAGTGGGTAAGCCCTTTTGCCGAAAATATCTATTACAGCCTCGTCTTGCGTATGGACGGAGGTCTCCGGCAATTGGAAGGGCTTAGCCTGGTCGTTGGGTTGGCAGTCATGCATACCCTTCGTGAGTATGGAATTCCTGGTGCGGGTTTGAAGTGGCCAAATGATGTTTTGGTTGGTCAGAAGAAGGTCGCGGGGATACTTTTGGAGTTGGTGGGTGATCCTGCGGATGTGTGTCATGTGGTCCTGGGCATTGGGATCAATGTGAATATGCAAAGCGCTGAAGAGATCGATCAGGAGTGGACTTCGGTTAGGTTGGAGTCTGGCAAGGTTATTGATCGCAATCAGCTTGTTGCTCGATTGAATGAGGTTCTTGTGTCTTATCTGGAGCGTCATCGGCTGAATGGCTTCTCCGCGATCCAGGGCGAGTGGGAGCAAGGTCACCTCTGGCAGGGGCGTGCTGTGTCTCTGATCGCGGGCGTAAATAAGATCGATGGTGTTGTGTTGGGTATTGATCGCCAAGGAGCTTTGCGGTTGAGCGTTGAGGGGGAGGAGAAAACGTATAGCGGCGGGGAGCTCAGTCTAAGGTTGCGTGATGGCTCATGAGTTCGGCCATCAATGTGCGCTTGCGCGATCTACGGCTAGGAGGTAGGGGCTGATTCCTTGTGTGGGGTGGGACTTTGAGTGTTGCATCGGTTCCGCAAGATCAGCTTGTACGTGATCCATCTTTTCGAGTTGTTTAAGCCTTGTCCTCTGTCTTGAGGTTTTTATGCGCTGGTTGTTTCTGTTGTTATTGGTCCTCAATTGCTTTTATTACATCTGGCATCAGCAGGAAGCGCCGCTTCGTGCGAAAGAGGTCATGCCTCTCTCGCTCTATCGAGGTACTCAGCAAGATATCCGTTTGTTGAGTGAGTCTTCTGATTCGGTCGAGCGGCGGGATAAGGGTAAGTCAGGGGAGGTTGATGCAAGCTGTCTTTATCTGGGGGGCTTTGCTCGTCGTGATACGGCTCAGATGTTGGAGCAGCGGCTGGTAGGGCTGGGGGCTGATGTCAGGCTGCAGTCCTTGAGTGTTCCTGGTTCTTCTGGTTTTTGGCTTCGTGTGACTCCCGAGAGCAAGCATTTGCTGGATGATATGCAACTGCAGAACCTTGCTAAAGAATTCAATGAGTTAAAACATAAAATAATGCCTTGCGAGGGGGTTGCAACTGTCGAATAGGTTGCATAGAATGGCGCCCGCTCCGCAGCGAAGACTTCACGAAGTCAGCGTCGCGAAGCGAGGTCAACGCAGCTAACCTCAAGATTTTATTGAGAAAATGCTTGACAGAAGGGTGGCATGGTATAGAATGTCGCCTCGCTTAGGAGGGGTTCCCGAGCGGCCAAAGGGATCAGACTGTAAATCTGACGTCTACGACTTCGAAGGTTCGAATCCTTCCCCCTCCACCAGATTTAGCGAGAGCTGCAGGCTCCGCGGGTATAGTTTAGTGGTAGAACCTCAGCCTTCCAAGCTGATGATGCGGGTTCGATTCCCGCTACCCGCTCCAAGTTTGCAGGTTTTGCAAAGTGTTACGCTCTTGTAGCTCAGTTGGTAGAGCACACCCTTGGTAAGGGTGAGGTCAGCGGTTCAAATCCGCTCAAGAGCTCCATATAACAAGGCAGATATGAAAATATCTGCCTTTGTTTTAATGGCTTGGGTGACTTGCTCAATTCTTCTCCTAGGGGTGATTTCGATGGCTAAGGAAAAGTTCGAACGTAATAAGCCGCACGTTAACGTGGGTACTATCGGTCACGTTGACCACGGTAAAACCACTTTGACCGCTGCTCTGACTCGCGTTTGCTCCGAAGTTTTCGGTTCGGCTCGTGTTGACTTCGACAAGATCGACAGCGCCCCAGAAGAAAAAGCTCGTGGTATCACCATCAACACTGCGCACGTAGAGTACGACTCGAACATTCGTCACTACGCGCACGTTGACTGCCCAGGTCACGCCGACTACGTCAAAAACATGATCACTGGTGCTGCCCAGATGGACGGCGCGATCCTGGTTTGCTCGGCTGCCGATGGTCCGATGCCACAAACTCGTGAGCACATCCTGCTGTCCCGTCAGGTAGGCGTTCCGTACATCGTTGTCTTCCTGAACAAGGCTGACATGGTTGACGACGCTGAGCTGCTGGAACTGGTTGAGATGGAAGTGCGCGATCTGCTGAGCACTTACGACTTCCCAGGTGACGACACTCCGATCATCATCGGTTCGGCTCTGATGGCTCTGAACGGCCAAGACGACAACGAAATGGGTACCACCGCTGTTAAGCGTCTGGTAGAAACTCTGGATACCTACATCCCAGAGCCAGAGCGTGCAATCGACAAGCCGTTCCTGATGCCAATCGAAGACGTATTCTCGATCTCCGGCCGTGGCACCGTGGTAACTGGTCGTGTTGAGCGTGGTATCGTTCGCATCCAGGAAGAAGTTGAGATCGTTGGTCTGCGCGACACTCAGAAAACTACCTGCACCGGCGTTGAAATGTTCCGCAAGCTGCTCGACGAAGGTCGTGCTGGCGAGAACTGCGGCGTTCTGCTGCGTGGTACCAAGCGTGATGACGTTGAGCGTGGCCAGGTTCTGGTTAAGCCAGGCACCGTTAAGCCGCACACCAAGTTCACCGCTGAAGTTTACGTTCTGAGCAAGGAAGAAGGCGGTCGTCATACTCCGTTCTTCAAAGGCTACCGTCCACAGTTCTACTTCCGTACTACTGACGTGACTGGTAACTGCGAGCTGCCAGAAGGCGTTGAAATGGTAATGCCAGGTGACAACATCCAGATGACTGTCACTCTGATCAAAACCATCGCGATGGAAGATGGTCTGCGTTTCGCTATCCGTGAAGGCGGTCGTACCGTCGGCGCTGGCGTCGTAGCCAAAGTCATCGAATAAGTTCTTGATATATCTCCATCGGGCCGACATAATGGTCGGCCTGATTTTGTTTTTAGGTCAGTAGCTCAATTGGCAGAGCGACGGTCTCCAAAACCGTAGGTTGGGGGTTCGATTCCCTCCTGACCTGCCAGATTCACTCAATGTGTCTGGCTTTCTTTTCACAGGATCTTCATAGATGACTCCTAAGGCTGAAGCTCAAGGCTCTCGCTTCGATCTGCTCAAGTGGCTGGTTGTTGTTGCCTTGGTGATTGTTGGTGTTGTTGGCAATCAGTACTACTCTGCTTCGCCGATCCTGTACCGCGTCTTGGCGCTACTTGTCATTGCTGCAGTTGCTGCCTTCGTTGGTTTGCAGACTGCCAAGGGTAAGTCGTTCTTTGTCCTGGTTAAGGAGGCGCGCACTGAGATTCGTAAAGTCGTATGGCCAACTCGCCAAGAGACCACGCAGACCACATTGATTGTTGTGGCTGTGGTTCTGGTCATGGCGTTGCTGTTGTGGGGGCTAGATTCCCTGCTCGGCTGGCTTGTTTCCTTGATTGTTGGCTAAGGGTGTCCCGTGGCTAAGCGTTGGTACGTTGTGCATGCTTACTCGGGTTACGAGAAGCATGTAATGCGTTCGTTGATCGAGCGTGTGAAGCTGGCTGGCATGGAAGATGGCTTCGGCGAGATTCTGGTCCCCACTGAAGAAGTGGTTGAGATGCGCAATGGCCAGAAGCGCAAAAGCGAGCGTAAATTCTTTCCAGGCTATGTGCTGGTACAGATGGATATGAACGAGGGTACTTGGCACTTGGTCAAGGATACTCCTCGTGTCATGGGCTTTATTGGTGGTACTGCCGATAAGCCGGCTCCTATCACTGACAAAGAAGCGGAAGCGATTCTGCGTCGCGTTGCTGATGGTAGCGACAAGCCCAAGCCTAAGACCCTGTTTGAGCCGGGTGAGGTGGTCCGTGTTACTGACGGCCCATTCGCTGACTTTAACGGTACGGTTGAAGAAGTTAACTACGAAAAGAGCCGCATTCAGGTGGCAGTGCTCATTTTCGGTCGCTCTACTCCGGTAGAGCTAGAGTTCAGTCAGGTCGAGAAGGCATAGCTGAACGAGAATCCCATACCCCGCAGCCTTAGGCTGTGGGGTTTTGTCGTCACTGGGATAAACGCGCAAGTAACCGGGGAGCCTATCTAGGCGTCTGAACCCGTAATTGGAGTGCCTCATGGCTAAGAAGATTACTGCTTACATCAAGCTGCAAGTTAAGGCCGCTCAGGCCAACCCAAGTCCACCCGTTGGTCCAGCTCTGGGTCAGCACGGCGTGAACATCATGGAGTTCTGCAAAGCTTTCAACGCCCGTACTCAGGGTCTTGAGCCAGGCCTGCCGACTCCTGTGATCATCACTGTTTACAGTGACCGCAGCTTCACTTTCGAAACTAAGAGCACCCCTGCTTCGGTTCTGCTGAAGAAAGCTGCTGGCCTGACCAGCGGTTCCGCTCGTCCAAACACCGTTAAGGTTGGCACTGTTACCCGTGCTCAGCTGGAAGAAATCGCGAAAACCAAAAACGCGGATCTGACTGCAGCTGATATGGATGCAGCCGTGCGTACTATCGCCGGTTCTGCTCGTAGCATGGGCCTTAACGTGGAGGGTGTGTAATGGCTAAGCTGACCAAGCGCCAAAAGGCTATCGCCGGCAAGATTGAAGCAGGCAAGGCCTACAACTTCGTAGAAGCCGCCGCTCTCCTGACCGAGCTGTCGACCGTTAAGTTCAGCGAGTCCGTAGACGTTGCTGTGAACCTGGGCGTAGACCCACGTAAATCTGACCAGGTTGTTCGTAGCGCTACTGTGCTGCCACACGGCACTGGCAAGACTGTACGTGTAGCTGTGTTCACCCAGGGGCCAGCAGCTGAAGCTGCTCTGGCTGCCGGTGCAGACCGCGTAGGTATGGACGATCTGGCTGCCGAAATGAAAGGCGGCGACCTGAACTATGACGTGGTTATTGCTTCCCCGGATGCAATGCGCGTTGTGGGTCAGCTGGGTCAGGTTCTGGGTCCTCGCGGCCTGATGCCTAACCCGAAAGTCGGTACCGTTACTCCAGACGTAGCTTCGGCAGTTAAGAACGCCAAGGCTGGTCAGGTTCGCTATCGCACCGACAAAAACGGCATCATCCACACTTCCGTTGGCAAGGTCGGCTTCGACGCCGTCAAGCTGAAGGAAAACGTTGAAGCCCTGATCGCTGACCTGAAGCGTATCAAGCCAGCTTCTTCGAAAGGCATCTACGTCAAGCGCGTTACCCTGAGCACCACTATGGGCCCAGGTCTGGTCATCGACCAGGGTTCGCTGGACGTATAAGACACAAGCGCGTGCAAGTAATTGCGCGCGCTGAAAAATTGGGGTCCCTGCCTGGCGGGGGCTATCCAAGACCGTAGGCGACGCAAGTCTTAAACCTCAAGCCTACGCAGATGGTGCTCCCGGTTCCTTACCGAATCAGACACCAAAACGACATCCAGCTCCGGTTGGATGAAACGGTAACAAGCAGGAGTTAAACCCGTGGCAATTAAACTCGAAGACAAGAAGGCCATCGTCGCTGAAGTCAACGAGGCTGCCAAAGCCGCTCTGTCCGCTGTCGTGGCTGATGCCCGTGGTGTGACAGTAGGCGCTATGACCGGACTCCGTAAAGAGGCCCGCGAAGCTGGTGTTTATGTACGTGTCGTACGTAACACCCTGCTCAAGCGCGCTGTTGAAGGCACTCAATATGACGTGCTCAACGACGCGTTCGTCGGCCCTACCCTGATTGCATTCTCCAAGGAACATCCGGGCGCTGCCGCTCGTATTTTCAAAGAGTTCGCAAAGGGTCAGGAAAAGTTCGAGATCAAGGCAGCTGCGTTCGAGGGCAAGTACCTCGCAGCAAACGAGATCGACGTGTTGGCTTCGCTGCCAACTCGCGACGAAGCTATTGCGAAGCTGATGAGCGTGATTCAAGGCGCTACCAGCAAGCTGGCTCGTACTCTGGCGGCTATTCGCGACCAGAAAGAAGCTGCTGCTGCCTAAGGCACTGCAAGCCCTTTCAAAATCATATGTTTAATTTGATGGCTGCGTAGGCTGTCACCCCAATACAGGAATTTATAGTCATGTCTCTGACTAACGAGCAAATCATCGAAGCAATCGGCCAGAAAACCGTTCTGGAAGTTGTTGAGCTGATCAAAGCAATGGAAGAAACCTTCGGCGTTACCGCTGCTGTTGCCGCTGCTGGCCCAGCTGCTGCTGCCGCTGTTGTTGAAGAGCAAACTGAATTCAACGTCATGCTGACCGAAGCTGGCGAGAAGAAAGTTAACGTGATCAAGGCTGTACGTGAACTGACCGGTCTGGGCCTGAAAGAAGCCAAGGCTGTAGTTGACGGCGCTCCTGCCATGGTTCTGGAAGCTGTTGCTAAAGAAGCAGCTGACAAAGCCAAAGCAGCTCTGGAAGAAGCAGGCGCTAAAGTCGAGCTCAAGTAAGCATCGACTTTGTGTCTCCAGCCCAAGCGTTAAGCGAACGGCTGATGGCTGGTGGCTCTTGCCACCGGCCTTTTTCCGTTATTGGCGACCGACTGGGTCGGTGCCAGTAACGTGCTGTAGCCCACCCTGTGCGGTGGCGCAAACCAAAGGGTTTGCACGATTTTCTGGCTGCTCCCGTCGGGAGGAGCCGAATAAGCAGGTGACCAAGCTGGGGAACGCTGATGGCTTACTCATATACTGAGAAAAAACGTATCCGCAAGGACTTTAGCAAGTTGCCGGACGTCATGGATGTGCCGTACCTCCTGGCCATCCAGCTGGATTCGTATCGTGAATTCTTGCAAGCGGGAGCGACTAAAGATCAGTTCCGCGACGTGGGCCTGCATGCGGCCTTCAAATCCGTTTTCCCGATCATCAGCTACTCCGGCAATGCTGCGTTGGAGTATGTCGGTTATCGCCTGGGCGAACCGGCGTTTGATGTTAAAGAATGCGTGTTGCGTGGTGTAACTTACGCCGTACCTTTGCGGGTAAAAGTCCGTCTGATCATTTTCGACAAAGAATCGTCGAACAAAGCGATCAAGGACATCAAAGAGCAAGAAGTCTACATGGGTGAAATTCCCCTGATGACTGAGAACGGTACCTTCGTAATCAACGGTACCGAGCGTGTAATCGTTTCCCAGCTGCACCGTTCCCCTGGCGTATTCTTCGACCACGACCGTGGCAAGACGCACAGCTCCGGTAAGCTGCTGTATTCCGCGCGGATCATTCCTTACCGCGGTTCGTGGCTGGACTTCGAGTTCGACCCGAAAGACTGCGTGTTCGTCCGTATCGACCGTCGTCGCAAGCTGCCGGCATCGGTTCTGCTGCGCGCGCTGGGCTATACCACTGAAGAAGTGCTGGACGCTTTCTACACCACCAACGTATTCCACGTGAAAGGCGAGAGCCTGAGCCTGGAGCTGGTGCCTCAGCGCCTGCGTGGTGAGATTGCCGTTCTGGACATCCAGGATGACAAGGGCAAGGTTATTGTCGAGCAGGGTCGTCGTATCACCGCTCGTCACATCAACCAGCTGGAAAAAGCCGGTATCAAAGAGCTGGATGTACCTCTGGACTACGTCCTGGGTCGTACCACCGCCAAGGCTATCGTGCACCCGGCTACCGGTGAAATCCTGGCAGAGTGCAACACCGAGCTGAACACCGAGATCCTGGCGAAAATCGCCAAGGCTCAGGTCGTTCGCATCGAGACTCTGTACACCAACGACATCGACTGCGGTCCGTTCGTCTCTGACACTCTGAAGATCGACTCCACCAGCAACCAATTGGAAGCCCTGGTCGAGATCTATCGCATGATGCGTCCTGGCGAGCCACCGACCAAAGATGCTGCCGAGACTCTGTTCAACAACCTGTTCTTCAGCCCTGAGCGGTATGATCTGTCCGCCGTTGGCCGGATGAAGTTCAACCGTCGTATCGGTCGTACCGAGATCGAAGGTTCCGGCGTTCTGTGCAAAGAAGACATCGTTGCCGTACTGAAGACTCTGGTCGACATCCGTAACGGTAAAGGCATCGTCGACGACATCGACCACCTGGGTAACCGTCGTGTTCGCTGTGTTGGCGAAATGGCCGAGAACCAGTTCCGCGTTGGCCTGGTGCGTGTAGAGCGTGCGGTCAAAGAGCGTCTGTCGATGGCTGAAAGCGAAGGCCTGATGCCGCAAGACCTGATCAATGCCAAGCCAGTGGCTGCGGCAGTGAAAGAGTTCTTCGGTTCCAGCCAGCTGTCCCAGTTCATGGACCAGAACAACCCGCTGTCCGAGATCACCCACAAGCGTCGTGTTTCTGCACTTGGCCCAGGTGGTCTGACCCGTGAGCGTGCAGGCTTCGAAGTCCGTGACGTACACCCGACCCACTACGGTCGTGTATGCCCGATTGAAACGCCGGAAGGTCCGAACATCGGTCTGATCAACTCCCTGGCGGCCTATGCGCGCACCAACCAGTACGGCTTCCTCGAGAGCCCGTACCGTGTGGTGAAAGACGCTCTGGTAACCGACGAGATCGTGTTCCTGTCCGCTATCGAAGAGGCCGATCACGTTATCGCCCAGGCTTCGGCGACGATGAACGACAAAGGTCAGTTGGTCGATGAGCTGGTAGCTGTTCGTCACTTGAACGAATTCACCGTCAAGGCGCCGGAAGACGTCACCTTGATGGACGTTTCGCCGAAGCAGGTAGTTTCGGTTGCAGCGTCGCTGATTCCGTTCCTCGAGCACGACGACGCCAACCGTGCATTGATGGGTTCCAACATGCAGCGTCAGGCTGTACCGACCCTGCGTGCTGACAAGCCACTGGTAGGTACCGGCATGGAGCGCAACGTTGCCCGTGACTCCGGCGTTTGCGTCGTGGCTCGTCGTGGCGGTGTGATCGACTCGGTCGATGCCAGCCGTATTGTGGTTCGTGTTGCTGATGACGAAGTTGAAACCGGTGAAGCCGGTGTCGACATCTACAACCTGACCAAGTACACCCGCTCCAACCAGAACACCTGCATCAACCAGCGTCCGCTGGTGAGCAAGGGTGATCGGGTTCAGCGCAGCGACATCATGGCCGATGGTCCGTCCACCGACATGGGTGAGCTGGCACTGGGTCAGAACATGCGTATCGCGTTCATGGCGTGGAACGGCTTCAACTTCGAAGACTCCATCTGCCTGTCCGAGCGTGTGGTTCAGGAAGACCGTTTCACCACGATCCACATCCAGGAACTGACCTGTGTGGCTCGTGACACCAAGCTTGGCCCAGAGGAAATCACTGCAGACATCCCGAACGTGGGTGAGGCTGCACTGAACAAGCTGGACGAAGCCGGTATCGTTTATGTAGGTGCTGAAGTTGGCGCAGGCGACATCCTGGTGGGCAAGGTCACTCCGAAAGGCGAGACCCAGCTGACTCCGGAAGAGAAACTGCTGCGTGCGATCTTCGGTGAAAAAGCCAGCGACGTTAAAGACACCTCCCTGCGTGTACCTACCGGTACCAAGGGTACTGTTATCGACGTACAGGTCTTCACTCGCGACGGCGTTGAGCGCGATGCTCGTGCACTGTCGATCGAGAAGAGCCAGCTGGACGAGATCCGCAAGGACCTGAACGAAGAGTTCCGTATCGTTGAAGGTGCTACTTTCGAACGTCTGCGTTCCGCTCTGGTCGGCCATAAAGCCGAAGGCGGCGCCGGCCTGAAGAAAGGCCAGGAAATCACCGACGAAGTTCTCGACGGTCTTGAGCACGGCCAGTGGTTCAAACTGCGCATGGCTGAAGATGCTCTGAACGAGCAGCTCGAGAAGGCCCAGGCCTACATCGTTGATCGTCGCCGTCTGCTGGACGACAAGTTCGAAGACAAGAAGCGCAAGCTGCAGCAGGGCGATGACCTGGCTCCAGGCGTGCTGAAAATCGTCAAGGTCTACCTGGCAATCCGTCGTCGCATCCAGCCGGGCGACAAGATGGCCGGTCGTCACGGTAACAAGGGTGTGGTCTCCGTGATCATGCCGGTTGAAGACATGCCGCACGATGCCAATGGCACCCCGGTCGACGTAGTCCTCAACCCGCTGGGCGTACCTTCGCGTATGAACGTTGGTCAGATCCTCGAAACTCACCTGGGCCTCGCGGCCAAGGGGTTGGGCGAGAAGATCAATCGCATGGTCGAAGAGCAGCGCAAGGTCGCAGAACTGCGTACCTTCCTGGACGAGATCTACAACCAGATCGGCGGTCGTAACGAAGACCTGGACAGCTTCTCCGATCAGGAGATCCTGGATCTGGCGAACAACCTGCGCGGCGGTGTTCCGATGGCCACTCCGGTGTTCGACGGTGCCAAGGAAAGCGAAATCAAGGCCATGCTGAAACTGGCAGACCTGCCAGAAAGCGGCCAGATGCAACTGACCGACGGCCGTACCGGCAACAAGTTCGAGCGTCCAGTTACCGTTGGCTACATGTACATGCTGAAACTGAACCACTTGGTAGACGACAAGATGCACGCTCGTTCTACCGGTTCGTACAGCCTGGTTACCCAGCAGCCGCTGGGTGGTAAGGCGCAGTTCGGTGGTCAGCGTTTCGGGGAGATGGAGGTCTGGGCACTGGAAGCATACGGTGCTGCATACACTCTGCAAGAAATGCTCACAGTGAAGTCGGACGATGTGAACGGTCGTACCAAGATGTACAAAAACATCGTGGACGGTGATCACCGTATGGAGCCGGGCATGCCCGAGTCCTTCAACGTGTTGATCAAAGAAATTCGTTCCCTCGGCATCGATATCGATCTGGAAACCGAATAACACGTGACGCGAATCGAGAGCGGGGCAGGATTGCCCGCTCTCTGCTCCGCCAGGAGGAAAGGCCTTGAAAGACCTACTGAATTTGCTGAAAAACCAGGGTCAAGTCGAAGAGTTCGACGCCATCCGTATCGGATTGGCCTCGCCTGAGATGATCCGTTCGTGGTCGTTCGGTGAAGTTAAAAAGCCGGAAACCATCAACTACCGTACGTTCAAGCCTGAGCGTGACGGCCTGTTCTGCGCCAAGATCTTTGGCCCGGTAAAGGATTACGAGTGCCTGTGCGGTAAGTACAAGCGCTTGAAGCATCGCGGCGTGATCTGCGAGAAGTGCGGCGTTGAAGTTGCGCTGGCCAAGGTTCGTCGTGAGCGCATGGCGCACATCGAACTGGCTTCGCCGGTTGCCCACATCTGGTTCCTGAAATCGCTGCCGTCCCGTATCGGCTTGCTGATGGACATGACTTTGCGTGATATCGAGCGCGTTCTCTACTTCGAGAGCTATGTCGTTATCGATCCAGGCATGACCACCCTTGAAAAAGGTCAGCTGCTGAACGATGAGCAGTACTTCGAAGCGCTGGAAGAGTTCGGCGATGACTTCGACGCCCGCATGGGTGCCGAGGCTGTCCGCGAGCTGCTGCACGCTATCGACCTGGAGCACGAGATTGGCCGTCTGCGTGAAGAGATTCCGCAAACCAACTCGGAAACCAAGATCAAGAAGCTGTCCAAGCGTCTGAAGTTGATGGAAGCCTTCCAGGGTTCCGGCAACCTGCCAGAGTGGATGGTGCTGACCGTTCTGCCGGTTCTGCCGCCAGATCTACGTCCACTGGTCCCGCTGGATGGCGGTCGTTTCGCGACTTCCGACCTCAACGATCTGTATCGTCGAGTGATCAACCGTAACAACCGTTTGAAGCGCCTGCTGGATCTGTCCGCTCCGGACATCATCGTGCGCAACGAAAAGCGTATGTTGCAGGAAGCTGTCGATGCACTGCTCGACAACGGTCGTCGTGGCCGCGCTATCACCGGTTCCAACAAGCGTCCTCTGAAATCCCTGGCTGACATGATCAAGGGTAAGCAAGGTCGTTTCCGTCAGAACTTGCTCGGTAAGCGTGTTGACTACTCCGGTCGTTCGGTAATTACCGTAGGTCCGACCCTGCGTCTGCACCAGTGCGGTCTGCCGAAGAAGATGGCTCTCGAGCTGTTCAAACCGTTCATCTTCGGCAAGTTGGAAATGCGTGGCCTGGCCACCACCATCAAAGCCGCCAAGAAGATGGTCGAGCGCGAACTGCCAGAGGTTTGGGACGTTCTCGCTGAAGTGATCCGTGAACACCCGGTTCTCCTCAACCGTGCACCGACCCTTCACCGTCTGGGTATCCAGGCGTTTGAACCGGTACTGATCGAAGGTAAGGCTATCCAGCTGCACCCTCTGGTCTGTGCTGCGTACAACGCCGACTTCGACGGCGACCAAATGGCCGTGCACGTACCGCTGACACTGGAAGCCCAGTTGGAAGCGCGTGCGTTGATGATGTCGACCAACAACATTCTGTCGCCAGCCAACGGTGAGCCAATCATCGTTCCGTCGCAGGACGTTGTATTGGGTCTGTACTACATGACCCGTGAAGCGATCAACGCCAAGGGCGAAGGTCGCGTTTTCGCCGACCTGCAGGAAGTCGACCGCGTATTCCGCGCCGGCGAAGCTGCTCTGCACGCCAAGATCAAGGTTCGCATCAGCGAAACCGTCAATGATCGTGATGGCGGCAGCGTGAGCGCCACCCGTATCGTCGACACCACTGTCGGCCGTGCTCTGCTGTTCCAGGTTGTGCCGAAGGGCCTGTCGTTCGACGTCGTCAATCTGCCGATGAAGAAGAAGGCGATCTCCAAGCTGATCAACCAGTGCTACCGCGTGGTTGGTCTGAAAGAGACCGTGATCTTCGCTGACCAGTTGATGTACACCGGTTTCGCTTACTCGACCATTTCCGGCGTTTCCATCGGTGTTAACGACTTCGTTATCCCGGATGAAAAAGCTCGCATCATCGGTGCTGCCACCGACGAAGTGAAAGAAATCGAGAGCCAGTACGCCTCCGGCCTGGTAACCCAGGGCGAGAAGTACAACAAAGTGATCGACCTTTGGTCGAAGGCCAACGACGAAGTATCCAAGGCGATGATGGCCAACCTCTCGAAAGAGAAGGTCATCGACCGCAATGGCGACGAAGTCGAGCAAGAATCGTTCAACTCGATGTACATGATGGCTGACTCGGGTGCGCGGGGTTCCGCAGCACAGATCCGTCAGCTGGCCGGTATGCGTGGTCTGATGGCCAAGCCGGACGGCTCCATCATCGAAACGCCGATTACTGCGAACTTCCGTGAAGGTCTGAGCGTACTCCAGTACTTCATCTCGACTCACGGTGCTCGTAAAGGTCTGGCGGATACCGCGTTGAAAACTGCGAACTCCGGTTACCTGACTCGTCGTCTGGTGGACGTTGCGCAGGATCTGGTTGTAACCGAGATCGATTGCGGCACCGAACACGGCCTGCTGATGACTCCGCACATTGAAGGCGGCGATGTTGTAGAGCCACTGGGTGAGCGCGTATTGGGTCGTGTTATCGCCCGTGACGTATTCAAGCCGGGTACCGAGGACGTCATCGTTCCTGCTGGCACCCTGGTAGACGAAAAGTGGGTTGAATTCATCGAGCTCAACAGCATCGACGAAGTGATCGTGCGTTCGCCGATCAGCTGCGAAACCCGCTATGGCATCTGCGCCAAGTGCTACGGCCGTGACCTGGCTCGTGGTCACCAGGTGAACATTGGTGAGGCGGTCGGCGTTATCGCTGCCCAATCCATCGGTGAGCCGGGTACCCAGCTGACCATGCGTACGTTCCACATTGGTGGTGCGGCAAGCCGTACTTCCGCAGCCGACAGCGTTCAGGTGAAGAATGGCGGTACCGTCCGTCTGCACAACCTGAAGCACGTTGAGCGTGTGGATGGCCACCTGGTTGCTGTGTCCCGTTCCGGTGAGCTGGCAATCGCTGATGACTTCGGTCGTGAGCGCGAGCGTTACAAGCTGCCGTACGGTGCTGTGATTTCGGTTAAAGAAGGTGACAAGGTCGACGCTGGCGCTATCGTGGCCAAGTGGGATCCGCACACTCACCCGATCGTTACCGAAATGAAAGGTACCGTGACCTACGTGGGCATGGAAGAAGGCATCACGATCAAGCGTCAGACTGACGAATTGACCGGTATGACCAACATTGAAGTGCTTGACGTCAAAGACCGTCCAGCTGCCGGCAAGGACATCCGTCCTGCTGTGAAGATGGTGGGTATGGATGGCAAGGATCTGCTGCTGCCAGGTACCGACGTACCGGCACAGTACTTCCTGCCGGCTAACGCCCTGGTCGGTGTTGCCGACGGTGCGCAGATTGCGATCGGTGATGTTATCGCTCGTATTCCGCAAGAAACTTCGAAGACCCGTGACATCACCGGTGGTCTGCCGCGTGTTGCCGACCTGTTCGAAGCTCGTCGTCCGAAGGAAGCGTCGATTCTGGCTGAAGTCAGCGGCACCATCGCGTTCGGTAAAGAGACCAAGGGCAAGCGCCGTCTGGTCATTACTCCGAACGACGGTAGCGATCCGTATGAAGAGCTGATTCCGAAGTGGCGTCACCTGAACGTCTTCGAAGGCGAACAAGTGAACCGCGGCGAAGTTATCTCCGACGGTCCGAGCGATCCACACGATATCCTGCGTCTGCTGGGTGTCAGTGCGCTGGCCAAGTACATCGTCAACGAGATCCAAGACGTTTACCGTCTGCAAGGCGTGAAGATCAACGACAAGCACATCGAGACCATCCTGCGTCAGATGCTGCGTAAGGTTGAAATCGCCGAGTCCGGCGACTCCAGCTTCATCAAGGGCGACCAGATGGAACTGACTCACGTACTGGTAGAAAACGAGCGTCTGAGCACCGAAGACAAGTTCGTCGCCAAGTTCACCCGCGTACTGCTGGGTATCACCAAGGCGTCCTTGTCCACCGAATCGTTCATCTCGGCGGCCTCTTTCCAAGAGACCACCCGTGTACTGACCGAAGCGGCGGTAACTGGCAAGCGCGACTACCTGCGTGGCCTGAAAGAAAACGTGGTCGTGGGTCGTCTGATCCCGGCCGGTACTGGCTTGGCGTACCACAGCGAGCGTAAGCGTCGTCGTGATGCAGACAAGCCGCTGCGCGTAAGCGCAAGCGAAGTCGAAGCAGCACTGACTGAAGCGCTGAACTCCAGCGGTAATTGAGGTCTGCAGTAGATTGAGACGGGGCCCCGGCTTTTTCGATTGAGAATCAAGACACTTTTTGTCGAGGTTCGCTGATCGGGGAGGCCGGGGCCTTGCCTTGACTGGGGGCAAGATCCTCTTTAGACTCTTGTACCCCTAAATTTGGTGGAGCTCCTGCTCTGCCATTTTGTTTATGTCGAAAGACAACAGTGGAGCTAGTAGATGGCAACTATCAACCAGCTGGTACGTCAGCCGCGTAAGCGTATCGTCGAGAAATCCGACGTGCCTGCGCTGCAGAACTGCCCGCAACGTCGTGGCGTGTGCACTCGCGTGTATACCACTACGCCGAAAAAACCTAACTCGGCACTGCGTAAAGTGTGCCGTGTGCGTCTGACCAACGGTTTCGAGGTTTCCTCGTACATCGGTGGTGAAGGCCACAACCTGCAAGAGCACAGCGTCGTACTGATTCGCGGCGGCCGTGTAAAAGACTTGCCAGGTGTTCGTTACCACACCGTTCGCGGCTCCCTGGATACCTCCGGCGTTAAAGGTCGTAACCAAGGTCGTTCGAAGTACGGTACCAAGCGTCCGAAGTAATCGGTCGTTTTGCAGTTTTTAATTATATTGAGTCGATAAGAGTAAGGTCGGGCACGCGTCCATTGGATCAACTGTCCCGAGCTAACCTGAAGACCGTTTGAGGGCTTATCAATGCCAAGACGTCGCGTAGCAGCCAAACGTGAGATTCTGGACGATCCGAAATACGGAAGCCAGATCCTCGCCAAGTTCATGAACCACGTAATGGAAAGCGGCAAGAAAGCCGTTGCCGAGCGTATCGTTTATGGCGCGCTGGAAAAAGTTAAAGAGCGCAAGAACAGTGATCCCCTGGAAATCTTCGAGAAAGCTCTCGACGCCATCGCTCCGCTGGTCGAAGTGAAGTCGCGCCGTGTAGGCGGTGCTACTTACCAGGTTCCGGTCGAAGTTCGTCCGTCCCGTCGTAACGCTCTGGCAATGCGCTGGTTGGTAGACTTCGCCCGCAAGCGCGGCGAGAAGTCTATGGCTCTGCGTTTGGCTGGCGAACTGCTGGACGCTGCCGAAGGCAAAGGTGCTGCAGTTAAGAAGCGTGAAGACGTTCACCGTATGGCTGAAGCCAACAAGGCTTTCTCGCACTACCGCTTCTAATATCGGCATCATTCATTTTGCGAGGGCTTTATGGCTCGTACTACAGCAATCAACCGCTACCGTAACATCGGTATCTGTGCCCACGTTGACGCGGGCAAGACTACCACTACCGAGCGGATCCTGTTCTACACAGGTCTCAGCCACAAGATGGGTGAGGTGCATGACGGCGCTGCGACCACCGACTGGATGGTGCAGGAGCAGGAGCGCGGTATTACCATTACCTCCGCTGCTGTAACTACCTTCTGGAAAGGTTCGCGCGGCCAATACGATAACTATCGTGTAAACGTTATCGATACCCCTGGCCACGTTGACTTCACCATTGAAGTAGAGCGCTCCCTGCGTGTACTCGACGGCGCGGTCGTTGTGTTCTGCGGTACTTCCGGTGTTGAGCCTCAGTCTGAAACCGTATGGCGTCAAGCCAACAAGTACGGTGTTCCACGTGTTGTTTACGTGAACAAGATGGACCGTGCCGGTGCCAACTTCCTGCGCGTTGTTGGCCAGATCAAGAACCGCCTGGGTCATACCCCGGTTCCGGTCCAGCTGGCTATCGGTGCTGAAGATAACTTCGAAGGTCAGGTTGATCTGATCAAGATGAAGGCTATCTACTGGAACGACGACGACAAGGGTACTACCTATCGCGAGGAAGAAATTCCTGCCGATATGCTGGACCTGGCTAACGAGTGGCGCTCCAACATGGTTGAAGCTGCTGCTGAAGCCAACGAAGAGCTGATGAACAAGTACCTTGAAGAAGGTGACCTGACTGTCGAAGAGATCAAGGCCGGTCTGCGTGCGCGCACCCTGGCTAGCGAGATCGTTCCGGCCGTCTGCGGTTCGTCGTTCAAGAACAAGGGCGTTCCCTTGGTTCTCGATGCCGTTATCGACTTCCTGCCTGCTCCTACCGAGATCCCGGCGATCAAGGGTATCCATCCGGATCTCATCGAGAAGCCGAAGGATGAGCTGGTAGAGGCTGACTACGACGAGCGTCATGCTGACGATGCTGAACCGTTCTCGGCTCTGGCATTCAAGATTGCTACCGACCCGTTCGTTGGTACTCTGACTTTCGTGCGCGTTTACTCGGGCTTCCTGAGCTCGGGCGACTCCGTGATCAACTCGGTCAAGGGCAAGAAAGAGCGCGTTGGTCGTATGGTGCAGATGCACGCCAACCAGCGTGAAGAGATCAAAGAAGTACGTGCAGGCGACATCGCTGCTCTGATCGGCATGAAGGACGTCACCACTGGTGACACTCTGTGCGATCTCGACAAGCAGATCATTCTTGAGCGTATGGACTTCCCTGAGCCTGTAATTTCGGTAGCGGTAGAGCCGAAAACCAAGCAGGACCAGGAAAAGATGGGTATTGCACTGGGCAAGCTGGCTCAGGAAGACCCGTCGTTCCGCGTCAAGACCGACGAAGAGACTGGCCAGACCATCATCTCCGGTATGGGTGAGCTGCACCTGGACATCCTCGTTGACCGCATGAAGCGCGAGTTCAACGTCGAAGCCAACATCGGCAAGCCGCAGGTTTCGTATCGCGAGAAGATCAGCAAGAGCAACGTCGAGATCGAAGGCAAGTTCGTTCGTCAGTCCGGCGGTCGCGGTCAGTTCGGTCACTGCTGGATCCGTTTCTCGGAGCCAGACGTCGATGCGAACGGCAACATCACCGAAGGTCTGGTCTTCACCAACGAGGTTGTTGGTGGTGTGGTTCCTAAGGAATACATCCCGGCTATCCAGAAGGGTATCGAAGAGCAGATGAAGAACGGCGTCGTTGCCGGTTATCCGCTGATCGGCCTGAAGGCTACCGTGTTTGATGGTTCCTACCACGACGTCGACTCCAACGAGATGGCGTTCAAGGTGGCAGCCTCCATGGCGACCAAGCAGCTGGCCCAGAAGGGTGGCGGCGTTGTGCTCGAGCCGATCATGAAGGTTGAAGTTGTAACCCCAGAGGACTACATGGGTGACGTGATGGGTGACCTGAACCGTCGTCGTGGTCTGATTCAGGGTATGGATGACTCGGTGTCCGGCAAGGTTATCCGTGCTGAAGTGCCACTGGGTGAAATGTTCGGTTATGCAACTGACGTTCGTTCCATGTCTCAGGGTCGCGCGAGCTACTCCATGGAATTCTCCAAATACGCCGAAGCTCCGTCGAACATCGTCGAAGCTCTCGTTAAAAAACAAGGCTGATTCAGTCTCCCCTTTAGGCTAGGAGTTAATTGTCGTGGCTAAAGAAAAATTTGAACGTAACAAACCGCACGTCAACGTTGGCACTATCGGTCACGTTGACCACGGTAAAACCACTCTGACCGCTGCTCTGACTCGCGTTTGCTCCGAAGTTTTCGGTTCGGCTCGTGTTGACTTCGACAAGATCGACAGCGCCCCAGAAGAAAAAGCTCGTGGTATCACCATCAACACTGCGCACGTAGAGTACGACTCGAACATTCGTCACTACGCGCACGTTGACTGCCCAGGTCACGCCGACTACGTTAAAAACATGATCACTGGTGCTGCCCAGATGGACGGCGCGATCCTGGTTTGCTCGGCTGCCGATGGTCCGATGCCACAAACTCGTGAGCACATCCTGCTGTCCCGTCAGGTAGGCGTTCCGTACATCGTTGTCTTCCTGAACAAGGCTGACATGGTTGACGACGCTGAGCTGCTGGAACTGGTTGAGATGGAAGTGCGCGATCTGCTGAGCACTTACGACTTCCCAGGTGACGACACTCCGATCATCATCGGTTCGGCTCTGATGGCTCTGAACGGCCAAGACGACAACGAAATGGGTACCACCGCTGTTAAGCGTCTGGTAGAAACTCTGGATACCTACATCCCAGAGCCAGAGCGTGCAATCGACAAGCCGTTCCTGATGCCAATCGAAGACGTATTCTCGATCTCCGGCCGTGGCACCGTGGTAACTGGCCGTGTTGAGCGTGGTATCGTTCGCATCCAGGAAGAAGTTGAGATCGTTGGTCTGCGCGACACTCAGAAAACTACCTGCACCGGCGTTGAAATGTTCCGCAAGCTGCTCGACGAAGGTCGTGCTGGCGAGAACTGCGGCGTTCTGCTGCGTGGTACCAAGCGTGACGACGTTGAGCGTGGCCAGGTTCTGGTTAAGCCAGGCACCGTTAAGCCGCACACCAAGTTCACCGCTGAAGTTTACGTTCTGAGCAAGGAAGAAGGCGGCCGTCATACTCCGTTCTTCAAAGGCTACCGTCCACAGTTCTACTTCCGTACTACTGACGTGACTGGTAACTGCGAGCTGCCAGAAGGCGTTGAAATGGTAATGCCAGGTGATAACATCCAGATGACTGTCACTCTGATCAAAACCATCGCGATGGAAGATGGTCTGCGTTTCGCTATCCGTGAAGGCGGTCGTACCGTCGGCGCTGGCGTCGTAGCCAAAGTCATCGAGTAATCGACGACTCATGAAGAAGCCCCCGCTTGCGGGGGCTTTTTTATTGGGTTGACACTCTGTGGGGCCGTCTATAGAATTGCGCCTCCTTTTAACGGGCGTATTGCGCCCGGTGGGAATAGCAGCCTGGAGTCTGAAATCCAATGCAAAATCAGCAAATCCGTATCAGGTTGAAGGCTTTCGACCATCGCCTGATCGACCAATCCACCCAGGAAATCGTGGAAACCGCGAAACGTACTGGTGCTCAAGTGCGTGGTCCAATTCCACTGCCTACCCGTAAAGAGCGGTTCACCGTTCTGGTCTCCCCGCACGTCAACAAAGACGCGCGTGACCAGTACGAGATCCGTACTCATAAGCGCGTACTGGACATCGTCCAGCCAACGGATAAAACCGTTGATGCTCTTATGAAGCTTGATCTTGCGGCAGGTGTGGAAGTGCAGATCAGCCTCGGCTAAGACTCGGTCTTAGTCGTGTAACGCTCTGAAATGGGCGGCCATAGCGGGTGAAAGCCCCGTACACTCATGAGGTTTACAACATGACTATTGGTGTAGTCGGTCGTAAATGCGGTATGACCCGTATTTTCACCGAAGAAGGTGTCTCCATTCCGGTCACGGTCATTGAGATCGAGCCGAATCGCGTCACCCAGTTCAAAACTGAAGAAACCGATGGCTATCGTGCAGTGCAGGTCACTGTAGGTGAGCGTCGTGCTTCGCGCGTGACTGCTGCTCAAGCAGGTCACTTCGCTAAAGCGAACGTTGCTGCCGGTCGTGGCGTTTGGGAATTCCGTCTTGAAGAAGGCGAGTACCAAGCTGGCGATCTGATCAATGCAGAAATCTTCGCTGCAGGCCAACTGGTAGACGTTACCGGTCAGTCGAAAGGTAAAGGCTTCGCCGGTACCATCAAGCGTTGGAATTTCCGCGGTCAAGATAACACCCACGGTAACTCCGTTTCCCACCGCGTCCCGGGCTCTATTGGCCAGTGCCAGACTCCTGGTCGTGTATTCAAGGGCAAAAAAATGTCCGGTCATATGGGCGCTGAGCGCGTGACCGTGCAGTCCCTGGAAGTAGTGCGCGTCGACGCTGAACGCAATCTGTTGTTGGTCAAGGGTGCTGTTCCTGGCGCTACTGGCGGCAACCTGGTTGTACGTCCGGCGGCCAAGGCTCGCGGTTAAGGGGAAGCTGACATGCAATTAAATGTAAATGACGCTCAAGCGATCGAAGTTTCCGAACTGACATTTGGCGGCGAATTCAACGAGACGCTGGTTCACCAAGCAGTCGTGGCCTACATGGCCGGCGGCCGTCAAGGTAGCAAGCAGCAAAAGACCCGTTCCGACGTTTCCGGTGGCGGCAAGCGCCCATGGCGTCAGAAAGGTACTGGCCGTGCTCGTGCCGGTACTATCCGTAGCCCAATCTGGCGTGGCGGCGGTACCACTTTCGCAGCTCGTCCTCAGGATCACTCCCAGAAGCTGAACAAGAAGATGTATCGCGCAGCAATGCGTTCCATCCTTGCTGAGCTGGTGCGTACTGATCGTCTGGTCGTGGTTCAGGATTTCGCTGTTGAAACTCCGAAAACCAAAGATCTGCTGGGCAAGCTGAACAACATGAGCCTGACCGACGTTCTGATCGTGTCGGACGCTGTTGATCAGAACCTGTACCTGGCTGCTCGTAACCTGCCACACGTTGATGTTCGTGATGTGCAAGGTTCCGATCCAGTTAGTCTGATCGCATACGACAAAGTGTTGATCACTGTGTCGGCCGTGAAGAAATTCGAGGAGCTGCTGGGATGAACCAGGAACGCGTATTTAAAGTTCTGCTTGGCCCGCACGTTTCCGAGAAGGCTACGGTTCTGGCAGACAAGAAAGGCCAGTTCGTTTTCAAGGTTGCTACTGACGCAACCAAGCTGGAAATCAAGAAGGCCGTCGAAAGCCTGTTCAGCGTGAAAGTGGAACGCGTTACTACCCTGAATGTTCTGGGTAAGAGCAAGCGTACCGCTCGCGGTCTGGGCAAGCGTAATGACTGGAAGAAGGCAGTTATCTCCCTTCAGCCAGGCCAAGATCTCGATTTCAGCAGCAGTGCTGAGTAAGGAAGGGGTGCATCATGGCAATCGTTAAATGCAAACCGACTTCCCCTGGCCGCCGTTTTGTGGTCAAGGTGGTCAACCAGGAGCTGCATAAAGGCGCTCCTCACGCACCGCTGCTCGAGAAGAAATCGAAGTCTGGTGGTCGTAACAACAATGGCCGCATTACCACTCGTCACGTTGGTGGTGGTCATAAGCAGCATTACCGTCTGGTCGACTTCCGTCGCAACGACAAAGATGGCATCGCTGCCACTGTCGAGCGTATCGAATACGATCCAAACCGTACTGCTCACATCGCTCTGCTGCTGTACGCAGATGGCGAGCGTCGCTACATCATCGCCCCTAAAGGCGTGAGCGCTGGCGACCAGCTGATCGCAGGTGCTCTGGCACCGATCAAACCGGGCAACGCTCTGCAACTGCGCAACATTCCAGTTGGTAGCACCGTACACGGCATCGAACTGAAGCCAGGTAAAGGCGCGCAAATCGCTCGTTCGGCTGGTGCTTCGGCTCAGCTGGTCGCTCGTGAAGGTGTCTACGTGACCCTGCGTCTGCGTTCTGGTGAGATGCGTAAAGTGCTGGCTGAATGCCGCGCGACCCTGGGCGAAGTCTCGAACTCCGAGCACAGCCTGCGTTCGCTGGGTAAAGCTGGTGCCAAACGCTGGCGTGGCGTTCGCCCAACCGTTCGTGGTGTTGCCATGAACCCGGTTGACCACCCACATGGTGGTGGTGAAGGTCGTACCTCTGGTGGTCGTCATCCGGTATCGCCATGGGGCTTCCCGACTAAGGGCGCGAAGACTCGTGGTAATAAGCGTACCGACAAAATGATCGTCCGTCGTCGCAAGTAAATAGAGGGATACGACAGTGCCACGTTCTCTGAAAAAAGGTCCTTTTATTGATCTTCACCTACTGAAGAAGATCGAAGTGGCGGCGGAAAAGAACGATCGCAAACCAGTTAAGACCTGGTCGCGCCGTTCCATGATCCTGCCACAAATGGTCGGTCTGACCATTGCTGTGCATAACGGTCGTCAGCATGTTCCAGTTCTCGTGAACGAAGACATGGTCGGCCACAAACTGGGCGAGTTCGCCGGTACCCGTACATATCGCGGGCACGTGGCTGACAAGAAAGCCAAGCGTTAAGGGGTAAGGAATGATGGAAGTAGCCGCTAAGTTGTCGGGCGCTCGAATCTCCGCCCAGAAAGCCCGCTTGGTCGCCGACCAGATCCGCGGGAAGAAGGTGGGCGAAGCGCTCAACCTGTTGGCTTTCAGCAGTAAGAAAGCCGCCGAGATCATGAAGAAAGTGCTGGAGTCGGCCGTAGCCAACGCCGAGCATAACGAAGGCGCAGACGTTGATGACCTGAAGGTCTCCACCGTTTTCGTCAACGAAGGGCGTTCGCTGAAGCGCATCATGCCACGTGCCAAAGGCCGTGCTGATCGCATCGTCAAGCGGTCTTGCCATATCACTGTCAAGGTTGCTGACAAGTAACGGAGTCGAAGAGATGGGTCAGAAAGTACATCCCATTGGCATTCGCCTGGGAATCGTCAAGGAGCACACCTCCGTCTGGTACGCAGACGGTCGGACTTATGCGGACTATTTGCTCGCAGATCTGAATGTGCGTGAGTATCTCCAAGACAAACTAAAAAGCGCGTCCGTAAGCCGTATCGATATCCATCGTCCGGCTCAAACTGCACGCATCACCATCCACACCGCTCGTCCCGGCATCGTGATCGGCAAGAAAGGTGAAGATGTTGAGAAGCTGCGTCAGGACCTGACCAAGCAAATGGGTGTGCCTGTGCACATCAATATCGAAGAGATCCGCAAGCCGGAGCTCGACGGTATGCTGGTTGCGCAGAGCGTAGCTCAGCAGCTGGAGCGTCGCGTAATGTTCCGTCGTGCTATGAAGCGCGCCGTACAGAACGCCATGCGCATTGGTGCCAAAGGCATCAAAATCCAAGTGAGCGGTCGTCTCGGCGGTGCTGAAATCGCACGTACTGAATGGTATCGCGAAGGTCGTGTGCCACTGCACACCCTGCGTGCCGATATCGACTATGCCACCTACGAAGCTCACACCACTTACGGTGTGATCGGTGTGAAGGTTTGGATCTTCAAAGGCGAAGTAATTGGTGGTCGCCAAGAAGAGCTGAAGCCGCAAGCACCTGCGCCTCGTAAAAAAGCTGCTAAGTAAGGGGTACGCCAAATGTTGCAACCAAAGCGTACGAAGTTCCGCAAGCAAATGACCGGCCACAACCGTGGTCTGGCATTGCGCGGTAGCAAAGTCAGCTTCGGCGAGTTCGCGCTGAAGTCTGTTGCTCGTGGTCGTCTCACCGCTCGTCAGATCGAGTCAGCGCGTCGTGCTCTGACCCGTCACGTAAAACGTGGTGGCAAGATCTGGATCCGTGTATTCCCGGACAAGCCTATTTCCAAAAAGCCTCTCGAAGTTCGGATGGGTAAAGGTAAGGGTAACGTCGAATACTGGGTAGCCCAGATTCAGCCAGGCAAAGTCCTGTATGAAATCGAGGGTGTTTCTGAAGAGCTGGCGCGTGAGGCTTTCGCCCTGGCTGCTGCAAAGCTGCCGCTCGCCACCTCCTTTGTTAAACGGACGGTGATGTGATGAAAGCGAATGAACTTCGTGAAAAATCCGCACAGCAGCTGAACGAGCAACTGCTCGGCCTGCTGCGCGACCAGTTCAATCTGCGTATGCAGAAAGCAACTGGCCAGTTGGGGCAGTCTCATCTGCTCTCGCAAGTTAAGCGTGACATCGCTCGCGTGAAGACTGTGCTCAACCAGCAGGCAGGTAAGTAATCATGGCTGAAGCCGAAAAAACTGTCCGTACGCTGACTGGCCGTGTTGTCAGCGACAAGATGGACAAGACCATCACCGTTCTGATCGAGCGTCGCGTTAAGCACCCTATCTACGGTAAATACGTTAAGCGTTCGACTAAGCTGCACGCGCACGACGAAACCAATCAGTGCCACATCGGCGACAAAGTCACTATTCGTGAAACTCGTCCGATGGCCAAGACCAAGTCTTGGGCCCTGGTTGATGTTCTCGAACGCGCTGTGGAAGTCTAAGGGCTAGGGGTCGGAGAAATTATATGATTCAGACTCAATCCATGCTCGATGTGGCCGATAACAGCGGCGCTCGCCGCGTTATGTGCATCAAGGTGCTGGGTGGCTCCCATCGTCGTTACGCTGGTATCGGTGACATCATCAAAGTTACCGTCAAGGAAGCAATTCCTCGCGGTAAGGTGAAAAAAGGCCAAGTGATGACTGCTGTTGTAGTCCGCACTCGCCATGGTGTTCGTCGTGCAGACGGCTCCATCATCCGCTTTGATGGCAACGCTGCTGTTCTGTTGAACAACAAGCAAGAGCCGATCGGCACCCGTATCTTTGGGCCAGTGACCCGTGAACTTCGCAACGAGAAGTTCATGAAGATCGTCTCGCTCGCCCCAGAAGTGCTGTAAGGAGATCCGACATGCAAAAGATTCGTCGTGACGACGAGATCATCGTGATCGCCGGCAAAGACAAAGGTAAGCGCGGTAAGGTGCTTAAGGTTCTGGCTGACGACCGTCTGGTCGTCGGTGGCCTGAACCTGGTCAAGCGTCATACCAAGCCTAACCCGATGTCGGGCGTACAGGGCGGTATCGTCGAGAAAGAAGCGCCACTGCACGCTTCCAACGTCGCCATTTTCAACAGCGAAACCAACAAGGCTGACCGCGTTGGTTTCAAAGTAGAAGACGGCAAAAAAATTCGTGTCTTCAAGTCGACCCAAAAAGCGGTTGATGCTTGAACACTGCTAGGTAGAAGACCATGGCACGACTAAAAGAGATTTACCGGAAGGAAATCGCTCCGAAACTTAAGGAAGAACTTAAGCTTTCGAACGTGATGGAAGTTCCGCGCGTTACCAAAATCACCCTGAACATGGGTCTGGGCGAAGCAATCGGCGACAAAAAAGTCATCGAGCATGCTGTTGCTGACCTGGAAAAGATCACCGGCCAGAAAGTCGTTGTGACCTACGCTCGTAAATCCATCGCTGGCTTCAAAGTCCGCGAAGGATGGCCGATCGGCGTCAAAGTGACCCTGCGCCGTGAGCGTATGTACGAGTTCCTGGATCGTCTGCTGTCGATCTCCCTGCCTCGGGTTCGCGACTTCCGCGGCCTGAATGCCAAGTCCTTCGACGGTCGTGGCAACTACAGCATGGGCGTTAAAGAGCAGATCATTTTCCCGGAAATCGATTACGACAAGATCGATGCTCTCCGCGGTCTGGACATTACCCTGACCACCACTGCTAAGAACGATGATGAAGGCCGCGCTCTGCTGCGTGCTTTCAAATTCCCGTTCCGCAACTGATTGGAGTAGGAAAATGGCCAAGAAGAGCATGAAGAACCGTGAGCTGAAGCGTCAGCTCACCGTTGCCAAGTACGCCACCAAGCGTGCAGCGCTGAAAGCTATCATCGTGGATCTGAACGCAAGTCCAGAAGCTCGTTGGGAAGCTACCGTAGCTCTGCAGAAGCAGCCACGTGATGCAAGCGCTTCGCGCATGCGTAACCGCTGCCGCCTGACTGGTCGTCCGCACGGCGTTTACCGCAAGTTCGGCCTGGGCCGTAACAAGCTGCGTGAAGCTGCAATGCGTGGTGACGTACCAGGTCTGGTTAAAGCCAGCTGGTAATAGCTATCAAAGTCTCGGTGTTCGGGCTCGCAAGATCCCGATCGCCGGTGGCCTTGAACGTGAATCAAGCCCCTTTTGGGGCTTGATTCATTTCTGGGGTGTGTCTAGAATGACCGGCTCGCCTGAGCCCGTGTTTTTTGCCCGGAATTTCTCGGCGACAGTTGTAGCCGCAAGGCTAATTCTTTTTGTATCAGGAGCATCTAGCCCATGAGTATGCAGGACCCGTTAGCGGACATGCTAACTCGAATCCGTAATGCCCAGATGGCTGAAAAGTCCGTCGTAAGCATGCCGTCTTCCACGCTGAAGGTGGCTGTAGCAAAAGTCCTGAAGGACGAAGGTTACATCGCGGGTTATCAGATCAGCAGCGAAATCAAACCTCTGCTGTCCATCGAGCTGAAGTACTTCGAAGGCCGTCCGGTCATCGAAGAAGTGAAGCGCGTTAGCCGTCCAGGCCTGCGTCAGTACAAGTCCGTTGAAGAACTGCCGAAAGTACGTGGCGGTCTTGGCGTGTCTATCGTCTCCACCAACAAAGGTGTGATGACTGATCGTGCTGCGCGCGCTGCCGGTGTCGGCGGCGAAGTTCTTTGCACTGTGTTCTAAGGGGGGATAAGCATGTCTCGCGTCGCTAAGAACCCCGTTAAGCTGCCAGCTGGTGTCGAAGTCAAATTCGCCGGCCAACAGCTTTCGGTGAAGGGTGCCAAGGGCACTCTCGAACTGAACGTACACTCGTCCGTTGAAATTGTTCAGGAAGCTGGTGAGCTGCGTTTCGCTGCTCGCAACGGCGACCAACAAACTCGCGCAATGGCCGGTACCACTCGTGCTCTGGTAAACAACATGGTCCAAGGCGTAAGCCAAGGCTTCGAGCGCAAGCTCCAGCTGGTCGGTGTTGGTTACAAGGCACAGGCAAAAGGCACAGTGCTGAACCTGGCCCTCGGCTTCTCGCATCCAGTGGATTACGAACTGCCGGAAGGCATCACCGCTGAGACTCCTAGCCAGACCGATATCCTGATCAAGGGCATCGATAAGCAGCTGGTAGGTCAAGTGGCCGCTGAGATCCGCGACTTCCGTCCACCAGAGCCTTACAAAGGCAAAGGTGTGCGCTACGCGGACGAAGTCGTCCGTCGTAAAGAAGCCAAGAAGAAGTAGGGCATAGCAAATGACCGACAAAAAAGTTACTCGACTGCGTCGCGCTCGCAAAGCACGCCTGAAAATGCACGAACTCGAAGTCGTGCGTCTCTGCGTGTTCCGCTCTTCGCAGCACATCTACGCCCAGGTCATTTCGGCCGACGGCAACAAAGTCCTGGCAAGTGCCTCGACTTTGGATAAAGAACTGCGTGATGGCGCCACTGGCAACATCGACGCGGCCACTAAGGTTGGCCAGCTGGTCGCTACGCGTGCGAAAGCCGCTGGCGTCTCGCAGGTGGCTTTCGACCGCTCTGGCTTCAAGTACCACGGCCGCGTCAAGGCGCTGGCTGATGCTGCTCGTGAAGCTGGGCTGGAGTTCTAAGTTATGTCAAATAACGACCAAAAGCGCGACGAAGGCTACATCGAGAAGCTGGTTCAAGTTAACCGCGTAGCCAAAACCGTAAAAGGCGGCCGTATCTTCACTTTCACCGCGTTGACCGTGGTTGGTGATGGTAAGGGCCGTGTTGGCTTCGGCCGTGGCAAGTCGCGTGAAGTGCCTGCTGCGATCCAGAAGGCAATGGAAGCTGCTCGCCGCAACATGATCCAAGTTGACCTGAACGGCACCACTCTGCAGTACGCAATGAAGTCCGCTCACGGCGCTTCCAAGGTGTACATGCAGCCTGCTTCTGAAGGTACCGGTATCATCGCTGGCGGCGCTATGCGTGCTGTCCTCGAGGTAGCTGGCGTTCAGAACGTTCTGGCCAAGTGCTACGGCTCGACTAACCCAGTAAACGTGGTTCACGCCACTTTCAAGGGTTTGAAAGCAATGCAGTCCCCTGAATCCATTGCCGCCAAGCGTGGCAAAAGCGTCCAGGAGATCATCTGATCATGGCTACCGTAAAAGTAACGCTGATCAAAAGCATGACCGGCCGTATCCCTAACCACAAACTGTGCGTTAAGGGTCTGGGTCTGCGTCGCATCGGTCACACTGTAGAAGTCCAGGATACTCCCGAGAATCGCGGGATGATCAACAAGGCTTACTACATGCTGCGTGTCGAGGGTTAATCGATGAAACTCAATGATCTGAGTCCAGCGCCGGGTTCCCGTCGCGAAAAGCATCGTCCGGGCCGTGGTATCGGTAGTGGTTTGGGTAAGACTGGTGGCCGTGGTCACAAAGGTCAGACTTCCCGCTCCGGTGGCACCATTGCTCCAGGCTTTGAAGGCGGTCAACAGCCGCTGCATCGTCGCCTGCCGAAGTTCGGTTTCGTTTCCCTGAAGGCCATGGATCGCGCAGAAGTGCGTCTGTCCGAGCTGGCTAAAGTGGAAGGCGACATCGTCACCGTGCAGTCCCTGAAAGATGCCAACGTGATTAACCAAAACGTTCAGCGTGTGAAAATCATGCTGTCCGGCGAAGTTACTCGCGCTGTGACCATCAAGGGTATCGCAGCCACCAAAGGTGCGCGTGCGGCTATCGAAGCAGCTGGCGGCAAGTTCGAGGAATAAATGGCTAAGCAAGGTGCTCTCTCTGCGCTCGGCAAAGGCGGTATGTCTGAACTTTGGGCTCGTCTGCGTTTTCTGTTCTTGGCGATTATCGTCTACCGAATAGGCGCACACATCCCGGTTCCAGGTATCAACCCTGACCGACTCGCGGACCTGTTTCGACAGAATGAGGGGACCATTCTTAGCTTGTTCAACATGTTTTCCGGCGGCGCGCTGGAACGGATGAGCATCTTTGCACTGGGGATCATGCCGTATATCTCGGCATCGATCATCATGCAGCTGATGACAGCCGTCAGCCCGCAGTTGGAGCAGTTGAAGAAGGAAGGTGAAGCTGGCCGTCGCAAGATCAGCCAGTACACCCGCTACGGCACTGTCATCCTGGCCCTGGTTCAAGCTATCGGCATGTCCGTTGGCTTGGCGGGTCAGGGTGTTGCGTTCACTGGTGACTTTGGCTTCCATTTCGTCGCGGTATCCACTTTTGTGGCTGGTGCGATGTTCATGATGTGGCTGGGTGAGCAGATTACTGAGCGTGGTGTTGGCAACGGTATCTCGATGTTGATTTTCGCAGGTATCGTCGCCGGTCTTCCGAGAGCGATCGGGCAGTCTTTCGAGTCTGCACGTCAGGGTGATATCAACATTTTTGCCCTGGTTGCGATCGGTTTGCTGGCAGTAGCGATTATCGGTTTTGTGGTGTTCATTGAGCGTGGTCAGCGTCGTATTGCTGTTCATTACGCCAAGCGTCAGCAGGGCCGCAAGGTATTTGCTGCGCAGACCAGCCACTTGCCGCTGAAAGTGAATATGGCCGGTGTTATTCCTGCTATCTTCGCGAGCAGCATTTTGCTGTTTCCGGCTTCGTTGGGTGCCTGGTTCGGTCAGTCTGAAGGTATGGGCTGGTTGCAGGACATCTCGCAGTCGATCGCTCCTGGTCAGCCGTTGAATATTCTGCTGTTTAGTGCAGGGATTATTTTCTTCTGCTTCTTCTATACGGCGTTGATGTTCAATCCGAAAGACGTAGCGGAAAACCTGAAGAAGTCCGGTGCCTTTATTCCGGGCATCCGTCCAGGTGAGCAGTCGGCGCGCTACATTGATGGCGTTCTGACTCGTTTGACCATGTTCGGTGCTCTATATATGACGGCCGTCTGCCTGTTGCCCCAGTTTCTGGTGGTTGCTGCAAACGTTCCGTTCTACCTTGGCGGGACCTCGTTGCTGATCGTGGTCGTGGTTGTTATGGACTTTATGTCGCAAGTACAATCGCACCTCGTTTCCCACCAGTACGAATCCCTGATGAAGAAAGCCAACCTGAAGGGTTACGGCAGCGGCATGCTGCGCTAATCCATAAGGTTCGAGGAGTTGGTGATGAAAGTTCGTGCATCGGTGAAAAAGCTGTGCCGTAACTGCAAGATTATTCGCCGCGAAGGTGTTGTTCGAGTAATTTGCAGCGCGGAACCGCGTCACAAACAGCGCCAAGGCTGAGTGTGATTGTGCTTCAAGCCCGGCAGCTAGTGCGCTGCCGGGTTGATTATTTGTTATTACAGCGATATTATCTCGCGCCCTATTTCTTGGCTTCCGGGGCGTAGGTAGCTGTCAATTGGAGTCCCACTGAATGGCCCGTATTGCAGGCGTTAACATTCCAGATAACAAGCATACTGTTATCTCGCTGACCTACATCTATGGTGTTGGTCGCACTACTGCGCAGAAAATCTGCGCGGTGACTGGGGTCAACCCAGCTGCGAAGATCAAGGATCTGAGCGACGAGCAAATTGAACAGCTGCGTGGCGAAGTGGCGAAGTTCACCACTGAAGGTGACCTGCGTCGCGAAATCAACATGAAAATCAAACGCTTGATGGATCTGGGCTGCTACCGCGGTCTGCGCCATCGTCGTGGTCTTCCAGTGCGCGGTCAGCGTACCAAGACCAACGCGCGTACTCGCAAAGGTCCGCGTAAGCCGATCCGCAAGTAATCGCACCAGCGAATCGACAGGAATTTAGTCATGGCAAAACCTGCTGCTCGTCCTCGTAAAAAGATTAAAAAGACAGTGGTTGATGGCATCGCCCACATCCACGCGTCTTTCAACAACACCATCGTGACCATCACCGACCGTCAAGGTAACGCTCTTTCCTGGGCAACCTCCGGTGGTTCGGGTTTCCGCGGTTCTCGCAAGTCCACCCCGTTCGCTGCTCAAGTAGCTGCTGAGCGTGCTGGTCAAGCTGCGCTGGAATATGGCCTGAAAAACCTCGACGTCAACGTCAAGGGTCCAGGTCCAGGTCGTGAATCCGCAGTCCGCGCTTTGAACGGCTGTGGCTACAAGATCGCCAGCATCACCGACGTGACGCCAATCCCGCACAACGGGTGCCGTCCGCCGAAGAAGCGCCGCGTGTAATCCAGGAGATTGTAAAGAATGGCTCGTTACATTGGTCCAAAATGCAAACTGGCTCGTCGCGAAGGCACCGATCTCTTCCTGAAGAGCGGCGTGCGCGCTATCGAATCCAAGTGCAACATCGAAGCAGCTCCTGGCATCCACGGCCAGCGTCGCGGTCGTCAATCCGACTACGGCACCCAGCTGCGTGAAAAGCAAAAAGTTCGTCGTATCTACGGCGTACTCGAGCGTCAATTCAGCGGCTACTACAAACAAGCAGCTGGCAAGAAGGGCGCAACCGGCGAAAACCTGTTGCAACTGCTCGAATGCCGTCTGGACAACGTTGTGTACCGCATGGGCTTCGGTTCTACTCGTGCCGAATCCCGTCAGCTGGTATCGCACAAGTCGATCAGCGTGAACGGTCAGACCGTTAACGTTCCGTCCTACCAGGTTCGTGCTGGTGACGTGGTCGCTGTTCGCGAGAAAGCAAAAAATCAACTTCGCATTGTCCAAGCTCTCGATCTGTGTGCTCAACGTGGCCGCGTAGAATGGGTAGAAGTAGACACTGAGAAGAAGTCGGGCGTTTTCAAGAACGTTCCAGCTCGCAGTGATCTGTCCGCCGACATCAACGAAAGCCTGATTGTCGAGCTCTACTCCAAGTAAGGGCTAGAAAATAGGTGCATCCATGCAGATTTCGGTAAATGAGTTCCTGACACCCCGCCACATTGATGTGCAGGTTGTCAGTCCAACCCGCGCCAAGATCACCCTCGAGCCTCTCGAGCGTGGTTTTGGCCACACCCTGGGCAACGCGCTGCGCCGCATCCTGTTGTCCTCAATGCCCGGCTGTGCAGTAGTCGAGGCCGAGATTGACGGTGTGCTCCACGAGTACAGCGCCATCGAAGGTGTACAGGAAGACGTAATTGAAATCCTGTTGAACCTTAAAGGTCTGGCTATCAAGCTGCACGGCCGTGACGAAGTTACGCTGACCTTGTCGAAGAAGGGTTCGGGGGTGGTTACCGCTGCCGATATTCAGCTGGATCATGATGTCGAGATCGTTAATCCCGATCACGTAATCGCTAACCTGGCGTCTAACGGCGCCCTGAACATGAAGCTCGTAGTAGCTCGTGGTCGTGGTTATGAACCGGCCGACTCGCGTCAGAGCGATGAAGACGAAAGCCGCAGCATTGGTCGCTTGCAGCTCGACTCTTCGTTCAGCCCGGTTCGCCGTATCGCATACGTGGTTGAAAATGCCCGTGTCGAGCAGCGTACTAACCTGGACAAGCTGGTTATTGATCTGGAAACCAACGGTACTCTGGATCCTGAAGAGGCTATCCGTCGTGCTGCAACCATCCTGCAACAGCAGTTGGCTGCGTTCGTCGACCTCAAGGGTGACAGTGAGCCAGTGGTAGTCGAGCAGGAAGACGAGATCGATCCGATCCTGCTTCGCCCGGTTGACGATCTGGAACTGACTGTACGTTCGGCTAACTGCCTTAAGGCGGAAAACATTTACTACATCGGCGACCTGATTCAGCGTACCGAAGTAGAACTGTTGAAGACTCCGAACCTGGGCAAGAAATCCTTGACTGAAATCAAGGACGTTCTGGCCTCCCGCGGTCTGTCCCTCGGCATGCGCCTCGACAACTGGCCGCCTGCAAGTCTTAAGAAGGACGACAAGGCGACTGCCTGATCGTCGTAATCACCGAACGTTGTGTTTGGTAAGGAATGAACCATGCGTCATCGTAAAAGTGGGCGTCACCTGAGCCGCACCAGCTCGCACCGCAAGGCCATGTTCCAGAACATGGCGGTGTCGCTGTTCGAGCACGAGCTGATCAAAACTACACTGCCGAAAGCTAAAGAACTGCGCCGCGTTGCCGAGCCGCTGATCACTTTGGCCAAGACAGACAGCCTGGCTAACCGCCGTCTGGCTTTCGACCGTACTCGTTCGAAAGCTATCGTTGGTAAGCTCTTCAACGACCTGGGCAAGCGCTACGCTACCCGTGAGGGTGGCTACCTGCGCATCCTCAAGTGCGGTTTCCGCGCTGGCGACAACGCTCCTATGGCGTACGTTGAACTGGTTGATCGTGCTGTCGGCGGTGAAGCTGTATCCGCTGAGTAAGACGTCAGTCTGAAACAAGGAACCGGGCCTAGCGCCCGGTTTTTTGTGTCTGCCTATATTGGATATTTCTATCGTTAGCTAATGTGTAATGCATTGGATGTTGTAACACTGGTGGTCAATACTCTTTGTCAGCCGATTAGCCGGCAGTTTCACAGACTGACAGAGGAAGATTGAGCATGAGCCAGACCAAAACTCTTACTACCGCAAGTGGCGCTCCTGTCGCTGATAACCAGAACTCTCGTTCCGCCGGCCCCCGAGGCCCTCTGCTTCTCGACGATTTTCACCTGATCGAAAAGCTCGCCCATTTCAACCGCGAGAATATTCCCGAGCGTCGCGTGCACGCCAAGGGTTCAGGCGCCTATGGCACTTTCACCGTTTCTCGTGATATCACCGAATACACCAGCGCCAAGTTGTTTGAGGCGGTAGGCAAGAAGACTCCGACCTTCCTGCGTTTTTCCACGGTAGGCGGCGAGCGTGGTTCGGCAGACACCGAGCGTGACCCACGCGGCTTTGCCCTCAAGTTCTACACCGAAGAAGGCAACTGGGACATCGTAGGCAACAACACCCCGGTTTTCTTCATTCGCGACCCGCTGAAGTTTCCCGACTTTATCCACACCCAGAAGCGCTTGCCCCAGAGCAATCTGAAAAGTGCCCAGATGATGTGGGATTTCTGGTCCCATTCGCCCGAGGCGCTGCACCAGGTAACCATTCTGTTTTCCGATCGAGGTATTCCGGACGGCTACCGCCACATGCATGGCTTTGGCAGCCACACCTACAGCCTGATCAACGCCAAGGGTGAGCGGCACTGGGTCAAGTGGCACTACAAGACCAAGCAGGGCATCAAGAACCTGGCGCCGGCTGACGCAGCGCGCCTGGCCGGTACCGATCCTGATTACGCCCAGCGCGACCTGTTCAATGCGATCGAGCGCGGTGAGTTTCCGAAATGGAGCGTGTGCATTCAGGTCATGACCGAAGCTCAAGCCGCCGCGCATTACGAGAATCCCTTCGATGTGACCAAGACCTGGTCGCAGAAAGAGTTCCCGCTGATCGAAGTGGGTGAGCTGGAACTGAACCGCAACCCGTTGAATTACTTTGCAGAGGTCGAGCAGGCTGCATTCGGCCCTAGCAACATGGTACCTGGGGTAGGTCTTTCGCCGGATCGCATGCTGCAAGGCCGAGTATTCGCATACGCCGACGCGCATCGCTACCGTGTGGGTACCAACCACCAACAGTTGCCGGTGAACGCTCCATTGAGCCCGGTGAACAGCTACCAGCGCGACGGCTCCATGGCTTTCGGTACCAATGGTGGTGCGGCGCCTAACTACGAGCCCAACAGCTATGGCGATGCGCCGAAGCAGGCTCCACGTTATGCCGAGCCGGCCCTGGCACTCAGCGGTGCTGCGGACCGCTACGATCATCGTGAAGACACCGACTACTACAGCCACGCTGGTGCGTTGTTCCGCCTGATGAACGATGAGCAGAAGGCATTGCTGATCAATAACATCGCGGGCGCCATGGCTGGAGTGACGGCTGATGTGGTTGATCGGCAGTTGCAGCATTTCTACAAGGCCGACCCGGCTTACGGCGAAGGCATCGCCAAAGCTTTGGGCGTATCGCTCAAGTAAGTCTAAATAAGAAGCAGAACCGCCCTCATTAGGGCGGTTTTTGCGTTATTTCTACTGGTTTTCTCAGATATTCTTCACTTTTTCAGCTATTTCTAAGTGACCTGCAAGTCAGCTTGGTTCAAACTATCCACTTTCAAGCAGGGAGATGTAGGGCGATGCAAGGTCACCCGGACGTAATCGATTACCTCAACACGTTGCTGACGGGCGAGCTGGCAGCACGAGACCAATATTTCATCCACTCGCGGATGTACGAAGACTGGGGCTTTACCAAGCTCTATGAGCGTATCAACCATGAAATGGAAGAAGAGGCGCAACACGCCGACGCCCTGATGCGCCGCATCCTGATGCTCGAAGGCACTCCGCGCATGCGCCCTGACGATCTCGACACCGGAACCACGGTGCCGGAGATGCTGGCCAGCGACCTGCGCCTGGAATACAAGGTGCGCGCCGCGTTGTGTAAAGGCATCGAGCTGTGCGAGTTGCACAAGGACTATGTCAGCCGCGACATCTTGCGCATCCAGCTGGCGGATACCGAGGAAGATCACACCTACTGGCTGGAGAAGCAGTTGGGCCTGATCAAGTCCATCGGCCTGGAGAACTACCTGCAATCGCAGTTCTGATTGCGTTAGGTGTTGCTGCCTGTTCGCGAGCAAAGCTCGCTCCTGCGGGAAGCGCAGCAACCCCTAGAGACAAAAAAGCCCCTGGCACCGTCAAGTGCCAGGGGCTTTTTCATGGGCCTCAGGCGCGGTCGCGGGTCAGCAACGGCTTGAGGTAGTGCCCGGTATGGGACTGCGGCATCTCCGCAACCTGCTCCGGGGTGCCCACGGCAATGATCTGGCCGCCCTTGGAACCGCCTTCCGGCCCCAGGTCCACCAGCCAGTCGGCGGTCTTGATCACATCCAGGTTGTGTTCGATCACCACCACGGTGTTGCCGTGATCGCGCAGGCGGTGCAGTACGTCCAGCAACTGCTGGATATCCGCAAAGTGCAGGCCCGTGGTCGGCTCATCAAGGATATACAGAGTCTTGCCGGTGTCGCGCTTGGACAGCTCGCGAGACAACTTGACCCGCTGCGCTTCGCCACCGGACAGGGTCGTCGCCGACTGCCCCAACTTGATGTAGGACAGGCCCACATCCATCAGGGTCTGCAGCTTGCGCGCCAGGGCAGGCACCGGGTCGAAGAACTCCCTGGCTTCCTCGATGGTCATTTCCAGCACCTCGTGGATGCTCTTGCCCTTGTACTTGATTTCCAGGGTTTCGCGATTGTAGCGCTTGCTCTTGCACACGTCGCAGGGCACGTAGATGTCCGGCAGGAAGTGCATTTCCACCTTGATCAGGCCATCGCCCTGGCAAGCCTCGCAGCGCCCACCCTTGACGTTGAAGGAGAAGCGACCGGGCCCGTAGCCCCGGGAGCGCGACTCGGGTACCCCGGCGAACAGCTCGCGGATCGGGGTGAACAGCCCGGTGTAGGTCGCCGGGTTGGAGCGCGGAGTCCGGCCGATCGGGCTCTGGTCGATATCCACTACCTTGTCCAGGTGCTGCAGGCCGTTGATGCTGTCGTGTGGCGCGGCTTCCAGGGTGGTGGCGCCATTCAGTGCGGTGGCGCTCAAGGGGAACAGGGTGTTGTTGATCAGGGTCGACTTGCCCGAGCCCGATACCCCAGTGACGCAGGTCAGCAGGCCAATGGGGATCTCCAGGTCGACATTGCGCAGGTTGTTGCCGCGAGCGCCCTTGAGGGTCAGGGAGAGCTTCTTGTTGCGCGGCGTGCGCTTGGCCGGCACCACGATCTTCACCCGGCCCGAGAGGTATTTACCGGTCAGGGAGTCCGGATGGGCCATGACCTCTGCGGCGGTGCCTTCGGCAACGATTCGCCCGCCGTGCACACCGGCCCCCGGGCCGATATCGACGACATAGTCGGCCAGGCGAATGGCGTCTTCATCGTGTTCAACCACGATCACCGTGTTGCCGATGTCGCGCAGGTGTTTCAGGGTTCCCAGCAGGCGATCGTTGTCCCGCTGATGCAGGCCGATGGACGGCTCGTCGAGGATGTACATCACCCCCACCAGGCCGGCGCCGATCTGGCTGGCCAGGCGGATACGCTGGGCTTCGCCGCCGGACAGGGTGTCCGCGCTGCGGTCCAGGGTCAGGTAGTCGAGCCCGACGTTGACCAGGAACTGCAGGCGCTCGCGGATTTCCTTGAGGATCTTGTCGGCGATTTCGCCACGGCGCCCGGTGAGTTTCAGGGTGCCGAAATAATCGGTGGCGTCGCCGATGGGCAGGCTGGTGACTGCCGGCAGGGTTTTCTCGCCCACCCAGACGTGCCGCGCTTCGCGACGCAGGCGGGTGCCACGGCAATCCGGGCAGGGCTGGGTGCTGAGGAACTTGGCCAGCTCTTCACGCACGGTGGCCGACTCGGTTTCCCGGTAGCGGCGCTCCAGATTCGGCACTATCCCTTCGAACGGGTGGGAGCGCTTGACGATGTCGCCCCGGTCGTTGAGGTATTTGAAGTCGACGTTCTGGGTGCCGCTGCCGTGCAGGATGACCTTCTGCTGATCCGCCGGCAGTTGGTTGAACGGTACTTCCAGGCTGAAGCCGTAATGAGAGGCCAGCGAACCGAGCATCTGGAAGTAATAGACGTTGCGCCGGTCCCAGCCGCGTATCGCCCCTTCGGCCAGGGTCAGCTCGCCATTGACCAGGCGCTTGATGTCGAAGAACTGCTTGACCCCCAGCCCGTCGCAGGTCGGGCAGGCACCGGCCGGGTTGTTGAAGGAGAACAGCTTGGGTTCCAGTTCGCTGATGGCGTGGCCGCAGATCGGGCAGGCGAAGCGCGCGGAGAAGATCATCTCCTCTCCCGGCTCGTCGTCCATCGGCGCCACCAGGGCAATCCCGTCCGCCAGTTTCAAGGCGGTTTCAAAGGATTCGGCCAGGCGCTGCTGCAGGTCGGCGCGGACCTTGAAGCGGTCGACCACCACATCGATGGAGTGCTTCTTCTGTTTATCCAGCTTCGGCAGCTCGTCCAGCTCGAACAGCTTGCCGTTGACCCGGGCGCGAACGAAGCCCTGGGCTCGCAACTCTTCGAAGACCGACAGATGTTCGCCCTTGCGCTCGCGGATCACCGGGGCCAGCAGCATCAGCTTGCTGCCTTCGGGCTGGGCCAGCACCAGGTCGACCATCTGGCTGACGGTCTGGGCTTCCAGGGGGATGTCGTGGTCCGGGCAGCGTGGAGTACCGACGCGGGCATAGAGCAGGCGCAGGTAGTCGTAGATCTCGGTGATGGTGCCGACGGTGGAGCGCGGGTTGTGGGAGGTGGATTTCTGTTCGATGGAAATCGCCGGCGAGAGGCCTTCGATGGTGTCGACATCGGGCTTTTCCATCATCGACAGGAACTGTCGGGCATAGGCCGAGAGCGACTCGACATAGCGGCGCTGGCCTTCGGCATACAGCGTGTCGAAAGCCAGGGACGACTTGCCGGACCCAGACAGCCCGGTGATGACGATCAACTTGTCCCGCGGCAGGGTCAGGTCGATGTTCTTCAGGTTGTGGGTGCGGGCCCCACGAATCAGAATCTTGTCCAAAAGTGGCCTCGATCGGCGGGCGTAAAGGCAGGAGTATAAAACCAAACACTGGATGGATGCACACTATCGTTCGGCGCTTTTTTGATCGCTGGCATGGGCTGCGCGGCAAAGCGTCGCCATATACCCCCTCAATCGATCCGACTGGTAGAATCGCCGCCGGTTCACATGAGGTTTATCCATGCACGATCCCCACAACGAACGCATGAGTGGCAGCGAGACCCGCGCGGCAAGCGGGCTGGCCCTGGTGTTCGCCTTCCGTATGCTTGGCATGTTCATGGTACTGCCGGTCCTGGCGACCTATGGAATGGATCTCGCAGGAGCGACCCCGACCCTGATCGGGCTGGCGATTGGTGCCTATGGCCTGACCCAGGCAGTGTTCCAGATTCCCTTCGGGATCATTTCCGACCGTATCGGTCGTCGTCCGGTTATCTACCTGGGGTTGATCGTGTTCGCCCTGGGCAGTGTGCTGGCGGCCAACGCCGATTCGATCTGGGGGGTGATCGCCGGGCGTATCCTGCAGGGCGCCGGCGCAATTTCCGCGGCGGTGATGGCGCTGCTTTCCGACCTGACCCGCGAACAGCACCGGACCAAGGCCATGGCCATGATTGGCATGACCATCGGTCTGTCCTTTGCCGTGGCCATGGTGGTTGGCCCGCTGCTGACCCGCAGTTTCGGGCTTTCGGGGCTGTTCCTGGCCACCGGGGCCATGGCCCTGGTGGGCATTCTGATCATCGCCTTCATGGTGCCGCGCTCAACCGGGCCGCTGCAGCACCGGGAATCCGGAGTGGCGCGCCAGGCGCTGATCCCGACCCTCAAGCACCCCGATCTGCTGCGCCTGGATCTTGGTATCTTCGTGTTGCACGCGATGCTCATGTCGAGCTTCGTGGCCTTGCCCCTGGCGCTGGTGGAAAAAGCCGGCCTGCCCAAGGAGCAGCACTGGTGGGTCTACCTCACCGCACTGCTGATTTCGTTCTTCGCCATGATCCCGTTCATCATCTACGGCGAGAAGAAACGCAAAATGAAACGAGTTCTGTTGGGCGCGGTCAGTACGCTGCTGCTCACCGAGCTATTCTTCTGGGAGTTCGGCGACAGCCTGCGGGCGCTGGTGATTGGTACCGTGGTGTTCTTCACCGCGTTCAACCTGCTGGAAGCGTCCTTGCCGTCGCTGATCAGCAAGGTTTCGCCGGCGGGTGGTAAAGGAACGGCGATGGGGGTGTATTCCACCAGCCAGTTCCTCGGTTCGGCACTGGGCGGCATCCTCGGCGGCTGGTTGTTCCAGCATGGCGGTTTGTCGGCTGTGTTCCTTGGATGCGCAGTCCTGGCTGCACTCTGGCTGGCCTTTGCTGTTACCATGCGCGAGCCCCCGTATGTGACGAGCCTGCGCTTGCCGGTATCGCCCGAAGCGATCCGCGAAGCCGGCCTGGTCGAGCGCCTGAAGGCCGTTGTTGGGGTAACAGATGCCGTAGTGGTGGCCGAAGAGGCCGCCATTTACATCAAATTGGACACCGAATTATTGGATCGCACGACCCTCGAGCAGCTGGTCAATCCAGCGCCGTCGGCGAGCGAAGCCTAGGAGAACGTTATGGCCCGTGGGGTTAACAAAGTCATATTGGTCGGCACTTGCGGCCAGGATCCCGAAGTTCGCTACCTGCCTAACGGTAACGCCGTGACCAACCTGAGTCTGGCCACCAGCGAGCAGTGGACCGACAAGCAGACCGGTCAGAAGGTCGAGCGCACCGAGTGGCACCGCGTGTCGATGTTCGGCAAGGTCGCGGAGATCGCCGGTGAATACCTGCGCAAAGGTTCGCAGGTCTACATCGAGGGCAAGCTGCAGACCCGCGAGTGGGAAAAAGACGGTATCAAGCGCTACACCACCGAAATCATCGTCGACATGCAGGGCACCATGCAGCTGCTGGGTGGCCGTCCACAGGGCGACCAGCAAGGCCAGGGCGGCATGTCCAACTCGGCACCGCGTCCACAGCAGTCCCGTCCTGCTCCGCAGCCACAGCGTGAGTCGCGTCCAGCGCCACAGCAGGCCGCTCCGCAGCCGGCTCCGGACTTCGACAGCTTCGATGACGATATTCCGTTCTGATCGCTGTTTTCAGCGTTCAGCATCGATAAAAACGGGGCCATGCAGATGGCCCCGTTTTTTTATGCCCGGGTTTAACCGGTGTGCCGCATCACTCAGCTCAAAGCGCCACTCGCCGCAGTCGGCCGCTCAGTGCGACCACCTGCTGCTCCGGCGTCGGAATCGGCCGCCCACTCAGGCCCATGCCTTCACTCACCAGCACCGCGTCTCCGACGCAGCACAGGTTGGAAGGCGTATCCAGGCCCTTGGCGAGTACTTGCACGCTGCGTTGCTGCAAATCGCAGCGCAGCAGGCGGCCGCTGAAGCGGGCGAAGCCGCCGTGCAGGACTTCGCCGGCCCAGTCCGGCGGCAACGGTTGCAGCAGCCGGTCGCACAGTTCCAGCACCAGGATCCGCTCCTGCGGGTCCAGCGCCAGCCCGGTGGGCAGTTGCAGTCCGCGAATCAGCACCTCGATCCTGCCGCTCTCGGGCCAGACCCGGATCACCTGGCCCGCCTTGTCGGCGAAGTCGATACCCATCCGCGCCGGGTCCCGGCGCAGCTCGCCGGAGAACAGGCTGATCAGCACGGCATCCGTCTGCGGCTCGTGCACCAGGGTCACCGGGACGGCTTCCTGGCCCTGATCCAGATCGGGCAGTTGCGCCAGGACTTGTTCACCGCCTTCGGTGAACTCCACCAGTTGGTTGCTATCGGGCTTGACCGCCAGCCAGCTGCGGCGCGACGGGTGATAGCACAGCGAGTTGAGGTTGCCGCGACTATGGAACAGCGGCTCGGGCGGGTTGTATTGCAGGTCCAGCAGCTTGGAGCCGGCGACGTAGTCGGTTTGGCTGGCCAGGCAGCGCCCGTCGCCCAGGGCGATGTCCGACAGGCCCATGATTTCGTCGCGCAGCATGCGCGATTGCATGTTCATCGAACGAAAACCCTGAGCCACGACCTGGGGCGGCAGGTAGGCGCCCGGCTGGCCCGGATCCGGACGCAGGCGGCTGATGCGGCCGCTGAACGGCTGGTCCGGCAGGCCCGAGCCGGCTTCCGCCAGCAGCAGGCTGCCATCGCCTTGCAGGCAAACCCCGCGAGGGTTGAGCAGGCCCTCGGCGATGACGTGATCCGGTCGCAGCACCTGCTCGAGCTGGGTGGGAATATGCAGAGCAACGGGCATGGTCTTCTCCTTGTTCAAGGCTGCCAGGGCGTGCCGTTGAGGTAGGCGGTCAGCAGGGAGCGTTGGCTTGGCGACATCGAACGCACCACGGACATGTACAAGGTGGTGTTCTGGTACTCGGGGGATATCCGGGCCAGGATCGCCTGTTTGTAACCCATCACCGCGTCGGGCTGATTGAGCTGGATGTAGCGCGACATGGCGGGGAAGGCCAGGTAATGAAAGCGCAGCACGTTTTGAAACGCCTGTTCCCAGGTGACGATGCTGCCTGTTGGAACGCCGAAGTCGCTCCAGGCGTACTTGCGGAAGTTGCTGAAGCTCTGGGTCAGAGGGTTGTTGTCGATGGTGTAGGTCAGTGTGGTGAAGCCAGCCTGGGTATTGGAACCGGCGACGGGAACGACGTTGAAACTCACCGAAGGTTGACCGGCCGGCACCGTTACCGAGTTCGGAAGCTCCAGGAAGTTCCAGTAGCGGTTGGCTTGATAGACGGCGGTCGCCGAGGCATCGATGCTGATCGGCGTAGCCTTCTGCACCGGCGCTCCCAGATAACGGACTTGCAAGGTGATCTGCACGCCTGTGCTGTCGGGATCGAGGTAGGTGTTGCGCTGATCGCTGTAGACCCGATAGGGGCATTCGGGGGCCGACAGCGCCGGGTTGCGGGTGGTCCCGGGGGCACTAATGCACAAGGGCGTGCTCTGCACCACCTGTGTCTGGGTCGAGTTGAGCGGCACGTCGATGATGCCGCCGTACCGGTAGTAGTCTTGCAGCAGCGGATTGCTGGGCTCGAAGCTCGCCAGGGGCGTGGTTCCGGCCGCGATGGTGACGGTCCCGAAGTCGGCGTTGGGGCCGATGGGGCTGGTGATGTCGTCGCGTACAGCCCTGAACGTCTGCTTGGGGATCAGGTTGACCATGTCGATGCTCAGTTGCCCGTTGGCGACCTCGGCATAGGCCACGCTGTTGATGTTCAGGTCTTTGTCGGCATTGATGATTTGGCGGCCCGGCGGACAGATCTGCGGCTCATCGGTAAACGCCGTGGCCAGGGTACCGATGACCCGGCCGATGCTCGGGTTCGGGCTGAACTGGTTGGCTGCGTAGTCGGCATTCAGTTGCTCGGTGGTCAGGGTCGGACACATTTCGAACATCACGAAACGCAGCACGATCCCGGTAGCGTTGGGCGCCTCGATCAGGGCCCGGAGTCCGGCACTTTCCTTGTTGTAGCTGACGATGCTGCTCAGCGGAAAGGTCAGTTGAAAGGTGCCGCTGGCGTGGAAGGAGCCCGGCGAGTCCATGGTTGCAGGTTCCAGCACCCGGGTATTGAGGTCGAAACTGCTGCACACGGTATCCCAGCGAATCAAGAGCTGAGGCGTGTTGCCGTTGCCGATCTGCAGGCCTCCGACAAAGATCTGGGTCGTGGTGCTGGCTGTGGGGTCCAGGTCGACCATCATTGGGCCGGAGTAGGGACCTTGTCCGGTGCCGGGGGTCACGGAGCCGAGCAGGTAAACCGGCTGTCCGACCATATCCCCTTCCAGCGCAATGTTGCCCGGGGTGCCTTGGGAACTGATCAGCGCGTTGTGCAGCGTCACCACGTGTTCGCCATAGTGGTTCCAGCCGCCGGCCGTGTACCGACTGTTGGGGCCGATTCTCGGGTCCGGGGCGTTGATCAGTTGGTACAGGTGCTCATCGCTATAGGTCTTGGCCTGGTCCGCCACGGTCGAGGTGGTCAGGTCGAACAGCTCAAGGGAGGTGGCGATGCCATTGGGCAAGGTCGGTGAGTTGTTTGGCACGCTGACGTCGGTAGAGATGCCGCCCCAGAAGTTCAGTCGGGGTCCATTCAATATGCTCATGATCTATTCCTTATCCTTGGCGACGCTGGTGACTGGGGCTTGGGCGAATCTGAACAGGAAGGAGAAGTCGCTCTTGTACTGGCTGTTGAGCGGTGCGGCCATGGAATGGCAGTTCATGCAGCTGCTGTTGGTCTGGATGTAACTTTCCATGGTGACGTTGGCCGACAGTGATGGCGTTGGTTGCCCCAAGGGGTTGCCGGGGTTATCCGGCGACTGCGGGCGTTGGGTGGTGATCAACTGGTAGTACTTGAACACGCTTTGCTGTACCTGCGGATCGCCCTGGTATTGGGTATTGATCTGCTGGGTGACGTCCGTGATCGGGGTGACCCGGTTCAGCGGGTCCGGGGTACTGAAGCTGTTACCGGGTTTTGGGGTACAGACCATTTGTCCAGCTTGTTGCTGCCACAGGCAGGGGGATTGGTTGAGGCTTTCGGCGGGCGCCTTGGCGTTGAAGTAGGAGTAGAAAATCCCCGAGACCGGTTGGTCCACCCAACGGCCCCCCAGCTGGGTCTTGGGAGGCACGTTGTCGACCTGCTCGAAGGTCGACCAGACCCACTGCGGGAACCCCTCCACCTTGCTGATGATGTGCAACCCCACCAATCCCAAAGTGGCCTCGGTGGTGCCGTTGGGCTGTCCCTGACTGTCGAACTGGGTGACCAGGGCCTTCATTGTCAGATAGCGGCTGCTGTCGTCGGCGCTGCTGAGGATGCGCCAACTGCTCTTGATCTCGCCGGCGTTGTTGGGAAAGCTGATGTTCTTCGCTGCGTTGACGACCACCGCGTTGTAGAAGTCGTTATCGACGATGTAGTTGTAGGAGACCTCGTTGGCGGCGATGTCGTAGTAGGTCGGGTTGCCGCGCTGGTCAATCAGCCAGCCGCCCACCGCCTGGTTGTCCGCTTGCACCACCTGGGTGTTCTTGACCGCGGCGATGTTGATCAGGCTGAGATTTCTGCGGGGCAGTTGCGAGTTCCAGAGGCCCGGATTCTTGGCCCCGGGGAGGAAGGTCTCGCTGACGCTCTTGTAGGTCTGCCACACGGTATCGCCAGGGCTGCCCAGGGGCTTGCTGCAATCGGCCACTCCGCGCTGTCCCGCCTGGGCCGGCCAGTTCAGGTTGATGAACATCTTCCAGCTGTATTGATCGAAAGCCTGCTGCGACGCGCCCGCAGCAGGCACCGCAGCCGTGGGCGGGCAGCTGGTCTGCGGCGCCGCTGCGCTGGGCTGCAGGGCGCTGGCCTGCTGGCTGCCCAGGCCAAGCAACAACAGGGCGGTGAAACGGCTCCAAGGGTTCATGAGGCGGCTCCTGTCATGGCGAGGGGGGCGAAAGTTGGTTCCACTGCGGCCGCGCACCGTTCTTCAGCGATGGCGGTGGCGTGAAGAGCTGGCAGTCCGGCGGGTTGGCCGGGCACATCTTCGCCACCTGGTCCCAGGTCTTGGCCGGATTTGGTTTCTCGGTGCGCCAGTTGAGGTAGTTCTGGCTGACGATTGGCGCGTTGGCGACGCTCTCGTCACCGGAGAAATAGAACGATTGTGGATGCTGATAGGCCGGCTGGCCCGGGCCGTCGCTGCTGGCTTTCTTGTAGAACGCATAGCCGAACAGAATCGGGCTCGGCTGGACCGGGATCTCCAGCGCGTAGGCCTGCACGCTGCCATCCAGATGCTGGCTGCGGGCGGCGCTGTAGGGCAGGTGCTTGATGAAGTCCCGGCGCGGCGGGTGGTTCATGGGCGAGAACATGCAGCAGGCCGGCATGTCCTTTGGCCGGTCCTCGGGGTAGGTGAGGAAGTAGGCCTTGTTGCCCAGGGAAACGAAGGAGCAGGTGTAGTTGTTGTCCTTGATCGGGAAGATCGGCAGGCAGTACTTCTCGTAGTGCTCCATCATCGCCCCGGTGCCGTCCTTGTCGGCCGGCACATAGTCGTTGTCGTAGTAGCTGGTGCCCCGGGACACGGTGTAGTCGGCCGGCTCCAGGGTGCTGGGCGGGCTGCTGTAGGGCGGTGGGTTCTTCACGTAGTTGGCGGTGACCCGGTACATGATCCAGTCACTGACCCAGGTTGCCGGGTAGAGCGGATCGGCCGGCTCGCCGGGTTTGCGCTTGGCGATGCAGTTGTTGGTCTTGGCGTCGCACCCCCGGTCGTTGTGCACGCCCATGTTGAAGTAGACGTTGTCGGGGTAGGTCTCGGCCCATAGCGTTTGGCTGGCGCTCAGCAGGCTGGCGGCCAACAGCAGTTGCTTGAAGAGACTGGCGTTCATCTGACACTCCTTTGAAAGCGCCGGGCGACGGGGTCGCCCGGCATTCCATGGGCTGGCCTTTGCGGCTCAGCCGTGGGGGTAGTCGCTGAGTTTCAGCGGGATCGGTGGGTAGCCCTTGCTCACCAGGTCCTGGGCCCAGATCTCCAGCACCCTGCGCCGGCTTTGCGGCAGGTCCCGGGTGATCGGCATGGCCAGGGTGCTTTCCTCCTGGTAGTCCTTGCTGATCAGTACGATGAACTGGTTGATCGCGCCCTCGATGCGTTGCAGGGAGTTGAGCGGCATGAACTTGTTCATGATCGGGTAGAGGTAATAGAAAGGCTGGAGGATTCTGGGGAAGATGAACTCCTTCCAGATCCGCACGCTGGCGTCGTCCTGGGTGCACACCCGGTTCCAGCAGTCGATGAAGTCCTTGAGCATCTCCGGCTCCTGGGGCAGGACCCGCAGGGGCGCAAGGAAGTCGGTGTAGGCGTCGGTGTAGTTGAAGCTGAAGGGCACCGGCGGTTGCTGCTGGCCGTCCTGGATGAAGAAGCGCAAGGTCGGGAAGCCGGCCGCCACGGCCTTGACCGATACCTGGGCGATGCCATTGGCGTCGGTCAGGATCTGCGCCAGGCTGTACTGCACGGTGGCGTTCAGCGGGTCTGCCAGGGTGCCGCTGCATGCCTGCCCATTGGTGAACTGCAGGCGGGGGCTCAGGGCCGCGGCCGAGGGCGTGGTCAGGAAGCTCTGGTAGAGCATGGGCTCGGATGGCTCGCTGTCCTCGACGTTCAGCACCGCGCTGAGCCGGCGGCCGCTGCCCACATGCAACAGGCTTTCAGCGGTCTGGGTGCCGACGAACTGCGGTCGGTTCGACGTGTTGCTCCCGGGGTCCTTCGGGTAGTTGTTGAACAGGGTGAAGTTGGCCGCGTTACTGAAGGCCAGGTAATAGTCGCTGGTGGTCAGCATGTAGGCGTTGTTGTACTCCGCCACCCACAGCACGGTGCCCGCGGGCGCGGGCTGGCCGTCGTACTGCACCATGATGCTCAGGACCCGGGTGTCGCCCACATCGATGAAGCAGCCGCTGTCGAGGACCTCGGCGGTCCACATATTCTGGGCGGCGGCGACCAGTTCCTGGCTGCCCTGCAACTGCAGCTCCAGGGCGCCCTGTTGCAACGCGGCCTGGTCGGCGGGGCTGATGGGCAGGTCCAGCAGGCCGGCGCGCTTGTCGAAGGCGGTCTGGCGATACTGTTCGAAGCCAAAGCTGGCGACTTTGTGGAAAGCGCCGCCAGTGGGCCGTACCCCGATGTCGTAATCACCGGCCAGGTATTTCCCGGGCACCGGAATTCCCTGGCTCAGGTCAGTGTTGGTGGGCGGCAGTGCGGCGCTGTCTCCGGCGGGATAGAACGGAAAGGTATTGCCCAGGTCCAGGGACAGGGTGTTGTCGTGCACTTGGGCGCTGATCACCCCCAGGGTCATGGCCGCAGGCTTGGTGTCTCTGGGAACCGCCTTGCACACCGGTACCGGGGCCTTGGGTTCCAGGCGCCGGCCAGCCGGAGCGGTGGGGTATTCATTGTCGAACCACAGGCCCAGAGTACCGGCGGTGCGGCTGTAGGCCGGGTTGAAGAAGATGTCGGCGACGTTATCCAGGCCCTTCTGGTACATCGCCTGCAGCGCGGCCATGGCTTCGGGCGTCTTGGAGTGGCTGTCCACCACCGGGAAGTCGTTGAAGATGCCGTTCTTGTCGTAGAAGGTCAGGTAGGTGGTGAACCGGAACATCAGGCCCTTGGCGTTCTGGTTGATCATCTCCTGTTGCAGGGTCTTCAGCAGTTGCGAGTCGCCGACGATCCACTGCAGCTGGTCTTTCGGGAAGCAGGTCTGCCAGGTGGTAGTTACGTAGCTCAAGCCGCCGAAGGCCCCCCAGTTGAAGTTGAGGAAGCGGTCGAGCATGCGGTACCGGCGCTTCAAGGTCAGGCCGCAGGTGGCGTCCCCCAGTACCAGTTTGTCGAAGTACAGGGCGGTGAAGGTGTTCTGCCAGGGGCTGATATCGACGAAGCGCGCGGCTGTGGGCGCGGCGCTGCCGAACGGGTTGCCCTGCAACTGGTAACACTTGTTCACCAGCGGGTCGTTGTCGATGTAGGTGTTGGCCTGGAACTCGCCACCGACGATCACCGAGCGGGTCTGCTCGTAGTCGACCAAGCCGCAGGCGTTGTCGCCGAACAGGTCCCATTCGGCGGGAATCATCGGGTAGCCACTGGGCGAGCCATTGGTGGGCACCTGCAGCACGTAGTCCGGCACGTTCTCGTAGGCCAGCGGGGCGATGGTCCAGGGCATCAGCTGTTGCGGGGCGTTCTGGTCGTTGATCCCGTAGTAGGACAGGAACGGCCAGTTCATGCGCATCTTCACCGCGTCATATAGCGGGAAAACGTCGTTGTTGTTGGCCGTCGGTGGGTTCCAGAACATGTGGCCATTGAAGTAGATCCGGGGAAAGTTCAAGACGCTCATGAGCTGCTCCTTAGCGCTGCCACTGGGCGCGTTTGAGCGACCAGACGTAGTCCAGTTTCTGGTAGCCGACGAAGTCGGAGTCCGGTAGTACGGTGGTGGGGTAGACGATCCCGCCATCCTCTTTCAAGGCGAAGTTGAAGTAGGTGTTGTTGCTCGAATAGGCCGCGGTGTTGTGGCAGGCCAGGCACGAGGAGTGGCTCTGGAAGGCTGATTCCAGCTGGGAGTTGGCCAGCAGCTTGGGCTCGGCCTGGGCCTGGTCGTACTGCACGCCGATCAACTCGTACTGGGCCAGCGTGGGGTTCTGCTGCTGGAAGGTGGCATTCACCGGCTGGGCCGCGTCAGTGGGCCCGGTGATGTTGGTCATGGGCTTGGCCGGCGTGCCGTTGGTCACGGTGTACTTGCTGTTGTTGCGGTTCTCGAAGGTGGTCCAGACCCAGTCGTGGGTCAGCTTGTTGATGACGTGCATGCCGCTGAGGCCGGCGTAGCCGGTGTGGTATTGGCCCTGCTTGTCGACGTAGTAGGCCTGGGCGATGAAGTAGCCATCCTTTGCCAGTTGCGCCTGGAAGGTGCTATCGCTGCCGATCCACAACCAGGAGGTCTTCAGCTCCCAGGCCGTGGCGGGAAAGTTCAGGCTGCTGGTCAGGGCGGCAATGCCGTTCCGGTTGTAGATCTTCTGCTGGACGATGTAGTTGAAGGTGTCCTGGCCCATCAACATGTGAAAACGCACCGACTGGCCCCGTTGCGCTTCCGGCACCTGGTTGCCCATTTCCAGGGCCAGGCCATCGACCTGCTGGGTGCCGTTGTCGGTGCTGCCGTCGGTGTCGTTGCCCAGGTTGAGGAACAGCCCGCTGGTGTTCATGCCCGGGATCTTCTGCGCCTGGGTCTGCACCTGGCTCGGCAGGTTGGCCTGGGTGCTGTAGGGCTGGGGAGCCTGCCCCTTGCTCAGGTAGACCTCATCGGATGGTTTGAACGTCTCCCAGAGCCGCTCCGGGCTACCGGAGCCGGCCGGCTGGTTGAGGCACACAAACCAGTTCCATGCCATGGTTTCCGGGCTCTGCTTGAAGGTGCTCAGGGTGCCGGCCTGGTCACCATTGAACGTCAGGAAGTTGCTGCAATTGAAGGCGGGCGTGGTCTGTGCGTGAGCGAGGCCGCTCAACACACCGAGCACGACTATAGGGATGGTTCGCCGCATGGAATCTCCTTGGCCTGAGCCGTATCGTCATAGGGGCGCCCTAGGAAATGCTCTAGGAGCAGGTGCTTTACCGCGGTGGCCGGCAGGTGCGCCGGCAGGGGTAAATCGCAATCGGTGATGAGCAGGGGCCCTGCCTCGGCACTGCTGGGCAAGCGTCCGTGGCTGCCGCGAATCAGTGAGGTGTCCAGGGGAATCAGGTCCATGTAGTAGCGAAAGCCGAGCTTCTTCTGCAGCAGCCGGCGAGCGACCCGCAGCTTGGGAAAGCGGATCGCCGGGTCGATGAACAGCTCCAGTGGGTCGTAGCCCGGCTTGCGGTGGATATCCACAGTGCGGGCGAAATCCGGGGCCAGGCGGTCGTCGAACCAGTAGTAGTAATCGAACCAGAAGCCCGGGGCGGCCACCGCCACCAGCTCGCCGCTGCGTGGGTGATCGAGCTGGCAGGCCCGCTGCTCGCTCCTGTCCAGCACCTGCTCGATACCGGGCTGGCGCAGCAGCAGGGCCTTGACCCGGGCAATGTCCTCGGGCTGGCGCACATAGACGTGGGCGATCTGGTGGTCGACCACGGCGAAGGCCGCGCTGGCGCCGGGGTCCAGCAGCTCCCAGCTCAGTGAACGACGTACCTGCAGCAGACCTTGCTCGCGCAGCACGCGGTTGATCGAGATGGACTGCTGCACCGCCTCGATGCCGTATTCGGAGACCAGCATCACGGCCGCGCCTTGCTGCTGGGCAAAATCCAGCAGGCGCCCGACTTCATGGTCGATGGCCCGCACTTCGTCGCTGATGGACGGATGCTCCGGCCCCAGGCGTTGCAGGCTGTAGTCCAGGTGCGGCAGGTAGATCAGTTGCAGGTCGGGGCGGCTGATCTGGAACTCGGCGATGGCGCAGTCGACGATCCAGCGGCTGGAGGCAATCCCCGCGGCCGGGCCCCAGAAGCTCGGAAAGGGGAACTCGCCGATCTGCTGTTCGATGCGTTCGTGCAGCCCCGGAGGCGACGAATAGAGGCCGAACATCTTGCGCCCGTCGGCCGGGTAGTGGGGGCGCGGGGTGATGGCTGCCTCCACCTGGGCATACATGTTGAACCACCAGAACAGCTGGCTGCAGCGCAGGCCGGGGATCTCCCGTTGCAGCGCCTGCCAGACCTTTTCACCCTGGATCAGCGCGTTGGGCTGCAGCCAGAAACGCACCTCGGCCTGATCGCGGAAATACCAGCCGTTGCCGACGATGCCGTGTTCCGAAGGCGGCAGCCCGGTGAGGATCGAGGCCTGCACGGTGGAGGTCACGGCGGGGAACACCGGGCGCAGCCGGGCCATCCGCGCCCGTTGCAGCAGGTTGTTGATCCGCGGCGTGGCCGGCCCCAGCAGGCTGGGTGTCAGGCCCACCACATTGATCAGCAGCAAGGGCTGGCGCGGGCGTTCAGAAGGCATGGGCCGGAGCCTCCAGGGCAGACGAGTGGGTACGCAGCAGATGCCGCTGGCGCAGTTGGCCCTCGACCCATTGCAGCTCGGCGGCGATGCCTTGCAGCAAGGCCTGCTCGCTGTCCGGGCGCAGCGCACCGGGCAGTACGTTCCAGCTGTAGGTTTCCACCTCCAGCACCGGCTGGAAGTTCGGGTGCGCGGCGAGAAAGTCGAAGGTGCGCAGCAAGGCCTGCTGGCTGCCGCTGAGCTCGGCCAGTAGAAACTGTTCGCTGAACAGCGGCACATGGAAGTGAATGCGCAACTCGGGGCATTGCCCCTGGGCCGGTTCGGCGGCGTCCAGGGCCCCGGGCAGGTCGGCCCAGGCCAGTAGCTGCCCGGCCAGATCCCGGGCCTTGACCTGATGCAGGTAGGTGGCTTCGGCGAAGTTGCCCAGGGCCTGCAGTACCTGCTGGCGGCGTGGGCGATCGGCAAACGGCAACTGGCAGATCAGGGCGTTGGACAGCTGGATCTTGCCCACCGGAACCCGCGCATCCAGCAGCCGTTGCAGGGATTGGTAGCAGTCTTCGAAGACCACCGCCTGATGGCAGACGTCGAAGCACAGCGCCAGGTAGCCATGATGGGGATCGGTGGCCTGCCAGTGCTTGAAAAAGGCCAGGGCCTGATCGGTGTTTTCCAGCACGCAATCCGGCTCCATCTCCAGGCACACCAGGATCTTCCTGCCGCTGCTGCGATGCAGGCTGGCCAGCTCGGCGGTCAGTTGCCGCAGGTGGGTTTCGGCCTGTTGCTGCTGGGCCTCGTCCCAGGTGGCGGCATAACCGAAGGGCACGCTGGAAATCACCCCCTGCTGGCAATCCAGGGGCAGAGCGGCGGCCAGCAGATGCGCCAGTTGCAGGCTGTATTCCAGGCGCTGGGGTTCGGCCCAGGTGGGCCGGTAGACCTCGGCCTTAACTGCGCCTTCATGGAACTGGCCATAGGGGAAACCGTTGAGCGAGGTCAGGCGCAGGCCACAATCGTGCAGCAGTTCGATGAAGGCCTCGCGCACCTCGGGCACCTGTAGTTCGGCGGCGGCCTGGGCGCTGATCCACAGGCCGCTGTCCTGCACCGCCAGCCCACGCTGACGCCGCACGCCCTGGAAATGTTCCTGGATCGACGCCCGCAGGCCGGCCACGTCACGGGCCGGGTGCACGTTGCTGCAGTAGCCGATCTGCGCGGCGTTCCAGCCGGCCCGGGCACTCATTTGACCACCGGTTCCTGGCCCCTCAGGGCCGAGTTGTCCTGCCACTGGCGGCGCTGGTCGATCGGCAGCGGGGTGCTCACCAGTTGCTTGTCCAACTGCCCGCTCTGGGCGAAGAAATCCACCGGGTTGTGGAACAGCACCTGCTCCACCTGGGCTTCGCTGAAGCCGGCGGCGAGCATGGCCTGGCCGGTCTTGGGCACTTTGAGCGGGTCGCTGATGCCCCAATCGGCAGCGCTGTTGACCACCATTTTTTCGCTGCCGTATTCCTGCAGCAGGGCCACCATGCGCTGTTCCGACATCTTGGTGTTGGGGTAGATCGAGTGCCCGCGCCAGCAGTCGCTGTCCAGCACCAGGGGCAGGGTCAATTCGTTGAGGTGGTCGATGATCACCAGGTTTTCGGCGATCCCCACCTCGCGGATCACCGCCAGGGTGCGCTTGGTGCCGCCGATCTTGTCGCGGTGCGGGGTGTGCACCAGCACCGGCAGGTTGAACTGTCTGGCCAGTTCCAGTTGCGCGGCGAGAAAGCGATCTTCTTCCGGGGTGATGTCGTCGTAGCCGATTTCCCCTACCGCTACCACGCCGTCCTTGACCAGGTAACGCGGCAGGATCTCCAGCACTTCGTTAGCCACCGACAGGTCGTTGGCTTCCTTGGGGTTGAGGCCGATGGTGCAGAAATGGTGGATGCCGAACATGCTGGCGCGAAAGCGCTCCCAGCCCAGCAGGGTGTCGAAGTAGTCGATGAAGCTGCCGACGCTGGTGCGCGCCTGGCCTTGCCAGAACGCAGGCTCGATGACCCCGGTGATGCCGGCGGCGGCCATGTTCTGGTAGTCGTCGGTGGTGCGGCTGACCATATGAATGTGCGGGTCGAAGTACTTCGCCATGGTGGCTCCTTGCTTGAGTGCGGGAAAAATCGTGGGCTCAGCTGCCGGGGGTCAACCGCCTGCCGGGAAGTGGTCGCGCCAGTGCGCAGGCAATCGTCCCTGCTGGTACAGGCCTCGCAGGCGCTGCAGCTGGGCCTGGCTCAACAGCTCGAAGGCAATGGCCTGGGGCAGGCCGTCGGCGACCTCGCGTTCGGCGGCCAGCTGTTCTTCCATCAGGTCCAGGGCCAACTGGTTGAGGTCGACGCTGCGCCGTTCTGCCAGGCCTTGGATGTGGCGGCTGTCCAGGCCCATGCCCAGGGTCTTGAGCACCAGCTGGTGGAAGGCCCGTTCCGGGTAGTGGCGCGCGGCAAAGGGGTTGTCCAGGGCGATGGCGGCGAACACCTCGCGGTTGTTGGTGCGCCCGGCCTGGAGCGCCAGGTCGAGGCTGGCCCCCTGGCTGTCGAGGTCATCCAGGGCCTTGAGCAGGGCAGCCTTTTCCTGGTCGTCGCCCCAGAGAAACAGCTGGCGCAACAGGGCCAGTTGCCCGGCGCCGGCCTGCTGCTCCAGCAACTGGGCCAGCAGTAGCGCCCGGGCCAGTTGAGTGCAGTTGCAGTCCGGGCTGGGGGCCTGCGGTGCGCTGGCCAAGCGGCGCCGACACTGACTGCTGAGCAGCATCAGGGTGTTGGCCGAGGGCTGCCGGGCCAGTTGTTCCCGGGCTTGCTGCCACCAGCTTCGGCTGTCGTCGTCCAGATGCCGTTCCAGCAATTGCTGGCGCTCGGCGAAGGCACCATGGCGAATGGCAAGCGCCGGCGGTGCAGGGGCGATGGGGTCCATGTTCATGTCGGCTTGATCCAGCGTTGAAGGTGGGGAAGCAGAAAGAACACCAGCACACACAGCAGGCTGCCCAAGGGCTGGTTGGCCACCGCCAGCACCAGGGCGTCGAACAGCGGCAGGGCGGCCAGCCCGGCACCGATGAAGGCGCGGACCTGCCGTTGTTGCGGGTTGGCCAGGTGGCGCTGGTAGTGCCAGCCCAACCAGCCCAGCCACAGCAGCAGGACCAGCCAGAACACGCTGTTGCCGGCATAGGCGGCCAGGAGCAGAGGGCTGAGCATGAGCAGCAGCGGCAGGCGGCTGAGCAACTGGTTGCGATGCTCCAGGCGGGCCAGGTAGGTCAAGCCGGCGATGTAGGTGCCCAGCAGCGCGGCGCACAGCCACAATGGCTGGGGCGGCATGGCCAGGCTGGCGGCGGCGGTCAGGTACAACGCCGAGCGGCAGCCGCCCATCAGCCAGACGCTGTGGGGATATTTCTTGTGCAGAAGGTTGTAGCCAAGGATAAACAGCAGCAGCAATCCGGCGCTGGCCAGCAGCCAGTGGGGCTGGGCAATCATCCGGCTCAGGCCGAGGACCGCCAGCGCCGCCAGCAGCAGCAGCGCGGCAGTGGCCAGGCGGACCTGGGCGCGGCTGACCAGGCCGAGAACGATCGGCCGCGGGTTGTGGTGCTGCTGGTCCCAGTCGGCGTCCATCAGGTCGTTGAGCAGCATGCCCGCCAGGTACAGCGCCGAGAGCGCCACCAGCAGCAGGGTCCAGACCAGCGGCGAGGGCGGCGCCAGGGTGGTAGCGCTGCTGGCCAGCAGCGCGGCGGCCAGGGCATTGGTCCATACCGTTGGCAGGTTGGAGACCCGGCCCAGGGTCAGCCAGGTGGTCAGCGACGATTGGATCATTGCGCGCACCCCGGGCCCCAGGCGAAATCCGGCCCGCCGAAACCCGCCAGGCGCAGCAGGGCCTGTTCCATCAGCGGCATGTCGATCTGGTGCACATCCACCGACTGGCCCAGGCGGTTGAGCAACGGGATCGACAGCTGGCCCCCCAGGTGCTGGCGGAACTCTTCCAGGCCCACCAGGATCGGCGAACGCCCCTGGTTGTCCCGCAGGCTCAGTTCCGGCGGGCAGAGGTTGAAGCCGAGCCTGTCCAGCAGTCGCAGCAGGCGCTGGCAGTCGGCGTCGGACAGCAGGCCGCTGGCGTTGGCATACAGCGCATCCAGGGCCATGCCCACGGCCACCGCTTCACCGTGGCGCAAGCGATGCTGGCTGAGGTTCTCCAGCTTGTGGGCGGCCCAGTGCCCGTAGTCCAGGGGGCGGCCATTGCCCCGTTCGAACGGATCGCCGGCACCGGTGATATGGCCCAGGTGCAGTTCGGCGCAGCGGCGAATGGCGTAGCGGCTGGCGTTGTGCTCGAAGCCGGCCAGGGCTTCGGCCTGCTGCTCCATCCACTGGAAGAACGCGGCATCCTTGATCACCGCGACCTTGACCGCTTCGGCCAGGCCGGCAATCTGGTCCCGGTGGGAAAGGCTGAGCAGCAGCTGGAAGTCGTTGATCACCGCTGTGGCCGGGTAGAAGGCCCCCAGCAGGTTTTTCTGGGCGAAGGCGTTGATGCCATTCTTCACCCCGATGCCGGCATCGTTCTGCGCCAGCACGGTGGACGGGATGCGGATCAGGCGCATGCCCCGGTGGAAGGTGGCGCAGGCATAGCCCACTGCGTCCAGCACTGCGCCGCCGCCCAGGGCCAGCACATAGCAGTGGCGATCCAGGCCGTGTTCCAGCATCTGCGCGTACAGCTGCTGGAGCACGTCCGGGGTCTTGCTCAATTCGCCGGCCGGCACCGCGATCGGTGCGGCCTGCAGATGCAGGTCGGCGGCGTGGGCGCTGAAGTAGTGGTCGATCTGCAGCGGCAACTGGGGCGAGCACAGCAGCAGTTGTTCATCGACAAATACCAGCACCGTGGTGCGCCCCGGGTTCTGCCGGGTCAGTTGCTGGTGCAGGCAGGGGTTGTCGGCCTGGAAGATGTGATCGGTGAACAGCACCGGGTAGTGGTAGCTCACCTGGAAGCGGCCCTCCAGAGACTGCGCCTGATCGTACCGGGGCTGGGCCAGGCGGCTCTTGAACAGGCTGCGGGTGCCGAGGAACAGCCCGGGCAGCACCATGCTGGCGAGAATGGTTGCCAGCAGGGCGTTCTGTTCCACCAGCAGGCTGCCGATGGCGGCATAGGCCAGGGCCAGCCCGGCGTTGGCCAGGGTGGTGACCAGGAGAAACTGGCGCAGCGGATAACGTTGCATGCCGGCGGCCAGCACCGAGGTTTCTGCCAGCACCGGCACGCCACGCAGGCACACGAGCGACAGGGTGCTGAGGCGATAGGCCAGTTGCCCGGGTTGCCAGGTCCTGAGCCCCAGCCAATTGGACAGCAGGCGGAAGTAGCCGGCCCCCAGCCAGTAGCCAAGGCTGGCCCCCAGGCACAGGCCGATGAAGATCACCAGGTAGCCGCCAATGGCGCCCAGGGCCGCCACGGCCAGCAGTGCCACCAGGCTGGAGGGCACGGGTAGCAGCACGTCCAGGGCCAACAGGGTTACCAGCAACAGGGCCAGGCTCAGGCGCTGTACGGGATCGGTGGGAAGGAAGGTGCCCAGGTGACTCAGCAGCTGTTGGATCTGCTGTTCAAACAACAGGAAACTGGCGATAACCAGGATCGAGAATAGTAATAACGAGAGCCAGTAATTTTCGGCCGCACCCTTGAGTGAAAAGGCACGAGACAACGAGCTGCGCTTCATCAAGCGTCCCTCTTGATTGATATGACTGGATTCCGTGTCAGTGTCAGCTGGGTAGGGCAGGAGGGCGTCTGGTTATTGAATTCCTCGACGGTTTTTATTGATCTTCTGGCGGCTGAAGAACACTTCAGTGGCGAGTAGCTATCAACTTAGTCAAGGCCGAGGGTTTTGCAAGTAAGTTGAATGAAGTGGCCTGCAAGGCATTTTTATGGCCTCAGGGGAAAGTGCGTGTTTAGTCCGGGACGGCTCCGCTGAACGTCTTGCAAGAAGTCTGATGGAGGCTGTTCTTGCTCAATGAATGCTGGGGGTGGTATAGGCGGTGGGGCTGTTTTTTACTTTGCTATAAATATTATGAAAATTGGATATATAGAAAAAATCGTTTCATGAAAGCGCACTAAGTCATGTGCGAGGGCAGCTCTTGATGGATTTTTACAAATGTTTCAAATCAGGTTTTGAAATAACGGATTAACCCTTGATTACTATTAGTCAGCTATTTAATGGCTTGCTTATTAATGGGGAGTTATTTAGTTGTTCCATAGAGCTGTCCGAGCGGGTTGTCGGGGAGTGTTTTTTTGTTAATAGGAATCATTCGTGCGCATTGTGGTTAACTTGTAGGTCCTGCAACTATTGGCATTTGCCGCTATTAACCTCTCGGTAAACAGCGGCGAACTTAATCCGGGAAATGCCTGGTGCCATGAAGTTGCGGTGAGCCACGGCTCACCGCTTGCGGGTGATCAAGCCGCAGGGGCCTGCCCGGCCGCCAGAAACTGCTCGGTGGACAGCACGCTGGCATAGGCGAACGCCAGGGCCGCCATCACCGCACTTTGTACCTGGGCGGCGGGCACGCGCTGGCCAGCGAACTCCAGGTCGAGAGTGGCACAGGCGTCATGGATTACCTTGACCGGGTAGCCCAGGTCGGCAGCGGCCCGGGCAGTGCCTTCCACACACATGTGGCTCATGTTGCCGACGATCACCAGTTCTTCGATGCCCTGCCGCGTGAGCAGCGATTGCAGCTCGGTGTCGCGGAATGCGTTGACGAAATGCTTGAGCACCACCGGCTCATCGGCGTGGTTCTGGACCTTGGGGTGCAACTGCGCACCTGGGGAGCCGGGAGTGAAGAAGGGAGCGTCGTCGGAGGTGAATTCGTGGCGGATGTGCACCACAGGTTCAGCGTTCTGGCGAAATGCCTGGATCAGCCGGGCGGCGTTGTCCGCTGCAGCGTCGACGCCGATCAGGGGCCACTTGCCGTCGGCGAAGTAGTCGTTCTGGATATCGATTACGATGAGTGCCTGTCTGGCCATGGGTAATACCTGCGGGTGAGTGATTGACGTGGGAGCCAGTATCGCCATCGGTCGTTCCTTCGAGGATTGGCCGCACCGACATTAACCGGGGGAAAACTGACAGTGGGTATTCAAGGCACGCACGCCGAATTGGGGGTACTGCTCTATCCCGGTGTGCAGATGGCGGCGGTACATGGCCTGAGCGACTTGTTCGAGGTGGCCAACCGGATTGCCGGCGAACAGCCGCAGGCGCAGTTGCCGCGGTTGCGCGTCAGCCACTGGCAGGCCAGCGGCGAACTGCCTCCGGTGCGGGTCCACGACAGCCTGGCCGAAGCCCCCGGGGCCTTGTTGGCGGTATTGATCCCGCCTTCGCTGGCGGGCTTCTCAAGCCATCAGTCATCTGCCGCCCTGATGGACTGGCTGCGCCAGCAACACGCCGCCGGAGCCACCCTGGGCGGGGTCTGTGTGGGCTCGATCCTGCTGGCCGAAAGCGGCCTGCTCGATGGCCGCAGCGCCACCACCCACTGGACCTCGGCCCAGGCCTTCGCCGAGCGTTACCCACAGGTGCGCCTGGAAGCGGACAAACCCATTGTCGATGACGGCGACCTGATCACCAGCGCCGGGCTGATGGCCTGGGCCGAGCTTGGTCTGCGCCTGGTGAACCGCTTGCTGGGGCCGAGCATCGCCAGTGCCACGGCGCGCTTTCTGGTGATGGAACACAGTGCCAGCGCGAGCCAGTGCGGCAGCAATTTCGCACCGATCCTCAGCCACGGCGACGGGGCGATTCTCAAGCTCCAGCACTGGTTGCAGGCCAATGGCGCGGTGGATGTTTCGCTGCCGGTGATGGCGCAGCAGGCGGGGCTTGAGCCGCGCACCTTGCTGCGGCGCTTCCGGGCGGCCACCGGCCTCAAGCCGACCCAGTACTGTCAGCACCTGCGGGTGGGCAAGGCCCGGGAACTGCTGGAGTTCACCAACGGCAGCATCGATCACATCGCCTGGACCGTGGGTTATCAGGACCCTGCCACCTTTCGCAGCCTGTTCCGGAAAATCACCGGGCTGGCGCCCAGTGAATATCGCAATCGCTTCGGTGCCACCTCAACGGCTGCAAGCCGGGTACCGTAACCCGGCTGCGGCCTGTTCAGTGGCCGGCCACTGCCCGGACGCTGCCGCCGGCCGGCGCGAACGCTAGCGGGTTGCGGCGATCCAGGTGGCCGCTCAAGACGGTCAGGGCCAGGGCCACCAGCACCACCAGCGCGCCGATCCAGGCGGTGTGGATCAGCCCCAGGTGAGCGACGATCAAGCCCCCCAGCCAGGCTCCACCGGCAATCCCCAGGTTGAAGGCGGCAATGTTCAGGCCGGACGCCACGTCCACCGCCTGGGGTGTGTAGTGCTCGGCCTGACGTACCACATAGACCTGCAGCCCCGGTACGTTGCCAAACGCCACCGCGCCCCACAGCAGCACGGTCAGCAGCGCCAGCCATGGGTTGCCGGCGGTGAGGCTGAGCATCAGCAGCACCGCGGCGAGCAGGGCGAAGATGATCTTCAGGGCGCCGATCGGTCCGCGCCGGTCCGCCAGCTTGCCGCCCCAGATATTGCCCACCGCCACCGACACGCCGTACACCAGCAGCACCAGGCTCACGGTGCCGGCGCTGAAGCCGGAAATGTCCTGGAGGATCGGCGCCAGGAAGGTGAAGGCGATGAACGAGCCGCCGTAGCCCACCGCGGTCATGGCGTACACCAGCAGCAGGCGCGGTTGCTTGAGCACCTGCAGTTGTTGCAGCAGCGACGCCGGCGGGCGGTGGGTAATGTTCTTCGGCACGAACAGCAGGCTGCCGATAAAGGCGATCACCCCCAGGGCGGACACTGCGAGGAAGGTTTCGCGCCAGCCCAGATGCTGGCCGATAAAGGTGCCCAGGGGTACGCCGGTGACCAGGGCCACGGTGAGCCCGGTGAACATGATGGCGATCGCGCTGGCGGCTTTTTCCTTGGGCACCAGGCTGGTGGCGATGGTCGAGCCGATGGAGAAGAACACCCCGTGGGCCAGGCCCGTGACAATCCGTGCCAGCACCAGGGATTCATACCCGGGTGCCTTCCAGGCCAGCAGGTTGCCAAGGGTGAACAGCACCATCAGCGACAGCAGCAACAGCTTGCGCGGCACCTTGCCGCTGAGGGCGGTGAGCACCGGGGCGCCAATCGCCACGCCCAGAGCGTAGAGGCTGACCAGCAGGCCGGCGGACGGCAGGCTGACCCCGAGGTCGGTACCTATGGTGGGTAGCAGGCCAACGATAACGAACTCGGTCGTGCCGATGGCGAATGCGCTGAGGGTCAGCGCGAGCAGGGCAATGGGCATCACTGCAACTCCGGTGAAAGTGGGATTGGCGCGCAGTGTCCGGGTTTGACTCGTGCGGAAAAATAGCCCTATCGGCACAAGATATTTGCCTGTGGGTCAAGGATCCCGGAGCCCGTCGTTCACCGGCGCGCCGGCCCCGGGGGCAACTGAAGCGAACTTGCCGGGCGTTTGCTGATCAGTTCCTTACAGACCCTGCTGAAGGAGCCCTGCGTTGTGTTGAATTTCAAGACCGCGATCTTGCTCGGGATGCTGCTCGTTCTGGGCAGCAGCGAGCTCTGCGCCGCCACTGCCGCAACAGCCCCGGCGGCGGCCCCGGCCAAGCCGGAACTGCTGGTGGAAGGGGGCCTGCTGGGCGCCATCAGTTCGAGCATCGACGATGTCCAGGACAAGCTCGACCTCAATGAAAACCTGATCGACGCCTGGCGCCTGCGGGCCGACCGCGCGGCGGACGAAGTGGGGCGCCTGGTGAACCAACCCTCGGACCGTTCGGGCTGGAGCGTGGCCGGGGATTTCCTCACCTTGTCCGGCACCTGGCTGGGCAGCTTCGCCCTGCTCACGGTGCTGGCCGGGCTGCTGGTACGGCGGCTGAGCCAGCGGCCCTGGCTGCAAGCCCGGCCCCGAGGCCAGGGCCTGTTGGAATACCTGCTGCCTTACACCTTGCCGGCCTTGGTCTGCCTGCCGCTGACGCTTTACGTCAGCCATTCCCTGAACGGTTCGGTGGGGCGGGCGCTGGCCCTGTGCCTGGCCTATGCCACCAGCAGCGGCATCGTCTCGACCTCGGTGCTGTTGTGCCTGATCGTGATGTTCAACGTCGGGCACAAGCGGCCCGCGGTGCGGATCATCCGTGGCTACTGCCCGAAACCGCTGTTTCTGATCGGTTTCCTTGCGGCTCTCAGCGATGCCCTGACCAGCCCGCAGATCGCCCGCCAGCTGGGGGGCAATATCACCAGCAGCGTGGCGGTATTCACCGGCCTGCTGGCCTCGCTGATCTTCGCGGTGCTGGTGATCCGCCTGCGCCGGCCGGTGGCGCACCTGATCCGCAACCGCTCTCTGGCCCAGCGTCTGAAACAGCCGGCGTTGCAGGAGTCGCTGCGGATCTTTTCCGGGCTCTGGTACTGGCCGATCCTGCTGATGGTGCTGGTCTCGGCGGTGAGCCTGATCGGTGCCGGCGAGGACAGCCAGCAGGCCCTGCGCTGCGCCTTGCTGACCACCGTGCTGCTGATCGCCACGGTGTTCCTCAGCACCGTGCTGCAGCACCTGTTCAAGTCCCGTAGCGCCCAGACGATTCAGCGCAGCAGCGCCTACAAGGAGCGTTTCCTGAGCTTGTTGCACGCCCTGCTGCGGATCGTCATGGCCATCACCTTCATCGAGATCCTCGGGCGCATCTGGGGGATCTCGCTGTTCGAGTTCGCCCAGCGCAATACCGTGGGCCGGGCCATCAGCGACTCCCTGAGCAGCATCGGCCTGATCTTCCTGGTGACCTGGCTGCTGTGGGTGGTGCTCGACACAGCGATCCAGGAGGCCCTCAAGCCACCGGCCAACAAGCGTTCGGCGCGTCAGCCCAGTACCCGGGTCAAGACCATCCTGCCGCTGCTGCGCAATGCGATCAAAATCATCCTGGTGGTGATCTGCGCGATCACCACCATGGCCAACCTGGGGATCAACGTCGCGCCGCTGCTGGCCGGTGCCGGGGTGGTGGGCCTGGCCATCGGTTTCGGCTCCCAGCAACTGGTGCAGGACGTGATCACCGGCCTGTTCATCATCATCGAAGACACCCTGTCCATTGGTGACTGGGTGGTGCTCGACTCCGGCCATGCCGGCACCGTCGAGGGCCTGACCATCCGCACCCTGCGCCTGCGCGACGGCAAGGGTTTCGTGCATTCGGTGCCGTTCGGCCAGATCAAGGCGGTCACCAACCAGTCGCGGCAGTTCGCCTATGCCTTCTTCTCGGTGCAGTTCACCTACGACACCGACGTCGACAAGGCCATCGAACTGATCCGCGAAGCCGGGCGCTCCATCAGCGAGGACAGCTTCCTGCGCTACAACCTGCAAGGCGGCCTGGACGTGTTCGGGGTGGACAAGATGGACCTCAACGGCGTGGTGCTGACGGCCCAGTTCCGCACGGTGTCCGGCGGCCAGTACGCGGTGAGCCGGGCCTTCAACCAGCGTCTGAAAAAGCTTGTGGATAACTCCCCCTGGGTGCATTTCGCCCAGACTTATCCACAGCCGGTGGTGCTACCGGCGCGGCGGGTGCATGAAGACGAACCGGAACAGGACGACTCGGCGCTGCTGCTCCCCGAATCCCCACGCCCGCAATGATTGCGCAACGACGGCCAGCGTAAGGGCCGCTGGATCTGGCGCAGGGCTCACGGGCCTTTTCGCCGGCAAGCCGGCTCCTACGAGGGTGGGCGTGGATTGTCTGGAAGGGCGCCTGCTGCCTGGGTAGGAGCTGGCTTGCCAGCGAAGAGGCCGCTGGATGTGGCTCAGGGCTCACGGGCCCTTTCGCCGGCAGCCGGCTCCTTCGGGGGGAGGTCAGTGCCGGATGAGCTTGTTGCGCAGGGCCTGGGCGGCCTGGGGTTCCAGCTCCAGCCACAGGTGCTGGGTGCCGCCGATGTCGGCGGCCGCCGGCAGGCCGTCGCGGAACACCAGGCGGTTGCCGCTCAGGGCCGGGACCTTGGGCCCGGGCAGCAGGGTCCCGGCAAGGTTCAGCGGGTCGACGCCGCACACCGCGATCAGGCTGCCGTCATGGGGCCGGCGGCGCACTTCGCGCAGTAGCGGTATGGCTTCCGGCAGGGCGAACTGCTCGCCGGCCAGGCCGCTGACGAAGCGCCCGCCGCGAATTTCTCCGCGGGCTTCCAGGCGATGGAAGGTACGCAGCAAATCGCGCCAGTTGGGCAGCCAGTCGGCCTCGCGCTCCAGCAGGCGCCAGAACACCACGCCATAGCGGCGTAGCAGGGTCATGGCCACGTGCTCCAGGGTGGCGGCGCTATCCTCGCTGGCGGCGCGGCGCAACAAGGCCCAGCGCCCCGCGTCGTCCATTCCTCCGACGAAGGCGCCGCGACCCCGTCGACTGCTGCGGTTCTGGCGCTTGCTGGCCGGGGTGATCAGGGCCCGCAGCCCGGCGAAGCTGTCGGCGTTCACCCATCCGGCGCCTACCAGTTCCTGCAGCACGGTTTCCAGTTCGCTGCGCAGCAGGTGGGCTTCCTGCAGCAGTTCATCGAAAAACAGTGCGCCCAGCTGGCTCAGTACGGCGTGAACCTTCTGCGCCTTGGGTGACAGGTCATTGCTGTCGATGGGGCAGGTCAGGGCGTTCCAGAGCGCCACGCGGGCCCGGGGCAGCAACACGATAGGGGTGCTGCGCAGGGCGCTGCCGGCGATCTTGCCGCTGCTGTTGATCCGGCTCCAGACCACCTTGCCGCTGCGGCACAGGTCATCCAGCCAACTGGCGGAGTAATCCTTCAGGCGCGCCGGCAGCAGGTCGCTGTCCCAGGCCGAGGCCGCTGCGGGGTAGCCTTCGAACTGCGCGACCAGCTCGGCCAGCATGGCGCTGCCCTGGCCCTGGGTACCCGGCGACAGGTGCTGCCAGTCGAACAGAAAGCGCATGAAATCCTGCAAGGCCACCGGTTCGATTTCCCGGCGCAGGCGCTTCACCGTGTAGCGGTGGATCCGCGCCAGCAGGTGACGCTCGCACCACTGTTCTTCATCGCCGCCAGGGCTGAAGCGCCCCCGCAGCACATAACCTTCGCTCTCCAGCTGGATCAGCGCCTGGTGGATGCTGGAAGCGGGCAGGCCCAGGGGCGCGGCGATCTGCGCCAGGGTCAGGGGAGCGAAGCCGCTGAGGCGGGCGCGAATCAGCTCCACCAGGGCCGGCTGTTCCTCCCAGGCCTGGTCGAAACCGGGGACCGGTTGCAGCGCGGGTTGCAAGGCGGCCTGAGGGTACAGCGCCCGCAGACAGCAGATGCGCTCCAGGGCCAGCCACAAGCCGCCGCCCGGGCCGGCCTGCAAGCGGCAGGCGCGGCCCTGGCTGGAAAGGGCTTGCAGCCACTCGGGCCAGTGGAGGTTGGCCTGGGCCTCGGCTTCGCTGATACAGGCCAGGCTCATCAGCGCTTCGTGCATTTCATCGGCACTGGCCGGGGCTGGCCAGGCTTCGGCGGCCACCGCGGCAATCGCTTCGGCATCCAGGGCGCCCAGGTCGTCGGTGGCTTGCGGGTCGCTCCAGCGCCGGGCCAGCACCGCCTGGGTACGGCGTTCCTCCAGGGGCGCGTCATCGAGAAAGGTGTAGGGCTTGGCGCTGAGGATTTCCGCCGCCAGGGGCGAGGGCGCCGGCAGTTCGCGGCTGAGCAGGCGCACCTGGCCCTGTTCCATGCGCCGCAGCAGGTTCAACCAGCCTTCGCTGTCCATGGCTTCGTGCAGGCAGTCGTCGAGGGTCTGCTCCACCAGCGGATGGTCGGGAATCTCGCGCTCGCCGGCCAGGTTTTCCAGGCAGGCGATCTGGTCGGGAAACACGCTGGCGATCAGGTCTTCGCTTTTCATGCGCTGGATCTGCGGCGGCACTTTGCGCCCGCCGCTGTAGCGCGGCAGGGCTAGCGCCACTCCGGCGTTCCAGCGCCAGCGCACGCCGAACAGCGGTGCGTCCAGCAGCGCCTGGACCAGGATGTGTTCGGCGCTGTTGCTGTGCAGGTAACGCCAGACCTCGTCCAGGGCGAAGCTGTGGCTGGTGGACAGGGAAAGGACGATCGCGTCCTCGCTGGCGGCCGCCTGCAATTCGAAATTGAAGGTGCGGCAGAAACGCTTGCGCAGGGCCAGGCCCCAGGCGCGGTTGATGCGGCTGCCGAAGGGGCTGTGGATCACCAGTTGGGTGCCGCCGGACTCGTCGAAGAAGCGCTCCATGATCAGCGTGTCCTGGGACGGCAGCGCGCCCAGGGCCAGGCGCGCCGGTGCCAGGTAATCCACCAGTTGCTCGGCGCTGGCCAGGTTCAGGCCCAGTTCGTGGTGCAACCAGTGGATGGCCGCTTGCAACTGGCCGGGCGTGGCGCCGAGCAACTCGTCGAGTTGGGCCAGCAGGCGCGCCACGGCACCGGAGAGTTCGGCGCTGCGCCCGGGGGCTTCGCCGAGCCAGAAGGGAATGTTCGGCGGCTGGCCCTGGGCATCCTCGACCCGCACCTTGCCGGTTTCCACCCGCAGGATGCGATAGGAGGTGTTGCCCAGCTGGAACACGTCGCCGGCAATGCTTTCCACGGCGAAGTCTTCGTTGACGCTGCCAATGTTCAGCCCCTGGGGCTCCAGCAGCACGCTGTAGTCGGCGTTGTCGGGGATGGTCCCGCCGCTGGTCAGCGCGGTCAGTTGGGCGCCTCGGCGCCCGCGCAGGGTGCGGGCCAGGGCGTCGCGGTGCAGGTAGGCGCTGCGCAGGCCCTGGCGCCCGTTGAAGCCCTCGGCGAGCATCTGCAACAGCGCCTGGTAGTGGGCCTGATCCAGGTCGGCGTAGGGCGCGGCCTGGCGCAGCATGTCCAGCAGCGCGGCTTCCGACCACTCCTGGCAGCTGACTTCAGCGACGATCTGCTGGGCCAGCACATCCAGGGGGGCATGGGGAATCAGTAGAGTGTCCAGTTCGCCCCGGCGCACGCAGTCGAGCAGGGCGGCGCATTCGATCAGGTCGTCGCGGGTCAGGGCGAACAACCGGCCCTTGGGCGTGCCGCCCACCTGGTGACCGGAGCGGCCGACCCGCTGCAGAAAGGCCGAGATCGAGCGCGGCGAGCCGATCTGGCACACCAGGTCGACATCACCGATATCGATCCCCAGCTCCAGGGAAGCGGTAGCGATCAGCACTTGCAGGTCGCCGGCCTTGAGCCGCTGCTCGGCTTCCAGGCGCTGCTCCTTGGCCAGGCTGCCGTGGTGCGCGGCCACCGCCTGCTTGCCCAGGCGCTCGCTGAGGTGGCGGGCCAGGCGCTCGGCCAGGCGCCGGGTGTTGACGAATATCAGCGTGGTGCGGTGTTCCCTGGCCAGGTTGGCGAGGCGCTCGTACACCAGCTCCCAGACGTCAGTGGCCATGACCGCCGACAGCGGCACCGGCGGCACTTCGATGTCCAGGTCCCGGGGCCGGGCGTGGCCGATATCGACGATTTCGCAAGGGCGGCCGTGGCCCACCAGAAAGCGCGACACGGCTTCGATGGGCTTCTGCGTGGCGGACAGGCCGATGCGCAGCAAGGGTTCGGCGCACAAGGCCTGCAAGCGTTCCAGGCTCAGGGCCAGGTGGCTGCCGCGCTTGCTGCCGGCCAGGGCGTGGATTTCGTCGACGATCACGCTGCGGGTGCTGGCCAGCATCCTGCGGCCGGAATCCGAGCCCAGCAGCACGTAGAGGGATTCCGGGGTGGTGACGAGGATCTGCGGCGCGCTCTTGCGCATGGCGTTGCGGTCTTTCTGCGGAGTATCGCCGGTGCGCACCGCGGTGCTGATGGACAGTTCCGGCAGGCCCATGCGGCGCAATTGCTCGGTGATGCCCGCCAGTGGCTGCTGCAGGTTGATCTGAATGTCATTGCTCAAGGCCTTGAGTGGCGACACATACACCACCAGGGTGGCGTCCGGCAGCTGGCCACCGCCGGCCAGCCCCTGGCGCACCAGGTCATCGATCACTGCGAGAAAGGCGGTCAGGGTCTTGCCGGAGCCGGTGGGCGCGGCGATCAGGGTCGAGCGGCGCTGGGCGATCAGCGGCCAGGCGCGGGCCTGGGCCGGGGTCACAGCGGCAAAGGTATGCTTGAACCAGGCGCTGACAGCGGGGTGGAAGCCGTCCAGCACCGGATTCACGGATTGGGCAAGGTTCATGGATGGATTTATGCGGCCGCATCCGGCAACTTGCAAGCACCGTTGATTCCATGGGGCCTCGACACTTTCTGAGTGACGCTTGCGCCACAAACCCGCAAAATGCAACGATTCCGGCAATTATCGACGGCCAGCCCCACGAGACTGGCCGACTCCAACCATCGTTCTGAACAGACTGGGCCTGCTGACTCTATGCGAATGCGCCTTATGTTACTGGGCGGCGGAAATGCCCTTGGGCAGGCGCTGATTCGCCTGGGTGCGGAGGAAGACATCGGTTTCCTCGCCCCCCGTCCGCCGCAAGACGGCTGGGATGCCGCGAGCCTTACGCAACTGCTCGACGACACCCGCCCGGATGCCTTGATCAACCTGGCTTACTACTTCGACTGGTTTCAGGCGGAGAGCGTGAGCGAGGCGCGCTTGAGCGGCCAGGAACGGGCGGTCGAGCGCCTGGCAGAGCTTTGCCAGCATCACAACATCATCCTCCTGCAACCTTCGAGCTACCGGGTGTTCGACGGCTCCCGGGCGACTGCCTACAGCGAAAAGGACGAGCCGGTGCCCCTGGGCCTGCGCGGCCAGGCTCTGTGGCGGATCGAGCAAAGCGTTCGCGCCACCTGCCCGCAGCACGTGCTGCTGCGTTTCGGCTGGCTGCTGGATGACAGCCCGGACGGTATTCTCGGGCGTTTCCTGGCCCGGGCCGAATCCCCGGACGAACTGTTGATGGCCGACGACCGGCGGGGTAATCCGACTCCGGTGGACGATGCCGCGCGGGTGATCATCTCGGTGCTCAAGCAGCTCGATTGCGCCGCGCCGCTTTGGGGCACCTACCACTATGCCGGCCAGGAAGCGACCACGCCCCTGGCCCTGGGGCAGGCGGTGCTGACCGAAGCCCGGCAATTGCACCCGCTGGCCATCGAGGCGCCGACCGCCCAGGCCCATGCCGCCAGCGCCGATGCCGCCGAGGAACCGCAGCACGCAGTACTGGCCTGCAAGAAAATCCTTCATACCTTCGGGATCAAGCCGCGCGCCTGGCGTGCCGCGCTCCCGGCTTTACTGGATAGGTTTTATCGTCATGGCTGAAGGCCTCGTATTGATCACCGGCGGTGCCGGTTTCATTGGCTCGCACCTGGCCGATGCCCTGCTCGCCAAGGGCTACGCGGTGCGGGTGCTGGACGACTTGTCCACCGGCAAACCGAGCAACCTGCCGCTGGCTGATCCGCGGGTCGAGCTGATCGAGGGCAATGTGGCCGATGCGTCGCTGGTCAGCCAGGCCATGCAAGGCTGCTGCGCTGTGGCGCACCTGGCAGCGGTGGCTTCGGTGCAGGCCTCGGTGGACGACCCGGTGCAGACCCACCAGAGCAATTTCATCGGTACCCTGAATGTCTGTGAGGCCATGCGTGAGCACGGCGTCAAGCGAGTGCTGTTCGCTTCCAGCGCCGCGGTGTATGGCAACAACGGGGAAGGCCAGTCCATCGACGAGGACACGGCCAAGGCGCCGCTGACCCCTTATGCCTCGGACAAGCTGGCCAGCGAGCACTACCTGGATTTCTACCGGCGCCAGCACGGGCTGGAACCGGCGATCTTTCGCTTCTTCAACATCTTCGGCCCGCGCCAGGATCCGTCTTCGCCCTATTCCGGGGTGATCAGCATCTTCAGCGAACGGGCCCAGCAAGGCTTGCCGATCACCGTGTTCGGCGATGGCGAGCAGACCCGGGATTTCGTCTACGTCGGCGATCTGGTTCAGGTGCTGGTGCAGGCCATCGAGGCGCCGCAGTTGGAAGTGGGAGCGGTCAACGTTGGCTTGAACCAGGCCACGACCCTCAAGCAGATGCTCGCGGCCCTGGCCGAGGTGGTGGGTGCCTTGCCACCCATCAGCTACGGCCCGGCTCGGGCGGGCGATATCCGCCATTCGCGGGCTGGCAACCAGCGCCTGCTGCAGCGCTTCAAGTTCCCCGAGCCGACCCCGATGAGCGTCGGCCTCGCCCGCCTGATGGGGCGCTGAGGGAAAACACGCACATGAAAAAGGCGCCTTGCAAGGCGCCTTTTTTATTGCTGGCGGGTTTAGAACTTGTAACCCAGGCCCACCATGTAGACCCATGGGTCGACGTCCACATTGACCTTGGCACGAGTGCCGGCGGCCAGGGCGTTGTTGTCCACGTAGGCGCGGGTATCGATGTCGATGTAGCGTGCCTGGGCGTTGATCATGATGTTGTCGGTCAGCATGTAGTCGGCACCGATCTGCCAGGCCAGGCCCCAGGAGTTCTTGGCGCGGAAGTTGTCGAAACCTTCGGACTGGGCGCGGCTGCCGACGTGCTCGTCGTAGATCCAGGTGTAGTTGATACCGGCACCGACGTAGGGTTGGAACACCGACTTGTGGTCCAGCGGGTAGTACACCACGCTCAGGGTCGGTGGCAGGTGCTTGAGAGTACCCAGCTTGCCGTTGGCCGGAGCCAGGGACGTGTTGCGGATCTTCACGTCGTGTTCGAACGGGGTGGCGGCCAGCAACTCGATACCGATGTTGTTGGTCAGCATGTAGGCGAAGTTCAAGCCCAGCTGAGTGTCGCTGTCCATGGTCGCCTTGCCGCCCAGGTTGGCGCCAGCCAGTGGGCCGCTGTCGACCTTGACGTCGGAGCTGTTGGCTTTGGGTTTGACGGTAATCGCACCGGCACGAACGATGATGTCACCAGCTTCGTGGGCGTTGGCAATCGGGGCGGCGAGTGCGAGCGCGATCAGGGAGGCGCTAAGCAGAGACTTGTGCATGGGAGCTCCAAAGGACGATTCAGATTGGCTATGTCCAATGGTAAGGATCGTCAAGTTGACCGCCTTGACTCAGCTCAATGAAATGGCAAACCCCGGTTGGCGGGGTGAACTATTCTTTTGCCCCGCACTCTTTTGACGTTCCCCGGGCGTCGCCCACCCGCACTCTTTTACTCCGGCAACTCGTAGACGTAGATCTTCTGCGCCGCCATCTGGTAGCCGGCATCCGCCAGCTCGCTGGTGGAGGGCTTGACCTGCATGTCGCCTTCGATCCAGTACGGCTGGTACAGCTCATCGAGTTTCACCCCGACTTCGCTGGTGACGTGGACGATCTGGTTCGACGGCGGTGGCGGTACGTGGATGCAGGCGCCGAAGTAGGGCACCAGCAGGAAGTCTGTGGTACGTCCTTCCTCGCTCACTTCCAGGGGCACGATGTAGCCGGGCAGGCGCACCGATTGGCCGTCGAGGCTCTTCACCACCGGGGCATTGGGCAGGTCCTGCTTGGCAGCGGGGGCCGATTCGGCGGACAGCGCATCGCTCATCTGCGACAGGTCGTGCAGCGGCTTCATGTTCGGCACTTCCGGCGGCGCGTCCGGCGGGATCATTTCCGACCAGGTCAGGTCTTTCGGAGCCCCCGCCGCCCACAGCGGTGAGCTGAACAGCAGCGACAGGGCAAGCAGAGAGCGCAGCAAGCGTTGGGTCTTCATAAACCAGGGCTCATAAACGAATCGACAGGCCATCGGCCAGGGATTGCCGGTAGGCGCGCCAGGCCGGCACGCTGCCCATCAGCAGCGCGGCGATCAGAATACCGCCCAGCAGCGTCCACTCATACTGGCTGGGCCAGGACAGTGGCAGGTACAGGCCGTAATTCGACTGCACGTAGCCCTGGGCCAGGGCGATGCCCAGGTACAGCAGGCCAAGCCCGGCCAGCACCCCGAACAGCGCCAGGGCGAAGGCTTCGAAGATCAGCAGGGTCGCAATGTGCCAGGGGCGCGCGCCCACCGAGCGCAGGATGGCCATCTCCCGCCGGCGTTCATTGAGGCTGGTGAGGATCGCCGTGAGCATGCCGATCAGGCCGGTCAGGACCACAAACAGCGACACCACGAACAAGGCTTTCTCGGCGGTGCCCATCAGGCTCCAGAGTTCCTGCAGGGCCACGCCGGGCAGGATCGCCAGCATCGGCTCGCCGCGGAATTCGTTGATCTCCCGTTGCAGGGCGAAGGTCGAGATCTTGCTGTTGAGGCCCAGCATGAAGGCGGTGATGGCCTGGGGCGTCAGGTCCATGTTGCGCGCCTGGTCGGCGCTGATGCGCCCCTCGCCACGGGCCGGCACGCCGTTGTGCCAGTCGATGTGGATCGCCTCCATGCCGCCCAGGCTGATGTGCAGGGTGCGGTCCACCGGAGTGCCGGTGCGCTTGAGGATGCCGACCACGGTGAAGGGCTTGTCGTCGTGCTTGACCAGGCTGATGGCCGCCACGCCATGGGCCAGTACCAGCTTGTCCCCCAGCTTGTAGTGCAAGGCATCGGCGACTTCGGCCCCCAGCACCACTTCGAAGGGGTCGCTGGCGAAGGCCCGGCCCACCGCCAGTTGCAGGTTCTGCTGGTGGCCGTACTGGTAGTGCTGGAAGTAGGCGTCGGTGGTGCCCATCACCCGGTAGCCGCGGTGGGAGTCGCCCAGGGAAATCGGGATCGCCCACTTCACCTTGGGGTTGCTGGCGAAGTGCTCGAAGCTGTCCCAGCGGATGTTGTTGGTGGCGTTGCCGATGCGGAATACCGAGTACAGCAGCAGGTTCACCGAACCGGAACGGGCGCCGACGATCAGGTCGGTGCCGCTGATGGTGCTGGCGAAACTGGCCCGGGCTTCGGTGCGCACCCGCTCCACCGCCAGCAGCAGGCAGACCGAGAGGGCAATGGCGAAGGCCGTGAGGATCGCGGTGAAGCGACGGTTAGCCAGGCTGGCCATGGCTAGACGGAACAGATACATCTCAGACCTCTGCAGGCTTGGCGGCGCGATTGAGTTCGGCCAGCGACAGGTTGCGATCGAACAGCGCTGCCAGGCTCTGGTCGTGGCTGACGAACAGCAGGCTGGCCCCGGCTTCACGGCATTCGGCGAACAGCAATTGGAGGAAGGCTTCCCGGGCGTCGTGGTCCAGCGCCGAAGTCGGTTCGTCGGCAATCACCAGTTCCGGCTGGCCGATCAGCGCCCGGGCCGCAGCGACCCGCTGCTGCTGGCCGATGGATAGCGAATCGGCGCGGCGGCCGAGCAGCTCCGGGTCCTTCAGCCCCAGGTGGGCCAGCAGGGTGGCTGCGGCCTGGTCGACGCTGCCATGGCGCTGTGCGGCGCGGCCGGCCCGTAGCTTGGAGAAGTGGCAGGGCAGCTCGACGTTCTCGCGTACCGAGAGAAACGGCAGCAGGTTGAACTGCTGGAAGATGTAGCCGGTGTGATCGACGCGAAAGCGGTCGCGGGCGCCGGCCGAAAGCTCGGTCAGCTCCTGGCCCAGCAGGCGAATGCTGCCCTGGTTGGGTTTCTGCACGCCGCCCAGCAGGCCCAGTAGGGTGGTCTTGCCGCTGCCGCTGGGGCCCTTGAGGAACAGGGTTTCGCCGACTTCCAGGCGAAAGTCCGGGATGTCCAGTAACGGTGGATGACCGGGCCAGTTGAAGCCCAGGTTGGACAGTTCGATAAGTGCTTGGGTCATGTCGGGTCGATCATCGGATGAGTGTTGTAGCCGCCGAAGGCAGCGGCTACAGGGGTGGCGCTCAGAACTTCAGGGTTGCCGCCGTGGCGCTGGCTTCGACGCCCTGCTGGCCATTCGGCGAAATGAGTTGTACCTGAATTTTCTGGGTGGCGGGGAAGGTCTTGAAGACCTGCCCCAGATCGAGGGTCTTCAGGGCATCCGGCTTGGCGCAGGTGAACTGGTAGTGGGCGTGGATCTCGCTGTGCTCATGGTGATGCTCGTGGCCAGCGGTGTCCTTGGCATCTTCGTCGTGGTCGTCGTCATCGTGATCATCGGCATCGGGCTTGTCGCCGAACAACGGGCTCTCCAGCTCCTGCTTGGCCACCACGCACGCCGCCGCCTTGGGCAGGCTGAACAGTACCAGCGGCTGTTCCAGCTGGGTGCGGGCGGCAGCCACCTTGGCCTTGTCGGCGTCGGTGCTCGGAGCGTGTTCGAAGCCCACCAGGTTCATTGCCGGGCTCTCCAGCTCCAGTTCCAGGGTCTGGCCGTCGAGCACTGCGTTCAAACGGCCGACTCCATGTTCGTGGGCGCCGAGGCTGCCATGTTCATGCTCGTGATCATGGGCTTGCGCGGCCTGGGCGGCGGCCAGTGGCAACAGGGCGAACGGCAGGGCGAGTAGCAGACGGCGCATAGCAAGTCTCCGGAGCGAAGATGAAATAAATGTTATGTGATCTTATAACAATCGGCTGCTGAGTTTGACCGTCCGCTTGGCGTTGCGCAAGACGCGTGGGAGCATGCTCGTCAGAAAAACTCAGGAGCACAGCAATGTTGCGGATTCGTGGAAGCATCGGCGACTGGCCGGTGGATTTGACCCTGGAACTGGACGAAGGCGACTGGGCGCAACTGGGTGCGCAGTTGCAGGCGGCCAAGCCCGAGAGCGTCGCGGTGGCGGCGAAGCCGGCCAGCCAGGACGATGCCCTGTGGCAGACCACCAAGGAGTTGCTGCGCAAGGCCGGGCAGCTCAGCGGGCCGGAGTTGCTGGAGCAACTGGAAGGGCTGGCCGGTAGCGCTGCGGCAGGCAAGCGCTTGTTGGTGCGCTTGCGCCACTGCGCCGAGGTCAAGGTGGTGAGCGGCGCCGATACGCCGATCTACAGCTGGGTGCAATGACCCTGCAGGAGCCCGCTTGCTGGCGAACGCGTTCGGCCTGTCAGAACGCTTTCGCTGGCAAGCCAGCTCCTGCACCAGCCGGCTCAGTACAGGGCGGCGAACAGCTTGCGGCGGTAGGCGGTCACCAGCGGGTGGTCGTTGCCCAGCAGGTCGAAGACTTGCAGCAGGGTCTTGTGGGCGATGCCTTCGTTGTAGCTGCGGTTGCGCATGAACAGCTTGAGCAGGGCTTCGAGCGCCGCTTCATATTGCTGGCGCGCCAGTTGCTGGATCGCCAGTTGGTACAGCGCTTCATCGTCCTGCGGGTCCTTGGCCAGGCGCGCCTTGAGCTCGGCGGCGTCCGGCAGGTCCGCGGCCTGCTTGAGGAAGGTGATCTGCGCCTTGGCTCCGGCCAGGGCCGCCTTGTGCTCATCGCTCTTGACCGCGTCGAGCACGGTCTGGGCTTCACCCAGCTCGCCACGCTCGGCCAGGCAGCGGGCGTAGAGGATCAGCGCCTTGGCGTTGCTGTTGTCTTCGCCCAGCAGCACCTTGAGCAGGGCCTCGGCATCGCCGATACGACCTTCGGCAAACAGGGCTTCGGCCTGTTCCAGCGGATCGGCGGCCGGCGGTGGCGGCATCTGCACATGGGGTTCGAGCATGGCCCGCACCGCGGATTCCGGTTGCGCACCGGCAAAGCCGTCTACGGGCTGGCCGTCCTTGAACAGCACCACGGTGGGCAGGCTGCGGATGCCAAAGCGGGCGACGATGTCCTGCTCGATGTCGCAGTTGACCTTGGCCAGCAGCAGTTCGCCCTGATAGCTCTCGGCAATTTGCTGCAGCATCGGCATCAGCGCCTTGCAGGGCGCACACCACTCGGCCCAGAAGTCCACCAGGACCGGCTTGTGAAAGGAGTTCTCGATCACCGACTGGTCGAAATCAGCGGTGCGGGCGTCGAAGATGTAGGGCGTTTCCTGACTCATGGGGTATCTCGAATAAGCGGGAATGGAACCACTATAAAGGCTGGCCGGGAGGCTGAAAATCGCTATCGCCGCTGTGCGTGATAGAGGCTCACGTTGCGAAATTCCCAGGGTTCGGCCAGGTCGGGCAGGGTGAGGGCATTGAGCATTTCCAGGCGCTGATAGAGCGGGTGCTGGAAGTCCCGTACGCGGGAATCCGCCACCAGGGCCTGGCGGCCACGGCTGAGGAACTGGTCCAACAGCGGCAGGTTGGCCCGGTCGTAGAGCACGTCCGCCACCAGGATCAGGTCGAAGCGGTCGGCCTCGGCGAAGAAATCCATGGAATAGCTCAGCTCGACGCCATTGAGTCGGGCATTCGCCCGGCAGGCGGCAATGGCCAGCGGGTCAAGGTCACAGGCCACCACTTCCCGGGCCCCGGCCTTGGCCGCGGCAATCGCCGCCACGCCGGAACCGGCACCGAAATCCAGCACCCGCTTGCCCGCGACCCAATGCGGCTGCTCGGCCAGGTAGCGCGCCAGGGCCAGGCCGCTGGCCCAGCAGAAGCTCCAGTAGGGCGGCTCGTGGAGGATGCGCCGGGTTTCTTCCGGGGTGAAGGCGCGGTCCATGTTGTCGGCGTCGATCAGCCAGAGTTTCAGCGTGGTATCGGGCAGCTCGCAGGCTACCAGTCGCGCGTCCCCCAGCAGTTCGCTGAGGGCAGCTTGCAGGTCGAGCGGGACATTCATGGGGCTTTGACAAATTGCAGTTGGCCCAGGGCCTGGCTGGTGGGTTGGTCGATGCGTTGGGCCGGCAGGTGCAGGATCAATTGGCCGGACTGGCTGGCGCGGCCGCGCAGTTCGACCCGGGCGCCGGCCGGAAAGGCTTCGGTGGCAAAGCGCAGGCGGAACGGCAGGGCCTGGCTGGTGCCGCTCAGGTTGCTGCTGGCCAGCAGGCGTTGCGGACGGCCGCGCTCATCGATCACCAGCAGGGCCAGCTCGACGTCGGCGCCGGCCGGTACGCCCTCGAGGGTGCCACTCAACTCGCGCTGGTAGGCCGGCAAGGGGCCTGGATCGGCCGGTTCCTGATTTTTTTTCACCGCCTGCTGCTGTGAAGTGGAGGGGGCCGCGGTTTTTGGCGCATCGCTGCTGCAAGCGACCAACAGGCTGACAAGACTGAGCAGAACGAGCGGTCTGAGCGGCATCTGAAGCTCCAACAAGGCGAATTTCCGTGTGCGAAACATAATAGTCGGTCTGTATACCGTAAAGGCTATGGCTTGTCTTGCCAGTGGGATGCGCTACCATGGCCCTCCCTTTTTTTGTTGCCTGCCACCATGCACTGTCCCTTCTGCGGTGCCAACGACACCAAGGTCATCGACTCGCGTCTGGTCGCCGAGGGCGAACAGGTGCGCCGCCGGCGTGAATGCCTCGCCTGTGGTGAACGTTTCACCACCTTCGAAACCGCCGAACTGGTGATGCCGCGCCTGATCAAGACTGACGGCAGCCGTCAGCCCTTCGACGAAGAAAAACTGCGCGCCGGTATGCAGCGCGCCCTGGAAAAACGCCCGGTGAGTGTCGAGCGTCTGGAGGCGGCGCTGGTGCACATCAAGCACAAGCTGCGCGCCACCGGCGAGCGCGAGGTCAAGTCGCTGGTCGTGGGTGAGCTGGTGATGACCGAGCTGCAAAAACTCGATGAAGTCGCCTACATCCGCTTCGCCTCGGTCTATCGCCGTTTCCAGGACCTCAACGAATTCCGCGAAGAGATCGACCGTCTCGCCCGTGAGCCGGCCAAGCAATGAGCCAGCCTGCCGAGCAAGCGGTCCTCGACGCCCACTACATGGCCCGTGCTCTGGAACTGGCGCGCAAGGGTCGCTACTCCACCCATCCCAACCCACGTGTCGGCTGCGTCATCGTGCGCGACGGCCAGGTAGTGGGCGAGGGCTGGCACGTGCGGGCCGGCGAGCCCCATGCCGAGGTGCATGCCCTGCGCGCGGCCGGTGAACTGGCCCGTGGCGCCACCGCCTATGTGACCCTCGAACCCTGCAGCCATCACGGGCGTACGCCGCCCTGCGCCGACGCCCTGGTGAATGCCGGTGTGGCACGGGTGGTCGCGGCCATGCAGGACCCCAACCCGGAAGTGGCCGGCCGTGGCTTGCAGCGCCTGGCCCAGGCCGGCATCGACACCCATGGCGGTGTGCTGGAAGGCGAGGCGCGGGCGATCAATAAAGGCTTTCTGAAACGCATGGAGCACGGCTTGCCTTATGTGCGGGTCAAGCTGGCCATGAGCCTGGATGGCCGCACCGCCATGGCCAGTGGCGAGAGCCAGTGGATCACTGGCCCTGCGGCGCGCTCTGCAGTGCAGCGCCTGCGGGCCGAGTCCAGCGTGGTACTGACCGGCGCCGACACAGTGCTGGCGGACGACGCGCGGCTGACCGTGCGCGCCGCCGAACTGGGCCTGGATGCCGAGCAGACCGCCCTGGCCATGAGCCGGCCGCCGTTGCGGGTGCTGATCGACGGCCGCCTGCGGGTGCCTCTGGATGCGCCATTCTTCAAGGCCGGCCCAGCGTTGGTTGCCACTTGTGCGGCGGTGGAAGAGCAATACGCCAACGGCCCGGAATGCCTGATTGTTCCCGGCCCCGATGGCCAGGTGGATCTGCGTCGCCTGCTGTTGGAGCTGGCGGCCCGTGGGGTCAACGAAGTGCTGGTGGAAGCCGGCCCACGCCTAGCCGGGGCCTTTGCCCAGCAGGGCCTGGTGGACGAGTACCAGATATTCGTCGCCGGCAAGTTCCTCGGTTCCTCTGCGCGGCCGTTGCTGGACTGGCCGCTGGCGCAGATGAGCCAGGCGCCATTGCTGAAGATCATAGAAATGCGTGCGGTGGGCGATGACTGGCGAGTCACTGCCATCCCGGCCCCGCCAGCGAGCGTATAATTCCCGACTTTCGCCTACCCGGCGGCCCTGTTCTCGAGGAGGACTCCATGTTCACCGGCATCATCGAATCCATCGGCAGCATTCGCGCATTGACCCCAAAAGGCGGAGATGTGCGGGTCTATGTAGAAACCGGCAAGCTTGATCTGGCCGACGTCAAACTGGGCGACAGCATCGCGGTGAACGGCGTCTGCCTGACCGCTGTTGAACTGCCTGGCGATGGTTTCTGGGCCGATGTCAGCCGTGAAACCCTGGACTGCACCGCTTTTCATCAGTTGAAGGCCGGCAGCCGGGTGAACCTGGAGAAAGCCCTGACCCCGACCACCCGCCTGGGCGGTCACCTGGTCAGTGGCCATGTCGACGGCGTCGGTGAAGTGGTGGCGCGGGAAGAAAATGCCCGGGCCATCCAGTTCCGCATCCGCGCACCGAAAGAGCTGGCCAAGTACATCGCCCATAAAGGCTCGATCACCGTCGACGGCACCAGCCTGACGGTCAACGCGGTCAATGGCGCCGAGTTCGAGCTGACCATCGTTCCCCACACCCTGGCGGAAACCATCATGGCCGACTACCGGCCGGGTCGGCAGGTCAACCTTGAGGTGGACCTGCTGGCGCGCTACCTGGAGCGCCTGCTGCTGGGCGACAAGGCGGCCGAGGCCACGGGCGGCACCATTACCGAAAGTTTTCTGGCCGCTAACGGCTATCTCAAATCCTGACTCAAGGGGGTGCCGAGTGGCGCTCAACAGCATCGAAGAACTGGTTGAAGACATCCGCCAAGGCAAGATGGTCATCCTCATGGATGACGAAGACCGCGAGAACGAAGGCGACCTGATCATGGCCGCCGAGTGCTGCAAGGCCGAACACATCAACTTCATGGCCAAGCACGCCCGCGGCCTGATCTGCATGCCCATGAGCCGCGAGCGCTGCGAGCTGCTCAAGCTGCCGCTGATGGCGCCGCGCAACGGTTCGGGGTTTGGCACCAAGTTCACCGTCTCCATCGAGGCCACCGAAGGCGTGACCACCGGCATCTCCGCCGCTGACCGCGCCCGTACCGTGCAGGCCGCCGCTGCCAAGGACGCCAAGGCCGAGGACATCGTCAGCCCGGGCCACATCTTCCCGCTGATGGCCCAGCCCGGCGGCACCCTGGCCCGCGCTGGCCACACCGAGGCCGCCTGCGACCTGGCGCGCATGGCCGGTTTCGAGCCCAGCGGGGTGATCTGCGAAGTGATGAACGACGACGGCACCATGTCCCGTCGCACCGAACTGGAAGCCTTCGCCGCCGAGCACAACATCAAGATCGGCACCATTGCCGACCTGATCCACTACCGGATGATCCACGAACGTACCGTTCAGCGGATTGCCGAGCAGCCGCTGGATAGCGAACTGGGCCAGTTCAACCTGGTGACCTATCGTGATTCCGTGGAAGGCGACGTGCACATGGCCCTGACCCTGGGCGAGATCTGCGCTGAAGAGCCGACCCTGGTACGGGTGCACAACATGGATCCGCTGCGCGACCTGCTGATGGTCAAGCAACCGGGCCGCTGGAGCCTGCGGGCGGCCATGGCCACGGTGGCCGAGGCCGGCAGTGGCGTGGTGCTGTTGCTCGGGCACCCGCTGGATGGCGACGTGCTGCTGGCACATATCCGTGAAACCGCGGAGCACCAGCCGGCGAAGAAGCCCACCACCTACAGCATCGTCGGTGCCGGTTCGCAGATCCTGCGCGACCTGGGCGTACGCAAAATGCGCCTGATGAGTGCGCCGATGAAGTTTAATGCGATATCCGGTTTCGACCTGGAAGTTGTAGAATACGTGCCCTCCGAATAAAAGCCGCCTGTTTCCGGCAGCCTATTCGCGGTTCAAATATCACTGAAGAGCGTGTACTAGACACGCTCTGGCTCTTTAAGAGATTTGTCGAATGACCCTGAAGACCATCGAAGGTACCTTCATCGCCCCTAAAGGCCGCTATGCCCTGGTGGTCGGCCGTTTCAACAGCTTCGTCGTCGAAAGCCTGGTCAGCGGCGCGGTTGACGCCCTGGTTCGCCACGGCGTGAGCGAAAGCGACATCACCATCATCCGTGCTCCTGGCGCCTTCGAAATTCCGTTGGTTGCACAGAAAGTGGCACAAAAGGGTGAGTTCGCGGCAATCGTCGCCCTGGGCGCGGTCATTCGTGGCGGTACTCCGCACTTCGAATACGTGGCTGGCGAGTGCACCAAGGGCCTGGCCCAGGTGTCCATGGAGTTCGGCGTGCCAGTGGCCTTCGGCGTGCTGACCGTTGACTCGATCGAACAAGCCATCGAGCGTTCCGGCACCAAGGCCGGCAACAAAGGTGCTGAAGCTGCCCTGTCCGCCCTGGAAATGGTCAGCCTGCTGGCGCAGTTGGAGGCCAAGTGATTAGCGACGATAGCGATCGTTTCAACCCGCGCGATCCCAAGCCTGCCAATGCCGGCAAGCCATCCAAGAGCGCCAAGCGTCGCGAAGCCCGTCAGCTCGCGACCCAGGCGCTGTATCAATGGCACATGGCCAAGCATTCGCTGAACGAGATCGAAGCGCAGTTCCGGGTCGACAACGATTTCACTGACATCGATGGCGCCTACTTCCGTGAAATCCTGCACGGGGTTCCGGCCAACAAGAACGAGATCGACACCGCGCTCGTGCCTTGCCTGGACCTGGCCATCGATGAGCTGGACCCTGTGGAGCTGGCGGTTCTGCGCCTGTCCACCTGGGAACTGCTCAAGCGCGTCGACGTGCCGTACCGCGTTGTGATCAACGAAGGTATCGAACTGGCCAAGGTCTTCGGTTCCACCGATGGCCACAAGTTCGTCAATGGCGTACTCGACAAGCTGGCCCCACGCCTGCGCGAAGCTGAAGTGAAGGCGTTCAAGCGCTGAACCGCGCTTGCAGCTGCCATGGGCGAGTTTGAGCTGATCCGTAACTTCTTCGCTGCCGCGCCTTGTGCGCAGGGCGGCGAGGGTGTTGCCCTGGGGATCGGCGACGACTGCGCCTTGCTGGCAGTTGCCCCTGGCGAGCAGTTGGCGATTTCCACCGACACCCTGGTGGCCGGTGTGCATTTCGCCGATCCCTGCGAGCCCTTTCTTCTTGGCCAACGCTCCCTGGCGGTGGCTGTCAGCGACCTGGCCGCCATGGGCGCCACGCCACTGGCCTTTACCCTTGCCCTGACCCTGCCGACGGTAAGCACCGATTGGCTGCAGGCCTATGCCCAAGGCTTGAATGCCATGGCGCAGAACTGCGGGGTGCGCCTGATCGGTGGCGATACCACCCGCGGCCCCTTGACCCTGACCCTGACGGTATTCGGCCGGGTACCTGCCGGCCTGGCCCTGACCCGCAGCGGTGCTCGGGCAGGCGATCTGCTGTGCGTCGGCGGTGACCTGGGCAACGCCGCCGGCGCCTTGCCGCTGGTTCTGGGCCAGCGCAGCGCCGAGCCGGCGCTGGCTGAGCCACTGCTGGCCCATTACTGGTCGCCGCAACCGCAACTGGCCCTGGGCCAGGCGCTGCGGGGCAAGGCCACAGCGGCGCTGGACATCTCCGATGGCTTGCTGGCCGACTGCGGCCATATCGCCACGGCCTCGGCGGTTGGTTTGCAGGTCGAGGTCGAGAAGCTGCCGCTGTCGCCGGCGCTGCTGGGCTTTCTCGGCCAGCAGGGCGCTCGCGCCGCGGCCCTGAGTGGCGGTGACGACTACGTCCTGGCCTTCACCCTGCCACCGGCCGAACTGGCGCCGCTACTGACGGCCGGCTGGCCAGTGCGGGTGGTCGGGCGAGTGGTGGCCGGGCAGGGGGTGACCCTGCTGGATGCCGATGGGCAGGACATCACCCCCGGCACCCGGGGTTATCAACACTTTCCGGAGACACAGTGACAGATCATCCCAAACAGGTCCCGGCGGAGTTCGTACCGCCGTCGGTGTGGCGCAACCCCTGGCATTTCCTGGCCTTCGGCTTTGGTTCCGGCACCTTGCCCAAGGCGCCGGGCACCTGGGGTTCGCTGGTTGCGCTACCCTTTATCCCGCTGTGGCAGATGTTGCCGGACTGGGGCTACTGGCTGATGCTCGGCATCACCATGCTGTTCGGCTTCTGGCTGTGCGGCAAGGTGGCCGACGATCTGCGGGTGCATGACCACGAAGGCATCGTCTGGGATGAAATGGTCGGCATGTGGATCACCCTGTGGCTGGTGCCCGAAGGCTGGTACTGGCTGCTGGCAGGTTTCCTGATGTTCCGCTTCTTCGACATTCTCAAGCCCTGGCCGATTCGCTGGATCGACCGGCATGTGCATGGCGGCGTCGGCATCATGCTCGACGACGTCCTCGCCGGGGTGTTTGCCTGGCTGGCGATGCAAGGGCTGGTGTGGTGCTTCAGCTGAGGAAATAGGCATGGGTGTGTGCCGCGCGCTGCTGGTATTGCTGGTTGCCTTGAGCTGTTGCAGCGTCCGGGCCGCGGAGCCGCAGGCGCAGCCCAGGCACATTCGCATCGCCAGCGAGGTCTGGAGCGATTACACCGAAGCCAACGGCGAGGGGCTGGGCTGGGACATCCTGCGCGAAGTCTTCGAGCCGCAGGGTGTGACCATCGAACGTTGCAGCGTGCCCTATACCCGTTCGGTCGGGCTGGTACAGCGCGGCGAAGTGGACGCCCACATGGGTGCCTACCGTGATGAGTCGCCGGGTGTGCTTTACCCCCACTGGAACTACGACACCGATCACATCTACGCCCTGGGACTGGCCAGCAACCCCGAGTTGAGCCTGGCGACTATCGCCAGTTACCGACTGGTCTGGGTGCGCGGCTACAAGTACCAGGACTACCTGCCCAATATCCGTCGCTACAACGAGATCCGCCGGCGCATCGGCATCCTGCCGATGCTGCTGTACAGCCGCGCCGACTATTACATCGATGCCCAGACCGAGATCGACTACGTGCTGGGGCAGGCCTCCGATCCGAGCCAGTTCAAGCGTACCCATCTGACCGAGCTGCCGCTGTACCTGGGGTTCGCCAGCAACCCGCGCGGGCGGGAAATGCGCGAACTGTACGACCAGCGCATGGCACAGCTGGTGAGCACCGGGCGTTTGCGGCCGATCTTCGAGCGCTGGAAACAGCCTTATCCCTTTGACGGGAGCCCTTAGCCGGCGGTGCGTTGATCAAACTTATCGATCTTTATCTCCGATAATTCAGCCTAAGCGTCCAGTGGAGGCTGCTGTTACAATGCCGCCTCTGCGAATCTCCAGTCCTCATACAGATCAGGAGCACAACAGTGCCCGTCGTTTTTGTTGCTGCTTGCAAGCTGCCTACGCCTTTTGCGCAATTCACCATGCATGGTTTTCTCGATGAAGCTACCGGCCGCGAGCATGTGGTGCTCAGCCTGGGCGATATCGCCGACGGCGCTCCGGTTCTCGGCCGCCTGCACTCCGAGTGCCTGACCGGCGATGCACTGTTCAGCCAGCGTTGCGACTGCGGCTCGCAACTGGAAGCCGCCCTGCAGGCCATTGCCCGCGAAGGTCGTGGGGTGTTGCTGTACTTGCGCCAGGAAGGCCGGGGTATCGGCCTCTTGAACAAGATCCGCGCCTACGAACTGCAGGACGGTGGCGCCGACACCGTGGAGGCCAACGAACGCCTGGGCTTTGCCGCCGACCAGCGCGACTACGCCATGTGCCTGCCGATGCTGGAGCACCTGGGGGTCAAGTCCCTGCGCCTGATGACCAACAACCCGCGCAAGGTCAAGGCCTTGACCGAGATGGGGATCCAGGTCGCCGAGCGCGTACCGCTGCACACCGGCCATAACCCGCACAACAAACTCTACCTGGCGACCAAGGCCAGCAAGCTCGACCACATGATGGGCAACGAGCATCAGGGCGAGGTCGACCGCGCGTGACCCGGGGCCAAGTCAAGCGGCGCCTGACCGTCAGTTGGTGGCAATACCTGGCCCTGGGCCTGTTGCCGTTGTTCGTGATCAACGCGCTGTTCGGCCAGGGCGAGCCCATCCTGCCGGTGCTGGCGATGCCGTTCTTCATTGCCGGGGTGGCATCGATGTTCGTCAGCCTGCGCTTCTTCGGCGGCTACAAGCACGCCCTGATCGCCACCCAGAAAGCCCTGGACACTCCCGAGGAACCGGCGGCCTGGATCAACCTTGCGGCCAGCCGGCGGGTGGCGTTCCTGGCGGCGTCGCTGCCGGCCTGGATCGGTACCCTGGCGGTGTTCGTCGGCCTGGAAGCGGTGCCGCTGATGCTTCTGGCGGTGTCCACGGCGGTGCTGTTCTACCTCTATCGCATTCCGCGTCAACTGGGCTGATGCTTCGCTGGCTGGCGGTCCTGTGCCTGCTGGCCAGTGTTTCGGCGCTGGCGGCGCAGCGGGTGGTGAGTCTTGCGCCATCGCTCTCGGAAATCGTTGTAGAGCTAGGCGCCGCCGAGCTGCTGGTGGGCGTGCTGGATGCCGGTGAACGGCCCGCGCCGCTCAAGGACCTGCCTTCGGTGGGGCGCTACGGCCAGCTGGATATCGAGCGCCTGCTGAGCCTCAAACCTGATTTGCTGTTGCTCTGGCCGGGCAGTGTCGGCCCGGCCCAGCGCGATCAGCTGGCGCGCCTGGGGATTCCCACCCTGGTTGCCGAACCCCATGACTTCCCGCAACTGACCGCGCAGATTGCCGAGATCGGCGAGCGCCTGGGTCGCCCGACGGCCGGCCGCGAGCTGGCCGCCGAGTTGAACGGGCAACTGGCTGCATTGCGCGTCCGCTATCACCGCGAACCGGCGTTGCCGGTGTTCTATCAGGTCTGGGACCAGCCGCTGTACACCGTGGGCGGTGGGCAGATCATCAGCGACGCCTTGAGCGTCTGCGGCGCGCGCAACGTGTTTGCCGACCAGCACCTGCCGGCGCCCCAGGTCAGTATCGAATCGGTGTTGCAGCGCAATCCGCAGGCGATCCTGGCCACCGCCCAGGGGCAGCTGGATGCCTGGAAGGCCTGGCCGCAGATCGCGGCGGTGCAGCAGGGGCGGTTGCTGCTGGTAAGGGACAAGGGCCTGGAGCGGCCCAGCGGGCAGATGATTGCCGCGACGGCCAGGCTCTGTGCCTTGATCGCACCTGAGCGCTGAGCCCCTTCGCCGGCAGACCTTGCCCTCGGGGGCCTGTAGGAGCCGGCTTGTCGGCGAAGGCGGCGGACCTTACAGCTCAGGTGTCCAGGTCACGCCGAGCATCCAGGTACGGCCTTCGCTGCGGTAGCCATGGTTGTTGCCGTTGTACTCGTAGAGCGCGCGGCTATAGGACTTGTCGAAGATGTTGTCGAGTTTCAGGTCCAGCTTCACTTCCTGATTGATCGCCCAACTGCTTCGCAGTCCGAGCAGGCCGTAGCCGCCAATCGGGACCTGCTTTTTCGTGCTCAAGTCCTCACGGCTCTTGCTCACCAGTTGCCAGCTGGCACCTAGCGCCAATTGGTCGAACTGCCGGTCTAGATCCAGATTCAAGGTGCGGCGGGCACGGCGCGGCAGTTGATGGCCATCCTTGCGATTGCGCGGATCAATGATCGCGGTGCCGATGCTGGTCTGCCAGCCGAACAGTTCCTGTTTCAGGGCCGCTTCGAAACCGTTGATTCTCGCTGCGCCAACGTTTTCCGGGCGTTGGGCTATGCGGTCATAAATGATTGCGTCCTTGATATCGGTGCGGAAGATCGAGGTCTCCAGGCGAGTGCTTTGCGTCAGTTGGTTACGCCACTGCAATTCATAGCTCTTGGAGTGTTCCGGCTTGAGGTCGGGGTTGCTGAAGCCGGGGTAATACAGGTCGCTGAAGTTGGGCGCTCGGAAACCTTCGCTATAGGAGAGCAGCAAGTCATTGTCCGGGTTGAGCGGCAGGGTAAAGGTGCCGCTCCAGGTGTTCTGGCTGCCATATTGCTGGTTCTGGTCGCGGCGCAGACCCAGCTCGGTGGAGAAACTGTCACCGCGAAAGCGGTGCTGAATGAAGGCTGCCCGGTTCCAGCGGCTGTCTTCGGCAAATCGCGTCGGGCTGGTATTGAGCCGGTCTTCGTACCAGTCAGCGCCGAGGATCAGGCTGTTGTGTTCGTCCAGGCGCAGATCGTTCTGCCAGTTCAGCGAGTCCCGGTAGGTATTGAATACGTTTCGTTCGTCACTGAGTTTGTCGCGCTTGAGGTCGCGGTTCTCGCTATGCCCCAGCTCTACTCGCGACGTCCAGTAATCATTGATGTGCGCATCGAGATAGCCGCTGACGCTGCTGACACTGAAATCGGTGTAAGGATCCTGGGCGAAGACGTCGTAGCTTGAGTCGTAGCGCCCGAAGGGGTTGTCATAGCGCGTGCGACCACGGTTATCCAGCAGGTTGAGGCCTACCTCCAGGTCATCGTTCAGCGCATGGCTGAGGGTGAAGCTCAACGACTTGTTGCGGTAACCATCATGGTCGGCATCGCTGGGGAACGATTCGTGGGTCCAGTCGATCCCGGCGGTTTCATCCAGGTTGGCGCCGAGGCTGAAGCGTGTCTGTTGATCTCCACCGGACAGTCCCAGGCTGCGCTCCCAGGTCTGGTTGCTGCCAGCGGCGACGCGCATGCGCCCATGGAGCCCTGAGTCCGCTCCGCGCCGGGTGAAGATCTGGATCACCCCGCCAATGGCGTCGCTGCCATAGATCACTGAGCGCGAGCCACGCAGTACTTCCACCCTTTCTATCTGCTCGATACTGATGAACTGCAGGTTACTGTCGCCGCTCGATGAGCTGCTGATGCGCTGGCCGTCCACCAGCACCAGGCTCTGGGCCGAGTTGGTGCCGCGGATGAAGATATTCGGCAGGTTGCCGCGCCCGCCGCCCTGGGCTACCTGCACCCCCGGCACCCGCTGCAGCAGGTCGGTGAGGCTGCCGGGTTGCAGGCGGTCGATGTCTTCCCGGGTGAATACGGTGTTGGCGGCGCTGCTGTCGTTGCGTGCTTCCACCTGGCGGTTGGCGCTGATCAGCATCTCCGGCAGTTTCAGGGCCTGATCGCGGTCGGGGGTGTCGGCAAAGAGTTCGGCGCAAGGCAAAAGGCAAAGCGGCAGGGCCAGGCGAGAGAGTTTCATGGCTATTCCGTTGGCGCGGCTCGGCCTTCGCCGCAGAGTGGGAGAGGCTGCACAGTGAAGGCCAAAAAGCGACGCCCGCATGGCGGGCGTGCAACAGCGGCTACAGCTGGCCGTTGTGGATCAAGCCAGGCCCAGCAGCGCCAGGCGCTGGCGCACCGAGGCCTCGATGCCGGCTTCGTCGAGGCCGCACTCGGCGAGCATCTGCGCCGGTTTGGCGTGCTCGACGTAGGCGTCTGGCAAGCCCAGGTGGAGGATCGGCTTGAGGATGTTTTCCCGTGCCAGGTATTCGCTGACCGCACCGCCGGCGCCACCCATGATGGCGTTTTCCTCGATGGTCACCAGCAGTTCGTGGCTGCTGGCGATCTCGCGTACCAGGGCTTCATCCAGTGGCTTGACGAAGCGCATGTCGACCACCGTGGCGTCGAGCTTCTCGGCCACTTGCAGGGCTTCGGCCAGTTGCACGCCGAACACCAGCAAGGCCACTTGCCTGCCCTGGCGGCGGATCACGCCCTTGCCGATCTCGATCGGTTCCAGGCTCTTGTCGATCGGCGCGTTGGGGCCGGTGCCGCGCGGGTAGCGCACGGCCGCAGGGCCGTTGTACAGGTGCCCGGTGCTGAGCATCTTGCGCAGCTCGTTCTCGTCGCTTGGGGTCATCACCAGCATGCCGGGGATGCAGCGCAGGTAGGAGAGGTCGAAGCTGCCGGCGTGGGTCGGGCCGTCTTCGCCCACCAGGCCGGCGCGGTCGATGGCGAACAGCACGTCGAGGTTCTGTACCGCCACATCGTGGATCAACTGGTCATAGCCGCGCTGGAGGAAGGTCGAATAGATCGCCACCACCGGCTTGGCGCCCTCGCAGGCCATGCCGGCCGCCAGGGTCACGGCGTGCTGCTCGGCAATTGCCACGTCGAAGTAGCGCAGCGGGAAACGCTCGCTGAAGGCCACCAGGTCCGAACCTTCCTTCATCGCCGGGGTGATGCCCACCAGGCGCGGGTCGGCGGCGGCCATGTCGCACAGCCATTCGCCGAACACACCGGAGTACTTCGGCCCGCCGGCCTTTTTCGGCGTGGCCGCCGGGGCGTCCAGGGGTTCCAGCTTGGTGATGGCGTGGTAGCCGATCGGGTCGACTTCCGCCGGGGCGAAGCCCTTGCCCTTCTTGGTCACCACATGCAGGAACTGCGGGCCCTTGAGGTCGCGCATGTTGCGCAGGGTGGCGATCAGGGTCGGCAGGTCATGGCCGTCGATGGGGCCGATGTAGTTCCAGCCCAGTTCTTCGAACAGGGTGCCGGGGACCAGCATGCCCTTGGCGTATTCTTCGGTGCGGCGAGCGATTTCCCAGGCCCCGGGCAGGCGCGACAGCACTTTCTTGCTGCCTTCGCGCATGCTGGCGTAGGTACGGCTGGAGAGAATCTTGGCCAGGTAGTTGGACAGCCCGCCGACATTGCGCGAGATCGACATGTCGTTGTCGTTGAGGATCACCAGCATGTTGGCGTCCACCTCCGGTGCGTGGTTCAGGGCCTCGAAGGCCATGCCCGCGGTCAGGGCGCCGTCGCCGATCACGGCGATGGCCTTGCGCTCGCTGTTCTGCAGGCGGGCGGCGATGGCCATGCCCAGGGCAGCGCTGATGGAGGTACTGGAGTGGCCGACGCCGAAGGTGTCGTACTCGCTCTCGGAGCGCCGCGGGAAGGCGGCCAGGCCGTCTTTCTGGCGCAGGCTGGCCATCTGCTCACGGCGCCCGGTGAGGATCTTGTGCGGATACGCCTGGTGACCCACGTCCCACACCAGCCGGTCGTCCGGGGTGTCGAACACGTAATGCAACGCGATGGTCAGCTCGATGACTCCGAGGCCGGCACCGAAGTGCCCGCCGGTCTGGCCGACCGTGTAGAGCAATTCCAGGCGCAACTCATCGGCCAGGGTTTCCAGCTCGGCTTCGCCTAACCGGCGCAGGCCGTCCGGCGTCTGGGCGCAGTCGAGCAGCGGCGTGGTCGGGCGTTTGCGGGGAATCTCATGAAACGTCGTGGGCATCAGGCGAATCGTTATAGGTATAGAAAGAGGCGGCAGTTTACCTTATGCATCGCAAGCTGCCCACGCAGAGCGCCGAACTTGGCCGATATGCGGTCCTGCTACGGACCGCCGATCAGCTGCGGCGTTCGACGATATAGCGCGCCAGCTCGCGCAGCGGCTCGGCCGCTGCGTCAAACGGACGCAGGGCATGCAGCGCCTGGTCGCGCAGTTCCAGGGCGTACTCCTTGGCCGCGGCCAGGCCCAGCAAGGCCGGGTAGGTCGGCTTGTCCCGGGCGATATCGGCGCCCTGGCGCTTGCCCAGGGTGGCGGTATCGCTTTCGACATCGAGAATGTCGTCCTGCACCTGGAACGCCAGGCCAATGGCCTGAGCGTAGGTTTGCAGGGCCTTGAGCTCGCCCTTTTCGGCCCGGCCGCTGGCCAGGGCGCCAAGGATCACGCTGGCTTCGATCAGTGCCCCGGTCTTGTGCCGATGCATGTATTCCAGGGCCTGCTGGTCCAGCTTGAGCCCCACGGAGCCGAGGTCGATGGCCTGGCCGCCGACCATGCCCGCCGGGCCCGCGGCCTGGGCCAGGGTGGTGACCATGCGCAGGCGGATCTCGGCGCTGGCGTCGCTCAGGGCCGGGTCCAGCAGGGCGCTGAAGGCCAGGCTCTGCAGGCCGTCGCCGGCGAGGATCGCGCAGGCTTCATCGAAAGCCTTGTGGGTAGTGGGCTGGCCGCGGCGCAGGTCGTCATCGTCCATGGCCGGCAGGTCGTCGTGCACCAGGGAATAGGCGTGGATCAGCTCCACCGCGCAGGCGGCGCCGTTGGCTTGCTCGGGCTTGCCGCCCAGGGCCTCGCAGGCGGCATAGGCCAGCAGCGGGCGCACGCGCTTGCCGCCATTCATCACGCTGTAGCGCATGGCTTCATAGAGGCGGGCAAGTTCGGGGCTAGGGGCGGTGAACAGGGTGTGCATTGCAGCGTCGACGCGGGCCTGGCTGGAGGCCTGATAGGCGGTAATCATTCCGGCTGTTCCGCATCGAAGGGCTGTTCCGCCAGTTCGCCATCGCGCTCCAGGAGGATCTGCACCTTCTGCTCGGCCTGGGCCAGGGCCGCCTGGCAATCGCGGGTCAGGCCGATGCCTTGCTCGAAGGCGGTCAACGAGTCTTCCAGCGACAGCTCGCCGTTCTCCAGACGCTCGACCAGGGTTTGCAGGTCGGCGAGGGATTGTTCGAAATCTAAGGCAGCTTTTTTGCGGGCCATGGCGGCTATCCCGGTTGACGTTAAACCGGCGCGACACTAGCAGACAGCGGGGTTTCGGGCAAATGAGAAGCGCCCGCTGGCGGGCTTCGGACGGGGGGGCGTTGGGGTAGGGG
>NZ_LZZQ01000002.1:0-46872 GCF_014170225.1 Pseudomonas sp. UME65 | reverse complement strand
CCCACGCCTTCTTCCTCGAGCAAGCCAAGGTCGGCCTCAGCGCCGGCCTGGAATTCGGAGACGACTGCGGGCAGTTCGTGCGCCTGAATTTCGGCTGCCCGCGGGCCTTGCTGGAAGACGGCATCCAGCGCCTGCAGGACAGCCTGCAACGACGCTGATTCTGCAACCCCACTTCGTCCCCGACACCGCAGCCGCCAGATCCGCGCCAGGGGGGATCTGGCGGCTGCGGTGTCGGGGACGAAGTGGGGTTGCAGAATCAGCGTCGTTGCAGGCTGTCCTGCAGGCGCTGGATGCCGTCTTCCAGCAAGGCCCGCGGGCAGCCGAAATTCAGGCGCACGAACTGCCCGCAGTCGTCTCCGAATTCCAGGCCGGCGCTGAGGCCGACCTTGGCTTGCTCGAGGAAGAAGGCGTGGGGGTCGTCGAGGCCCAGGGCGCTGCAGTCGAGCCAGGCCAGGTAGGTGCCCTGGGGCGCGTGCATGCGGATGCCGGGCAAGCGGGTCTGCACGGCGTGCAGCAGATAGTCGCGGTTGGCCTGCAGGTAGCCCAGCAGGGCCTGGAGCCAGGGGCCGCCGTGGGTCAGGGCGGCCAGGGTGGCTTCCAGGCCCAGGGGGCTGACGCTGTCCACCATGCCGGCGCGGGCATTGTTGAAGGCCAGGCGGGTGGCAGGGTCCTGGATGATGGCGAAGCAGGTCTTCATCCCGGCGATGTTGTAGGCCTTGCTGGCCGACATCAGGGTGATGGTACGCCGGGCGATTTCCGGGCTCAGGGAGGCGGTGGGGATGTGCCGGCGGCCGTCGAAGCACAACTCGGCATGGATCTCGTCGGAAATGATCAACGCGCCCTGGTCCAGGCAGGCAGTGGCCACCGCCAGCAGTTCGTCCCGGGGGAAGACCTTGCCCAGGGGGTTGTGCGGGTTGCTCAGGAGCATCGCGCCGGCGCCTTGCAAGGCCTGGCGCAGGGCGTCCATGGGGGTGTCGTAGGTGCCGTCGACGGTGAGCTGGAACGGCACTTCGACCTTGTCCAGGCCCCAGTTGCCCGGGGCCAGGCGCAGGGGGCGATAGTTGGGGGTTTGCAGCACCACCTTCTGCTGCGGCTGGACGAAGGCGTGCAGGGCCATGTTGAACCCGGGCTCGACCCCGGGGAGGAAAATCAGCTCGTCGGGCCTGACGCGCCAGGCGTATTTGTCCCACAGGTCGGCGACCACCGCCTCGCGCAATTCGTCCCGGGCCACGCTATAGCCCAGCAGCGGGTGCTCCAGACGCTGGCGCAGGGCCTGGAGGATGCCATCGGCCACGGCGAAATCCATGTCCGCCACCCACATCGGCAGGACATCCTCGGGGTAGCGGCTCCATTTGGTGCTGCCGGTGCCATGACGGGGGTGCAGGGTATCGAAATCGAAGCTCATGAACGGATCTCGTCGGGTCGCGGGGGAGAAAGGAACTGATTCTAGCCTCACCTGGCGCTGACCGGCAGGCGCTCTTGGGCGGGCTCGCAGGCCAGTGGCCGGATGTTGACGGGCAGCGAGTGGAATACTGAAGTTTTCCAATGTGTTGCCTGCCATTGAGTTAGTTGCTTGTTTAATTTGTGAAGTTATTTTTTCGTTAATATCCAGTCAATGATCTTTATTGTTTTTTGTAGTTTGTTTGTGATTATTTTTTGTTTTGTCTTTTAAGAACTGTCTTAGGTCGAGTTTTTGTTTGTTGCTATATCGTGTGTTGGTTGTTGGGTTTTAATTTGATGTCTCAACTCAATGAGCAGGCAAGTAAAACAATCAGCAAGGAGCATGAAAATGATGGTTGAGAATGGAATTCGCTATTGTGATTACTCGGTCCCGCATCTGGTGGATGAAACGCTTAGAGAAGGCATTGAACGTACTGCCTTTCCGATCACGGTAGAGGCCAAGGTCGCAATCCTCAAATCCATGGTGGCGGCAGGCTTGAGGGATTTCGTGGTGGGTTGCGGCCCTGAGGAACCCCTGGTCTGGGACCGTCTGCATTTGGCTCGGGACGCCGGTGAACTGCCGGCCGACACCCGGGCCACCTTCATTATTCTGCTCAACTGCTGGGAAACCGCTTTCGACTATTTCAAGGCTCGGGAAGCCCATCGCCAGTGGATCGCCGATACCGTGTTCAGCTTCGGCATGATCACCTATCGGCAGAGCACCGGGGAGTTCGAACGGGCCATCGAGGCCTTTCGCAGTATCGGCGCGGTCAGGTTCAAGGCCAGTGTGCTCAACAACTTCCGTGATGGGGTGTCGAACCGCAGTTATCAGGAAATCTGCCGGCAGATTGACTGGGCTGCCGGCCTGGGAGTGGAGATCATCAGGATTAACGATTCCGTGGGCTCATTGCAGCCTCACGTGACCCAATGGCTGTGTTCCAGGCTGGTGAAGGATTTCCCTCAACTGGTGTTCTGCCTGCATGCTCACAATGACAACGGGCTGGCGCTGGCCAATACCATGCAGGCCATTCATTCGGGCTTTCAGATGGTTGAAGGGTCATTGGCCGGCTTTGGCAATCGCTCCGGTATTGCCCCACTGGAACAAGTTGTGAAGTTGTGCCAGGCCAACAATATAAAACTGGGCTCCCTGGAACCTGATCTGCCGGGCCTGATCAGCGCCGCTCATCAGTGTGAAGAGGCGTTTTTGCAATTACCCAGTGTCTATCGTGCGGTGAGTGGCAAATTTGAAACGCTTTCCAACTACGGCGTCCTGAATATTCCGGACTTTCTCGAAACCAATGATGAGAAGGGCTATTTCGTCAACTATGTCGGCCTGCATCCGCAGACTATACGGCAGGCTCTGGAGAACTATTCTTCGGCCGGGCTGGATGTAGGGGCTATTGCCGACCAGGAGCTGTGGGCCATAGTGGACAGCCTGAAAAACCAGATGCAGGCGTCCATACCCCATATCGAGTCCCAGTACCGGCAGGTGATGGGCGGGGTAATGGACTTCTATCGCGCGTCCACCTACACCCCTCGCCAGCTGGCGGTGTATGCCGAGCAGCGCATTTTCCGCAGGCGTGCGGCCCATGGATAAGGTCTTTACGGTGGTGATACCGCTGTTTGCCATGATCTTCGCCGGCTACTGGATAGTGCGGATCGGGGTGATCGCCAAGGACACGGTGAACGGCCTGGTGGGGGTGGTGTTCTGGCTGTTCCTGCCGTGCTTCATCTTCATCAAGACCCTGGGCACCCGAGACCACGGCGAGCTGGACTGGAGCCTGCTGAGCGCCTACTACTTGGCCTGCCTGGTGACCTTCCTCATCGCCGTCGTCGGTGGCCGGCTGATCTGGGGCGGCAACGCCAGGGTGGCGGGCCTGCGGGGGCTGTCCTCGATCTCGGGGGTGGTGGGGTACATGGGCCTGCCGCTGATGGTCATGGCCTTTGGTGACGCAGCGGCGCTGCCGACCCTGATGATTACCATGGCCGACAACCTGGTGATCCTGGCAGGCGGGGCGTTGCTCATGGAACTCACTGCCCAGCAGGAGGTTCAGGCCCGGCCGGATCTGGCCCGTGTATTGCTCACCACCCTGCGCTCGATCGTCAGTAACCCGCTGATCCTGGCGGTGGCGCTTGCGGGTTTGTTCATCCTGCTGGAGTGGCAGTTGCCCGGCCCGTTGCAGATCTTTGCCACGCAGATGACCAACGCCACCGGGCCGCTGGCCCTGGTAGCCCTGGGTGCGGCCTTCGCGGTGCACCGCAACCACAACCTGATCCAGGGGGATTCCCTGGCCCTGGCGCTGTTGAAGGTGGTGCTGCTGCCGGTGCTGGTGTTCGTTTCGGCCCGTTATGTGTTCGACCTCAGCGACTTCCTGATCAAAATCGCAGTGATCATGGGGGCGCTGCCGGTGGCGGTGAACGTCTTCATCCTGGCCTCGCGCTACAAGACCTACGAAATCGAGGTGTCCAGCAGCATGCTGCTCTCGGCGGTGCTGGGCATCGGGGTAATCTCGGGATTGCTGGTGCTGCTGGACTGAAGCCCTGATCGACCAAGGTACCCCCGCAGGCGTGATATGCCTGCGGGGTGTTTTGCGTTATGCCGGCCGGCCCGGTTGCGGCTTTTTTACCCCGGCTGTCCTCTAGGCAGCTTTTCCCTTGCCTGTGCCTCACAAAAACCTCGTTTCGCAACGCCCCGGGTTATGGAAACAATGAACCCCTGCATCCGCCTGCCCGACTGCCACGGGCGCTCCTGCGGTGCACTGCCGATCGATTTGTTCTTCCTACAAAAACAACAGGGAGCAAGCGATGAACTGCCATTCGCGCATGACCACGGCCGGTTGCTCCGGACGGGTCGCCACTACACCAAACGATCAGGGCCGCAGAGCCCGCAACGGTGATGATCCGGCTACGCGGCCTGCGCCGCGCGAGCCCTTGCGCCGCTGACCAAGACTCGTAGTGCCTGGTGCTGTACCGCCCGTTGCATACGGTCGCTTCCAGGCTCTTGTTGTGCGGGTTCGTGCGGGCGAGCCGGCTTTCTTGAGGATGGGTTTCATGTCCAACACCTTGCGTTGCGGCGTTGCGTTGTCGTGGGTCTTGCTGTGCACCGGGGCTTACGCCCAGCCGCAGAACCTCACGGTCATTTCCTTTGGCGGAGCCACCAAACAGGCTCAGGAGCAGGCCTACTTCCAGCCATTCAACCAGAGCGGGGCGGCCCGGGTAGTGGCCGGCGAATACAATGGCGAGCTGTCGAAGATCAAGGCCATGGTCGATGTCGGCAAGACCAGCTGGGATGTGGTCGAAGTGGAGAGCCCGGAGCTGCTGCGTGGCTGTGACGAGGGCCTGTTCGAACCCTTGGACCTGGCCCGTTTCGGGGACCCGGCGCAGTACGTGCCCGGCACGTTGACCGAATGCGGGGTCGCCACTTATGTGTGGTCGATGGTCATGGCCTTTGCCCCGCAGAAGCTGGCGAAGGCGCCGCAGTCCTGGGCGGATTTCTGGAACCTCAAGGACTTCCCCGGCAAGCGCGGCTTGCGCAAGAGCGCCAAGTACACCCTGGAAATTGCCTTGCTGGCCGACGGTGTGGCGCCTGCCCAGTTGTATCAGGTGCTCAACACCCCCGAGGGCGTGACCCGGGCTTTTGCCAAGCTCGACCAGATCAAGCCCTACATCCAGTGGTGGGAAGCCGGGGCTCAGCCGCCGCAGTGGCTGGTGGCCGGTGACGTGGTGATGAGCGCAGCCTACAACGGGCGCATTGCCATGGCCCAGAAGGAGGGCATGCAGCTGAGTATCCTCTGGCCCCAGAGCCTGTACGACCCGGAGTACTGGGCGGTGGTCAAGGGCTCGCCGAACAAGGCCCTGGCCGAAGCCTTCATTCTGTTCGCCAGCCAGCCCCAGGCGCAGAAAGTGTTCTCTGAAAACATCCCCTACGGGCCGGTGCATCGTCAGGCGCTGCCATTGCTACCTGAGGCGGTGCAGCGGCAACTGCCGACCTTCGAGGCCAATTTGAAGGGCGCCAGGGCAGTGGACGCGGGGTTCTGGGTCGATCATGGCGAGGAGCTGGAGCAGCGTTTCAACGCCTGGGCCGCCCGCTGATGGAAAGGCCGTAGGAGCGAGCTTGCTCGCGAAGATCGTCAACGAAAACGCCGCGTTCACTCAGTGGCCGCGGCGTTTTTGAGTGCATCGCGAGCACGCTCGCTCCTACAGGGGGCTTTGGCTGGTCGGTGGGGGCTGGGTCAGCCAGTCGATGAATAGCGCGAACAGCTCGGCCTGGGAGTTGATGGTCAGCTTGGTGTAGAGGTTCTTGCGGTGCATGCGCACGGTTTCCGGGGAAATCTCCAGCACCTTGGCCGTGGATTTTACCGAGTGCCCCCGCAGGATCAGGTGGGCAATTTCGCGCTCGCGAACCGTCAGCAGTGGCTGGCCAAAGCTCATGAACGCCGCTTCGATCTGCTGGTTGAAGTTGGCCGGTGCCGGGGCGGGCAGTGCGTCCTGACTGGCCAGGCGCAACAGCGGTTGCAGGCCGCTACCGCCGAAACGACGGATCAGCTCGCGCACCAGCGGTTCCACCGCCCGCAACAGCGCCAGGGGTTCGCTGGCGAAGCGCTCGCCGCTCAGGCCCTGGAACATGCACAGGGAAATCTTGCTCTGGGGATCGAGGTCTACGATGTAGTAACTGTCTTCCGCGCCCCCGGTCTTGAGGTAGTAGGTCTTGTAGTACTCGCTGCTGAAGAAGTCGTCCGGGGCGATTTCCGACAGGTGATAGAAACCTTCGGCCAGGCCGTTTTCCACCGCCAGGCAGAACGGATCCAGCAGATAACCGCGGGAAAAGTAGCGGTTGATGATTTCGTCGCGGTAGGCGCCGACTATGCCTCGTTCATGCAGCAATTGCGGTGGCAGGCCCTTGCGTTCCAGGCTGATCATCATCGATTCGATGGGCGTCAGGGCGTTCAGCGCCGTCGCCAGGTGCTGCAGGAAGGTGCCATCGTCCACGCTGCCGAAGGCCTGGGCCAGGCAGGCGTGCCAGGCCTGCAGGGCAGGGAGGCTGAGGGGGGCGGTAGAAGTGTTTGCTGGTGCGCTCATGCCCGGCAGTCTAACGGTCGGGCGCAGGCCCGGTAAGACCCCGGGCCGATATTCGCGCTGCCAGCGGCTAGGGGTCATTGGCCCAGGTACTGGCCGTTCTGGCGCAGTTCGGCGGCAGCTTCGAGGATGCAGTCGCGCAAGGTGGCGACTATTTCGTCGATCTGCTGGCGAGTGATGATCAAGGGGGGCGACATCACATTGAGATGGCCGATGGGGCGCACCAACAAGCCTTTGGCCTGGGCCCGCAGATGGATGCGCTCGGCGATGTTCAGCCCGTCGGGCAGCAGCGCCTTGGTGCGTTTGTCGGCGACGAATTCGACGCAGGCCATCAGCCGCTTGCAGCGCACGCTGCCCACCAGGGGCAGTTCGGCCAGGGTCTGCAGGCGCTGCTCCATATAGACGCCGACCTCTTCGACATGGGCCAGCAGGTTTTCCCGCTCGATGATCTCGATGTTCTTCAACGCCGCGACGCAACTCACCGGGTGCCCGCTGTAGGTGAAACCGTGGGTGAAGCAGCGACCCTTGCCCGGCTCGCCGATGACCTGCCAGATGCGCTCGGAGAAAATGCACGCGCCCAGGGGCAGGTAGCCCGAGGTCAGGCCCTTGGCAGTGGTGATGATGTCCGGCTGCATGCCGAACACTTCCTCGGAGGCGAAGAAAGCACCCAGGCGGCCGAAGGAGGTCACCACTTCGTCGGCGACATACAGCAGGTCGTAGCGCTGGCAGATTTCCCACATGCGCCGGTGATAACCCTCGGGAGGAATGATTACCCCACCGGAGCCCATGATGGGTTCGGCGAAGAACGCCGCCACCTTGTCCGGGCCCAGGGTGAGGATCTTGTCTTCGAATTCCGCTACCAGGAACTCGAGGAAGTCCGCTTCGCTCATGCCGGCCGGCGCCCGGTAGTAGTTGGGGCAGGAGATGTGGTGAAACAGGTCGCTCATGAAGTCGAATTCAGGCGCTCGGTCAGCGGCCTTGTTACCGATGGACATGGTCAGGAAGGTGGAGCCGTGGTACGCGTTGTGCCGCGAGATCACGTGCTTCTTCTCATGCTTGCCGCGACTGTTCTGATAGAACTGCACCAGGCGGTAGGCGGTGTCCACCGCGGTGGAGCCGCCGGTGGTCAGGAACACGTGGTTCAGGTCCCCTGGGGCCAGGCTTGCCAGCTTTTGGCAAAGCTCGATGGCGCTGACATTGGCCATGTCGCAGAACGGGTTGGAGTAGGCCAGTTGCCGCACCTGGTCGGCGATGGCTTCGGCCATTTCCTCGCGGCCCAGGCCGATGTTGGTGCACCACATGCCGCCTACGGCATCCAGGTAGCGGGTGCCGGCGGTGTCATAGATGTAGGCGCCGTCGCCGGCAGCGATATTCAACGACCCCTGCTCGCGGTGTTCGTCGAACATATGGAAGCCGTGCATGTAGTGTGCCTTGTCGGCGGCCACCAGTTTCGAATCGTCGAACTGCTGGAAGAAGGCGTCGGGTTGGATAGCCATGGGCTTCACCTCGGGTAGCAATATGGGGTGGAAAGTCTGTGGGTTCGGGGGGGGGCTCACTTGCCGATCTTCACCATGTTCCAGGTACGGGTGATCAGCCGGGTGCTGGCGGGCGTCTGGATCTTCTGGGTGAACAGCCGCTCGCGGGTCTGGGCATCGGGGTAGATCGCCGGGTTGTCCCGCACCTCGGCGCTCAACAGTGGTGTGGACTTGAGGTTGGCGTTGGCGTAGCGGATGTAGTCGCTGACTTCGGCCATGACTTTAGGTTGCAGCAGGTACTGGATAAAGGCATGGGCGCTGGCCACGTTCGGCGCGTCGGCGGGGATATAGAAATCGTCGAACCAGATCAACGAGCCTTCCCTGGGAATGAAATAGTCGAGCTTGACCGGTGCCCCGGCCTCGTTGGCCCTGGCCTGGGCCGTGGCGTAGTCGCCGGACCAGGTGGCGCTGACGCACAGGTCGCCATTGGCCAGGCCATTGAGGTAACTGGTGGAGTCGAACTTGCGGATATAGGGGCGCACCGCCATCAAGGCATCCTGCGCCGCTTTCAAATCCTCGGGGGCGGCGCTGTTGGGATTGCGCCCCAGGTAAGCCAGCACCAGCGGCAGAATGTCGGTGGGCGAATCCTGCAGCGTCACCCCGCAATCGGCGAAGCGCGACACCACCTTGGGATCGAAGAGCATGGCCAGAGAACCGATGGGCGCGTCCGGCATGCGCTCACGGACCTTGTCGACGTTATAGGTCACGCCATTGCTGCCCCAGGTATAGGGCGCCGAGTACTGCACACCCGGGTCGTAGCTTTCCAGGCTCTTGAGCACCTGCGGGTCGAGATTCTGCCAACTGGGCAGCAAGGCCTTGTTCAGCGGCTGGAACACCCGCGCCTTGATCAAGGGCGGTACCAGGGCCGCGTTGAGCACCACCAGGTCGTAGCCGGAGCGCCCCGGCAGCAGCTTGCCCTGGACGGTTTCATAGGAATCGAAGGTGTCGTAGATCACCTTGATCCCGGTGGCCTTCTCGAACCCGGCGAGGGTGTTCTCGCCGATATAGTCCGACCAGTTGTACAAACGCAGGGTCTTGTCTCCAGGCTCACCGGCCTGGGCCCAAGCCGCCGTCAGTGCCAGAACCACGCCAAACATCGCAGGGAAAGCTGTACGCATACTTCAATTCCGCCTTGAACGTGATGGAAGGAGCCCGGGTCGAGCCGTTGGCGTAACTGTCCGCGAGCGCCCCGGCCCACGCCATAACCCGATCGGGTAGGTGGGCAAACACAGAAGGGGGCAGCTATCTGGATGGGTTTGTGCAATCATCCCGCCTCGTTGGCGAACACCAGGCTGTTCGCCCGACGGATTGGCTCAGCCCGGAAACCTGTAGAAACAGCCCGGCAGAAAAAATCTCGAATAGGAGTTGCCAGGAATGGAAAACACGTCCATAATTGCGACCATTCCTCAGCGAGGAAACGGAAAAACTCTTTAGAAATCAAAGAGTTACGAGATGAAGTTGATCTCGTTAGCCGTTCCAGTTTGTACGTGTCCAGTGTTGTGTTTCAGGCATTGGGCATTTGGGGCCGAGTAGCAAAATGGTTATGCAGCGGATTGCAAATCCGCCTACGCCGGTTCGATTCCGACCTCGGCCTCCACCCTTGAAAACCCCGTAGATTAACGTCTACGGGGTTTTTTATTGCCTGGGATTTGGGCAATCACTTCCGCAATTTTTTGGATCGCTTCCGCAAGTCGCCTGTTTTTGGCGTCGCACTGAAGAGAATTTTCCTTCCCGGAGTGCGGGCTGGTGATGGTTCTCGGCTAAGATGTTTTCCCTTCGTTCCTTCGGATCTTTCTGACTTGGCGATAAGGAATCGCGCTATGACAGCACCAGTAGCTGCCGCGGTCGTACATCGCGACGGGAAAATTCTTATCACGCGCAGAGCTCCAGGCCAGAAGTTGGCGGGCATGTGGGAGTTTCCGGGCGGTAAGCTTGAGCATGGCGAAACACCGCAGGACTGCATCACCCGTGAACTACGTGAAGAGTTGGGTGTTGAGTCCGTCGCCGGCGAGATTCTCACTTCTTCGATTTACACCTATCCCGGCGGCACGATCGAACTGATCGCCGTCAGCGTCGTTTTGCAATCCATCCAATTCGTCCTGCAGGTACATGACCTGATCGAGTGGGTGCGACCTCACGAGTTACTGCAATACGACCTTGCTCCTGCTGATGTTCCAATTGCTGAAGAGATCATCCGAACATATGGTTAATTTTGTTCCTCCAGTCCCAGGCTCTAATCTCAATAACGACGATCTGACGCAGTTGTTTCAATGCAGTCCGCAAGGTGGGATGCGCCGCTCAAATCGCACTAACACCCTCGTCATCGTTTCGAACCATGTGGCATCCATTTATGACGATCGCTGGGTTAATGATGTGCTGCACTACACCGGTATGGGTCAGCAGGGTGATCAGTCGCTCGCATTTAATCAAAACAGAACGCTGAACGAGTCTCGTGCCAACGGGGTATCCGTGCATCTGTTCGAAGTATTCACTGCTAAAACCTATACCTACATTGGTGAGGTGATGCTGGCTGATGAGCCGTATCAGGAGAGGCAGCCTGACGTTGAGGGGCAGGAGCGCTTTGTGTGGGTATTCCCGCTACGCCTCAAGTCAGGTGCTCTGCCGGCCATACCAGATTCCACGCTGCAACAGCTAAACCAGGTGAAGGAGAAGCAAGCGCGTAAATTGAGTGATGCTGAGGTAGAGGCCCTCGCTCGGCGCCAGGGGCGGGCCAGTGTTGGAAAGCGCAGTGCCAAAGTTACCCAGCATCAGCGTTCGGCCTGGGTAGCGGAGCATGCCAAGCGCAGATCCAAGGGGCGCTGTGACTTGTGCCAAGAAGCTGCACCGTTCAACAAGAAGGATGGAACCCCTTTTCTGGAGACGCACCACATTGTGTGGCTTGTAAAAGGCGGGGCCGATACCGTGGAGAACACTGCTGCGCTTTGCCCCAACTGCCACCGCAGAATGCATGTGCTGGATGATGATGCAGACAGGCAACTATTGACCGCACGTTTGAGCGGTCTTTAATTCGGGAGTTGGATGTGGAAGAAGAAATTAGTTTTGAGCACGAAGGTACGACGTATACCAGCCACTACATTGTTCACGGAGATGACTTGGTCGTTTATCTTCCCGATGGCAGCCAGCGAAAAACTACTCTCCGTGGGCTTGACCCTCAAATGGCTGCACTGACCCACTTGCGTGGTTTTGTACTGCGTTTGAATAAGGCTTGTGTGGGTGCTTTGTGATGGCACTTGTTGCAATGTTGTGTCTTGGTTCTCTGGCTAGTGCAGCATTCAGATCGCGTTGGATCACGACTGTTTTCGGTCAGAATTGTTCAGTTTGCCCACTAATATAAACTTACCTCCCCTGTTTCCCCCATTTGTCCAGCTGTCTTGTGAGCAACTATGTGGTAGCGTTTTGCCAACATGGGTGGCCGACACCCCGATCGAGATAAGCAAGCAGGGATGTTATGGCAAAGGTTTTGCGTCCATCGAACAAGGGGGGGCCTGCAGCGAGGCAAGGCTTCAAGTATCAAGATCATGTTGCTGCGTCCTTCATCTTGAAGATGCTCGCCGACAGCAATTACGTTCAGGTTGAGTGCGAAACGGCGGATGACATCGTCGCGGTCTACTACCAGGGCGAGACGTTGATTAATGAGTACATACAGGTCAAAACCACGGAAGATGAAAAGAAGTGGAACCTCGATCAGAGTACTAAGCTAGACAGCCGCAAACCAGATACGTCGCTGTTTCAAAAATCACTCCTGTGCGACAAACGCCCAGGGGATGCTCGATTTCGCATCGTCTCCAAGCGCGATGTTGCCACCGTCTTGAGATGCTTCACCGTCGAGCTAGAAAAGCGGGTTCTTCCCGACGAGGCTACTTCGCGTGGCTCCATGCTAGCTAAAAAATTTCCCAAGACCCTTTCTGATCAAAAACGCGATTTCAACTACTGGGCAGACAACTTTGTCTGGCAGGTTTGTGGTTCTATGGATTCCATGGAAGCCATGAACATGAAGCTGCTTTTCGAGCTTGCTGAGCAACAAGGCATGAGACCGAATCACAGTCAGTGCAAAAAGATATACGCAGAGCTCCTGGAGTGGACTGACGAGGCGGCGACTGCAAATGTGATCACAGAGGCAGCTAACAAGGTCATCACGCGAGAGCAAGCATTTGACCGCTTGGAGGCGCTATTCCAAGCTGCAGAGCGAGATGCAGCATCCTACGCTAAACCCTACCGGACAAAGCCGGAACCGTTTTTGGTGGAGTTCCACTCGGCCTCTGATGCGAGTCTTTTGAGATCGCTTACTGGTTTTGATGTTCAGTACGATTTTGATGAATGGCAATGTCGTGAGTTTGCCGAGCACTTGGTTCAGTGGCTTCCAGAATTCTGCCTGCGTGCCAGCGAAATCGCCAATTTCCAGGTACACCATTCAAGAGAAGTACTGGCTAAGTCTGTCGGCAAGATCAATGGGACCTCACTGCCGCGCGAGAGGTTTCTTGCAGAGGTGATTCTTCACTCCATCCTGCGTAGCAAACACGGCAGCCAACCGATCGCATGCAAGGTCTTCTTTGAAGAACAGGGAAAGCTTTCTGAATTCGGTAATGCCCATGTCGTGCAGGAGCGCGGGCGACCTGATGAGCTATGGCTTGGCCTGTCGAGGATGATCTTTACGGGAAAAATGGACGATAGCCTTGATGATATCTGCAGGGTGCTCGACGCCACCATTTCGAAGGCCGCGCTGATCGCTGAAAGGAACATCATCGTTACATTACGAGAGCCTCAGCACCACCGGCCAACCGCCGAAAAATTTAAAGCCGCGCTCAGTCGCAACGCCAGGGCGGAAGATCTTCTGAAGGTGCTGTGTTTCCCCATTCTCCTTGCCTATGACAGCAACACATTGGCCGGCGGTTACCTGGCCCAGTACATCATCAATCTCAAGGCCGAGGTCACCGAGCACTACAGGACATTGACTGGAAAGCTCACTTCGAAAATCGATCAGGTTCGCGTAGTGGTCTACTTAGTTCCCATTCAGAGCACCGTAGATTTGATCGCAGAGTTCGATTCGATTTGTGGAGCGTACCGTTGATGAATTACGAAAATGTAAAAAGCCAGCTGGAGTCGTTGACTGCAGATAGCGGTTCAAGGATCGAGCTACTTTCGGAGCTCACCTTGATCGTCAATGAATCTGACCCTGAATGGGAGGGGCGTGATCTGGTGATCCGCGCCCTAGACAAGCTTGCCTTGTTTGACGAGGTCGAGCAATCCTTGCTGTTCAGCCTGGTACGCGCTGTTGGGCTTTTCCCGTATATATCCAAATATCTAGACGAGATCTCATATTCTGACCGACTCGCTGTTGAAATGCACCGCGTCGAAGGGGTTGAAAAAGGGCTGGTGTTCCATCGACTACAGGCTCATGTCTTCAGCCTGCTGATGCAAGGCAGAAACGTTGTCCTGAGTGCGTCGACTAGCGTTGGCAAGAGCCTCGTGATTGATGCTGTCCTTGCGCAAAAGAACTTCCGAAAGGTCGTGGTGATCGTGCCCACCATCGCGCTGATCGATGAGACCAGGCGCAGGCTAACCAGACGCTTCCGATCACACTGCAACGTGATCACACACCAGAGCCAGGAGGCTGTGCCTTACGTTACCAACGTCTATCTGCTCACTCAGGAAAGAGTGCTCCAGCGTGATGACTTAGACGATGTCGATTTCGTCGTTGTCGACGAATTCTACAAGCTGGATCTTGCCAGTGATGGTCATGAAAACGGCCGCGCAATCGACCTGAGTCTGGCCTTCCACAAGCTTGCGAAGCAGAGGGCGCAGTTCTATCTCCTGGGACCGCACATCCAGAATATCCAGGGACTAGACGCCTACGAATACAACTTCATTCCGTCCACATTTGCGACCGTTGCAGTAGACGTGCACTACTTCAACCTTCCGTTCAACGGCAGTGCCCGAAAGGATAAGTTACTTGAGTTGTGCGCCCAGATCACCAGTCCTACGCTGATCTACTGCCAGTCACCCGCCAGCGCCAACCGGGTCGCCCAATTCCTAATCGATGAGGGAAAGTTTGCCCTAGTGGAGGCCACTGCCCCCATCGCTCAATGGATATCCGAGCACTATCACCCCCTGTGGAATGTGGCCAAGGCCATTTCCATGGGAATAGGCATCCACCATGGGGGCGTTCCACGCGCCCTGCAACAGTACTTCGTGAAGCTATTCAACGAGGGAGTAATCCGGCACATCATCTGTACGTCGACGATGATCGAGGGCGTAAACACCTCAGCCGAGAGTGTCATTATCTACGATCGCCGGGTCAGCAACACGCCCTTTGACCATTTCACGTTCAAGAACATCTCGGGGCGTGCTGGCCGCATGAACCAATACTTCATCGGCAAGGTGTACATGCTTGAGAGCCCTCCTGTGGAGACGGATCAGACCGTCGAGTACCCAGTCGGTCTGCAAGATGAAAACTCCCCGATGGGTATGCTACTGAAGCTTGAGAAGGAGTACCTGACCGATCTCTCTCTTCAGCGCGTCGGCGGTCATTCTGCTCCTGGCCTTTCTCAAACAACCTTGGTCGAGAATCGATACATTCCGATCGAACGACAGATTGAGGTTGCCGAACGAATCCTCCGGGAGCACCCCAGAAGCCTAGAATTGCTGAACTGGAATGGCATTCCAGAGCCTCATCAGCAGGAGTATCTCTGTCAGCTGGTCTATGATCACCTTCCGCATAAGCTTGCAGACTACAACATTCATTCGGGGTCACAGCTGCACTGGCACATTAACGCGCTGCGGATCGGCCAGAAGGATTTTCCTAATTATCTCCAGCAGGCCATCAACGAAGATCATCAAGGCCGCACACCAAGCGAGGCGATTGGACAAAGGCTCAGGCTCATCAGAAACATCATGTGCTACAAGCTGCCTCGGGATTTCATGGCTATCAGCCGGATTCAGGAGGACATCTTCGGCATGGCGGGCCTTGATCACGGAGACTTCGCGCTTTTCGCAGAGCAGTTGGAGAATCTCTTTCACGAACCTCTACTGACCGCACTCGATGAGTACGGTATTCCGATCCAGATTTCATCGAAACTCAAATGGGCTATCTTGCCCTCAGAAAGCCTGAACGAAATGCTCGGCAAGGTGCGAATGCTTGCCCCCCATCTGGCTAGCTTTGGGCTGGAGAAGTTTGAACAGGACATCACTCGCTGGGCAATTGAAGATATGTGAGAAAGTCCCACCTAGACGTCGGTGAGCCGCTCCTACTGCTTTGTATAGAATCAAGAAGCTCCGCAGGTTATATGTCCGCTTCTGGGCGTTAGCTGTCAGTTACAATATTTTGAAATAAAGAATCACTTGGTAGGTTTAACAATCTCACCAACTCGCCGGTAGACCTTCTTGGTCATCTCCTCGGTTGAATGCCCCAGCAATCGGCTTGCATGCGTCAGCTCAATCTCACTAGCTGCCTTCGGCCGAATGTCCTTGAACTGAAACTGCCGGATGCTGACTGCCAGTGCCGGATCGCCATCGGCCGCAGCCTTTATGGCGGCCTTCTCCCGCGCATCGTCCCAGCGGTTGCGTAGCATCTGCTGGCTCATTCGTAGCCCTGAAGCGTTGGTGATCAGCGTCGACGTCCTAATGCCGTTGATCGCTCTGCGTTCCTGTAGATCCTCGATAAAAGCGCTCAACCCGGACTGGATGCCTTCCTCCTCCAGCCGCAGGCGCAGGCGCTTTTCGGTTTTGCCCTGGCCTATCAGCAAGAACCCATTGTTCAGGTCGGTGGCGGCAATCTTGAGCACGTCTGCGGGGCGTTGTCCGGTCAGGTAGGCCAGGTCCATTGCGTCCTTCAGTTCTTGCACCGCCTCGGCGTAGACCGCATTCCATACGGTCTCGCCGGCGTAGTAGTCCCTGGGCTTTTCCTTGTTGCGGCGAACGCCGAAGCACGGGTTGGCTTTGTCGGTCAGGCCCCACTCTCGGGCGATGGTGAACGCGTGGGAGAGTAGGGCGATTTCTCTGTTGGCCCGGACCTTGGCGGTTCTGGCATCGCGGTACTGGGCGATCACCTGGGGGGTGATCGATTCGATAGGTGCGTTCTCAAAGGCTCTCCTGAGCTGCTTGAGTTCCTTGCGGTTGTCCGACTGGGTACGGATCGACTTGCCGGGGATGATCTCCTTTTCGTACCGGTCGAATGCGTAGCTCATCAGATGGTTGGGCTTGGGTGGCGCTCTGCGCTCCAGCCTGGCCCATTCCACCTTGGCTTGATCGAGATCGGTGCCCAGTGGGATTTCCTTGCGTTTGCCGGCGGCGTCCCTGCCGTCGTAGTAATACGCCGTCCAGATCTGGCCGTTCTTGCCCTTTCTGATACGACGCACCATGCGCGGCGGCAGGTCGCGGTTGGCTGTGGTTCTCTTGCGCACGGGTCAGCTCACATTCGCAAGGTTGAGTGACCAGACTTCAGTCACGGCACTAGCTGCAGAGGGTTTAACGCCGGCTAACTTCATCCTGGCGTAAACCCGGCCAACGATGGGTCGCCGGGCACCGGTCAGAACAAACTCCCAATGGTTGTTGGTTAGCCATTGGATCTGTTTGGATGGGAGCTGATACCCGGTAATGGTGTGCAGTTCGTCCTGGTCAAGTGTTTCACTCTGCAGTGCGTTAACTGTATTCAGGGCGTTGTTAGTGGTCATGCGGCCACCTCACTTGGAAAGTGCATAAAATGCTGTTGCTGCCACTCGCGGAACTTGGCCATTTCCAATGGCGCGATGTCTGTCCATTGCAGTGGCCAGCCCATCAACCACTCGCTGAACTCTGGGTTGTGCCGCCCTCCAGGCAGCAAGCCCAGAAGGGTTAAGTGCTCGGGCAGGCGTACACCTCGCGAGGACTTTTCGGCTCGCTTCCTGGCGGTCTCTGGTAGAGCGCTGCCTTTCCCGTCCGAAGCCGTTGGCGTCTGCCACAATCCAGATACGGTCCCTTCTGTGATCCAGGCCGGCGTCGTATGCGCTGAGCACTGCCCATCGTGCATCGAACCCCAGTTCGGCCAGGTCCCCGAGAATGCGTCCAAGCCCCCTAGAAGTGAGCATTGGCGAGTTCTCCATGTACGCGAGGCGGGGTCGTACTTCATCGATGATTCGGCGCTGCTTCACCCACAATCCGCTTGCTTCACCGTTCAGGCCGGAGGCGTCCCCGCAGATGGATATGTTGGTGCAGGGGAATCTCCCCGAAACCACATCAACAAGGCCTCTCCATGGTCTTCCGTCAAAACTGCACACGTCAGACCAAACAGGGAAAGTTGGGAGGGCTCCATCGTTTTGTCGTTGCGCCAGAATCTGTGCGGCGTAGGCATCACGTTCAACGGCGCAGATGGTGCGCCATCCGAGGAGGTGGCCGCCGAGTATTCCGCCACCAGCACCTGCGAAAAGAGCCAGCTCATTCACGCGGCCTCCTTCATAGACGGGAGGCTTTGGAATGGGCATGCTGAGCGCTTTTTGATGGCTGGGAGCCATGACGCATGAAGAAATTCAGCATGCCTCCAGAAATGAAAGTCGCCAGCGTATGGGTTGTCTGGGCATTTCTGGCTATAGGAGCGTTGGGATGGGCACTGTTTGTTGTGTTGGATGCTTTTGGTGTGAAGGATAAGGCCGCTGACTGGGCGCAAGCTGTTGGGTCTATTCTGGCTATTTTTGGCGCTGCTGCTTTTCCTGTTTTTCACTCTAAAAAAAATACTGCAGAGGTTCAGCGGCGTACTGACGCGATCATTAGAACTGCTGCTACTTTGATTTCGAAGGAGGTCGGCCTTCTGCTTGCCTCTATGCTCGGAAACATCAAGCCGATTGATGAGCTTCAGTCTGAAATTCAAGATTGTCTTGCAAACAGTCCGTTCTTTGAGCGTTCTCAACCGAGCGAGCGTCTTTGCTTGGAGGCAAGAGAAACCGCCCGCAGGTATTGCAAGAATGGTCACGTGGCCAAGTGGCAGGGGCTTGATACGTTGGTAACGAACATAATCAGTTCCCACATGGTAACTAACCAGCAGCTTATTTATATCAGTCACCTTATGAGCGCAGTCTCTGCCGCCAAGGCTGCATGCGAAATGCTGGGAGACTGGGAGCTGTCCAGAGATGAGTCCCTGCCTACGGTTCATAGGCTTGACCACTGTCTGCATCATGTCCGACTGACAATCGACGCTTTGAACAGGAAAATATAAAGGGCTCCATCTTGTTCTATACCCCAAAACAAGTTGCGCGAGCGGGCCAATCTGAGCATTCAACGTTGCTCCAGGTGTGGCTGCCCCGCGCAGCTTTTCGTGGGGTACACGCGTCTCGGTGGTGCTGCGGGCCAGAGCAGTAATGCCTGCTGCTGTGCAGCACAGATTCATTGTTTTCTGCGCGTCGACGCTGGCGGCGCTAAGTTTGTCTTCCTGATGGTCGTCAGCGGACAACCACTCTCCGTAGTCTTGACCCTCAAATGGCAGCACAGATCCACTTGCGTGGGTTTGTACCGCCTGCGCTTAAGTTTTGATTGGGTGCTATGTGATTGCCCTTACTGCTATGGAATGTTTTGGTTATCTAGTCATAGCAACATTCAAATCCTGTTTGGTCACGACCGCTTTCGGCTAAAAGCAGCCGATCACAACGTACCGCTTTGCGTGGACTTATTACTGTTCTGCAGTCCTCCACTTAAGTGGAGGAAATAATCATGAGCGGATGAAAGGCGCTGTATGCGACAGCCATTTGCCTAAGGTATGGAAAAGTGCTTTCGACGGACGGGGTTGTTTGTCATTTTTCAAACTTGTGTGCTCGAGTTCAATGTCACCGAGTGCTTTGCGGCCTGCAACGCTTGCATCAGCTTGGCCAGTGACTCTGTCGGGACTTGCCCTTGTCGAGTGATGCTGTGAAATGCTGCGTTATACCTCAGCCGCTGCGGTGCAATTACACGCAACATGCCACGTGCTACCCAGATATCGGCGTAGTGGGTCGGTAGGTAGCCGATGCAGGTGCCGGAAGCAATCAGTGTGGCAATGGCTTCCATGGAGAAAGCGCTTACCGAGTTGCCGAAGCGCAACTTGTGCGGCCGGCGGCTTTCGAGCATGTAGCCACGGTCTACGTAATCTGCGGCACCGATCTCCTCGTCCGTAAAATGCTCGTCGGGACGTGCAAAGAAAGGATGACCCCGCCCGCAATACAGGTTTTGTTCTTCCTCGAACAGCGCTTGGTAATGCAGGCCTGAAAGCTGGTGGTTAAAACAACCGATGGCGAGGTGCAGACGCCCTTCGAGCACGGCTTGCTCAAGCTCGTCGGCACGCATTACCTGCAGGTCGATGCGGGTACTGGGCGAAACCAGGCGAAAGGAAGCGAGGGCCTGCGGCAGCGGTGCCTGGTCTAGCGAAAGCAGGTTGTCGACGCTGCCAATCTGCAAGAACTCTGGATACTTTTCGTTAAGCATGACTACCCGCCGATGAAAGCGGTCGATATCAGCATACAGTTCCTGCGCCGCTGCATAAGTTTGGGCGCCTTGTTCGGAAAGTTGAAAGCCGCTCTTGCCACGACGGCAGAGGGAGTAGCCGAGGCGAATTTCCAGATCTCGCACCAATGTGCTCAAGCGAGGCAGGCTGGTATTTAAGCGTACCTGCGCGGCAGTGAAGCCTCCAGCCTCGACGATGGTGCAAAAGATGCGCAGTTTGCGCAGATCCACGTCTGAGAGATTAGTGAGCATCAAAACCTCCGATGTAGAGACACAAACGCTATAGGGACAGCCCTTATACCAGCAAATTTACCTTGCGAATCAATGCGACTGAACTGTACCGAAAGAGGCCGTTTTTTAGTTGCGATTTCGAGTAAGTCAGGTTCCGTACTGCAGGATTTACCAGCCATTTTTTTCTTCCGATACTCGCGGTGCTGCTGGTCGGCAGTGTTGCGGGGAGGGGAGCCACTGCCGCGGCCCACACAAGCAAAACTTCACCCAGAACAAAAATAACGATTACGGAGTGCGGTATGGCAACTCAACGAAGTAGCGGATCGAGCAGGCCCGCCATTGAAGCTCGCTCAATCGATTATGTGCCTCGTGCAGAGCGGCACGGGAAGGTCTGGCACCAAGGCCCGTTCTGGTTTACCGGCAACTTTGTGTTTCTCACCATGATGGTCGGCTTTGTTGGGCCAAGCATGGGGCTCAGCATAATGTGGAGCGTACTGGCGATTGTAATAGGTGCTGGCTTTGGCACCGTGTTCATGGCCTTGCACGCCAACCAGGGCCCCAAGATGGGCTTGCCGCAGATGATTCAGTCTCGTGCGCAATTCGGTAGCCGCGGTGCCATTGTGCCGTTTGCGGCGACCATCTTTGTTTACATCGGTTTTATAGTATTCGGCGTCATTTTGGTCACTCAGGCCATACAGCTGGTTCTGCCGGGCTCGACGTGGTTCTGGTACCCCATGTTGATTGCGATCAGCATCGTGATTGCACTGGTGGGATATGACCTGTTGCACTTTGTGCAACGTTGGCTCACGTATCTGCTAATTGCCGTGTTTGGCATCGTGACGTTGATGGCTGTTACTGCACTGCCCGCGGCAGCTCCAATACCGGTGAACTCGGGTTGGAACACCACTGCGTTTCTCGTGCAGTTGTCACTTGCTGCTGGGTACAACATCAGCTATTCGGTGTATGTCTCCGATTATTCGCGCTACCTGCCTCAAGACTCGTCCAGCCCCAGGCTGATCTTCTGGACGTATTTGGGCGCGACTGCGTCGGCGATATGGCTGATGTCGCTGGGAGCGGTGTTGTCCAGCTATATACCGGGCGCCGATGGCATCGTTTCGCTGGTGCAAACCGGTAATTATTTCTTCCCTGGCTTTGGCATATTCGTCGCGTTGGTGGGGGCCGTCGCGCAGTTGTCGGTCACCGGCATAAATAGCTATGGCGCCATGCTAACTGGAATCAGCGCGGTGGACGGCTTCCGTCCAGTACGCCCCGGTGTCCGCGTGAGAGTGATCGGCCTGAGCGTAGTGGGCCTGCTGTCACTGGTGATCGCTTTGGCGTTACCGGATGCCTATATGGCCAGCTTCAATGGCTTTGTACTGCTTATGCTGTACTTCCTCATCCCATGGACGGCGGTCAACCTCGTCGACTTTTATGCGATTCGCAAAGGCGAATACGCCATCGCCGAAATATTCAATCCGCACGGCGTATATGGCCGTTGGGCCTGGCGAGGTGTACTGGCCTATCTGGTTGGTTTTGTCGCAATGGTGCCGTTCTTCTCGCTTCCGTTTTTCGTTGGCCCAGTAGCTGCGGCACTGGGCGGTGCGGATATCGCATTCATCCCCGGCTTGTTGATTTCCGGCGGCCTGTATCTCGGGTTGGCGCGCAACCTCGAACGCTCATCGGAGATCGCAGCGCAACGCCAAAGTCAGCTCGTGCTTGAAGGTATTGCCGGCTGAACGCTCACCGATAAACGACCATCAGAAAAAGGTTTTTAGATGATCAGCAAATGCGAAAAAACAGTCGCTATTGTGCAAATGCCTGCGGCTCTTCTTGATCGAGCCGAATCGATGCGCCTGGCAGCCGAACATATCAAGAGTGCTGCGCTCAAGGAGGCGCAACTCGTGGTATTCCCGGAAACGTGGTTGAGCTGTTACCCCGCATGGATATTTGGAATGGCGGGCTGGGACGATGCGCAAGCCAAGTTCTGGTACGCCAAGCTACTGGCGGACAGCCCGGTTATTGGCCGGCCTGACGACATGGACGATGACCTTGCGGTGCTTCGCGAGGCTGCGCGTGTTAACGCAGTCACCGTGGTGATGGGTATGAACGAGCGCTCTCGGCGCCACGGCGGCTCGCTCTACAACTCTCTAGTCACTATTGGCCCGGAGGGGACCATTTTGAATGTGCACCGCAAACTGACGCCGACCCACACCGAACGCACGGTATGGGCCAACGGTGATGCCGCAGGTCTACGGGTGGTCGATACCGCGGTTGGTCGCGTGGGAGGGCTGGTGTGCTGGGAGCACTGGCACCCGCTGGCGCGCCAGGCCCTGCATGCACAAGACGAACAGATTCATGTGGCGGCATGGCCGGACATGACGGAAATGCACCATGTTGCTGCCCGTTCCTATGCCTTCGAAGGGCGCTGTTTTGTGCTTTGCGCTGGCCAGTACCTGAACGTTGCTGATGTGCCAGCCGAGTTACTGACGGCTTACCGCCTTGGGGTTGGCGGCAACGGACTGGAGGAGCGTTTACTGTTCAATGGTGGATCTGGTGTGGTCGCTCCAGATGGTTCCTGGGTGACGGCACCGCTCTTTGGGGAGCCTGGAATTGTCCTGGCAACCATCGACCTTGCGCAGATCGATGCCCAGCACCATGACCTCGATGTGGCAGGTCATTACTTGCGCCCGGATGTCTTCGAGCTCTCGATTGATCGACGCGTACGTACAGGTTTAACGCTGCGCGACGACTGAATATCTCCTCAACCCTATATTCCGGGTGGCCGTGCATAGGCCGGCCCGGAATCATCAAGGCTAACTCATGGTTCATGTACTTTTGGCTACAGCGCTCTTATCCATCATGTTGGGTGCGCTCTCCGGCTTTGCCGTTCTGGCTTCCGTCGACTACCCAGCCAAGCTCCGTGCCCTAGGTGTGGTCAACCCGATGCGCGTGCGGCAGGCGCATCTGGACTGGATCATCATGGGGACGGTGATGGCGGTCACCGCGCTTGCCAATCCTCAGCTTCCCGACTGGGTCGTTGCGTTGGTGATGTTTGGTGGCGTGGTCAATCCGCTGACGTTTGTGCCCATGGCGTTCTCCACTACGGTGGAGACCACCAAGGCATTTCAATGGGTGTCTTTTGTGTCGTTTGTTTCGTTGAGTGTGGGACTGATCGCGGCGGCGGCTTATTTTATCTTTGGTTGAGTCATCAACACCGATAGCCGGCTAGACCTGTTCTACCGCCTCCTGCATTTGACCAAATCAGCGGGCCGCTCAAGCACGAAAAGCGCGGCACTCTCCTTTGGGGAATCCTCGCGCTTGATGGCCGAACACTAAGCAAAGTTCGCAATTACAGGTGGAAATCCCCCGCAGCCTCCGGCTGGTAAAGCACTTTCCTGATTTCAATCCGGCGGGTGCGATCAGAGATTCGCCAGTCGATGGTGTCCCCCTCCTGATAGCCAAGGATGGCGGCGCCTATATCGGAATACACCGAATGCTTCCCTGCGGTGCTGTCCGCGTCTTCAGGGTAGACCAAGGCCACTTCGATCTCTTCGTCGTCCAGTTGCAGCAAGGCCCTGGAGTTCATCGTGATGACGTTGCGCGCCACCTGCTGGGGCTTGACGACAATGGCTCGCTCAAGCTCATGTTCGAGTTCAACAATCGTCGGGCCTTGCTCGAACACGATCAGGCTCTCGAGCCTGGCCTTGTCGATTTCAGTGATGTAGATCTCGGTGGAGTCGACAACGGTACCTTCGCGCAAGAACTGGAGATAGCGCTCGGCCGTCATGGAAAATGATTTCAATGTCGGCGTTTCGCTTTCAAGCACAAAGCCGCTGCGCTGAAAGGCTTTCAGCGAGCGCGTGTTGTCCGGGTGGATCTTGGCGATGAGCTTCTCGGCCCGCATGTCGAGGAAGGCCAGTTTCATGCCTTCGCGGATGGTGCGGGCGCCCAGGTTCCGGCCCCATTTGTCGCTGTCTCCGATGACCAGGACTATCTCGCAATTGGAGCCGGTCTTGACCAGACGGACAAAGCCCACCGGGGCGTCATGCCGGTCATAGGCCATGAAGAACCGGCCGTCCCGGTTGAATAGATGGGTCAGGATCGGCAATTGAGTCCGATCGATGACTTGTTCGATGGAGCGGGAGACGTGACGCGAATCGCTCAGAAAGCAGGTAACGCGCTCATCCTCCAACCAATCCATCAATGTCAGCGCGTGCGCCCGAGTAATTTCAGGGCACAGTGTAATGAAAGGCTTGTTCATCTTGACCACACTTATCTGTAAAGAATGGAAGCCTTTCATGGCTATGGTCATGACGGTTCTTCGGCAACCGCGCATTTTAAGATATACCGCGAGGAATGGCGAACATCCCGGCGTGTTCGAGGAAACCATCGTTCTGCCCCAGGATCCGGTCCAGAGATTCGCCGCAGGCTGCTCCATCAAATGTATGTGGATGTCCGGGCATGACCGGGCGTAACAGTTTCAGTGCTTTGGATCATGTGGCCGAACCCGCTTTTGGGGGAGGAGAGAGTTTCGGCCCGCCAAGGCCCGTCTGGCGGCGTTTCAGCGCAGTGAATCTAAAGATGCCCGGCCGGGCCAATCTATTCGTGAAACGTGTATTTCCCGTTGGCTGCAATAAAATCTTGAAAGCTTTTGATAAAGGCTTTTCTTGTGCCAGGTAGTATTTTTTTTAGAGCCAGAAAATAAAGATAGATAGGTGTCGCGTCCCCAGTGCCTTCCTCTATCCAGCACTCTTCTGTTGCAAAGCAAAAAAGTACACAGCGTATGAGGTTCGCAAAGTCTTCATCTGATTTACGGTGCTGTTGCTCTACCGTCCAGAGTTCTAGTACAAGCCTTCTCCGGAGATCCCCATCGCTTTCTATAGGTTCTCGCTGGATGCTTTTTTCGATGTATGGAATCAGCACTTTCAACTTAGGGGTGGAAATGCTAGCAAGTACACCGCCGTCGATCAGACTGAGCAAATAGCGTGCGTACTGACGTGTTATTTCACTGAAAGGCACGCTCGCTTCAAGTAACGCCTGTTCAAGGTAATCGAACTCTTGAACCTCCAGGCTATCAATCATCATACAGCTCCATCTTTTACTCTTATCGTGCAGCAGCAATCGGCCGAAAGCGGTCAGTGCAGATTCAGGTAGGGGTTCGAGGTCCTATTCTCGCTACCTTGGTTGCATTTGGCGAGCTGGTTGTTGGGGGGGCGAGGCCCTGGGCTGGTAAGCTGATAGCTAAGAACAACTACTCATCACAGAGGGCAATGACCCGCAGATGGCCGCCCTTGCGCATCGTGCAGCTCGGGCGCCGTCGATGTTGGTTAGAATGGCGTGTTGAAGTCTACTGCTCGCAAGGAAACCCAATGAGCACTGAAAAGCCAGAGCCTTTGCTCATCCTTCAAAGGTTTCTAGATAATGTTTATGTGAAGGCTTCGAAAAGCCAGAATGTTTTACTCAAAAGAAATCATGGCCACTACACATACGCGAATGGAATACTCTTCGTCTACGTGACGATCTTCCCTAAAGAGGTTGAGCTTGTTTTTGAAAGCAAGCAGGTAGGTAACGGGGTTTTTAGTATTGTTTTGGATATGTGCATGTCCAGTGGAGAAGTACTGGCTGGCAACCTGCTGTCTCTGAATGGGAGATGCGAGGAGATCAGCACGGCATTGGCCTCGCAAGAGGATTGGGTGTTGGCCCTGTTGTTAAAGTGCTTGGGCACCTGAGTCTTTTTCCAGAGCGTGGACACCGCAGGCGTTCCGGTTTGCCGGTTCGCGTGCGCCGAGTTTATGCAGTGACCGCTTCTGGCTGTGGATTCAACCGGTCGATGCAACAGATTGGCTAACTCGTTCGGCGGGTGTTTCGTAGTCTAGTGTTTTCCGAGGGCGGCTATTTAGCTGCCTTGCAACTTCATTGAGCGTGGCTCGCGGGCGAGGGCGACGACTCGGTCTTTGCCCCAAGCTTTAAGCCAGCAAGGGCGGGTCTTTACCCGCCCCAGTGGTTTAGTTACGCACGAACGCCAGTAGATCAGCGTTAATCGTATCGGCATTAGTTGTCGGCATTCCGTGGGGGAAGCCGGGGTAGATTTTCAGGGTGCTGTTTTGCAGAAGTCCGGCGGACAGAACTCCGGCATTTTCATAGGGCACGATCTGGTCATCGTCCCCGTGCATCACCAGTACGGGGATCTTGATACCCTTCAAATCCTCGGTGAAGTCGGTCTGAGAAAACGCCACGATCCCGTCATAGTGTGCCTTGGCACAGCCCATCATGCCTTGTCGCCACCAGTTCCACACGATGCCCTCGGACGGTTTCGCACCTGGGCGGTTGTAGCCGTAAAAAGGTCCTGCCGGAACGTCGTAATAGAACTGTGCGCGGTTGGCTTTCAGTTGGCTCTGCAGGTCGTCGAAAACCGATTTGGGCAAACCGCCAGGATTGTTCGCAGCCTGAACCATCAGCGGCGGCACGGCGCTGATGATGGCGGCCTTCGACACCCGGTCTTCACCGTGGCGCGCGATGTAATGGATGACCTCACCCCCGCCTGTGGAGTGTCCGACATGGACGGCGCCTTGTACGCCGAGGTGGTCGACCACGGCGGCAATGTCGTCGGCATAGTGATCCATGTCGTGGCCGTCCCAGACCTGGCTGGAGCGCCCATGCCCCCGTCGGTCGTGGGCAACGACCCGATAGCCGTGGTCCAGGAAAAAGAGCATCTGTGCGTCCCAATCGTCTGCGCTGAGCGGCCATCCATGATGGAAAAAGATGACCTGGGCATCACGTGGCCCCCAGTCCTTGTAAAAGATTTCAACACCGTCCCGCGTAGTGACGTATCCCATGTTCGTATCTCCTGAGTGAAGGTATGGCCTCGACCGACTCGAGATTCGGCCTTGGCCCTGATGAACGAAGTGCAGCCCATTCCATAGGTGTTGCAGAGGCTGTGTTTGTCGATTGATCTGCGTCTACCCATGAGCCCATGACGGTGGAGCAATGCATTGAACCTGGGCAGCTTGGCCGCTTTATGACTTTAGGTTTAAAGTCAACTTCAAGGTCAACGGTTTTTAGGGGTGAGGTATGAGAATTGGTGAATTGGCGAAAATCAGCGGGTTGGCGCCTTCTCGCATCCGCTTCTATGAGGCCAGTGGCCTGATCAAATCGGTCGAGCGCAAGGCAAATGGATATCGCGATTACGCACCGGATACCGAATGGGTTCTCGAGATCATTACCGGCGCCCAGGCAGCGGGCTTTTCGTTGGATGAAATCCGCCAGTTGATGCCGATGAATGCCAGTGGCTGGCAACACGATCAGTTGCTGGGTGGCCTCAAGCAAAAGGTCGAGGAAATTGAAGTCCTGCAGCAGCGGCTGGCCCAGAACAAGGAGCAACTGCTGCTGGTCATCAAGGGCATCGAGGGCAAACCCGAGGGCATGGCGTGTGCGGACAATGCGCAAATGCTGATCAATCGTTTGCGCGAAGAGGGCGTGGCGCCTGCTTCGGGCAAGCGTGCGGCAGGGGCCGCCAGGAAGAGAACCACCCGCCAGGCGTACGGGGCCTGACGGGCGTCCCGGCTCTCAGCGCTCGCCAACCAGCGTAGCGAGCGGTTTTGGCGCATAGAGTGCGCTCTGGAACTGCGGTACGTATTCGTACTTCAGCAGTTTCCCCAGCTTCAGGGAGCGGATGTAGTTCGACAGGCTGCCGTCGCCCAATGTGAGGATGGCCGCATCGGCGTCACGGCTGGAACCGTGGCTGAGCTGGCGGGAAACAGCATACCCGTAGGCCAGTTGGCCCTGGTGATCGAGGTTGGTGAAACTGTTGGTGATGATTTTGACATTGCGGGATAACTTCTCGAGCTTTTTCGCGGTGAAGGAGAGGTCCAGCTTGCCGGTCTGGCTGTCGGTGATGTCATAGACCACCGATTGCGCACTCTCTTTGCGGTCAATGCCGGTCAGCCACTTCGGCAGGTTGTAACCGACGACACCGCGCACCCGTGCCAACTCTGTATTGACCGGCAACTTGAGCACGTAACCCCAGAAGTCTCCCGAGATTGACTGGCCAATCAATGTGAGCGGACCCAGGTTGGCTTTGCCGGGTTTGTTGGTGATGATCGACACGGCCACCTCGTTGTAGGAGTCGTTATCGCAATGCTCGTAGGTATACGCGGTGAACGCGATCAGGCCACGCCCCGGCCAGATCTGCAGCGGTTGCACCGTTGCTGCCAGTTCGGGCGGCATCAGCGCCCGGAGCCGGTCGAGGTCGGCCGTGTAGACAGCCGTAACCTGGCTGTTCTGGTAGTAGAAGTTGGGCGAAAACGACTCGAAGCCTATCTCGACCTTGTTCTTTTCCAGGCTCTTGAACCAGCTCAGATCAACGCCTGGTATTTCGGCGGCGATTACCGATAGTGGCGGGTTGGACCGAAAGCGGTCGTACAGGCCGCCTTTGACGACGGGCACCTGATGGCCGGCGATATCGATGGGGGTAGTGTCGGTCGGACTGGGCATTTCAGGCGTCTGCGCCAACGCTGCGTTGGCAAATGGGTTGAACAGCAATGCTGTCGAAAGCTCGGTTGCGAGTTTCAGTCGCTCTTTTTCAAGGGGCCGGGATCGACCCAGGGGGGCAGCGAGTTACGTCGCTCGCGCAGAGCGCGGCGGTCACGGCTTCAGCTACGGCCCGGGGCGATTGCGGGTTCTGGCCGGTCACCAGCCTTCCATCAGTCAGGGCAAATGAGGTGAACGGCAGCCAGCCCTTGTGGTAACGCGCGCCCTGGCTTACGAGCCGGTCCTCAAGGAAGAAGGGCACCTGGCTTTTCATTCCCGATAGCCACTCTTCGCGATCGGAGAATCCGGTGATGTTTCTGCCTTTGATGATCAACCGGCCCTGGTCATCTTTCAGATCCAGGAGACCCGCTACGCCATGGCACACGGCTGAGACGATGCCGCCCTGGTTGTAGATGGTTTCGGCCACGCGCCGCAGATCTGGGTTGTTGGGAAAATCCCACATGACCCCGTGGCCCCCGGTGAAATAAATGGCGCTGAAGCGGGAAGGGTCCACGTCAGCGATCGGCAACGTGTTCTGCAGCCGAGCGCGAAAGGTTGCGGACTGCAAATGCCGCCGGGCGGCCTTGTCCATGTACAACCACCCCAGGCTCCGCTCGTCCAGAGGCACCGCGCCCCCTTTGGGGCTGGCAAATACTGTGGTGTAGCCGGCAGCTTCCACCACATCGGTGAAGTGTGTCAGCTCCGTCAGCCACAACCCGGTGGTATCGCTGCGTGAGGGGTAGCTGGCGTGGTTGGTCATGATCACCAGTATCTGGTGCTCCCTGGAACCTGCTATCGAGGAGTTCGGCTGAGCATTTGCACTTGTCATGAAAGCACCACCTATCAATATCAATACACAGGAAACAAGGAGCTTGATCATCATTCCGGCTTCATCAGGTGAGCAGTTCGGCGCATGCTCACCTTAAACCTGGCTTTAAGGTCAACCCCGCGATGGCAAATAATTTTTGCGGATGCGCTCGTACTTCTGCTTGACCCTCAACCTGACTTTAACGCTAGCGTCTGATGCGCAAGGGGCAAGGCAATAACGCACGTTATCAATCCAGTCTGGAGCAACGCATGAGTCAGCAAGACAACCTGGATACGCAGATGAAATGGATGATCTATGGCGCCAATGGCTATACCGGCGAGTTGATCGCTCGCGACGCCGTCAAGCGCGGGCTCAGGCCGGTGCTGGCCGGGCGCAATCGCGACAAGGTCGAAGCCTTGGCCCGGGAGCTGGGCCTTGAAGCCCGGGTGTTCGGGCTGGATGACGATGCGCGCTTGCTTGCGCAGGTCAAGGGGCTTGGATTGGTGCTGCATTGCGCGGGGCCGTTTTCAGCCACCGCGGCACCGATGATCGAAGCCTGCCTGAGGGCCAGTGCGCACTACCTGGACATTACCGGCGAGATCGCCGTATTCGAACATGCCCAATCCCTGAATGAGCGGGCGCGAGCCGCGGGGGTGGTCATTTGCCCCGGCGTCGGCTTCGACGTAGTCCCGACCGATTGTGTCGCCGCCGCACTGAAAGACGCGCTGCCGGATGCCACGCATCTGGCATTGGGCTTCGATTCCCGTTCCAGCTTTTCGCCCGGTACTGCCAAGACCTCCATCGAGGGCATGGCGCAGGGCGGCAAGGTCCGTCGTGACGGTAGGATCGTCTCGGTGCCGCTGGCGTATCGGGTACGGCGTATCGACTTCGGCGCCGGTGAGAAACTTTCGATGACTATTCCCTGGGGCGATATCTCGACGGCCTATCACACCACCGGCATACCCAATATCGAAGTGTTCATACCGGGCTCTGCCGGCATGATCCGCGGTGCCAGATTCGCCAACCTCATCCGCCCGTTGCTGGGGTGGCCCTGGGTACAGAAGCTGCTCAAGGAGCGCATCGGCAAGACAGTGGTGGGTCCGGACGAACAAAAGCGTGCCGACCAAGGCACCTATGTGTGGGGCGAGGCCCGTAACGCTCGGGGCGATCGCAAGGTCGCGCGGGTGCATACCACCAACGTCTACAGCCTGACGATTCATGCCGCCTTGAGTGTGGTTAGTCATCTGTTGCAGGTGCGTCCGACGGGCGGTGCCTATACGCCTGCCAAGCTGCTGGGGGCTGATCTGGTGACCAAGCTGCCCGGCTCGGGTGCCTTGAACATCGAGTAAAGATTCTTGGGTGAAGTTGCAAAAAGGCTATTGACCTTCAAGTTCACTTCAATCTTAAGGTGGCTCCATCTCCACTGAGGGCTACCCCCATGAATGTGTTCGATACCCTGATGCTTCCCAACGGTTCGACCATCAAGAACCGTATCGCCAAGGCCGCCATGGAAGAGAATATGGCCGATGCCGACCAGGCACCTTCCGAAGAACTGATGCGCCTGTATCAGGCCTGGGCCGAGGGTGGCGCGGGCCTGATCATCACCGGCAACGTGATGGTCGATGGCCGTGCCATGACCGGGCCCGGCGGTGTGGTGCTGGAAAATGAGCAGCAACTGGACAAGTTCAAGCGCTGGGCGCGGATTGGCCGTTCCGGCGGCGCGCAGTTCTGGTTGCAGATCAACCACCCTGGCCGCCAGATGCAAGCAAACCTCGGGCAGAAAACCTGGGCACCCTCGGCCATACCGCTGGACCTGGGCAAGATGTCCAAACGTTTCGCAACGCCTCACGCGATGACTGCGAGTGTGATCGATGATGTCATCCAGCGTTTCGCCCGTACCGCGCGTCTGGGTGAGCAGGCCGGGTTCACTGGTGTGGAGATCCACGCCGCACACGGCTATCTGCTGAGTCAGTTCCTCTCGCCGCTGACCAATCAAAGAACCGATGAATGGGGCGGTTCCCTGGAAAACCGCGCGCGCCTGCTGCTGGAAATCGTCAAGGCGGTACGGTCCGTGGTGTCTGCCGATTTTGCGGTGGCGGTCAAACTCAACTCTGCCGATTTTCAACTGGGAGGCTTCACCGCCGACGATGCCCGGAAGGTGGTTGAACTGCTCAACGAGCTGGGGGTGGATCTGGTTGAGTTGTCAGGCGGCAGCTACGAGGCGCCGGCCATGCAGGGCGAAGCCCGTGACGGTCGTACCCTGGCGCGCGAGGCCTATTTCGTTGAGTTTGCACGTGACATCCGCACCGTCGCCAGGATGCCGGTCATGGTCACCGGGGGAGTGCGGCGACGTCCGATCGCTGAAATGGTCGTCCAGAGTGGCGTGGACATGGTGGGGATCGGCACGGCGTTGGCCATCGATCCGCACCTGCCCCGTGATTGGCTGCTGGGCAAAGACAGTACGCCGCAACTGCCGCCGATCACCTGGAAAAACAAGGCCATTGCGGCCTTGGCCAATATGGCGGTGGTCAAGTATCAATTACGCAAACTCAGCCGGGCCAAAAAAACCGATCCGAGCGTGTCGCCGTTGCGTGCGCTGGTGCTGCAACAACTCGCCATGGCCTTTCGCACCCGCCAATATCGACGTTGGGTAGAGAAGCGTTCGATGTAAGTCGATACCTCGCAAACCCAGCGCTCATTATTTGGGCGAGAAAGTCACCTTGACCGGATTGTCGTGTTTGTAGGTTGCCGATGATGGCCCGTAGTCGAGGTTGAAGCCTGGCAGCCAGGCCCTGAGTTCAGTATCTGAAATCCATTCGAGCTGGAGCTGGCTTGCGGCCTCATTGGCGTCGAACTGAGCCAAGGCTTGCACCGCAGATTGGCAGGCTGCCGATACGCCGGATTCCAGTACCGAGACCTGGAGCTTCTCGCTCCATGTGATGGATCCGCTTTGAGGGCACTGGCGTACTTGCACATGATATTTCCCGCTGGGTGAAGGCAGGTCGTAGACAATTTTGTTGGGGCCGCATGCGGCCAGCAAGGCGGATGAGAAAATCAGGGCGGGGACACGTTTATTCATCGCAGTATTCCAATTGCCAGGAGGGGCAAGTGGGCAGTCGGCCCCATCGGGGTGGCAGGGCCTGCACCGGGGGCGTGCCGAATTCAGGCAAACAGGCCCCCGAGCGCATGCTCGACACGGTATTCGATGAGACGCCCATACCCCCGGACTTGTCTTACTTGGCCAATGACAACGGCACGCCCCAGATGGGATCTTCCATGCCTTGCTTGCCCAGCGGCGTGATTTGCATGGGCTGGAGCCTGGACAGCAACTGCCGGTGCTTCTCGCTCAGGTTGCGCTGCTCGATGAGATTCTGCGTAAAGCTCATGGGCGCCGGCCAGGTATAGACGGTCAGGTTGTCGAGAGGGCACTCGATTTTCTTCGGGTCGATCGCCCGGCACTTCGACTGCTGGTACTTGTAGCCAGGGGTCTTCAGGTGCATGCGTGGGGCCAGCAGCAATTGGCCGCCCTGGATGGTGAAACTGGCAAGCGCCTTGTCGACCGGCAGGCGTGCCTGGACCTTGATCGCGGGAACGTCGCGAGAATCGGTCTGTTGGTAATAGCCGCCCGGGGAGAGCGCCGTCGTCTGGGTATATTGCTGTTCACCCCAGCTCACGCAGGCACCCGAAGCCCTGAGCACGGCGGTACAGACACCTTCGGTCTTGGTCTCGCTGCCATAGGTCGCGTCCTTCCAGACCTCTTCCCTGTAGTACTCGCGGTACAGCTCGGGGGACAGGTAGGCGGTCCCGTTGGCGCCATGGCCCGAACCGGGTGGGCCGCTGCGGGCGCCGACCTGGTCGAGCAAGCCGTGGATCTGGTAGTCGTCGCCGCCGGTCAGCAAGTATTTGCCTGGTGGCAGGATGTGCACCTCGAAGGCCTTGAACAGATAGGTTTCACCAGGCGGCCTCTGCAGCGCGTTGGTCTGGAACTTGCGGCCGAAGGTCACCTTCGGATCCTTCTCGTATTCCCAGATCACCGTCGGCGTCCATTGAGTCATGGTCAGCGCATCGCTCAGCGACTTGTGCGGCATCACGTCCGCCACCAGCACCACCGCCATGTTCGCCTTGAGTGCTGCGTCTACCTGGTCCAACAGCTGCGCGTAGCGCGGATCGTCCATGCTGCCGTAGGCACCCGAATCGAGATCGGAGACGCAACCGGAGAGGGAAAGAGCGAGGAGCAACGCGGCGGGTAGGGCAGAGCGCTGCCGGAACAGTTTCATGTATCAATCCTTGATGGGCGTTGGCAGGGGATGTTGAACAGCAATATTAATGGTTTGAGGGTAGAGCGCAATATTTAGGAAGGCCGGTCCGATGGCATGCGCAAAGAGCAAGAATACGCTGTGATTCACCTCACATATCGAACTCTGAACGCTGTGCGAATTCGACTTCGCAGGCCCATAACGACCTGCGCAGGTAGAGGCAGGGAGGGGCCGAATTGCTGTCCGTTTCTCTGGCAGAACCCGGATCCTCTGCTAGTTTTTTTCAACGATCAATCTTGCCGCAAAAGATTCGCTCGCCAAAAAAACACTCAAGCAAGGAAGCAGCCGCATGAAGAAAGCCCCCGTATTCATCAGTGGCTTGATTGCTACGTCAGTGATGCTCGCCGCGATGCTTGTGCAGGCGCAAACCTCGCCGATGGCGCAGGTCTCCGGGCCTGAAGCCGATGTGAAGGTAACGCAATCTTACGTACGGATGATGGCGCGGGAAGCGTATTTCTGGGGTTGGCCGATGGCCAATATCTTCAACCGTCGGCAGAAGTTCAAGGACCTGCCGGAGCCGGGACTGATGGGCGGTATCGTGCCCGTAGCACCGATCAACCATCTGTCGATGCTCACCGATTACATTTCCCCTGGCGAGCGGCTGGTGGCCTGCCCGAACCAGGATGTGGTCTACGGTGCGGGCAGCATTGCCCTGGATATCGAGCCTGTGGTGATTCAGGTGCCGGACTTCGGCGACCGTTTCTGGGTGTATCAACTGGTGGACCTGCGCTCCGACAGCTTCGCCGAACTGGGCAAGATGTACGGTACCAAGCCGGGCTTCTATCTACTGGTGGGGCCGGACTGGAACGGCAAGGTACCGGAAGGCATTGCCCAGGTGTTTCGCGCAAAGACCAACACCGGTTTCGTGATCCCGCGGGTATTCCAGGACGATACCGCCGAAGATCGCAAGGCCATTCAGCCCTATCTGTCAGGCATCGATATGTACCCGCTGTCCAAGTACGACGGCAAACTCAAGCAGCGTGACTGGAGCAAGTCGCCGAAATTCCCTGCCGAGGCATCGGGAGACGAGGAGACCCGCTGGGTGCTCCCGGAAAAGTTCTTTGATGAACTGCCGGCGATTCTCAAGGACGCCAGGCCGCTACCGGGTGAAGAGGCGCGCTATGCGCAATTGGCGGTGCTGGCGCAAATCGCCCAGCGCGACCCCGAGCTGAAAAAAGCCATGATCGACGAAGCGCAAAAGGCTGACAGCGAGGTGGTCAAGCCGCTGTTGCAGTTTCGCAACTACGGCCAGCAATTGCCGCATCACTGGAGCACCATCAGCAACGGCGCGGCGTTTGGTACCGATTACTTCCTGCGCACGGCAGTCGCCCGGTCGAATATCTTCGTCAACAAGCAGATCGAGACCAAGTATTTCTACCAGGACCTGGACGAGACCGGTGCTCGGCTCAATGGCGCCCAGCGCTATAGCGTGACCTTCCCCAAAGGTGCGCTGCCGCCGGTCAAGGGCTTCTGGTCGTTGACGCTGTACAACCAACAGCATTTCTTCGCCGAAAACCCGTTGGGACGCTATTCCCTCGGCACCAAGAACAAAGCGCTCAAGAGCAATGCCGATGGCTCGCTGACACTCTATGTGCAAAGCGACTCGCCGGGCGCGGACAAGGAAAGCAACTGGCTCCCCGCGCCCCAGGGCGCCGACTTCTCGCTATACGTTCGCGCCTACTGGCCGGAAGCCGCTGCGATGAACGGCCAGTGGACACCACCGGCGGTGGTCAAGGTCAACTGAACCGATTTTCCAACTGCGTTTCATAAGGACAGCCCATGAACCGTTTGCGCACTTCCCTGACGGCCCTGGCCGCAGCCATTACCCTGAGCGGCCTGGCCAATGCTGCGACGCGTTATGAGGAACTGGCCAACCAGCCCTTTGAAAAGGGCTTCCCGACTGAGACAGCTGCACGCACCCTGATCGATGAGCTGGTGTTCCAGCGCGCCGTGCAGTCGTACCTGTGGGCCTTGCCGGCGATCAACATCTGGTCGATGAAGGAGGCTTCGGAGAAAGAGTTCGGCGCCGGCTACAACATCCTGCCCACCTGGAAAAAACGCATCAATGCCAAGACGCTGGTGACCACGCCGAACTCCGATCTGGTCTACGCCATGAGTTATCTGGACCTGCAGAAGTACGGCCCACTGGTGGTCGAAGCACCTCCCGGTGTACAGGGCATGTTCGACGATTTTTTCCAGCGCCCGATCGTTGGCCCGACCATCGACGGCAAGACCTGGCGCGGTGACGTCGGCCTGGCCGGCCCTGACAAGGGCAAGGGCGGCACCTACGTGCTGTTGCCGCCGGACTACAAGGGGCCGGAGCCGACCGAGGGATACGTCTATCGTTCGCGCACCAACAACGTGTTCCTGTTCTGGCGCACCTTTTTCAAGGATCCGAAAGACCTCAGCGTGCCGGTGGCTGAAGTCGAGCGCACCAAGATCTATCCGCTGGGCAAAAAGGATGAGGCGCTGCCGATGCAATTCCCCGATGCCACCGGCGCACCGATCAACATGCTATTTCCCGAGGATGGTCGCTATTTCGACATGCTGTCGCGCTTCATTGACGCCGAAGCGGTGGACCCGGCAGACATGGACATGCGTGGCTTCCTGCACACCTTGGGCATCGAGAAGGGCAAGCCCTTCGCTCCGGATGCGCAACGGCGCAAATTGCTCGATGAAGCGGCGCGCACCGCGTTCAAGATGAGCAAGGTGGTGACCAGCCATTTGCTGCTCAAGGAACCGGGCGGCTTGTACTACAAAGATCGGCAATACGTGAATACCTTCGCCGGGGAGAACACCGAGTTTCAGTCCAGTGGCAGCTTCACCAATCTTGAGCAGCGGGTGGCGTTCTTCACTTCGGCCTACTCGGACAGCCCCGGCATGGTCATGAACATGGTCGGTGCCGGTGCCAAGTATCCCGCGACCACCCGTGATGCCGACGGCAAGTTCCTCGACGGTGCCCAGACCTACAAGCTCAACCTGCCGGCAAATGTACCTGCGGCGTTGTTCTGGTCGGTGACCGCCTACGACAACCTGACCGCCTCGGGCCTGGACAACGGCCAGCCGTTCCCGTCTCTCAATCAGATGGATAAGCCGGTGCAGAACAGCGACGGCTCCACCGATATCTACTTTGGCCCGAAATCTCCGGGCGAGGGCAAGAACTGGATCAAGACCGTACCGGACAAGGGCTTCCTGGTGATCGTGCGGCTTTACGGGCCCAAGCAAGCATTCTTTGACCAGAGCTGGAAACCGAGTGATTTGCTCAAGCAGTGATGAGTGTGCTCGTGTCGTGCCCGATAAGACGGCCAATGCGAACAACGCTTTTCGAAGGGTAGCCGGTGAGCGGTACGTTGGACCCTGCCTGGGTCATTATCGGTGTGGCCGCAGCTTCTCTTCACTTCAGAGTCTGCCTCTGTCAAACCCGGACCTCTGGCCCGGCGTGGCTCTGGCCACCCGGGTCGAGGTCGTGGAGGGTCAGGCTTCTGGCTTGAGCTTTATGCCGGCGCATCGGCCTCGAGTCAGCAGGTAGTCCACTTGCCTGGCGCGGTTGATGGCGACGCGAATTTCGCAGCTGGCTGAGTTGGTCACGTCGCCCCAGTATTCAGCGTGTACCAGTTGGCCATTCTGTGGGCCGGTGTAGGTGCCGAGCGCTTCGCGTGAGGTGTACGAGGTGTCGCGTTTATAGATCAGTACCACCCAGTCCTTTTCGGGGGCGGTGGCGACTTGGTTGGGGACGCCAAAGTGCTCGATCGCCTCGCCAACCGGGCGGTTCTTCCAGTAGTTGCGAGCCTGGGCTTCGGGCAGGGTCGGAATGGCCGAGCATCCGCTGAGCAGGATGGCGGCTATTCCCAGTGCGAGCAGTCTTTTCATCGCACGTTCTCCATAAATAGTGCGTTCATTTGGCGGGCATCTGATCGAATGCCTGGTCGACGATCTTCAGGATGGCCGTCTTGGTGTGCTCGTGATTCATTAACTGGAACAGCCCCGGAGCGGCCGAAATCATCTGCGAGGTAGGCATCTTGCCGAGCGGATACATCTGCTTCGCCTGGCGCTGCTCCGGATGACAGAGGAAGTCCCGGGTCTGGGCTATCCAGGGCTCGGGCTGCTTTTGCCATTGAGTGGAAACCTTCTTCGGGCGCAAGTCGTTGAAGAACTTGCTGTAGTTCTGCGCGCCGTTCAGGCGCACCCGGTTCTTCGCGCAGTCGACTTCGACGTCATACGCGGTCATCGTTGGCTTGCCGCCTTCTTCGTAGAGCTGATAGACGCCCAGCGAACGGACACCGCCCTTGCGCAGGAAGATGTTGGAAGGTTCACCGTCGACGATGAAGGCTTCGTTCTTGTTGAGGCTGCCCTGGTGATGAATCATCCAGAAGTCGCCGGCCGGGGCACTTTCCGCTTGTGCAGCCAGCGGGCTGCACAGCAGCAAGGCGGGCAGCCAGGGTCTGAGGGAGGTGAGCATAGGGCAACAATCCTTTGCTGTGGTGGGCACCTGGAGGCGGTGCTTGCGGGTGAAGAAAAATCAACTCAGTCCGTTGGCAAGACAGTGAGTGGCCAAGCTCAGGGGCTGTATCGGGCGATGGGCAGGGCGAACTCTGGTGAGTGGCTGCCATGACCAGAGGGCGCTCCTCGAGTTTTTTGTTCGTGGCAGCAGGTGGGCCGCTCAAGGGTAGAAATATAGGTGCGCCGGGCGTCGTGGGTCGATTAGGGCAAATGTGCTAATGGCGTATTGCTGCTATCGAGCAGGGCCGCGGAAACTGCGGCGGGCAGCTATCCCAGGGCAGGCCACAGGAGGTCGACGGAGCGCTCAGGCTTGAGGGGGCAGGGTGAATTCAGGTAAAGGCCAGGGCCGCTCAGGGAGGGGGGCAGTGTGCTACGGCGGCCAAGGCAGTTGGGGGGGCTGGATCAGCTTTCGGGTGCGATGACCGGGTCTTGAGCGGCTTCAGCCGCCAGCTTCAAGCGATCGGCCTTGCTGATGTAGGTGCACTTCTTCTTCGGTGCCAGTTTGGCGCTGGCCTTCTTGGCGTTGGCCTTCAGCAGTTGGTTGATTTTCTTGCGGCGATTCATGTGTGCGACTCGGCGGGTAAGTTGCCGAATGATATCAGCTAAGGGGGGGGCAGGCCGGCCACCCGGGGTGAACCCTGGTTGCACAAGACTGGGGGGCGGCCCTGTTTAGCTGGATCACCCGATCACTTCTTGCTGTTGCAGTCGATTACGCTGGCATCGGTGATGATGTTCTGGCTATCGGTGTACAGGGTGATGCTGCAGAAGTAATCGAGCACTGTCCGGTTTTCCTCATACCCGGTCTTGCGATAGACCGCTTCGCTCCCCACCGGCATCATGCCGCCGACTCCGCCACCGCCAATGCCTACCCAGGTCTCCTTCTGGCCGACGTACTCGACGCCGGTCTGCACGAAGACCTTCTCTGGCGTGGTATGGGTCTGCACTCGGTTCCACAGGTAGAAACCTCCACTGCCGTAGGAAGAAGGCCCCATGCCCTGGTCGGGCCTGCCGAACAGTTGAAACGCATTCTTGGCCGGCTGCCCCACCAGTTTCTGGGCGGCGATCTCGACGTCGTTGGGTTCGTTCTTGGCTGTTGGGATGGCACAGGCGCTGATGGTCAGAACCGTGAGGGCAAGGCATACGAGCTTGAGTGAAGGCATGACACAGATTCCTTGTGTTCCTGGATTTTCGGCAAAAGATAATCTGAAAAATATCGGCATGGCCAGCGCAAGATTGTGCTGAAGAGCCGCCGTGCGCTGATTTGCGCCGGCCATACAGGCGCGACAACACGCCACACTGGCGCAATCGCCGGCAGTGGTCTTTGCTGTCTCGGGCCCGGCGGCAGGGCGCGCGGACTGAGCCTGCGTCATGCCATACAGGGGGCCTGTGTCCGCCTCTGGTGACGGAGCAGGGCACAGAACACTATCGAGGTCTCGACCAAGGAGGTCAGGTTGAAAAGGAAAATGCTGGCGGCTTCGCTGCTGCTGTGGATGTTTTCGCTGACGGCGCAAGCCGACTGCGCGGTGCTGGGGCCGGGAGAGGATCCGTGCGCTGGCCCGGTGCTCGGGCCTACGGTCTGCGAATGCCCTTGATGAATGTCCGTGCCCTCGTCAGGGGGCATGGGTGACTGGATGACTGACCAGGAGGTCGCAAATGAAAAAAGTGATGTTGGCGGTATTGCTGCTGTGGGGCTTCACCCTGACGGCCCAGGCTTCTTGCCCGGTGTTCGGCCCGTCCGAAGATCCGTGCAGCGGCCCGGTATTCGGTCCGTCCACCTGCGAATGCCCTTGAGCTAGTTGCCAATGGCAGGCCCGGCCCAGGTCGGGCCTGCTTCTGCCTTGGGCTTGATCGGCAGGTGCCGAAGGGCCTGTGGCCGGTTCTTCAAAGATGGGCAATCAGCTGCTGCCGATAGCCGTTTTCATCGGCTGGGGCGGGGTATCGGGTTTCATCGATCAGCGCGCGCAACTGCTGTGAATGGCTGGACTGCCTGAAGGCGACCTGGCACTCGGCAGCATCAAAAAAACCTCGTAGATGAGGCAGGGCCAAGGGCAGCAACAGAGGTTCTATCTTCAACGAAATACTGACGATATCCAGTTGGTCGGTGGGGTCTCGGTAGAGATCGATGACCAGTAGGCTTGCACTTTCGGTACCCGGATAAATGTGGACGTCGCCAGCGCCAACCGGGGTTTCGTCGAAGTAGCTGGTGTACAGCTTGCGAATGTCGAGAGCGATTCCCAGGGTGTTCAATGCCGCCGCCAGATCGGCGTTGGGAACAGGCTCGTCCTGCGCCCAGGTGACGAAGTCAGGCATGGAAACACAGATGTCGAACTCGTTGGCGCAGATGATGGGCGTCACTGGGAAGGCTTCCTGGTGGTGGAGGGCCGCTAGCCTACCACTGGGCGACGCTGTTTTTGCAGCGATGATCCATGAGCTACTCCAGGTTGCTCATCGGCTGTCCATAACTCTTGAATAGGTGGCGCATTCCCCGGTTTGTCCTGTAGCGTTCATCGCGGCTGGCGACGCTGGCCAGGCACGGACGTTGGGAGTCCTGCACACATTCAGACCAAGGATATTGGCCCCAGATGACTCAGCTGATTGATTTCAAATCCATCGTTGCAGCAGCGCAGCGGATAGATGGATCGGTAGTTCGTACGCCGACGGTGGAAAGTTCAATGCTGGCAGGCATGGTTGAACGACCTGTCTTTCTCAAGCTTGAAAACCTGCAGGCCGGTGGTTCATTCAAGGCCCGCGGGGTACTCAACAAGTTCTCGGCGTTACAGGAGGGCCTGAGCGATAGCCACTTCGTCGCCGTCAGTGGGGGTAACTTCGGCATTGCCATCGGCGAGGCGGCCAAGCGCTTCGGCGCCAGGGTGACGGTGATCATGCCCGAGAGCGCGCCGTCTTCGTCGGTCGAGCGCATTCGCGCCTCCGGCAGTACGGTCATTGTCGAAGCGGATGTGCATGCTGCCTTTGCCCGGGCCAAGACCCTGGAGGCAGAGGGCTATGTGGTGATCGACGATTGCGCCGACACGCTGATTGCCGAGGGGCATGGAACACTGGCCCTTGAGTTCATTGCCGACTGCCCGTCCCTGACCGACGTGTTTGTCGCGATCGGCGGCGGGGCGATGCTGGCGGGGGTGGCCACGGCCTTGAAGGCAATCAAGCCCGGGATCCGGGTCTGGGGCGTAGAGACCGCCGGCGCACACTCCATGAGCCAGGCCTTGCAGGCGGGCAGGCCGGTGGATATCGACGTCAGTTCGATCGTCTCCACCCTTGGCGTTCCGATTATCGACGAGCTGATGTTTGCCCACGCTCGCCACTATGTCGAAGACATGGTTGTGGTCCCTGACGAAGAGGCGATCAAGGGCATGCTGTCCTTTGCGCAAGGGGCAAGGCAATGGGTTGAGCTGGCTTCTGGCGCGCTTGTGCCCGCGGTCATTGCCACCGCGCCCAGGCTGCCTGCCGACGCGGTTATTGGCCTTGTCGTCTGTGGTGGGAACATATCCCTTCAAGACATGACGAAATGGGCTGCCCATGCGGGAATTTCCTGAACATTCCCAGGGTGATGTCTGTAACAGGTCGCTCGCTATCGAAAGCGAGTGCTGGCTGACGTACGCGCTCCGGCGCTGAGAGGGGGCGAGCAGCCCTCTCAGCGCACCAGGTTGGCCAGCCAGCCGTGCAGGTCCTACTTCACATCGCCATTGTAGAAAACGTGCTGCACGTCTTCTTTCTTGACGATCAGCTTGTTGCCATCGGCCAGGCTTTCGACCAGCTCCGAGCAGTTGTTGATTTCCATCTTGCCGGTCACCGATTCCGAGGCACTGTCAAAGGTGAAGGCGTAGGTGGTGGCGGGGCAGCTGGCGCCACCTTCTCCGGTGGAGACCACCAGCAGATACTTGCCACCGAAGGCATAGGCTTTCTCGACGGCGACGTATCCTGTGAGGTCCGGGTCTTCAACCACGTAGTCCATCACGTTGACGACACCGGCGCGGGATACATAGTTGATGGCCGAACCGCCCATTTCGCGGGTGCTGGTGGTGAATACGCCACCGATGTCGTCGCCGCTGATGATCAGTGGTACGTAGCTGACCCGGGGCGCTTCTGGTGCCGGTTGGGTGGCGACTGTCGGAGCGGGGCGCTCGCCGAGGGCAGGAGCCGCCTGTGGCGATACACACTTGCCGGTCTCGCAGATCCGATCACCCTTGCAATCGGTGTCCTTGAAGCACTGGGCGGCAGCGCCTGCCTGGCCGGTTGCCACCGGCTCGGGTTTCTTGTCGCATCCAACCAGGGCCAGCGCTGCAAGTGAGAGGGCGTAAACAAGCTTCATGTTGATCTGTCCTTAATCAAGAGGGGGGGGCGGCGGGCAATGTAAAGGGTTTGCTCAGGCGTTGCCAGGAAACCTCAGCCCGGCCATCCCCTGTTGGCGGCTTGTCAGCAAAGGCTGTCGGCAGCACTGAGCATGGGGAGGACCGGGAGGCTCATATCGCGGATGGCCGCTTCAAGCTTGTCCTGGTAGATGCTCAGGATGGAGTAATCCAGTTTCTGGGTGATGTTCGCGCCGCTTGCGCAATTTTGCAGCAGTTCTTCCAGTGCGCCGGCAACCAGGTCCGCGGTGACCTGCAAGACGTTCAAGCCGAAGCGGCTATCGACAATGACCAGATTCGTTAAGTCGTACATACAGCCCCTGCGGTCACTGTGATGAAGGGTAATGGCTATGAGCCACTAGCAGTTTAACTAAACCGTCGGTGGGCTGTCACGGGGAGAAAAGGGGGGATTTGCGCCGGTGAGCGGGTTTTTTGTACGGCGATTTTCCAGCGCTCAGGGGCCGCTCTGTGTACCATTCTGGTCCGCCTGGAAACCAGATTTGATCTGCATGCTGATTTTGAAAAAGGGTGATCACCAAGGCTTGAGGATAGGGCCACGCTGGCCATCTTCAGAGGTCTCGATAGATGCCCGGGTCTTCGCCCAACTGCTTGATGTCCAGTCGAGATTGCCTCGCTCCGTGCAACTGCTGGTAACCCGGGGTTACGAACCCAACAGCAGTTGCCTGGGGTTTTTCAGAACCCTGTCGCGCTGGCTGGGCATCCGGCTTTTCTGCCTGTGTTACCCGCGGCGAAAGCAGGAGCTGGAGGATATTTTCGGCTCCAATGGCCATGACGTGGACGGCACTCATGTCGACCTGTCTATCGTCCTCGATGGCAAGCGCTTGCGCTTTCTGCCCTTGGGTGTGTTTACCTCGCCGGCCCGCCAGGAACAACGCAAGGCGCGTTACGCGGCGGTAGTGGAGGAGGTCAAGGCCACCCTGGGGCAGTGCGGTTTTCAGATTCATCGCAACCCTACCGAAAGCCTGCAGATCCATTGCGACTACAAGGCTTGATCTCGATCTCTGAAGCGTTGGTCATGCAGCACCCATGGTGCTTGCCGATGCAAGTAATAAGGACGTTACGTGTTGCGAAGTCTGTTGTGGCTGGTGCTGACCCTGGGGCTGAGCGGGTGCACGGCATTGATGACCCGAACCACTCCCTACACCTGTCCCTATATCGGCGTGCGCATGGACTGGGCGCTGGCAAAGGAAAACAACGGCGTGCTCTGGCCGTTTCTGGCACTGGATGCGCCTTTCTCCGGGGTGGTGGATACGCTGATGTTTCCCTTTGAATACCAGCACAGTTGCAGCCTTTGATTTTCGAGGTTCAGCTGGGCTGAACGGTCAGGTGAGTGGGCGGGCCGATCCGTGCTCAGGGGCGGGGGCGACACCAGGATAGAAAGGCCGTCTAGAGTTGATTCTGGCAATCGCTGCCTGAGGAGAACCACCATGCACACATTGCGTCCGCTTGTTACCGTTCTTGCCTGCCTGTTCCTGGCTGTGGCTTCCCCCCTGGTGCTGGCCGATCCGGGCGGGGGCAAGGGGCAAGGCCATTCCAAGCAGGGCGCCCAGGATGATCGTGGCCAGGGCAACCGGGAGGGCCACGGCAAGGGCAAGAAACCTGCTGCTGACGATTGGAGCCATGGCCCGAGCATCGATCGTGGCAACGTGCTCGGCATCTTGGGTGAGCACCGTGATTACTGGAGCCCGGGACCGGCGTTGCCGCCCGGTATCCAGAAGAACCTGGCCCGTGGCAAGCCCCTTCCACCAGGCATCGCCAAGAAGCTGGACAGCCGGCTGCTCGGGCAACTGCCACGCTATGAGGGGTATGAGTGGCGGCAGGCCGGTACGGACCTGATCCTGGTGGCCATTGCCAGCGGGGTCATCTACGAAGTGCTGAATGACGTGTTGAACTGATGGGGCTGCCGGGGTTTCAGCCAATCGCAACTCAAACCCCGGCAGGGAGCCCTGGCCCGAAGGGCTATTCCCAGCGCTTGAACAGCACGCTGGCATTCACCCCGCCAAAGCCGAAGCCATTGGACAGTGCGTATTGCATGGCCAGTTGGCGAGCCTGCCCCCTGACCAGGTCCAGCCCTGCGGCGGCGCTGTCCGGGTTTTCCAGGTTGAGGGTGGCCGGGGCGATCTGATCGCGCAGGGCGAGGATGGTGAAGATCGCCTCGATTCCTCCGGCCGCACCCAGCAGGTGGCCAGTGGCGGATTTGGTGGCGCTGATGGCCAGTCCACTGTCGGTGCCGAACACCGTTCTGATAGCAGCCAGCTCGCCTTTGTCACCCACGGGGGTGGAGGTGGCGTGGGCATTGAGGTGCTGCACCTGGGATGCCTGGATACCGGCCTGGCGCAGGGCCTGCTGCATGGCGCGACGGGCGCCGTCGCCGTCTTCCGGGCCGGCCGTCATGTGGTAGGCGTCGGCGCTGGTGCCGTAGCCCACCAGCTCGGCGATGGGCCGGGCGCCGCGGGCCAGGGCATGTTCCAGTTCCTCGATGACCAGCAGGCCGGCGCCTTCACCCATGACAAAACCATCCCGAGCCTGGTCGAACGGACGGGAAGCGCGTTCCGGGGTGTCGTTGAATTCGCTGGACAAGGCGCGGGCTGCGGCGAAGCCGCCCAGGCTGACCCGGTGGATGGCCGCCTCTGCACCGCCACACACAGCGATGTCGATTTCCCCGGCGCGGATCATCCGCGCGGCATCGCCAATCGCCTGGACCCCGGCGGCACAGGCGGTCACCGGCGCGCCCAGGGGGCCCTTTAGACCATGGCGGATCGACACGTGCCCGGCGGCCATGTTGCTCAGGAACGAGGGAATGGTGAACGGCGACAGGCGGCGCGGGCCCTTGCTGTCGGTGGTGCGTACCGCTTCGGCGATGGCCGGGAAGCCGCCCACCCCGGAGGCGATGATGGTGGCCGTGCGTTCCTGGGCTTCTGCCGTATCCGGCTTCCAGCCGGCCTGGGCCAGGGCCTCCTCGGCCGCGGCCAGGGCGAAGAGGATGAAGCGATCCATCTTGCGCTGTTCCTTGGGGGCCAGCAGTTGGTCCGGGTCGAAGCCGGCCTCCGTGTCCTGGAGCGAGTCGGGCACCTGGCCGCCGATGGTGGTCGACAGCTCGCCGATGAGTTCTTCCGGTAACGAGCGGATGCCGGACTGGCCTGCCAGCAGGCGCCGCCATACCTGTTCGACTCCACAACCCAGTGGCGTGATTGCGCCCATGCCGGTGACTACGATGCGTTTGCTCATGCGGATCCTGCTCCTTCAGCGTACGTGATTGGGGAACAACGAAACGTGGACGATACTATCATTATGAAAGTAACATCCGAATCCATAATTACCGAGGTGCAGTGCAGGAGCCAGCCATGCAACGAAAGAGTCTGATTGAAGCCGAGTGTCCGATCGCCCGAGGCCTGGAGCGGGTGGGGGAGTGGTGGAGCATCTTGATCATGCGCGATGCCTTGCATGGCTTGCGGCGCTTCGACGAGTTTGCCCGCAGCCTGGAGATCGCCCCGAACATGCTGACCCGGCGTCTCAATTCCCTGGTGGAGGATGGGTTGCTCGTGCGTGAGGCCTACAGCCAGCGCCCTCTGCGCTATCAATATGTGCCCACGGCCAAGGGCGAGGACTTTCGCGTGGTGCTCATGGCTTTCGTGGCCTGGGGCAATCGTCACTACGCTCCCGAAGGTGAGAGCGTGCAACTTGTCGAGCGGGAAACCGGGCTTGCGGTACAGCCTGTGATGGCGGAGGTCGCCAGCGGCCGGTTGGTGGCATTGCAGGCGTGCACGGTGCAAGCCGGGCCCGCGGCCAGTGCCAGCATGCGCCAGCGCCTGGGGGCTACGGCTGACTGAGCCCTGGCGCCTGGTTCGATGCCGCGGGTGCGGCGGGTTGCTGTGCGGCGGCCAGGTTCTGGGTATCCAGCAGATTCTGGCTGGTGGCTGCCAGGGCGTAATCGCCCGCAGGCTGGCCGGCGTCTCAGCGTGCTCGCTGCCCGCGCCGCCAGGAAGGGTGAAAGTGCCGCCAGTGGGCGTCCTGGGCTGCAGCCAGCAGCTCACGGTCGCCGCGGGTATCGCCCCAGGCCCGGAGCCGATACTGGTTCAGCGGACCGTAGACGCTTTCCAGGCGCAGGACCTTGTTCTGGCAACGGCAATTGTTGCCGGTGATACGCCCGCTCAGTATGCCGTCGACCACCTCCAGTTCGGTGCCGATCAAGCTGATCCCCAGGCGTGTGGCGAAAGGTTGCAGGACCAGGGCCGGGGAGGCAGAGCACAGGGTTACCAGGGCGCCTGAGTGCAGCTCCTGGGCCACCGCCTGCAGGCCCGCCGGGCGCATCAGTCGGCTCCAGGCCTGCTGGCAGAAAGCTTCTGCCCGCTGCTGGAGCCAGGCGGCCTCGACGCCTGTGAGGAAGGTGCTGATCAGTTGCGCCTTGAGCTGGTCGCGATCGACCCGGCGTATCAGGAACCTCAGGCTGGGCAGGGCCAGGCCGAGTAACCGCCGGTTGAACTGGCGGTGGCCGAAGGCAAACCTGAGAAAGGGTACGAAGCTGTCATGGCGGGTCAGGGTGCCGTCGAAATCGAACACCGAGAGCACCTGGCTGGCATCGGGGTTGATCC
>NZ_LZZQ01000001.1:0-57764 GCF_014170225.1 Pseudomonas sp. UME65 | reverse complement strand
CCACCGCCCCCACCGCCGCCTTGAGGCCTGGCAATGTGCTCGCCGGCAGTGAATTCCTTGTTGCCAGGGTGAACCACGGTCTGCTTGCCGCCACGGCCGTGGTGCAGCACCGGCTCGTCGATATCCCGCCCGGGAATGCTGATTTGCTCGCCATGCTCCATATCGGTGATGGAGCGCCGGCTAACCGCCTCTTCGACGGCCTTTTTAATGTGGTCACGGTAGCGCCGCAGAAACCGCTGGCGGTTTACCGTGCTCTTGTTCTTGCCATTGAGACGTCGGTCGATCACATAGCTCATGGGCCCCTCCGGGGAGCTTCAAGGCATAAGCTTCAAGCGGTAGGCAGCGTTGCAGCAGAGCCCGCAAGGGCTCTACGGCAAGGTGCCCGCAGCTTGGGGCTAGAAGCTTGCAGCTGCTTTACTGCGACTTTCTGACCCGCAGATACCATTCGGATAGCAGCCGTACCTGTTTGTCGGTGTAGCCGCGCTCGACCATTCGTGTGACGAAGTCGTTGTGCTTCTGCTGATCCTCCTTGCTCGCCTTGGCGTTGAAGCTGATGACCGGCAACAGGTCCTCGGTGTTGGAGAACATTTTCTTCTCGATGACCACCCGCAGCTTCTCGTAGCTGAGCCAGGTGGGGTTCTTGCCGTTGTTGTTGGCCCGGGCGCGCAGGACGAAATTGACGATTTCGTTGCGGAAATCTTTCGGGTTGCTGATCCCGGCCGGTTTTTCGATCTTTTCCAGTTCCTCGTTGAGGGCCACGCGATTGAGGATTTCGCCGGTCTCCGGATCGCGGTATTCCTGATCCTGGATCCAGAAGTCCGCATAGAGCACGTAGCGGTCGAAGATGTTCTGGCCGTACTCGCTGTAGGACTCGAGGTAGGCGGTCTGGATCTCCTTGCCGATGAATTCGATGTAGCGCGGTGCCAGGTATTCCTTGAGGAAGCGCAGGTAGCGCTCGCGGGTTTCTGCCTGGAACTGCTCTTGCTCGATCTGTTGTTCCAGCACGTACAGCAGGTGCACCGGGTTCGCCGCCACTTCGTGAGGGTCGAAGTTGAAGACCTTCGACAGGATCTTGAAGGCAAAGCGAGTCGACAACCCGTTCATCCCCTCGTCGACGCCGGCGCTGTCACGGTACTCCTGGATCGACTTGGCCTTGGGATCGGTGTCCTTGAGGTTTTCGCCGTCATACACCCGCATCTTCGAGTAGATGTTGGAGTTCTCCGGCTCCTTGAGGCGCGAAAGCACGGTGAACTGCGCCAGCATCTTCAGGGTGTCGGGGGCGCAGTGGGCCTTGGCCAGGGAGCTGTTGAACAGCAGCTTGTCGTAGATCTTCACCTCATCGGTGACCCGCAGGCAGTACGGCACCTTGACGATATAGATCCGGTCGATGAAGGCTTCGTTGTTCTTGTTGTTGCGGAAGGTGTGCCATTCCGACTCGTTGGAGTGGGCCAGCAGAATGCCGGTAAACGGAATCGCCCCCAGGCCCTCGGTGCTGTTGTAGTTGCCTTCCTGCGTCGCGGTCAGCAATGGGTGCAGCACCTTGATCGGTGCCTTGAACATTTCGACGAATTCCATCAGGCCCTGGTTGGCCCGGCACAGCGCCCCGGAGTAGCTGTAGGCGTCGGCGTCGTTCTGGGGGAATTCTTCCAGCTTGCGGATATCCACCTTGCCCACGAGGGCCGAGATGTCCTGGTTGTTCTCATCCCCGGGCTCGGTCTTGGCCACGGCAATCTGGTTGAGGATCGACGGATAGAGTTTCACCACCCGGAACTGGCTGATGTCGCCGCCGAACTCCGACAGGCGCTTGGTGGCCCAGGGCGACATGATGGTGTTGAGGTAACGCCGGGGAATGCCGAAGTCTTCTTCGAGAATCGCGCCATCTTCCGTGGCGTTGAACAGGCCCAGCGGTGATTCGAAGACCGGAGAACCCTTGATGGCGTAGAAGGGCACTTTCTCGATCAGTTGCTTGAGTTTCTCGGCGAGGGAGGATTTACCACCGCCCACCGGCCCCAGCAGATAGAGGATCTGTTTCTTTTCTTCCAGGCCCTGAGCGGCATGACGGAAGTAGGAGACGATCTGATCGATGCATTCTTCCATGCCATGGAAGTCTTCGAACGCCGGATAGCGGCGAATCACTTTGTTGGAGAAGATTCGCGACAGCCTCGAATTGGTCGAGGTATCCAGCAATTCGGGCTCGCCGATGGCCAGCAGCAGGCGCTCGGCGGCCGAGGCGTAGGCGCTTCGATCCTTCTTGCACAGCTCCAGGTATTCCTGCAGCGAAAACTCTTCCTGGCGTGTGGATTCGAAGCGTTGTTGGAAGTGGCTAAAAATACTCATGACGTCACCTCGCTCGATACGTGGAGCCGGCGTCGGATCAGTCAGTCAAGTGCTGGCATGCAGCTGAGTTTCCAGCTGCTGTTTACCCCCCAGAACACTTTCAAAGCTATCGACCTTGAAAGCTAGTACCGATGACCCGCTCGCCGGTGTACCGGCTCTCCCCTGATTTGGATGGCCTGAGGCTAAGGATAGTTCGGAATCCGGGAGGTCAAGGCGAGATGGGGAATTAGTTGCCCGCTACCGTTCGTCTGGTACTGCGTCAGCCCGCGTCGTACGCGGGCTAGAGCGTCGGAAAAAAATTATTCAGGGTTGCCCTGAGCGGTTTCCGCTGGATAAGTGCTGCGCCACAGTTCGAAGCCGCCATCCAGGCTGTAGACGTCGGAAAAGCCCTGGCTGACCAGGTAGGCCGCCGCGCTCTGGCTCGAGTTTCCGTGGTAGCAAACCACCACTAGCGGAGCGTCGAGGTCAGCAGCACGGATGAAGTCGGAAATGGAGTGATTGTCCAGGTGTTGCGAGCCACTGATGTGGTTCAGTGCGTAGGTTTGCGGATCGCGGATATCCACCACCACGGCACCTTGCTCGCGCAGTGCCTGGGCCTGTTCTGGGGGGATGCGTTTGAATTCGCTCATGGCGGGCTCCTGGAGCTTGATAATCAGCGCCGGCTAGCGCTTTGCCGGTGCCGGCAGGGGTTCGGGGGAAAGAGCGGCGGTGCGGCCCTGGGCATCGCAGTCGCAGGTCAGGCGTACGCCGCTATCGACATTCAGCAGGGTCATGGCCCCGCCCCAGACGCAGCCGCTATCCAGGGCGAAGATGCCGGGCTCGTTGCAATGGCCTTCCAGGGCTGCCCAGTGGCCGAAGATGATCTTCAGGTCCCGGGTCTTGCGCTCCTTGTGGCTGAACCAGGGGGCGTAGCCCGGTGGCGCGGTGTCCAGGCCTTCCTTGCTCTTGAGGTCCAGCTTGCCGTCGCTGGTACAGAAGCGCATGCGGGTGAAGTAGTTGGTGATGACCCGCAGGCGAGTCACGCCTTTGAGATCACTGTCCCATTTCGCTGGATCATTGCCATACATGCCGTCCAGGAAGGGGTCGAAGAGGTTGTCGTCGCGCAACGCTTCTTCGACCTCGGCGGCACATTTCTGGGCTTTCTTCAGCGACCACTGGGGGGCTATGCCGGCGTGCACCATGGCGATGTTGCGGGCTTCGTCGTAATGCATCAGCTTCTGCTGGCGCAGCCACTGCAAGAGCTCCTCGCAATCGGGAGCCTCCAGGATCTCGCGCAGAGTGTCGGATTTCTTCAGGCGCTCGACGTTGCGCCAGACGGCCAGCAGGTGCAGGTCGTGATTGCCCAGCACGCAGACCAGCGAGTCGCGGATCGAATACAGGTAGCGCAGGGTTTCCAGCGACTGCGGGCCACGGTTGACCAGGTCGCCCACCAGCCACAGGCGATCCCGGGCGGGATCGAAGGCTACTTGTTCAAGCAGGCATTGCAGAGGTTCCAGGCAGCCTTGCAGGTCGCCGACGGCGTAGGTCGCCATCAGTGCAAGGCTCCGGGCACGGCCAGGCGGAAGGGCGCAATGATGGCGTCGAACTGTTTGCCATCCTCGGCGAGCATCTGATAGCTGCCCTGCATGTTGCCAACCCGGGTGGTCATTACCGTGCCGCTGCTATAGGTGTGGCTTTTGCCTGCGGCGATCAGCGGTTGCTGGCCCACCACGCCGGCACCACGGACCTCTTCGACATGCCCGTCGCCATCGGTGATCACCCAGTGCCGGGACAGCAGCTTGGCTGGAAGCGAGCCATTGTTCTGCACGGTGATGGTGTAGGCGAAAGCGAAGCGGTTCTGCTCGGGTTGCGATTGGTCTGCCAGAAAGCGAGTGACGACGCTGACGTCGACCTGGTAACGAGGATCGGACATGCAAGAGGCCTTTAAAGCAAAGCGGGACGCGGGACAGGACTGATGGAGGTCAGTCTAGGTCAAGTATCGGGTAGTAGACCAGACATCCTGCCTGGCGTCCTACCCGATATCAGCCGAGGGCGTTTCAGTCGGTGGCGGGCTTGGGCTGGCCTGCCAGCTGATCGGCCAGGCGCACGAAGGCGGCCAGGTCCAGTTGTTCGGGACGCAGGCTGCCGTCGACGCCGGCGGCCTCGATCTCGGCGCTGCTGAGCAGTGCCTTGAGGGTGTTGCGCAGGGTCTTGCGGCGCTGGTTGAAGGCTTCGCGCACGATGCGCTCCAGCAGGCGATGATCCTTGGCCGGGTGTGGCAGTACCGCGTGGGGCACCAGGCGCACGATCGCCGAGTCGACTTTTGGCGGCGGATTGAAGGCGCCCGGGCCGACGTTGAACAGGTGCTCCACACGGCAGTGATACTGGACCATGATCGAAAGACGGCCCCAATCACCACCGCCAGGGCCGGCAGCCAGGCGTTCGACCACTTCCTTTTGCAGCATGAAGTGCATGTCGCGGATCAGTCCGGCGTTCTGCAGCAGGTGGAAGATCAGCGGAGTAGAGATGTTGTAGGGCAGGTTGCCGACCACCCGCAGGCTGCCTGGCGCTGCGCCCAGGGTGTTGAAGTCGAACTTCAGGGCGTCGCCCTGGTGCAGGTTGAAGTTGCTCTTGCCGGCGAACTGCTGGTTGAGGATCGGGATCAGGTCCTTGTCCAGTTCCACCACGTCCAGCTGGGCGCCGCTGCCCAGCAGGCCCTCGGTCAGGGCGCCCTGGCCCGGGCCGATTTCCAGCATGCGGTCCTCGGGCTTGGCGTGGATGGACCGCAGGATGCGGTCGATGACGCCAGCGTCATGCAGGAAGTTCTGGCCGAAGCGCTTGCGCGCCCGGTGTTGGTATTGCTCGGTCATATACGGTTCTCGGCCATCTGGTAGGCGGTTTCCAGGGCGACCTGCAGGCTGCCGGTGTCGATCTTGCCGCTGCCGGCCAGGTCCAGGGCGGTGCCGTGGTCGACGGAGGTGCGGATGATCGGCAAGCCGAGCGTCACGTTGACGGCCGCGCCGAAGCCTTTGTATTTCAGCACAGGCAAGCCTTGGTCGTGGTACATCGCCAGCACTGCGTCGCAGTGCTCCAGATATTTGGGGGTAAACAGAGTGTCGGCAGGCAACGGACCGCGCAGGTCCATGCCTTCGGTACGCAGGCGCTCTAGGGTAGGTTCGATGATGTCGATTTCTTCGCGGCCCAGGTGACCGCCTTCACCGGCGTGGGGGTTGAGCCCGCAGACCAGGATGCGTGGCCGGGCGATGCCGAACTTGTGCTGCAGGTCGGCATGCAGGATCCGCGTGACCCGCTCCAGGCGCTCGACAGTGATGGCGTCGGCGATTTCCCGCAAGGGCAGGTGGGTGGTTACCAGCGCCACGCGCAGGCCGTGGGTGGCCAGCATCATCACCACTTGCTCGGTGTGGGTCAGGTCGGCGAGGAATTCGGTATGGCCGGAAAAGGCGATCCCGGAGTCGTTGATCACGCCTTTGTGCACGGGGGCGGTGATCATGCCGGCAAAGTGCCCGTCCAGGCAGCCCTGGCCGGCGCGGGTCAGGGTTTGCAGGACAAAAGCCGCATTGGCCTGGTCCAGCTGGCCGCTGATCACAGGTTTGGCCAGGGGCGTGTCCCAGACATACAGGCTGTTCGCCGGGGCGGGTTCAGTCGGCAGTTGCTCCAGGGTTACCGGCAGCAGATCGACGGCCACGCCCAGCTGCGCGGCCCGCTCTAGGAGCAGGTCGCGGCTGGTAATGGCAATCAGGGGGTGAGGCTGGGGTTGCGAAGCGAGCAGCAGGCACAGGTCAGGACCTATACCCGCCGGTTCGCCGGGTGTCAGAGCGAAACGTCTGGGTTTCACTGTGCGGCCTGTTCAGCGCCGGGCAGCTTGATTTCGACGTAGGCCTCGTCACGGATCTGCCGCAACCAGGTCTGCAGCTCTTCGTCGTACTTGCGGTTACGCAGGACGGTCATGGCTTGCTGTTCGCGGGCCTGGCTGGTGCTGTCGGTGGCGCGACGGCCAAGGACTTCCAGTACGTGCCAGCCGTAAGGGCTCTTGAAGGGCTTGGACAGTTGACCTTGTGGGGTCTTGGCCATCACTTCGCGGAATTCCGGCACCAGGGCGTTCGGGTCGATCCAGTTGAGGTCGCCGCCGTTGAGGGCGGAGCCTGGGTCTTCCGAGTAGCTTTTCGCCAGTTCGGCGAAGTCTTCGCCGGCCTCGATGCGATCGTAGAGTTTCTGCGCCAGGCGCTTGGTCTCTTCTTCGCTGCGAATTTCGCTTGGCTTGATCAGGATGTGACGCACGTGCACTTCGTCACGCACCTGATTGCCACCGCCACGCTTGTCCAGCAGCTTGAGGATGATGAAGCCGCCAGGGGTACGGGCCGGTTGGGTAATGTCGCCCACGGCCATGGCGCTCAGTTCGCGATCGAATGGAGGGGGCAGTTGAGCCGCTTTGCGCCAGCCCATGTCGCCGCCTTCCAGAGCGTTGTCGCTGCCGGAGCGGGCGATTGCCAGCTGGGCGAAGTCTGCACCCTGCTTGAGCTGCTGGTACACCTCCATGGCCTGGCGGGCAGCACTCTGAATGGCTTCGGAGTTGGCGCTTTCCGGGGTCGGGATCAGGATGTTGGCCAGGTGCAGTTCTTCGGAGAGCTGCATCTTGCCCAGGTCCGAGGCCAGGAAGTTCTTCACTTCCTGTTCCGATACCTGGATGCGTTCGGCCACACGGCGCTGGCGCACGCGGCTGATGATCATCTCGCGGCGAACCTGGTCACGGGCGTCCTCATAAGAGAGACCATCGTGGGCCAGGGCGGCACGGAATTGCTCGATGCTCATGCTGTTGCGCTGGGCAATGGTGCCGATCGCCTGGTTCAGTTCTTCATCGGTGATGCGGATGCCGGAGCGTTCGCCAATCTGCAGTTGCAGGTTTTCAACGATCAGGCGTTCCAGAACCTGTTGCTCCAGGACGCTGGTAGGCGGTACACCACCGCCACGCTTGGCGATGGTTTGCTGGACTTCGTGAACCCGTTGGTCCAACTGGCTCTGCATGACTACGTCGTTGTCGACGATGGCCACGACCTTGTCGATGGACTGTACTGCGGCGCTGGCCGCAGTACTCAGGAACAGCGCGCCCAGCATCAGCGGGCGCAGACAATCAGAAAGCTTGGTCTTCACGTTCACGATAACCTTGGATGCCTTTGTCGAGGAAGCTCTCTACTTTGGTGCCCATGACGCCACCGAGACCCTTCAGAACAATTTGGAGGAAGATGCCGCGGTCGCCTTTTTCGTTCTCCGGAGCGTTCTGACTGAACTCGTCATACTTGACCCAGTAACGGCTGATCAGGCGCAGTTTCCAGCAGCAGTTGTCGTATTCGAAACCACCGAAGGCCTCGAGCGTGCGGTTACGGTTGTAGTCGTACTGCCAACGGCTGATGGCGTTCCATTGCGGCACGATCGGCCAGATCACCGAGAAGTCATGCTGCTGGATCTTGTAGTAGTCCTTCACGTAGCCAGGCTGGCCTGGAGTGCCGTAGTCGCCACCCATTTTCCAGGTACCGCTGTTCTGGTCGTAGCGAATCTGGTCGTTGCGATAGCGATAGCCGGCGTTGACCACCTTGTTCGGGTTGTCTTCAGGCTGATAGTGGAACATCGCACTGCCGGAACGCGGGCTGTGGCTGTCCGGGTCCCAGTTGTAGTCGGCAGTTGCACGCCAGTCGCGGTTGTAGCGGTATTCGTACTCAAGGGCGTAGGGCGAGACGTTGGACTTGGCATCGTCGCGAGTGCGGTAGTCGATACCCGGCAACTGGACGGTGCGATCCTTGAAGTACAGGGCCTGGCCGACGCTGATGCGCTGGCGTTGGAAACCGTTGTCTTCGATCCAGCGGCTGGTTACGCCCAGGGACAGCTTGTTCTCGTCACCGACACGGTCGGAGCCGGAGAAGCGGTTGTCGCGGAACAAGGAGGCGTAGTTGAACGTGGGCTCGCCAGTATCGAATACCGGGATGTCTTTCTGATCCTCTTCAGGAACGTAGAGGTAGAACGCGCGTGGTTCCAGGGTTTGACGATAGTTCTTGCCAAACCATTGGGTGTTGCGGTCGAAGTACAGGCCACCGTCGAGGCTGGCGATCGGGACGCCGCGGTTTTGGTTTCGGCTGTAGTCGCCGCCGACATAGCGGGTGCCTGTAGCGGTCGCGTAGTTGCGTGCCGCGACGATGCCTTCTTTGCCAGTACCATCAAGATCAAGGTTGTATTGGGTGTACATGTACTTCAAGGACGGCGTCAGGTAGCCGTAGCTCCAGTTCAGCGGCAGGCTGACGCCCGGCTTGAGGTTCAGACGATCGCCATTCGCGCGGGCTAGCCCAGCGACGTTGGTATCCAGGCGTCGCGTGCCCACTGCACCGGTAACCGGATCGATCGGCCCACCGTCCTTGTCCGTATAATTGCCTGTCAGCAGATCCCGATCGAAGCGCACCAACTCGGTTTCATAAGTGAAATCCAGGCCTTGCGGATGGTACGGCAGCGCGCCGTTGAAGGTGATTTGCGGCAGCTTGTTGTACGGAGTGATGTTAGACACGCTGGCCAGCTCGTACGCCTGTACGTTCAGGCGTGCGGTGTAGCTGTCGCCACGGTAGGTCACGGCACCTTGCTGGTTGACGTAATCGGTGGACTTCACGCCGATCTGGTCGGTCTGCAGATCCTGGAAGTAGTACGGATCGCTGATCTTGGTGTAGTCGACTTCGGTCATCAGACGCGAATCAAGCCCGCCCTTGTGCTGCCAGTTGAGCATATAGCGGGTTTTTTCGTAGTCGGTCTGCTTCTTGCGATCGGTGTCGTCGTCGTTGAGGTAGGCCGCGCCGAACTGACCTTCGCTGCTTTTGGTCAGGTAGCGGAACTCGCCTTCCATCAACAGGCCGCGCTTGGCCATGTAGCGTGGGTACAACGTGGCGTCGTAGTTGGGTGCCAGGTTGAAGTAGTACGGGGTCACCAGCATGAAGCCGGTATCGCTGCCGGTACTGAAGCTAGGCGGCAGGAAGCCGGACTGGCGACGATCGTCGATCGGGAAGTAGATATACGGGGTGTAGAGCACCGGAATATCTTTGACCCGAAGGGTCACGTTGGTCGCGGTACCGAAGCCGGTGGCCGGGTTCAAGGTGATGTTGTTGCCCTTGAGCTGCCAGGCGTTGCTGTTCGGCTCGCACGTGGTGTACGTACCATCCTTGAGGCGGATGATGGCGTTTTCCGCACGCTTGGCGTACAGCGCATTACCGCGGACGCGGGATTTGTGCAGTACGTACTCGGCGTTGTCGACCTTGGCTTCACCGGTATCCAGCTGGATGTCGGCGTGGTCGCCCACCAGCAGCGCGCCATTGTCGCGTACGCGCACGTTGCCGCTTAGTTCGCCGCGGTTCTCGGCCTGATACAGGCTGGCCTCGTCGGCCTCGACCTGCATGCTGCCCTGGCGCATGACCACGTCACCGGCCAGGGTCGCCACTTGTTCTTCCTGCTGATAGCGGGAAGCCTTGGCGCCGATAAAGGTCGGAGCGTCACTTTTATTCGTCTTGTCATTCATGCCAGGACGAATCGGTTCGATATAGGAACCAGAGCAGTAAGGACCGGTCTCGGCCAATTGAGCGGCGGTGAGCTTCTCACGCGGTACCCAGTCGAGGTGGCTGTAGTCCGCACTGCGGGACTTCAGGCCACGGCCCTTGGCCTCGGTCACCAGCTTCGACTTGTCGCCGCTGGCTTCTTCGCCCGTAGCATCGGCTGCCGTGGCAACGCTGGAGCTGACCGAGTTGGCGTCGTGGACCGGGCGCGGCGGCAGTTGGGCGGCGCTGGTTTTCGGCGCACAGGCCCAGCCACCCGAAGCAGAGACTGAGCAGTCATACTGTTCCGCGGCGACCACGAAGGAAGTGGCTAGAGGTTGCAGGGCCAGCAAACTGCCGGTAACCAGCAACGGAAATTTTTTACGAAACGCGGGGGATTTCAATGCCATCTTATTAGTCCGGGCTTCCTGCGTGCCATCTGCCCGCGGTGTGGGCCGCACGCCTCTCGATGGTCTGAAAAAGATGCTGGATAATAAAGCATGACCCGCTTGACGGCTAGCGCCGTCGGAGACCCTTGTAATGCCTGACCAAGATGTACGCTTGCAACACCTGAAAGTTTGGCTCGATGAGCAGTTGGCGATTGTTTATGCAACACAGGGCTGGGGTGAAGTGCCCCCGGCAACATTGACCGCAGCCAGCAGCGACGCGAGTTTCCGTCGTTATTTCCGTTGGCAGGGCGCGGGTCGCAGCTTCGTGGTGATGGACGCTCCGCCCCCCCAGGAAAACTGCAAACCCTTCGTGGATATCGCCCGTTTACTGGCGACTTGCGGCATCAACGTGCCGAAAATTTATGCAGAAGATTTGCCTCGCGGCTTCCTGTTGCTCAATGACCTGGGCAATCAGACCTACCTGGACGTGATCAACGAACATAATGCCGACGCACTGTTCGAGGATGCATTCCAGGCTTTGCTGGCCTTCCAGCAGTTGCCGATGGACACGCCCCTGCCCAGTTACGACGTGGCCCTGCTGCGCCGCGAACTGGAGCTGTTCCCCGAGTGGTACATCGGCCGTGAGCTGGGCATCAGCCTGAGTCCGCAGCAGCGCGAGCAATGGCAGCGTGCCAGCGACCTGCTGATCGACAGCGCCCTGGCGCAACCCAAGGTGCTGGTGCACCGCGACTATATGCCACGCAACCTGATGCACAGCGAACCGAATCCCGGCGTGCTGGACTTCCAGGATGCGGTCTACGGCCCGGTGACCTATGACGTGACCTGTCTGTTCAAGGATGCCTTCCTCAGCTGGCCGGAGTCCCGGGTACAAGGCTGGCTGAGCCAGTACTGGCGCCAGGCGCGGGCGCGGGGCATCCCGGTGCAGGACGACTTTGACGAGTTTCTGCGGGCCAGCGACCTGATGGGTGTGCAGCGTCACCTCAAGGTGATCGGTATCTTCTCGCGGATTTGCCACCGCGATGGCAAACCACGCTACCTGGCCGACGTGCCGCGCTTCTTTGCTTATATAGAGGCGGTCACGTCCCGACGCCCCGAGCTTGCAGAGCTGTCGCAACTGCTGCTCAGCCTGCGCCAGCCGGCGGGAGCCCATGCATGAAGGCGATGATCCTGGCAGCCGGCAAGGGCGAGCGCATGCGCCCCCTGACCCTGACCACTCCCAAACCCTTGCTGCCTGTAGCGGGCATGCCGCTGATCGAGTACCACCTGCGGGCCCTGGCGGCGGCAGGTTTTCGCGACATCGTCATCAACCATGCCTGGCTCGGCCAGCAGATCGAGGATGCCCTCGGCGATGGCCAGCGCTGGGGCCTGAACATTCAGTATTCGGCCGAAGGCCAGCCGCTGGAAACCGGCGGCGGGATTTTCCAGGCATTGCCCTTGTTGGGGGACGCGCCGTTCCTGGTGGTCAATGGCGATATCTGGACTGACTATGATTTTGCCGCCCTGCGCCGGCCCCTGGCCGGGCTGGCTCATCTGGTGATGGTGGACAACCCGCCGCACCACCCCAGTGGTGGCGACTTCTGCCTGGTAAACGGCCAGTTGCACGACCGCCAGCCAGGCGTAGCGGCGCTCACGTTCAGCGGCATATCGGTGCTGCATCCGCGGTTATTCCAGGGTTGTGTTGCCGGTCCGTTCAAGCTGGCGCCGCTATTGCGCGAAGCCATGGCCCAAGGCCAGGTCAGTGGCGAACATATGCAGGGGCACTGGGTCGATGTCGGCACCGTCGAGCGTCTGGCCCAGGTTGAACACTTGCTGCAAGCGAGTCGCTGATATGTGGTGGCCAGGGACTCTGATCGGAGCCGGAGCTGGATTTGCAATCGCCAGTATTCCGGGGGCCATGCTCGGTGCGTTGCTGGGGCAGGCGCTGGACCGGCGTCTGCAACTGCACAGCTGGGCGCAGGTGCGTGAACGCCTGGGCGGGCGCCCGGCGTTGCGCAATGATGAATTGCTGTTCGTGCTGCTGGGGCGGCTGGCCAAGAGTGATGGCCGGGTGATGGACGGGCATATCCAGCAGGCGCGCCAGGAAATGCGCTCGCTGGAGATGAACGATGCGGCCCAGCGCCGGGCGATTGCCGCGTTCAATCGCGGCAAGTCGGGCAATGACCGTCTGCGCGGCTATCTGCGTCGCCTCGCGGCCCAGCCCCATGCCGCCGAAGGCGTGCTGCGGGCCTGCTGGCGCATGGTCTGGGCCGACGGCCGGGTCGGGCCGGCGGAGCGCGAACTGATCCAGCTCTGGGGCAAATGGCTGGGCTGGACCCGGGAGCAGGTGCAGGCGCTGGCGCAGGACTACGGTCCGGCGAGGAAGTCACTGGCCGAAGGCGCCCTGACTTATCAAGAGGCGCTGCGCCTGTTGGGGGTTGCAGCTACCAGCGAGCCGGCGCAGATCAAGCGGGCCTATCGGCGCCTGCTCAGCCGCCATCACCCGGACAAGATCGCCGGCAACGGCGCCAGCGAGGCACAGGTGCGTGAGGCTACGGAAAAGACCCGGGAGCTGCACAGCGCCTATGCCCTGATACGCCAGCGCCGGGAATTCCGCTAAGGGTGCAGGCCGCGATTGCCGCTGCGGCAGTCGCGGCCTGTGGGCTCAGCTATCGGTGTTCTGAGGGTTCAACCAACCGCGTACCCGGCGAAACAGCTGCTCTTGCTGGGCGGTGTTGTTGCCGGGCAGGGCCTTGAGGGGAATCTGGCTGAAGTTCGAGTGCTTCAGGCGCTTGCTCGCTTGCAGTCGCTCCAGGGCGGCTTTTTGCGCCAGAGGCTTGTCGACATAGAAGAAGTCGGCAGTGGCCAGCTTCAACGTAGGCGTGATCTCCACCAGTTGCGGTTTGCCATTGGCCGGGGACTGGGCTGCTACCATCACCAGCTTCTGTACTTGGGCCGGCTGTTTCTCGCTGAGGTAGCGCGCGGCCCAGTAGGCACCCGTACCATGACCCAGGAGCACGATACTGCGGGCGTTCTGCTGTTCGGCAAAGGCCAGGGCAGCATCGACGCGGGTGAAGATGCGCTCGGCATCGGCCTTGATCTGCTCTTCCGTGCTTTCTGCTACTACCCGGTCGGCCACGTCGGCTTCGCCGCCAGCGACCTGCTCGATCGGCTTGGCCTCGGTGCTGGCATCCTTGGCGGTGTTGGCCTTGTCCGTAGGGGCCGGTGCGGCTTCGACCACCCGTGGTTGCGCGGCCTCGCTGAGCATGTCGGGCAGGGTCAGGCTCAGGCTGGCCCACTCGGTGTCCGGCAATTTGTTGCGCAAAGGTGCAATGGCTTGCGGCCAGTCAGCGGTTTCACCCGCTCCCGGGAGGATAATCACCACGCCCTTGGGGTCGCTGGTGTTGGCCGGCTTCCACAGGGCCAGGAAGGTATCGCCGCCGGCTTGCAACTGCTGCTGTTCCAGGGCGGGCAACTGGCGCTCCAGGGCGGCGGCGTCTTCCTGGCTACGCTCAGGCAGGGGTTGGCGTTGCGCCGGTTGTTCCTCGGGAGTCTTGGTTTCTGGAGCCGGGTCGGCAGCTTGCACAGAAAAGGTCCAGGGCAGGATCAGCGACAGGCACAATGCGGGCAGTGCCGAGCGGTGGACAAGGGGCATCGGATATTCCAGGCCAGAAGTAATTCCGGCAGCCTAATGGGTTGGTCAGTATTTGTCAGGGTGTGAGACTTCAGATGATGCGTTTTCGCTGCCTTCTGCTTATCGGCTGTCTGTGCCTTCCCTTGATAGGTCATGCGGCCCCGGCGCCCCAGGTGCCGACTGCGCCCTTGAGCCTGGAACAGCGCCAGTGGCTGGCGCAGCACCCCGAGTTGCGGGTGGGGCTGGTGTTGCAGGCGCCGTTCGCCCAGTACGACCGGCGCCTGCAGCGGCTGTCCGGGGCTAATGTCGAGTTGATGCAAGCCCTGGCCAAGGCGCTGAACATCGAGCTCAGCTGGCGCAACTTCCCTGACCAGGCACAGCTGGAGCGGGCCCTGCGCGACGGCGAGGTGGACATGGCCCCGGGCCTGACCCAGACCCCGGCCGGTCTGCGCCTGTGGTTGTTCAGCGACCCCTATATGCGCGTGCCGCAGCTGGTGGTCGGGGAGCGCAAGGGCGCAGGTGCGGTGGAGCTGGAAAAACTCGACAGCCAGGCCCGGGTCGCCGTGCGCATGCCCAGTGCGGTGGCCGATTACCTGCGCCTGACTTACCCCAACCTCAACCTGCAAGGAGTGCCCCTGGAGCGCCAGGCCCTGCAGTTGCTGCTGAGCCAGCAGGCCCGCTACGCGGTGGTGGACGAGGCTCAGCTCAGTCGCCTTTCGGGGGAGGCGGAGTTCGCCGGGCTGGCCGTGGTGGGGGATATCGGCCTGCCGCAATTGCTGCGGGTAGCCACTCGCCGCGATTGGCCGGAACTGGCGAGCATTGTCGAAGCGGCCTTGCATGCGATCCCGGCCAAGGAGCTGGAGCAGCTCCATGGCCGCTGGCTGCAGCCCAAGTACCCGCGGCTTGGCGAGTCCCCCGGAGTCTGGCAGAACCTCAGCCTGCTGTTGGTGATCCTGCTGCTGGCGAGTCTGGCGATCGTCTTCTGGCAGCGCCGCCAGCAGCGCAGCCTGGAGCAGCGCCTGCTGGCGGCGCGGGAGGACATCGCCTTGCGTGCCGCCAGCGAGGAAGCCCTGCGCCTGACCCAGTTCTCCATCGATCAGAGCACCGTGGGCATTCTCTGGGTCAATTGGGACAGCCATGTGCGCTACGCCAACCGGGCAGCCGAAGAGATGCTCGGTTACCCGGCGGGCGGGGTGATCGACCGGCCGCTGATCGATTTCGAGCCCAACCTGCATATGGATCGCTGGCTCAACCTGTGGAAGCGGGCCCGGGCCAGCGAGGAGGGCGTGCAAAGTTTCGAGACCCAGTGTGTGCGTGCCGATGGCAGCATCCTGCCGGCGGACGTGTCCCTGAGCTTCCTGCGCTTTCGCGACAGCGAATACCTGGTGGTCTATCTCAATGACGTGACCGAGCGCCGTCGCGCGCTGGCGGCCCTGCGCGAAAGCGAGGCGCGTCTGCAGGGGATTGCAGCCAACGTGCCGGGCCTGGTGTTCCGCCTGGAGCGGGCGCCGGTCACCGGGCAGATCGACTTCGCCTATATCAGCGAAGGCAGCGAGACCCTGGTGGGCTACTCGCCAGCAGTGCTGGCCCACCGGGACAAGGGCCTGCGCAGCCTGGTGCACCCGGACGACAAGGCCAGCTATCACCAGACCCAGGACCAGGCCCTGGACACCGACAGCGACTGGTCCTGGCAGGGCCGCATCCTCACTCGCCAGGGCCAGCAGCGCTGGGCCGAGATCAAGGCCATCACCCGGCGCCTGGATGACGGCGCGTTTGTCTGGGACGGCATTGTCTGGGACATCAGCGAAAGCAAGCGCATCGAGCTGGAACTGGCCAGCTCCCGTGAACAGTTGCGGGAGCTGTCGGCGCACCTGGAAAGCGTGCGCGAAGAGGAAAAGGCCCGCATTGCCCGGGAAGTCCATGACGAACTGGGGCAGATGCTGACTGTGCTCAAGCTGGAAACGTCCATGTGTGAGCTGGCCTATGCCCAGCTCGACCCGGGCCTGCATGAACGCCTCAACAGCATGAAGCGCCTGATCGCCCAGCTGTTCCAGCTGGTGCGGGATGTGGCTACCGCACTGCGGCCGCCAATCCTCGATGCGGGCATCGCCTCGGCCATCGAATGGCAGGCCCGCCGGTTCGAGGCCCGCACCCAGATCCCCTGCCTGGTGCAGGTGCCGGACAACCTGCCGCGCTTGAGCGACGCCAAGGCCGTCGGCCTGTTCCGTATCCTCCAGGAGGCCCTGACCAATGTCATGCGCCATGCCCAGGCGCATACTGTGGAACTCACCCTCACCCTGGAAGCACACGAGCTGTGCATGAGCATCAGCGATGACGGCCTGGGCTTCGACACCGCTTCTGCACGTCCGACGTCCTTTGGCCTGGTAGGCATGCGCGAGCGGGTGCTGATCATGGGCGGGAGCCTGTCGCTGCACAGTGAGCGGGGCGAAGGCACCACCCTGAGTGTCCGGGTGCCCCTGGACCAAGAACAATAATGAGGAGACACGCGTGATCCGTGTACTGGTAGCCGAAGACCACACCATCGTTCGCGAAGGCATCAAGCAACTGATTGGCCTGGCCAAGGACCTGGTCGTGGTGGGCGAGGCGAGCAACGGCGAGCAGTTGCTGGAGACCCTGCGTCAGGTGCCCTGCGAAGTGGTGCTGCTGGATATCTCCATGCCCGGGGTGAACGGCCTGGAGGCCATTCCGCGGATCCGTGCCCTGAGCAACCCGCCGGCGATCCTGGTGCTGTCGATGCACGACGAGGCGCAGATGGCCGCCCGGGCGCTGAAGATCGGCGCTGCCGGCTACGCCACCAAGGACAGTGATCCGTCGCTGCTGCTGACGGCCATTCGCAAGGTGGCATCCGGCGGCCGCTATATCGACCCGGACCTGGCTGACCGTATGGTCTTCGAGGTCGGCCTGACCGATACCCGGCCCTTGCATTCGCTGCTTTCCGAGCGTGAATTCTCGGTTTTCGAGCGCCTGGCCCAGGGCGCCAATGTCAACGACATTGCCCAGCAACTGGCCCTGAGCAGCAAGACCATCAGTACCCACAAGGCGCGGCTGATGCAGAAGCTCAACATCACCTCCCTGGCCGAACTGGTGAAATACGCCATGGAACACAAGCTGCTCTGACACCCTCTGCGGTGCTCTCCCTCCCCTTGGGGGAGGGCACTTATCCATTTGCGACATTCCGCGCTTTCAGGCTTTCGCCGTTTCTTGCCGCTTGCAGCCTGCCGTTTGCCTCCGCCCTTATCCAATCGCGCCATTCTTGTAGGGCAATCCCTACACGCAACCTTCCAGAGGGCTGAGGCGAATCTCTCCTGGCCCCCGATTTGCGCGCTCTGCATGCTCCTCTAGGCTTGTTCCACAGCCGTCTAAAACAAAAGGTGCGGGTATGAGCGAGGTCGTTTCAAGTGCTGGGGCCAACGATGTTCTGGTCAGCTTTCGTGGTGTGCAGAAGAGCTACGACGGCGAGAACCTGATCGTCAAAGACCTCAACCTGGAAATTCGCAAAGGCGAGTTCCTCACCCTGCTGGGGCCGTCCGGTTCCGGCAAGACCACCAGCCTGATGATGCTGGCCGGTTTCGAAACCCCGACCGCCGGCGAGATCCAGCTGGCCGGGCGCTCGATCAACAATGTGCCGCCGCACAAGCGCGACATCGGCATGGTGTTCCAGAACTACGCGCTGTTCCCCCACATGACCGTGGCCGAGAACCTGGCCTTTCCGCTGTCGGTACGCGGCTTGAGCAAGACCGACATCAGCGAGCGGGTCAAGCGGGTGCTGAGCATGGTCCAGCTCGATGCTTTCGCCCAACGCTACCCGGCCCAGCTGTCCGGCGGCCAGCAGCAGCGGGTGGCCCTGGCCCGGGCCCTGGTGTTCGAGCCACAGCTGGTGCTGATGGACGAACCCCTTGGTGCCCTCGACAAGCAACTGCGCGAACACATGCAGATGGAGATCAAGCACCTGCACCAGCGCCTGGGCGTGACCGTGGTCTATGTGACCCACGACCAGGGCGAAGCCCTGACCATGTCGGACCGGGTGGCGGTGTTCCACCAGGGCGAGATCCAGCAGATCGCGCCGCCGCGCACTCTCTACGAAGAGCCGAAGAACACCTTCGTCGCCAACTTCATCGGCGAGAACAACCGCCTCAACGGCCGCCTGCACAGCCACAACGGCGAGCGTTGCGTGGTGGAGCTGGGGCGTGGCGAGAAGGTCGAGGCGCTGGCGGTGAATGTCGGCCAGGTCGGCGGCCCGGTGACCTTGTCCATCCGCCCGGAGCGGGTGAGCCTCAACGGTTCCAGCGAAAGCTGCGTCAACCGCTTCTCCGGCCGGGTGGCGGAATTCATCTATCTGGGCGACCACGTCCGGGTGCGCCTGGAAGTCTGCGGCAAGAGCGACTTCTTCGTGAAACAGCCGATTGCCGAGCTCGATCCTGCGCTGGCAGTGGGTGACGTGGTGCCGCTTGGCTGGCAAGTCGAGCACGTTCGCGCGCTTGACCCGCTTCTAGAGGCGAATTGATCGCCCCCCTGCAACACCAACCTGCACGTGGAGAACACAATAAATGTTGAGATCCCTGAAATTCACCGCCCTGGCACTGGGCATGATGGGTGCGGCGCACGCCATGGCGGCGGGCCCGGACCTGACCGTGGTGTCCTTTGGCGGGGCGAACAAGGCGGCCCAGGTCAAGGCCTTCTATGCCCCTTGGGAGGCGGCGGGCAAGGGCAAGATCATCGCCGGCGAATACAACGGCGAAATGGCCAAGATCAAGGCCATGGTCGACACCAAGAGTGTGTCCTGGGACCTGGTAGAAGTGGAGTCCCCGGAACTGTCCCGCGGTTGCGACGAGGACATGTTCGAGCAACTGGACCCGGCGCTGTTCGGTAACAGCGAAGACTACGTCAAGGGCGCGATCCAGCCGTGCGGCGTGGGCTTTTTCGTCTGGTCCACGGTACTGGCCTACAACGCCGACAAGCTGAAAACCGCTCCGAGCAGTTGGGCTGATTTCTGGGACGTCAAACAGTTCCCGGGCAAGCGCGGCCTGCGCAAGGGCGCCAAGTACACCCTGGAGTTCGCCCTGATGGCCGACGGCGTCGCGCCCAAGGACGTGTACAAGGTCCTGGCCGGCAAGGATGGCCAGGACCGTGCCTTCAAGAAACTCGATGAGCTCAAGCCCTACATTCAGTGGTGGGAAGCCGGCGCCCAGCCGCCGCAGTACCTGGCTTCCGGCGACGTGGTCATGAGCTCGGCCTACAACGGCCGGATCGCCGCGGTGCAGAAGGAAAGCAACCTGAAAGTGGTGTGGAACGGCGGCATCTACGACTTCGACGCCTGGGCCATTCCAAAAGGCCTGGACAAGGCTCGCGCCGAAGCGGCGAAGAAGTTCATCGCCTACTCGGTGCAACCGCAGCAGCAGAAGACCTATTCGGAGAATATCGCCTACGGCCCGGCCAACACCCAGGCCGTGCCGCTGCTGGCCAAGGACATCCTCAAGGACATGCCGACCACTCCGGAAAACATCGCCAACCAGGTGCAGATCGACGTCAGCTTCTGGGCTGACAACGGTGAGCAACTGGAACAGCGCTTCAACGCCTGGGCAGCCAAGTAACCACCCCCTGCCGTTGTAGGAGCGAGCTTGCTCGCGAAGGCGTCATCAGCATCAACCTTGATGTTGAAGCACAGCCTTCGATGCGCGGCCAAGCCCGCTCCTGCCGCCTGGTGGTTTGTATTCGAAAGATCGATTCGCGGAGTTTGTCATGACCATCACCGTTCCCCTGAACGCGGTCACCGGCCCGACCCTCAAGCAGCGGCTGGCCCGTGCCGAGCGGGTCAACCGCTGGAAGGCCCAGGCGCTGATCGCGCCCCTGGTGCTGTTTCTGCTGCTGGTGTTCCTGGTACCGATCGTGGCGCTGCTGTACAAGAGCGTCGGCAACCCGGAAGTGGTCGGCGGCATGCCGCGTACTGTGGCGGCCGTGAGTGCCTGGGACGGTCGTGGCCTGCCCGCCGAAGGGGCCTACAAGGCCTTGAGCGAAGACCTGGCGGATGCCCGCAAGAATCAGACCCTGGGCGACCTGTCCAAGCGCCTGAACATGGAGTTGGCCGGCTACCGCAGCCTGCTGACCAAGACCGCTCGCGCCCTGCCGTTCAAGGCCGAGCCTGAATCCTATAAAGAAGCCATGGAAAGCCTGGATGAGCGCTGGGGCGACCCGGCCTACTGGCAGGCGATCCGCCGCAACACCAGCAGCCTGACCCCTTACTACCTGCTGGCGGCGGTGGACCATCGCATCGACGACCTGGGCGAACTGGCGCCGGCCACCCCGGACCAGTCCATCTACCTGGACATCTTCGCCCGCACCTTCTGGATGGGCCTGGTGATCACCGCCATCTGCCTGGCCCTGGCCTATCCCCTGGCGTACCTGCTGGCCAACCTGCCGGCGCGCAAGAGCAACCTCCTGATGATCCTGGTGCTGCTGCCGTTCTGGACCTCGATCCTGGTGCGAGTGGCGGCGTGGATCGTGCTGCTGCAATCGGGTGGCCTGATCAACAGCGCGCTGCTGGCCATGGGGGTGATCGACAAGCCCCTGGAACTGGTGTTCAACCGCACCGGGGTCTACATCTCCATGGTGCACATCCTGTTGCCGTTCATGATCCTGCCGATCTACAGCGTGATGAAAGGCATCTCGCCCACCTACATGCGTGCGGCGATCTCCCTGGGCTGCCATCCGTTCGCCAGCTTCTGGCGGGTGTATTTCCCGCAGACCTACGCTGGGGTCGGCGCTGGTTGCCTGCTGGTGTTCATCCTGGCGATTGGTTACTACATCACCCCGGCATTGCTGGGCAGCCCGAACGACCAGATGGTCAGCTACTTCGTCGCCTTCTATACCAACACCAGCATCAACTGGGGCATGGCCACGGCCCTGGGCGGCCTGCTGTTGCTGGCGACCATCGTGCTCTATCTGATTTACAGCTGGCTGGTGGGCGCAAGCCGCCTGCGCCTGAGCTAAGGAGAGAATCGAAATGCTGAGCCCCTACATGTCGCCCGTCGAACGGGTCTGGTTCTACAGCTTGCGGATTCTCTGCGGCTTGATCCTGTTGTTCCTGGTGTTGCCGGTGCTGGTGATCATCCCGCTGTCGTTCAACTCCGGCAGTTTCCTGGTGTACCCGCTGCAGGGCTTTTCGCTGCACTGGTACCAGGACTTCTTCGCCTCTGCCGAGTGGATGCGCGCGCTGAAGAACAGCGTCATCGTGGCGCCGGCCGCAACCTTGCTGGCCATGGTCTTCGGCACCCTGGCGGCCATCGGCCTGACCCGCGGTGATTTCCCCGGCAAGGCGCTGGTGATGGCCCTGGTGATTTCGCCGATGGTGGTACCGGTAGTGATCATCGGTGTGGCCAGCTACCTGTTCTTCGCCCCGCTGGGCATGGGCAACAGTTTTTTCTCGCTGATCATCGTGCACGCGGTGCTTGGGGTGCCCTTCGTGATCATCACCGTGTCGGCAACCCTGCAGGGCTTCAACCACAACCTGGTGCGGGCCGCGGCCAGCCTGGGCGCCTCGCCGCTGACCACGTTCCGCCGGGTGACCTTGCCGTTGATCGCCCCCGGGGTCATCAGTGGCGCGCTGTTCGCCTTCGCCACCTCGTTCGATGAAGTGGTGGTGACCCTGTTCCTCGCCGGCCCGGAGCAGGCCACCCTGCCGCGGCAGATGTTCAGCGGCATCCGCGAGAACCTCAGCCCGACCATCGCCGCTGCGGCCACGTTGCTGATCGCCTTCTCGGTGATCCTGCTGCTGACCCTGGAATGGCTGCGCGGGCGCAGCGAGAAACTGCGCACGGCTCAGGCCTGAGCCCCTCGGGCGGCCTTGTACTAAGGTCTGGGCCGCCCCATCCCCTCTGCTTGTCGTTCACCCGTAAACTGCGCGCTTCCCATGCTTACTGTGGAGTCGCGGGTGAACCTCAACGATGCCAGTTTCGAAGAGCTGCTCAATGCGCTGCATGACGGCGTCTACATCACCGATGGCCAGGGCCTGACCCTCAAGGTCAACCAGGCCTACGAGCGCCTCACCGGCCTGAACGGCGCCGAGCTGCTGGGGCGGCCGATGCAGGAGCTGGTGAAGAGCGGGGTGATTTCCCAGTCCGCTTCACTACGGGTACTGCAGGACGGTCGGCCGGTGTCGGTGATGCAGAGCCTCAGCCACGGCAAGAAGTTGCTGGTCAGTGCCACGCCGATCCTCGCCGCCGACCAGAGCATTCGCTATGTGGTCAGCACCGTGCGCGACATGACCGAGCTGCTGCGCATCAAGCGCGAGCGCGACGAGTTGCAGCAGCTCAAGCAGCTGCGCACCAGCACTGCGCGGCTGCATGCGGGCCAGCGTGACGACCTGTTGCAATCACCGCTGATGGCCGACCAGGAGGTTTCCGGGCGGGTCTTTGCCCAGGCCCGGCAAGTGGCCGACTGCGACGTGAAGGTGCTGCTGCAAGGGGAGACGGGTGTGGGTAAAACCCTGGTGGCGCAATTTATCCACAACGCCAGTGCTCGTGCCCGCGAACCGTTCCTGGCCCTCAACTGCGGGGCGCTGCCGGAGAACCTGATCGAGGCCGAGCTGTTCGGCTATGCCCCGGGTGCCTTCACCGGTGCCGGCAGCAAGGGCAAGCGCGGGCTGCTGGAACTGGCACACAACGGTACGCTGTTTCTCGATGAGATCGGCGATCTGCCCCTGGCGGTGCAGGTCAAGCTGCTCAAGGTCATCGAAGAGAACCGCTTCATTCCGGTGGGCGGCCTGGAGCTCAAGGAGGTGGATGTGCGCATCATCAGCGCCACCCATCACGACCTCAAGCAGCGGGTGGCCGAGGGCAAGTTCCGCGCCGACCTGTATTACCGCCTGAATGTGGTGCCCATCGCGATCCCGGCCCTGCGCGAGCGCAGCGAGGAAATCGGCCCCTTGCTGGAGTACTACCTGGAGCACTTCAACCAGCGCTATCAGCGTCAGGTGCAGTGGAGCCTGGAGGCCCTGGAACTGCTGGGCGAGTACGCCTGGCCGGGGAACATCCGCGAGCTGATCAACGTGGTGGAGCGCCTGGTGGTGACCTGCTCCGGCCAGGTGATAGAGGCCCTGGACCTGCCGGAGGACCTGATCGAGCAACAGGCCCGCAACACCGACGACAGCCGCCTGCCGCTGCGCAAGGTGCTGGAGAACGCCGAGCGCCAGGCGATTCGCGCGGCCCTGCAACTGCACAAGACCACCCGCCTGGCCGCCAAGGCGCTGGGGGTGAGCCAGGCCACGGTGGTGCAGAAGATGAAGCGCTGGGAACACTCTGATTAGGATTCTGATCAGAGCTGCCTGCAGCGATCAGCAATTCAATCGCGACGGCCCGGTCATTCCCCTGGATTTCCTTCCAGAGCCTTGTAGATCAAGGCTTTGCGTATCTTGGCACAGCTTTCGCTCTACAGCCTGCGAGCCCATTCGAGAGTGGCCGCCTGACGGCGCTCTTGCCACAACAATTAAACAAGGCCGAGCTGATGAGTATCTCTGCGTTCAAGATTGCCAACAAACTGATTACCGGCCAGGGCGCCATCGAGCAGCTGGACGCCGAACTGGCGCGCCTGCAGATCAGCAACCCGCTGATCGTCACCGATGCGATCCTGGTCAAGTCCGGCACCGTCGATCTGGCCCTGGCCCACCTGGGCGGGCGCGCCTACCGGATCTTCGACGAGGTCCAGCCGGAGCCGGAAATCGCCATAGTCCAGGCCTGCACCCAGGCTTACCGGGCCGGTGGCCACGATGGCCTGATCGGCCTGGGCGGCGGCAGCGCCATTGATATCGCCAAGGCGGTGGCGGCGTTCGCCGGCCATGAAGGCGCGCTGGAAGAACTGTTCGGGGTGGATCAGGTGCAGCGCAAGGGGCCGCCGCTGATTGCCATTCCTACTACTGCGGGCACCGGTTCGGAGGTGACCAACGTGGCGATCCTCTCGGACAAGGTGGCCCAGTTGAAAAAGGGCATCGTCAGCGATTACCTGCTGCCGGACGTAGCGCTGGTGAGCCCGGTGATGACCCTGACCTGCCCGCGCAGCGTCACCGCCGCCAGTGGCGTCGACGCGCTGGTGCATGCGGTGGAGTCCTACCTGTCGCTCAACGGTTCGCCGATCACCGACTCCCTGGCCCTGGGCGCGATCCGCCTGATCGTCAGGGCGCTGCCCAAGGCCTACGCCAACCCGGCCAACCTGCAGGCCCGGGAAGACATGGCCACCGCCAGCCTGATGGCCGGCATGGCCTTCGGCAATGCCGGAGTCGGTGCAGTGCATGCCCTGGCCTATCCCCTGGGCGGGCGCTTCAATATCGCCCACGGGGTGAGCAACGCGCTGCTACTGCCCTACGTCATGGCCTGGAACAAGATGGCCTGTGTCGAGCGCTTTCGCGATATCGCCCAGGCCATGGACCTGCCGATCGCCGGGCTCAGTGATGGCCAGGCCGCAGAGCAGGCGGTCCAGGCCATGGCTGCGCTGTGCGCTGCGGTGGACATCCCCACGGGCATGCGCAGCTTCGGTGTGCCCGAGGACGCGATCCCGGCCATGGCCGTGGAAGCGGCGGGTATCCAGCGGCTGATGCGCAACAACCCGCGCCAACTGAGCCCCGGCGATATCGAGCAGATCTACCGGGCTGCCTATTGATCGATCCTTGCCCGTGCCAACTGGCGCGGGCCGCTTTACACCGCCACCAATACCAATAAGACAGGTGCAGTTGATGCCAACGCCTTCCGACACTCGGCACGAAACGCCGTACATCGCCCTTGGCCCGTTCAAGGTGCGTTTGCCCTTTATCCACTACAAATTCGAGCTGCCGGACTACCTGCAAGGCTTGCTGATGTGCGCCGTCGACCTGGCGGCCATTCCACTGATGACCGAGTTCCTCGGCATGCCCTTCGAGATGGCCCTGGCCGTGGTCATGCTCAACGGCCTGTTGTACCTGGCCCACCACCTGCTGGGCGACCCCGTGGTGCCCGGCTGGATCACCCCGGCAGTGCCGCTGCTGATGGCCTATTGCGCGCAGTTTCCCGTGGGCCCGGAGCGTGTCCACGCGCTGATTGCCTTCCAGCTGATGCTCGGGGTGTTCTCCATCGCCCTGGGGGCCACCGGCATGGCACGCAAGGTGGTGGGCTTCGTGCCCTCGGCGATCAAGTCGGGAATCATTGTCGGCGCCGGGCTCAGTGCGGTGACCGCGGTGTTCCAGGTGGGCGGCAAGTTCGACAGTTTTCCCTGGACCATTTCCATCGCCATCGGCATCGCCTTCTACCTGATCTTTTCCCAGCACTTTGCCCAGCTCAAGCTGCGCAACCGCTTCTGGTGGAACTTCGCCAAGCTGGGCATCCTGCCGATCATCCTGCTGGCGGTGGTGCTGGCGCCGCTGTTCGGTGAAGCGCCGTGGCCGACCATCCAGTGGGGCCTGAGCAAGCCGGACTTCATCGGCCTGTGGAACAACTACACCGTGTTCGGCCTGGGCATGCCGCCGCTGTCGATGTTCATCAGCGCGCTGCCAACCATGCTCGCGGTGTACATCATCGTCTTTGGCGATGTGCTCAGCGCCAAGGTGTTGCTGGACGAGGCCGAGCAGATCCGCACCGACGAAAAGGTCGACTACGACCCGGACCGCTCGCACCTGATCTTCGGCGGGCGCAACGCATTCATGAGCATCTTCGGTCCGGACATTGCCATGTGCGGGCCGAAATGGGCGGCGATGCTGGTGGTGGTGATCGAGCGCTTCAAGGGCGGGCCCAAGGCCATGAAGTCGATCTATGGCGGCATGGGCTCGTTCCGCTGGGGCACCAACACAGGCTTGCTGCTGTTGCCGGTAGTGACCCTGGTGCAGCCAATTCTTGGGGTCGCGCTGGCGCTGACCTTGCTGATCCAGGGCTACGTCAGCGTGCGCCTGGGCATTCTCGAGGCCCGTAGTCAGCGTGACCTGGGCATAGCAGGGGTGATCGGTGCAGTGCTGGCGATCAAGGGCGCCAGTTGGGGCTTTGCCATTGGCGTGGTGCTGTGCCTGCTGATCTACGGCAAGAACTTCTTCAAGGGCGAGAACGACCGGACTTTCAGTAAGGACCTGGGCGCCGCGGACGCAACTCCCGTCCCGGGTGCCCAGCCAGGGCCCCAGGCCAAGCCCGCCCGGGCGGTGGAAAGCGAGGTGGCCTGAGCCTCCGCGCGCAACGTTAGCACTGTCGTGATGCCGATCGGGCATCGCGACAGCCCGGTTGCGTAATCCCCAGCTACGCTTGTGCCGGCTCCCACCTTTATATAAGAGGCTGCGCACATGAGTATTTCCTCTTTCAAGATCGCCCATAAATTGCTGACCGGCAGCACCGCCATCGAGCAACTGGCTGCCGAGCTGACCCGCCTGGATGTCGATAACCCACTGATCGTCACCGATACTGCCCTGCTCAGGTCCGGCACGGTGGAGCTGGCGCTGGCCCACCTGGGGGAGCGCAGTTACGAAGTCTTCGACCGGGTGCAGCCCGATCCGGAAATCGCCATCGTCGAGGACTGCATGCAGGTGTACCGCGAGGGTGGGCATGACGGGCTGATCGGCCTGGGCGGCGGCAGCGCCATCGATATCGCCAAGAGTGTCGGGGCCTATGCCGGCTATCACGGCGCCCTGGAGGATCTGTTCGGCATCGACCAGGTGCCGCGCAAGGGGCCGCCGCTGATCGCCATTCCCACCACCGCAGGCACTGGTTCGGAAGTGACCAATGTGGCGATCCTCTCGGACCGGGTCGCGCAATTGAAGAAAGGCATCATCAGCGACTACCTGCTGCCGGACGTGGCCCTGGTCAGCCCGCAGATGACCCTGACCTGTCCACCGCGTGTCACCGCGGCCAGCGGCGTCGATGCCCTGGCGCATGCCATCGAGGCCTACCTGTCCCTCAATGCTTCCGCGATCACCGACTCCCTGGCCATCGGCGCCATCAAGCTGATCGTCAAGGCTTTGCCCAAGGCCTTTGCCAACCCGGCCCACCTGCAGGCCCGGGAGGACATGGCCACCGCCAGCCTGATGGCCGGCATGGCCTTCGGCAATGCCGGGGTCGGTGCGGTGCATGCGATGGCCTATCCCCTGGGCGGACGCTTTCATATGTCCCACGGGGTCAGCAATGCCTTGCTGCTGCCCTATGTCATGACCTGGAACAAGATGGCCTGCGTCGAGCGTATGCAGGATATCGCCGAGGCCATGGGGGTACAGACCGCGCACCTGAGCGCCAGCGAGGCGGCCGACCGGGCAGTGGAGGCCATGGCAGCGTTGTGTGCGGCGGTGGAAATTCCCAGCGGCTTGCGCAGCTTCGGCGTGCCCGAGGATGCGATCCCGGCCATGGCCGTCGAGGCCGCGGGTATCGAGCGCTTGATGCGCAACAACCCGCGCCGGCTGAGCCCCGCCGATATCGAGAAGATCTATCGCGCGGCCTACTGATCATCGCGGTTACGGTGTGCGCTCCAAAGCATGAGGTATACAATGCGCGCCATCGTGATTCTGCTCAAAAAAGGTGCGTCATGCAGCCCTTCGCTATTGCTCCGTCGATTCTCTCCGCCGACTTCGCCCGTCTGGGCGAGGAAGTGGACAATGTCCTGGCCGCCGGCGCCGACATCGTGCATTTCGATGTCATGGACAACCACTATGTGCCGAACCTGACCATCGGCCCGATGGTCTGCGCTGCGCTGCGCAAGTACGGGATCACCGCGCCGATCGATGCACACCTGATGGTCACTCCGGTGGACCGCATCATCGGTGACTTCATCGAAGCGGGCGCCACCTACATCACCTTCCACCCCGAAGCCACGCTGCATGTGGACCGTTCCCTGCAGATGATCCGCGAAGGCGGTTGCAAGGCCGGCCTGGTGTTCAACCCGGCAACTCCGCTGGACGTGCTCAAGTACGTGATGGACAAGGTCGACATGGTGCTGCTGATGAGTGTCAACCCGGGCTTTGGCGGGCAGAAGTTCATTCCGGGTACCCTCGACAAGCTGCGTGAGGCTCGTGCCTTGATCGATGCCTCCGGGCGGGATATCCGCCTGGAAATCGACGGCGGGGTGAACGTGGGCAACATCCGCGAAATCGCTGCCGCAGGCGCCGATACCTTTGTGGCAGGCTCGGCGATCTTCAATGCGCCGAACTATCAGGAAGTCATCGAGAAGATGCGTGCCGAACTGGCGTTGGCGCGACCATGAGCGCCTTTGAGCAGCTGTTCCAGGGGCGCCTGCCACGGCTGGTGATGTTCGACCTGGATGGCACCCTGGTCGATTCGGTACCGGACCTTGCGGCCGCCGTGGATCAGATGCTGCTCAAGCTGGGGCGCAAGCCTGCCGGTGTCGAGGCGGTGCGTGAGTGGGTTGGCAACGGTGCGCCCATGCTGGTGCGCCGGGCCCTGGCCAACAGCCTGGAGGCCCAGGGTGTCGACGATGTCGAGGCCGAGTATGCGCTGGAGCTGTTCAATACCGCCTACGAGGACAGCCACGAGTTGACCGTGGTCTATCCCGGTGCGCGCGAGACTCTCAAGTGGCTGCACAAGCAGGGCGTGGAAATGGCCCTGATTACCAACAAGCCCGAGCGTTTCGTGGCCCCCTTGCTGGACCAGATGAAAATCGGTCGGTATTTCCGCTGGATCATCGGCGGCGATACCCTGCCGCAGAAGAAACCCGACCCGGCGGCGCTGTTCTTTGTGATGAAGATGGCCAGCGTGCCGGCCTCGCAATCACTGTTTGTCGGCGATTCGCGCAGTGACGTGCTGGCAGCCAAGGCGGCGGGGGTCAAGTGCGTCGCCCTGAGCTACGGCTACAACCACGGCCGGCCGATTGCCGAGGAGTCGCCGGCGCTGGTGATCGACAACCTGCGGGCGCTGATCCCCGGTTGCTTAGAACCTGCCGCTGAGATAACGTTGCCCGACGCTGTTCCATCCCATTCTGGTAACTCCATCGTGGTGGTCACTCGCAAACTCTGGATGAAAGTCATCAAGGCCCTGGCCCGCTGGCGTTGGCGCGCCTGATTTTTGTCTGGCCGGCCCCGCCGGCACGTTTGCATACCTGACTGTTAGACCCTCAAGCCACGAGGCACCCCATGATTCGCGAAGAATTCCTGCGTTTGGCCGCAGCCGGTTACAACCGTATCCCGCTGGCCTGCGAAACCCTTGCCGACTTCGATACCCCGCTGTCGATCTACCTGAAACTGGCCGACCAGCCCAACTCCTATCTGCTGGAGTCGGTGCAGGGCGGTGAGAAGTGGGGGCGTTACTCGATCATCGGCCTGCCGTGCCGCACTGTGCTGCGGGTGCACGGCTTCCAGGTCAGCGTGACCCATGATGGCGTGGAGATCGAAAGTCACGAAGTGGCCGACCCGCTGGCCTTCGTCGAGGAATTCAAAGCCCGCTACAACGTCCCGACCATTGCCGGCCTGCCGCGTTTCAACGGTGGCCTGGTGGGCTATTTCGGCTATGACTGCGTGCGTTATGTCGAGCCGCGCCTGGGCCCGTGCCCGAACCCGGATCCGATTGGTGTGCCGGATATCTTGTTGATGGTCTCCGACGCGGTAGTGGTGTTCGACAACCTGGCGGGCAAGGTGCACGCCATCGTGCTGGCCGACCCTGGCCAGGACAACGCCTTCGAAGCCGGCCAGGCACGTTTGCAGGAATTGCTGGCGCAACTGCGCCAGCCGATCACTCCGCGTCCGGGCCTGGATTTCAGCAAGCAGCTGGCCGCCGATCCGCTGTTCCGCTCCAGCTTTACCCAGGCTGACTATGAACGGGCCGTGGACACCATCAAGGAATACATCCTGGCCGGTGACTGCATGCAGGTGGTGCCGTCCCAGCGCATGTCCATCGATTTTTCGGCGGCGCCCATCGACCTGTACCGGGCGCTGCGCTGCTTCAACCCGACCCCTTACATGTATTTCTTCAACTTCGGTGATTTCCATGTAGTGGGCAGCTCGCCGGAAGTGCTGGTGCGGGTCGAAGACAATCTGATCACTGTGCGGCCGATCGCCGGTACCCGCCCGCGGGGCGCCTCCGAGGAAGCCGACCTGGCCCTGGAGCAGGACCTGCTGTCGGACGCCAAGGAGATCGCCGAGCACCTGATGCTGATCGACCTGGGACGCAACGACACCGGTCGGGTCTCGGAAATCGGTTCGGTGAAACTCACCGAAAAGATGGTCATCGAGCGCTATTCCAACGTGATGCACATCGTTTCCAACGTCACCGGCCAGCTCAAGGCCGGGCTGACGGCCATGGATGCGCTGCGGGCGATCCTGCCGGCGGGCACTCTGTCCGGCGCACCGAAAATCCGTGCGATGGAAATCATCGACGAGCTGGAACCGGTCAAGCGTGGGATCTATGGCGGCGCCGTGGGTTACTTCGCCTGGAACGGCAACATGGACACTGCCATTGCCATTCGCACGGCGGTGATCAAGAACGGCGAGCTGCATGTACAGGCCGGCGGCGGGATTGTTGCCGACTCGGTGCCGACCCTGGAGTGGGAAGAGACGCTGAACAAGCGTCGCGCAATGTTCCGTGCCGTGGCACTGGCGGAACAGACCCCTGCATCCAAGGCTTGAGGAGTTGCTGTCGTTGATTGGTTTTATGAGGATCCTGATGTCTATCAGGTCCTCATGAAATCCAGTGCTGTGGTGTATATCAATCGAGCGCGGGAGCGATAAGCGCCCAGCTGTTGCGCTGATGAAGGTCCCGAGCATTGCGCCCTAAGGTCTTAGGCCTGCCTGATATTTTCCTGCGGCTTTTCGAAGGCAACGAACAGTTGGTCTGCGGTGATAGTGCCAAGGTCCAGGCGCATGTTGGCTTCAAGCATGGCGAACAGGCGGGTGAATACATCGAATACCTTGCAATGTTCTTCCATGCCTGAGAACGGGTTGTCGATCTTCTCGGCGATCAGCGAGCTTTCCTGTACGGCGTCATAGACCTCACGCAAGGTGATATCGCTGGCTGGGCGTGCGAGGGTCAGGCCGCCGTGGGCGCCGCGCCATGACTTCAGAATATTGGCTTTGACCATCAACGACACGAGACTGCGTACCCGGGTGGGATGAGTCTTGACCCACTTGGCAATGGTCTCGGTACGCAACCTCTGCGGCGCGTTGGCCGCTACGAACGAGAGGATGTATGAGGCGGTGATCAGGCGGGTCGACTGACTCATCTAGTTTGAATTCTCTCTTCAGTGGTAGGGCAGTAGCGACATTCCGATCTGCCCCTTCGAACCGATAGTACTGACAAAACCCCGCCTAGCAAGAGCCTCGCTCGTAAAGAGAAGGGGATTGGCAGCGACCTGTTTTTGAGCTTAATGTATTTGTCACGATGACAATTACAAATATTTAGCATCAGTGCGTGCGAGGTCGGCTGAATCCTTTTCTCTGCGGTTCAACAGAGGCAATGCCATGAGCGATAACAACAACAAAATAACTCAAGCGATGCACGACAGCGGCCTGCCGCGTCGGGATTTTCTCAAGTACAGCGCAGCGGCGGTTGCCGTGGCCGGGGCGTTTTCAATGGGCTTGCCGCAACGCGGCTGGGCCGGGGAGGCCACCCCGAAAGCGGGCGGCGTGCTACGCATGGGCCTGGCCGGTGGCAGTACTACCGATTCTCGTGATCCAGGTTCATGGAGCGACACCTTTACCTTTGTCGGTTTCTCGGCGGTGTACAACACCCTGAGCGAAATCGGCGTCGATGGCACGGCGATCCCCGAGCTTGCCGAGCGCTGGGAATCCAGCCCCGATGCACGCATCTGGACCTTCACCTTGCGCCAGGGGGTGACCTTCCATAACGGCAAGACTCTGGATGCCGGCGATGTGGTCGCCTCAATCGGGCATCACCTGGGCGACAAGTCCACCTCGGCGGCCAAGACCGTGCTCGGCGATGTTGCCAAGGTCAGCGCCCAGGGCAATGACACCGTGGTGTTCGAACTGCATTCGGGCAATGCCGACTTCGCCTACGTGGTGGCCGATTATCACCTGGTGATCATGCCCGCCAAGGACGGCGCCGCCGACTGGCAGGCCGGGATCGGCACCGGCGGTTATCGCCTCAAGGGCTTCGAACCCGGCGTGCGCATGGACCTTGAGCGCAGCCCGGATTACTGGAAAGCCGGCCGCGCGCATTTCGCCAGCGCCGAGCTGCTGGCCATCGCCGATGGCGCCGCGCGGGTCAACGCCCTGGTCACCGGCCAGGTCGATGTGATCAACAAGGTCGATCTCAAGACTGTCGCCTTGCTCAAGCGCAACCCCAATCTGGTCATCGAAGAGACCAAGGGCGCCCAGCACTACACCTTCCCGATGCTGACCGACAGCCAGCAGTTCCAGGACAACAACATCCGTCTGGCGCTCAAACATGCGATCAACCGCGAAACCCTGCTGGCCTCGGTGCTTTATGGCTATGGCCAGATTGGCAACGACCACCCGATCCAGCCCGGTAGTCGCTTCATCAACAGCGCCCTGGAGCAGCGTGGCTATGACCCGGACAAGGCGCGTTTCTACCTGCGCCAGGCCGGGGTCGATTCGCTCAAGGTGCGCCTGCAGGCCTCCGATGCCGCTTACACCGGAGCGGTGGATGCCTCGGTACTGTTCAAGGAGCAGGCACGCCAGGCCGGTATCGACATCGACGTGGTGCGCGAACCTGCCGACGGCTTTTTTTCCAATGTGTGGATGAAGCAGCCCTTCACCACCTCGTTCTGGTACAGCAGCCTGACCGCCGACCGCATGTTCAGCATCGGCTACGCCAAGGGCGCGGCCTGGAACGAGACGCACTGGGACAACGCCCGTTTCAACCAGCTGCTCAACGCCGCTCGCGGCGAGATGAACGCGCCGCTGCGCCAGGAGATGTACAACGAAATGCAGGCCCTGTGCCGTGACGAGGGCGGGGCGATCGTGCCGCTGTTCGCAAGCTCAGTGGCCGCACGCTCCAAGCGCGTGGCCCACGGCGGGCTGACCGCGCCCTATGGCGAGCTCGATGGCCTGCGCTTGATCGAGCGCTGGTGGCAGGCGTAAGCCCGACACTTTTTGCACCTTTCTTCGTTGATCCTGTTCGAGGAGCTGTACGGTGAATAGCCTTTGCAAACTATTGCTCCAGCGCCTGGCCCTGGGCCTGTTGTCGCTGTTGGCGGTGTCGGTGATCATCTTCCTGGCCGTTGGCATGCTCCCGGGCGATGTCGCCCAGGCCATGCTCGGCCAGGCGGCAACTCCCGAGACTGTCGCTGCCTTCCGTGCCCAACTGGGCCTGGACCTGCCGCCGCTGACCCGCTTCGGCCACTGGGCCTGGCAACTGCTGCACGGTGACCTGGGCCTGTCGCTGGCCAACCAGCGGCCGATTGCCGAGCTGATCGGCACGCGCCTGGGCAACACCTTTACCCTGGCCTTGCTGGCGGCGCTGGTGTCGGTGCCGGTAGCCTTGCTGCTGGGCATGCTCGCGGCGCTGTACCGCAACAGTTGGTTCGACCGCCTGCTCAACACCAGCGCCCTGAGCGCGGTGTCGTTCCCGGAGTTTTTCGTCGCCTATATCCTGATCCTGGTGTTCGCGGTCAAGCTCAACTGGTTGCCGAGTATCTCCAACCTGGCTCCGGGGGTATCGTTCGCCGAGGTGCTGGAGCGCTCGCTACTGCCGGTGCTGACCCTGAGCCTGGTGGTGGTCGCGCAAATGATGCGCATGACCCGCGCGGCCTTGATCAACGTGCTGGCCAGCCCCTATATCGAGATGGCCCGGCTCAAGGGCGTCAGCCAGGCGCGGATCATCTTCCACCACGCCTTGCCCAATGCCCTGGCACCGATCATCAATGTGGTGGCACTGAACCTGGCCTACCTGGTGGTCGGCGTGGTGGTGGTCGAGGTGGTGTTCGTCTATCCGGGGCTCGGCCAGTTACTGGTCGACTCGGTGTCCAAGCGCGATATCCCGGTGGTGCAGGCCTGCAGCCTGATCTTCGCCGCCACCTACATCCTGCTCAATACCACGGCCGACGTGCTGTCGATTGCCAGCAACCCACGCCTGATGCATCCGAAGGGGTAAGCCATGAGCCTGATCAAAGCGTTGTTGCGGGCGCCCATGAGCGCCCAGTTCGGCCTGCTGGTGATTGTTGCCTACATACTGGTGGCGCTGTTCGCGCCGGTGCTGGCGCCGTATGGCGAGACTGAAGTGGTCGGCGAAGGTTTTGCGCCTTGGGGCGGGCAGTTCCTGCTGGGTACCGATAACCTGGGCCGCGACATGTTCAGCCGCCTGGTGTATGGAGCGCGCAACACCCTGGGGATTGCCTTCCTGACCACGCTACTGGCCTTTGCCGTCGGCGGTTTCTGCGGGCTGGTAGCGGCGATCAGGGGCGGCTGGATCGACCAGGGCCTGTCGCGGCTGGTGGATATCCTCATGGCCATCCCGCAGCTGATCTTTGCCTTGCTGATCCTCAGCGTGGTCGGCACCAACGCCACCTCGCTGGTGCTGGTGATCGCGCTGCTCGATGCCACCCGGGTGTTTCGCCTGTCACGGGCGGTGGCGATGACCGTGGTGGTCCAGGACTTCGTCGAGGCCGCCCGGCTGCGTGGGGAAGGGCTGTGGTGGCTGGTCAGCCGCGAGGTGCTGCCCAATGCCGCCGCGCCGCTGATTGCCGAGTTCGGCCTGCGTTTTTGCTTTGTGTTTCTGTTCATCAGTGCGTTGTCGTTCCTGGGCCTGGGCATCCAGCCGCCGACCGCCGACTGGGGCAGCATGGTCCGCGACAATGCCGTGCTGATCACCTTCGGCGATATCAGCCCGCTGCTGCCGGCCCTGGCAGTGGCGCTGATCACCGTCAGCGTCAACTTTGTCGTGGACTGGGTGCTGCATCTATCCAGCGGCCTGAAGGAGTGCTGAGCATGACCGTTCATCCAAGTGACAAGCCGCTACTGGAAATCCACGACCTGCGTATTGAAGGCCATTATCAGGACGCTTGGCACCCGCTGATCAAAGGCATCGACTTGAGCTTGCAGCGGGGCGAAGTACTGGGCCTGATTGGTGAATCGGGGGCGGGCAAGTCGACTCTGGGTCTGGCCTCCATGGGTTATGTGCGCGACGGTTGCCGTATCACGGGTGGCTCGGTGCGCTTCGATGGCCAGGAACTGGTGGGCGCCAAGCCCGAAGCCCTGCGCAAGCTGCGCGGCCTGCGTATCGCCTATGTCGCGCAAAGCGCGGCGGCCTCGTTCAACCCCGCGCACCGGCTGATCGACCAGCATGTCGAAACCGCGGTAAGGAACGCTGGTATCGACCGTGCCAAGGCACAAGCCGAGGCAGTGGAGCTCTACCGCATACTGCGTCTGCCCAACCCCGAGCAGATCGGCCAGCGCTACCCGCACCAGGTCTCCGGCGGTCAGTTGCAACGGGTGATGACCGCCATGGCCATGGCCTGCCACCCGGACCTGATCATCTTCGACGAACCGACCACGGCGCTGGATGTCACCACCCAGATCGAAGTGCTGGTGGCGATTCGCGATGCGGTGAAAACCTACGGGAGCGCCGCCTTGTATATCAGCCACGACCTGGCAGTGGTGGCGCAAATGGCCGACCGCATCATGGTTCTGCGTCACGGCAAGCTGGTGGAGGAGGCCGACACCCGGACCATGCTCGACGCCCCACAGCAGGATTACACCAGATCGCTGTGGGCAGTACGTAGCTTGCGCACCGAACCCAAGCCGTGCCCACCGCAGGCAACACCGCTGCTGGAGGTACGCAAGGCCAGCGCCAGCTACGGCCATCAGCCGGTGCTGCATGATGTCTCGCTCAAGCTCTATCGTGGCCAGACCCTGGCGGTGATCGGCGAGTCGGGCAGCGGCAAGAGCTCTACGGCACGCTTGATCACCGGGTTGTTGCCGCCGACCAGCGGCCAGGTGTTGTATGACGGAAAAGCGCTGCCAGCTGATTATCGCCAGCGCAACAAGGAGCAATTGCGCCGATTGCAGATGATTTACCAGATCCCCGACACCGCGCTCAACCCGCGCCAGCGCATCGTCGACATCATCGGCCGGCCGCTGAGTTTCTACCTCGGCCTCAAGGGCCAGGCGCTGCGCCAGCGGGTCGCCGAGCTATTGGAGATGATCGAGCTGGACCCGGCGTTGTACATGGATCGCCAGCCCCGCGAACTGTCTGGCGGGCAGAAGCAGCGAATCTGTATCGCCCGGGCTCTGGCGGCCGAGCCGCAACTGATCATCTGCGACGAAGTCACCTCGGCCCTCGACCAACTGGTGGCCGAAGGCGTTCTGAAGCTGCTCAACCGCATCCAGCAGCAACTGGGCGTGGCCTACTTGTTCATCACCCACGACGTCGCCACCGTGCGCGCCATTGCCGACGAGGTACTGGTGATGCAGCGTGGGAAGGTGGTCGATCACGGCTGCCGGGAGGAGATCTTTACCCCGCCGTACCGCGACTACACCGGCTTGTTGTTCTCCAGTGAGCCAGAAATGGATCCGGACTGGCTCGACCATTTGCTGGAGAAAAGGGCGCTGGTTTCCTGACTTGGCCATGGCAAGAATAGCGCCCCTTTGATCAAGTGGCCGTGCTTCCTGTTCTGGCAGAGGCGTAATGCCCCTTGAGCCGCACGACAAAGGAGAGCAAGCAGGCGGCCACCACATTACGAACCGCGCCGTTTCGGTGATGGACTTGTGGCGTTTAAAGGGCCTCCAAGCCAGCTGCCGAGGCGGGCTGCGCAAAACGGTTTGCATGTCGTGCCGCCCGGCGCTCTGGAGCGCACGGCATACGCGGGGCCAGCCATGCATTGCGCTCCAACGGAGTGGGGCAGGTATCAACCAGCGGAGTGAGTGCCGCAAGACCCAGCGGCAAATTGCAATCGACGCAGCCCCTTGATGAACGGTACAATCGCGCCTCGAAGCTCGGCTGCGGAACGCCGTCGAGTGCTCAATTACGGTTAGGTCCTATGCTTTGCATTGCAACGATTCGTTTTAGTCAGTGGTGGCGCTTCCAATAGGAAGCGGCACGTCGTTGCGGTTTTTTAACCGAACCCTGCCGCCGTAATCGGCAAGCAGGGATCAAGGATCTAATAGCTCTCCGGCACGGCGGCTCCAAACCCCAGGAGAACGCTGCATGCCAATCAGTCTCCCCACGCAGTACACCTTCGCCCGGCGGCAATGCCATCGGGTGCATCGTCATGCCCAACGTTCTGCCGGCTTGCGCTGGCGATGGCCGACGATGGCGTGGCGAGCTGAGCGACATTGCATAGATAAGGCGGTTCAAATCCATCACCTTGTCTGCCCTGCCGACAGCTTGCAGCATTCGGGTGCGCAAGCTTGCCCGGCACGCTCCACTGCGCTTGTGTATATCAATGTGCATATCGACACCCTGAGTTGCATGCACACCTACTTTAAAATCAATAAGTTGGAGCATGTATGCTGCTGATGATTGATAACTACGACTCCTTCACCTACAACGTCGTCCAGTACCTGGGCGAGTTGGGAGCTGAGGTGAAAGTAGTGCGCAATGACGAACTGACCGTGGCTCAGATCGAGGCGCTCAAGCCCGAGCGCATCGTGGTCTCGCCCGGGCCTTGCACGCCGACCGAAGCCGGTATTTCCATCGAGGCGATCAAGCATTTCGCCGGCAAGCTGCCGATTCTCGGCGTATGCCTGGGGCATCAGTCCATCGGCCAGGCCTTTGGCGGCCAGGTGGTGCGTGCCCGGCAAGTGATGCACGGCAAGACCAGCCCGGTGTTCCACCGCGACCTGGGGGTGTTCAACGGCCTGAACATGCCGCTGACCGTAACCCGTTACCACTCGCTGGTGGTCAAGCACGAGAGCTTGCCCGAGTGCCTTGAAGTCACGGCCTGGACCCAGCTGGAAGACGGCTCCGTCGACGAGATCATGGGGTTGCGCCACAAGACGCTGAATATCGAGGGGGTGCAATTTCACCCCGAGTCTATTCTCACCGAGCAGGGCCACGAGCTGTTCGCCAACTTTCTCAAACAGAGCGGCGGCACGCGCTAAGGACTTTTCATGGATATCAAGACTGCCTTGAGCCGTATCGTCGGCCACCTGGACCTGAGCACCGAAGAAATGCGTTCGGTAATGCGTGAAATCATGACCGGCCAATGCACCGATGCGCAGATTGGCGCCTTCATGATGGCCATGCGCATGAAAAGCGAAAGCATCGACGAGATCGTCGGTGCGGTATCGGCAATGCGCGAGCTGGCGGACCGGGTCGAGCTGAAAACCCTGGATGGCGTGGTGGATGTAGTGGGCACCGGCGGTGACGGGGCGAACATCTTCAACGTGTCCACGGCTTCCTCCTTTGTGGTCGCTGCGGCCGGTTGCACTGTGGCCAAGCACGGCAACCGCGCGGTGTCCGGCAAGAGCGGCAGCGCCGACCTGCTGGAAGCGGCCGGGATCTATTTGAACCTGACCCCGGTCCAGGTGGCGCGCTGCATCGATAACGTCGGCATCGGCTTCATGTTTGCCCAGTCCCATCACGGGGCGATGAAATATGCCGCCGGCCCGCGTCGCGACCTTGGCCTGCGCACCCTGTTCAACATGCTCGGCCCGCTTACGAATCCGGCCGGAGTCAAGCATCAGGTGGTAGGCGTGTTCACTCAGGCGTTGTGCCGGCCCTTGGCCGAAGTCTTGCAACGCCTGGGCAGCAAGCACGTTCTGGTGGTGCATTCCCAGGATGGTCTGGACGAGTTCAGCCTGGCTGCGCCCACCTATGTGGCCGAGCTGAAGAATGACCAGATCACCGAGTACTGGGTACAGCCCGAGGATCTGGGCATGAAGAGCCAGAGTCTGTTCGGCCTGGTGGTGGAAAGCCCGGCGGCCTCCCTGGAGCTGATCCGCGATGCCCTGGGGCGCCGCAAGACAGAGCATGGCCAGAAGGCCGCCGAAATGATTGTGCTCAATGCGGGTGCGGCGCTGTATGCCGCTGATCATGCCAGCAGCCTGAAAGAGGGCGTGGCCCTGGCTCACGACGCCTTGCACACCGGCCTGGCCCGGGAGAAGCTCGAAGAGCTGGGTGCCTTTACCGCGGTGTTCAAGCAGGAGAATGAAGGATGAGTGTGCCGACAGTTCTGGAGAAAATCCTCGCCCGTAAAGCCGAGGAGGTTGCCGAGCGCAGCGCCCGCGTCAGCCTGGCCGAGCTGGAAACCCTGGCGCGTGCTGCCGATGCACCACGGGGTTTCGCCCGGGCCTTGCAGGATCAGGTCAAGCTCAAGCAGCCGGCAGTGATAGCCGAGATCAAGAAGGCTTCGCCGAGCAAAGGCGTGATCCGTGAGAACTTCGTTCCGGCGGACATTGCCAAGAGCTACGAGAAAGGCGGTGCCACTTGTCTGTCGGTGCTGACCGATGTCGATTACTTCCAGGGTGCCGATGCGTACCTGCAGCAGGCCCGCGCCGCCTGCAAGCTGCCGGTGATCCGCAAGGATTTCATGATCGACCCGTACCAGATCGTCGAAGCCCGTGCCCTGGGCGCCGACTGCGTATTGCTGATTGTCGCTGCGCTGGATGACGCGCGGATGGCGGAGCTGGCGGCGGTGGCCAAGGGCGTTGGCCTGGATGTGCTGGTGGAAGTGCATGATGGTGATGAGCTGGAGCGGGCGTTGAAGACCCTCGACACACCGCTGGTTGGGGTCAACAACCGCAACCTGCACACCTTCGAAGTCAATCTGGAGACCACCCTCGACCTGCTGCCACGCATTCCCCGCGAGCGCCTGGTGATTACCGAGAGCGGCATCCTCAACCGTGCCGATGTCGAGCTGATGGAAATCAGCGATGTCTATTCGTTCCTGGTGGGTGAGGCGTTCATGCGTGCCGAAAGCCCGGGCAGCGAATTGCAGCGTCTGTTCTTCCCTGAGCGCGGCGTGCCGGTCAGCGGCTCGACCCTGGACTGAACCCGTGACAATGAACAAGCCGGCGATGCCGGCTTTTTCATGCCTATCGCCAAGGATTTCTACTGCCATGACTCAACCCCTTGCCTTGACTGTCGAAGCCGGCCTGCAGGCCGAGCAAGATCTGCTGGCCCTGGTGTGTACCGGTGAAAAAGAGTTCGGCCTGCTGTTCTGGCAGCCCAGTGACCGGGCGCTGGTGATGCCTCGGCGCTTGAGCCGCCTGCCTGGATTTGAACGGGCCTGCGAGGAGTCGGCCGCCAACGGCTGGCCGGTGCTGCTGCGCGAAACCGGCGGCGAGCCGGTGCCGCAGTCGGCGGCCACGGTGAACATCGCCCTGGTCTACGCCCCGCCGCGCAGCGAAGGGGATCAGGGCCGGATCGAAACCGCGTACCGGCGCCTGTGTCAGCCGATCTGCGACCTGCTCAGCGAACTGGGGGGCAACCCGTCATTGGGCGAAGTGGAAGGGGCGTTCTGCGATGGTCGCTTCAACGTCAACCTGGGCGGGCGCAAGATGGTCGGCACCGCCCAGCGCTGGCGTCAGAGCAAGGGTGGCCAGCGGCCAGTGGGCCTGGTGCATGGTGCCTTGCTGCTGGATAACGAACGCGATTCGATGGTGAGCGCGGTCAATACTTTCAATCAGGCCTGTGGCCTGGAACAGCGCTGCCGGGCCGAAAGTCATATCGCCCTGCACGAGGCCTTTGCGGCGCCCGATGCGCTAGTGCGGTTGGAGAGCCTGTACCGGCAGATGCTCAAGGGCTTCCTGGCGGATTAGCGGGTGCCGAATACCACCATGGTCTTGCCCTTGACGTGAACCAGGTTGCGTTCTTCCAGATCCTTGAGGACGCGACCGACCATTTCCCGTGAACAACCGACGATCCGGCCGATTTCCTGGCGGGTGATCTTGATCTGCATGCCATCCGGGTGGGTCATGGCGTCCGGTTGCTTGCACAGCTCCAGCAGGCAGCGGGCCACCCGCCCGGTCACGTCGAAGAACGCCAGGTCGCCGACCTTGCGCGTGGTGTTGCGCAGGCGCTGGGCGATCTGCCCGCTGAGCACATAGAGGATGTCCGGGTCGTTCTGCGACAGTTCGCGGAACTTGGCGTAGCTGATCTCGGCAACCTCGCACTCTACCTTGGCGCGTACCCAGGCGCTGCGCTGCTGCTCATGGCCGGCCTCTTCGAAGAGCCCCAGTTCGCCGAAGAAGTCTCCGGCATTGAGGTAGGCGATGATCATCTCCCGACCGTCATCGTCTTCGATGAGGATGGTCACCGAGCCCTTGATGATGAAGTACAGGCTGTCGGACACATCACCGGCGCAGATGATGTTGCTCTTGGCCTGATACCGGCGGCGTTGACAGTGCATGAGCAACTTGTCGAGATTTTTGATCTTGGGGGTGGGGGCAATAGCAACCATGGTTGTATCCCGAAAAGACTGCACGGTATGAGGTGTTTTTTTTTATGGGGCGTAAAACGAAGGTGTTGAACGCTGGCGATGCGCCAGTCATTTGGCGTCAGCTTAACAGACACGTCCTTGGCTCAATTAAGATTTTTCTTATCGAAAACCGGTATTGAGGGACAAACGGTCAAAGCGCTGTGGCTGGAAAACCCTGTGCTAAGCTGGCGACCCTTTTTTAACAGTGGAGTCTTGGCGATGAAGGCACGCATCCAATGGGCTGGCGAAGCCATGTTCCTCGGCGAATCGGGCAGTGGCCACGTAGTGGTGATGGATGGCCCGCCGGAAGCCGGTGGCCGCAACCTGGGTGTTCGCCCTATGGAAATGCTCCTGCTCGGCGTGGGCGGTTGCAGCAACTTCGATGTGGTCAGCATTCTCAAGAAGTCGCGCCAGGCGGTTGAAAGCTGCGAGGCGTTCCTGGATGCCGAGCGTGCCACCGAAGACCCCAAGGTCTTCACCAAGATCCACATGCATTTCGTGGTCAAGGGCCGGGGCCTCAAAGAAGCCCAGGTCAAGCGGGCCATCGAGCTGTCTGCCGAGAAATACTGCTCGGCGTCGATCATGCTCGGCGCGGCCGGTGTGGCCATCACTCACGATTACGAAATCGTCGAGTTGGGCTGAATCCGCGCGGATTCTGGCGGTAAAAGAAAAGGGCGCTTCGATAGCGCCCTTTTTGATGCCCGTGGTTTGGAATCAGATCCGGTAGGTGCTCTTGGTCATGACCTTGGCCAGCAGGCTCATGCCGAATTTCACCGGCGCCGGGAAGCGGAACCCGCCGGCTTCGAGCGCGGTTTCAGCGTGATGTTCTTCGTCGATGCGCATCTGTTCGAGAATCGCTCGGGACTTTTCGTCTTCGGCCGGCAGTTGCTCCAGATGCTCGTTCAGGTGCTTGCACACCTGGTCTTCGGTGGCGGCAACGAACCCCAGGCTGACCTTGTCGCTGATCAGGCCTGCCGCGGCGCCGATGCCGAAGGACAAACCGTAGAACAGCGGGTTGAGCACGCTCGGGTGGCTGCCCAACTGGCGGATGCGCTGTTCGCACCAGGCCAGGTGGTCGATTTCTTCTTCGGCTGCATGTTCCATGGCCTGGCGTACCTGAGGCAGCTTGGCGGTCAGGGCCTGGCCCTGGTACAGCGCCTGGGCGCAGACTTCCCCGGTGTGGTTGATGCGCATCAGGCCGGCCACGTGCCGGGTGTCCTCGTCACTCATCTGCGCTTCCGGCTGCACGATGGCCGGCGACGGGCGATAAGGTTGGCCGCTGAAAGGCAGCAGCGTGCGCATCGCCATATCGGCTTGCAACAGCAGGCGGTCGATCGGCGAGTAGTGACGTTGGGTAGTCATGCTTATCTCCGGGAGAAATCTCGGCTGCCAGTTTACTCCAATCAAAGGAGCGAAAACTGCGCTGGATCAGCGCACCCTCGTCCTCGATGGTCAGAGAGGGCGCTGCGCAAGGGGTGGGGCGGGCAATCAGCCCGGGGGCCAGTTCATCTGGCGCTGACCCAGCACGTGCATGTGAATGTGATACACGGTCTGCCCACCCAGCTCGTTGCAGTTCATGACGACCCGGAAGCCGTCTTCGCAGCCTTGCTCCTTGGCCAGGCGCTGGGCGGTGAACAGAATGTGTCCGGCCAGGGCCTTGTCGTCCTCGGTGAGGTCGTTGAGGGTGCGGATGGGTTTCTTCGGGATCACTAGGAAATGCACCGGCGCTTGCGGGGCAATATCGTGGAAGGCCAGAACCTGGTCGTCCTCGTAGATGATCTTCGCGGGTATTTCTCTGTTGATGATCTTGGTGAACAGAGTATCCACAGCTGTTTCTCCATTGGGTTGGTCCGGGCCGAGTGTACTCAGGTGCACAAGGTGCGCCCAGCCCCGACTCTTAACGTGGGCAGTAGGCCCGATTGACGTAACCGACGATCTTGCGGGTCAGCCAGCGTGAGCTCAGGCGGACGCTGAAGGCCATCCAGCGGTTCAGGCGGCCGGGAATGATGATGGCGCGGTTCTTTTCCAGGGCGCGGGCCGCATACAGCGCGACCTCCTCGGGGCTCATGAGCAGCTTGCTGTCCTTGAGTTTGGTGGTGTCCATTTGTGCGGTGCGGAAAAATGCGGTGCGGGTCGGCCCCGGGCAGAGTACCGAGACCTTCACCGCGCACTTCTTCAATTCTTCGCGCAACCCTTCGGAGAAATGCAGGACATAGGCCTTGCTGGCGTAGTAGCTGCTCATCCAGGGGCCGGGATAGAAGGCTGCCACCGAGGCGACATTGAGGATCTGCCCGCCGCCCAGCAGCGCCATGCTGTTGCCCAGGGCATGACACAGGCGGGTGAGGGCGAGGATGTTGACCTCGATCAGGTCCTGCTCGGTCATCCAGTCCTGGGCCAGGAACGGGCCGCTGGTGCCGATGCCGGCGCAATTGACCAGCAGGTCGATCTGCCGGTCACCCTCCTCCAGCTCCAGCAGGAAACCGGACAGGCGCAGTGGTTCGCCCAGGTCGCAGGCGCGGAACAGCACTTCGACGCCGAAGCGCTGGGTCAATTCCAGGGCGATGCATTCCAGCTGATCACGCTGACGGGCCACGAGAATCAAATTACGGCCGCGCCGGGCCAGTGCTTCGGCCAGGGCCAGGCCTATGCCGCTGGAAGCACCAGTGATCAGAGCGTAACGGGTCATGCATTTCTCCATCGCAACGGCCGGCGGCCTGCGACGGGGGAGGGTCGCAGGCCCGGGCGCGTTTATTCTTGCTCGGACTCGGATTCTACAGGGGCGGCGATATCGGCGGGTTCGGCATCTTCATCGGCGCTGCTGGAGTCGATGCTTTCGCTGTAGCTGGTTTCGCTGTAGCGATCTTCCAGGGAGCTCAGGCCGCCGGCCACCATGCCCACGATCAGTGCGACGATCAGGACGACCCACATCCAGGACAGCACCTTGACGGCGGTGGTGTTGGGCGGTGGTGGTGCGCCGTAGCGGTTGGCCACGTTGCTGCCCGGGCTGACCATCAGCACCAGAGGGAAGATGCTGCCGACGATGGGCACGAAGTTCAGTAGCCACAGCCAGCCCGACCAGCCGAGATCGTGCAGGCGCTGCACGCTGATCTGAATGCTGACCACGAGGAAGCCGATGAAGACCACGATACCGCCGACAATCCCCAGGCCGGTGAGCAGGGTGGAATTGAACACCGCCGCGGACAGGATACCGAAGAAGGCGCCTACCCCGACCACGGCCAGCATGGCCACCGTCAGGACCAGAGTCCAGGCCAGGTAGCGCAGGCGACCGATACGGCCTTCGAAGCTGAATACGTTGAGTGCGGCGTATTGTGGGATTGCATCGCCTACTACGGCTTGCGGGGGCGCATAGGGCGACTCGCTGAGGCTGCTGGCCCTGGGTGTGGGGGTTACTGCGTCTAGATCCAGCTTCAGGGCCTGCTCGGATTCGATGCGGGCATCGATCCCGGCGTTCTTCAATGCTTCCAGATAGCGCTGGGCGTCGGCCTGCGTCAGGTCGCGCTTGAGCTCCACCTGCTGGCCGCTGAACAGGCGTTCTACGGCGGCGGCATCGCTTTTGAACAGTTCGGCGAGGTTCAGTTGGGCAGTGGCTTTTTCCACGCCGGGCAGCAATGTGCCGTCGAAAACGATCTTGTAGCGGGTTTCGCTCATGGGGGCATCCCTGTCACTTGAAAAGAAGGTTTACATAAAAGACCGACAGTTTAAGGCCAGCGCCCCTCGGCTGGCCAAAAAACTAATGAGAACGGGTTAACGTGGCCAGCGTTTGCTCAGTTGGCTGGCGCGTTGCTGGGCCGCCTGATATTCGCTGTCCAGGCGCGCGATCAATTGGTCGACGCTGGGCAGGTCGTCGATTTCACAGACCCCCTGGCCTGCGGACCAGACGGTTTTCCAGGCTTTTGCCTCATCGCTGATGGGTTTGAGCTTGGAGCCGAAGTTGATCTCACCTTTGCCTTGCAGGGCGGCCAGGTCGAAACCTGCGTTCTCCAGGCTTTGGCGCATGAAGCTGGCAGGTACTCCAGAAACCGCGGCGGTATGCACGATGTCGGCGGCTCGAGAGCTGAGTAGCATCTCTTTATAGGCATCCGGTGCGTGGCTTTCGGTGGTACCGATAAAGCGGGTGCCCAAGTAGGCGAGGTCGGCGCCAAGCAGCTGTGCGGCAAGAATCTCGTGGCCCCGGTTCAGGCAGCCGGCCAGTAGCAGGGTCTTGTCGAAGAACTGGCGGATCTCGGCGACCAGAGAGAAGGGGCTCCAGGTGCCTGCATGGCCACCCGCTCCGGCAGCGACGGCGATCAGCCCATCGACACCCGCCTCGGCGGCTTTCTCTGCGTGCCGGCGGGTGGTCACGTCATGAAATACCAGGCCGCCGTAGCTGTGCACGGCGTCCACTACTTCCTTGACCGCGCCGAGGCTGGTGATGACGATCGGTACCTTGTGCTCGATGCAGATCTGCAAGTCGGCCTGCAGCCGTGGGTTGCTGTTGTGCACGATCAGGTTCACGGCGTAGGGAGCAGGGTTCTCCAGCTTGGCCAGGCCCGCTTCGATCTCCTCCAGCCAGGCCTTGAAACCGCTGCTTTCGCGCTGATTGAGGGCGGGAAAGCTACCCACCACACCATTGCGACAGCAGGCCAGGACCAGTTCCGGGTTGGAGATCAGAAACATCGGCGCGGCCACCAGGGGCAGGCGCAGACGTTGTTCGAGCAAAGCGGGCAGTGACATTGGAGTACCCCCAGGGAAGCGACTAGTTAGAGTTAGAACGGCCGTACAACGACCAAAATTACAATAGCCAGCAATATCAGAACCGGTACTTCATTGAACCAGCGATAAAAGACATGGCTGCGGGTGTTTTCGCCACGGGCGAAGCGCTTCACTTGCGCGCCGCACATGTGGTGATAGCCGATGAGGATGACCACCAAGGTCAGTTTGGCGTGCATCCAGCCGCCCTGGCCGAAATACGCGCTGGGGTTGAGGCTGATCAGCCAGATGCCAAAGATCAGTGCCGCGATCATCGCAGGCCCCATGATGAAGCGGTATAGCTTGCGTTCCATCAGGCAGAAGCGCTCGCGGCTGATGCTGTCCTCGCTTTGGGCGTGGTAAACGAACAGGCGTGGCAGGTAGAAAAGGCCGGCAAACCAGCAGACCACGCTGACGATATGAAAGGCTTTGAGCCATAGATAGAGCATTTTTAGTTATTCCCAGGTTCACGGTGGCGAAGATAGTAGAGGGTAGAGCGTCCGCACGTCACCTTGACGGTTGTCGCAGGGGCGCGCCGCCCCTATTATCGGCAGCTTTCCAGTGGGTTCGTTGAGGGCAGGTTTATGGTCAAGGTCGGTATCGTCGGCGGCACGGGTTACACCGGTGTCGAACTGCTGCGTCTGTTGGCACAGCATCCGCAAGCGCGAGTGGAAGTCATCACTTCGCGATCCGAGGCTGGCCTGGCCGTTGCTGACATGTACCCGAACCTGCGTGGCCATTACGACGGCCTGGCGTTCAGCGTGCCGGATATCAAGACCCTTGGTGCCTGTGACGTGGTGTTCTTTGCCACCCCCCATGGCGTGGCGCATGCACTGGCTGGCGAACTGCTGGCTGCGGGGACCAAGGTCATCGATCTATCGGCGGACTTCCGCCTGCAGGATGCCGATGAGTGGGCCAAGTGGTACGGTCAGCCTCACGGTGCCCCTCAATTGCTGGAGGAAGCGGTCTACGGCCTGCCGGAAGTCAATCGCGAACAGATCAAGAAAGCCCGTTTGATTGCGGTTCCTGGCTGCTATCCAACCGCAACCCAGCTCGGTTTCCTGCCGCTGCTGGAAGCCGGTCTTGCCGACACTTCCCGGCTGATCGCCGACTGCAAATCCGGTGTCAGCGGTGCTGGCCGTGGCGCCAGCGTCGGGTCGCTGTACTCGGAAACTTCCGAAAGCATGAAGGCCTATGCGGTCAAGGGGCACCGTCATTTGCCGGAAATCCGTCAGGGCCTGCGCCGGGCAGCAGGCAAGGAAGTTGGCCTGACGTTCGTACCGCACCTGACGCCGATGATTCGCGGTATCCACTCCACGCTCTACTCCACGGTGGTGGATAAGTCGGTGGATCTGCAGGCGTTGTTCGAGAAGCGTTATGCCAATGAGCCGTTTGTCGATGTAATGCCGGCCGGCAGCCATCCGGAGACCCGCAGTGTGCGGGGTGCCAACGTGTGCCGGATTGCCGTGCACCGGCCGCAGGATGGTGATCTGGTAGTGGTACTGTCGGTCATCGACAACCTGGTCAAGGGCGCTTCGGGCCAGGCGGTGCAGAACCTCAATATCCTGTTCGGCCTGGATGAGCGTCTGGGGCTGTCCCACGCGGGCATGCTGCCTTAACGTCGTTTTTGCGTGAACAAAAAGGCCCGTCTGACGGGCCTTTCTGCTTTATACGGGTGGCTGTACGACTATTGATATACCGTAACAATAGTTGACCGCTTTTCTGGGAGAAGCGGATAATGCGCGTCATTACGCAGTATGGCGGCTTAACGCCGGGAGATAGTCAGCATGAGCGTTGAATCCTTCACCCCCACGGCTTTGCAATTCACTCAAGGTGCAGCGCACAAGGTGAAGACCCTGGTCGATGAAGAGGGTAATGATCGCTTGAAGCTGCGCGTATTCGTTACGGGCGGCGGTTGTTCGGGGTTTCAGTACGGTTTCACTTTCGATGAGGAAGTGGCCGAGGATGACACCATCGTCGAGCGCGAGGGCGTGAGCCTGGTGGTCGATCCGATGAGCTTCCAGTACCTGGCCGGTGCTGAAGTGGACTACCAGGAAGGCCTGGAAGGTTCGCGGTTCGTGATCAAGAACCCCAATGCCACCACTACCTGTGGTTGCGGGTCGTCGTTCTCGATCTGACCAGCCGGCAGTAGCCATTCGCCGAACGCCGCAGGGGCCTGGGATCCTGCGGCGTTTTGCTGTCTGCTGTTCAAGCCGGGTAGATGGCGCCTAGTACACGCAGGCCACGGGCGCCGGTGACGCTGGGCCGGTTGGCAGCGATGCCTTCCAGGCAGCAGTGGGCCAGCCAGGCAAACGCCATAGCCTCTACCCAGTCGGGATCTACGCCATACGCCGCAGTGCTGCTGACCCGTGTTTGCGGGAGGAGGGCTGCCAGGCGGCCCATGAGCGCTGCGTTATGCGCGCCGCCGCCGCACACCAGCAGCTCCTGGGTGTCACTTTGAGCGCTCTGCAGCGAATCGACGATGGTTAGAGCTGTCAGTTCGAGAAGGGTAGCCTGCACGTTTTCGGCGGCAATAGCGCCCCGTGCCCTCAGATGCCGCTGTAGCCAATCAAGATTGAATACCTCGCGCCCGGTGCTCTTCGGGCCTTGGGTGGCGAAGAACGGGTCGCTGAGCAGGGCTTGCAGGAGGGGCGGATCAACCTGGCCGCTGGCAGCCCACTGGCCATTGCGGTCGAAGTTCTCTGCGCGTTGGGCCTGGATCCAGGCATCGAGCAGGACGTTGCCCGGGCCACAGTCGAATCCGGCCACCGGCTTGGCGGTTTCGATCAGGCTCAGGTTGCTGAACCCGCCGACGTTCAGCACGGCGCGGTTTCCCGGGCGCTGGTCGAACAGGGCTTCGTGAAAGGCCGGAACCAGCGGCGCGCCTTGCCCGCCCGCCGCCACGTCGCGGCTGCGGAAGTCGCTGACAACAGTGATCCCGGTCAGCTCAGTGAGCAGGGCCGGATTGCCGATCTGCACCGTGAACCCGCGGCTTGGCTCATGGCGCACGGTTTGTCCGTGGCTGCCGATAGCGCGAATGTCTTGAGGGTGCAGTTGCTGTTGTTGCAGAAGCTGGTTGATGCCCTGGGCGGCCAGCTCGACCCAGTGCTGTTGGGCGATGGCGGAACGGGCGATCTCGTCGGGGCCACTGGCGCACAAACCCAGGAGTTCGGCGCGCAGGGTATCGGGCATGGGGATGTAGCGAGTGGCGACCAATCTGAGCGCCGGGCTTTGCTCGATCAGGGCGATGTCCAGGCCATCAAGGCTGGTACCGGACATCACACCTATATAGAGCGCCATGGCTTAGCGCTTGCTCGAGGCCAGCATCGTGGCCTTTTCCTGATCCATCCGGGCCATCAGAGGCTGGCTCTGCTGCAGGAAGCGTGCTCGTTCGGCCTTGGCGATCGGGTCGGCCATGGGCAGCTTCTGGCCCAGCGGATCCACGTGGACACCGTTGACCTGGAACTCGTAGTGCAGGTGCGGTCCGGTGGACAGCCCGGTGGTACCGATATAGCCGATGACCTGGCCCTGTTTCACCGAGCCGCCAGTCTTCACACCCTTGGCAAAGCCCTGCATGTGGCCGTACAGGGTGCGGTAGGTGTTGCCGTGCTGGATGATCACGGTATTGCCATAACCGCCACGACGGCCAGCTAGCAGCACCTTCCCATCACCGGCAGCCTTGATTGGCGTGCCCCGTGGCGCGGCATAGTCCACGCCCTTGTGGGCACGGATCTTGTTCAGGATCGGGTGCTTGCGGCCCATGGAAAAGCGCGAACTGATGCGAGCGAAGTCCACCGGTGTACGGATGAAGGCCTTGCGCATGCTGTTGCCATCAGCGGTGTAGTAGCTGCTGGAACCCTGTTTGTTGGTGTAGCGCACTGCGGTGTAGGTCTTGCCACGGTTAGTGAAGCGCGCGGAGAGGATATTGCCTGTGCCGACTACCTTGCCGTTGGCGACTTTTTGCTCATAGATCACGTCGAATTCGTCACCCTGGCGAATATCCTGGGCGAAGTCGATGTCGTAGCCGAAAACGTTGGCCATATCCATGGTCAGGCTGTGGGACAGCCCGGCGCGTGCGGCAGACTGCGAAAGCGAGCTGTTGATGACGCCGTGGACATAGGCAGAACGAACCACTGGCTTGGTGATCACGCGGCTGAACGTAAAGCCCTTGGGGCCTTTGGTCAGGGTGATGGTTTCCAGGTCGCTGACCTTGCTGTGCAGGTTGTTCAGTTGGCCATCAGGCGTCAGCTCGAACTCCAGCTTCTGGCCATGCTTGAGCTGGGAGAACTGCTTGGCCTGCTTGTCGCTGGCCAGTACTTCATGGACAGAAGTGGCTGGCAGGCCAACCTTTTCAAAGAGTGTGGAGAGGGTGTCGCCCTTGGTGACCAGAACTTCCCTGTGGCCGGGGGCTTTTGGCTCCTCCACGGCAGCAGGCACAGGTGCGGCTTCTGCGGTTTGCGTGGTGTCTTCGGCGGTGTTTTCGATCTGTGCGAAAGGTGAGGCAACGGCCTCGCTTGTGGCTTGTTCGGTGGATGCGGCGTCTTGATCTTGTGTCAGTTGCTCGATCGGGCTTTCCAGATCAAGGCTCAATGTCGTTTTTTTTGCTTCTACATCACTGGATGGAAATACCAGAAGGGCCAAGCTGAGAAGGGCCGCGATGCCACTTGCGGCGAGCAGGTGGCTCTTCGGATAAAGCGGTGGCGCTTTAGACGGTTCGGTGGTCATAGGTAATTTGACTTTGAAAAGATGAAATGGAAAAGATGAATGACATGATGAAGATGAAATAACTGTATAAAATATAACCAAATCATCTGTGACGCAAGGGCGCGGGCACTCTGCTTTCGGAATGCTCCCGTACGCCGGGCAAAACTTGTAATTAGTCCATGATCTTGTATGGTTGGTTCCCTTTTGAATCTGAGCCTTGCGGGTCTGTTATGAAGTCGGTTGAAGAGCAGCTAGCGCTGATCAAACGTGGTGCGGAAGAGTTGTTGGTCGAGTCCGAGTTGATCGAGAAGCTCAAGCGCGGCGAACCGCTGCGCATTAAGGCTGGCTTCGATCCGACGGCGCCGGATCTGCATCTCGGGCATACCGTACTTATTAATAAGCTGCGTCAGTTCCAGGACTTGGGTCACCAGGTAATCTTCCTGATTGGCGACTTCACCGGCATGATCGGTGACCCCAGTGGCAAAAGTGCCACGCGCCCACCCTTGACTCGCGAGCAGGTCCTGGAAAACGCAGAGACCTATAAAAGCCAGGTCTTCAAGATTCTTGATCCTGCCAAGACTGAGGTGGCTTTCAACTCCACCTGGATGGACAAGATGGGACCGGCGGACTTCATTCGTCTAACTTCCCAGTACACTGTTGCGCGGATGCTCGAGCGCGACGACTTCGACAAGCGTTATTCGACCAATCAGCCGATTGCCATTCATGAGTTCCTTTACCCGTTGGTGCAAGGCTATGACTCGGTGGCATTGCGCGCCGATGTCGAGCTGGGCGGTACCGACCAGAAGTTCAATCTGCTGATGGGGCGTGAGCTGCAGCGCGGTTATGGTCAGGAAGCGCAGTGCATTCTGACCATGCCATTGCTCGAAGGGTTGGATGGCGTCAAGAAGATGTCCAAGTCTTTGGGTAACTATGTCGGTATCCAGGAGGCGCCTGGCGTGATGTACGGCAAGCTGGTGTCCATTCCTGATGCGTTGATGTGGCGTTACTTCGAGTTGCTCAGCTTCCGCTCCATGGATGAGATCAATGCATTCAAGGCGGATGTAGATGCTGGCGCTAACCCGCGTGACATCAAGATCAAGCTGGCCGAGGAGATTGTTGCGCGCTTCCATGGTGAAGAGGCTGCTGCAAATGCTCACCGTGCCGCAGGTAATCGCATGAAAGATGGTGAACTGCCTGATGATCTGCCGGAAATCGAGCTGGTTGCTGCCGAGGATATGCCGATTGCGGCTGTCCTTAATAAGGCGGGGCTGGTGAAGAACGCAGCAGTGGCTCGGGATCTTCTAGGTTCGGGTGGTGTGCGGGTGGATGGTGAGGTTGTCGATCGCACCTATATATATGCAGTAGGTTCAACCCATGTGTGCCAAGCCGGAAAGATTCGATCCTCTCGATCGAAAGCGGTTGAAAAGAGGTGTTGACAGCAGCGTGTAACGCTGTAGAATTCGCCTCCCGCTAACGAGAGATCGGAGGCGCAAGTGGTTGAAGTTAAAAAGGAAACTTTGAAAACTTCTTAAAAAAATCACTTGACAGCAAATGAGGCTGCTGTAGAATGCGCGCCTCGGTTGAGACGAAAGATCTTAACCAACCGCTCTTTAACAACTGAATCAAGCAATTCGTGTGGGTGCTTGTGGAGTCAGACTGATAGTCAAAAAGATTATCAGCATCACAAGTTACTCCGCGAGAAATCAAAGATGTAACCAACGATTGCTGAGCCAAGTTTAGGGTTTTCTCAAAACCCAAAGATGTTTGAACTGAAGAGTTTGATCATGGCTCAGATTGAACGCTGGCGGCAGGCCTAACACATGCAAGTCGAGCGGCAGCACGGGTACTTGTACCTGGTGGCGAGCGGCGGACGGGTGAGTAATGCCTAGGAATCTGCCTAGTAGTGGGGGATAACGTCCGGAAACGGGCGCTAATACCGCATACGTCCTACGGGAGAAAGTGGGGGATCTTCGGACCTCACGCTATTAGATGAGCCTAGGTCGGATTAGCTAGTTGGTGAGGTAATGGCTCACCAAGGCGACGATCCGTAACTGGTCTGAGAGGATGATCAGTCACACTGGAACTGAGACACGGTCCAGACTCCTACGGGAGGCAGCAGTGGGGAATATTGGACAATGGGCGAAAGCCTGATCCAGCCATGCCGCGTGTGTGAAGAAGGTCTTCGGATTGTAAAGCACTTTAAGTTGGGAGGAAGGGCAGTTACCTAATACGTGATTGTTTTGACGTTACCGACAGAATAAGCACCGGCTAACTCTGTGCCAGCAGCCGCGGTAATACAGAGGGTGCAAGCGTTAATCGGAATTACTGGGCGTAAAGCGCGCGTAGGTGGTTTGTTAAGTTGGATGTGAAAGCCCCGGGCTCAACCTGGGAACTGCATCCAAAACTGGCAAGCTAGAGTATGGTAGAGGGTGGTGGAATTTCCTGTGTAGCGGTGAAATGCGTAGATATAGGAAGGAACACCAGTGGCGAAGGCGACCACCTGGACTGATACTGACACTGAGGTGCGAAAGCGTGGGGAGCAAACAGGATTAGATACCCTGGTAGTCCACGCCGTAAACGATGTCAACTAGCCGTTGGGAGCCTTGAGCTCTTAGTGGCGCAGCTAACGCATTAAGTTGACCGCCTGGGGAGTACGGCCGCAAGGTTAAAACTCAAATGAATTGACGGGGGCCCGCACAAGCGGTGGAGCATGTGGTTTAATTCGAAGCAACGCGAAGAACCTTACCAGGCCTTGACATCCAATGAACTTTCTAGAGATAGATTGGTGCCTTCGGGAACATTGAGACAGGTGCTGCATGGCTGTCGTCAGCTCGTGTCGTGAGATGTTGGGTTAAGTCCCGTAACGAGCGCAACCCTTGTCCTTAGTTACCAGCACGTTATGGTGGGCACTCTAAGGAGACTGCCGGTGACAAACCGGAGGAAGGTGGGGATGACGTCAAGTCATCATGGCCCTTACGGCCTGGGCTACACACGTGCTACAATGGTCGGTACAAAGGGTTGCCAAGCCGCGAGGTGGAGCTAATCCCATAAAACCGATCGTAGTCCGGATCGCAGTCTGCAACTCGACTGCGTGAAGTCGGAATCGCTAGTAATCGCGAATCAGAATGTCGCGGTGAATACGTTCCCGGGCCTTGTACACACCGCCCGTCACACCATGGGAGTGGGTTGCACCAGAAGTAGCTAGTCTAACCTTCGGGAGGACGGTTACCACGGTGTGATTCATGACTGGGGTGAAGTCGTAACAAGGTAGCCGTAGGGGAACCTGCGGCTGGATCACCTCCTTAATCGACGACATCAGCTGCTTCATAAGCTCCCACACGAATTGCTTGATTCATTGAAGAAGACGATAGAAGCAGCTTTAAGCTCCAAGCTGATAGCTCCAAGCTAACAGTTACAAGCTCGAAATTGGGTCTGTAGCTCAGTTGGTTAGAGCGCACCCCTGATAAGGGTGAGGTCGGCAGTTCGAATCTGCCCAGACCCACCAATTTTGTTATGGGGCCATAGCTCAGCTGGGAGAGCGCCTGCCTTGCACGCAGGAGGTCAGCGGTTCGATCCCGCTTGGCTCCACCATAAACTGCTTCTGAAAGCTTAGAAATGAGCATTCACTTTGAATGTTGATTTCTAGTCTTTTGATTAGATCGTTCTTTAAAAATTTGGGTATGTGATAGAAAGATAGACTGAACGTTACTTTCACTGGTAACGGATCAGGCTAAGGTAAAATTTGTGAGTTCTCTTTTAATTAAGAATGCAAATTTTCGGCGAATGTCGTCTTCATAGTATAACCAGATTGCTTGGGGTTATATGGTCAAGTGAAGAAGCGCATACGGTGGATGCCTTGGCAGTCAGAGGCGATGAAAGACGTGGTAGCCTGCGATAAGCTTCGGGGAGTCGGCAAACAGACTTTGATCCGGAGATCTCTGAATGGGGGAACCCAGCCATCATAAGATGGTTATCTTGTACTGAATACATAGGTGCAAGAGGCGAACCAGGGGAACTGAAACATCTAAGTACCCTGAGGAAAAGAAATCAACCGAGATTCCCTTAGTAGTGGCGAGCGAACGGGGACTAGCCCTTAAGTGGCTTTGAGATTAGCGGAACGCTCTGGAAAGTGCGGCCATAGTGGGTGATAGCCCTGTACGCGAAAATCTCTTAGTCATGAAATCGAGTAGGACGGGGCACGAGAAACCTTGTCTGAATATGGGGGGACCATCCTCCAAGGCTAAATACTACTGACTGACCGATAGTGAACTAGTACCGTGAGGGAAAGGCGAAAAGAACCCCGGAGAGGGGAGTGAAATAGATCCTGAAACCGTATGCGTACAAGCAGTGGGAGCAGACTTTGTTCTGTGACTGCGTACCTTTTGTATAATGGGTCAGCGACTTATTTTCAGTGGCAAGCTTAACCGAATAGGGGAGGCGTAGCGAAAGCGAGTCTTAATAGGGCGTCTAGTCGCTGGGAATAGACCCGAAACCGGGCGATCTATCCATGGGCAGGTTGAAGGTTAGGTAACACTGACTGGAGGACCGAACCGACTACCGTTGAAAAGTTAGCGGATGACCTGTGGATCGGAGTGAAAGGCTAATCAAGCTCGGAGATAGCTGGTTCTCCTCGAAAGCTATTTAGGTAGCGCCTCATGTATCACTGTAGGGGGTAGAGCACTGTTTCGGCTAGGGGGTCATCCCGACTTACCAAACCGATGCAAACTCCGAATACCTACAAGTGCCGAGCATGGGAGACACACGGCGGGTGCTAACGTCCGTCGTGAAAAGGGAAACAACCCAGACCGTCAGCTAAGGTCCCAAAGTTATGGTTAAGTGGGAAACGATGTGGGAAGGCTTAGACAGCTAGGAGGTTGGCTTAGAAGCAGCCACCCTTTAAAGAAAGCGTAATAGCTCACTAGTCGAGTCGGCCTGCGCGGAAGATGTAACGGGGCTCAAACCATACACCGAAGCTACGGGTATCACGTAAGTGATGCGGTAGAGGAGCGTTCTGTAAGCCTGTGAAGGTGAGTTGAGAAGCTTGCTGGAGGTATCAGAAGTGCGAATGCTGACATGAGTAACGACAATGGGTGTGAAAAACACCCACGCCGAAAGACCAAGGTTTCCTGCGCAACGTTAATCGACGCAGGGTTAGTCGGTCCCTAAGGCGAGGCTGAAAAGCGTAGTCGATGGAAAACAGGTTAATATTCCTGTACTTCTAGTTATTGCGATGGAGGGACGGAGAAGGCTAGGCCAGCTTGGCGTTGGTTGTCCAAGTTTAAGGTGGTAGGCTGGAATCTTAGGTAAATCCGGGGTTCTAAGGCCGAGAGCTGATGACGAGTTACCTTTTAGGTGACGAAGTGGTTGATGCCATGCTTCCAAGAAAAGCTTCTAAGCTTCAGATAACTAGGAACCGTACCCCAAACCGACACAGGTGGTTGGGTAGAGAATACCAAGGCGCTTGAGAGAACTCGGGTGAAGGAACTAGGCAAAATGGCACCGTAACTTCGGGAGAAGGTGCGCCGGTGAGGGTGAAGGACTTGCTCCGTAAGCTCATGCCGGTCGAAGATACCAGGCCGCTGCGACTGTTTATTAAAAACACAGCACTCTGCAAACACGAAAGTGGACGTATAGGGTGTGACGCCTGCCCGGTGCCGGAAGGTTAATTGATGGGGTTAGCTAACGCGAAGCTCTTGATCGAAGCCCCGGTAAACGGCGGCCGTAACTATAACGGTCCTAAGGTAGCGAAATTCCTTGTCGGGTAAGTTCCGACCTGCACGAATGGCGTAACGATGGCGGCGCTGTCTCCACCCGAGACTCAGTGAAATTGAAATCGCTGTGAAGATGCAGTGTATCCGCGGCTAGACGGAAAGACCCCGTGAACCTTTACTATAGCTTTGCACTGGACTTTGAATTTGCTTGTGTAGGATAGGTGGGAGGCTTTGAAGCGTGAACGCCAGTTTGCGTGGAGCCATCCTTGAAATACCACCCTGGCAACTTTGAGGTTCTAACTCAGGTCCGTTATCCGGATCGAGGACAGTGTATGGTGGGTAGTTTGACTGGGGCGGTCTCCTCCTAAAGAGTAACGGAGGAGTACGAAGGTGCGCTCAGACCGGTCGGAAATCGGTCGTAGAGTATAAAGGCAAAAGCGCGCTTGACTGCGAGACAGACACGTCGAGCAGGTACGAAAGTAGGTCTTAGTGATCCGGTGGTTCTGTATGGAAGGGCCATCGCTCAACGGATAAAAGGTACTCCGGGGATAACAGGCTGATACCGCCCAAGAGTTCATATCGACGGCGGTGTTTGGCACCTCGATGTCGGCTCATCACATCCTGGGGCTGAAGCCGGTCCCAAGGGTATGGCTGTTCGCCATTTAAAGTGGTACGCGAGCTGGGTTTAGAACGTCGTGAGACAGTTCGGTCCCTATCTGCCGTGGACGTTTGAGATTTGAGAGGGGCTGCTCCTAGTACGAGAGGACCGGAGTGGACGAACCTCTGGTGTTCCGGTTGTCACGCCAGTGGCATTGCCGGGTAGCTATGTTCGGAAAAGATAACCGCTGAAAGCATCTAAGCGGGAAACTTGCCTCAAGATGAGATCTCACTGGAACCTTGAGTTCCCTAAAGGGCCGTCGAAGACTACGACGTTGATAGGTTGGGTGTGTAAGCGCTGTGAGGCGTTGAGCTAACCAATACTAATTGCCCGTGAGGCTTGACCATATAACACCCAAGCAATTTGCTTAAGAAGCGAGTTGCGGTGTGTGAAGACGATACAAACCGAAAGTTTGCGAACACACAAACTAAAGGGCCGTCGAAGACTACGACGTTGATAGGTTGGGTGTGTAAGCGCTGTGAGGCGTTGAGCTAACCAATACTAATTGCCCGTGAGGCTTGACCATATAACACCCAAGCAATTTGCTTAAGAAGCGAGTTGCGGTGTGTGAAGACGATACAAACCGAAAGTTTGCGAACACACAAATCTATTACATACCCATTCGCTGGCACGTTGCACAAGCAACGGACTGGCTACCGAATTTCTTGACGACCATAGAGCGTTGGAACCACCTGATCCCATCCCGAACTCAGAAGTGAAACGATGCATCGCCGA